>CAVUKJ010000004.1:0-1411246 GCA_963742095.1 uncultured Alphaproteobacteria bacterium
GACCTGGTTCAGAGTAGTTGCTCAAAATTCAGCCGAGTGGCTATTATAGTATCGATCACTTTCCGGACGCGAAATAACGGAATGCGACATTTTCACTATCTGGCTCCGAAGATATGTCCGCTCTTTCCGGCCTCGGAAGGGCACGTGCTTTATGCATCTGCCGTACAACATGCCATCAATACCCGTGCCAGCGATCTGCATTTCACTGGCAAGCTAAACGTTACCATCACGTCGTACTGCGAAGGCGAGGTGGTCGAGCGGCACGAGCACGAGATTTTGTGCAACGACGGCGCGGTCAATCGGGATACCATCTGGCTCACCTCAAGCACGCCTGGTCTCGGCTTCGCCGAGATCAACATCACTGCCGATCAGCCAATCTTTCGCAAGCTCGTCCCCAAAACCGGCTACGCGCTGTTTGCCGGTAATGACGGACGCTGTGTCACTGTGAACTACGACACGAAATATGCGCATTATCGCGTGATCGAACAAATGAAGGCATGGGGCAATTTCTGCCAACTTCACTCGGCGGTATATGTCGATCCCAAGCGGAAATGCGGTCAGTCCATTCTGCTAATTAATCCTTACGACAAAGCGATTGTTGCCGGCTTCCGTGGCGAAGCAGAGCGGTCGTCCGTGTTCGTGTTCCGTCAAAATCGGCGCGCATGGTGGATCTTGAGCCGCTGGTCGAGCCGGGCGTGTTCGGTACGGTGATGATGTCCGCGAACAATCGTATCGTCAGCTATGACGTGCGGCATCCCTATGGTGACTGGACCAAATTCAACAGTATCGATCACCTCGACACCTTCAGCGGCATCGCAACCCATCACAGCGTTCCATTGGCGCAAAATCTGCGCGAGATCGGCCGGCGGACGTTGCGTCGTGCGGGTTTGCGCCACACCTGACTTCTTAGGTGCAAAGTGCCCCTTGATACTGTGCTGAAGTCACGTCAATGACACGAAAGCCGCTGACGCTTTCACCTTGGTCCGCAAACGGCCACATGATATTTGGGCCGCGGAAATCCGGGACCACGCTGTTACAAAACCTGGTTGATGGCAGTGATGAAGCGCTTGTCTGGCCCGGCGAGTTTAAAATTTGGCGCTTCGCCAAGGCCGGCGTGCCCCGGTACCCGGTTGCCCTCGATGACTATCGGCGGCTGATGGCGCGCAATCGCGACCTGCCGCTCCCTCCAGGCAATCTGCTCGATAGCTTGACCCCCGATGACATCACCGACCTTAAGGATGTTATTCGGGCTGATATTGAAAGTGTGAATGACATGGCGCGGGGGAGTTCGGGTCCCGTGCCAAAATCCTGGGTCTTCAAGGAAGCGGGTGGTCGTCCCTCGATTTTGTTTCCGTACTTCTTCTCGCTTTTCCCGAGGGGCGGATCGTTGTGATCGTCCGGGAGCCTCTGGATATCGTGCGGAGCTTGGTAAAATTCCGGGAGAAAAACAGTTTCGGTTTCAAACTCCGTGCGGAGACGATGGATCCATTGGTCATTTTTGACGAGTTGAATTCCATTCGTTGGTCATCCCGCCGTGCACTTCGTCCTGTATGAGAACTCTGACTGGCAACAACCTGGAACCGTCGATGCGCGCGGTTGCGCAGCACCTGGGCATCTCATATTCGGATGTCTTGACCAAGCCGACCCAGCTTGGCAAGCCGGTCGTGGTCGGTACATCGACCCAACGGGTTGCACAGGTGTTCTCGAACAAACGCCGCTGGACGAAGGGACTGACTTTTTTTCAAGTCGCAAAGGTCGGTTTCTATTACGGTGCGCTCGAGAGCGGCGGGAATGCTCCGTGTGCTCCCGCTTACCAGCTATACCGCACTTAAGGACCTGATCCAGTTGCGGCAAATGGCGACGTGACATGGGGTTCACCTACATCAAGCTAGCTGGATTCGATCTGATCTTGCGCGCGGTTTTTGGGGTACCGCACAACGTCCATGAATTTTGAAAGTCAATGCAATGAGCAGAATCTGGACGGAAAATCGTTGCTCGTAACCGGCGGCACCGGCTCCTTCGGGCAGAAGTTCGTCGAGACGGTCTTGCGCGATCACAAGCCCCGTCGGCTGGTCATTTTCAGCCGCGACGAGCTCAAGCAGTTCGAAATGGCGCAACGTTTCCCGGAGTCAAAGTATCCTTGTTTGCGGTATTTCGTCGGCGACGTGCGGGACCGGCAGCGGATGATGCGCGCGTTGGCAGGTGTCGATATTGTCGTTCATGCGGCCGCGATGAAACATATTACCGCCGCCGAATACAATCCGACGGAATGCATCGCCACCAATGTTTTAGGCGCGGAAAACGTGATCGACGCGGCAATCGAAAACGATGTGAAGCTCGTGGTTGCGCTTGTCGACGGATAAGGCAGCCAACCCGATCAATCTTTACGGTGCAACGAAACTTTGTTCCGACAAGTTGTTTATTGCCGCTAACAATCTCGCGGGAAAGCACCGGACCCGGTTTTCGGTCGTGCGCTATGGCAATGTCGTCGGCTCTCGCGGCAGCGTCATCCCGTTGTTCAAACGCCTTGCGGCCGAGGGAAAAAAGACACTACCGGTCACGCATCCGGAGATGACGCGCTTTGCCATTACGCTCGATCAGGGGGTCGAATTTGTTCTAAATGCGCTTGAGGAAATGTTGGGCGGCGAGATTTTCGTGCCGAAGCTACCCAGCATGAAGGTGCTCGACCTTGTGCCGATCATCGTTCCCGGCGGGAAGTTCGAGGTTATCGGTATCCGGGCAGGCGAGAAATTGCATGAAGTGATGATCCCGGGCGAGGAATCGCGCAACTGCGTCGATATGGGTAAATATTATGTCCTTCAGCCGGCGCATCATTGGTGGAATGTTTCGGCCTTTCTCGATCGGATCAAAGAACGCGGCAAAGCCATCGAGAACAGCTTCGAATATGCCAGCAACACAAACGACTGGTGGCTGTCGACCGATGAGTTGAAAGCGCTAGTGCAAAGCGTCGCAGCGCGGTGAACTAGTGCGCTGGGGTTTTCGTGTCGCGACCGATCCGACGTTTTGGGGCAGGGCATTTCGCGCGATCGCGAGCATTGGCGTTAGCCCTGGATACGCGAGGCGGTAATTTATTGCGATCCGGACAGCGCCGTTGCGGCGAGCTGGCCATCTCTCGTGGTTTGCGAGACCGCAGCGGATCCGCCGACACTGCATTGTCAGCACTGCGTGAACGAACAATTCAAGCGTTGATCTTCGATAGTTATGCGATCAGCGATTCGGTCATCAGTGACGCGGTCCGCGAAGGATTTGTTGCGGCATTTCGCGATGCTCCCGCACACGGACCGGAAGCAATCTCGATCAATCCAAATCCAGGGCAGACCGAGAGTGATGCGTCTTTGTCTGGCCCAAAATATATGCCGTTACCGGCTGCTTTTGCCGAACGAAATGAAAACGCGCGCACGCGTCGCGAAAACGTCCAGCAGATCGGCTAGCGGTGTTGATTGCCTTTGGCGCATACGACAGCAGCAATCGAACAATGACGGCGCTCAAGGGGCTGACCGAACATACGGATCGAATTCGAGCCGTGGTGGCGCTGGGTCCAAATGCCGTTCACAGGGTCGACGTCGCTGCCGCAATAAAGCAATTGCAGCAATGTTGAAATGCTGCGCACGGATGAAGACTTGGCCGACACAGTATGGAACGTTCGATATTGCCATCGGTGCCCCAGGCGTGTCGCAATTCGAAAGAGCTTGCTGCGGATTACCAAGCATTCTGGTCGCCCAGAGTGAGCGTCAGGAACACTTGGTGCGGGCATGGGGCGAAACCGGAGCCGTGCTCTCCTGCGGCTCTGACGAAAAGGCAATTTCGACAGCCAGTCGGCGCATTAGTGAGTGATAGCCGCAAGATTTCACAGATGCGCCAGCGCGGGCTATCTCTGGTTGATGGTAAAGGCGCGATCAGGGTCGCGGAGACATTAATTCAAAAGGCTGCCGCGTGACGGAAATGAAGTTTCCTTACGCACGTCCCGAGGTGACGCAAGCGGATATTGACGCCGTCGTCAGACTCGATGCGCGGCCAATATTTGACGCAGGGCCCCAAACTTGCCGCGTTCGAAAGCGGGTTGGCGCAGAAGCTTGGTGCAAAACATGCGGTCGTCTGCAACTCGGGTACGGCTGCGCTGCATCTGGCTTACCTCGCGCTTTCAATGGGCCCGGACCGCGGGCTTCTAACCAGCCCGATTACATTCCTGGCGACCGCAAATGCAGCACGTATGTGCGAGGCGCCGGTTGCGTTTGCCGATGTCGATTCCGAAACGGGCAACATCACCGCGGAGACGCTGGGGTCGGCGCTCGATCGTTGTCGAATTCCTGTTTCTGCCGTGTCGGTGGTGCATCTTGCGGGCCGGCGTTTGCGATATGGCTGCAATCCGCAAAATGACCAATGAACGTGGCATCGCCTTGGTGGAAGACGCCTCTCACGCTCCCCTTGCCGAATATCGCGACGAAAGTGGTCAAACCTACGCGGTCGGGTCCTGTGCTCATTCGGACATTGCCGTATTCAGTTTTCACGCGATCAAGCACGTCGCTATGGGTGAGGGCGGCGCAGCGCTTACCAACGATGCGGCACTTGCCGAACGCATGCGGCTTTTTCGCAACCACGGCATGACCCGTGATCCCAAAGGAATGGGTTCACGCGCCTGAGCCGGATGCGCCTTGGTACTATGAGATGCACGAAGTCGGCTGGAATTATCGCGCCAGTGAAATGCAATGCGCGTTGGGTCTGAGCCAGCTGGGCCGACTCGAAGAGGGAATTCGCCGTCGGCAGGAGATCGCTCGGCTATACGACAAGCTTTTGGGTGGGATGAACCACCTCCGAACGCCGCCCCCAGACGAGGGTCATGCTTGGCATCTTTATCCTGTTGCCATCGATTTTGCGGCGATCGGAAAAACGCGTGGCCAGGTCATGAAAGAACTTGCCGCGCGCGGGGTCGGCTCACAGGTCCACTACATTCCGCTCAATCGGCAGCCCTACTACGAGAACATGGCGAATGGCGCCACGCCTGGCGCCGACACGTATTATCGAAACACACTTAGTATTCCCATGTACGTGGGACTTTCCGATCGTGATGTCGAAACGATCGCCCAATCGATCCGCGACGTCTTACAAAACTAATCGGAATGAGTGAACCGTTCGCCTTCGTCGAAACGCTGAGCGGCGTCGCGGCTGCACGCGCGCGAGCGAAGTGCGCGTATTGCGACCGACAATCCATTGCTCGCCCACGATCCGAGAGCCGGGGTCGGACATCTCAGGATATCAGCGCTTATTTGAGCCAAGAGGAAGCAACCAGCTTGGCCGCGGCGCCATCGACATCTTGCTCGCGCTCGACACCCTTTTGGAGCGTCACGAGGCGGCGGCACACTACGGCGGTCGGCCCGGTCCGCTCAATATCACCATGCCGATGCGTGCTTTGCTGACAACGCTCGTCCAGCGCGGTCTCATGGCTCAGCGCGCGCTCGCGGAATTCGGCGCCGGCTCGTTGCTGCTTTTTGCGCCGGATCAGCCCCGTTGGATACCGGCCTCGCCATGGAATGTCCCGCGTTTCGGGAGTCCGCATCGTGCGCTGGCGGAAGCCGGTTTCTTCGACAACCGGGCGTTCGAGTTCATACCGGTCTCATTCGCGCCACCGTCCGATTTCAATGACACGTCGACCGATGATTTTTGGATGCGCGTACTGCTCGTCCCTCCCGCACAAGCGCTGTTCGAACTTGCCAAGCGCCTCCGGCTGACGGCAGCCCGTAACGGTAGCCGGATTGCGGTCGGCAAGACCAGTGAGGTGTTGAGCGAAACATTGCCTTGGCTCGCTGCGCGCGGCGTTAAGTTCGGCACATTCAAACTTCCGGCTTATCCAGGACCCGAGGCTCCCGCCTTTGGCGCGGCCTGCCGGGTCGATCCCTGGCTTGAAGAACGGGTCGGCGCCTTCCTCAGAGAACGCATCGCTCGGCTTGGCGTGTTCCCCGAGCATTCGGCGCGTGCGATTGCTGCCGTCGTGCTTCAGCACCTGTCGGCCGGGCTTTCCGGGCTTGCGGGCGCGGTCAAGGCGATCGATGCCGCGCTCGAACGAACGTTCGACAGCACCGCGAAACCGCGCATTCTGATGACGAGCGGCATTTATGGGCCGGTCGGACGGCAACTGCATGCCTCGTGCCACGAGCACGGCGTGAAACTCATCGATTTCGAGCATGGGACGACGACCGGCCTCGCGCATACCACCGAGCGCAGGCTGCAGGTTTCGGAGGCGACGACTTGCGACGTCCTCATGGCATCGTCAGCACGCGCCGCGGCTTCGTTCCGGCGGGCACCCGCCAAGAACTGCGATATTCGCGTGGTCGGCCTGGCCGATCAAACCCGGCACATCTTCTGGCGCCCACTGCAGCGCGCGCGCGCGCGGCATCGTTTGCAGCTCAATGGCGGCGGCCCCACAGTCATGCATGTGTCGACGCTTCTGTACGGCGGAAACATGCGGTCCGGTGACGACAATTCAGTCGAGCAATACGTATTTACGACCGAGAAGACCCTGCTGTGCGACGTCTATGGCGCCGTCAACAAGCAGGTTCTGTACAAAGCCTATCCGACGCAGCGCTTTCCTCACGACGTGAGTTATCGCGATGTGTTCAAGTTGCCGGCGAACGTGCGACTTATCGATCGCGCAGATTTCCGTTATGTGCGTTCCGCGGCCGATATCATCGTCACGCAGGCTAACCAGAGCACGCTTGGCTGGTGCGTCGGCGCAGACATTCCATTGGTGCGGCTTTGCTCGCGTCGCGTCCAAGACCTCATGGACGATGAATTGAATGAGGCCGTGGCAGAGGCTTTTTTTGCCATCGATATGGACCAGCCCGACTGGCCGCAGCGTCTTATCGAGCTGCTCAATCGCGATATGGCCGACTTGCGCCGCGAATGGGATGCCAAGGGAAAAGAACGCGAGCGGTTATTGTTGAATTCAATCGTTGGACCGCCCGGTTCGGTTGGCCGCCGGGCCGCGAAGATTGTCGCTGAGCTGCATGGTTGACACCATCTCCATCGCCGGACGAAAAGTCGGGCAGGGCGCGCCTTGTTTCGTTATTGCCGAGATCGGCATCAATCACGGCGGTGACGAAAAGCTTTGCGAAAAGCTGATCATTGCCGCAGCAGAGGCAGGTGCGGACGCGGTCAAGCTGCAGACCGTAACTCCCGACGAGAGCTACCACCCCGACACGGACAGTCATCGTCTGTTTAAAGGCGCGACGCTGTCGCGCGAAGCAAACGCGCGCATGATGGCGGCGGCGAAGAAAGCCGGTGTCATCCTGTTTTCGACCCCCGGCGACCCGACCGCGTTGGGGTTGCTTCTTGAGCTTGGCATGCCGGCTATCAAAATCTCGTCGGGGCTTCTGACGAACCTTCCTTTGATCGAAATGGCTGCGGCCGGCGGCAAGCCGCTGATCATGTCGACGGGCATGGCGCGCGCTAATGAAGTGCAGGAGGCCGTCGCGGCCGCCCGCGGCGCGGGCTGTCGTGAGATGGCATTGCTGCAATGCACATCGCTTTATCCGGCACCTGCCGCAACGCTCAATCTCAAAGCGATGGCGGCGCTCGCCAAAATCGGCGACTGCCCAGTTGGCTATTCCGACCACCACGACGGGCATCTCGCTGTACTGGCGGCAGTGGCAGCTGGGGCGAAGCTGATCGAGAAGCATTTTACGTTTGATGCATCTGCTCCCGGCGCCGATCATGCCATTTCGATCGAGCCAGCCGAGTTCATGCAGATGGTGCGTGCGATCCGCGAGATCGAGGCGATGCTCGGCACCAGCGAAAAAGCGCCAGTTGAAGCAGAGATACCTTTACGCGATGGCCGCCACCGAAGGCTGGTTGCCGCACGGGATCTGGCGCCAGGCACCTCGGTTACGCCAGACGACCTCTATCTGATGCGGCTGCCGGCCGATCGCGCTGCGCTGCCCGCGCGCCGCTATCATGAGGTCATTGGAAAGCGGACAACGCGCGCCGTTCCGCGATTAAGCGGTCTGACTGCCGCCGCGATCGAGGGAATGACGTGAAGCGACGCATTCTGGTTACGGCGGCGGGTGGCACGCTCGCGCCGTTGAATATCCGGCTGCTCAAACAATCGCGGCATGAGGGCGTCTTCGTCCTCGGCGTGGACGCGCGGACCGATGCCACCGGGCGCTATTTTGCCGATGCATTTGCGCAGGTGCCTGACGGCGCCGATCCAGGCTATGTCGATGCGATCGTCGCACTGATTGAGCGGCATGGCATCGACATCGTGCTGCCTTGGTCCGACGAAGAGGCGCTCGCGCTTGCTGCGCAAAGGCCGCGCGTTGAACGCGCCGGTGCAATTCTTGCGTGCGCACCGCTATCGACACTCAAGGTCATGAGCGACAAATTCGAAACCTATGAGCTGTTGGCGAAAGCGGGTATTGGCATGCCGGCTTTCCTCAAGGTGGAAACACAAGCGGCGCTCGCCGATGCGGTGGCGCGCTTCTCGCGCGACTTCGGTGAGTTTGCCGTGAAGCCGACGACAGCGCGGGGTAACCGAGGCACCATCGTGGTGCGAAAAGATGTCAAAGGTGCGGAGCACTATCTCGGTTCGCGCGAATTGCATATGGATATCGACACGTTCCAGCGCAGCCATTTGTCCCAGACCCCGCTGCCCGCGATCGTTATGGAGCGGCTGATGGCGCCCGCCTACGACATTGACGTGCTGGCGAAGGACGGAAAAGTCCTGCGCGCGATGCCACGGCGGCGTCTTAATCCGGCCGGCATACCTTTTACCGGCGGTGATGCTCACGCCGACCAAGCCGCTTTTGGATCTGGCCGAGCGCATCACAGCCGCGCTTAAACTGTCCTGGCTCTACGACTACGACCTGATGACCAACAAGCGCGGTGAAGCAGTCCCGATCGAGATTAATCCCCGGCCTTCGGGCTCGATCGCCGCCGCCATTCTCGCCGGCGTTCCGTTCTATGACGATCTGATCGCGCTCGCTAACGGCAAATCGGTGGCGGAGATCAAGCTCCCAAGTGATGTGGCGGTTATCCCCTATATGGACTGCCGCGTCGTGCCACTGGGGCAAATGCCGTGAACGCGGTCGTACGCACCGGTTCAAAGGTCTTCCTCGGCCTCTTACCGAGGAGGACTTTACAGAAACGTATGTCAGCTGGTTTCGGGATCCATTGGTGACGCGGTTTCTCGATGCCCGCAACATCTCGCGCGCGGACGCGATTGATCATTGGCGACGTGGTTTGCAGGATGACGCCTGGTCCATGTATGCCATCTGCGCGACTGAAGATTCGCGGCATATCGGCAATCTCAAGATCGGGCCAATCCACCGGCGCTACATGATTTCGGACATGGTGACCGTGATCGGGGATCGCAGCGCCTGGGGGCAGGGGCGGGCGCGCGAGGCCATCCGGCTCGGGATCGGCATTGCATTCGACGACTTTAATATCCGCAAGCTTTCCGCCAGCATCGATTCCGACAATATCGGCTCGATCAAAGCCTATACCGGGGCCGGATTTCATATCGAGACCGCGCTCAAAGATCAGTTCATGGACGCGACGCAAAATCCGCCACGGCTGTCGGACAAGGTTTACGTCGCATGCTTCAACCCTAAATTCCGGCTGACCCAGGCGAAATAACGAATGACCACACGCATCATCGCGGAGGTTGCGCAAGGCTACGAAGGCCGTGCCGACTATTGCGACTTCTATGTTCGTGCTGCCGCCAAGGCCGGCGCCGATGCCGTTAAGTTTCAGATCGTCTATGCCGACGATGTCGCTGAACCCGGTTATCAGTACTACGATTGGTTCAAAAAACTGGAAATGGACCTATCGGTCTGGAAGGCTGCGAAGGCCCGCGCTGTCGAGAAAGGCATTCTGCTTTTCACCGATGTGTCCGGTGATCGTGCGCTGCGGGTTGCCGAGGCGATCAAGCCCGACGGCATCAAGATCCACTCGTCGAATTTTTTCAATCGTGCGGTGATCCGAAAGGCCTTCGACATCGCGGGTCAGGTATTCGTTTCCCTCGGTGGCGTGGCGGCCGACGAGATCGAAGGATTGATCGCCGATGTCAAACGCTGGAATGGGCTCGACCGTCTCACGCTGCTTTATGGGTTTCAATCAGAGCCGACGCCGGTTGCGAACAGCAATCTCGCGCGGTTGCCGCTTCTGCGCTCGCAATTCCGAATATCGGGCTGGGTTACCTCGACCACGTCGACGGCAAGGATCCGGATCGTCTGCATGTGTCCATCATGGCGATGGCGCTCGGTGTCGATTGGATCGAAAAGCATTTGACGATCAGCCGCTTCCTCGAGGTCGAGGACTACGTTTCGGCGCTCGAAGCGGATGAGTTCGCTGACTATGTCGCGACAATTCGTCGTCTGGAAGGAGCCTTCGGCCCGGCCGACATGGCCTTGAACGATGGTGAGAAGAAATATCGCGACAAGGCGGTGAAAAAGTTGATCGCCGCACGCGCGCTCCAGAAGGGTCGTGCACATCGCGGCCGAAGATCTGGAGTTCAAGCGGACGCCGCGCATCCCTGAGTTTGGGGGTTTCACGATCCCGCCAAAGTCATGGGCCGTAAGCCCGTCCGCGATCTCGCGGCCGGCGAGCCGATTCTGCCGGAGGATCTGGCGTGAGCCGTCGTCTCGTCGCCGCGCTGGCCTGCCGTGTGCAAGGCAAGCGTCTTTACGGCAAGCCGCTGCAAAATCTCGCGCCGGACCGCACCATCATCGGGCAGATCCTCGATACCATGGAGCGCCTGCCGGCCATCGATACGGCGGTGCTGGGCATCGCGGAAGGTGCCGGCAACCAGCCGTTTATCGAGCTTGCCGCGCAGCGGGGCATTCCGCATATCGTCGGCGATGAGATTGATGTGCTGATGCGGCTCATTCAATGCGGCCGTGCGGCCAACGCGACCGACGTTTTCCGCATTACCACCGAGTGCCCCTTTCTCTATTTTGAGCCGGTCGCCGATGCGTGGCGACGCCACGTCGAACACGACAACGATGTCACCGCGACCGATGGCTTGCCCGAGGGCACGCATTTCGAAATCTACAAACTATCGGCCCTTGAGGCTTCGCATGAGCGCGGCACCGCGCATCATCGCAGCGAAGGGTGCTCCCGCTATATCCGCCAGCATCGGAAGGATTTCCGCGTCGAGACCATCATGCCTCCACCGGAACTCGCACGGATGGATCTCCGGCTAACGGTCGACTATCCGGAGGACCTCGTGCTGTGCCGCGCCATCTATCAAGCGCTTGCTGACAAGGCGCCGCTGATCCCGCTCGCCGACATCATCGCTTTCGTCGACGCCAATCCAAATCTGAAGGATCTCGTGGCGCCCTATGTCCACCCCATGCTGCTGTGGCCGCAGGAGGCAGCGGCATGACCGGACGCCGCTACGACAAGAGCAATGCGTTCTTTGCGCGCGCGAAGAAGACCATTCCGCTTGCAAGCCAGACATTTTCCAAAAGCTCGCAGCAATGGGTGGAAGGCGCGGCGCCACTGTTTCTGCAATCCGGCAAGGGCTGCCGTGTCACTGATCTCGATGGCAATACGTACATCGACTATGTGATGGGGCTGCTGCCGGTAGTCCTGGGCTATTGCGATCCCGATGTCGACAACGCAATTCGCGCGCAGCTCGATGAAGGAATTACGTTCTCGCTCGCCCATCCGAAGGAAGCGGCGCTCGCCGAGCGTCTGGTCGAGCTGATCCCATGCGCCGAAATGGTGCGTTTCGGCAAGAATGGCTCCGACGTCACGACCGGCGCAATCCGGCTTGCCCGCGCCCATACCGGACGGTCGAAGGTTGCGATCTGCGGCTACCACGGCTGGCACGACTGGTATATCGGCACGACGACGCGCAGCCTCGGCGTTCCAAACGCGGTGCGCGATCTGTCTGCGAATTTTCCTTACAACGATGCGGCAGCGCTGGAGCGCTTGCTGAAGGCTGAGCCGGAATCATTTGCCGCGGTTATCCTGGAGGCCGGTGGCACCCAGGTGCCGGCGCCGGGCTTCCTGCAGCGGCTGCGCGAGCTGACGACGCACTATGGCGTGGTGCTTGTTTTCGATGAAGTCATCACCGGCTTCCGTCTGCATCTGGCTGGAGCGCAGGCTCACTATGGCGTGACTCCGGACCTCGCATGCTTCGGCAAGGCTATGGGCAACGGCATGCCGATCTCCGCATTGGTGGGGCGCGCCGAAATCATGCGGAAGATCGAAGACATCTTCTTCTCGACTACGTTTGGCGGCGAGGTGCTATCGATCGCCGCCGCGCTTGCGACCATCGACAAACTGCAACGCGAAAATGTCATCGCCCGGCTCTGGCGCCGCGGGGAGCAAGTTGCGCGACGGGGCGACCGCGACGCTGCGGCAGCGGGGACTTGGTGAGTTCGTATCGTTTGCCGGCGAGGGGTGGTGGCCGCGCATCAAGATCGGAAAGGCGCCGGTCGCGCAAAATCTGCTGATCAGTCTGCTGCGGCAGGAATTCAACGCGAACGGCTTGCTGCTTGGCGCAAGTTTTAATCTGTCGCTTGCTCACGATAACGACGCGGTGATGCAGGAAACGATCTCGGCTATCGATACCGCGGCCGGGGCCGTTCGCGACGCGCTCGATAGCCCTGATCCAGCCGCGCGTCTGCGCGGCAAGCCGGTACAGCCCACCTTCGCCGTCCGATGACGGTTAGCTTGCGGCGTGTCAGTCTGGCTGACTCTGACCTGTTGTTCCGCTGGGTCAACGAACCGGATGCGCTTGCCGGCAAGCTGCTCACGGTCAGCCTTATCGCTCGCGGGCAGCACGAGAAGTGGTTCGCCGCTCGGCTCGCTGATCCTGAGACCTTTATGTGGATCATCGAATCCGGCCAAAAGCCGGTGGGGCAGTTGCGACTGATGAAGAACAATGACGCTTACGAAGTCGATATTTACGTCATCGGCGAGCAACGCGGGAGCAGTATCGCGCGCGAAGCACTTACAGATGGCATCGGTATGCTCAGCCGCGAGCGTCCAGGCCTGCAAACCATTCGCGCTCGCGTGAAACCGAGCAACGAAAGATCGCAGCGGCTATTTGATCGCGCTGGTTTTGGCCTCGTTGCGCGACACGAAGACCATCTGGTCTACGAACTGACGACAAAATAATTCGGAGAGCATTATGGCCGGTGAAAATATTGCTGTGATTGTCGCGCATCCGGACGATGAGGTCCTCGCTTTTGGCGGCATCATGTGCCGGCACTCGGATCGGGGCGACAAGGTCCACTTGCTGATCTTGGCAACCGGCCTGGCCGCCCGTAGCAGCGATAATTCTGCCGACCGCAAGGACCTCGAAAAACTGCGTGACGATGCCCGTTCGGCCGCGCGAACGCTCGGCGTTGGCGAACGTTACATTCGGAGATTTCCCGGATAATCGCATGGATTCAGTGCCGCTCCTCGATGTAGTCAAATTCGTCGAAGCATTTCTCGCCAAGTGTGGCGCTACCTCCGTTTACACTCACCACGACGGTGATCTGAACGTCGACCATCAAGTTATCGCCCGCGCGGTCCTCACGGCTTGTCGGCCGTTGCCGGGCAGCGCGATACGGAACGTTTATGCGGGCGAGGTGCTGTCTTCGTCTGAATATGCGTTGGGCGAAAATAGATTTCACCCGACACGCTATGTCGATATCGGCGCCTATCTCGATCGCAAATGCGCTGCGATGCAATGTTACCGTAGCGAAATTCGCTCAGCGCCACATCCGCGTTCGGTCGAGACAATCGGATTTCTTGCGAAATTACGCGGCAGCGAGGTGGGATTGGCAGCAGCGGAAGGCCTGAGAAGTCTTGCGCGAAATCGAGCGCTAACCGCGGCTCATATCGCGACCTCATGAAGCCACCGCGCATTCGCAAAGTTGCATTTGTCCTTCCGTCATTCGCCGGAGGTGGCGCTCAGCGTGTTTTGATAAATTTTGCGATGCAGTTGGATCGCTCTAAATTCGCGCCGCTCTTATTGTCTTCGAAAAGACTGGCCCCTGGCTCTCGCTCGTTGCCGCAGATGTACCGGTAATCTCTCTCGAGCAACGCGGCTTCGATCAGCGTTGCCGGGCCTCTTGCGCCGACTTCGCCTTGAAAAGCCGGATATCATCGTTTCCGCACTGGCATACGTAAATTTCGGAGTTCTGGCGCTAAAGCCATTTCTCGCCGGGCAATCCCCAAATCATTGTGCGCGAGGCGAATACGCCGCGGCACCACTCCTCCGAGCCGTTCGGAAAAGTTCTATATTGGCTTGGCTACCGGTTGCTCTATCGATGGGCGGACCAAATTATTTGCCCCGCAAGTTATATTTCCGAAGAACTCACGCGATTTCGGAGTTCCAAAAGAGCGGATTGTCTCACTGCCAAATCCCGTTGACGAAGCGCTTCTGAGGGAAGCTGCAGTCCGCCCCAACGTCGCCAGGGCGGCGGGCTGCGATTTGTCGCTGTCGGACGGCTTACCGCGCAGAAGGGCTATGATCGATTGCTCAACGATTTTGCGCGTCTTCCGGACGATGCGCACGTGACTATTTTCGGTATCGGTGAACTTCAATCTGCACTTGTTAGTCAGGCCGAGCGGCTCGGCCTTGGGCGACGCGTTGCCTTTGCTGGTTTCGACCCGCAACCGGCGCCTTGGGTTGCCGGTGCGGACGCGCTGTTGCTGCCTTCGCGTTGGGAGGGGCTGCCAAATGCGGCGCTTGAGGCTTTAGCATGCGGCACCCGGGTCATCTCATCGCCCGAAGCGGGTGGCATTGTAGAAATCGCAGCTAATGCCGGGCCCGGCGCAGTGGTGTTGGCAGAATCGGGCGATGCCTTCGTGACCGCGATGGCGAATCTCAAGCCGCGCGAGCGAGCAGAGCTTCGACCCTCTCTTTTGCCCGAAATTTATCGGTTGGACCGAGCGGGCGCTTCGTTCAACGCGCTCCTTGCGGCTTAATCCGACACCGCAATGATTGACGTCATGCACGTCATTACCGGTCTCGGAACGGGCGGGGCCGAAACGATGCTGGTCCAGCTGGCGGCGGCCCTGCAGGCGCGCGGCATGTCGCAGCATGTGATCACATTAGCGTGAAGAATACGTTGGCTGCCGCCTTGCGTGCGACAGGTGTCGAATTGACGGCGCTGAATGCCGGTGCGCCGATGACCTCACTGCCCGGGGCGGCGCCGCGCTGCTCGCGCCGTTAGCCGCCTACGTCCACGGATTCTTCAAGGCTGGATGTATCACGGCAATATCGCGGCGACGCTGTGCCATTACGTCTGCGCGGGCCGGCGCGACCGCAAGCTTTTCTGGAATTTGCGAGCGTCCAACATGGACGACACGCGCTACGGCCGCATCATCTGGTTGAACAGAATGCTATCGCGTCGCCGGATGCCATCATCGCGAATTCGGAGGCAGGGCGCGACTTTTCATCAGGCTCGCGGCTTTCACTCAAAACGCTTCATGGAGATCGACAACGGCATCGATACCGATAAATTTCGTCCCGACCCGGCGGTGCGCAAAACAGATTCGGGCCGAACTCGGAATTTCCGATAATGCGCCGTCGTGGTCATCCACGTGGCACGAGTCGATCCCATGAAGGATCACGCCAAGTTTCCTCGCGGCCATGGCGCGGATGCCGTCGGTACCGGCACTCATGGTCGGGGACGGTACGCAGAATCTGCGCCTTCCGGACAATGTTCGCAGCGCTCGGCTTGCGCGACGATATCGAGCGTCTCTACCCGCGGCCGATATTCTTGCCTCGACGTCGGCGTTCGGCGAGGGCTTTTCCAACGCGATCGCCGAAGGGATGAGTGCTGGCCTTATCCCGATTGCGACGGACGTTGGAGATGCGCGGCGCATTGTCGGTGATGCGGGCATAGATCGTTCCTCCGCGCGATCCGGTGGCGCTGTTGAGCGGCAATCGCCGACGTGGCGTCGCAAGCAGGCGAGCGGCCAGCGCAGAGGTGCTTTGGCGAGGCAGCGCATAGTGTCGCATTTCTCGCTTGACCTGGCAGTCGATCGGTATTCGCGTTTATACGCCGACGCGGATTGCGGCCGATAAATCCGTATGAACGCACCCGAGAACCTCGATCGGACCAAGCTGTTTTGGATTCTGGCGATTGCTCTCGTCGCTCGTGCGGCCGTTCTTGTTGTTGCTTCCCAACCAACATTTTCCCAGACGCGATGTCCTATCGCACCGGTGCCGAAGAATTTCGACATCTGCACCTGATGGAAAATGGCGCCATCATGCCGCTTTACCCGATGCTGATCGCTATAGTCGGCCCCGGCTGGGGGCAAAAGCTCGCCGATTTGGCCCTGTCGCTGGCGACTGTTTGGCTTCTCTATGAGATTGCGCTGCGCATTTACCGCGACGAAACCATTGCACTGATTGCGGCATTGTTCTGCGCGCTGTGGCCGCATTTCGCCTTTTTCGCTGCGATAGGGCTGACCGAGACGCTATTCATCACATTGGTTCTGGCCGGCTTCTTGTGTCTCTACGACCGGCGGTATCGGTCTCGCGAGCTTGTTTATCGTCTTGGGTATCCTTACGCGGCCTGCGCTCGAACTCTTGGCGCCGTTTCTCGTGATTTATTTTTCGCTCGCTATTCATCGGGAAACGCTGCGGAATGCGGCGATGAGAGTAGTGACTTACGTCGTCGTCTACATCGCGCTGATGGCGCCGTGGTGGGCGTACAATTACGCGCGCTATGGACAATTCATACGTCTCGACCTGGCTGCGGGGATGGTCCTCTACACTGGCAACAATCCGCTCAATGTCAGCGGTGGCGGTGTCGGCAAGGGACAAGACGTCAATCTTGGCGTGTTCCCGACCGTTACCGACCCGGTGCAGCGCGACGAGGTGCTGCGACATGCCGCGGTTCAATACATCAAAGCTAATCCCGCACATTTCATCGCAATGATGCCGGTAAAATTCGCGCGGCTGTGGCGGCCTTGGCCGTACGCCGATGAATTCAAGAGTCCGTGGGTCGTGACTGTGTCAGTGATCAGCGCGGTGCCGACATTTTGCTCGCGTTGGTCGGCCTTGCATTGACGTTGCGGCGCATATTTTGTGCGGCTGCTTGCCGTGCCTCGCTTACCTCGGATACCTCACACTCGTGCACGTCGTCACGTTCGGCTCGGTCCGTTACCGCGTACCGATTAGAGCCCTTTGTGCTGATATTCGCGGCCGCCGGTCTTGTTGAATTGCTGCGAAAAGCTCGAAGTCGGTCGCCGCGTGCTCGCACCATTATCCTCGGCGCGCTAACAAGGCTGTTGGCGTTGCATCCCTCAGTATCGAACGCGGTGAGCAGCCGGGGCAATTTGGTGTTGCCCTTGTTCTGTCTCGCGGCGGTCGTGGCCAACCAGGCAGTATTTCGTCTCGGCGCCATGTCGCCGCTATGGGCGATCGTCCTGTTGCTGACGATTGGCGCGCTGTACTGGTTGGCGCCTGAGTTCGCAAATCCGACCGCAGCGATGACGAGAGAGCCGTTCGAGCTGAAAAATGGGCTCATCGCGCTTGTTATTCTGGCGCCTCTGCTTGCGGACCTTGTCATCGGTTGGAACAGGGAGTTTCCGTTCAGCGGCGACTCTTATTTTCACGTCGGCCAAAGCTATCGGACGGCGTTCTGGTGGCTGTCGCCGGTCCACAGCGCCAATGTGCCGGTTCCGACACTCGACGACGTGAAGCATCTGATCAGCAGGCCGGTCGCGCTCCTCGAGTCGCGCATCGCGTGCTCATCGTGATCGCGGCGGTGACGACGTTTGTTTATCGGCGCTCACCGCGCGCTCGCGCTCGGCTTTGCCACGATTGCTTATCATTGCCTGGGGCTGCGCCGAGGCCACGATCTTCCTGCGCTATCCGGGCGCGCGCTACCTGATCGATATGCCGTTCCTCGGCCCGGCCTTTGCCTTCAATGATCTCGAATTGGCTGGCCGGTTATCCAATATCAGCGCGGTGCTGTGCTGGCTTTTCGTGCTGCGGCCCTGGCTGGTCGGGCGTTGGCCCGATCTCCGTATTCTGCCGGTGGCGGTGCTGCTGTTCTGGCAAAAGGACGTCATCTACTACTTCGAATTCCGTTTACCTGGAGCCATGGGGCGTCATTTTCGGGTTGCTCGCGGCCGAGCTTGTTATCGACAAGGGGAGGGACGCCGCGCCGATGGCGTGCCTCTGCATCGGCGCGGCGGCAACGATCAAGGAGCCTTTTATTCTCGCGCTGCCCTTCGTCTGGCTGGCCGGAGAGCCCTGGCGCCGGACATGGCGGGACCTCGTCCAGTTGTGCGCGGCTGGTGTCGCCGCAGGAATGCCGTTTCTGATCTATGTTGCCGCCCGCAACAGCATCGATGTCGCCGATCTTGGCACGAACCGCTCGGTGCAGATTTCCCTGTCGACGGACGCATTCCACGATCTATGCGGCCGAGTTTGCCAAGCAGATGGCGATCACGTTCCCGGGCACGAGCGGCATTCTCGCGATCGCGACGGTGCTGGCCATATTCGTGGCGTTGGTCTTGTGCCCAAGCCGGCGCATTGCTCTGGCCTGTCTCCTCGGCGCAGCTTGCTTCATCGCGTTGTTGTTTGTCGTGGACTCAGTGTCGCAACGTTGGGGGGGATACTTCCGGTTCTTGATGTATTCCATGCCGTTCCTGACCGCGGGTGTGTTGGCCTTGGGCAAGGCGCTGCAACCACGCTGGGCCGTGGCGGTTGCCGTCGTCATCATGCTGCTTCAGGCGCCGAGCGCATACACCGTGCTGGCCCGCAGCGCCGGTCCGGCCACGGACCGCAATTTCGTCGAGCATTACGATTCGCCGCTCGTCTTTCCGATCAAATCGCTGACGGCTGAGGCTCGGCGCGCCGGAGCATTGCCGCCCCGGGCGCCGATTCTGGCCAATTCGATCGACAACACGCTGCGCTCGTTTCCCGGGTCAGGCATTACCTACGGGCCGGTGGGCGAATTGTATTGCAAATGCGAGCCCGATCATCCAAATGTGCTGGCCTTGTTTATTCGCTTCACGAACATGTCGAGCTTCCTTGCGACCCACCAAGAGCCGCCCGATAGCCGCTACGGCATATGGCAGAAGGCCGACGCGCAACGGCAAGCGTGCCTTGCGCAACTGAAACAAAGTTGCGGCCATGTCTTTACGCGCGTCGAAGGCAACGAACTTGTCGGCGCGCTCGGTACCAAGCAATAGGGATGTGGCGGTCGGCCCGATGACAGAAGCGAAACCTGCGAGCAAGACATCGGGCACAAAAGGCCAAAGCGACGCCGGCGCACGCGTTGCGGTGCTCGTTCCTTGCTACAACGAGGCCGAGACCATCGCCAAGGTCGTCGGCGATTTTCGTGCAGCGCTGCCGGGCGCCGTCATCTATGTCTACGACAACAATTCCACTGATCGCACGCTGGAGCGCGCCCGCGCGGCGGGCGCGGTCATCGGTCATCGAGCCTCGCCAAGGCAAGGGCCACGTCATCAAGCGAATGTTCAGCGATATCGAGGCCGATATTTACGTGATGGTCGACGGCGATGCCACTTATGACGCCGCGAGCGTCCAAACCCTGATTGCGCGGCTGCTGACGGACTGCTGCGACATGGTCGTTGGCGTCCGGGTCGGTCAGGAATTCGCTGCCTTCCGGCGCGGGCATCGATTTGGTAACCGCCTGCTCACCGGCTTTGTGGCGGCTGTGTTCGGCACCAACCTGCGCGACATGCTGTCGGGCTATCGCGTGCTGTCGCGCCGCTTCGTGAAGTCCCTGCCGGTGCTGTCCAGCGGGTTTGAGATCGAGACCGAGTTGACCATTCACGCCATGGAGCTTGGCGCGCCGATTGCCGAAGTCGATACGCCTTACTTTGCCCGGCCCGAAGGCTCGGAATCGAAGCTCGATACATGGTCCGACGGCGTCCGTATCCTCAATATGATCCTGCGTCTTTATCGCGCCGAGCGCCCGTTGTTCTTCTTCTCGATGGTTGGCCTGGCTTGCGCGGTCGCATCGCTCGTTCTGGCGATCCCGGTGTTCATCACCTACGTCGAGAGCGGTCTTGTGCCGCGGCTGCCGACCGCGATCTTGTCGACCGGCCTGATGCTCACGGCGTTCCTGGCGATCGCCTGCGGCTTCATCCTCGACACGGTCACCCGCGGGCGCAGGGAAATGAAACGCCTCGCATATCTCGCCCACCTTGCCCCGCGCCACGCAGCGGCTAAAGAGCCGGCCACGCGTCGGATTCCCAAGGCGCGCGGCGGCCGGTAGTCAGAAATCGCATGGCGCACCAACGCAAGATCGCGGTGATCGGGCTCGGCTATGTCGGTCTGCCGGTTGCCGTCGCATTTGCGCGTTCGGGCGCGCCCGTCATCGGCTTCGACATCGATCGCAAGCGCGTCGATGAGCTTCGCTCCGGTCACGACCGCACGCGCGAGGTCGAGCCGGCCGACCTCAAGCATAAGAGCCTGCGCTATGAGAGCGATCCGGCGGCGCTGAAGGATGCCGACTTCTACATCGTCACCGTGCCGACGCCGATCGACAGCGCGCGCCGGCCGGACCTCGGCGCGATGCTGGCTGCGTCGAACACGGTCGGCGCGGTGCTGAAGAAGGGCGACATCGTCGTCTATGAATCGACGGTCTACCCGGGCGCCGTCGAGGAAGACTGCCTGCCGGTGCTGGAAAAGAAGTCAGGGCTTGCCGGCGGACGCGATTTCACCGTCGGCTATTCGCCCGAGCGCATCAATCCGGGCGACAAGAAGCACCGCTTCGAGACCATCATGAAGGTCGTGTCGGCGCAGGACGCCAGCCACGCTCGACATCGTCGCCGACGTCTACGGCTCGGTGGTCACGGCCGGCATCCATCGCGCGCCGTCGATCAAGGTGGCCGAAGCCGCCAAGGTGATCGAGAACACCCAGCGCGATCTCAACATCGCCTTCATGAACGAGCTGTCGGCGATCTTCCAGCAGCTCGGCATCGACACCGGCGACGTGCTGGCCGCCGCGGCGACCAAATGGAACTTCCAGAAGTTCGAGCCCGGCCTGGTCGGCGGCCACTGCATCGGCGTCGATCCGTATTATCTGACCTTCCGCGCCGAAAAGGCCGGCTATCATCCGGAGATCATTCTTGCGGGCCGGCGCATCAACGACAACATGGGCGCGACGCGTCGCGCGCGAATGCATGCGCGCGTTGCTGCAGCGCGGCCGCAGCAATCCCACTGGTGACCATCCTCGGCATGACCTTCAAGGAAAACGTGCCGGACATCCGCAACTCGAAGGTGATCGACATCGCGAGCGAACTCGCCCGCACCGGTATCACGGTGCAGGTGACCGATCCGCTCGCGTCGCCGGACGAGACGAAGCACGAATACGGCCTCGCGCTTGACGCCATTCGAGAAGCTGCAGCCGGCCGACGCCGTCATCATGGCCGTCGCGCATCAGGACTATGTCGCGAAGGGCTGGCCCTTGGTCACCAAGCTGCTTAAAGGAGGCGAGGGCATCGTGCTCGACGTCAAGTCGAAGCTCGACCGCGCGCAAAAGCCGAAAGGGATCGACCTGTGGCGTCTGTAGAGCCCATTCTCGTCACCGGCGCGGCCGGCTTCATCGGGTTCCACGTGGCCAAGCGCCTGCTGGAGAACGGCCGCACGGTCGTCGGCCTCGACAACCTGAACGCCTACTACGATCCGAAGCTCAAGGAAGCGCGGCGCGACGAGCTGAAGAAACTGAAGAACTTCCAATTCGTTCAGCTCAATCTCGCCGACCGTGACGGCATGGCGGCGCTGTTCGCCGAACACCGCTTCCCTTACGTCGTGCATCTCGCGGCGCAGGCTGGCGTGCGCTATTCGCTGGTCGACCCGTTCGCCTACGTCGATTCCAACCTGACCGGGTTCACCAACGATCCTCGAAGGCTGCCGGCACAATGGCTGCCGGCATCTGCTCTATGCGTCGTCATCGTCGGTCTATGGCGGCAATACGCATATGCCGTTTTCGGTGCACGACAATGTCGACCATCCGCTCAGCTTCTACGGCGCGTCGAAGAAGGCGAACGAGCTGATGGCGCACGCCTATGCGCATCTCTACCGGCTGCCGACGACGGGCCTGCGCTTCTTCACCGTCTACGGCCCGTGGGGCCGGCCGGACATGGCGATGTGGATCTTCACCGCCGCGATCATGGCGGGCAAGCCGATCAAGCTGTTCAATCACGGCAAGATGCGGCGCGACTTCACTTATGTCGACGATGTCGTCGAGTTGGTGGTGCGGCTGGTCGACCGCGCGCCCGCGCCCAATCCGCAAGTGGTCGGGCGAAGCGCCCGATCCCGGCTCGAGCAACGCGCCCTGGCGCGTCTACAACATCGGCAACAACAACCCGGTCGAACTGATGGAGGTCGTGCGATTGCTCGAAGAGGCGATCGGCAAAAAGGCCAAGCGCGAGCTGCTGCCGATGCAGCCGGGCGACGTTCCCGCGACCTATGCCGACGTCGACGATCTCATGCGCGAGGTCGGTTTCCGGCCGTCGACGCCGATCAAGACCGGCATCGAGCGCTTCGTCGAATGGTATCGCCGCTATCACGGCCTTTGAGCATCGAATGAGCTTCCGGCTGCCACTGACGACGAACCTGCTGGGCGAGAAGGAGATTTCCGCCGCCAAGGCCGCGCTCGATTCCGGCTTCCTGACCATGGGAAAGCTGTGCGAGCAATTCGAGCGCGAGTTCGCGAAATACAACGGCGTCGGCCACGCGGTGATGGTCAATTCCGGCTCCTCGGCCAATCTGCTGGCGCTGTTCGCATTGGCCAATCCGCTGCTGGCCCCGAAAGGCGGGCGCCGGCGTCTGGGTCCGGGCGATGAGGTCATCGTTCCGGCGCTGTCGTGGTCAACCTCGATCTGGCCGGTGATGCAGGCCGGCGCGACGCCGGTCTTCGTCGACTGCGATCCGGAAACTTTGCAATTGACGCCCGAGGCCATCGAGGCGGCCATCACGCCGAAGACCGCGGCGATCGTCGTCGTTCATGTGCTTGGGGGCGCATGCAATGTTGCGGACATCGCCGCGCTCGCGGAAAAGCGCGGCCTGTGGCTGATGGAGGACACCTGCGAGTTGCTTGGCGTGCTGTGGGACGGCCGCAAGGTCGGCACTTTCGGCGATCTCGGCACGTTCAGCTTCTATTTCTCGCACCACATCACCACCATCGAGGGCGGCATGGTGGTGACGAACGACGCCCAGCTTGCCGATTTGCTGCGGTCGATGCGGTCGCACGGTTGGGCGAGGGGGATGAGCAACGCCGCCGATATCGAGCGGCAGAATCCCGACATCGATCCGCGCTTCTTGTTCGTCACCACGGGTTTCAATCTGCGTCCGACCGAAATCAACGCCGCCATCGGGCTCGAGCAGCTCAAGCGGCTGGAAGGCTTCAACGCCCGCCGACGGCAGATCGCCGCGCGGTTTGACGCCGGTTTCGCGGGCCTGCACCAGTCCGGCGATCTGCAACTCATCCGTTCAAATCCGCGCTGCCAGCCCGCGCCCTTCGGTTATCCGGTGCTGTGCAAGACCCCGGCGATGCGCGGCAAGTTCCGCCAGCATCTCGAAGCGAATGGCGTCGAGACGCGGCCGATCATCTGCGGCAACATGGTGCGGCAGCCCGCGTTCAAGCATCTGCCCCACCGCGTCAGCGGCCGTCTTGATGGTGCGGATCAGGTCATGGACCGCGGCATCTACTGGGGTCCGCATCCCGGGACGAGCGACAAGGACGTCGATACGGTCATCGGCATCGTCAAGTCGTTCTTCAGCCATGGCGGCCAGGCCTGAGATGCCGGCGATGAACCCCCAATCATCGATCCTGATTACCGGCGCGAGCGGCATGGTCGGCCGTTCCCTGGTCGCGCGCCTGCGCCGCGACGGCTACGCGAACCTGCTGACGCCGCCGTCGCGCGAAGTCGATCTGCGCGACCAGGCGGCGGTCGATCGCTTCTTCTCTGCGAACAAGGTCGATTACGTCTTCCACCTCGCCGGCCATATCGGCGGCATCGGCGCCAGCGTTACCTACCCGGTGGAGTTTCTCTACGAGAACATGATGATCTCGCTGCACGTCATCAACGCTGCGCGCCGTGCCGGCGTGACCAAGCTCGTCTACCTGAGCAGCTCCTGCGTCTATCCGCGCGAATGCCCGCAGCCGATGAAGGAAGACGACATCCTCACCGGCGCCTTCGAGCCGACCAACGAGGGCTATGCGATTGCCAAGGTCGCGGCGATGAAGCTGTGCGAATACGCCAATCACGAGTACGGAACGAATTTCATCAATCTGATGCCGTGCAATCTCTACGGCTATGGCGATCATTTCGAGCCGGAGAAATCGCACGTCGTCTCGGCGCTGATCTACAAATTCCACGAAGCCAAGCGGAAAAAGCTGCCCTTCGTCGAAGTCTGGGGAACGGGCAATACGCGGCGCGAGCTTCTGTTCGTCGATGACCTGTCGGATGCGATGGTCTTCTTCATGAACAACCGCGATGCGAAAGACGTCGGCTCGTTCGTCAATATCGGCCTCGGCGAGGACATCGCGATCCGTGATCTGGCCGCTACGATCAAGGACATCGTCGGTTATGGCGGCGACATCAAGTTCGATCCGAGCAAGCCGGACGGCATGCCGCGCAAGCTGATGGACGTCACGCGCGCGGCAAACCTGGGCTGGCGCGCCAAAGTGGGCATCAAGGACGGCCTGAAGCTCACCTATGACTGGTTCCTGCGCAATGTCGCGGCCGAGATGGGGCTGCAATGAGCGGCCGGCTGACGAGCACGCTGGTGCTCCCGACCCTGAACGAGATCGAGGCCGTGCAAGTCATCGTCCCGCAGATCAAGCGGGACTGGGTCGACGAAATTCTCTGCGTCGATGGCGGTTCGACCGACGGCACCGTCGAATTCCTGCGCGGCCAGGGACTGGCCGTCCATTCGCAGAAAAGCCGGGGCTACGGCGGCGCCATGGCGTACGGCCTGCAGCAGGCGAAGGGCGACATCGTCGTCGAGTTTACGCCGGACGGAAATTCGATTCCGGAAGACATCCCCCGCATCATCGCCAAGGTGAACGAAGGCTACGACCTCGTCATCGGCTCGCGCTATTTCGCCGGCGCCCGCAGCGAAGACGATGACTGGTTAACGGCGCTCGGCAATCGCCTGTTCACGGGCATCGTCAACCTGCTGTTTCGCGCCCGCTACACCGACGTTTTGGTCGGATTTCGCGCGTTCCGGCGCCAGCAGGCGCTCACGCTTGATCTCGACGAGTTTGGCCTCGGTTGGCCGTGCCAAAGCTCGATGCGCTTTGCGCGCGCCGGGTTGCGAGTGGCGGAAATACCGGCTAACGAACCGCACCGGATCGGCGGCGAGCGCAAGATGCGCCCGTTCAAGACCGGGTGGGAAATCGTCAAGCTGATCCTGAGGGATTTTGCCGGCTTCCGGCCGCCGAAACAGATCTAACATGCCCGCCGCCGACGCTCTGATCGAGAAGCCGTTCAAGGTTTTGCAACGCTGCAAGGTCTGCGGCTCGCCGGCGTTGACCGACGTGATCGCGATCGCGCCGCAATTCCTGTCGCCGACATTCACGCGCAGCAACGCGGAGGAGGGTGAGCTCGCCAAGATTCGCGTGCCGCTGACCATGACCTTGTGCGACCGCGGCAAGAATCCGGACGGCTGCGGTCTGCTGCAGCTGCGCGAAGAGGTCGAGCCCGATCTGCTCTACCGCCGCTACTTCTATCGTTCGGCGACCAGCGACACGATGCAGAAGGATCTCCGCGAGGTCATCGCCGATATCCGCTCGCGCGTTCCGCTCAAGGCGGGCGACATCGTGGTCGATATCGGCGCCAATGATTGCACCACGCTCGGCTTCTATCCCGCCGAATTGCGCCGCGTCGGCTTTGAGCCCGCGCGCAACATCGACTGGTCGGGCGTCGACAAGAGCATCACGATCATCAACGACTATTTCAACGCTGCCGCGTTTCGCAAGCGTTTCCCGACCGACAAGGCCCGCGCGGTCGGCTGCAACGCCATGTTCTACGATCTCGGCGATCCCAACAGCTTCACGGCGGAGGTCAAGAACATCCTCGCGCCGGACGGCATCTGGTGCATCCAGTTGAGTTACCTGTCGCTGATGCTGACCAACATGAATTTCTACGACATCTGCCACGAGCACCTGTCGTACTATTCGCTCGCATCATTGCAGAAGCTGATGGAGCGCAACGGGCTGACGATCGTCGATGCCTCGACCAATGCGGTCAACGGCGGCAGCCTGCGCGCCTTCGTCGCGCATGCCGAGAACAAGGCGATGCAGACCGCAAAGGGCCGCGAAAATCTGGCGAAGCTCGCAGCTGAAGAGCAGGCGCTACGCCTCGAAGATCCGCAGACCTTCCGCGACTATTTCGGCAAGATCAACGATCTGGCGCGCCGCGTGCGTGGCTATCTCGACGCCGAACTCAAGAAGGGCGAGCGCGTCTTCGGCCTCGGTGCCTCGACCAAGGGCAACGTCCTGCTGCAGCTGTTCGGCATCACCAAAGAGATGATGCCTTTTATCAGCGAGCGCAACACCGACAAGGTCGGCCTGCGCACGCTGGGCACCGATTTCGAGCTGGTCTCCGAGGAGCGTGCGCGCGAGCTCAAGCCGAGCACCATGCTTGTCCTGCCGTGGTACTTTAAGAAAGAGATCGTGGCGCGCGAGCGCGGCTACCTGGAGCAGGGCGGCAAGCTGTTGTTCCCGATGCCGTACGCGCACGTCGTCACGGGCGAGGGAGAGATCAAGCTGTGAAAAAGGCGCTGATCTCCGGGGTGACCGGCCAGGACGGCTCTTATCTGGCGGAATTCCTGCTCGAGAAGGGCTACCAGGTGCACGGCATCATTCGCCGTTCGTCATCGTTCAACAGCGGCCGCATCATCCACATTTTCCAGGATATCCACGAGCGCGACCCGAAGTTCTTTCTGCACTACGGCGATCTCATGGACAGCGCGCGGCTCGAGAAGCTGATCGAGATCGTGCAGCCCGACGAGGTCTATAACCTCGGCGCGCAAAGCCATGTCCGCGTGTCGTTCGACGAGCCGGTCTATACCGCGGATGTCGTCGCCATGGGCACGCTGCGGCTGCTCGAAGCGATCCGCAATGTCGGCGGCATCCAGACCATCAAATTCTATCAGGCATCGAGCTCGGAGATTTACGGCCAGGTCAAAGAGACCCCGCAAACGGAGACGACGCCGTTTCATCCGCGCAGTCCCTATGCCTGCGCCAAGGTGTTCGCCTTCTATCAGGTGCAGAACTACCGCGAGGCTTACGGCCTGCACGCCTCGAACGGCATCCTGTTCAACCACGAGAGCCCGCGCCGCGGCGAAACCTTCGTCACGCGCAAGACCACGCGTGGTCTCGCGCGCATCCTCGCCGGCAAGGACAAGAAGCTTTACCTCGGCAATCTCGATGCCGAACGCGACTGGGGTTACGCCAAGGACTATGTCGAGGCGATGTGGCTGATGCTGCAGCAGGACAAGCCCGACGATTACGTCATCGCCACCGGCGTCAAGCACAGCGTGCGCAGCTTCGTCGACAAGGTGTTCAGCTCGGTCGGGCTGAACTGGAAGGACTATGTCGAGTTCGACGCGCGTTACCTGCGGCCGACCGAGGTCGACGAGCTGCTCGGCGATCCGTCCAAGGCGCGCCGGGACCTGGGCTGGCAGCCGCGCACAAGTTTCGACGAGTTGGTGCGCATCATGGTCGAGGCCGATCTCGAGGCCGAAGGCCAGCTGCATCATTTGAAGAACGCGAAGGCGCGCGCCGCCGCGCAGCGCTGAGGCAACGGCGTCAGCCGTCGAGTGCGGCAACCGGAACGATTTTTCGATCGCGCCGGTCGATCGTGACGACCCAGACCAGCCCGCCGGCGATGCCGACCAGCAGAAATCCGATCCCGAACAGCAGCGACACGATCAGGCCGTCACTTTGCGGCAGTCCGGCATAGGCAAAGGCCGCAATCATCGCGCTCTCGCGCACGCCCCAGCCGGCGATCGAAATGGGAATGACGGTGATCAGGACCACCGGCAGCACCAGGAACAGGGAATACAGCAGCGGCAGGTTCGCTCCGACCGAACGCGCGGCACACCAGGCCGCGAGTGCCGTGAGAAAATGGATGACGAAGGATAGGCTGAAGATCGCCGCAAGCGCGCGCGGCGCGGTGAGAATGCCAAGGCCTATCGCGGCGGCGGCGGCGAGGTGACGCGTCGGCATCCAGCGCTGCAGGAAACTCAAACGCTTCCAGCCCAGCATCGCGAAAACGAGTCCGGCGCCGATGCAGCCGGGGCCGACCAGCAGCAGCGCCAGCCGGCCGATGGGATTGCGCACCAGTTCGAATGTCCAGGGCAGGCAGACGACGACCATGATCGCGAGCGCCACGGTTCCCACCACGCGATCGAGCACCACGGAGTAGGTCGCAACGCGCCATCCGGACTGCTTCCCCACGAGCCAGATGCGCACGGCATCGCCGCCGACGCTCGACGGCAGCGTCTGGTTGAAGAACGCCGCGATCATGCTGAAGCGGAACGCCTGCGACAGCGGCAGGTCGGCGCCGCAGCGGAAAACGATCTGCCGCCAGCGGATCGCCTGGACCACGACCTGCGCCAGCAGCACCAGCAGGCCGAGGCCGATCCAGCGCGCATCGAGCTGGTTGAATTGCTCCATCACCGCCTGAATATTGACGGCGCGCAGCGCGAGATAGAGCAGCAGGCCGGAAACCGCCGCCTTGATAACGAGCAAAAGCGCCTTGCGCATTGCGTCTCCTGGAACCGGGTGCGCGGGGCTCGCCGGCGCGGAACTCGGTGCCGGTTCATCCCCCGGAAGTCAAGCCGCTGCATTGATCGCGCCCGCCGTGGCTCTATAGTGCCCGCCGCAAGCACCGACGATCCCAGATAGGACCTCCCATGGCCGCTCCCACATTGGCAAAACTCAAGGTCAAGCTTTTCACCGATGGCGCCGACAAGGCGCAGATCGTGGAGATGGCCAAGCAATCCTGGATCGCCGGCTTCACCACCAATCCGTCGCTGCTCAAGAAGGCAGGCGTCAGCGACTACGAGGCTTACGCGCGCGATCTCGTCGCCGCGGTGCCGGACCGGCACATTTCCTTCGAGGTGTTCTCCGACGACATTCCGGAAATGGTGGCGCAGGCGCGCGTCATCACCGCCTGGGGCAAGAACGTCTACGTCAAGCTGCCGGTTACCAATACGCGCGGCGAGCCGTTGTTCGACGCGGTCCGCTCGCTGTCGCACGATGGCGTCAAGGTCAACATGACCGCGATCTTCACGCCAGATCAGGTTATTCGCGCTGTCGAGGCGCTCAAGGACGGCGCGCCGAGCTGCGTCTCGGTGTTCGCCGGCCGTCTCGCCGACTTCGGCATCGACTATCGGCCGATCATGCAGGACGCCATTGTCCGTGCGCGCAAGACCAAGAGCGTGGAGATCATCTGGGCGTCGACCCGCGAGGTTTTCAACGTGGTCGAAGCGGACGCGATGGGCTGCCACATCATCACGGCGCCCGCCGACGTGCTCAAGAAGCTGCCGTTGATCGGCAGCAAGACCGACGCCGAGCTTGTCGCTGGGCGCCGTGAAATCATTCCGCGAAGACGCGATCGCCGCGGGCCTCAAGCTCGCCATGCCGGCCTCGCGGGCGGCCGAATAGGGTAAATGCGCGCCGGAACCGCGCTGTAATGCTTTGAATCAAAACGTGTTCACTGTCTTTCCTGCGAGAGGTCGCATGGCCAAAACCAGCGTGCTAGTGAGGACGAGGCCGAGGGTTGCGGTCTGGGGGTTTCGTTAAGACATGTCGCAGTCGGTAAATCCGGACGCGGGACGCTCATTGCGGGTGGGCGTGATCGGCGTCGGCGTCATGGGCAGCAACCATGCGCGCGTGTTCGCCGGGCTGCCGGGGGCCGAGCTGGTCGCGGTCGCTGATCCGGACCGCAAGCAGGCCGATTTCGTCGCCCGCACGCTCGGCTGCAAGGCCGTCGGCGAAGTGGGCGAACTGCTCGATCTCGGCGTCGATGCTGTCACCATCGCCGCGCCTACCCATCTGCATCACGATATCGCTCTGGTCTGCATCGCGCGCGGCGTCCACGTCATGGTGGAAAAGCCGATCGCATCGTCCGTCGAGGAAGGCCGCGAGATCATCGAAGCCGCGCACCGCGCCGGCGTCACGCTGATGGTCGGCCATGTCGAACGCTTCAATCCGGCCGTCGAAGCGATCAAGGAAGCGATCCGCAACGAGGACATTCTGTCCATCGCCATCACCCGCGTCGGTCCGTTCCCGCCGCGCATGTCGAATGTCGGCGTTGTCATCGACCTCGCCGTGCACGACATCGACCTGATCCGCTGGTTCACCGATTCCGATATCGTCGAAGTGCAGCCGCAGCTCTCGAGCGCGGTCGCGGAGCGCGAGGACATTGCGCTGCTGCAGTTCCGCACCGCGTCCGGCGTGCTGGCGCATATCAACACGAATTGGCTGACGCCCTTCAAGGCGCGCAACGTCACCGTCGCCACGCGCGGCAAGTACGTTATGGGCGACCTGCTGACACGGCAGGTGACGGAGTGCTTCGGCTTCCAGCCGGACGGCAGCTATTCCATGCGCCATCTTTCGGTCGGCCATGCCGAGCCGCTGCGCTCCGAGCTGTTGGCATTCCTGCGCGCCGTGCGTACCGGCACGACGCCGGCGGTGACGGGCGAAGAGGGCGTCGCGAGCCTCGAAGTCGCCACCCATTGCCTGTCGGTCCGTCCCTGGGCCGCGCCGAAAGCCGAGCGGCAGGCGCCGCGCGTTGTTGTCGGCTGATCCAGACGATTGCTTGACCGTTCTATGAACCAGCACGCCAATCTGCCGCCGATTCCATTCATCGACGTCGCGTCGCAACGCCGCCGCCTCGGCCGCGCCATCGACGATGCCGTGAAGCGCGTGACGGATCATTGCCAGTTCATTCTCGGGCCGGAAGTGAAGGCCTTCGAGGCGGAGCTGGCGAAGTTCTGCGGCGCGCGCCACGTCGTCACCTGCGCCAGCGGTACCGACGCGCTGACGCTGGCGCTGATGGCCAAGGGCATCGGCCCGGGCGATGCGGTCTTCTGCCCGTCCTTCACATTCTGCGCGACGGCCGAAGTGGTGGCGCTGGTCGGCGCCACGCCCATCTTCGTCGACGTCGAAGCCGACACGTTCAACGTCGACCCCAAAGGCATCACCGCCGCGCTCGCCACGGCGAAACGGCTCGGCCTGAAACCGAAGGCCATTATCCCCGTCGACCTGTTCGGCCTGCCGGCCGATCACGATGCGATCGCCGCGGTTGCCAAGTCCGCCGGCCTGTTCGTGCTCGACGACGCCGCGCAGGGATTCGGCGCCACGTACAAAGGCCGCCAGCTCGGCACCTTCGGCCATGCGACCGCCACCAGCTTCTTTCCGGCCAAGCCGCTCGGCTGCTACGGCGACGGCGGGGCGATTTTCACCGACGACGACAAGTTCGCCGAGACGCTTCTGAGCCTTCGCGTGCACGGCCAGGGCAGCGACAAGTACGACAACGTCCGCATCGGCATGGCGTCGCGCCTCGATACGATCCAGGCCGCGATCCTGATCGAGAAGCTGAAGATCTTCCCCGACGAAATCGCGGCGCGCGACCGCGCCGCCCGCTACTACGCGGAAGGGCTGGCCAATCTGGTCACGACGCCGACGGTGCCGGCCGGTTTGAGCTCGGTCTGGGCGCAGTACACCATCCGCATCCCGGGCGGCCGCCGCGATCAGGTCGCCGCCGGCCTCAAGGCCGAAGGCATTCCGACCGCGATCTATTATCCGATCCCGCTGCATCGTCAGCAGGCCTACAAGCACTATCCGGTCGGCGAGGGCGGCGTTGCGGTCAGCGAGCGCCTGGCCGGCGAAGTCATCAGCCTGCCGATGCACGCCTATCTCGACACCGCGACGCAGGACCGCATCATCGACGCGGTCAAGCGCGTGCTGGCGCGCTAGCGAAAAAGAGGCGGATTTTTCCGCTTCGGCCGTGAAATTGAAATTTCAGCGGCTCCCTTAAATCGCAAAAATAAAGTAGCTCTGCCCGACCCAGCGACAGACCCTTCCCGATGAATTGGCGTGATCATCATATCCGGCTGCGCCGGCTCGAGGCCGAAGCGATCGCCATCATGCGCGAGACGGTGGCGACGTTCGGCCATCCGGTGATGCTCTATTCGATCGGCAAGGATTCGAGCGCGATGCTCCATATCGCGCAGAAGGCCTTCGCGCCGGGAAAGCCGCCGTTTCCGCTGCTGCACGTCGATACGACGTGGAAATTCCGCGAAATGATCGCGTTCCGCGATGAGACGGCGGCGCGGCTCGGACATCGACCTGATCGTTCATATCAACGAAGAGGGTGTGGCTCGCGGCATCTCCCCGGTCGCGTCGGGATCGGCGATCCATACTCAAGTCATGAAAACGGAAGGCCTGCGCCAGGCCATGGACAAATGGCGTTTCGACGCGGCCTTCGGCGGCGCCCGCCGCGACGAGGAGAAAAGCCGCGCCAAGGAGCGCATTTTCTCGCACCGTACCGCCAATCACGCCTGGGATCCGCGCAACCAGCGGCCCGAGCTGTGGCGCATCTTCAACACCCGCATCAAGACCGGCGAATCCATGCGCGTCTTCCCGCTGTCCAACTGGACCGAGCTGGATGTCTGGGAATACATCCGCGCCGAAAACATCCCGGTCGTGCCGCTCTACTTCGCCAAGGAGCGCCCGGTGGTCGAGCGCGACGGCGCGCTGATCATGGTGGACGACGAGCGGCTGCCGCTGAAGGCGAGTGAAAAGCCGCGCATGTTGCGCGTGCGCTTCCGCACGCTCGGCTGCTATCCGCTGACCGGCGCCATTCAATCCGAAGCGATGACGCTCGATGCGATCATCGAGGAAATGCGCGCCTCGACCAGTTCCGAGCGGCAGGGCCGCGTCATCGACCATGATGAGTCCGGGTCAATGGAGAAGAAAAAGCGCGAGGGCTACTTCTGATGACCGCTCCCGTGACATTGGCGAAATCGGCTGCCGCGGGCACTGCTTCGGCCGACACGCGCCCGGCGCTGCGTTTTCTCACCTGCGGCTCGGTCGACGACGGCAAATCGACGCTGATCGGCCGGCTGCTCTATGAGCAGAACCTCATCTTCAGCGATCATCTGGCCGCGCTCGAACGCGATTCCAAGAAGCACGGCACGACCGGTGCCGAGGTCGATTTCGCCTTGCTGCTCGACGGCCTGGAAGCCGAGCGCGAGCAGGGCATCACCATCGACGTCGCCTATCGCTATTTCGCCACGCCCAGGCGCTCATTCATCGTCGCCGATACGCCCGGCCACGAGCAGTACACGCGCAACATGGCGACCGGCGCCTCCAATTCCGAGCTTGCCGTCCTCCTGGTCGATGCGCGCAAGGGCCTGCTGGTGCAGACGCGCCGTCACGCCATCATCGCGAGCCTGCTTGGGCATCCGCTACGCCGTGCTTGCGGTCAACAAGATCGACCTCGTCGATTTCGATCGCGCGGTTTTCGACAAGATCGCCCAAGACTTCCGCGCCTTCGCCGCCGAACTCGGCTTCAAGGACATCGTCTGCATCCCGATGTCGGCGCGTTACGGCGACAATGTCTCCTCGCGCAGCAAGCGCACCACTTGGTACCAGGGGCCGTCGCTGCTTGAATATCTCGAAGCCGTCGACGTCGAGGATAACCGCACCGACAAGCCCTTCCGCATGCCGGTGCAATGGGTCAACCGGCCGGATTCGGATTTTCGCGGTTTCGCCGGCACGATTGCGAGTGGCGCTGTGCGGGCCGGCGACGAGATCGCGGTGCTGCCCTCGGGCCAGACGACGCGGATCAAGGAGATCCTCGGCGCGCAAGGCGCGATGGAACGCGCGCAGGCCGGCGATGCGGTGACCGTCACGCTGGCCGACGAGATCGATATTGCGCGCGGCGACGTGCTCGCAGCCTCGCGCGAGCGCCCGCAGGTGGCCGACCAGTTCGCCGCACACGTGGTGTGGATGTCGGCCGACCGTTTGCTGCCAGAGCGCTCTTATCTGATGAAGATCAACAACGCGACGCTGGTCGCCACCGTCACCGGCCTCAAGCATCAGATCGACGTCAATACGTTCGCCCAACTTGCCGCCAAGACCCTGGCGCTTAACGAGATCGGCGTGTGCAATCTCTCGGTTGCGCGGCCGGTCGCCTTCGATCCTTACGCCGATAACCGCGACACCGGCGCCTTCATCCTGATCGACCGCTACACCAATCAGACGGTCGCCGCCGGCATGATCGATTTCGCGCTGCGCCGCGCAACCAACATCCACCATCAGAAGATCACCATCAGCAAGGCCGAGCGCACTGCCCTGATGCATCACAAGCCGGTGGTGCTGTGGTTCACCGGCCTGTCGGGCGCCGGCAAGTCGACCATCGCCAATCTGGTCGAGGCCGGCCTGCATGCGCGCGGCGTGCACACGCTGCTGCTCGATGGCGACAATGTCCGCCACGGTCTCAACCGCGATCTCGGCTTCACCGAAGGAGACCGGGTGGAAAACATCCGCCGCGTCGGCGAGGTCGCCAAGCTGATGACCGACGCCGGCCTGATCGTGCTGTGTTCGTTCATCTCGCCGTTCCGCGCCGAGCGCCGCATGGTGCGCGAGCTGCTGGAGGACGGTGAATTCGTCGAGATCTTTGTCGACACGCCGCTCGACGTCTGCAAGACGCGCGATCCCAAGGGCCTCTACAAGCGGGCGCTCGCCGGCGAGATCAAGAATTTCACCGGCGTCGATCAACCCTACGAAGCGCCGGAAAATCCCGAGATCCGCCTTGAAGCGGGCCGCAAGGATGCGGACCGCCTGGCGCACGACGTGATCGAGGAATTGACGCGAAGAAAGATCTTGTAGGAGCTCTTGCCGCTTCCAATGTCACTAAAGCCATGGGTCTGGAAGTCGATGGTCGCGGGCTTGTGCGGCACCCTGGCCCATTCAGGCGCTCATGTACTTCAAATCGCGGACGGGATTACTGGCGGGCTTTCAACCCTACGCAAGCTTGCAGACGACCATTCGATCACTGACAGGTGCCAATGTTCCCTCCATCGTGCCATGGGTGCTTTCTTTTCTGAACGGCATGACGGTTCTCGGCCTGCTGTTTGGGCGGCTCTTTCGTCTGCTTCCCGGAAGCAACGGCGCCATGAAAGGCCTGTCGTTCGGCGTACTCGGCTGGGCGATTATGGGCCTGGTGTTCTTTCCGATGATCGGCCTTGGCCTGTTCGCCACCTCGATTGAGCTCGGACTGGCGCCGGCAGCATTCTCACTGGCGATGATACTGACCTATAGCGTCGTCATGGGCGTGGTCTACGCCTGGCTCGATCGATGAAACGCGCTCACTCGCGCTTGTAGATATCCTCGATCCGCTCGATATCGTCCTCGCCGAGATAGCTGCCGGTCTGCACCTCGATCAGCTCGAGCGGGATCTTGCCCTTGTTGGCCATGCGGTGGACCGAGCCGATCGGAATATAGATCGACTCATTTTCATGCACATTGCGGACGGTATCGTTGACCGTGACCTCCGCGGTGCCCTTGACCACCACCCAGTGTTCCGAGCGATGGCGGTGTTTCTGCAATGACAGCACGCCGCCCGGAATGACGACGATGCGCTTGACCTGGAAGCGCTCGCCCATGTCGATCGACTCGTAGTAGCCCCAGGGCCGGTGCACGCGCTTGTGCACGCTCGCCTCGGGGCGCTTTTCCGCCTTGAGCTTGGCGGTGAGGTCCTTGACCTCCTGGGCGCGCGCCCGGGGCACCACCATCACCGCGTCCGACGTGCTCACCACCACCAGATCCTTGACGCCGACCATCGTGATCAGCCGGCCGTCGGAATGGACGATGCAGTCCTTGGCATCCATGGTCACGGCCGGGCCGTGCAGGACGTTGCCCTGCGCGTCGTGCTTGGCATGATGTCGAACAGCGCGTCCCAACTGCCGATGTCCGACCAGCGGAAATTGCCGGCGATCACGGCGGCGCGGTCGGTCTTTTCCATCACCGCATAGTCGATCGATTTCTGCGGCGCGCGCGCGAAGGCATCGGGCGCCAGCCGCAGGAAGCCGAGATCGGTTTTCGCGTTCTTGACCGCGGCCTCGATCGCTGCCGCCATGTCCGGCTCGAGCCGCGCCAGTTCCGACAGCAGCACATCGGCGCGGAACAGGAAGTTGCCGGAATTCCACAGATAGCCTTCGCGCACGTAGCGCTCGGCGGTCGCCGCGTCCGGCTTCTCGACGAAGCGCTTGACCTTGTGCACCCCGCCGCCGATCGCCTCGCCGGGCAGGATGTAGCCGTAGCTGGTCTTCGGCTCGGTCGGCTTGATGCCGAAGGTGACGATCGAGCCTTGCTCGGCGGCGGCGCGGCCGGCCAAACAGGTGTCGCGGAATTCCTTGACGTCGAGAATGATGTGGTCGGCGGCCAGCGCCAGCACCACGGCTTCGGGATCGCGCTGGCGCGCCACGGCGGTTGCCGCCGCGATCGCCGGCCCTGAATCGCGCCGCAGCGGCTCGATCACCACCGTCGCCTCGACGCCGACTTCCTCCGCCTGACGCCGGGCGAAAAAATGGAAGTCGGGGCCGGTAATGACGATCGGCGCCGCAAACATCCCATCTTTCACCCGTAGCAGCGTCTCCTGATAGGTCGAGCGCTCGCCGACCAGCGGCAGGAACTGCTTGGGCAGGGCGTCGCGCGAGACCGGCCAGAGGCGCGTGCCGGCGCCGCCGGCCAGCAGAACGGGAATGATGGGAGAGGGCATGCGGGGCTTAAGCTCTAGGTTCGGTGTAAGAATTGTCTTAAGGCAGTCCGGCTTATCTCACTTTTGCTAACGTTTTATACCGGTCAAATCGGCAAATCCGCGGCGTTTTCGCCTCATTCTGGTACCACAGATCGATGATTGAGCGCATCCTCACGGTCGGCGGTTATACGCTGCTCTCGCGCGTCACCGGCTTTTTCCGCGACATCATGCTGGCCGCGGTGCTGGGTGCTGGTCCCGCCGCCGACGCATTCTTCGTCGCGCTGCGCTTGCCCAATCATTTCCGCGCGATCTTCGCCGAGGGCGCTTTCAACGCCGCCTTCGTGCCGGCTTACGCGCGCATCCGCGAAGAGGGCGGGGCAAAGCGCGCGGCAGTCTTCTCCAACCACATCTTCAGCCTGCTGCTGGCGAGCCAGGTCGTGCTGCTCGCCGCGGCGCTCGTCTTCACGCCGACGGTGATCGACCTCCTGGCGCCGGGTTTCTCCGACGATCCGGGCCGCTACGCGCTCGCGGTCGATCTGACCCGCATCACGTTCCCCTATCTGCTGCTGATCACCCTGGTCACGCTCTACGGCGGCATCCTCAACGCCTTGCAGCGTTTCGCCGCCGCCGCGGCCGCGTCGATTTTCCTCAACCTCGCGATGATGGCGACGCTCGCGATGGTGTGGCTGTTTCCGACCGCGGGTCACGCGGCGGCCTGGGGCGTGCTGATCTCCGGCGTGCTGCAGGTGCTGCTCGTCGGCGGCGACGCCTGGCGCGTCGGCGTGCTGCCGGGCTTCAGCTGGCCGCGGCTCGACGCCGACGTGCGCAAATTCTTCCGCGCGCTCGGGCCGGCGACCGTCGGCTCGATGGGCGTGCAGCTTGCGCTGTTTGCCGACACCATCATCGCGAGCTTCCTGCCGGCCGGCGCGATTTCCGCGCTCTATTACGCCGACCGCATCAACCAGTTGCCGATCGGCGTCATCGGCATCGCCGCCGGCACCGTCATTCTGCCCGAGATGTCGCGGCGGCTTGCCAGCGGCGACCACGACGGCGCCGCGAACGCGCAGAACCGCACCATCGAGTTCACGCTGCTGCTGTCGATTCCCTGTCTCGTCGCCTTCTTCACCATTCCCGAGTTGATCATGCGCGGCCTGTTCCGCCACGGCGCGTTCACGGACGCCGATGCGGTCGCCGCCGGACGAACGCTCGCGGCCTATGGCTTCGGGCTTCTGCCGTTCGTGCTGATCCGCAGCACGGTCGCGACCTTCTTTGCGCGCGGCGACACCGCGACGCCGGTGAAAGCCGCGCTGGTCGCGGCCGCCGTCAATATCGCCTTCAAGATTTTGCTGATGGGCCCGCTGGCGCAAGTTGGATTGGCGCTCGCCACCTCGATCGGCGCCTGGATCAATCTCGGTCTCGTCGTCTGGTTCGCGCATCGCGCCGGACACGCGCGCATCGACGACCGCTTGCGGCAATCGACGCTCAAGCTTGCCGCTGCCGGTGTCGCGATGGCTGTGGTGCTGTGGTTCGGACAGGCGCCGCTCGCGCACGCGCTCGCCGGCTTTCACCGCTGGCAGGATCTCGCGACACTGCTCGTGCTCGGAACCATCGCCGGTACCGTTTATTGCGCGATCGTTATCGCCATATTTGGCCCCGCCTGGGTTGCAAGATTTCGCGCCTCCAGAGCGCGCTGAAACGAAGTTTCCCAGCTGCTATTGCCGATCGGCCAAGGTGGACTTAGCTACCCCCGAGCGCTATCTGGACGGACGCCGATTTGCGGGAGTCGCGCGTACCGCAGGGATTCATGAACGACGCACGGCCAATTCCATCATTTTCATTGATACGGACACTGCGCCTCGGCGCAGCGCTTGCGCTTGCGACTTTGGTCGCAGCCTGTGGCGAAGGCCAGAAGCAGGCCGGTGCGCCACCACCGCCGCCCGTGACGGTCGCCAAGCCGATCAAGCGCACTGTGTTCGACTTCGACGAATATGTCGGACGGTTCACCGCGATCAATTCGGTCGAAGTGCGCGCGCGCGTCTCCGGTTATCTCGACGGCATCCATTTCAAGGATGGCCAGCTGGTGAAGCAGGGCGACCTCCTGTTCACCATCGACAAGCGGCCGTTCCAGTTCACGCTCGACCAGGCACGCGCCAATCTGCAGACGGCGAAATCCAATCAAGCCTATACCGAGTCCGATCTCAACCGCGGTCGCGAGCTGGTCGGTCAAAGGACGATTACCGAGCAGATCTTCGAGCAGCGCTCGCAAGCCTTCCGCAACGCGCAGGCGAGCGTCGCCGGCGCCGAAGCCGCGGTGCAGCAGGCCGAACTCGATCTTCAGTTCACCGAATTGCGCGCGCCGGTCGCCGGCCGCATCGGCGATCGCCGCGTTTCGGTCGGCAACCTCGTCACCGGCGGGACGACCGGCAGCACGACGCTGCTCGCGACCATCGTCTCGATCGACCCGATCTATTTCGAGTTCACTTTCGATGAAGCCTCGTTCCTTCGTTACGAACGCATGGCCAAGGACGGCGCCGATATCGCCAGCCGTAATGCCGGCGTTAAGGTGGCGCTGAAGCTGATCGACGAGAACGACTTCGACCACGAAGGCCACATGGATTTCGTCGACAACGTGATCGATCGCTCGACCGGCACCATCCGCGGCCGCGCCGTGCTTTCCAACCCGAACGGCTACTTCACGCCGGGCATGTTTGCGCGCGTGCGGGTGCCGGCGTCGCCCGCTCTATGAGGGCCTGTTGCTGCCCGACGCCGCGATCGGCACCGAGCAGGCGCGCAAATACGTGCTCACCGTCAATGCCGACGGCACCGTCGTCGAGAAATACGTGACGCTGGGGCAGACCACGAGTGACAATTTGCGCGTCATCAAGGACGGCATCGGTCCGGACGACAGCGTCATCGTCAACGGGCTCTTGCGCGCGCGGCCCGGGCAGAAGGTCACGCCCCAGGAGCAGGGCGCAACGCCGGCCGCGCCGGCACAACCGACCGCGCAGAAATAGCAGCGGCGCCAGCCCATGCGTATTTCGCACTTCTTCATCGATCGGCCGATCTTCGCCAGCGTGGTCTCGATCATTTTCGTGATCCTCGGCGGCGTCGCATTCGAGCGCCTGCCGATCGCGCAATATCCCGAGATCGCGCCGCCGACCATTACGGTGACCGGCCAGTATCCCGGCGCCAGCGCCGACGTGGTTGCGCAGACCGTGGTGACGCCGATCGAGGAGCAGATCAACGGCGTCGAGAACATGATCTACCTGTCGTCGAACTCGACGGCCGATGGGCGCTTTACCATCAACGTGACGTTCGACATCGGCACCAATCTCGACATCGCCCAGGTGCAGGTGCAGAACCGCGTCTCGATCGCGCAGCCGCGGCTGCCGGCCGACGTGCGCAATATCGGCGTCACGGTGAACAAGAGTTCGCCCGACCTGATGATGGTCGTCCACCTTTATTCGCCGGACAAATCGCGCGACACGCTGTTTATCTCGAACTACGCGACCATCGAAATTACCGACGCCATCACGCGCGTCGACGGCGTCGGCTCGATCATCGTGTTCGGCGCCCGCGACTATGCGATGCGGGTCTGGCTCGATCCCGACCGCCTGCAATCGCTCGGCCTGACCGCGGGCGACGTGACGACCGCCCTGCAAGGCCAGAACGTGCAGGTCGCGTCCGGCGTGCTCAACCAGCCGCCGATGGAGAAGCCGGGCGCCTTCCAGATCTCGGTGCAGACGCAGGGGCGGCTCGCCGACCCCACTGAGTTCGGCAACATCGTCGTCAAGCAGAGCGCCGACGCGGTGGTGCGCATCAAGGACATCGGGCGCGTCGAGCTTGCCGCGCAGGATTATTCGACCAATTCCTACCTCGATCTCGACCCGGCGATCGCCATCGGCGTATTCCAGCGGCCCGGCTCGAACGCGCTGTCGACGGCGCGCTCGATCCAGAACACGATGGAGGACCTGTCGAAGCGCTTCCCGCCAGGACTCAAATACACCATCGTCTACAATCCGACCGAGTTCATCCAGCAGTCGGTCGACGCGGTCGAATCGACCATCGGCGAGGCGATCATCCTCGTCGTGCTGGTGGTGGTGCTGTTCCTGCAGACCTGGCGGGCCGCCATCATCCCCATTGTCGCGATCCCGGTGTCGCTCGTCGGCACCTTCTTCGTCATGGCGCTGTTCGGCTTTTCGCTCAACAACCTGTCGCTGTTCGGCCTGGTGCTTGCGATCGGCATCGTGGTGGACGATGCGATCGTCGTGGTCGAGAACGTCGAGCGCAATATCGAGGCGGGCCTGTCGCCCCACGATGCCGCGGTCAAAAGCATGGACGAGGTCGGCGCGGCGCTGATCGCGATCGCGCTGGTGCTGTCGTCGGTGTTCATCCCGTCCGCGTTCATCACCGGCATTTCGGGTCAATTCTACAAGCAGTTCGCGCTGACCATCGCCGGCGCCACCGTCATTTCGCTGATCGTGTCGCTGACCCTGTCGCCGGCGCTCTGCGCCTTGCTGCTGAAACCGCATACACCCGAGCACCAGGGACGCCACTTCTGGGATCCGCCGATCCGCGCCTTCTTCGGCTACTTCAATCGCGGCTTCGACTGGCTGACGCACGCCTATGGCCGGTTCTCGGCCAGGGTCGTGCGCATCGCCGTGCTGATGCTCGTCGTCTACGCCGGCGTCATCGCCTTCGGCCTCAACGAATTCCGCAAGACTCCGGTCGGCTTCATTCCGCAGCTCGATCGCGGCTATCTGATCATCATCACGCAGCTGCCGCCGGCCGCTTCGCTCCAGCGCACCGACGACGTCAACCGCCGCGCCGTCGAGATCGCGCTCAAGGTGCCGGGTATCGCCCACGCGGTGAACATCGTCGGCTTCTCCGGCGCGACCTTCACCAACGCGCCGAACGCGGGCGCGGTGTTCGTCACGCTCGATCCGTTCGAGCAGCGCGCGGCACATCCGGGACAATCGGCGGCCGAGATCCAGGCACAGCTCTTCATGAAGCTGCAGGCGATCCAGGACGGCCTCGTCTTCGTCGCGGCGCCGCCGCCGGTGTCGGGCATCGGCAATGCCGGCGGCTTCCGCATGATGATCGAGGACCGCGCCGGGCGCGGCTACCAGGCCCTGCAGAACGCCTCCTATGCGATGATGGGGAAGGCGGCGCAGACGCCGGGCCTGTTCCAGGTGTTCTCGCTGTTCGAGAACACGACGCCGCAGCTTTACCTCGACATCGACCGCACCAAGGCGCAACTGCTCGGCATCAACATCCCCGACGTATTCGCCGCGTTGCAGGACTATCTGGGCTCGATCTACGTCAACGACTTCAATCTGTTTGGCCGCACCTACCGCGTCGTCGCCCAGGCGCAGGACGAGTATCGCAGCAACAGCAAGGACGTCTTGAAGATCCGCGTCCGCAACAACACCGGCGATACCGTGCCGCTCGGCGCCTTCACCACCGTGCGCTCGATCACGGCGCCGTACCGCGTGCCGCGCTACAACCTCTATCCGGCGGCGGAGCTCGATGGCGCCGCGGCGCCCGGCTTCAGCCAGGGCCAGGCCATCAAGATCATGGAGAAGCTCGCGGCCGAGACCTTGCCGGAAGGCTTCTCCTACGAGTGGACGACGCTGGCCTTCCAGCAGATCCGCGCCGGCAATACCGCGATCTTCGCCTTCGTGCTCGCGGTGGTGTTCGTCTTCCTCGTGCTCGCCGCGCAGTTCGAAAGCCTGACGCTGCCGCTCGCGGTCATTTTGATCGTGCCGATGTGCCTCATCGCGTCGATCGTCGGCGTCGTCATCCGCGGGCAGGACAACAACATCCTGACGCAGGTCGGCTTCATCGTGCTGATCGGCCTGGCCGCCAAGAACGCCATTCTGATCGTCGAATTCGCCAAGCAGCTCGAGGACGGCGGCCGCGACCGCTTTGACGCCGCCGTCGAAGCGGCGCACTTGCGCTTGCGGCCGATCCTGATGACGTCATTTGCCTTCATCCTCGGCGTCACGCCGTTGGTCTGGGCGGTCGGCGCGGGTGCCGAGCTGCGCCAGACGCTGGGCACCGCGGTGTTCTCCGGCATGATCGGTGTGACGACCTTCGGCCTGATCTTCACGCCGGTGTTCTATGTGGTCACGCGCTGGATCGCGCTGCATCTTGCGCGCCGCCGGCAGCAACCCGCCGAGCCGGCCCCAAAGAGTCCGAAACGGCGATGAAATTCGGTTTTGGCCAGGCGGTCCTGCGCAAGGAAGACGACGCGCTGCTGCGCGGGCAGGGCCGTTATGTTGCCGATGTCGCCCCGGAAGGCGCGTTGCACGCGGTGGTGCTGCGCTCGCCGCACGCCCATGCGCGCTTCACGGTCGGCGATCTCGGCAAAGTGCGCGCCATGCCCGGCGTGCGGCTGGTGCTGACCGGCGCCGATCTTGCCAAGCTCGGGCCGCTGCCGACGCCGGGCGTGCTCGAGGGCGTCGACATTCCGGTGCCGCCATATCCGATCCTGGCGCGCGACGAGGTTCGCCACGTCGGCGACAGCGTTTGTTTCGTCGTCGCCGATACGTTGGAACAGGCGAAGGATGCTGCCGAAGCGATCGCGATCGACTGGCAGCCGTTGCCGCATGTCATCGGTGCCGGCGCGGCGCTGAAAGCGGGTGCGCCTTTGGTGTGGCCGGACCGCAAAGGCAATGTCGCCTTCGAGACGTCGGCGGGCGACGCCGCCAAGACCAAGGCCGCCTTCGCGCAGGCCGCCCGTACGGTTGAGCTCACCGTCATCAACCAGCGGCTCGTCACCAATTACATGGACACGCGCGGCGTCGTCGCCGAATTCGATGGCGAGCGCTATACGCTGACGCTCGGCAGCCAGGGCAGTCACATCATCCGCGACATCATCGGCGGCGCGGTGATGAATTTGGCGCCGGACAAGATGCGCGTCATCACGCCCGATGTTGGCGGCGGCTTCGGCACCAAGCTGTTTCCCTATCGCGAATATGCGCTGGCCGCCGTCGCCGCCGAGCGCCTGCGCAAGCCGGTCAAATGGGTGTGCGAGCGCGGCGAGCATTTCCTCGGCGACAGCCACGGCCGCGACAATCTCACCACCGCCCGGCTCGCGCTCGACGACAAGGGCCGCTTCCTCGCGCTCGACATCGATCTCGTCGCCGACATGGGCGCCTATCTGTCGTGCTACGGGCCGTACATTCCGTGGCTTGCCGTCGGCATGGCGACCGGCGTCTACGACATCCCGGCGGCCTATGTGCGTCTGCGCGGCGTCTACACCAACACCGTGCCGGTCGACGCCTATCGCGGCGCCGGCCGCCCGGAAGCCTCCTATCTGATCGAGCGGCTGGTCGACGCCGCCGCGCGCGATCTCGACGTTGCGCCTGATACGCTGCGCAAGCGCAACTTCATCAAGCCGAAGGCGATGCCGTACACGACGCCGGTCGGCAAGATCTACGACACGGGAGACTTTGCCGGCACCATGACGCGCGCGCAGGAACTCGCGGACTGGGACGGTTTCAGGAAACGCGCCGCTAAATCGAAACGCGCCGGCCGCCTGCGCGGCATCGGGCTTGCGACCTATGTCGAAGCCTGCGGCGGCAACGGGCCGGAGACCGCGACCATCCAGCTCGACAAGGATGGCGGCGTCACCGTGCTGATCGGCTCGCAATCGACCGGACAGGGCCACGCCACGGCCTATGCCCAGATCGTCGCCGACAAGCTCGATCTGCCGCCGGACAAAGTGCGCGTCGTTCAGGGCGACACCGACGCGATCAAGACCGGCGGCGGCACCGGCGGCTCGAGCTCGATCCCGGTCGGCGGCGTCTCGGTCGACCGCGCCAGCAAGAAGCTCGCCGATCAGATCAAGGAGCTTGGCGCCGAGGCGCTGGAGGCCTCCGCCGGCGATCTCGAGATCGCCAACGGCGCTGTCCGTGTCGCCGGCACCGATCGCGTGGTTTCATTTGCCGATCTCGCCGCGCAGGCAAAGCCCGAGCGGCTGCGCGCGGAAAGCGACTTCGGTCCCGACCAGCCGACCTTCCCGAACGGCACGCACATCGCCGAGGTGGAGGTCGATCCAGGCACCGGCGCGACCGCGATCCTGAACTACATCATCGTCGATGACTTCGGCGCCACGCTCAATCCGCTGATGCTTGCCGGCCAGGTGCACGGCGGCACGGTGCAGGGCATCGGCCAGGCGCTGATGGAGGACACGGTCTACGACGCGGCGTCCGGCCAATTACTCAGCGCGAGCTTCATGGACTACGCGCATGCCGCGCGCCGAACACGCGCCGGACTTCGTGTTCGAGACGCGCAACGTGCCGTGCAAAAATAATCCGATGGGCGTCAAGGGCGCGGGCGAAGCGGGTGCTATCGGCTCATGTCCCGCCGTTATGAACGCAGTGCTCGATGCGCTCTGGCGCGCCCACGGTATCCGCCACCTCGACATGCCGGCGACGCCGGAGAAGGTCTGGCGCGCCATCGCCGGGGCGCAAAAAGCATAGTGTTTACAGGATTTCTGCGTTCACGAAATCGTGATCGTCGGCCTCGTCGTCGTACAGACTGCATTCGCCGGGGATAATGTTTTTGCACTAGGGTTTCGTGGCTGCTCTCAAAAACCAACGGGTGGAAATCGATGCGACGGGGAATAGCGCTTGCGGTGATTGGCCTCATCTTCAGTGTCGGCGCGGTGGTCGCGCAATCCGATCCGGTGAAAGAGCGCGAAGACCTGATGAAGGGCAATCAGAAGGGCGCCGATCTCGTGGTGGGGATGATGATGGGCAAGGCGCCGTACGACACCAAGGCGGTCGATGCCGCCTTCCAGCAATGGGCCGACACCGCGCAGAAGCTGCCCGGCCTGTTCCCCGAGGGCTCGCAGCGCGGCGGCGACAATCGCGCCTCGCCAAAGATCTGGGTGAACAAGAAAGATTTCGATGCAAAGGCGGCGGCCTTTGGAAAAGCCGTCGCCGACACGCGCGCCAAGGCGATCGCCTCGCTCGACGGCTTGCGCGCCGCCATTCCAGTCGTCGGCGACGGCTGCGACAACTGCCACAAAGAATATCGCTTGAGCCGCCATTAGCGGTCGAAGTTCCGACAAAATCGGCCCCGCCGCGTCGAATTCTCATTCGCGAATATAAAGTCCGACCCCCGCTTACGCGGGGGTGGCTGGGTTGCTATGCATCGCCGCTGCGACGCCCGTCGCGGCGGCGTTTTGTTTCCGCTACTGTCGTGCCCCTGGGGACCTGCCGATGATTCGAAAGTTGCTTCTGCTCGCGGCCATTGCCGCCGTGGTCGCTGTCGGCCTGTTCTGGGTTTTCACCATTCCACAAACGGTATCGGCGGATTCGCTCGGGCCGCACCGGGCTAATCTCGACAACGGCCGCACGCTGTTTTTCATCGGCGGTTGCGCATCGTGCCACGCGACCTACGGCGACAAGGATCCGAGCAAGCTTGGCGGCGGCATGACGCTCGAGACGCCGTTCGGCAATTTCTATCCGCCGAATATTTCGCCGGACCCGGACTACGGCATCGGCCGCTGGGACGAGGCGCAGTTCCTGTCCGCTATGACCAAGGGCACCACGCCCGATGCCGAGCATCTCTACCCGGTCTTTCCATATCCATCATACCAGCGCATGACGACCAACGACCTGCGAGACCTGTTCGCCTTCCTCAAGACGCTGCCGAAGGTCATGAACACGGAGACCGTACTCCGCAACGGGCTATCGTTCCCGTTCAACATCCGCCGCCTCGTCGGCGTCTGGAATCTCCTGTTTCTCGACGGCCTGCCGTTCCAGCCCGACCCGTCGAAGCCGGACGATTGGAATCGTGGCGCTTATCTTGTGAACGGCCCTGGTCACTGCGCCGAATGCCATTCGCCGCGCAATTTGCTCGGCGCCATCAAGTCAGGGCTGCGCTTCACTGGCGGCCCGACGCCCGACGGCAAGGACTGGGTGCCCAACATCACGCAGTTCTCGTTGAGCAAATGGTCGGAGGCCGACATCGCCGAAATGCTGGCGAGCGGCAAGATGCCGGGCGACCGGGTTGGCGGCGCGATGGTCGATGTGGTGCGCAACACCGCGCAGCTCACCCCCGACGACCGCCAGGCGATCGCGGTCTACATCAAGTCGCTGCCGCCCGTCGAAGGGCTCAAGCCGCCGAAGCAGCAGTAGCGCATGCCGTCGCCGCGGAGGCTGCTATAACAGCGCCGCGATGAATCTCTTCAAGGGCATCGGCCTCAAGCTCGCCTCCGCGCTGTTGTTCGCGGCGATGTCGGCGCTGGTGCGCGACCTCGGCAAGGTGGCGCCGGTCGGGCAGATGGTGTTCTTCCGCTCCGCCTTCGCCATCCTGCCGGTGGTGGTGATCTACGCGCTGCGCGGCGAGCTCGGCACGGCAGTGCGCACGTCGCGGCCGCTCGGCCAGCTCGGTCGCGGTCTGCTTAGCGTCTGCGGCATGTTCTCCAATTTCGCCTCGCTGGTGCGGTTGCCGCTGGCCGATGTGACCGCAATTTCGTTTGCCTCGCCGCTGATCACGGTGGCGCTGGCGGCGGTCATCCTGAAGGAACGCGTGCGCGTTTATCGCTGGTCGGCGGTGGTCGTCGGTTTCGCCGGCGTCATCGTGATGCTGATCCCGAATTTCGGCGTCGGCCATTACGCCGCGATTGGCGCGACAACGGCCACCGTCGGCTCGCTGCTCGCGGTCGGCTCGTGCATCTGCAACGCCGGCACCGTCATCCAGACACGCCGTCTGACGCAGAGCGAAACGACGTCATCGATTGTGTTCTATTTCTCGCTGGTCTGCGCCATCGCCGGCGCGCTGACGCTGCCGTTCGACTGGTACACCCCGACCGCCTCCGAGCTTGTCGGACTGATCATGCTCGGCGTGCTCGGCGGGCTCGCCCATATCCTGCTGACCGAAAGCTATCGCCATGCGCCGGCCTCGGCGGTGGCGCCGTTCGACTATTCGTCGATATTGTGGGCGCTGCTGCTCGGCTACTGGCTGTTCGGCGAATTGCCGGAGGCGCTGGTCTATGTCGGCGCGGCGATCGTTGCGGCCGCCGGCCTGTTCGTGATCTGGCGCGAGCGCCAGCTCGGCCTTGCCCGCGCTCGCGAGGTCGAGGAGCAGGCCGCGGCGTGACTTAGGTCTGGAACGCCTTGAACGTGATGATCGTGTAGGTGTCGCGAATGCCGGGGATGCACTGCACCTTCTCGTTGACGAAGTGCCCGATGTCGCTGCCGGCCTCGACGTAGAATTTGACCAGCAGGTCGTAGTCGCCTGCGGTCGAATAGATCTCGGAGGCAATCTCGGCTTCCGCCAGCGCATTGGCGACATCGTAGGCTTTGCCAAGCTCGCATTTGATCTGGACGAAGAAGGGGGTCATCGCGAGGTCTCCGATTTGTTCGCCAATCCAGCAAATACGGCCCATGCTTGCAAGCTGGCCGGTCCTTGCAGGCTTGCCTTGGGCCGCCGCGGGGAATAGGTATTGGGCAGCAATCTCGTGGGGTGTCCGGCGCGAGCTGGGCTGAGAGGCTTAAAGCCAACCCAACGAACCTGATCCGGGTCATGCCGGCGGAGGGATGAGAGATGCAGCACCCCGCTCCAGCACGCGATGATGTCGCGCAGGCTGCCTGCGTTGTGGTCGAGCGCCTGCGCGCCAACGCGCCGCGCGTCCACTGCATCACCAATGCCGTGGCGCAGAATTTCACCGCCAATGTGCTGCTCGCGCTCGGTTGCGTGCCGTCAATGACGTTGTCGGCGGAAGAGATCGGCGATTTCGTCGCGCGCGCAAACGCGCTGCTGGTCAATCTCGGCACTTTTGACGCTGAGCGACGGCAAGCCACGGAGCTTGCCGTCGAGGCCGCTGCCCAGGGCAAGGTGCCGTGGGTGCTCGATCCCGTCTTCGTTGATCGCGCGCCATCCCGTGCGAAATTTGCCCGCGAACTCGGCGCGCGGGGGCCGTCGGTTGTGCGGCTCAATCATGCCGAGTTCAACACACTGTCGGGCGCCACGCCCAACCGCGATGCCGTGATCGCCTTTGCCCGCCGCAACAAGCTCGTCGTCGCCTTGTCGGGTGAGGCGGACCTGGTCAGCGATGGCGAGCGCACGGTGACCGTCGCCAACGGGCATCCGCTGATGGCCAAGGTGACCGCCATGGGCTGTGCCGCCTCGGCGATTACCGCGGCTTGCCTCGCGGTCGAACCGGATGCGCTTCGCGCCGCGGTCGCCGGGCTGCTCATCATCGGCGTTGCAGGCGAAATGGCCGCCGACACAGCCAAAGGACCCGGCAGCTTTGCCGTCGCCATCATCGACGCTCTTTACACCCTCGATGCCGTAACCCTTGCGGCGCGCGCGCGGGTCAGTTGATGCGTCCCGACCTTCGCCTCTATGCCTTGCTCGATCCGGCGGTTGCCGGCGGCCGCAGGCTGACCGAGCTGGCGAAGCTCATTGCCGATCAGGCCACCATCGTGCAGCTGCGCGACAAGCACGGCTCGACCCGCGTGCAGGTCGAAGCGGCGCGGGCGCTGCGCGAGGTGCTGCAGCCGAAGGGCGTGCCGCTCCTGATCAACGATCGTATCGATGTGGCACTCGCCGCTAAGGCTGACGGCGTCCATATCGGCCAGGACGACATGCATCCGGCGGACGCTCGCGCGCTGCTCGGCCGCGATGCCATCATCGGCCTCAGCATCAACACGGTGGCGTTGGCGCAGGCCGCCCCGCTCGAGATGCTCGACTATGTCGCGATCGGCGGCGTCTACGCGACGACCTCGAAGGACAACGCCAAGACCCCGATCGGCCTATCCGGACTGCGCGAGATCGTGCACGCGATTCACGCCCGCAAGCCCGGCTTTCCGATCTGCGCCATCGCCGGCATCACCGCGGCGAACGCAGGCGACGTGATCGCGGCGGGCGCCGACGGCGTGGCGGTGATTTCGGCATTGTCGCTTGCCCCCGATCCCACGCAGGCCGCGCGCGCGATGCGCGCCACTGTCGATGCGGCCCTCGCCAAGCGAGGTGCGCCATGACCGCGATCGCCCTCACCATCGCCGGTTCGGATTCGAGTGGCGGCGCCGGCATCCAGGCCGATCTGAAGACTTTCGCTGCGCTCGGTGTCTATGGCGCCTCCGTCATCACCGCGTTGACCGCGCAGAATACCCAAGGCGTCACCGCCATCCACGACGCGCCGCCCGATTTCATTGCCGCGCAGATCGATGCCGTCTTTGCCGATCTCGACGTGGCTGCGGTGAAGATCGGCATGGTTGGCCGCGCCGCGGCGATCGAGACGGTGGCGCGCGCTTTGGTGCGGCATAAAGCAAAAAATATCGTGCTCGATCCCGTCATGATCGCGTCGACCGGCGCGACTTTGATCGCGCGCGATGGGGTCGACGCGCTGCGCCGCCTGCTTATTCCGCGCGCGCTAATCGTGACACCCAATCTGCCCGAGGCCGCGGCGCTGACCGGCACGTCGATTGCGCGCAACGAACAGGAAATGGAAATCCAGGCGCGCCAGATCCTTGAACTCGGCGCGCGCAACGTTCTGATCAAGGGTGGCCACGGCGAGGGCGACGACAGCGTCGATCTGCTGGTCGGGCAAAATCTGGAATCTGGCGGTGTAATCCGCCTGCCAGCCAAGCGCGTCGCCACGAAGAACACACACGGCACCGGCTGCACGCTGTCCTCTGCGATCGCTGCCGGGCTCGCCAAAGGCAACGATCTCGTCACTGCCGTTCAGGACGCCAAAACTTACGTCACCGCGGCCATCGCCGCCACCGACCGGCTCAAGGTCGGTCACGGCCACGGGCCACTGCATCATTTCCATTCACAATGGAGCACGTCATGAAGACCACTCGGCGCAATTTCGCACTCGGCGCGAGCGCGGCAACTGCCGCCACATTGTCCGCGCCGGCGATCGCCCAGACTCAAACGCAGAAATGGAAGATGGTCACCTCGTGGCCGAAGCGGCTGCCCGGTCCCGGCATGTCGGCCGAGCGCATCGCCGAGCGCATCCGCGCGCTGTCGGGCGACCGCATCAACATCACGGTTTACGCTGCGGGCGAAGTGGTGCCGGCCTTCGGCGTGCTCGACGCCGTCGGCAACGGTGTCGCCGATATCGGCCACACCGCGTCGTTCTACTGGCAGGGCAAGATGCCGGCGGCGGCGTTCTTCACCACCGTGCCCTTCGGGCTGACGCCCGGCGAGCACGTCGCCTGGGTCGATGCCGGCGGCGGCCAGGCGCTGTGGGACGAGCTTTACGCTCCGTTCGGCGTCAAGCCTTTCATGGGCGGCAATACCGGCGTCTGCATGGGCGGCTGGTTCCGTCGCGAAGTGAAGGCGCTCTCCGACTTGCGCGGCGTGAAGATCCGCTCGCTCGGCCTCGGCGGCGAAATCTATCGCCGCCTTGGCGCCACGCCGCAGACCACGCCGCCGGCCGAAATCCTCACCTCATTGCAATCCGGCGTCCTCGACGCCGCCGAATTCGTCGGGCCGGGCACTGATATCGCGCTCGGCCTCTATCGCGTTGCGCCGTTCTACTATTACCCCGGCTTCAACAAGCCGAACGGCACCGGCGAATGCATCGTGTCACGCAAGGTCTGGAACACACTGTCCGACGAACTCAAGGCCATCGTCGCGCATGCCTGCGCGGCCGAAGCGAACTACGCGCTGGCCGAGATGGAGCAGCTCAACGCCAACGCGCTCGAGGCGCTGGTGAAGCAGCACAACGTCAAGCTCACAGCGTTCCCCGGCGATCTCGTCGCCGGCGCGCGCAAGCAGGCCGACGACGTGCTCGGCGAACTGGCGCAGCGCGACGCCATCAGCGCCAAGGTGCACGACTCCTACAAAGCGTTCCGCGCCCGCACCGCGCCCTGGTCGCACGTCTCGATCGAGGCGGTGCTATCGGCCCGCGGCGCCTGACGCGAATCTCTGTGCGCGCGCCGACATAGGCTGCGGCGCCGCGGCGTCGAGAAACGGCCCAGTTAACGGGCTTTCTCATGGTTAACCCGCCTTTAACCAAGTTCGGGCTCCATAGCCATATCTGCGTACCCAACGCGCGATTCACGCGCCACGGTTTCCGTAGCAGGTGGCGTTGCCGAACCGGGTGGATCGTCGTGATCGCCCGCTTGCAACCAGATACGTCAAGGGGCCGATAGACATGAAGACCAAGTTGATCCTCGCCGGCATCGCCGCAATGATGATGGCGCCGCTCGCCGCGCATGGCGCGGACCTGCCGCAACCCTACAAGGCGCCGGCCTATATCGCCCCGGCGTTTAGTTGGAGCGGCTTCTATGTCGGCGCTAACGCCGGCTACATGTGGGGCAACTCTAAATGGTCTGGGGGCGCCGGGAACTTTGAGATTGCTCCGAAGGGTTGGTTGGCAGGCGGCACGCTTGGTTACAACTTTCAGACCGGCAATTGGGTCTGGGGCATCGAAGGCGATATCGATTATGCCAATCTTAAGGGCACTAGCGACGTATGCTCCGGCTGCACGTTCAAGGATACGTGGCTCGGGACGGCGCGCGGTCGCCTCGGTTACGCGTTCGATCGTTGGCTTCCCTTTGTGACCGGCGGTGGCGCTTTCGGCAATGCCTACGTAGCGACACCAGGTGGATCCGTTAGTCGGACAAAAACAGGGTGGACGGTTGGCGCCGGTGTCGAATACGCCTTTCTTGAGCATTGGTCAGCAAAACTTGAATACCTCTATGTCGATCTTGGCTCGCAGACCTGCGACTACACGACCTGCGCGATCCCATCCAACGCGACAGTTGATTTCACAAGCAACATCGTGCGCGCGGGCGTGAACTACCGCTTCTGAGCGCCTGAGCACCCACTATCGGCTGAAACACGAACCCCGGGCGAAAGCCCGGGGTTTTTCCGTTGCGGCACGGCCGTGTAAAACCGCGTAAGCTGCGGCCTCCCGCCGGAGGAAGCCCCGCATGGCCATTCAGCGCCTGTCGACCCGCGACGCCGCCGTCCTGAAAAATCCCGGCAAGCTATCGGAACAGCTGGTCTGGCCGCGCAACGCGCCTGAGTTGGCGCTGACCATCACCCGCGTCACCATGGAGCCGGGCGCCGTATCGACGCGCCACAGCCATGCGCGCGCCGAGCAGATCTGGATTGTCGAGCATGGCGAAGGCGCGCTGCTGCTTGTCGGCAGCGAACGAGCGCCGCTCAAGGCCGGGGACATCGTGCGCACGCCGGCCGGCGATATTCATGGTGTCGAGAACACGGGCGCCGGGCCGCTCGTCTATCTCGCCATTACCACGCCGCCCGAGGACTTCACACCGCGATACAAGGAACGGAGCGTCCCCTAACCCCGCGGTGCCCGCCGCCGCGCTCAGTCGGCGCGCGACAGCTGGAATTCGTCGGCGGTGCGCTCGAACGTCTCGGCCACGCTCTTGATGCGGTAGACCACCCGGTTGTCGCGCTCGACCGGCAGCTGGCGCACGACCTTGTAGCTGCCGCGCGAGGCGCCCCTCTGCGAGCCGCCGTCGTAGGTGACGCTGGCGCCGATAGCGAATTTATGCATGCGAATGCTCCTCCGCTTGGCTTGAGACGAAAACGCCCGGCGCTTGGGCCGGGCGTTCGAATTGCGCTTTGGCGCTCTCGCGATTAGGCGTTCTGCAGATTGCCTGCCGCCTGCTTGCCGCGCTCGGTGACCACTTCATAGGTCAGGCGCTGGCCCTCGTTGAGGGTGCTCATGCCGGCGCGTTCGACGGCGCTGATGTGGACGAACACGTCCTTGGAGCCGTCGGACGGGGTGATGAAGCCGAAGCCTTTTTGCGTGTTGAAGAACTTAACGGTACCTGTAGCCATCGTGGCGATATCCTTGTCGTAGGTTGCTGCGCCGAAGCGACCCGCTTGCGGCGATCGAAACATCCGAATTTTCAGGGTGTCTTGATTAGCGCCCTCAAAAGGGCAGCGCAGCAAGGCAACTAAAAACACATAGGTTTCAACAGGGCGCTCATACGCGCAAAGGCCGCCAGCGTCAATGGAATTCGCCGAGGCGCGGAATCGCGGTTAACCCGCCCCTGCCAAAGCTGGGGGCGAACGGTTGAATTCGGCGACGCGTTCGATCTATCGGCGATTGCCATAGAGCGTGTAGCTGCCGTTGCCGCAAACGGCGACGTCGAATCCGGTCGGCGTGCCGTCGGGCGTGTAGCCCATCTCGGGATGGCAGCCCGGCGGAACCGGTGCACATCCAACGACCGTGCAGGCAATCTGACGCTGCGAGGCGTAGGCGCCGTGCGCTTTTTGCGAGACATGATGCCGGTGATGCTTGGTCGCTGCAGCGGCGGGTGCCGCGGCAACGGCAAGAGCAGCAAAAAGAGCAGCGGTGGTCGCAGACGTTTTCATGGGCCTCGCACCTGTTGAACAAATGCAACGTCACAGGCCGCAAAAGGTTGCCTGTTACCCACGCGGCCGCGCCTTACTTTGCCGCCACCACCTTCTGCCGCTGCTCGCCCAGCCCCTGGATGCCCAGCGTCACCACGTCGCCCGCTTTGAGGAACTGGGGCGGCTTCATGCCGAGCGCGACGCCCGGCGGCGTGCCGGTGATGATGATGTCGCCCGGCTCCATGACGAAGAACTGCGAGCAGTACCACACGATGTGCTCGGCGCCGAAGATCATCGTCTTGGTGTTGCCGCGCTGGCGCTTCTGGCCGTTGACGTCGAGCCACATGTCGAGATTCTGCACGTCCTTGATCTCGTCCTTGGTGACGAACCACGGCCCAATCGGCCCGAAGCTCTCGCAGCCCTTGCCCTTGTCCCACTGGCCGCCCGAGCGCTCGATCTGGAAGGCGCGCTCGGAGACGTCGTTCGACACGAAGTAGCCGGCGATGGCGTCCCTGGCCTTGTCCTTGGCGAGGTAGCGCGCGCGCTTGCCGATGACGATGCCGAGTTCGACCTCGTAGTCGAGCTTGGTCGACTCGCGTGGCGTGATGGTGTCGTCGTTCGGCCCGCAAATGCAGGTGATCGCCTTGTTGAAAATGATCGGCTCCTTCGGGATCGGCATGCCGGCTTCGGCGGCATGGTCGGAATAGTTGAGCCCGATGGCGATGAAGTTCCGCACCTTGCCCAGACAAGGGCCGAGCCGCGGCTTGCCGCCGACGGCTTTCAGCCGCTTGAGGTTGGCCTTCTTGATCTTGGCGATGCCGCCCGCGGCGATCATCTCGCTGTCGATGTCTTTGACGACGCGTGACAGGTCTCTCAGTTTGCCGTCGGCGTCGATGATGCCGGGCTTCTCGCGGCCGGGCGCGCCATAGCGGACGAGCTTCATGGAACAGTCTCCCAAAGGGCGTTTTTTTGAATGGTTAGACGGCGGGTTCGGCGCGGACTATGCGACGAGGCGGGGGCAGGGGGCAACCCCGTCGGCGCGCGGACTTCTCAGGCGCCGAAGGGCCAATTGTCGCGCTATTGCGCGCCGCGCACCCGGTGGGCGATCGTCAGGACGATGACGTAGAGCGCAAGGCCCGCCGCAACCAGCAGCAGCCAGTTCTGCACCGGCAGGCCGAACAGGTCGGACGTGTCGACGAGCCACTGCACGCGCGCACCCCGTGTCTCAAGCCGCCCGGCAAAAACCGGTCACGACCCCCGGCGCATCTTAGGCTTGGGCGCGCGGCGCTTTCCGTTAATTGGGCATAAAATGCGGGGCTCCGCCCGTCGCGCCGGTGTATTGGCGGCGCGCAAAACGCGCGTTTTGCGGGGCCTCCCGCGATGGTTAGCGAAGTGCAACAGAACCGCTCGTATTTAGACGAACAGTTGCACGATCAGGTAAAGGCTGCGCCGTAGTCTTGACGCGTCACGGGCGGGGGGCACCGAACCGGCATCGCGGGAGGATGTCATGGACGAGCGACTGCAAGAGCAACTGGAAGCGCGACGGGAAGAACGGCGGAAGATCCAACGCCATCGCACGCTGAAAGCGGGCGCCATCTGCTTCAACCGCGCCAGCGGCATCGACTGCCGCGTGCGCAACTTCTCACCCGCCGGCGCCTGCCTGGAAGTGGCGAGCCAGGTCGGAATTCCCGAGCACTTCGACCTAGTGATCGAGCACGATCATTTCCGCCAGCCGTGCCACGTCATCTGGCGCACGGCGACGCGGCTCGGCGTTGAATTCAAGGCGGCGGCCTAGAACGCGCCGTTGAACGTGCCGCCGTCGATGAGCAGGTTCTGCCCGGTGATGTAGCCGGCCTGCGCCGAGCATAGAAACGCGCAGGCCGCGCCGAACTCCGCCGGATCGCCGAAGCGCTTGGCCGGAATCGTGCTGATGCGATCGGCCGCCACCTGCGTCACGCTCTTGCCCTTCTGCTCGGCGGTCTTGGACAGCGTCGAGCGCAGCCGGTCGGTGTCGAAGGGTCCCGGCAGCAGATTGTTGATGGTGACGTTCTTCTCCGCCACCGTGCGCGCAACGCCGGCGAGAAAGCCGGTGAGCCCCGCGCGCGCGCCCGACGAGAGGTCGAGGCCCGCAAGCGGCGCCTTCACCGAGCCCGAGGTGATGTTGACGATGCGGCCGAAGCGGTGCTGCGTCATCGGGTCGATCACCTTCTGAATCAGTTCGACCGCCACGATCATGTTGGCGATGACGCCGTCGATCATCTGCTGCCGCGTTAGCTCGCGAAAATCGCGCATCGGCGGGCCGGCATTGTTGTTCACCAGGATGTCGGGTTGCGGGCAGGCGGCAAGCAGCGCCTTCTGGCCCTCCGGGGTCGCGACGTCGGCGGCGACCGGGATCACTTTAGCGCCGGTCAGGCCCGCGATCTCGTTGGCGGTGGCTTCCAGCTTTTTCGCATCGCGCCCGTTGACCACGACCTCGCAGCCGGCTTCGGCGAGCGCCCGCGCGCAGGCTTTGCCCAGGCCGCGGCTCGAGGCGCAGACGATGGCTTTGCGGCCTTTAATTCCCAGATCCATAAGTTCCCCTTGGGCGTGACGTTCCTTGTCCCGCGAGTGTTAGTGCACGGGCGGGAAGGGTCAAGATACCGCTTTCGTTGGCGCTGCAAGGAGTTCCCCGCCGCCTCGTGCGGTTTCGCGGAAGTGATTTAACGGCCGTGGCGCGGTCCGCTAAGCTGCCCGGCGCGGACGAGAGTTCTTGGAGCGCGTCTATGGCCCAAGCTCAGCCACCCAAGCCTCATCATGGACTGTTTGCCGGCCTTCCGACTGGCGGCACCGGAGCGCCCGAGGACCGGGCTCCGTCAAGCCCGGACGTCGTCGAGGACGAGACATTCGGTTTCGAGCTGCTTGGCGTTTTCTACATCGGACGAGGCGATCAGTTCGACGACGATCGGCGCCGCACGCGTTAACGAGCGGCTCTGCTGTCGCCCAACTGTCGTACTCGGTTGCTAGGTCCTGACTCGGCGAAGCAATTTTGATTCGCGAGGGGCCAGATGCTGCGCGATCCCGACCGCCATGTTATGGAAAAAGCCTATGCCCGCTGGGCGCCGGTCTACGACCGGCTGTGCGGCCCGATCTTCATCGACGGCCGGCGCGCCGCGGCGCAGGCCGCGCGCGAACACGGCGGACGCATCCTCGAGATCGGCGTCGGCACCGGGCTGTCCTTCGACGACTACGACGCCTCCACCGAAATCACCGGCATTGACATGTCGGAGCCGATGATCGCGCGGGCGCGCGAGCGGCTCGACAGCGGACGCTACCCGTTCGTCAAGGAACTCGCGGTGATGGACGCGCACAACCTGAGCTATCCCGACGCGACCTTCGACTGCGTCGTCGGCCAGTTCGTCATCACGCTGGTCGAGGATCCCGAGGGCGTGCTGTCGGAATGCGCGCGCGTGCTCAAGCCAGGCGGCGAGATCATCCTGGTGAACCATCTCTACTCGGAGAAAGGCTGGGCCGCCGCCGTCGAACGTCTTCTCGCTCAGCGCGCGCGCAAGCTCGGCTTGCGTCCCGAGTTCCCGTTCCAGCGTCTCGCCGCATGGGCCGAGACGCATGGCGGCGCCGAGCTCATCGAACGTCGCAAGGTCAACGCGTTCTATACGCTGGTGCGGTTTCGCCGCGCCATGCGAGAAAACGCTGCGGCGTAAAGGTTGTGAGAGTTAACAAAAGGTTAATAACACCGTCACAATCTTGAGACGCAGGCTTGCTATTCAATCCGCATGATCCTCAGCAAGGCAAACCTGACAGCGTGACGGACCCCGCCACGAAACGATTTCGCGCGCTCTTCATCTCGGACGTCCATTTGGGAACGCGCGGCTGCCAGGCCGACAAGCTGCTCGATTTTCTTCGCTACCACGAAGCTGAAACGATCTATCTCGTCGGTGACATCGTCGATGGCTGGGCGCTGCGTTCGTCGTGGTACTGGCCGCAGCCACACAACGACGTGGTGCAGAAAGTTCTGCGCCAGGCGCGCAAGGGCGTGCGCATCATCTACATCCCCGGCAATCACGACGAATTCCTGCGCGGCTATTACGGCACGCATTTCGGCGGCATCGAGGTTGTCGAAAACATCGTGCATGAGGCCGTCGACGGCCGCCGTTATTTCGTCGTGCACGGCGACATCTTCGATCTCGTCGTGACGCAGGCGCGGTGGCTGGCGCTGCTTGGCGACAAGGCCTACGACTTCGCGCTCACCGCCAACCGCATCTTCAACGGCTTCCGCCGCGTGTTCGGCGCGCCGTACTGGTCGCTGTCGAAGTGGGCCAAGCATAAGGTGAAGAACGCGGTGAATTACATCGGCGCCTTCGAGAAGGCGCTGGCGACCGAGGCGCACCGCCACAAGGCCGACGGCGTGATCTGCGGTCACATCCATACGCCGGCGATCCACGACGACTTCGGCATCCGCTACATCAATTGCGGCGATTGGGTCGAAAGCTGCACGGCGGTTGCCGAAGGCCACGACGGCGCGTTCGAGATCATCACCTGGACGCATATCGGACAAGGCGACGAGCCCGCCGCCGCAACGGTCGCGGAGCAACGCGCGGCTTGAGGCAACTATGAAAATACTGGTCGCGACCGATGCTTGGCATCCCCAGGTCAATGGCGTGGTGCGCACCTTGGGCCACACCGCGCGCGAAGCCGCCGCGATGGGCGCGACCATCGAATTCCTGGCGCCAGGCGAATTCCGCACACTGCCGATGCCGAGCTATCCGGAAATAAGACTGGCGCTGACGGGGCCGGGCGCGGTCGAACGCAAGCTCGACAAGATCGCGCCCGACGCCATCCATATCGCAACCGAAGGCCCGATCGGCCATGCCATGCGCCGCGTCTGCATTCGCCGCGGTTTGCCATTCACCACCAGCTTCCACACGCTCTTTCCCGACTATCTCGCCGAGCGGCTGCCGCTGCCGGAACGCTGGACGCGCGAGGCGACCTGGGCCTGGCTGCGCCGTTTCCACGGCGCAGGCGCGGCCGTCATGGCGGCAACGCCGACGCTTGCCGCCGAGCTTTCCAGCCGCGGCTTCAAGAACGTGAAGCTCTGGCCCCGCGGCGTCGATGCAGAGCTGTTCCGCCCGCGCGAGAAATCGATGATCGATTTGCCGCGGCCGATCTTCCTCACCGTCGGCCGTTTGGCGGTGGAAAAAAATGTCGAGGCGTTCCTGGCGCTCGATCTGCCCGGCACCAAGTTGGTGGTCGGCGACGGCCCGGCGCGCGCGGGCCTTGCGCGGCAATATCCGAAAGCCGTGTTCCTCGGCACCAAGCAGGGCGAGGCGCTGGCTGAAATCTATTCGGCGGCCGATGCCTTCGTGTTCCCAAGCCTCACCGATACCTTCGGCCTGGTGTTGCTCGAGGCGCTGGCGAGCGGCGTGCCGGTCGCTGCCTTTCCCGCGGCGGCGCCGCGCGACGTCATCGGCGAGGCGCCGGTCGGCCGGCTCGACGACGACCTGCAACGCGCTTGTCTCGAAGCGCTGGAATGCTCGCGCGAGGAATGCCGGGCCTTCGCGCTGAAGATGACGTGGGAGGAAAGCGCCCGCATTTTCCTCGACCATGTGGCGCAGGCGAACCAGGTCGTGCGCACCCGGCGCATATGGCTCAAGCGCCGCCGGCGTACGCCGAAGCCGGACAATGACGCCGTCAACGGCGTTGCCAGTGAGCTTGTCTTAACCGAACAAAAAGCGCGCGCTTCGTCCTCGGCCAGGTCAAGGACGCGATGAAAGCCGCGCGCACCGGAATAGCGCGCGCGGTGCCGGCGGCCTAGACAGCTTTACTTCGGCGGTACGCCTTCGACGGCATAGATACGGAATTTGCCGTATTGATTGCCGATCTTGCGCGCTTCCAGGTAGGCCGGCGACTTGTAGGTGGCCACCGCCTTTTCCAAGCTGTCGAACTGGCTGATGATCACGCGCTTGGGCGGCGGCGTGCCTTCGATCGATTTATTCTTGCCGCCGCGCGCCAGGAAGTGCGCACCACCTGCCGCCAAGGCTGGCCCGGCTTTGGGCAGGAACTCCTTGGTGTAGGCTTCGACATTGCTGACGTCGATTTCCGCGACGATGTAGCCGGGCGGCTTGGCTTGCGCATGCAGCGTCTGCACCGCGGCGCCGCCGATCGCAATGCCGGCGGCCGCCGACAAGGCAACAACGTATTGCGTCTTCATGGCTGTCTCCCCTCTGCGTTTTTGTTGAACGGCAAATCGTACGTTTCCCCCAATGGCGCGGCAATGGGGATTGCCTCCGTCTGAGCGGCGGCGTTACCGTGATTTTTATGGGTGTCATCGACAAAACGATTCTGCCGGATGCCGGCGATATTGCGAGCGCCGCCAAGCGCCTTAGCGGTGTCGCAGTGCGCACGCCGCTGATCAATGCACCGGTGCTCGACGATCTGCTCGGCGCGCGCGTTTTCCTCAAGGCCGAGACTTTGCAGCGCACCGGCTCGTTCAAGTTCCGTGGCGCCTACAACAAGATTTCCGCCATCCCTCCGGAGCGTCGCGCCGCCGGGGTGGTGGCCTACTCGAGCGGCAATCATGCGCAGGGCGTGGCGGCCGCGGCCAAACTTCTCGGCATCCACGCGACCATCGTGATGCCGAGCGATGCGCCGCGCGCCAAGCGCATGCGCACCGAGGCGCTCGGCGCCGAAGTCGTGCCCTATGACCGCAACACCGAGGACCGCGCCGAAATCGCCAAGCGCATCGTCGCCGAACGCGGCGCTACGCTGGTGCCGCCTTACGACGATCCGCTCATCATCGCCGGGCAGGGCACCATCGGCGCCGAGATCGTCGAGGACCTGCGCTGGCTGAACCTGAAGCCGCAGATCGTGATGATCGGGGCGTCGGGCGGTGGGCTCGCCTCCGGTGTTGCCCTCGGTATTTCGGCAAAAGTGCCGTCTGCGCAGTTCTACGCCGTCGAGCCGGAGGGTTTCGATGACACGCTACGTTCCTTCGCCAGCGGCCAGCGCGAGACCAACCCGCGCATGAGCGGCACGATCTGCGATGCGCTGATGACCGCGACGCCCGGCGAACTGACCTTCCCGATCACGCGCGAGCTGATCGGCAAAGGCTTCACCGTCACCGACGAGGAGGTGGCAACCGCCGTGCGCTTTGCCTTCGCCGAATTGAAACTGGTGGTCGAGCCGGGCGGCGCCATCGGGCTTGCCGCGATGCTGGCGAACAAGCTCGACGTCACAGGCAAAGTTGTCGTCGGCGTTTTGTCAGGCGGCAATGTCGATGCCGGACTGTTCGCGCGGCTGATCGCGGAGCCGGCCTAGACAAGGCCTAGGTAAAGAGCGCGAGACGTTCGTTCTCGCTCAGCAGCATCAGCGCCGACAACGGATCGTTCTTTTCCGACGGCGGCTCGGGGAACAGAGGCTCGAAGACTTTCGGCGCTTCGGGTGTCGGTGCGGGCGCGGGCGGCGGCGGTTGCACCCCCAAGGCGGCGACCTTGTCGGCCATGCTCACCGCCATCGGGTTGTCGGCTTGGTCGCCCTCGATGAGGTCCTCGGTGCCCGGCGGCGGACCGTCCAGCCATGTGATCTCGGGAACGATCAGCATCGCGGTGATTTCCGGCGCCGCCACGGTTTGCGGTGCAGGCGGCGGGCTGCGGTCGACCGCCAGCGACAGCTCGGGTGGCCCGGCGGACGGCGAGGGGATCGGCAGCTCCGGCTCGTCGGGCTGCGGCACGGCGGCAAGCCGTGTATCGCCCAGCTCGGACGGGGCGACTTCCGCCAACGCCTCGAGACGGCGCTCCAGCAGATCGAGCAGTTGCGCGAGCTTGGCCGCGCGCACTGGCAACGCGCTCGCCTGAAGTTCGGGTCGCGCAGCGCGGATGGTGCCCAGCAGCGTGCGCAATTCGCTACGGAGCGGCTCAGCGCCTTCGCGCTGCAGGCGCATCACGGATTCGAGCCGCGCCAGAGCCGCCAGCAGAACTTCCGTATCGGCGCCGCGGTTGCGTTTGGCATATTCGGCGAGGAATGCGCGGCCGCGCCCGCTCGCCGAAAGCGCGGCGCAGAAGGTCTGGTACTCGTCCTCGTTCGGCGCGCCGGGTGCCGAAGCGGACGCCGGCGCGAGAGCCTCGATCGCCAAGGCCGACCTCACGATGTGCATTCCCCGCCGACCCGTTTATCAATCGGCAGCCTGATTCGGCCAGCCAAAGAGCGTGACGGATGCCGCCGGTTTTTCAGCGTTCCATCGGCTTCGCGCCGCGCCTGGCGGCGTTTTATGCCGCCATGTTCGTGATGTCCGGCATCCTGTTGCCTTTCTTCCCGGTGTGGCTGAAGGCGAAGGGTCTCGACGCACAGATGATCGGGGTGGTGCTGGCGGCGCCCTTGGTCGCGCGCCTCTTCGCCGTTCCCTACGCCGCGCACGTCGCCGACCGGCGCGATGCCTTGCGGCTGGCAATCGTGTTCGCCGCGGCCGCCTGCATCGCCGGCTATCTGCTGGTCGGGCTCGCGGGCTCGGCAGCAGCGATCCTCCTCACCTATGCAATCGCATCGTTTGCCTATACGCCGCTGATGCCGCTGGCCGACGCCTATGCGCTCAAGGGCCTGGCCGCGCGCGGCGGCGCCTATGGACCGGTGCGGCTGTGGGGCTCGGCGGCCTTCATCATCGGCAGCTTTATTGCAGGTTTTGCCACCGACCTTATTCCGGCGCGGCATCTCATCTGGCTGATCGTGGCCGCGAGCGCGATAACCGCGGCTGCGGCGCTGGCGCTCGAGCCGGTGCAGACCAGCGCGTCGGCCACCGAGCCGCCACCGCGGCGCGGGCTTCTGCGCGATCCCGCCTTCATCGCTGTGATGGCGGCGGCGAGCCTCATCCAGGCGAGCCACGCCGTTTACTACGGCTTCTCGGCGCTGCAATGGCGCGCCGCCGGTCTCGGCGGCACGACGATCGCGGCGCTATGGGCGCTCGGCGTGATCGCGGAAATCGTGCTGTTCGCGGTGCAATCGCGGCTGCCGCCGTTCCTCAGCCCTCCGGTGCTGCTGCTGATCGGCGCGCTCGGCGGTGCGGTGCGTTGGAGCGCGATGGCGCTCGATCCGCCGGTCGCGCTGCTGCCGGTCCTGCAGCTGCTGCACGCGGCGACCTTCGGCGCCACCCATCTCGGCATGATCGGCTTCGTGGCGGCCAATGCGCCGCGCGGGCAGGGCGCAACCGCGCAAGGCTACCTCGCGGTGGCACTCGGCACGACAATGGCAGGCGCGACCGCGCTATCGGGCGTGTTGTACGGAGCCTTTGGCGGCCGCGCCTACGCGGCGATGGCGTTAGCGGCGGTCGCTGGCGGCGTCGCCGCTTACGTAGCGCACCGGGTGACGCGCCGGATAGCTGCGGTCTAGGTGCGCGTGCACCCGCGGCGTCGCCGAGCAGCTGCGCACGATGCCGTCGAGATCGTGGCCCTCGAGGAAGATCATCTTGCGCGACAGTCCGCCGTGCCGGTTGATCCAATGGCGGACCGAGGTCGGGTAGATATTCCAGAGCGCCCGGGTGCCCATGGTGCTGGTCACCGGACGTCCGTCGCGGTCGGGCATCCAGGCGGCATGGAAGCCGAAGCGCGCCCGCTCGGTCGCGCAGATCTTGCCGTTTGGGATCATGCCCAGCACCAGGGTGCAGGCCGAGAGGCAATTGCCGTCGACTACGACGTTCTCGCCGGTCGAGCGGAGCATGGCGAAGGCTTGCAGGTAGTGGCCGATCTGGCCGCCGCGGTCTTCGGCAATGCGCATGGTCGCCGCCGCCGGCATGACGCCGGACACAAGCAGCGCGGCGCATAGAACAAGGCCGCGAATTCGCATGACCCCCGTCCCCGCTTTTGTCCCGCCAATTCCCTCGGGGGACTTTGAACCAACTTTAGGCCAAAGGGGGAGCAGCGGAAAGACTTGGTTAACTAAAAAGGCGGTCCAATTCGTAAAGGAACTCAATCAGTTGCAAGAATCCCACAGTGTGGATCAGTGTTGGACGGTCTCCCCGCAGCTGCGGTCGGACTCGATTTCGGCGGCTGTTTGGGTGCATTCCCGGGCCAAACGCCGCAGTTTTCGCGCCGTTTCCTGATTCCGGCATTCCTGGGCGATTTCCTCGCAAAAGCGCGCATGCGCCAGCAGGCGCTCGGCAATGGCCAAGAAACGCGGGCTGGTGGCGAGCGAAGACATTGTGACCTTATGCCCAAGGCCGGGCGCAAGCGCATTGATGGAGGTCAAGCGCGGGGCGATCAGCCCCAAAGCACAGGCTTCGGCGGGTAAACCAGGCTGTCGCGGTAGAGAAGGCCGTCGGGGCGGTCGCGCGCCAGCAGCAGCGGCCCGTCGAGATCGACGAAGCGCGCCTTCTGAGCGAGCAGCATGGCCGGTGCGACCGATAGCGAGGTCGCGACCATACTCCCGGCCATCAGCGCGAAGCCGAGCCGTTCGGCTTCCGCCGCCATCGCCAACGCCTCGGTCAGGCCGCCGGCCTTGTCGAGCTTGACGTTGACCGCGTCATATCGGCCAACCAGCGCCGGCAGCGAGGTCAGGTCGTGGGCGCTCTCATCGGCGCAGACCGGGATCGGCCGCTTGATGCGCGCCAGCGCCCCGTCGCGGCCCTCGGGCAAAGGCTGCTCGACCAGCACGACGCCGGCTTCGGCGCAGGCCGCCAGATTGGTGGCCAGCACATCCTCGCCCCAGCCTTCGTTGGCGTCGACGATCAAAGTGGTCCTGGGGGCCGCTGCCCGAACTGCCGCGATCCGCTCAGGGTCGCCGGGCGCGCCGAGCTTGATCTTGAGCAGCGCGCGGCCGGCGGCCTTCGCCGTCGCCTTCGCCATGTCGTCTGGCGTTCCCAGTGAAATCGTGAGGGCAGTCGTCACCGGCTGCGGCGCCGGCAGGCCGAGAAGTTCGTGCACCCGGCGTCCGGCGCGCTTGGCCTCCAGATCCCAGAACGCGCAATCAAGCGCGTTGCGTGCCGCCCCCGGCGGCATGGCCCGTTGCAGGGCGGCGCGCGTCAGCCCGGCGGCGAGCTGCGGCCGCAGCGCCTCGATCTGTGCCATCACGCTGTCGACGCTTTCGCTGTACCGCGAGTAGGGCGTGCATTCGCCGCGCCCGCGATGCACGCCGTCGTCGAGCGTTGCGACCACCACCGCCGCTTCGGTCTTGGCGCCGCGGCTGATCGTGAACGAACCGGCGATCGGCCAGCGTTCGGCGGCAAGCGACAGGGTCAGGGCCTTGGGGATATCCATGGGCGGAACAGCCTCGACAGGCTCGCATCCAATGGTCAAGTATGGCGGTCCGCGTTGAACCTGCCCCGAAAAGGCAGGATTCGGAACGCTAAATGCGGTCCGGCCGGACTTTCGGCCACAATTTAGGGGCCAAACCTTGGGGCCAGGCGCGTGAACGGCGAAACATTGCTCGAGGCCAAGCTCGATGGCGCCCGGCTCACGCTCGCCGGCACCGGCGACTGGGTCGCCAAGAATGCCCGTGCCTTGCAGGTGATGATCGAGACCGAGACCAAACGGGCCGGCATCAAGGAAGTCGCGATCGACATGGGCGCGGTCGAGCACCTCGACACCTTCGGCGCCTGGCTGCTGGAGAAGCTGACCCGCACCTTTGCCGACCGCGGCGCCGCCACCAAGGTGACCGGCCTCAAGGAAGACTACGTGCGTCTGGTCGACGAGGTGCACGGCGTCCAGATCGAAAAGCCCGTTGCCGCCCGCACCAACCAGCTCGTCTACGCGCTGGCCGCGGTCGGCCAGAGTATCGTCTCGGTCGGCGCCACGTTCGGCGCCTTCGTCAACATGATGGGCGCGCTCAGCGTCGCGGTCTTAAGGGTCGCGGCGCGACCGCGCACCTTCCGCTTCACGCCCATGGTGCACCAGCTCGACAATGTCTGCTGGCGCGGTGTGCCGATCATCCTGCTCATCACGTTTCTGGTCGGCTGCATCATCGCGCAGCAGGGTATCTTCCATTTCAGCAAGTTCGGCGCCGACATCTATGTCGTCGACATGGTCGGCATCCTGGTGCTGCGCGAACTCGGCGTGCTGATCGTCTGCATCATGGTCGCGGGCCGGTCCGGCAGCGCCTACACCGCCGAGCTCGGCTCGATGATGATGCGCGAGGAAATCGATGCACTGCGCACGATGGGCTTCGATCCGGTCGAAGTGCTGATCCTGCCGCGCATCATCGCGCTGATCATCGCCGTGCCGATCCTGACCTTCCTCGGCTCGCTGGCAGCGCTCTACGGCGGCGGGCTGGTGTGCTGGCTCTACGGCGGCATCGACCCCGAGATTTTCCTGCAGCGGTTGCACGAGGCGATTTCGCTCGACCATTTCAAGGTCGGCATCATCAAGGCGCCGTTCATGGCGTTGGTGATCGGCGTGGTCGCGTGCGTCGAGGGCTTCAACGTCAAGGGCAGCGCGGAATCACTCGGCCTGCAGACCACCGCCTCGGTGGTCGAATCCATCTTCCTCGTCATCGTGCTCGATGGCCTGTTTGCGATTTTTTTCGCCTCGATCGGGATGTGAACGATGGCAAACGGCAACGGCAAAGGCGCGAAGAACGGCAAGGCGGCCAAGGATGTCGTCATCTCGGTGCGGGATCTGGTGGTCGGCTTCGGCGATCACGTGGTGCTCGACCACGTCGACCTCGACGTCTACCGCGGCGAAATCCTCGGATTCGTCGGTGGCTCGGGCGCCGGCAAGTCGGTGCTGATGCGCACCATCATCGGCTTGCTGCCGCGACGCGCGGGCAGGATCAACGTTTTCGGAGTCGACCTTGCAACCGCCTCGGACGAGCAGCGGCAGGCGATCGAACGACGCTGGGGTGTCTTGTTTCAGGGCGGCGCGCTGTTTTCCTCGATCAATGTGCGCGAGAACCTGCAATTCCCGATCCGCGAATATCTCGAGCTGCCCGAAGATCTGCTCGACGAACTGGCGGTGGCCAAGCTCGATATGGTCGGACTCGATTCAAGCGTGCTGGAGAAGTTTCCCTCGGAGCTGTCCGGCGGCATGACCAAGCGTGTTGCGCTGGCGCGCGCGCTGGCGCTCGATCCGGAGATCGTCTTTCTCGACGAGCCGACCTCGGGCCTCGACCCGATCGGCGCCGGTGACTTCGACGAGCTGATCGCGACGCTGCAGCGGACGCTGGGGCTGACCGTGTTCATGGTGACGCACGATCTCGACAGCCTGCATACGGTCTGCGACCGCATCGCGGTGCTCGCCGATCACAAGGTCATCGCGGCGGGCGACATGAGCACCATGCTGGCGTCAAATCACCCGTGGCTGAAAGAGTATTTCCACGGCAAGCGCTCGCGCGTGGCCCACGGCGCGCCGGCCTAGGCGAGTGGGGCCTAGCGCATTCTGCCGAGCGGCGTTGCCGATTTCCGCCGCCGCCCAACTTATTCCATGAGCGGTCCGGCGGCGAGCGCCGCGGGGGAAAGCGGCGGCTCGTCAAGCACGACCTCTTCCAGCTCGGCGGTCGCCAGTTTGCGACGGTACACGAGCCAATAGCCGATCACCGCCAGCACCACAAAGGAGACTGCGGTCGACATCGTGTCGTTGAACGAGAACAGGACGTAGAGCGACATGGCCGCGAGCACGAGCCGCACGGCCCAGTTTGTGAACTTCGCATCGGAAAAAGTGGCTTGCAGGCTGAAGGTAATGCCGGTCGTGCACACGGCGACAAGATAGGCGGCGCCAAGCTGGTCGAGGCCGGGCTTGACCACCAGTTCGGGATGCACGAAAACGGCGGCCATCAGCGTGAACAGCGACACGCAGATCTGCACCGAACGCCAAAGCGTCGTATAGAAGGACGCGTTGGCGATTTTCGACGTTATTGCCGCGGTTATCGAGGTGGGCGGCGTCAGTTCGCCGAACACCGCGATAAAGAAGGCGAAGAAGTGCACCGCCCAGGGGTTGACGCCGGCCTGGATGAACGGCGGCGCGATCACGATTGCGACCAGGATATAGACCGGTGCGGGCGGCAGACCGCAGCCGAGGATGACGCCGAAGATAAAGGCCATCAGCACCATGGCGGCGAGATTGACGCCGGCGGCTTCCACCAGCAGCGCGCCGAGTTTGGTCGGCACCCCGGTGATCACCAGCGACCCGGTCAGGATCGATAGCGTCGCCAGCAGCAACGCAATATCGGTGATCATCTCCATGTAGGAGTCGAGGAAGCGGTGGAGCGGAGCCATAAATTTTGCGAACGACCACTGCCCCGGCCGCAGCAGCGGCGCCAAATTGATGAGGAAAAGGGCGGGGGCCACGACGCAGAACATGTAGAGCGCGGCGAACATCGGCGCCATGAAGAATATCGCCATCAGCGCGACGATGCCGCCGACAACGGCAATGAATGCGCCGATATTGACCTTGTCCTGCCAAAGCAGCGGTTCGGCCTTGCGTTTGACCACGAGGTGCGTGCGATAGTGGATCGCCAGCAGATAGACCGAGGTGGACACCGAGCCGTAGTAGATGAGCGCCGGAACCCAGCCGCGCGCGACCACGTCGAAATAGTCGACGCCCATGAATTCGGCCATCAGGAAGGCAGCGATTCCCATCACCGGCGGCATCAACTGGCCGCCCATCGAGGAAGCGTTTTCAATCGCCGCCGCGGTCGCCGGCGGCAAGCCGGCGCCGATCATTGACGGAATGGTCGCCGAGCCGACGGTGATGGCGTTGGCGGCGCCCGAGCCGCTCACCGTGCCGATCAGCATCGAGCCGACGACGGCCGACTGTGGAATGGCGTGCTGGGAGCGCAAGGCGACCCGCTTGGTAGCGCGCAACAGCGAATCGACGCAGCCGTAACCGCGCAGCAGGCTCAGCACCAGTAGGAACGAGCCGATCACCGTCAGCGCGATCTGCGGCAGGCGCGCGAAGATGCCGGTCGCCGTTTCGACGCTGCTCGCAGTGATCACGCGTTCCCACGACAGTCCGGCGTGATAGAACATGCCGGGCACCCAATTGCCGTATACGGCATAGACGATCAGGATGATGTTGAGAATGAACAGCGGCATGTGCCGCTTACGCGAATATTCCAAGATTAGGAGCGCCATTATTCCGCCCATGATCTTGTCGGTGGTGTTCCAATCGCCGGCGCGATCGGTCCCCAGCGGAATGTATTGCGTATTCATGTAATAGGCGCAGTACGCCGAAAACGCGCAGAAGGCGAACGCGATCACGTATTTCGCGATCGACGGCAATGCCGGATAAAACTCGTCCGCGCGCAGCGACTGTAGCGTGTAGAGAATGAAAATAACGGGGATCAGCGTCATCGCGAGCAGCGTCGGTCCGCCCATGCCCGTCCAGTAGTAGTAGAGCATGACGCAAAAGAACGCGATCGACAGCGTGTAATAAATACTGTCAAGGACCAGCCGCGCCGGACCAGACGTCGTTTGAGACATTGTCCTACCTCGACCTCTTTAGGGGAGATGGGCAGACGCCATTGCGGCGTCTGCTCTCGGTTCCAATCGCGCTGAGCTAGAGGCTCACATTGCCGCGACTTTGGAGTCCCACTTCGGATCCCACTGGCCCTTTTCCTTCAGGAAGCGGGCGAGGCCGGGGTGAATGGGGACAAGGTCCCATGTCTGCTCAAGGGCCTTTTTCTGAAATGCGGCCAACTGACCGTGAGCGATTTCCTGGAAATCGCCGTCGACCTTGGCCAACTCGTCGGAATGTTTGTCGACGATGGTCAGCATTTTATAAACGTCGTCGGCCGACATGTTCATGCCGATATCGAAGCCCCAGTAGAACGGCAGCAACGTCAGATCTTTGACGTGGATGTCGTTCTTGCTGATGGTCTTGGCATCGACGTCTTTGACGGCGAAACCCTTCTTCTTCAGCATCGCCAGTTCGTCCGCAGACGGATTTAGACCGGCCCAATCGACCGCGAGTGAGGCTTGCGAGAGCCACGGCGCCGGAACGACGCCCCCGGTGTAATAGACGATCATGGCATCAATCGAGCCGGAGTTGAGCTGCGAACCGGCGGTCGACAGATCGACCTGTGTATAGATGTGCTTGACGCCCACCGCGGCCATGGCGTTTTCCAGATGCAGCCGCGTGTCGAACGGCAGCGGTCCGGTGAAGACCTTCTTGCCCGACAGGTCGGTCCACTTCTTGATCTTGTCGCGGTTGCTGGCCTTGATCGCGAGGCCGGTGTCGAGTGTGAAGATCCACATCGACTGCACCGGCTGGCGCTGCACGCTTGCCTTGAAGCCCTTGAAGCGGCCGGAGTCGCTCGCGAATTCCTTGAGCGCGTCGTCGGAGCCGTAATAGGCGTCAATTTGATTTGTCGCGAAGCCCTTTACCGTCATCACGGCGCCCGGCATCGGCAGCACGGTGATGCGGTATCCCGGCATCTCTTTGTTCAAAAGATTCGCCAGCACCACCAGCGCCTTTTGGCCGACGGAGCCGATCGGGCCGGTTCCCCAGCGAATGTCTTTTGGTGTTTGTGACCAGGCGGCCGACGCCGACAGCCCAACGAGAACGAACGCGGCAAACAGAGCCGCCGTCAAACCGCGTGCAACAAGTGCACGCGTCGTAAGGACGCGCTTGTGCATGGCTTTTCCTCCCAGAAACGCCTTTTGTGATGTGGCGCATTAAAATGCGCCCAAGTAACCCCTCCATGCCGCCGTTGGTTTTATTTTTTGGCGGTCTTTTCAGACTGAGCGTATTGGCGCTTCGCCCCACGTTGCGCCGCAGTGCCCATTACTATCCGATAGTTGCCGTCCGCTGGCAAATGCAAATTGCGGCCGCGCGCCAAAAAAGGAAAAGGCGGGCCGGATAAGGCCCGCCTAAATTCCGAGCAGGCTCGCAATCGGCTCAGTCGAAGCGGCCGGCCGCGTGCGCCAGCATGGTGTAGACCTTGCCGGTTTCCGACGTCAGGTAAGTGCGCGCCACCACCTGGCCGCGGTCGTCGCGCGAGACCTCGTCGAGCAGCCGCTCGAACTCGCTGATGTAGCGGTCGACGGTCTGTTGGAACTCGCGGTCGGCGCGGTATTTGCGGCGGATTTCGTCGAACGCCTTCTGGCCCTGCAACGTATAGAGCCGGCGGGTGAACACGCCGCGCTCGCCGCGCTTGTACCGGTCCCACAGATCGGCGGCCGCGTCGTGGTCGATCATGCGCGCGATATCGACCGAAAGAGAATCGAGCGATTCGATGCTGTGGCGCGGGGAGCGTTCCTCGGGGCCGCGCGCGGGCTCGCGCGGGATGTCGCGCATCGGCTCGCGCTGCCGTTCACGCACTTGTTCGCGCATCGGCTCGCGGGCCACGTCGTCCTCGTCGCGCGAGGCGCGGTTGAGCAGTTCGCTCAGCCAGCCGCGGCTGACGCCGGCCTGTGCCGGGGTGAGGGTCGGAGCCTCCTGACGTCGCGGCGCAAAGGCCGCGGGCTCGCGCGGCGGCGGGGGCGGGAAGCTCGGCCCTTCGTTGCGCGGCGGTGCGAAGGACGACGGCTCGCTGCGTGTCGGCACCGGACGCGACGGCATTTCGCTGCGGCCGCCGCCGATCACGGCGAGCGCCGGCTCCTCGCGAGCCGGGCGCCGCATCGGCTCGACCGCGTCGAGACTGCGGCCGTGACGGGCGACGATGCGATTGAGCTCCGCCAGCGCCTCGATCTGGTCGACGATGACGCGGCGCATCTGTGCTGCACCCTCGGACGCCTCCTGCGGCAGCTCGAAGATGCCGCGATGCAGCTCGGCGCGAGTGGCCTCGAGCTCGTGCTGCATTTCGGACGCCATCTGTTTCATGCCGTGCACGACCTCAGCAAAGCGCTCGCCGGCCTCGCGGAAGATGCCGTGGGTCTCGTTCGAAGCCTGCGCGAAGACGTCGTGCATGGTCTCGGCCAGACGCTTGCGCTCGTCGTCGGCGTGCTGCTGCACATGCTGGTACTGCTCGCTGATGGCGCGGCTGCCCTCGGCGCTCGATTCCGAAACGAGACGCGCGACCTCGCGGGCGCGGGCGGACGCCGCCTCGAGCAACTCGTCGAGCAAGCCGGCGAAGCGTTTGAGCCGCTGGTCGAGGTCCTCGGTGCGGATATCGAGCGTGGCGACCAGCGAGTTCGAGCTGCACGCGGCGCTCGTTGATGGTGCCTTCGGTGCGCTCGTTGCTGCGGTCGATGACGTCGACCGCCTTGGCAAGTTCGCGGCCATGGGCGTCGAACTGATCGGCCAACTGGCCGAGATTGGTGACGACGCGGGCGGTGATGTCGCCGAAATTGGCGATGGTCAATTCGACGCGCGTGGTCGCCTCGGTGGTCGTGCCGGTCACCTCGTTCATGGAGTTGACGAACTCGGACACCCGCAGCATCAACGTGTTCTCGAGCGCCGCCATGTTCTCGTGGGCGCCGGAGAGCACTTCCTGCAGCATGATGTTGGCTTCGCGCAGCCGCTCGAACAGCGCGGTGGTGTCGGCGCGCAACATATTGTGCGTTTCCATCATCTCGTTGACGGTGGAGGTCGCGGTCTGCTTCGACTGTTCGATCGACTTGGTCGCAGCGTCGTGGAGTTCGCTGAAGGTGCGGTTGACGGTGTTGGAGGCCGCTTCGCCCGCGCTGTTGATCATGCGGGCGATCTCGGCGCTGTTGTCCATCATCGAGCGGGTGAAGACGAAGCCCTTCTCCTCGATCGACTTGATGGCCTGGTTGGTGGCGGAACCGACGTCATTGGCGAATTGCTGGCCCTTCTGCACGATGGCATCGAGCACGCTGCCGCTGCGGTCGGACAGGATGGTGGTCATCTCGCTGGTGCGGGCGCCGACGGCGTTGGCGATCTCGTTGGCCTTGCCGATAAAGCTCGTCGCGACCTCATCGCTGACGCCCTTGAGCGTCCGCTCAGCTTCGCCGGCGGACACGCGGATGGCGTCGCTGGTGGAAATGGCGAGCTGGCCGAGCGAGCGTTCGGCTTCCGCAGAGTTGCTCTTGATCGACTGGCTGAGCTGCTCCATGCGCGCGTTGAGGGCGTCGGCGGCAGCTTTGGTGCGGGTTTCGATCTGGGTGGTGACGGTTTCGGCGCGGCCGACCAGCAGTTCCTCGAAGCGGCCGATGCGGTTGTCAAGTGTGTCGGCAACCTCCTGCGCGCGCGAGCCGAGGGTATGGTCGAGTTCGGAAGCCTTGGCGCCGAGGGCGTCGGCGACCGCGGTGCCGCGCGCGGTGATGGTGTTGCCCACCTCGCCGACGCGCGCGTCGATGTTGTGGGTGAGGCCGCTGACGCGCTGGTCGAGATCCTGCTCGAACTTCGTCAGACGCTGATCGAGCGAGGTGCCGACGGTCTCGGACCGGGTGGTCACGCGTTCGTCGAACGTGTCGAGGTAGTTGCGCATGGCCTCGGACACGTCCTGCGTCCGCTGGCCGAGGCGGTCGACCAGTTCGCCGCCGTAGACCTTCACGGTGCGGTCGAACTCCGCCATGTGGCTGGTGATCAGGTTGCCGAGCGAGCCGGTGTCGCGCGAGATCTTCTCCGTCAGCTCGGTGCCGCCGCTGTTGAACATCTCTTCGAAGGCCTGCAGGCGCGCCTGCAGCATATCTTTGACGGCTTCGCCGCGGCTGTTGAGCGCCTGCGCCAGCGCGTCGGCGCTTTCACGGAAGGTCTCGGACACCGTGTTGCTGCGGGTAATCATGGTGTCGGTGATGCGCTGGCCGGTCTGCTCCAGCTTGGAGACGACGTCGCCGCCGCGCAGCGACAGGTCAAGCACCAGCGAGTCGCCGGTCGAGCGCAGCGTCGAATTCACTTCCTCTGCGCGTGCGCTGATGGTCTCGGCCATGCGCGTACCGGTGTCGGTCAGCGCATTGGCGAAGACCTGCGTGCGGCCCGCCATGTTTTCGACGGTGCTCTGCGCCTTCTGCGCGAAGCCCTGCGCCACGGTGTCGAGCCGGGCCGTCATCATCTGTTGCAGGCGGACCGCGAGCTCGGCGAATTCGTCATGCACGTGCTCAGTCTTGAAATTGAGGCTGTCGGTCAGGCGCTCACTGGCGGACCCTATGGCGGTCGAGGCGCGCTCGCTGGTGGTCTCGAGGCGATCGAGCAGCGTCGAGCCGCGGTCGGTCAACGCGTCGATCATTGAGTTGCCGGCGTGGCCGAGCGCAAGGGTGATGTGTTCACCCTTTTCGGTGAGCGAGCGGGTGACGCGTTGCGCGACTTCGTTGACCTTTTCGGCGACAAGGTCGCCGACCGAGGTGATGTCGTGCGACAGGTCGAGATGCACGCTGCCGATGGCATTGCGGACCTGCTCGGCCTGGTTCACCAGCGTCTCGCGCTGGCTGGACAGCTCGCTGACCAGGTCGCGGATGCGCACTTCATTGTCGTTGTAGGCGCGTTCGAGCGCGGAGACTTCGTTGTGCACCAGCGCCTCGAGCTCGGCGGCGCGGGCGAGCGCGCGTTCAACGCCGTCGCCCATGGCGGCGACCTCGCGGCGGATGGCCTGGCCGACTGTGACGATCAACTCGCGCGCCACTGCCTCCGGCTGCGCCAGCCGCATGGCGACTTCCGCCATCGACTCGGCAACGAGCCGCAGTTCCTGCGAGCGGCGGAACATGTGAGCGAGCACGAAGAAGAAGATGGCCGGCACTGCCAGTGCGGCGACGAAGCCGACCAGCGCGGCAAAGCCGGTGCGCGGGCTGGAGAAGGCGGTCTGCAATTCGGGGCGGAACAGCAGCGCGGCGATCACCCCGCCGGCGATCCAGACGGCGGAGGCGCCGCCGGCGATGATGTAGGGCAGGCGGGCCGGGCGGCGGTGCAGCGCCTGGAGGATCGCGCCGATCGAGGCGCGGTCGTCATTGGCGGCGCGGCGTGGGGCAGCGTCCTGGGCGGGCTCGATGTCCTGGAAGAGATCGGCGACGGCGGCCGAGCTATCGGTGCGCGGCTCTTGCTGGCCCAGGCTCAGCGCCTCCTGGATGGCGTGCATTGCCTCTTCGGTCGCGTCCTTGGACTTCTGCGGGATATTCGCCATTTCGGTCGTCGCCTCGTCTTTACGCCGGGACAAATTCGCGGCCCGAAAGTCCACCACTGACGGGCCGCACCACGAGCGCGGGATCGGTAAGTAGCCTTCCTCTCGCCCCCAGACGGGCCAGACCAAGGCCTTTGGTTAATCCTATCGCCTTGGCAATGCGAAAGAAACCGGGCCGTTTAGGACTTTTTCATCATCGTTAACTTTGCATTTACCACGATTTTTCTGCATCGCAGCGACGGTTCGGCCCCGATGATGACCGGCCGATTGCGGCGGGGTCGCGGCCCTTGCGGCTTCCGTCCCCCGCAAGGTTAGACGGCGATTAACCACCGGCGCGGACAGCTGTCTCCGATTTACCCGGATTTGGTCGAGCGCAGGCCAAACTCCTGCGCAACAAAAGCCAATGCGTGTTCGGGGAGACCAAATGGCCCAGGCTGCGATGTTGCAAACCGATGCGACGGTTGCCGCCCCCGCGATCGACTGCGTCCATCTCAAGCAGATGACGTTCGGTGACCGCGCGCTCGAGCGCGAGTTGCTGCAACTGTTCGACCGCCAGGCGGAACTTCTGCTGGCGCGCATGCGCGCCAGCGAGCCGGCTGTCCTCGTCACGCTGGCGCATACGCTCAAAGGCTCGGCCGCGGGCGTCGGCGCAGGCGAGGTGGCGCGAGCCGCCGCCGCCGCCGAACAAGCCGCCACCCGTTCGCCGGCGGACTGCTCTGCCGCGCTCGCTGTTCTGGCCGCGGCAATCGGCGCCGCGCGGGCCGAAATTGCCGCACTGCTGGCGGCCTAAAGCGGCTGGCGCCTCAGGACGAATGACTATATAGACCCGCGCAGCCGTCAATTCCGGCGGCTTCCCGCCAGCGTCCTTTTGATGCCGAAGATCACCTATATCAATTCCGCCGGCACGGCCCGCGTGGTGGATGCCGAGGTCGGCTCGACAGTCATGGAAGCGGCGATCCGCAACAACATCCCCGGCATCGAGGCCGAATGCGGTGGCGCCTGCGCCTGCGCGACATGCCACGTTTATGTCGACGAGGCCTGGCGCGAGAAAACCGGCGAGCCGTCGCCGATGGAAGAAGACATGCTCGACTTCGGTTACGACGTGCGGCCGAACTCGCGGCTGTCCTGCCAGATCAAGATCACCGACGATCTCGACGGCCTGATCGTGCGCACGCCCGACAAGCAGGCCTAGGCGCTTCTACCAGAACCAGTAATTGAAGCCGCCGCGCAGGATGTGCGCGCGGAAGCCGACGTTTTCGGAAATCTGCGCGCCGCCGGGATAGGTGTCGGTGAAGCCGGTGCCGTCGCCGAGATCGACGTAGAGATAGTCGAGCTTGGCGCTCCAGTGGTCGTCGATCTTGGCTTCGATGCCGCCGCCGACGGTCCAGCCGGCGCGGGTGTCGGTGCCCGATCCTGTCGGTGGGCTACCGTTGCCTTCCGAACTCTGCAACGAGCCGACCGCAACGCCGCCGGTGATGAAGGGCAACAGGCGATCCCAAGTGTAGCCGACGCGGCCGCGCGCGGTGCCGAGCCAAGTCAGCTTGGTTTCGCAGTTGGCGAAGGTGCCGAAGTTGCACGGCGTGCCGCCTTGCATGCCGCTGGTCGCGCCCCTGATCTGCGAATAGTCGACGTCGCCCTCGAGGCCGTAAACCCAGCGCCCGTTCTGCCAATTATAACCGAGCGTGCCGCCGATGAGCGCGCCGCCGACGTCATAACTGCCGCGATCGAAAACGCTGTCCGATTGCGATGCGGTGCCGACGCCGCCGCCGAAATTGGCGCCGACATAGAGTCCGCTCCAAGTCCAAGGTCCAGGGCTTGGGCCGGGGTTGGGCGGCAGCGCGGACAAGAATGTTGGCCCGGGCGTGAATTTGTAATTGAGGCCGACGCGGACGATGTTGAAATGCGATCTCACCAACTCGTCAAATGAATTGCCGGTGGGGAAGCGATCGATGAAGACCTTGCCGTCGCCCAGATCGGCGTAGAGATATTCGATCTTCGCGCTCCAGTGCGGGTCGATCATCGCTTCGAGGCCGGCGCCGACAGTCCAGCCCCAGTGAAATTCGGAGCCCGAGCCGAAAGCCGACGTCGGCGAGGTGCCCTCTTCGCCATGCAAATAGCCGGTCGCCATACCGCCGGTGACGTAAGGCAGCCAGCGTCCCATCGCATAGCCAAGGCGCAGCCGCGCGGTGCCGAAATATTGCAACTCGGAATCGCAATGCAAGTTGCCGCACGGACCGTTGAAACCGCTCAGGCCGTCGGTCGAGCCGCGAATGTTGCTCCATGCGGCGTCGCTTTCGAAACCGATAACGGTGTCCTGAATTTGCCAATTGTAGCCCCAGGTCACGCCCAGCAGTCCGCCGGACAGGCCGTAGTCCCCGGAACTGAACGGCGTTGCGTCGGTCTGGCGCGCTGTGCCCCAGCCGCCGCCGCCCTGAATGCCGAAGTAGGCTCCGGTCCAGTCCCATTGCGGCACGACCGCCGGCGCAGCTTTCACGATCGGCGCCGGAACGTCCGCTGCCCAAGACGCGTTCCATGTCGCGTTCGCGATGGTGAGACTCGCAAGACCGATAACCGCCGCGACCAGTCTGATTTTCATGACGCCCCGAAGTGATGACGCAGGACAATAAGACATTGCGTCAGGTTGCGAAGCCCAGCAAGGCATAAACGATTTGCAGGCGGCATGTTAATACCGTTTGCACGATGGAACCCATGACCGTGATAAAAACGACATGCTGTATCGCCGGCGGCGGACCCGCCGGGATGATGCTGGGGTTCCTGTTGGCGCGCGCCGGTGTGCCAGTGACCGTGCTGGAAAAGCACCCTGACTTCCTGCGCGATTTCCGCGGCGACACCGTTCATCCCTCGACCCTGGAATTGATGTACGAGCTCGGCCTGCTCGACGCGTTTCTCAAGCTGCCGCATTCGCGCGTGGAGCATTTGAGCGGCCTGGTCGGCGACACGAAAATAGAGCTGGCCGACTTCAGCCATCTGCCGACGCACTGCAAGTTCGCCGCGCTGATGCCGCAATGGGACTTCCTCGATTTCCTCGCCGAGCGTGGCAAGAAATATCCGGCCTTCGACCTGCGTATGAAGACCGAAGCGACCGGACTGATCGAGGAGGGCGGCCGTATCGTCGGCGTGCGCGCCAAGACGGCGGATGGCGAGATCGAGATCCGCGCCGATCTCACGGTCGGCTGCGACGGCCGGCACTCCATAGTGCGCGAGCGCGCCGGCTTCGAGGTCGAGAACATCAGCGCGCCGATCGACATTCTTTGGTTCCGCGTCTCGCGGCACAAGGACGACACGGCGGAGACGTTCGGCCACATGGAAGCGGGCATGATGCTGGTCATGCTCAACCGCAACGACTACTGGCAGTGCGCCTACGTCATTCCGAAGGGCGGCATCGACAAAGTGAAGGCGAAGGGCCTCGACGCTTTCCGCGAGCGCATCGGCTTCATGTCGCCGTTCCTGCGCGACCGTCTCGGCGAGATCAAAAGCTGGGACGATGTTAAATTGCTGACGGTCGCGGTCGATCGCCTGAGGTGCTGGCATAGGCCGGGACTGCTATGCATCGGCGACGCTGCGCACGCGATGAGCCCGGTCGGCGGTGTCGGTATCAACTTGGCGATCCAAGACGCCGTGGCCACGGCCAACATTCTCGCTGCGCCGCTGAAGGAGGGTCGCGTCACCGAAGCGCTGCTCGCTGAGGTGCAGGAGCGGCGCACATTCCCCATGCGCGTCATCCAGTGGCTGCAGGTGCAGATCCAGAACAGGATGCTGACGCCGGTGCTCGGCGGCACCGAGCGCCCGAAGCCGCCGTTCGCGGCGAAATTCTTCAATTGGTTCCCGGTGCTGCGCCGTATCCCGGCGCGGCTCATCGGCATGGGCGTACGACCGGAACACATCCACACGCCGGAAGCCAAGGCCTGATCGTCAGGCGCTGCGATATTTCCACTGTTCGAGGCGCGCGATCTCCGCCGGCGCAAGCGGCCGCGGCCGCCGGGTCGTCGTGTCCAGCATCACCATCGTGGCGTGACCGGCCGCCGCGCAGGCATCGTCGCGGAAGATCGCCTGCGCCACGGTGAAGGAGGTGCGGCCGAGTCCGGCGAGCGCCGTGCCGATCACGATCTCGCCCGGCCAGCGCAGTTCGCGCAGGAAGTCGATCTCCTGGCGCACGAGGACGAACGTCGCGTTGTCGACGCCGATGCCGAGATCCTCGTTGCGGAACATGGCGACACGGCCCAACTCGAGATGGGTCGCGAACACAGCGTTGTTGACGTGGCCTTGCGGATCGAGGTCGCCATAGCGGATGACGTCGCGGACGCGGTGCGGATAGTTCGCCAGCTGCGGTTCCGGTTTGCGTTGCGCGACGGGTTTTGACATGCGCCTTAAGATTTCATGCCCGCCGGCGCGACCTGCGATGATTTCAGGCCCATCTCATCGAGCGCCTTGCGCACGAGGCCCGAGGCCTTGGCCTCCTCGATGAATTCGCTGACGTAGCGAAGCGCCGCCGGCTTGCCTTTCGGCACGCAAACCGAAGTCGATGAATTCAGGAACGCGTCGTCGAGAATGCGCGAGCCTGGAATCTTGGCGGCGAGGCCGGACAGCGACTCGCGCGACAGGGCGATCGCTTCGATCTTGCCTTCGTTCAGCGCCGCGGTCGCGGCGTCGACGGCGGCGAAATCGATATGCGTGGCGCTCGGCGTCGCCTTCTTGGCGGCGCGGAACGTCGCGGTATTGGCGACGCCGCCGATCCCCGTGCCTTTGGCGTCGGCGTCCTTGACCGACTTCACTTTCGAGCCGGGCGCGACCAGGAACGTGCTTTGCAACAGATGATAGGCATTGCCGAAATCGACGAATTTCTTGCGCTCCTCATCAACCGGCAGGAACGCGACGTCCCACTTGTTGTCGGCCGCCGAATTCTGGATTTCGCCGGAGGCCTGGTGCGGAATGATCTCGGCCGGCACGCTGAGCTTCTTCGCAAGCGCCGTGCCGAGCGTGACCGCCACGCCCTTGAAGCCTGCGCCATCCTTGATGGCGAATTGCGCGGACGGCGACGGCGCGACCGCGACGGCGATTCGGAGTTTTCCCGTCGGCGCGAGTTGTTGCATCACGGCGGCATCGGCCATCGAAAGGCACTCCTGAAAAATGTTGTCGGGACCTTAGGACAAATCCGGAGTCGCCCCAAGGCGGGTGCGTCGCCACCAATCGGCCACCAGCAGCGAGGCCGTGAGCAGCGCCAGCGGCGTCAGCCGGCTCTGATAGCGGTCGACCGCATGCGCGAAGACCGCGCAGATCGTCGCGTTGATAACCAAGGTCGCCAGCACCGTGGCGCAGAGCGCGGCCAGCTCGGGCCTGATCTTCAGGCGGCGGCGGAACGCGAGTGCCGCGATCAGCGCAGCCATCGCCAGTGCGGCGGCGGGAACATGGATGCGGTTCAGCAGATCGACATCGATGCGGCCCTGCTGCTGCCGCGCGCTCATCAGTGCCGGCATCAGCTGCGGCGTCCATTGGCGGAAGTCGTAGAGCGTCGGCGCGTTGTCCTCGAGACTCACCTCGGTCTGAAACGAGGTCAGCTGATCGACGATATCGTTGAGCGCCGCGGTGACGTGCAGCCACGGGTAACGCTCGAGCGTCGCGACGATGATTTTGCTTTCCTCGGCGCCGAAGCCCTGCCAGCCGCCGAGCTTGTGGAACGGCGAGTCCGGCTCCCACAGCCAGCCGTCGGCGTCATCCTCGGCGACGATCCGCTTGTAGGGGCAGAGCGACAGCGCCGGATCGGGGCAACGATCGTCGAGGTAGCGGGAGACGATGCCGTCTTCGACCAGCCGTCCGAACAGGAAGCTGCTGCCTCCCGGGGTGAAGGCGAAGGCACCGGTGATCGCCCAGTTCGAGATCGGGCAAAGGACAATGCCGAGAGCGACCGCGGCGGCGGCAAAGCCGAGGCGCGGTTTCGGCAAGTCAAGCCGCGCGATGCCGCCGAACAGCCATCCCGTCAGCAGCAAGCCAGCGCACAGCCCGGCGGCCGCCATGTGGCTGACAATGGCAAATGCGATCACCGCGCCCAGGGCGAAGCGTTCCCACGGCGCGATCGCGTCGGAACGGAATGCGAGGAGATAAAGTGACAGCACGGCAGCCGGAAACCAGATGTCCGGCAACAGCAGGCTGGTGAGCCACGGCAGGCTGCTCGCAACCGCCAGCACGGCAAGGATGCCGAGCGCCAGCCAGGGCCGGCCGCCAAAGCCGTGCGAGCGAAGCATGAGAATGAGCAGCCAAATCGTCAGTGCAGCTTGGGCGACCACGATCGGCCAAAAGGCGAGCGGGATGCCGGCATCGAGAAACAAGCCGAAGAAGGCCGAACGGCCGAGGTGCAGCGTGCCTTCGAAGGCCCGCGTGAAATAGCCGCCGGTATCGGGAAAGATGAGCGGAAAGCCGTTCCACAGCGCCGGCGCGGCCAGCAGCAACAGCATGGCCAGGCTCGACAAAGCCCACGCGGCCAAAGCCGACTGACGGGCAGTTGCACGCAGGGCCGCTTCGCCTTGCGCGGCAAGACCGGTTGCCGCTACGTCCGCCATTCATCAGCCCCGTTGCATCGCACAAGATAATACGGACGGCTCAGAGTCAGTTCAACTTTTTACGGCGCTCGCCGAGATGGTGGGCAGCGGCGAGAAAGACCGTGAAAACGGCAAGCCAGGCCACGCGGGCGCCGTAGCGGTCGTGCGGATTCGACAGCACGCCGCAGATGAAGGCGTTGCCGAGCAGCGCCAGCGCGACGGTCGCCGCGAATTCGCCGGTGCCGGCCGCGATCGTTCCACGCCAGGCGGCGAGCATGAGCAGCGGCAACAGCGCCATCGCCGCGAGCGCCAGCGGATATTGCAGATCGTTCACGGCGGCGAGCGAGATCTCGTCCTGTTGCTGGCGCGCCGCGTGCATCGCAGGTGCCAGCCGCGGCGTATGCAGCTCGATCATGCGGTAAGTGTGCCAGATGGTGTCGAGCACGCCCTCGCCGGTGTGCACGGCGATCAGCTGACGCGCGGTGTCGGTGGCCGCGCTCTCGAGCTGCAGGCCGGGATAGGCGGCGAGGCTGCGCAGCGCGATCGTCGTCATCTCGTCGTCGAGCCCGGCGAAGCGGCCGAGCCGGTCGAACAATGGACTGCCCCAGAACCACTCGTCGGCGTCGTGCGGTAACTCATCTTTGTACTGGCAAAGCCTGAGCGCCGGATCCGGGCAGTGCTCGTCGAGATATTTCGTGACGATGCCGTCTTGCAGCATGCGCCCGAAGGACAGTGCGAAACCGCCCGGAGTCCATGCCAGGCGGCCGGCGACTGCATAGTCGGCCGCGAACACCATCGCCGCGCCGAGCGCGAGCGCGATGACGCCGTGGCCGAGCGCGCGGACCGGCACCCGCTGCCGCATGAAAAGCTGGAGCACCGCGCCGCAGATCAGCAGTCCCGCCAGCAGCGCGAAAGTCGCGCTGTGGGTCGCCGCCGCGACCGCGATCAGGATCACGAGACCGATGCGTTCGCTCGTCCACAAATGCGCCGCGCGCATCAGCAGCAGATAAAGTGCGAGCACGGCCAGCCCGCAGAAAATATCGGTGAGCAGGATCGACGTCAGCCACGGCAGTGTCGAGACGACGGTGAGCGTCGTGATGCTGCCGAGCAGCAACCACGGCCGTTTGCCGAGCCCATGCGTGCGCAACACAAGCGTGGCGATCCAGACCGTGAGCGCCGACTGCAACGCGACCACCGGCCAGAACGACAGCGGCGAGCCGGCATTGAGAATGAGGCCGTAGACCACGGCGCGGCTCGGCACCAGGTAGCCTTCGTACCAGCGCGCGAGATAGCCGCCGGTGTCCCATTGCAGGAGCGGAAAGCCGTTCCACAGCGCCGGCGCCATCAGCAGCGCGACGCAAGACGCCGTGGCAAGCGCCCATTGCAGGCGCCAGCTGGTGTGCATCTCCCAATCCCCCGGCCGTTTTTTGTTCTTGTCCACCTTGTTACCGGGTCGGCGGGGCGGGGGCAAATGCGGCGCAACCCGCTACGCGGCCGCGCTTTTTTGTTATGGTTGGTGCCTGATCGACGCTCGGGAGGAGCACTCGATGGGGGGCTTGGGCGGCGGAATCGCGTTGCGCGTGCTTGCCACGATCATCTGCGTCATCGCCGTGGTTTGGCTCGCGCTGTGGTACTTCATCCCGGCGCCGCCGCACGAGCTGACCATCGCGGCGGGTATCAAAGGCGGTGCCTTCGAGCACATCGCCAACCGCTACAAGGCGCGGCTTGCCCGCCATCATGTGACGCTGAACTTTCGCTACGCGTCCGCGGGCGGCTCGGCACGGCTGATCGCCGACCCGAAGTCCGGCGTCTCGGGCGCCTTTCTGTTCGGCGGTCTGCTCAACAGTGAAACCGCGCCCGATCTGGTGTCGCTTGGCCGCATCGGCGCCGCGCCGTTCTGGATCTTCTATCGCGGATCGGAGCCGCTGGAGCACCTGTCGCAGCTCAAAGGCAAGCGTGCCTATGTCACCGTCGCTACCGGCGATTTTGTGGATCGCATTCTTGCCGCCAATGGCGTGAAGCCCGGCGACATGGCGGTGTCGCCGGAACGCGGCGCGCCGGCAGCCGAGAAGCTGCTGCAAAGCGGCGAGGTCGATGTCGCCATCCTGCCGCCGATCGATCTCAATGCGCCAAGCATCCAGGCCATGCTGCGCGATCCGAACATCCGGTTGATGAACGTCACTCAGGCCGAAGCGATTACGCGGCTGTTTCCGGCGCTGAACCGGCTGGTGCTGCCGCAGGGCGTGATCGATCTGGAAAAGAACATCCCGCCGAGCGACGTCAATCTGATCGGCTCGACCACCGCCTTCGTGGTGCGCAAGGACCTGCACCCGGAGCTTATTTATCTGCTGGCGGAGGTGGTCAAGGAGGTACACAGCGGCGGCGGCGTGTTCCAGCGGCCCGGCGAATTCCCTTCGCTGACAGATCCCGAGCTGCCGATGGCGGAGGAGGCGGTCGATTACTATCGGAACGGCCCGTCGTTTTTGCAGCGCTATCTGCCGTTCTGGATGATCAATTACGCCAAGCGCGTGGCGGCGATCCTGATCGCGGCCGTCGCCATCGTCATTCCCGTATTTACCTATATGCCGAGACTTTATGCGTGGCTGGTGAATCTTCGGCTGCTGCGGCTGTACCGCCGGCTGCGGCTGTTGAATGCGCAACTCAAGAAGGAGCCGAGCGCCGAACAATTGGCGGCGCTCCACGGCGAGCTGGACCATATCGACCACGCCGCCAACGTCTTGCCGATGCGGCATTCGGATGCATTCTTCGCGCTGCTCATGCACATCGACATGACGCGCACGCGCCTTGCCGCGCGGCTCGCGGAATTGCAGCCGGGGCGCCGGGTGGCGTAATCTGCCGCTCATGTTCGTCACCTTCTTCAGCGAGCTGAAAGCGGCCGGCGTGCCGGTGACGCTGCGTGAATATCTCACGCTGATGGATGCGATGGAGGCCGACCTCGCCTCGCGCCGCGTCGAGGATTTCTATTATCTGTCGCGCGCGACGCTCATCAAGGACGAGCGCAACCTCGACAAGTTCGACCGCGTCTTCGGCCATGTCTTCAAGGGCCTCGAATTGCTGTCCGACGCCGTCGAGGCCGAGATTCCGGCGGAATGGCTGAAGAAGCTCGCCGAGAAATACCTCACCGACGAGGAGAAGAAGCAGATCGAGGCGATGGGCGGCCTCGACAAGCTGCTCGAGACGCTCCGCAAGCGCCTCGCCGAGCAGAAAGGCCGCCACCAGGGCGGCTCGAAATGGATCGGCACCGCCGGCACGTCGCCCTATGGCGCCTACGGCTACAATCCGGAAGGCGTCCGCATCGGCCAAGACGCCAACCGCAACTTCCGCGCCGTGAAGGTGTGGGACAAACGCGAGTTCAAGGACCTCGACGACGAGGTCGAGCTCGGCACCCGCAACATCAAGCTGGCGCTGCGCCGCCTGCGCAAGTTCGCCCGCACCGGCGCGCCCGAGGAACTCGATCTCGATGGCACCATCAGGGGCACCGCGCACAAGGGCTATCTCGACATCCTGATGCGCCCGGAGCGGCACAATGCCGTGAAGGTGCTGTTGTTCTTCGACATTGGCGGCTCGATGGACTGGCACATCAAGGCGACGGAAGAACTCTTCTCCGCCGCGAGAAGTGAGTTCAAGCACATGGAGCATTTCTACTTCCACAATTGCCTCTACGAGCGCGTGTGGAAGGAGAACCGCCGCCGCTATCAGGAGACGACGCCGACCTGGGACGTGCTGCACACCTATCCGCACGACTACAAGGTGGTGTTTGTCGGCGACGCCTCGATGTCGCCTTACGAGATCACCGCGGCGGGCGGCTCGGTCGAACACTACAATGACGAACCGGGGGCGACGTGGCTCGAGCGCGTGGCGCGCACCTATCCGGCGGCGGTGTGGCTCAACCCGGTGCCGGAGCGCGAATGGGAGTTCACCTATTCGATCAAGATGGTGCACCAGCTCATGGGCGGGCGGATGTTTCCGCTGACGTTGGAGGGGCTTGATCGCGCGATGCGGGAACTGGTGCGGTAGCGAATTCGTTGCGACGCCTCTATAGTGGTCGCACCGTTAACAACCGAAAGGAGGTGATCCAGTGTCTCATTGTCTATCGCCGCGGTCGCCGGCATACTTGAACTGGATCCTCGCCTCTGCCGAGGTCCAAAGCAGGTGACTTAGCCGGATGACCTGATCATCACCGGCTCACGCGCGCAGGGCAGGAGATCGCCCGCGCAACCGGGCCACGGCCTGACAATGGAAGGGTCGCCCGTGAAGGGCGGCCCTTCTTTGTTTTGGCGCTAAGGGGAGGCGCCCTCGCGTGGAACCCACATATCGCCGGCTTTTTCGAAGGTCCGCTTCACCGCCGCCCAGGCGATCATGTGCGAGCGCCGCTCGCGATCGGCTTCGCCGGCGTGCGCGGCGTAGGCGTGATTGAAGGCTTCGCGGTAGATGTCCTGGGCGTGGTCCGGCAGGTGATGGCGCACCGGCGGTGGCAGGTCGTTATTGATACGGTATGGCATTGCACGAACTCTCGGCGCCCCCGCCGGGATGAGCGGGGAAAAACTACCGCGTCCCCACAACCGCTCATTGCGCTAAATCAATTGCGCGGTAAGTCGTTCCGCAAAAAGCAATCGCCGGACCTTTCGGCCCGGCGATGCCCATCCCCCTCGTAATGAATGTCAGGCGGCGTTGGCAGCGCGCGGCTGCGCCAGCGCCTCGAGCGAGGCCTGATTGCGCTGCAGCGCCATGACCTCGCGCGCGACGCGGGCGAAATCCTTGCGGGCGGTCTCGAGTGCGCCGTCGGATACCGAGCGTTCGAGCTGTTCGCGTTTGACCGCGGTTTTCAGCTCTTCAATGGTCTGCTCGGCCGCCAGCTTGTCGGCGGCGTTGACCAGTTCGATCGACTCGAGGCGCTGGTTGAGCGCGGCGATCGTCTGCTCGGCGCGCTCGAGCGCTGCTTCCTTGGCGTTGTAGGCGCGCGCCAGCGCCGCGCTGCGGTCGATCAGCGTCGCCTTGGCATGCTCGAGTTCCTTCAATTCGGATTCGCGGCGGAGACGGTCGGCGTCGAGTTCGGCGACCTTGGTCTGCAGGCCGTCACGTTCGAGTGCGGTCGCCGACATGCGCCGGTCGAAGTCGCGAATTTCCTCGGCGCGCGCCAAGAGGTGCTCGCGCGCCTCGCCGAGCAGCTTTTCGCTGGCCCCGGCGCGCGCCTGCAGCGCCTCGAAACGGGCGCGCTGATTGGCGCGCTCGTGCTCGTTGCGCTCGTTGGCTTCGTCGAGCGCGCCGGCAAGCCGGCTGCGCTCGATCGAGATCTCGGCGAAGTTGGCTTCCAGGTGCCGCAACCGGCCTTGCGCGGCGTTGAGCGTGGCCTCGGTTTCGGCAAGCTTGCGCGACAGCCGCGCGGCTTCGGCCCCGGCCTTGTCGAGCAGCACCTGCTGGGCGCGCTTCTCGTCCTCGGCCATCAAGAGCTTCTGGCGCGACTTGTTGAGCTCGGACTCGAGCGTGATGATGCGCTTGTTGGCGGCATCGAGCCGCTCGTTGAGCCGCAGGTTTTCTTCGCGCAGCGCCTTGTTCTCGCCGGTCTCCTGGGCGAGTTGCGCCTCGAGGTCGGCGACCTGCGCGCGGCGCGCGGCGATGTCGATAGCGATCTCGGCGCGCGTCGCTTCCGCTGTGCGGAGCAGGTTCTGCGTATTGGCGAGGTCGTGGCGCAGGTCGTCGCACAGGCTCTGCGAGGCTCCAAGCTTCTTCTCATACTCGGTGAGTTCGTTGCGCAGCTTGCCGTAGGCGGTGCGGGTGTTGTTGAGCACGGTCTGCAGCGCGAGCTTCTCGGAGCGCTCGGATTCCATCGCGCGCAGCGTCTTGCTGACCGGGTCGACCAGCCGGCCGACGGCGTCCTTGATGGTGTCGAGCTCGCCGATCTTGGCGTTGGCGTCGAGCAGCAGGTTGCGCAGCGTCTCGTTCTCGCCGCCCATCTGGGCGCCGATCGCCGAAAACAGCTCCTCGTCGAGCTCAAGAGGGTTGTCGGGCAAGGTGGTGCCGCCGGGTGTTGGCGCGAGGGCAGCTTCGGCGGGCTTGCGGGCGAGAAATGCCCCGAATTTTTTCATTGCAGTGATCCCCCTTGGCCGATCCGCCCGGCTGAAAGCGACGCCGAAATCACTGAAAAACTCGTTCCCTAACGGAATCTGAACGGCGGTGGTAAACGGGTGGTTAATCTCGAAATCCGTCGCGCGATCAGTCGCTTGAAGCATGATCGCAAGCGCCGCGGCTGCACCGTTCGTGTGTGGTTGCGCTTTGGCCACAGCAAATCGCCGACGAAGTACACGAGCCGGCCAGCCAATGGTTGCGGCCAAATCTTTGTGGTTAACTTTTGTGGCCGGCCCACCAGGCCACCCGCCTTCGCCTACGATGACGCCGCTCGATAAGGCCTCACCACAATAACCGGTCTGACGTTTCGGCCCCGTCGGCCAGGGAGACAGGTAATGTCGCGTAAGTTCGTTGTGCTCGCTGCGGTCTTGGCGGCTATTGTTTTTGCGTCTCATCCTGCCGGTGCCCAGCAACGCAAGCCGATCAATCCGACCGTCGACGCCACCAATTTCTGGGTCGGCGGCGCCTGGACCGTGGTGTTCTTCGGCATCAATCATTTCGACGCGAAGTGGAATTCCGCGCATGCCGGCATCTCCGCGCTTAGTGCCGGCGTCCTGACCACGGTCGGCTGCGTCGCCACCGCGCCGATGGTTGCCTCGGCGGTGCTCAACCGTCCGCTGACCTATCGCGAGGCCTATACGCTGGTCGGCTCCTGCGTCATTCCGATCGTCGGCGGCTGGCTGGTCAACGAGGCGTTCAACAACGGCTGGATGTGGGCTCCGGACGAAAAGCCGGTTCGCGTCGCGCATCACGGCAAGAAGAAGATGGCCGCGGCGACGCCTGCGGTTACGACCGGCACGACGGCTCCCGCCGCCGCAGCCAAACCGGCAACGCCGGCCAAGCCGAAGGTTGCTGCAGTGAAGAAGGCTGAAAAAATTGCGGCCGCGATGCCGGTCGATAGTTTGCTCGCCGAGCACTAGCCTGCTGTGAACCGCCGGCGCCGCAAGGGCCGGCGGTTTTGCATTAGGTGCGTTTGGCGATGAACAGGCCTTCGCACAGGCGGAAGGTGAAATCGTCTTTCGTTTCTTGCGGGTCGAGCACCGCCTTCACCGCCGGCGTCACCTGCGTGAGCATGCCGCGCAGCAGCGCCTTCATGACGTCGTCATAGCGCGCCGCCCAGCTCTTGAATTCCATCGTCTTGTAGATCTGTTCCTCGTGCGTGATCGCGAGCTTGGCCTTGCCGAGCGCGTCACGCCATTCTTCCATGGTCCAAGCTCGCAGATGGCTCGGGTCGCGCAGCCGCTCGAAGGCGTTGATATAGTCACCGACGCTGCCGGCCGGCACGACGTTGTCGACCAGCGCGGTCAGTGCGCCCGGCTTGAGCACCCGGTGCACTTCGCTGAGGAATTGCGGGATTGAGTCGAAGTGGTGCGGCGCGATGCGGCAGGTCACCAGATCGAAAGTCTCGTCCTCGAACGGCAGCGCCTCGGCCTTGGCGTAGGTGACGCGGAAATTCTTGAAACCGCGCTTGTCGGCTTCGGCCTTGGCCTGATCGAGCATCTCCTGCGTGATGTCGGTCGCCCAGACGCGCGCGACATGCGGCGCGAAGGTGTAGGCGACATGGCCGCCGCCGGTCGCGACGTCGAGTACGCGCCAGTCCTTCTGCGGCTTGGTGAGATCGACCAGCAGTTCGAGGCTTTTACCCTTGGCGTGCGGCTTGCTGGTGAGATAGTGCGCGGCGGTCTTGCCAAATTGTTCCTGGACGACGGTCTTGTTCATGGCTCTTCCGATGGCGTGAGGTGGCGTAGTGATAGCGCCTCTCTCGGCCGGGCGATATGGGGTGCGCGCCCGTCAGCCATTCCGAAATGGCCGGTTAGTGGCCTTCGCCATCGCCGCCGCTCAAATCGTCGTAACCGTGGCGGTTCGAATAGAACACCAGCGCCATTAGTCCGCCGCCGACCAGCAGGGAAAACAGCACGCCGCCCGCAATTGCGGCCCAGCCGTACATCGGGATGGCATCGCCGTTGAGGTGTTCCCAGGCGCCGCCCGCGAACCAGATGGATGCGGCCAGGATGGCGAACAAAGGCGTGAACAGGAGGACCTTGCGCATGGCCGACATATAGGCGGCGCCGGCCGCGCAAACCAGCATGCTCAAACAGAAAGACCGCCTTGCGGCGGCCTTTCCACTGCTCTTGCGCGCCGATCAGGCGGGTGAGGCGAGCGGCTTGCCCTTCTCGACCACGTAGGTGCTGACTACCTTCGTCAGTTGGCCGCCGTTCTTGGCGCCGGCATGCGGCGTATTGGGTGGAAATCTGGAAACCGTCGCCCGCTTTCAGGCTGCGCGTCGGCACGCCCTGCACCGGCAATTCGATCTCGCCGGCGACGACATAGCCGGATTCGATCCCCGGATGCGTGTGGCGTCCGACCATGACGCCCGGCTCGATTTCCACTTCGGCAATGACCGTCACATAGCCGGCCATCGGCCCGTCGGTTTGCGACAGAATTTTCCGCTTGAGCCCCGGAGTTGGGGGCGGCGCGCCCTGGGCCGAAGCGTCGGTGGCCATGAAGCCAACCGGTGTCGCGCAGATCCAGCAGGTCGCAACGCCCGCGAATCCTCGTCGTGTCAGCATGGCGATATCTCTCCCCTAAATGTCCGGCTTCCCGTGTCCGGACTTCGATACCGGCGGTGCCGGCACCTTCACAATCCTCCTGCCGCCGGGGCGCGCATGGCAAGGGGCGGTTGCAGGGCGATTCGCCCACAGCCCTGGCTTGACCGGGGTTAACGCGGATGCTGCACTAGCGAAGTCGGGTAAGGCTATTGGGGCTAGCTATGCGACCCGCGTCGATCGCCGCAGCCGTTCTGATCGGGTTTATCGCGTCATCGGCGGCGCACGCCGAGCAATTTGCGACGGCATCCATCAGGCCTGTGCCGCTGCCTGAGCCCAAGGCCTCGATCCCGGCGGCGGTCATTCGGCCGGTGCCGCTGCCGCCGAAAAAGCAGGAATGGACAACGCAATCGGCCAGCGATGACGTCGTTGCCAGCTTCAAGCACAATGACGGCTCGGAGCTGTCGGTCATCTGCAGCACCGGGCAGAAGAAACTCCTGATCGCTTTCCAGTTGCCGCAGGCGAAGTGGAGCGCAGGGCAGGGCATCGACGTGATGACGTTGCCCGATAGCGGCCAGCAACCGTCGCCCTCTGGCGGGTATATCACCGGGCCGACGGAAGTCGTGCTCAAGCATGACCCGACTTTCGACCTCTGGACGATGGCGCAGGCCAAGGACTTCTTCAAACTCAGCGTCGGCGATTTTGCGCGCGTCTTCCCGATGGCGAACTTCCGCAGCGCGGTCGAGCCGGTGCTAAAGGCCTGCGGCGATCACTGGTGATCGGGCGGTCGCGCGCCGCCGGCGCCGATCGTCTGCGGGCTCGACATTTGATCCAGAGCGAAACGCGGCGCGTCTTGCAACTGCTGCTTTGAATATTTCACGGTGACTTTGTCGATTGCGCCGCTTGCCGGCCCGCGCGTAATTGACAGCGCCTGGAATGGAATGGCGATGTCCTTGTCGGGAATGCCGAGAAAGCCGCCGACGCCGACCACCACCGCATGAATTTTTCCATCGCTGCCGATCAGCACGTCGCTGATCTCGCCGATCGACGCATTGTCCGAGCCGTAGACGCTGGCGCCGATCAACTTGGTGCCGCGCCAATCCCCGCCGACATTTTGGGCCTGAACGAAGCCGGTCGCGCCGTCTGCCTGCTGCGCGAAAGTCGGCCCCGCCAGAACGGCGGTCATTGCTGCGGCGGTTAAAATGCGCGTGAACATGCTACCTCCACTTTTCCAAACGAAAAACGCGGGACCTGCGTCCCGCGTTCCACGTTTTCGAAAGAGGAGGTTGGGCTAAGCCTTGCCCGCCGGCGCGGCCTGGACCGCTTCGACCTTGCGCGGCTGGGGCGAGGGCTCGCTCTCCTCCGGCGCCGATTGCACCGCGAGCGGGGCTCCGCGACGCAGCGTCGAGCGCAGCGCCGCGACCTCGCTCTGCAGCCGCGAATTGTCCTTGCGCGCGGCTTCGAGCGCGCCTTCCACCACCGCGCGCTCCATCCGCTCGCGCTGCAGCGAGGCGTTGAGTTCCTCGACGCGCTTTTCGATGTTGGTGCGGGACACCTGCACGTCGGCTTCCAAATGCGCGTTGCGCTCGGTGAGCGAGGCGATGCGCTCCTCGGCACGGGCGAGCGCGGTTTCGCGGGTCTTCAGCGTCTTGGTCAGCGCATTGTTGCGTTCGGACAGCGCCGCGCGCGCGCTTTCGTGATCCTTGATCTGGCGCTCGCGCGCCTCGTGGCTCGCTTCGATCTGGGCCAGGCGTTTTTCCGAGTTGTTGCGGGAGATCGTCGCTTCCACCGACTTGCGGTCGAAGGCGCGCACTTCCTCGGTGCGGGCGATCAGGTTCTGCCGTGCTTCCGCCAGCAGCCGCTCGGCGGTCGCGGCGCGCGACTGCAGCGCGTCGAGCCGCATGTTGAGCGAATTGCGCTCGGACTGATGCGCTTCCTTGGCTTCGTCGAGGGCGGCGGATAGACGGCCGCGCTCGGCATAAGCCTCCGCGAAGCTCGCCTCGACTTTGCCGAGCTGGGCGCGGGTCGCGGTCAGCGTGTTCTCGCTCTCGGTCAGGCGGCGGGTGAGGCGGGCGATTTCATTGAGCCCCTGGTCAACCGCCATCTGCAGGGAGCGCTTCTCGTCTTCCAAGAGCGCGAGCTTCTCGCGGGCGGCGGCAAGCTCGCCCTCGAGTTCGACGATGCGCTTTTCCGCGCCGTCGAGCTGCTCCTGCAAGGTGCGGCGGTTCTCGCTCAACGAGCGGCGTTGGCTCGTCTCCTGCGCCAATTGACGCTCGAGCTCGGCGATCTGCGCAGCCCGCGCGGTGATCTCGTTCGAGAGCTCAATGCCAGTGCTTTCCAGCGCGCGTCCCTGCTCGCGCGACAGTTCGAGGTCCTCTTTGAGGCGCTCGGATTCGGCTTCGAGCGCGGTCGCCTTGCGCTCAATCTGGTAGAATTCTGTGCGCAATGTCTCGTAGGAGGCGCGGGCCTCATCGAGCATGCCGGTCAGGCTGATGGTCTGCGACTTTTCCTGCTCGAGCGCGCGCAGCGTCGAGTTGAAAGGGACGACCAGCTTATCGAAGGCCTGCTTGAGTTCTTCGAGCTCGCCGATCTTGCGCCCGGTATCGGTGAGCAGGCTGCGCAACTCTTCGTTTTCCTCGCCGATGCGGGAGCCGATGTCGGACAAATTCTCGACGCTGATGTGGCCGCCGTTACCATTGCCGTTCCCCTGTCCGCCAGGCCGCCGGGCGAGCGGGCCCGGTTCGTCCCTGCGGCCGAACAGCTCAGTGAACTTCGCCATGACAAACGCCTCCCAACCCCGACGCCACGAAAACCCGCGCCCTTTGCGCTTAAGATATTATATACCTTTGCTGATGGAAACACGCGGACAAACGGCATTTAACGCGATTATGCGCCGACCGCGATCATGGTTAATGGCCGGAATCGGGCGCGAATTGGCCGAAAGCTGCGCATGAGCGAGGACCGCGCGGTTCCGTCACAGGATCTCGCCTACACCTATCGACCTTCTTTGCTCGGCGCGCCCTATGAGTTCCGTCTTGGCGCGCAGGGGCTCGAATGGCTCGTCGGCCGCAAGGCTGGCCGTGTTTTGTGCCGCGACGTCACGCGCGTGCGGCTGTCGTTCCGGCCGGCGAACCTGCAGTCGCGCCGCTTCGTCACCGAAATCTGGGCCGAGGGCACGCCGAAGCTCGTCATCATGTCGAGCTCATGGAAAAGCATGGTGGTGCAGGAGCGGCTCGATCAGCCTTACGCGGTATTCGTCGCGGCGCTTCACCGGCGCCTGGCGCAAGCGAACACACACGCGCATTTCGAGCAGGGCACGAGCCCGATGCAATACTGGCCGGGTCTTGCCGTATTCATTGTCACGTCGGTCGCGCTGGCGATCTTGATCGCCCGCGCCTTGCAACAAGGCGCCACCGGCGGCGCGCTGTTCATCGCCGCCTTCTTCGCGCTCTTCCTGTGGCGTGGCGGAGACTACTTTCGTCGTAACCGCCCGCGGCTCTACCGCGTCGATGCCTTGCCGGCCGATCTGATGCCGCCGACCTGATCGCGGCTTATTCGGGATCAAGCCCGCGCGCCGCGCATGCGAGCCATTCGGCGGCATTCCGGTACGTGCAACGCGAATGATTTTTCTCCGCCGCGGACGATTTGGCCGCACACGGCATCTATCGCCGCGTGCGCGTGGAAATTCTTGCTCGCAATCGCGCGAACGTGAAATCCGGCCGCGCATTCCGTGACATTGATGTTGGTTGAGTGTGATGCGTTGCAGCGCGAGATAGGGCCCAGCAAGAGATTCATCTTGCCGATCACATCGCCAACTCTTGGAGCCCTCCCATGAAGACCCTCGCCAAGCTTGCCCTCGCCACTTTGCTTGCCGCCGCCGCGGCGGCAGCGCCCGCTTTCGCCCAGGAGCGGGACACGCTCGCCGAACGCAACGCCTATTACGCCGCCCGCCAGCACCAGCAGGCCGCCGAGCGCCACATGCAGCGCGCGCGGCATGACGTCGGCGGCGCCGACGCCTACGCCGCCGACCCGGCGCCGGTATCACCGAACGACTTCGGCATCCTCAGCCAGCACTGATTGAGGCAGCGATTGAGGCAACGGAAGGGGCCGCCTTCGGGCGGCCTCTTTTTCTTAGGCCGTGCGTTCGAGCCGGGCGCAAGCGACCGCGACGAAGGCCGCAAGAACCGGGTGCAGGATCGCAACGATGCGGCCGACATTGTTGGGGCTCGCCGCTGCAAGCAAAACCACGACGAGCACCAGGAACGTGCCGGTGAGCACGGGAAGCCAATAGGTGCACGTCCGCCGGTCGGCGGCGATGAAGGCCGCGGCGAGAAACAGCCACAGCAGGTTTTGTGAGGCGAAGCCCTGAAGCAGCAGATCGCGCGCGACGTGCAGGTGCTTCAGGTGATCGAACAGGGCCAACGGGTCGGTCTGGAACGCGGCGCCGGCGGCGGGCACGATCTTGATGCGCATCACCAGATAGGCGACGCAGCACATCAGCGAGCCGAGAAACACGAAGCCGTTGAAGCGGCGGTCTTCCGGCCGCAGCACGAGCGCAATCCCCGAGATGCTGGCGAAGACGATGAGGATTGTCTCCCGCTGCACGATCGCCAGCGTCAGGATGACCGCAAGCGGCAGCGCGTTGCGGCGCAGATAAAACAGGAAGGCGAGCGACAGCAGAAACCAGCTCAGGCCTTCGGTGAGCCCGGTGATGACCGAGACCTGCGTCTCGAACGACAGCAGGCATAGCAGTCCGCCCAGCGTCGCCGGCATGAAGCGGCTTTCACCGAGCTGCTCGACGATGGCGCCGACCACCCAGGCCGTCAGCACCAGGAAAAAATAATTGGTCAGCAGCGCCGCAAAGAAAACGTGCTGGTCATAGCCCGCCTCCTGAAACCAGATCGTGTTCGGGTAATAGATGTGCGCCGCATAGACCCAATGCGTCACGATGGCGCTGAGCTGGCGATAGACGAAGGGCGAGGGCGCCGCGGTGAAGTCGAGCGGCGACAGATACATCTTGTAGTAATGGAAAAAATCGGCGCCGCCGCTGCGCGGCATGTCGTATTTGTACGAGAAGTACAGCAGCCCGTAGCTGGCGGCGAACAACAGCGCGAGACGCAACAGCGGTTTCGTCGCGCTGGCCATGGCCGGGCGGTCTAGTTCCGCACCACCAGCACCGAGCATTTGGCGTAGCGCACCACGTGCCCGGCATTGGAGCCGAGGAAGTAGGTGCGCATCGCCGGCCGGTGCGAACTCATCACGATCAGATCGGCATTGATCGATTTCGCCTCTTCCAGCACTTCGTGATAGATGCCGCCCTGCCGCACGGTCGATGACACGTGCGCAGCATCGAGCCCGCATTCGCGCGCTATGAGGCCGAGCGCCTCTTCCGAGGACTTGCGTTGCTGCACGTCGAAATCCGGCGGCACGTATTCGGCGAGCATCACCGGCGTCATCGGCAGCACGTTGACCAGCCGCACCGAGCCGCCGGCGGCTTTTGCCATCGACACCGCGGTTACAACCGCGGGCTTTGCCAGGTCGGTATCGGCAAGATCGACCGGCACAAGGATCTGCTTGTACATGACCGCGCCCCTCCCAGAGCGGCGCAATCATGCCACGTTTTTTCGTAGGCGTTGAGAGAGCCGTGCTGCCTTAATTCGCCGCTGCTTCCAGCGACCTAGGGCTAACGAAGCGCTCCAGCCGGCCCGACTGCGGGTGCAGCTTGTTCCAGTCGTCGAAGGCGAAATCGATGATCACCAACCCGGACGTCGGCAGCTTTTCGCGCAGCCGCTCGCGCGCCTCGACGTCGCCGGAGGCAACCAGCATCAGCGCCAGTTCGTGCAGGCCCGGGTTGTGGCCGACGATCATCAGCGTATGGGCCGAGGCGGGCGCGTCCTTGATCACGCCAAAAATGGTGTGCTGGGTGGCGTCGTAGAGCTTTTCCACAGACGTCGCGCCGGGCTCCTTCTTCAGCGCCGAGGCGCAGGCCTTCCAGGTCTCCTGCGTGCGCGCGGACGGCGAAATAAAGACGCGGTCGGGCAGCAGATGATGACTCGCCATATAGGCGCCGATCCTGGCCGCATCCTTGCGGCCACGGTCGATCAGCGCGCGGTCGCGGTCCGGCGTGCCGGGCACGCCCCGTTCGGCTTTTGCATGGCGAAACAGCAACAGTCGGCGCATCAATCGTCTTTTGGGTGGTCGATTTCGAATTTGCGGCAGTTTAGCATGCGGCCCGCGAGGGTTTAGACGCGGTTAGGCAATGAGCGACGACGGCGAAACCACAGCCGATAGCTGGTACGAGACGACCCGGGTTGCAAGCACCGACCACGGCAAGCTGACCTATGACATCGATACCGATGTCTGCGTCGTCGGCGCCGGTCTCGCGGGCCTCACCGTCGCGCGCGAGATCGCCAAGCGCGGCTGGTCGGTCGCGGTGCTCGAGGCGGGTCGTGTGGCCTGGGCGGCCTCAGGGCGCAGTTCCGGCTTCGTGCTGCCGGGGTTCCACGAAGACGTCAACACCATGGTCGAGCGCATCGGCCTCGACCACGCCAAGCATCTCTATGCACTGTCGAAGGACGGCGTCGAGTATGTCCGCCGCGCCATCGAGGAAACCGGGATGCCGGGCGTCAACCCGGTGTCCGGCTGGCTGCATGTTTCCAAGACGGACGATGACGGCACCGTCCGCGCCAATACCGAGCGGCTGCGTTGGATCGGCGCCGAGGTTGAAGCCTGGCCCACCGCGCGGGTGCGCGAGACGCTGCCGAACCCGCGCTACTTCGCCGCCATGTATTACCCGAAGGCGTTTCACATCCATCCGCTCAACTATGCGCTCGGCCTCGCCGCCGACGCCGAAAAGGCCGGCGTGCGCATCTTCGAGGAGACGCCGGCGCTGTCGATCGATGTCGGTGGCGTGCGCAAGCGCATCGATACGCCGGAAGCGCGGGTGCGGTCGCCGCATGTCGTGCTCGCCGCCAATGTGCATCTCGGCGAATTAATGCCGCAGCTCGCCGCCACGCTGCTGCCGATCACGACCTACGTGCTGGTGACCGAGCCGATCCCGGTGCTCAACGAGGTGATCCGCTTCGAGGGCGCGGTCAGCGACACCGACCATGCCGACAACCACTACCGCATCGTCGACGGCAACCGGCTGCAATGGGGCGGCCGCGTGCGGCTGTGGGACGCGGAAGAGCGATCGGTCGCGCGCTCTTTGGCCAACGACATCAGCCGCAACTTCCCGGCGCTCGGCAAGATCGAGATCGCAAATATCTGGCGTGGCACGCTCGGCCGCGCCATCCACCGCATGCCGCAGGTCGGCCAGATCGAGCCGGGCCTGTGGGTGGCCAGCGGCTTCGGCGGGCAGGGGCTCAACACCACGGCGATGGCGGGCGACTTGATCGCGCGCGGCATCGTCGAGAGCGACGAGACCTGGCGGCTGTTTGCGCCTTACGAGCTGGTGTGGGCGGGCGGCAAGCTCGGCCGCGCCATTGCGCAGGGGCTTTATTGGGGCAGCCGGCCGGTCAACCGCGTCGAGCAGGACTTGGCGCGCTACCGTGAGCGGGCGCGCGAGCGCCGCGCCGAGCGCACGCGCATGCGCGCCGAGGCCAAGGCCAGGCTCAAGACGCGGCAGACCGCGGCGCTTGCCGCCATCGCCAAGGTCGCGGAAGCCGAGCAGGGCGCCTACACGGCCGCAGCGACGGTGCAGGCCGAGCTTGTCGCGCCGCCGCATCATCTCGTCACGCCGACGGTGCCGCCGCCGCTGGACGAGCCGCCGCCGGAGACGCAACCCGTGCACGAGCGCCGGCCATTCTCGCATGGCGAGCAGCCGCAGCAGTCGTTCGGCCGCCGCAAGCCCGAGCAGACGGACTGACGGCGATGTGGGACGTGGTGTGGACGATCGCGAGCGTGCTCGGCTTCGCCTACGTCTTTGCGGTCGGCGAGAACCTGGCGCGGCGCGTGGCTGGGCCGCCCAAGCCTGCTGCGACGGTCGAAAGAGGTGATGTCGAGAAGCGCTTGGCCGCGCTCGAGCGTGATTTCGACAGGACGCGCGAGTTCCTGATCAGCGTGCTGTCGATCACCGTTACGCTGTTGGCAGGCCTTTATCTCAAGCCGGTCGGGGCGATTGCCAAATTCCTTGTCGTTGGCGTCACCTACACCGTCGTCAACATATTGATCCGGTTTCTGCTCGTGGCCTATTCTCCTCCCGCGGTCCCCGCCGAACCACCGCCGCCGCCGAAGTTTCCGCGCCGCAATCCGGAAACGCACTAGAAACGCGTCGTCCGAGTCACCAGGGAAAAAGGCCAATCCCCAATGTCGAACCGCCGTCTCCGTTGGCTTTGGCCGACGCAGGCCAGCATGGACGAAAAGTACGGCGCTCCGTCATTCGGCCGCGTGCCGGAAGAGGTCTTGACCATGCTCGCCCTGCCGCTCTGCCAGATCGCGAACGCGGTTGCTTACGCGCGGACCTATGAGGGAGCGTCCAAGCGGCTCGCCATCTTCACGACGTTCCTGCCGGTGATCGTCATCTCGACGACGCTGTGGGCCGCCTGCTGGTACCTGGTCATCCACATGGCGCGAATGGTGTTTTACGGCGCGATCTGAACCGCGGGATTTGGCGCGGTGCCCCCGCGCCGCAAAGAAGAGGGGCGATGGCGCGCGCCTGGACCTCTCCACGGTCATGCGCGGGCTTGACCCGCGCATCCATGATGAAGCTCAGCACGATAAATCTTACGACTCCGGTTTTCGGCCCAGCCTCATGGATTGCCGGGTCAAGCCCGGCAATGATCAAGCGGAAAGGTCAACGCCCGTCGCGCCGCGCCATGAAGGCGAGACGCTCAAAGAGATGCACGTCCTGCTCGTTCTTGATCAGCGCGCCGTGCAACGGCGGGATCAGCTTCTTCGGGTCACGCTCGCGCAGGAGTTCCGGCCCGATGTCCTCGACCATCAGGAGCTTGAGCCAGTCGAGCAGTTCCGAGGTCGACGGCTTCTTCTTCATGCCGGGCACCTCGCGGATCTCGTAGAACAGCTTGAGCGCTTCCGACACCAGGCGCTGCTTGATGCCGGGGAAATGCACCTCGATGATCGCGCGCATGGTGTCGTCGTCGGGGAAGCGGATGTAGTGGAAGAAGCAGCGGCGCAGGAAGGCGTCCGGCAATTCCTTCTCGTTGTTGGAGGTGATGACCACGATCGGGCGGCGGCGCGCTTTGACTGTCTCACCGGTCTCGTAGACGAAGAACTCCATGCGATCGAGCTCCTGCAACAGGTCGTTGGGAAACTCGATGTCGGCTTTGTCGATCTCGTCGATCAGCAGGACAGGGCGCTCGTCGGCGACGAAGGCGTCCCACAATTTGCCGCGTTTGATGTAGTTGCGGATGTCCTTGACGCGCTCGTCGCCGAGTTGGCTGTCGCGCAGCCGCGACACCGCGTCGTATTCGTAGAGGCCCTGCTGCGCCTTGGTGGTCGACTTGATGTGCCATTCCAAGAGCGGCGCGCCGAGCGCCTTGGCGATCTCGAGCGCCAGCACAGTCTTGCCGGTGCCGGGCTCGCCTTTGACCAGCAAAGGCCGCTCCAGCGTGATCGCGGCATTGACCGCGACCTTGAGATCGTCGGTCGCCACATAGCCCTTGGTGCCTTCAAAACGCATGGAATTCCTCGTGTTTTCGAGGCCACACTAGCAGCCGCGGGCGCTGCGGCAAGGCGGCCGGTCGCACAACCGTGATGCATTGGTGATGGGAAGTTGAATACCTATCTGATGCGGACCGTATATGAGATGACGCCAACGAACTCGGAGGGATGCCGATGCGCCGTCTGCTGCTTGGTCTTGCGCTGTTCCTGGCCGGCCTTGGCGCCGCGCAGGCGCAGATGGCGAAGCTGCCCCAGCCGCAAGCCGGGCAGGCCGTCGCGGTGTTCGCTGGCGGCTGCTTCTGGTGCGTGGAAAGCGATTTCGACCACGTGCCGGGCGTCATCTCGACCACGTCGGGCTACACCGGCGGCACGGTCGCCAATCCGAGCTACGAGCAGGTGTCGGCCGGCGGCACCGGCCACGCCGAGTCGGTGTGGGTGATCTACGACCCGCAGAAGGTCAGCTACGCCAAGCTGCTCGACTACTTCTGGCATCACATCGATCCGACGGTGCAGGACCGCCAGTTCTGCGACTACGGCCATCAGTATCGTACCGCGATCTTCACGCGAACCGACGAGGAACGAAAACTCGCTGAGGAGTCGAAGAAAAAGGTCGGAGCCGAATTGAAGAAACCGATCTACACCGAGATCGGCGCTGCCGGCCCGTTCTATCCGGCCGAGGAATATCACCAGGACTTCTACGTCAAAAATCCGACCAAATACAAATTCTACCGCTGGAACTGCGGGCGCGATCAGCGCATCGAGCAGATTTGGGGCGCACACAAGCCGGGAGACAACTCATGATGTCGCGGCGCACATTCTTGCCGGCGGGACTCGCGTTCTGCGCACTCGCCATTCCGAAACAATCGGTGAAGGCTGAGCTCATGACGACGACCGCGCAGGACATCGACTGGCGCAAGCTCTCGGACGCCGACTGGAAAAAGCGCCTGACGCCCGAGCAGTACAACATCCTGCGCCAGCACGGCACCGAGCGCGCCGGCACAAGCCCGCTCAATCACGAGAAGCGCAAGGGTACATTCGCCTGCGCAGGCTGCGATCTGCCGCTGTTCTCGTCCGACACCAAATTCGACAGCGGCACCGGCTGGCCGAGCTTCTACAGGCCGCTCGACAATGCGGTCTCGGAAAAGGCCGACCGATCGTTCTTCATGGTCCGCACCGAGGTGAATTGTCACCGCTGCGAGGGCCATCTCGGCCACGTCTTCAATGACGGTCCGAAGCCGACCGGCCTGCGCTATTGCATGAACGGCATCGCGCTGAAATTCGAGCCGGCTGCCGGGACGGGCAATTCCTAGCTGGACTGGACGACTCAGCGCGGTATTTTGTACCTCTCGGGCTTAAGGTCCGAGATGCCGAACCCGCTCCCCAAGGCCCCCGCTTCGAACGTGGCGCAAGCGTTGGCGCAGGCGTTGCAGTTCCATCACCAGGGACGGCTGCCGGAAGCCGAGCGGCTCTACGCCGAAGTGCTGGCGGCGCGCCCCGACCACCACGACGCCTTGCAGATGATGGCGTTGATCAAGCTCGCCAAAGGCGAGTTGGCGGCCGCGCTCGAGATGGTCACAGCGGCGATGCGCGGCGACCGCAAGCCGTCGCCGCAGGTCCTGCTCAACCACGGCCTCATCCTCAATGCGCTCGGCCGCCACGCCGAAGCGGTCGAGAATTTCGACGCCGCGATCAAGCAGAAGTCGAAATTTCCCGACGCGCATAACAACCGTGGCGCCGCGCTTGCCGCGCTCGGCCGCGACGAAGAAGCGCTGGAGAGCTTCCGCAAGGCGATTTCGCTCAAGTCTGACTATGCGGAAGCGCACTACAATTTAGGTTCGTCGCTGCGCACGCTCGGCCGTTTCGACGAGGCGCTGAAATGCTTCGACCGCGCGCTGGCGCTGCGGCCGAATTACGCCAGAGCGCACAACAATCGCGGTGCCGTGCTGGAAGCGCAGACGCACCACAAAGAGGCGCTCGCCGCCTACGACCGCGCGCTTGCGATCGATCCTCGGCTTTCCGAGGCGCACATCAACCGCACGCGCATGCTCTGCACGCTCGAGCGTTTTGATGAGGCGCTTTCCGGTTTCGAACGCGCGCTTGCGGCTAACCCGAACGATCCTGAGCCCTATTTTCACCGTGGTTCGATCTATATCGATCTCAACCGCAACGATGATGCGCGCGAGGATTTTCGTAAGGCGCTGGCGATCAAGCCGGATTTCGCCGAGGCGCGCTTTGCCGCGTGCTTTGCAGAATTGCCCATCCTTTATGCCGATGAAGCTGAAATCGGCCGCCGGCGCGCGGCCTATTCGCAGAGCTTGAATGCGTTGTGCGACGATGTCGCCGCCGGTCGGGTTCGCGGCGATCTGGTCAAGGCGCTCACCGTAAAGCAACCGTTCCTGCTGGCTTATCAGGGTCAAAACGACCGCGATCTGCAGGCGCGCTATGGCGCGATGGTGCAGTCGATCATCAATGAGCGCTATGGTCCGCCGACAGAATTGCCGCAGCCGGCGCCCGGTGAGCCGATCCGCGTCGGCGTCGTCTCAAGCTTCTTTTATCTGCATTCCAACTGGAAGATTCCGATCAAAGGCTGGATCAGCCAGGTGGATCGCAGCCGGTTCAAGATCTACGGCTATCACGTGGGAGCGCGGCGCGATGCGGAAACCGAAACCGCAGCGAAGATGTGCGATCATTTCTTGCACAAGACGCAGGACATCGCCGGCTGGCGACGCGATATCCTGGCCGACAAGCCGCATGTGCTGATCTATCCGGGCTTGTGGATGGACACGGTGACGTATCAGCTCGCCGCGCAACGGCTTGCCCGCGTGCAATGCAATTCCTGGGGTCATCCGGAAACCAGCGGCATGTCGAGCCTCGATTGCTTCTTCAGCAGCGATCTGATGGAGCCGCGGGACGGCGCTGAACACTACACCGAGGAATTAGTACGGCTGCCGAACCTGTCGATCTACTACGAGCCGGTGGAGACGGAGCCCAAGCCGATCACACGCGCCGAATTGGGTTTGCGCCCGGGCGCAACCGCATTCTGGTGCGGGCAATCGCTATTCAAGTATCTGCCGCAATACGATCAGGTCTTCGCACGCATCGCCAAGGACGCCGGCAACTGCCAGTTCATCTTCATCCGGCACACTGGCGGTCCGCCGGTGAACGCACTGTTCAAGAAACGGCTCGATGCCGCATTCGCCGCCGTCGGGCTTAAAGCGTCGGACCACATCGTGTTCCTCACGCGGCTGAGCCAGAGCCAGTTCGTCTCGGCGATCGGTCAGTGCGACGTGTTCCTCGACAGCATCGGTTGGTCGGGCTGCAACTCGGCTTTGGAAAGCCTGCCGCACAATCTGCCGATCGTTACGGTGCGCGGCACGACCATGCGCGGCAGCCACAGCGCCGCGATCCTTCAGATGATGGGTGTCACCGACTTGATCGCAAGCTCGCTCGACAACTATGTCGCGATCGCGACCAAGCTCGCCCGCGACCCTCAGGCGCGCGCCGCCGTACGCCAGCGCATCGCCGACAACAAGCACAAGCTCTATCGCGACCGCGCCTGCGTCACGATGCTCGAGGACACCATCGAGCGCGCTGCCCGCGGCGGCTGAGCCCGGCAAGAACTGCCGCTTCGAGGCAGAAAGCGCCCGGCCCGGGTCCTGCCGCATCCATATAAGATATTGATATTACATAATAAATAGGCTGGCACGGGGATTGCGACGGTCTCCGCGCGGGATTGCCCGTTCCGCCCTCGGGGCGACGCGATTGGAGAGGAAACCATGGGTCTGTTCAGTGCTCTTACAACTTCGGTCGGCGGTCTGCAGGCGCAGTCGTTCGCCATCCAGAATATTTCCGGCAACATCGCCAACTCCCAGACCATCGCCTACAAAGACATCAACACGAGTTTCCTGGACCTCGTTTCATCCGCCTCGGTGCCGTCGCAGCAAGTCGCCGGCGGCGTCCTCGCGTCGTCACAGGCAACAAATACCGTGCAAGGCGCGATCCAGAACGCGACGGTCAGCACCGACATGGCCATCAATGGCGACGGCTATTTTATCGTCCAGCCGCCGCTGAGCTTCAGCGGCAACACCCCAATCTTCGGCGCAGTCAACAGCTATACGCGGCGCGGCGACTTCTCGCTGAATTCGCAAGGTTACCTCGTCAACGGCGCCGGCTACTATCTCTCCGGTCTGCCGATCGATCCCACGACGGGCGTTCCGTCCGGCAGCGTTGCGGCTCCGCTGCAATTCCAAAGCAACTTCTTGCCGGCTAGCGCAACGACGGCGATCCAGTACGGCATCAATCTGCCGACGCAACCGGTGACCAGCGCCTTCAAGGCGTCGGTTCCGAACTCAGAACTTCTCAACCCGGCGGATTTCGGCACCGATCCGACGGTGGCGGGAACAGGCACGGTCGTTGGCAGCGACGTGACGACCTTCGTCAACGAGTCAATCGACGGTGGCTCCATCACGGCCTACAACGGCGCCGGCAGCCCGGCCAGCCTGCAATTCCGTTGGGCTAAAACCGACAGCATCGCCAAAGGCGGCCAGGATACCTGGGAACTGTTTTATCAAACGGACTCGAGCGCAAGCGGCGCGACGGTGGCGTGGCAAAACGCCGGCCAGGACTTTGTCTTCGACGCCAGCGGTCAACTCAATCCGCCGATCACAACGCTGACACTTCCCAACGTCAGTATCAACGGCATCTCAATCGGCAATTTGACGGTCAACAGTCCCACCGGCTCGATCACCCAATTCGCCGCAACCAGCGGCAACTCGACGGTCAACAATCTGCAGCAGAACGGCTACGCCGCCGGTCAGCTGCAGTCGATTGCCGTCAGCAGCAATGGCGACATCACGGGCACGTTCTCCAACGGTCAGGCTGTCGCTCTCGCACAAATCCCTCTGGTGCACTTCAACAGCCCGGACAATCTGAAAAGCCTGGACGGCGGCGCTTATCAAGAAACCGCGGATTCCGGAGCGGCACTCGCCGGAGCGTCGGGGTCGATCGTCGGGCAATCGCTAGAAGCCTCGAACGCCGACATCGCCACTGAATTCACCAAGCTGATCGTGACCCAACAGGCCTATTCGGCGAACACCAAGGTCATCACGACAGCAAACCAGATGTCGCAGGATCTCCTGAACATCATCCGCTGATCGCGGTGAGTTCGGGAGCGCAAACGCGGTAGCCGGACCGGCCCATGAGTCTCACCTCAGCACTCTCGGCCGCATTTTCGGGCCTCCAGGCGAACCAGGCGAGCCTGGCGCTGGTGTCGGCTAACGTCGCCAACGCCAATACGCCCGGTTACACACGCAAGACCCTCAACCAGATTGCGGTTGCCGCTGGCGGCAGCGTCACCGTCCGCACGGCCGACGTCCAGCGCGAACTCGATCAATACATTCAAAAGCAGCTGCGGACCGAGAATTCCGGCGCTTCTTACGCCGACACGCGCGCGCAGCTGTATCAGCAGTTGCAGGGTTTCTATGGCCAACCGGGCGGCGCCGACGCGCTGGAAACGGTCTACAACAAATTCACCAGCTCGCTGCAGGCGCTCTCGACCAGCCCGGACAATTCCTCGGCGCAGAGTGCGGTCGTGAGCAACGCTCAACTGCTGGCGCAGCAGCTCAATCAGACGACGACCAGTATCCAGAGTCTGCGTGAAAACGCGGAGCTTGGAATTTCCAACGCGGTAAATCAGGCCAACAATGCGATGAGCCAGATCGCCGCGCTCAATGATCAGATCGCGGCCGCGCCGGCAGGTGCGAGCGAAACAGCGAATCTGATGGATCAGCGCGATTCCTACATCGATCAATTGTCGCAGCTGATGGACGTCAGCGTGATCCCGAGTACCACGGGGCAGGTCAGCGTCTTCACCAATTCTGGCGTTGAACTCGTCGGCGCCAAGGCCGCGACATTGTCGTTCAATGCGCAAGGCACGATGACGGCGAACTCGCTGTGGAGCGCGAACCCGGCCCAGAGCGGCGTCGGTACGATTACGCTGACCACCATAAGCGGCAGCAAGATCGACATGATTCAAGACAACGCCATTCGCTCGGGCACGATTGCCGCCTACGTGCAGATGCGCGATCAGGATCTGGTGCAGGCGCAGAATCAGGTGGATGCAATGGCCGCCGGGCTGGCCAGCGCGCTATCGGACAAGACGACGGCGGGCACGCCCGTCACCAACGGCTTCGATGTCGATATCGGCAGTCTGTCGGCCGGCAACAACATCACCGTCAACTATACCGATACGGCGACCAACACCCAGCATACGCTGACGTTTGTTCGCGTCGACGACCCGTCTGCGCTGCCGTTGTCCAATAGCGCGACCGCAAATCCGAACGATACCGTTGTCGGCCTCGATTTCTCCGGGGGCATCGGTTCGGTGGTCTCGCAGATCAACGCGGCGTTTGGCGCGAACGGGCTGACGGCCTCAAATCCGTCGGGCACGACGCTCGAAGTCCTCGACGATGCCGGTGTCACTGCGACGGTCAATTCCGTCAGCGCTACGACGACGGCGACCTCGCTGACCGGCGGCAGTCCTGAACTGCCGCTGTTCACCGATGGCTCGGCGCCCTATACCGGCGCCATAACCTCGACCGGCTCTGAAAGTATCGGCCTTGCCGGCCGCATCGCCGTCAATTCGGCGGTCATTGCCGATCCAACGAGCCTGGTTAAATATTCGGCGACGACGGCCGCCGGCGACAGCACGCGCCCCGATTTCATCTATCAGCAGCTCACCGCCTCCTCGCTGACGTTCTCGCCGAATACCGGAATTGGAACGGCAGCCACGCCTTTCTCGGGCTCTATCAATACGTTCCTGCAGCAGGTCATCAGCCAGCAAAGCGAAGCCGCGAGTTCCGCCACCAATCTCAAGCAAGGCCAGGACGTTGTGCTCTCGTCCTTGCAGAAGCGTTTCAATGACGTGTCTGGCGTCAACATCGACCAGGAAATGACCAATCTGCTGACGCTGCAGCAGTCCTACACCGCGAATGCCCACGTTCTAACCACCGTCAATAACATGTTCACCACCCTGTTGCAGATGATGTGAGGATGAGATGAGTGTCTCGGCAGTCGGCAGCCAGGCGGCCATAGCGGTTCAGCAACTCGTCAATATGCGCTCGCAGTTCGATGACCTCGAGCGCCAGCTCAGCACCGGGCAGAAATCCGCCACCTATGCCGGCCTCGGCACCGGCAGCGGCGTCACGGTCGGGCTCAACGCGCAATTGTCGGGTTTGGGCGCCTTCGACAACAGCATCAACATCGTGAACACGCGTATCGGCCTGATGTCGAACGCGCTAACCAGCATGACCAAAATCGCCAGCTCGGTGCAGTCGGTGATCGACAACACAACTCCGCCGGCGACGAGCGCTGCCCCCGGCATTGCCCAGCAGACCGGCTATTCCTCGCTCGGCCAACTGCTCGATTTGCTCAATACCCAGACCGGCGGTCACTATCTGTTTTCGGGAAATACGACCGACCAGCCGCCGACCGATACGTTCAATCACATCATGAACGGAAACGGCGCTCAGGCCGGCCTCACCCAGCTCATCTCCGAGCGCACGCAAGCCGATCTCGGCGTAGGCAACCTCGGCCGCCTGGCGATCACGGATGGCGGCACGTCGGTGTCGGTCGCCGATGATGCCTCGCCGTTCGGGTTCAAGCTTGCTTCGGTGAATTCCACGCTCACGAACGCCACAGTCAGCCCTCCCAGCGGCTCGCCGGCTACGATGTCGGTCGATTTCAGCGGTGGCAATCCGAATGCAGGCGACAAGATTATGCTGAGCCTCAATCTACCCGATGGCACCAGCGAAAATATTACGCTGACCGCGACGACCGCCTCGCCGCCCAGCGCCAACCAGTTCACGATCGGCGCGACGCCGTCCGACACCGCGACGAACTTTCAGAACGCGCTGACGAGCGCAGTCGGCACGCTCGCCGCGACGTCCTTGACTGCGGCCTCCGCGGTTTCGGCGTCGAACGATTTCTTCAACGCCGACAGCAACAATCCGCCGCAACGTGTGGACGGTCCTCCCTTCGATACGGCGACCGGCATGGTCGCCGGCACGGCGGCCAATACGGTGATTTGGTATACCGGCGATGCCAGCGGCGGCTCCGCGCGGGACACCGCGACAGCCCGCGTCGACCCATCGCTGGTTGTCTCCTACGGCGCGCGCGCCAATGAAGACGCCCTGCGCAATCTGGTGCAGAACGTGGCGACCCTTGCCGCGGTACAGATTTCCTCGAGCAATCCCAATGCGGTCGGGCTTTCGTCGGCGTTGAACCAGCGCCTGACCACCAATCTCAACAGCACGTCCGGTCAAAGCTTGACGGACATTGAAACCCAGCTCGCCTCGGCGCAAAACGCGGCGACCGACGCGCAGACCCGCCATGCGCAGACCAGTGCGACGCTCAACGACTACCTGCAGAACATTACCGGCGTGTCGAATGAAGAAGTTGGCACCGAATTGCTGACGCTGCAGACCCGAATGCAGGCTTCGATGCAGGCGACCTCGATGCTGTTCCAGACGAGCTTGGTCAATTACCTCAAATAGCCGCCCTTCTCGCGCATAAAAAAAGACCGCGGATTGTGCCGCGGTCTTTGTTATTGAGGAAATATCGGAGCGATCAGGCGCGTCCGAGCAGCCCCGCCGCAAGCTGACGATTGATGTTGATCAGGGATCCAAGGTTCTCCGGCTTCGGGTCGGCCAGAACGGTCAGCGTCTGCTTGAAGACGAACAGGCCGAGGTTGGCCACGTTCTGGCGGATTGCCACCGGCAGCGGATTTTCCTTGCTGGTGGCGGTGGTCACGAAAATCGACCACAGCTTACGATTATAGTGGAGCGCCGCGCCCAACTCGGGACGTTTGTCGTCCCAGCCGTCGCAGATCGTCTGAAGCTTCGCCGCTGCGTCGAGCAGCAGATCGGCTTCCAGCTCACGCGGATTGCCGGTCTTTGTGGCGATCGCGCCGTATGTTTGCGCCGCGTGTTGCATTGTCGAGCAGCTCCTTCTCGTAAGCGATGAGGGCCTTTGCGCTCTTGAGCGCCTTGTACATTTCACCAGCCATGATGTGATTGCTGATCGCGGTGACGTGCGGCCACGCGCTGGGCGCAGCGTGGACCAGTTCGCGCATCAGAATGAAGTAAGTTTCGTGGTGGTTTCGCGGGTCACGCGAGGTGTACATCAGCTGGACGGCAAGATAGATGCGCTTGGCAGGCGTGTCGGCCTGCGCCGGCAGCATGATGTCCTTTTCGCGCAGAATTGGCGCCTGGCCTTCTATGAGCAGCCGTGTGCGCTGCTCGCCATTGGTGACCAAGCATTCCCCGAGAATCAGGCGCTCGCCCGGCTTCAGTTCAACCTTGAGGCCCATAGCCCTTGCGTTCCCGGATGGTGCACGCCGCCGTTTAGTGCGGCGAGCGGCTGTATTACCTGAATAGCCGCAGCACGTTTTGGTCGGCTTGCGAGGCCAGAGACAGTGCGGTGGTCGACAATTGCTGGCGCGTTTGCAGGGCGAGAAGGTTGGCGCCTTCCTCGTTGCTATCGGCCAGCGTGAGATTGTCGGCGCCCGTCTGCAGCGTATTGATCGTCGCCTTGGTGAAGTCCTGGCGAATCTGCACGGTCTGCAGGTTCGAGCTGAGTGCCTGTGACTGCGAGCGCAGCGTCACCAGCGACGCGGTTAGTTGCGTACCGGCGGCCGAGATGTCGGACGCGCTCGCCCAGCTGTTGGTCGAGTTGGAGATGGCGAGGTCGCCAGCGACCGTATCGTTCACGGCGGTGACGGTAACCGTGGATTGTCCGGTCTCGTTCAGGGTAATGGTGAGGTCATTGCCGCCCAGCAAATTGACGCCGTTGAAGCCGGAATCCCCGGCGAGCTGGTCGATTTGGGTCAGCAGCGAATCGTACTGGCTGGCGAGTGTCGCGCGGACCGTCGTGTCGGCGGTCTGCTGCGCCTGACTGACCAGCGATTGGGCCGACTGCACCAGTTTTGTGATCGACGTGATACCATTGTTGGCGGCTTAAATCGTGCTGATGCCGTTGGACATGCTGTCGAGCAGCGAGTTGAGGTCGTTGGCACGCACGGTCAGGTTCTGCGCCGTGAAGTAGTTGATCGCATTGTCGAGCGCCGAATTGACCCGCTTGCCCGTCGCGAGCCGTGTCTGGGTCTGCGTAATCAGGTTCGACGTCTGCTGCAGCTGCAGAAGATTCGAACGGACGCCGCTCGAAAGTACGATGTCACTCATGGCCGTTTCCTTGCCTGAAGTGGGATCAATTGCTTCGTGACAGTTATGAACTGTTAGGGTTAATAGACGCTTAAAACCGAATAGGGCTTAATATTTGGTTAACTATATTAATAAGGCACATAAAAAAACGGCGGCCCGGAGGCCGCCGTTTTCATTCCGTGTGGGTCGTTTAGCGGAAGAGCCGGAGCACGTTCTGGTCGGCCTGCGATGCGAGAGACAGCGCGGTGGTCGACAGTTGCTGGCGAGTCTGCAACGCGAGCAGGTTGGCGCCTTCCTGGTTCGAAGTCGGCCAGCGTGAGGTCGCTCGAACCGGTCTGCAGCGTATTGATCGTCGCCTTGGTGAAGTCCTGACGGATCTGGATGACCGACAGGCTCGAGCTCAAGGTCTGCGATTCCGAACGCAGCGACGTGAGGGCGGCGCTCAGTTGGGTCGAAGACGCCGTAATATCGGCGCTGGTCGACCAGCTATTGCCTGCGTTGGCAATGCTGAGCGGCGTGTTGTTCGCGTTGGTGTAATCCACGCCCGCGACCGTCACGGTCGATTTGCCGGTTTCATCGAGAGTGACCGTCAGAGTTCCGCCAGCGAGCAGGTTAATGCCGTTAAAGCCCGAATCCCCGGCGAGTTGACCGATCTGCGTCAGCAGGTCGTTGAACTGGCTGGAGAGAGTGGCCTGTGTGGCGGTATCGGTGGTCTGTTGCGCCTGACTGACCAGTGACTGCGCGGACTGCACCAGCTTCGTGATCGACGTGATGCCGTTGTTGGCGGCCTGAATCGTGTTGATCGCGTTCGACTGGGTGTCGAGCAGGTTGCCCAGGTCATTGGCCCGATTGTCGAGGCCCTGAGCGGTGAAGAAGTTGATCGCGTTATCGAGAGCGGAGTTGACCCGCTTGCCTGTGGCCAGCCGGGTCTGGGTCTGGGTGATCAGGTCCGAAGTCTGCTGCAACTGCAGCAGGTTCGAACGCACGCCAGCCGAAAGAACGATGTCAGACATCTTACGCTACCTTTCTGGTCTATATGCCGTACTGGCACTACACGTGTGTGATCCAGTGGATCGGGAAATGTCATCGCACATGGCTCCAAACGGGCCGTAAAAGATCATGGTTAACGAGTTATCGTGCTGTCGTCGGCGATGACGGAATTTCAAAGGGCGAGGGTGCGGCAGCCGCAGCTTCGGCCAACAGGCGCCGCATGGTTTACGAATTGGTAATTTTCAACTTCTGTTAAGTTCTGCCGTGTAGGATTCGCGCATTCGGGATCCTGCGTATGACGTCAGTTATCGGTCCGACCAGTCCGAGTAGTTCGAGCAGCGACTATTACGCCTCGCTGTTCAGCGGCGGCGGCACGACAGGCGCGGGCACGACTGCGGGCTGGCTCAACGACGCCCTGACGTCGATCGCGAATTCCCAAAACGAAGGCGGCATTATCGGATTGCTGCAAAGTGGCGGCGACGGCAGCGTCGCTTCCTTCCTCGGGCAGAGCTCGACCGCCTCGAATAATTTTGCTCTGATTTCGCAGAATAGCGTCACGAATGCGGGGCAGTTCTATGCCCAGCTGGCGGCACAGAACCAGCAGCAGCAGCAGCAGGACAAATTGCAGAAGCTCTCGGAACAGCTGCAGCAAACGCAGAACATGGTCCAGCCGAAGAGCATGCTCGACCCCGTTATTTATCTTTCGGATGGCACGACGATCGATACGACAAGCAATCTCATGACGCGGCCGGACGGCACGCAATATGACATCACGACCGGCGCGAAATACACGGACCCGAGCAATCTCATTCAGATGGCCAACGGCGCCTATCTCAATACCCAAACCAATATTTTGACGATGGGCGACGGCACCCAGATCGACACGGTGACCGGCCTGAAAGTTTCGGCGACGGCTTAACGCCGACAGCAACGGGGCGCGCGTCAGTCCGTGAGTATCGCAGGCATCTCAGTCGTTCGTTATACGCCGGTCACGCCGATCGCGCCGGTGCGCTTGGGCGGCGCCGCGCAAGCGCAGCCCGCGCAATCGGGCAACGGCGGTGATGCCGGCGTGAACGCGCCGTCTCAAGCCGCCCCGCCGCCGGGCATGGGTGCTTTCGTCGACAAGACGATTTAGTCCCGGCGTTTCAGCCGTCAGTCGACCCAGCAGTACAAAACCGTTTCCATCAACTGTGGCGAATGGTGCCGCAGCGCGAAATTATAATCCGGCACCAGCGCAGCCAGATAATTGGCAATGTCGGGAATATCGGTCGGGTAGTGATAGACGCAGATGCTGATCTTTGGGCGGCAACGCTTGATTGTTGCCTGTGCGCCTTTCAGCAATGCCATCTCCATGCCTTCCACATCCGCCTTGAGGAACGTAATCGGCTCGCCGCCGAGAAAGCGGTCGAGGCCGACGACCTGGACGCTCGTGCCCGCAGCGCCTGGAGCCTGGCCAAGCGTCAAGCTCGTCATTTGGCCGTTGACGTTTGCGGCCGAGACCGCAGCATCGCTCCCGCCAAGGCCGGCATTGATCAGCGCGATGCTCGCGGGCTCCAGCGCCCACTCATCGGTCAGGCGCTGAAATCGCGATTTCAGCGCGGCATACTGACGAGGTCCGGGCTCGAACGCATAGAGTTTTGAAAACAGCCCGTTATGGGTCCAGAGGAACCGCTCGGCGCTGTCGCCGACATAGGCGCCGGCATCGACATACGACTCTTTTTCCCAGCCCCAGAACGGCGGCAGACAAAAATACTGATCCTTCTCCGAGACGGCCGCGCAATAGTTTCTGTCGCCCGTTAGCATCGCCATCAGGACCGCGCGCAAGACTTCTTTCGACCGGTTGTCGCCGAGCAAGCCGTCATGGACGCGACGAAACGCTTCGAAGTTTGAGGCGACGTGCCACGCGTCGTAGGATGCATGCGCGATCTTCATGCCGGACAACATGGCCGACACGGGCTGCACTGCGTTGCGGGCCGCGACAACGACAAATTCAGGCGCCGCCGATTTCAACTCGCTGGCAGCGCGGACCGACAGGCCTTCGATTTGTGTGCCGGTAAGGGCTGCGTTGGCGTCGTAGCAGGACACCAGGCGGACGCCTTTCTCCTTCAAACGCGGCAACACCCAGCGACCGAGAAAGCCAAGACCATAGAGTCCGGTAACAACTTCGCCGCGCGTCAGCCCTTTCGGAATTGACTCGAGGACGCGATCGGCGGCCGAGTTCAGGTCGCGCTGGGTCGGGATCATGCGGCGACGCGCTCGTTGGGGATGGCGTAGACGACCGCGCCGGTGCCGCACCAAGTGTGGGCGCGGAACAGAAAGCGGTAGCGTGGCAGGTTATCCATGAGCCAAAGCGGCGTGCGCCAGATGCCGTCAGCGTTGTGGTAGACGGTGGCGGCGACGATTGGCCGGCTTGTGTGCAGCGTTTGGCGGGCGCCTTTCAGCGCATTCAGTTCGCCGCCTTCGAGATGCAGCTTGATGTAGGTCGGTGAGGCGCCGAGCGCGTCAAGCGCGCGCGTCGTGACCGACATGGTGCCGGTCGGCGAGATCTGCGAGGCGTAGCCGAGCCCAGCGTGGAATTGCACTGCGCCTTCTTTCTCCGCCAGCGCCCAGTCGTGGACGGTGATGCGGATGTCGTCCGGCTTGCACGCCCTGAGCTTTGCGAGATTGGACGGATCGGGTTCGACCGCGATGATCTGGCGGTAGCTGTCCTGCGTCTGCCGCGCGAAGGCATCGATCACATTGCCGTAGTGCGCGCCGCCGTCGAGCAGGATTTCGTGGCCGTTCAGCAGGCTGGCCACCTCCGGTATGAAGAAGCGGTCGGCATTCGATACCGGGGCGCCTTCAAAACTCCATTCCTCCCGCAGACGCCGCCATGCCAGGAATTGCAAATGATGCGCCCGCGACACGTCGTCGGCCCAGCCGCCGAGGACGCGAGCGGTCTGGTCTTGATCCTCCCCCGACAATGGCGCAGCGAACCAGCCGTTTGACAGCGGGTGCACCTGCCGGAAGCTCTCGGCAAGGTCGTAGAACGGCACGACGTCCTTAAAGCCGATTTGGAGGAGCGACTGCTCGATCGCAACATAGGGTGCGGTCACGATGCTGACCGCCAGCCGAACATCGCGCTTGGCCGCTGCCGGGACATCGTCGGGCTGCAGCAGCCCGACGCCCTTCCAATCGGGCTCTTGCGCCAGGTTTTTTGCGTTGCGGTCGACCACAAATTCGAAGTCGTGCCCGACGGACTTGAGAAGGTCGCGCGCCAGGCGGCCGAGGTCGCCTGCGCCATAGAGTGCGAGCGGACGATCCATCGGCACCGGCTCGAAGGGGCAGGGCGCGCCGGCGATTTCGCCCAGCAACCGGACAGCGGCGCCGACGTTCGGCAGCTCGGCGAACGAGCGCGCGCTGTGAGGTGTGCGTCCCAAAAGGGGCGGGGCAACGGCAGGCGTTGTCCGGATGTTCGCTCCATTGCCGAGAACGCCGGCGCTTACGAGCGAATCAGCAGCGGCAATTATAGTCGGAAGCCTCGCCGACCGGCAGGTTTGCTGCCTTCCCGCGAACGAGGCGCACCCTTCAACGAGATGGTTAATGGCATCTTAAAAATCCTGGCGTATCTCGTCGTCCCTAGTCATTCGCTGGGATCGATCCCAAACGCGGGACGAAAAGGGCGTCGTATGAAAAAACTGCTTTTCATCATCCCCCCGTATTTCAACGCCGACGATTATCTCAACCATGATCGAGCTGCGGTCCTGCCGCAATTTACGAGTCCCCTACGGTATCCTTTCGATGGAGAGTTATCTCAAGGCGGCGTGCAATTCGCCGGTCGAGCTCCAGATGCTCGATTTGAACGTCACGCTGCAGAAGTTGGTCGCCGACAGGTTCGAAGGAGATTACATCCGCGTCTTCAGCGAGGAGATAGAGGACCGGCTGCGCGCTTTCAATCCGCAGTTTGTCGGCGTGTCGGCTCTGTTCAACTCGTCCAATCGCTACATCCAGGACGTTGTCAGGACCTGCAAAGAGTACAATTCGAATATCATCACGCTGGCGGGAGGAGGGCTTCCGTCAGCAGCCTATAAAATTTTGCTCGAGAATTGTCCGCAGCTGGATGCGATCTGCAAAGGCGAGGGCGAATTGCCGATGCGCGATTTGCTGAATGCCGATGAGCCCTGGCAAATTATCCGCGCGCACAAATCCTGGATCGGCCGCAGCGAATTGGCGGAGAACAAGGTCCCGCAGCACACGTTCATCGATGATCTCGATGATATCCCGCCTTTCAACTACGAAATCATCAATCTCGACCATTACAACGACCGTAGCCTGGACAAGCGATATGCCGGCACGAAAAAGCGCGAAATGGCCATCCATACCTCGCGGGGCTGTCCATTCTTGTGCGTGTTCTGCTCGAAGTTCCTCGCTGCACGGCCGGGCCGTTCGCACCATGTCGATCGAACGCGTGGTCTCGGACGTCCAGCGCATGAAAGAACAGTTCGGCATTGACCGTGCTGCTGCTGGAAGACGACCATTTCTTCAACGACAAGGACCGCGCGAAGCAGATATTGCGCGAATTGGCCAAACTCACGGTGCGCGTGGAATTTCCGAATGGCGTGGCGGTGTATGCGATCGATGACGAGGTGGCGGAGCTGTTTGCCAAAGCCGGCGTATCGGCAGTGGCGCTGGCAGTCGAGTCTGGTTCGGACCACGTGCTCAATAACGTCATTCGTAAGCCGCTGAAGAAGAGATTGATCCCGCCGGCCGTCGAAGCGCTGCGAAAATTCAACGTCCGCTCCCACGTGTTCATCGTCATCGGTCTGCCCGGCGAGCAAGACGAGCACCGCCAGGAAACGCTGCAAATGTTGTTGGATTGCGGCTTCGATTGGGTGCACGTCTATTTGGCGATGCCGATCTTCGGCAGCCGGCTTTACGATATCTGCGTCGAGAACGGCTACATCGAAAACACCAATTCGCAGGACTTCGTTTCGACGAAATCGGTCATCCGCGCGCCCGGCGTCGACCCGGTCAAGCTTGAAGCCTATGCCTACGAAATGCAGATACGCGTGAACTTCGTCGAAAATCACAACATGAAGATCGGCCGTTACGATGTGCCGATTCATTATTTGAAGAACGTCGTCAACAAATATCCCGGACACGCCTTCGGCCACTACTATCTCTCGCAGTGCTACCGCGAGACCGGCGAGCAGCGCCTGGCGGACGAGCATCTTTCGCGATCGGTGGAGATCTGCGCGCAGGACGATTGGTGGAGCGATATGGCCACGCGATACAACGTGCCGATTGCTTCCGCGTTCATGGCGGATCAGGGCCGTGCGCGCATGCCAGTCGCCGAGCTGGCTCACTAGCGGCGGTGGTGAACCCTTGAAACTCTCCATATTGCTCCCGACGCACCGGTCCGATCTGACCGCGATATCGCGGATCGCGCAGGTCTGTTCCTGGGCAGGGCCGGATGTCGAGGTCGTCGTTCGCGACAATTCGGGCGATGCGAAAAAGCGCGACGTGATTGCCCGCTTTCAAAGCGAGCATTGCAGAGTCATCAGCGTCGACCCGTGCACGCCGTTGGAAAATTTTTCCACGCTGCTCCGGCTGGCGAAAGGCGAGTTCATTTTCTGGCCGGCCGACGACGACTTCTCGTTCGATCGAGCGATCAAGGCAATTCCTGACGCCCTCGAAAAGGTCGGCAAGGATCCGTCAATTGTCGGCGTTACCGGACACTACGTTGTCGAGACGTCATATTGCTCGTCGATTGCGAGCTACACCGGCACCGAGTCCGACGATCCGCTGGCCCGCGTAGCGGGCTATCTGAATTACGGCGGGCCGAACGTATTCACCTATTCGGTGTTGCGGCGCACCGTGGCCGAACGCATGTATCAGTTCTTGACGTCGATGCCCTTCTATTTTTCGTTCCACGACCAGATCACGTGCCTGCTCTATCTGCTCAACGGAAAGTTCCTCAAGCTTGAGCGGCTGCTTTATTGTTACGACATGGGTCCCTGGCAGTCGCCAGAGACAGCACAGGCCAAGGACATCGACTACTACAAAGCGGCGGGCCTCGACCCGATCGTCAACAAGCTGCACTGGTTCTTGGGCGGTTTCGAGGGCGCGGTGCTGATTCGCAACGCGGACGTATTTCCCGACTATCCGCTCAACGTCCGGCAGGCGGTCGCCGATCAGTGGTTCTCGATGTTTTTTCTGCGATTCAAGGGCCAGCCCAGGCTGCCGTTTGAATCGCCGTTGCTGGCGGAGGCCGATAAAATCTGCGCAAAACTGCTGACCTCGAGCGGGCAACTGTCGTTTCAGGACATGTTGGCGGAGATCAAAAAATTCCTGGCGCTGTCTTCTCCGGCTCACGCGCAGAAATACTTTGATTTCTGGGACGCCATCATCAACCGGCGAAGCCGCGCGCCGCTGCCTCGTGCGGCTGCGGGCGGACGCTAAGCCGCCTGTTTACATTGCGAAAAAGCCCCAGCACTATTTCGTTACAAGCGAATCAGTTGATGGCGTGGTGAGAGCGGGCGGCCGGGGGCTTGAGTGCCGGGCCGCTCATCGATTCTGAGAACCGGCGCATCACGATATCCCATGAAAGTCGTCATTCTCGCCGGCGGGCTCGGCACACGCATCTCCGAGGAGAGCAATCTGCGGCCCAAGCCGATGATCGAGATCGGCGGCAAGCCGATCCTCTGGCACATCATGAAGATCTACTCGGCGCACGGCGCGAACGATTTCGTGATCTGCTGCGGCTACAAGGGCTACGTCATCAAGGAATATTTCGCCAACTACTTCCTGCACATGTCGGACGTCACCTTCGACATGGCCGACAACAGCATCGTCGTCCATCAGCGCAACGTCGAGCCGTGGCGCGTCACGTTGGTCGATACCGGCGAAGACACGATGACCGGCGGACGCCTCAAGCGTGTTGCGGCCTATGTGAAGGACGAGAAAGCCTTCTGCTTCACCTACGGCGACGGTCTGAGCAATCTCGATATCCGCTCGTCCGTGGACTTTCACCTGAGCCACGGCAAGCTCGCCACCGTCACGGCGGTGCGGCCACCGGGCCGCTACGGCGCCCTGGCGCGCCAGGGCGACGTGGTGACCGCCTTCGTCGAGAAGCCGCCCGGTGACGGTGGCCTGATCAACGGCGGCTTCTTCGTGCTGTCGCCGCGTGTCCTCGATCTGATCGAAGGCGACGAGAGCAGCTGGGAGGGCTCGCCGATCGTTCGGCTCGCCGCCATGGGCCAGATGATGGCCTTCGAGCATCGCGGCTTCTGGCACGCGATGGATACGCTGCGCGACAAGACGATGTTGGAAGACCTCTGGGCATCCGGCAAGGCGCCATGGAAAATATGGAATTGACCGCGAAGGCGCGCGCGTCGTTCTGGCGCGGCAGGCGAGTCCTGCTGACGGGCCATAGCGGTTTCAAGGGCGCGTGGCTGACGCTGTGGCTGCATCGACTGGGAGCCGAGGTGGTCGGCATCAGCCTGCCGCCGCTGACGATCCCCAATCTTTTCGAAGACGCAGGCATCGGCGCGATCTGCGATAGCTATTTCTGCGACATCCGCGACAACATCGCCCTCGAAGAGCTCATATGCGCGGCGCGGCCCGAGATCTTGTTTCATCTTGCCGCCCAGCCGCTGGTGCGTGCCAGCTACCGCGAACCGCGCGCCACGTTCGAAACCAACGTCATGGGCACCGCCCACGTACTCGAGGCCTTGCGCGATCTGTCCGACGTGCGCGTCGCCGTGATGATCACAACGGACAAGGTGTACCGCGACATGCAGTCGCCCGAGCCTTACCGTGAGGACGATCCACTCGGCGGCTACGATCCGTACAGCGCCAGCAAGGCGGCGAGCGAGATGGTGATCGAGAGCTACCGCAAGTCCTTCCTGTCGGCGTCGGGCGTCGCGGTCGCAAGCACGCGGGCCGGCAATGTGATCGGCGGCGGCGATTGGTCGGAGGATCGCCTGATTCCGGACGCGGTGCGCGCCTGGCAGGCCGGGCAGACGCTCGAGGTGCGACGGCCGCAGGCGGTGCGGCCGTGGCAGCACGTGCTCGAGCCGCTGGCCGGTTATTTGACGCTGGCCCAGCAGCTGTGGGAGAGGCCGGCGCTGGCCGGCGCCTACAACTTCGGTCCGGGCCCCAACGATGCTGTGGCGGTGCGCGATGTCGTTGAACTTGCCCGCGCCGCTTATGGCGAAGGCGAAGTGCAATACGGCACGGGTGGCGAGGGGCCGCATGAGGCGGCATGGCTAGCGCTCGACGCCGCCAAGGCCGAGGCCGTGCTTGGCGTCGCACCGCGTCTCACCCTGGTTCAAGCGATCCAGCGCACGATGGCGTGGTATAAGGCGCAAGCGGATGGCGGCGATGCGCGCAAACTGTGCGAGACCGACATCGCCGATTTCGAAGCGCGCGCAAGCCGGCCCGTCGGTGACGCCGCCCGCATCAAATACGGCTAGGCGGTCGTCTGCGGCTCGCGGCGGCGCGTCATCACGAACGGCGTTTCGAACTTCGCCAGCGGCACGAAGGCCGCATCGCGATCGGATACGGTCGGGCGATCGGATGGCCATTTGATACCGGCCGAATTCCAGCGGATGCCGGTGTCGTGCGTTGCCACATACAGCGTCGTCACGTTGTAGAACATCGTTGCGCTTTTCGAACGCACGTAGAAGCCGTGGGCGCAGCCGGAAGGCACGAACACGCTGTCACCGTTTGCGCCCTTCAACTCGAACGTCTGGTACTGTCCGTAGGTTCGCGATCCTCTGCGAAGGTCGACGACGACGTCGAATACGTCACCCTCGATGCACGTCACCAGCTTGTGGTGGTCGTGCGGCGGCGTCTGGAAATGCAGGCCGCGCAACACGTTTTGCGCCGATACCGAATAATATTGTTCGGCGAATGTAGTCGGCAGGCCGTGCTTCGCAAATGTGTCGTGTTCGAGGATTTTCACGAAGCTGCCGCGAGGATCGCGCCGCGCCGTCGGTCGCAGCATGAGGACGCCATCGATCTCGCCGGGCGTGATCTCGATCATCAAGCGGTCTCGAAGTGGCGCACCATTTCGGTGAAGGTCGATAGCATGTAGTTGCGTTCGGCCTCGCCGATGCCGGGCCAGACGCCGACCCAAAATGCGTCGTTCATGAGCTTGTCGGTATTCGTCAATTCACCCACGACCCGGTATTCGACGTCGCGGAACGCCGGCTGACGCGTCAGATTGCCGGCGAACAGCAGCCGCGTGCCGATCTTCTTGCTTTCGAGATGCATCACGACGTCGCGGCGCTTCAACGGGCTGCCGTCACGAATGGTGAGCAGGAAGCCGAACCAGCTCGGCACGGAGTTCGGCGTCGCCTCCGGCAGGATGAAGTGCTCGTCGAGCCCATGCGCGCGGAATGCCGCGGTGAGCCGCGCGAAGTTGTCGCGCCGCGCGGCGATGAAGCGATCGGCCTTCTGCAGTTGACTCAAGCCGATCGCCGCCTGCATGTCGGTCATCTTCATGTTGTAGCCGACGTGCGCGTATGTGTATTTGTGGTCGTAGCCTTCCGGCATGCCGCGGATGCGCCAGTCGAAACGCTTGCCGCAGGTGTCGGCGGCGCCCGGCGCGCACCAGCAGTCGCGTCCCCAGTCGCGATAGGATTCGACGAGCGTCGCAAAGGCTTTCCGGTTGGTCAGGATGGCGCCGCCTTCGCCGGTCGTGATGTGGTGCGCCGGATAGAAGCTGATGGTGGCGAGGTCGCCGAACTTGCCGACGTGCAGGCCGTCATAGGTCGCGCCGAGCGCGTCGCAGCAGTCCTCGATCAGGTAGAGGTTGTGCTGTTTGGCGATCGCGGTGACGGCGGCAAGGTTGAACGGATTGCCGAGCGTATGGGCGAGCATGATCGCCCTCGTTTTCGGACCGACTGCCGCGGCGAGACGTTCGACATTGACGTTGGCGGTCGCAAGCTCGACGTCGACGAAAACCGGCACGCAGCCGTTCTGGATGATCGGCGCGACGGTCGTCGGGAACCCGGCGGCGACCGTGATCACTTCGCTGCCCGGCTCGATGCGGCGTTCGTGCAATTTCCATGACGTCAGCGCCGTGAAGGCGAGCAGGTTGGCCGCCGAACCCGATACGGTCAGGCGCGCAAAGCGCAGGCCGAAGCGCGCCGCAAGCGCGGTCTCGAAGTCGGTCGCATAGCGCCCGGCCGTCAGCCACAGGTCGAGCGAAGCGTCGAGCAGATGGCGCAGGTCGCTCGCGTCGAGCACCTTGCCGGAGCAGGGAATGTAGGTCTGGCCGGGGATGAAACGCTTGCCGGCCTCCTGCTCGGCGAAAAAGGCATCGCCAAGGGACAGAATCTGTTCGCGCAGTTGGCTTGCCGGCTGAGCTTGCGTTTGCGGGGTCGGCATTTCGGCCTGTGATCTTGGTTGCTGCAACGCAGGCAGGCTTACGGTCAGACGAATCACTTGCGCGCATCTTGCGCGAGAACTGGCCGATTGGCCAAGGTTCGGTGCATCGTGCCCAATTCGCGATCCCCGCTGATACTGCTGACCGGCGCCACCGGATTTGTGGGGCGGCAGGTGCTGCGGGCTCTTGTCGAATGGGGCTGCCGCGTCCAGGTGGTGGTTCGCGATGGCAAGCAAACCAGCCTCGCAGGCTTGGCTGGCGTGGAGGGCGTCGTTTCGAGCCCGGACATCTTTGCCGAAGGCGACGGCTGGTGGCGGGGTGCTTGCCGCGGCGTCGACACCGTCATCCACGCCGCCTGGTACGCCGAGCCGGGTCTCTATCTGCAGTCGCCGAAAAACCGGGACTGCCTCGCCGGCACCATGCGGCTTGCGCAAGGTGCGATCGCCGCGCAGGTGCGCCGTTTTGTCGGCGTCGGCACCTGCTTCGAATACGACCTTAGCCTTGGCCGCCTCGGGGTCGAAGCCCCGCTCAAGCCGACGACGCCCTACGCGCAGGCGAAAGTGGAGGCCTTCACCGCGCTTTCCAAGCTGCTGCGCGCGCAGGGGATGGAGTTTGCCTGGTGCCGCCTGTTCTATCTCTACGGTGAGGGCGAGGATGAGCGTCGGCTCGTGCCCTACCTGCGTGCGAAACTGAAGGCCGGCGAACCGGCCGAATTGTCGGGGGGCACGCAAATTCGCGATTTCCTCGACGTGCGCGAGGCCGGTCGCATGATCGCTGGCGTGGCACTCGGCAGCACGACTGGGCCGGTCAATATCTGCTCGGAAGAGGGCATCACGGTGCGGGCATTGGCCGAACGGATCGCCGACGAATACGGCCGCCGCGATCTGCTGCGGTTCGGTGCGCGGCCCGATAACCTCGTCGATCCGCCCGTTGTCATCGGCGTTCGGGCGGCGAGATAGGTACCTGCTTCTTGGTTAATCCTCGTTAACCTATGTCCTGTAGGACATCGGGGTATTGCCGCTTGCAGGAGATACCCCATGAAGGCCCGGATCGAACCCCGGATCAATCTCGCCGGCCGCACGCCGCTCGAAACGGTCATTCCGCTGGCGACGCCGTTCATCGTTTTTGTCGACCCGGCCAGTTCCTGCAATTTCAAATGCACGTTCTGCCCGACCGGTCATCGCGACATGATCGCCGAGACCGGACGCTTTCAAGGCGTGATGAAACTCGATGTCTTCCAGAAGATCATCGACGACCTCTCCGAATTCGAAAAACCGATCAAGGTGCTACGCATGTACAAGGACGGCGAGCCGTTCCTGAACAAGCGCATTGCCGACATGGTCGCCTACGCCAAGAAGTCGGGCCGCGTCGACTATATCGACACGACGACTAACGGCACCTTCCTGACGCCCGACCGTGTCGGCCCGGTGCTCGAAGCCGGCATCGATAAGATCAACATCTCGTGCGAGGGCATGACCGAGGAAACGTACATGCGTTTCACCGGCTTCAAATTCGATTTCAAGAAGTTCGTCGACAACATCAAGTGGATCTACGCCAACAAGAGCAACAGCTGCGAGATCGTCATCAAGGTCCCGGCCGAACTGATCACGGAGGCCGAGCGCCAGCGGTTCTTCGACACCTTCGGCGATCATTGCGACCGCATCTTCGTCGAGAATTTCGCGCCGTGCTGGCCGGAGTTCGACATCGAGGAGCACACCGGCGTCAAGATCACCAAGGGCATCTACCAGCAGGACATCGGCGAGACCGATACCTGCCCTTATATCTTCTACGGCTACTCGGTGAACGCCGACGGCCTCGTCAGCTCATGCTTCCTCGATTGGGGCCGCAAGCTGGTGATCGGCGACGTGCGCACCGAGTCGATGAAGCAGATCTGGACATCGGAAAAGATGAATGCGTTGCGGCTCCAGCATCTGGAAGGCCGCCGCAAGCAGAACGGCGTCTGCGGCAATTGCGGCCAGCTCAGCCACTGCCTGCCTGACAACATCGACGCGCACCGCGTCGCGCTGCTGGCCAAGTTCAAGGCCACGGTTCCGCATGACCCGAACGTCGAAGTGCCTGGCGGCGCCAACCGCAAGTTCGCGGCCGTGGCGGCGGAATGAAGATCCTGCATGTAACGCCGCATCTCGGCGGCGGAGTAGGAAAAGCACACGCGGCGATCTGTCCAGCACTGCCCGAGGTCGCCGAGCAGACTTTCGTTCTGCTCGAGCCGCCGCGCGAGCGCCGGTACGTGGACATGATCGAAGCGGCCGGCGCCCGTGTCATCACGGCGGACAGCCTCGACCATGTCGCGTCGCTCGCCCGGGCGGCCGACATCGTCCAGTTCGAGTTCTGGAATCATCCGCGCATGTTCGAGTGCCTGGCGCGCTGCGAATTTTCGCCGATGCGTAGTCTGTTCTGGTCGCATATTTCGGGGCTTTCCAGGCCGCTCATTCATCCGGGGCTGATCACGAAGTCGGGGCGCTTTGCGTTCACCACCGAAGCATCCTTGTCCTCGTCGAGCGTGGCGGAGCTCTCGGAGGACAGGAGGCGAAAGCTCGCGGTCGTCAACAGCGGCTTCGGGTTTGCCAATGCGGCACGGCGAAGGCCGGCCAAGGGCGCGCCGCCGTCGATCGCCTATCTCGGCACTGTCGATTTCGTGAAGATGCACCCGGGTTTTTTCGACGCCATCGATCGCCTGGTCGGCGTCGATATCCAGGTTTCGGTGTGGGGCACCTTCGATGAGGCGGTCGCCATCCGCGCGCGTGCGATGCTGCATCCCGACCGCATCGTTTTTCGCGGACAGACCGCCGATCCCGTCGCTGCGCTGTCCGACGCCGATATCTTTTTCTACCCGCTGCAACGCCGGCATTACGGCACGGCGGAAAATGCGCTGGTCGAGGCTATGTCGCTCGGGCTTTCGGCTGTCGTCCTCGACAACCCGGCTGAAGCGGCGATCGTGCGCGATTGCGAAACCGGCTTTGTCGCGACCTCCATCGATGAATGCGTCTCGCTCCTGCAGATGCTGCTTTTGTTGCCCGATCTGCGCGACAAGATCTCGAGGAATGCCGTGCGCGACGTTGCCGAGAATCGGACGCCCGCGCAGTCGGCGCTCGAATTCATGATCCTGTGGCTTGGACTTATCAGCGAGCCGGCGCGGCATTGCGATTTCCGGGGCGCGCTCGGCGCCGACCCGGCAGCTTGGTATCTGTCGACGCAGTGCCGTCCCGGCGCGGCCTGGGAAGCGCCGGAGTTTCTGGAGAAAGCCGCCAAAGGCACGCTCGCGCATTTCGAAAGCGTCTTTGCCGGCGATGCCTCGTTGACCCGATTGCGGCAGCAATCGCAGGCCGCTGTCCAGGCGGCGCCGCAGCGCGAGAAAATCTCGGCTTAAAGAGTGCGGCTGAGGGCCAGCGGCTGGCTGGCTTTCGGGCTTAGCGCGTTGGCTTTGCCGGTGGCGCCGTAAGTCGAAGGCGCGCGCTTGCGGGCAAGCTGGCCGGACACGCCGCGGATAATGCCCTCCGACACGGCATGCGCCGTCGCGAGCACGGTCATGTTGGTCTGCAGCAGCGAGCGGAAAGCGGCATGCCGCTTGCGCAGACTTTCGATGGCATCGGGCAATATGCGGGCGAGGCCGCCTTTCACACGCTCGCTTTCGACGCTGTAGAGGCGTGCAAGCTCGATCTTGGTCGCGCTAAGCTCTGCCACGGCGGCAACCCGCCCGGCGCGCGCGCGGACGGTTTCCTCTTCGAGGGTCGCCATCAGCCGGTCCATGATGTCGTTGAGGCCGGCGAGCGCCTGCTCGGCGTCGCCTTTGGTGGCGATTGGCGTGCCGCTCATGATCCGCCCTCCTGATGCGCGATTAGGCTCTGATAGACGTGATCGGCAATGCCGATGCCGCCGGTCTTGGCGAAATTCTTGGCATAGGCGTCGGTCAGGAGTGAGCGCCACACCTTGGTCGCGCCGCTGCCGCCGAACGGGCCATCGCCGTCGATGCCGGTGAACATGTGCTGGAACATGGAGTTGAGGAAGACGGATTTGAAATTCTGCGCCGCGGCCTTGGCCTTCAACTTGGTGGCGGTGCTGACGTGCCCCACTGTCTGCTGGCTGGCGGTGACGAGATCGATCGGCTTCAGGCCGGGCGAGGGAAGGGCGAAGGCGGTTGCCATCACATCACCTCGATGTCGGCCTGGATCGCGCCGGCGGCCTTGATCGCTTGCAGGATCGCGATCATGTCGCGCGGGCCGATGCCGAGGGCGTTGAGGCCGTCAACGAGCTGCTGCAGCGACACGCCGCTCCGGACGACCGCGAGCTTCTTGCCGTCCTCCTGCACGCCGATCCGAGTGCGTGGCACGGTAACGGTGGTGCCGCCGCGGGCGAAGGGCAGCGCCTGGCTCACCTGCGGCGTCTCGGTGATGGTGACGGTCAGGTTGCCCTGCGCCACGGCAACGGTTGAGACACGGACATCGTTGCCCATCACGATGATGCCGGAGCGCTCGTCGATGACGATCTTGGCGGACAGGTCCGGCTCGACCTGAAGTTGCTCGACTTCGGTCAGCAGCGAGATGACGTTGCCGCGATATTGCTGCGGCACGGTGATGCCGATGGTGGACGGGTCGAGCGGCTCCGCCGTCGGCACACCGATGTAGTCGTTGATGGCGGCGGCGATGCGCTTGGCGGTGGTGAAATCCGGATTGCGCAGCGCCATGCGCAGCTGGCTCTGGCGATTGAGGTTGAATTCGATTTCGCGCTCGATCAGTGCGCCGTTGGCGATGCGGCCGACGGTCGGCACGCCGCGCACGATCTTGGCGGCCTCGCCCTCGGCCTGGAAGCCGCCGATGGCGACCGAGCCCTGGCCGACCGCGTAGACGTTGCCGTCGGCGCCGAGCAACGGCGTCACCAGCAAGGTGCCGCCTTGCAGGCTCTTCGAATCACCGAGCGAGGACACCGTGATGTCGATGCGCGTCCCCTGCGTCGCGAAGGCCGGCAAGTTCGCCGTCACCATCACCGCCGCGACGTTGCCGGTGCGCAGCGTCTGGTTACGGACGTTGACGCCGAGGCGTTCCAGCATCGCCTGCAGCGATTGCTTGGTGAACGGGATGTTGTTGAGGGTGTCGCCGGTGCCATTGAGGCCGACGACCAGGCCGTAGCCAATCAGCTGGTTCTGGCGCACACCCTCGATGTTGGCCAGATCTTTAATGCGCGACGTCGCCCCGGCTCCCGCCGGGACGCAAATCGCCATCAATACGGCCAGCAACGCGGCCAGAAACGTCTTCGTCATCACTGCTCCCCAATGTGACGTGCGACTGCCATCTCCTATGCGAGGCCTGTGCCAAGCCGGTCAGTTCAGGCAAGACATTGATAATACTGATTATTTTTTGTTGAAGCGGCGAGTGAGCGCTTCCGACCGCCGGGCACGAAAGTCCAGGGCGGTAATTTTTGCCGGCCTTTTTACCGGCCATTAACCATACCGGCTCAGGCTCCAGGGGTATTCGGGGACGGCGGATCCGCCGGGGCTTTATTCGCGATGCGCATCTACGGAACGAATGGAGCGGCGGCGGCCAACGCGCCGGCAACCGCGCGCCGCGCCGCAGGCGGCACATTCAGCGTCAGCGACCAGGAAGCGCCGCGCAACGCGGCTTCGACTGGCGGGCTGCGCGCGATCTCGACGGTCGATGCCTTGCTCGCGCTGCAAGGCGTCGAGGACTTCAAGGAGCGCAAGAAACGCGCGGTTGCCAAGGGCCGCAACGCGCTCGATGTGCTCGATCAGCTCAAGGTCGGCTTCCTCGATGGCAGCGTCGATCAGAGCATGCTCGCGCGTCTGAAGGTCGCGGGCGAGGGCCTCAGCGAAAGCTCTGGCGACCCCGGACTCGATGCGGTGCTCGGCGAGATCGATCTGCGCGTTGCCGTCGAATTGGCCAAAGCCGGCGTCGCCTAAGCTTCGCTCGCAGGACCCCACGCGAGGCCAGCCCAGCTCGACACGTCGAACATCGCGCCAACCACGAAGCGGGTCTCAATGTCTAAATACATACCGATCGTTTTTTGTTTTGATCACAAGTATTCAATCTATGCCGCGGTATCGATCTTTTCGGTTCTATCGACGACGGACGTCCCGGTAAAAATCTATTGCATCGTTCCATCTTCGGATGTCGACAATGTATCGTCCTCCCTTCAAGGGCTGAATAGAATATCGCCCTACAGCATTACCGTCATCGGCGGCGATGATGTGCGGTTTCAGGAGTGGAAAGAGGTCGCGCATATCAGTCGTGCGACATACCTGCGTCTATTGATTCCTGACCTCATCAAGGAAGACAAAGTCATTTATCTGGATTCCGATTTGCTCGTGTTGAGCGGACTATCCGAACTATATTCGACCCCCACTGACCAGTGTTTTTTCGCAGGTGTATTTGACCCGGCAGGCGCAAGCACAAGCAAGCTGCCGAGAGCGGCCGGCGATATATATATAAACGCCGGCGTCCTGGTCATGAATCTCGACAGTCTGCGACGAGATTGCTTTCTCGAGCGATGTGTTGAAATTCATTCGTCCCATCCGGGATTGGTGACCTGGTTGGATCAGTGCCTGATCAACAAGTACGCGGAGAATAAGAAAGTCGTTATCGATCCGAGATGGAATTGTCAGGTGTTTGCTCACGCGATCAATCAGCGAGATTGGACCAGCATTGCGTCTAGCGATGGCTCCTCGATCATCCATTTCCTCGGCCAAGTAAAACCCTGGAGTGCAAATTGCCCGTCATATATCGCTGATTTTTGGGGGCAATATGCCAACAATCTCCAAGCCAAGTTGGGAAGAACAGATATATACGTCTCCCGGAATCTGAGCCTCGGCGCGCCAGAACCTCAATTGGCCGATGTGCTTCGGATAAGGCCAAACTCGGCCCCAGCCTCTCAATTATACGTCGATCTGCAAAGCCGTGTCGTCGCGCGGCAGCTCTCGGTGGGCGATCTCATCGTCGGCGCGGAATTGCTGAGTTCGCAGGGTGAAAGACAAGCTGCCGCAGATCTCTACAAGAGTTGGATCGTCCACAACCCCGGCCATGAGGTGCTCTATGCCATCTGGTTCAACTGCGGCGCTGCGCTCATGGCGGCACGCGACTACCCGGGCTCGATTGCGGCGTTTAGCGAAGCGATCCGGCTGAAGCCTGACTTCCACATCGCCTACATCAATGTCGGCCGTGTGCTGGAAGAAAATGGCCAGCGCGACGAAGCCATCGAGCAGTGGCTGAAACTCGTCAAGAATCTGGCCGTCGTGAACGGCGAAACGGTTAAGCACAAAACGACCGTCCTACAGCAGGTCGGGCGTGTCCTTGAAGCTGCCAAGAATGACGCCGCGGCCGAAAGTGCGCTCAAGCAGAGCCTCGATATCAATCCGAACCAGCCCGAGATCGTGCAGCACTGGATTTCGTTGCGCGCGAAGCAATGCAAATGGCCAGTGCTTGAGGAATCCGAGTACATCTGCCGAAAGCATTTGCTGACGCAAATTGATCCGTTGGGCCTCGAATGCCTTTCTGACGATCCGATGTTTCAGCTGGCGAAGGCCTACCATCACGCGAGAAATGTGGTCGGCATACCGACATCACGCCGCCGCCCACCGCCAGTTCGTCCGCGCGAGAACAAAACGCTCCGCATCGGCTATGTCTCGTCCGACCTGCGTGGTCACGCCGTCGGCTTCGCGATGACCGATGTCATTGAGCTGCACGACCGCAAGAACTTCGAGATTTACGCGTACTACTGCGGCATCAACCACACCGATCCGACGCAGCAGCGGATCATGAAATCCGTCGACCACTGGGTCGACATTAACGGCATGAACGATGAGCAGGCTGCGGCCAAGATTGCAGCAGACGGCGTCGATATCCTCGTCGATCTCAATGGCTATACGCGCGACGCGCGCACGAGGGTTTTTGCGCTGCGCCCGGCGCCAATCACGGTGAACTGGTTTGGCTTCCCCGGCACGATGGGCACGCCCTATCACCACTACATCATCGCCGATGGGACGATCATTCCGCCGGAAGACGAGATTTATTATTCCGAGAAGGTCATGCGGCTGCCGTGCTACCAGCCGAACGATCGCAAGCGCACAGTTGCCGAGCGCCGGCCCTCGCGTGCCGAGGTTGGGTTACCTGAAAATGCCTTTGTTTATTGCTCTTTTAACGGCACGCAGAAAATTACGCCGCGCGTCTTTCAGCGCTGGATGGCGATTTTGGGCCGCGTACCGAATAGCGTGTTGTGGCTTCTGACCGGCACCGACGACACCAATGCGCGCCTGAAACAAGCCGCGGCGGCGCGGGGCATTTCGCCGGAGCGGCTGATCATCGCCGAGCGGGCAGCCAATCCCGAGCACATCGCGCGCTATCCGCTCGCCGATCTATTTCTCGACAGCATGCCGTATGGCGCGCACACGACCGCCGCCGATTTACTGTGGATGAGCGTCCCGATTTTGACGCTGCCAGGACGCACATTCGCCGCGCGCGTCTGCGCCAGCATTGTTCGCGCCGCCGGCGTTCCCGAATTGGTGTGCGCAACGCCCGAGGCCTACGTCGCGCGGGCAGTCGAATTGGCCCAAAACCCAGAGCGCCTAGCTGAGATCAAGCAAAAACTAGCGGCCAATCGCGATTCGTGCCTGCTGTTCGACACCCCACAGCTGGTCGGTCATCTCGAGGGCCTCTACCGGCAGATGTGGACTGACTTCAAACGTGGGGGACTGCCCGTCCCTGATTTACGCAATCTCGACGTCTATCACGACATCGGTCTCGGCCTCGATATCGAGAGCATCGAGATGCTGAGCCGCGATGCATATGTCGCGCTTTACGCAGAGAAGCTTGCCGATTGGGACAGTAATTGTCCGATCGAATCGGATATCCGTCTGTGGGGAAACAGCCGTATCGCGCGGCGTAGTCGGCTGACAGTTGCCTGAACCACGAAGGACGAAAGTTTTAAATACCCTTGACCGTACAGATGGCATCTTCAGGCAAGATAAAGCCGATTAACAAAAATTAAGTTTTAGGCTTTGGTAACGTCCGAGTTAGAGACGGTTAACTCGCGTATGCAACATTCTGGGTGGCGGACGCAGGAAAGCGTCTAGTTGGCCGCACAGGAGTGCGTAAAGTGACGTCTATTGTTTCGTTATTGACTCCACAACAGATTGCCGGCCTCTCCACCACTGTTGTATCCAATTTCAGTATCACCGACATCGATGCGCTGAGCACGGCGCAGGTCGCAGCGCTGACCGCAGCGCAAGTCAACGTCCTCAATCAAACAGACCTAAACAGACTATCGTCGTCGCAGGTTGCCGCGCTGTCCAACAGCGTTATGAGCGGACTATTGGCGGCGCAAGCCGAGGCGTTTACGAATACGCAGATTACAGAGCTCACGGCTGGTCAAATTGGCTCGTTGACCGCGGCAAATATCGGCAAGCTGACCACGACCGAGCTGCAGGGCCTGAACTCGACCCAGATCGGCGGCCTGACGGCAACGCAGGTCGGCACGCTGACGACAACGGTGCTCAACAACCTGACCTCGACGCAGGTCGGTGAGCTGACCGCGACCCAGGTGCATGGTCTGACGGCCGCTCAGCTCAACGGCGTCAACACCACGACGCTCAATGAGCTCGACGCCACCAAGCTGACCGCGGCGCAGATTGGCGGGTTGACCACGACCTCGATCGGCAATCTGACCTCCACGCAGGTTGGCTCGATCACTGCGGCGCAGGTCGCCGGCCTGACTTCGGCGGAGATCGGCCAGCTGACCACGACCGAGCTGCAGGGCCTGAACTCGACCCAGATCGGCGGCCTGACGGCAACGCAGGTCGGCACGCTGACGACAACGGTGCTCAACAACCTGACCTCGACGCAGGTCGGTGAGCTGACCGCGACCCAGGTGCATGGTCTGACGGCCGCTCAGCTCAACGGCGTCAACACCACGACGCTCAATGAGCTCGACGCCACCAAGCTGACCGCGGCGCAGATTGGCGGGTTGACCACGACCTCGATCGGCAATCTGACCTCCACGCAGGTTGGCTCGATCACTGCGGCGCAGGTCGCCGGCCTGACTTCGGCGGAGATCGGCCAGCTGACCACGACCGAGCTGCAGGGCCTGAACTCGACCCAGATCGGCGGCCTGACGGCAACGCAGGTCGGCACGCTGACGACAACGGTGCTCAACAACCTGACCTCGACGCAGGTCGGTGAGCTGACCGCGACCCAGGTGCATGGTCTGACGGCCGCTCAGCTCAACGGCGTCAACACCACGACGCTCAATGAGCTCGACGCCACCAAGCTGACCGCGGCGCAGATTGGCGGGTTGACCACGACCTCGATCGGCAATCTGACCTCCACGCAGGTTGGCTCGATCACTGCGGCGCAGGTCGCCGGCCTGACTTCGGCGGAGATCGGCCAGCTGACCACGACCGAGCTGCAGGGCCTGAACTCGACCCAGATCGGCGGCCTGACGGCAACGCAGGTCGGCACGCTGACGACAACGGTGCTCAACAACCTGACCTCGACGCAGGTCGGTGAGCTGACCGCGACCCAGGTGCATGGTCTGACGGCCGCTCAGCTCAACGGCGTCAACACCACGACGCTCAATGAGCTCGACGCCACCAAGCTGACCGCGGCGCAGATTGGCGGGTTGACCACGACCTCGATCGGCAATCTGACCTCCACGCAGGTTGGCTCGATCACTGCGGCGCAGGTCGCCGGCCTGACTTCGGCGGAGATCGGCCAGCTGACCACGACCGAGCTGCAGGGCCTGAACTCGACCCAGATCGGCGGCCTGACGGCAACGCAGGTCGGCACGCTGACGACAACGGTGCTCAACAACCTGACCTCGACGCAGGTCGGTGAGCTGACCGCGACCCAGGTGCATGGTCTGACGGCCGCTCAGCTCAACGGCGTCAACACCACGACGCTCAATGAGCTCGACGCCACCAAGCTGACCGCGGCGCAGATTGGCGGGTTGACCACGACCTCGATCGGCAATCTGACCTCCACGCAGGTTGGCTCGATCACTGCGGCGCAGGTCGCCGGCCTGACTTCGGCGGAGATCGGCCAGCTGACCACGACCGAGCTGCAGGGCCTGAACTCGACCCAGATCGGCGGCCTGACGGCAACGCAGGTCGGCACGCTGACGACAACGGTGCTCAACAACCTGACCTCGACGCAGGTCGGTGAGCTGACCGCGACCCAGGTGCATGGTCTGACGGCCGCTCAGCTCAACGGCGTCAACACCACGACGCTCAATGAGCTCGACGCCACCAAGCTGACCGCGGCGCAGATTGGCGGGTTGACCACGACCTCGATCGGCAATCTGACCTCCACGCAGGTTGGCTCGATCACTGCGGCGCAGGTCGCCGGCCTGACTTCGGCGGAGATCGGCCAGCTGACCACGACCGAGCTGCAGGGCCTGAACTCGACCCAGATCGGCGGCCTGACGGCAACGCAGGTCGGCACGCTGACGACAACGGTGCTCAACAACCTGACCTCGACGCAGGTCGGTGAGCTGACCGCGACCCAGGTGCATGGTCTGACGGCCGCTCAGCTCAACGGCGTCAACACCACGACGCTCAATGAGCTCGACGCCACCAAGCTGACCGCGGCGCAGATTGGCGGGTTGACCACGACCTCGATCGGCAATCTGACCTCCACGCAGGTTGGCTCGATCACTGCGGCGCAGGTCGCCGGCCTGACTTCGGCGGAGATCGGCCAGCTGACCACGACCGAGCTGCAGGGCCTGAACTCGACCCAGATCGGCGGCCTGACGGCAACGCAGGTCGGCACGCTGACGACAACGGTGCTCAACAACCTGACCTCGACGCAGGTCGGTGAGCTGACCGCGACCCAGGTGCATGGTCTGACGGCCGCTCAGCTCAACGGCGTCAACACCACGACGCTCAATGAGCTCGACGCCACCAAGCTGACCGCGGCGCAGATTGGCGGGTTGACCACGACCTCGATCGGCAATCTGACCTCCACGCAGGTTGGCTCGATCACTGCGGCGCAGGTCGCCGGCCTGACTTCGGCGGAGATCGGCCAGCTGACCACGACCGAGCTGCAGGGCCTGAACTCGACCCAGATCGGCGGCCTGACGGCAACGCAGGTCGGCACGCTGACGACAACGGTGCTCAACAACCTGACCTCGACGCAGGTCGGTGAGCTGACCGCGACCCAGGTGCATGGTCTGACGGCCGCTCAGCTCAACGGCGTCAACACCACGACGCTCAATGAGCTCGACGCCACCAAGCTGACCGCGGCGCAGATTGGCGGGTTGACCACGACCTCGATCGGCAATCTGACCTCCACGCAGGTTGGCTCGATCACTGCGGCGCAGGTCGCCGGCCTGACTTCGGCGGAGATCGGCCAGCTGACCACGACCGAGCTGCAGGGCCTGAACTCGACCCAGATCGGCGGCCTGACGGCAACGCAGGTCGGCACGCTGACGACAACGGTGCTCAACAACCTGACCTCGACGCAGGTCGGTGAGCTGACCGCGACCCAGGTGCATGGTCTGACGGCCGCTCAGCTCAACGGCGTCAACACCACGACGCTCAATGAGCTCGACGCCACCAAGCTGACCGCGGCGCAGATTGGCGGGTTGACCACGACCTCGATCGGCAATCTGACCTCCACGCAGGTTGGCTCGATCACTGCGGCGCAGGTCGCCGGCCTGACTTCGGCGGAGATCGGCCAGCTGACCACGACCGAGCTGCAGGGCCTGAACTCGACCCAGATCGGCGGCCTGACGGCAACGCAGGTCGGCACGCTGACGACAACGGTGCTCAACAACCTGACCTCGACGCAGGTCGGTGAGCTGACCGCGACCCAGGTGCATGGTCTGACGGCCGCTCAGCTCAACGGCGTCAACACCACGACGCTCAATGAGCTCGACGCCACCAAGCTGACCGCGGCGCAGATTGGCGGGTTGACCACGACCTCGATCGGCAATCTGACCTCCACGCAGGTTGGCTCGATCACTGCGGCGCAGGTCGCCGGCCTGACTTCGGCGGAGATCGGCCAGCTGACCACGACCGAGCTGCAGGGCCTGAACTCGACCCAGATCGGCGGCCTGACGGCAACGCAGGTCGGCACGCTGACGACAACGGTGCTCAACAACCTGACCTCGACGCAGGTCGGTGAGCTGACCGCGACCCAGGTGCATGGTCTGACGGCCGCTCAGCTCAACGGCGTCAACACCACGACGCTCAATGAGCTCGACGCCACCAAGCTGACCGCGGCGCAGATTGGCGGGTTGACCACGACCTCGATCGGCAATCTGACCTCCACGCAGGTTGGCTCGATCACTGCGGCGCAGGTCGCCGGCCTGACTTCGGCGGAGATCGGCCAGCTGACCACGACCGAGCTGCAGGGCCTGAACTCGACCCAGATCGGCGGCCTGACGGCAACGCAGGTCGGCACGCTGACGACAACGGTGCTCAACAACCTGACCTCGACGCAGGTCGGTGAGCTGACCGCGACCCAGGTGCATGGTCTGACGGCCGCTCAGCTCAACGGCGTCAACACCACGACGCTCAATGAGCTCGACGCCACCAAGCTGACCGCGGCGCAGATTGGCGGGTTGACCACGACCTCGATCGGCAATCTGACCTCCACGCAGGTTGGCTCGATCACTGCGGCGCAGGTCGCCGGCCTGACTTCGGCGGAGATCGGCCAGCTGACCACGACCGAGCTGCAGGGCCTGAACTCGACCCAGATCGGCGGCCTGACGGCAACGCAGGTCGGCACGCTGACGACAACGGTGCTCAACAACCTGACCTCGACGCAGGTCGGTGAGCTGACCGCGACCCAGGTGCATGGTCTGACGGCCGCTCAGCTCAACGGCGTCAACACCACGACGCTCAATGAGCTCGACGCCACCAAGCTGACCGCGGCGCAGATTGGCGGGTTGACCACGACCTCGATCGGCAATCTGACCTCCACGCAGGTTGGCTCGATCACTGCGGCGCAGGTCGCCGGCCTGACTTCGGCGGAGATCGGCCAGCTGACCACGACCGAGCTGCAGGGCCTGAACTCGACCCAGATCGGCGGCCTGACGGCAACGCAGGTCGGCACGCTGACGACAACGGTGCTCAACAACCTGACCTCGACGCAGGTCGGTGAGCTGACCGCGACCCAGGTGCATGGTCTGACGGCCGCTCAGCTCAACGGCGTCAACACCACGACGCTCAATGAGCTCGACGCCACCAAGCTGACCGCGGCGCAGAGTGGTGGGCTGACGTCCACGACAGTTGGTAACCTGACCACGACGCAGGTCTTCGCCCTGACGGCTGCGGAAGTGGGCGGACTCTCGGTGGCCGGGCTGAACGCCTTGTCGACGACCGAGATTGCGGGTCTGACCACGACGCAGGTGGGTGGCTTGACGGCCAGCCAGGTGGCCGGGCTGACCAACTTTACGTCTCTGACCAGCGCGACAGGCATCCCGGGCCTCAGCACCAGCGCGATTTCGGGCATAACGACGACTGAAATCAGCAACCTGAACACGACGCAGGGCCACGCGTTCACGCTCTCGCAGGTCGCCGCGATGTCGAGCGCGCAGGTGAATGCGCTCGCGACCCTGCTCGGCGCCTAACGCCGCTCCATAACCCTTGGGACGTCCTAACGGACGTCCCAGTACACCAAAGCCTTAAGCACAGGCGTACCGGCCCAAAGGCAGGCATTCGCGGGCCGCGCCTGGCTGCAAGGCAGGCATGGTCTCGCGGCGCAAGCCACTGAGTTGTCACGGAAATCTGACCTAGGTCGCAATACCACTCGGATATTGTCCGAGCCGTAGCGCGCGTATATAAGCCTGCCGCACCGGGAGGGTGACTTCGCTTTCAAAAAGAAGAAGACCAGGGAGTCAGTGGGATGTTGGCCAAGACCAAAAACTATCGGCCGAGCGACAAAGAACCGTTCATGAACGAACGGCAGAGGGACTATTTCCGCGCCAAACTGCTGTCGTGGCGCGAAGATATCCTCAAAGAAGCCAAGGAAACGCTGCTGCATCTGCAGGAAGAGAATCAGAACCATCCCGATCTCGCCGATCGGGCGTCTTCCGAAACCGACCGCGCCATCGAACTGCGCGCTCGGGACCGGCAGCGCAAACTGATCGCCAAGATCGACGAAGCGCTCGGCCGTATCGAGGATGGAACCTACGGCTATTGCGAGGAAACCGGCGAGCCGATCTCGCTGCGCCGGCTTGAAGCCCGCCCGATCGCGACGCTATCAGTTGAGGCGCAAGAGCGTCACGAACGCCGCGAGCGCGTCTATCGCGATGATTGAGCGATATGCCGAGCCGGCTTAACCGATAAAGGCCCGGTCTCGCGCCGGGCCTTTTGTTTGCCCGAAAAATGCGCGGCCCCCGGCTGGGGAGCTGCCGGAGGCCGCGTCGTAGACGCCATTTCCGCTCGCGAAACGAAAACGGCGCGGGAGCTAGACGCACGTTCATGCGACTAGAAGGGTAGCAGGATGTCCATCACTTGATCGCCATAAGGGGGTTGCTGCACGTCGGTAATCTGCCCACGTCCACCATAAGACAGGCGCGCCTGCGCAATTTTGCTGGAATCGATAGTGTTGTCGCTTTCGATATCTTCGGGCCGGATTACACCGGCGACAATCAGTTCGCGCATCTCGAAATTCACCCGTATTTCCTGTTTGCCTTCGATGACAAGATTGCCATTCGGAAGTACCTGCGTCACCACGCCTGCGACATTAGTCACCAACTGCTCTTGCCGCGCTACCGAACCTTTACCGTCGCTCGCTAGGCTAGAGTCAGCGTTAAACAAAATCGTTGGCAGCTTCGAGTTTAGAATTGGCAACTTGTTCAGCCCGAAGAAATTGTTCACGGTGGAATTCTCGGTATTACTGCGGGAACGTTGCGTTTCATTGGTGATGTTTGCCTGATCTGTGAAGTTGACTTTGATCGTCAATATATCACCGACCTGGTGGGCGCGTTGGTCCTTGAAAAAGGCGCGCGAACCGTTTCGCCATAGCGAATTCGGATTATACGAGGCCGGCTGCGCTGCCGGCATCGGCATTTGTACCGGCTTGTACCCTGGCCGCGTGGTCGGGTTGTCGACCGCAGATAGCGGCGGCGGCGAGCCGACTTCTTTGAGGCGCTCGAGGGCCGCGCAGCCGCTAAGCAGTGAAGCGGTCAACGCCGCCAAAACCGCGTGACACGTAATCCTGCTGACAGTCATTGCATTCACTTTCACTATGGGCGCGTTTCGGGACACATGTCGTCGAGTTCGAATCTTTTTCGTCAGCGCGCGTCGGCTTTGGCTGCGGCTTCGGTCGGTGCAGGCAGGTTGGCGACCATGCGCGGCCCGCCGGTGCTGATCAGGACACGACCGGGCCCGACGATCACACCCTGGATGGTGCGCTTGGATTGCTCGTTCAGGACGGAAATTGAGTCACCTTCTGCGCCTCCCTCAACGGCCTTGCCACGCACCGTCAGGGTGATGCCGGGCACCTGGTAGACCAGGGTCACCTGGTCGTTGCGCTGGATCAGTTCCGGCTTCATCAGCTGTGAGGCCCGCAGCGGCTGGCCCGGCTCGAGGGCGTCGCGGGCAGCGAGCCCGACTGCCTGGTCGCGATCGACGATGGCATCACGTCCGATCTCAGTGCGGGCGCGCCGCTCGATGCGGACGTCGGAATCCTTGAGTACGGCGCCGCGGGCAACCGAATTGGCCAGCACGGCGACCTCCGCCGTGACCGTCGCGCGGCCATAGAGCCGCAATGACGCGTGCGCATCCGTGCCAGCCGGAAGCTCGACCACGGCGTAAAAGCGCCTGTTGGCAGTGTCGTAGGTGATGCGCGTCACTCGCGGGTCGCCCTTGGCGGCCGGCTCGACGTGCTGCATCTGCAGCTCGTTGTCGAAATTGAGCACGATGTCCTTGGCGGCGCCGAGCGCATATTTCGTCGCAAGCGAATGCGTGATGGCCCGTTCGATATCCTCGACCGGAATCGGACGGCTCGCCCGCGTTACCGTCACCTCGTTCAGGCCCCCGGTATCGAGGCCGACCAGCGCATGGCTGCGCACGGCTTCGACCACGGCGTCGGCGGGCACGGTTCCTGTCGCGCCGAGATCGGGAGCGCGGAAGATTGGCACATTGGCGATGATGCCGGCGTTGGATACCAGATCGCCGATGCGCACGAGATCGCCGTTGACAGTGGCGTCCGGCTTGAGCTTGGGATGCATCGGCTCGATCGAGGCGGTAACCTGCGCTGCGGCGGATCCCGCAAACGCGGCGAGCGCGAGGGCTGCGATGATAATTTTGCGGATCATGAGAATGCCTCAGCGCATCAGGTTCGATGTTGACTGCAGCATCTGATCGGCTGCGGTGATGACCTTCGAGTTCATCTCGTAGGCGCGTTGCGCGGCGATCAGGTTGGTGATCTCGGTTACAGAGTCGACGTTGGATTGTTCGAGGTTGGACTGGAGCAAGTCGCCGGCGCCGTCGGTCGCAGGCAACCCGTCCTGCGGCGTGCCGGAAGCCGGCGTCTCGGTGAACATATTGTCGCCGACCGGCAGCAGGCCCGCCTGGTTGATAAATCGCGTGAGCGTGAGCTGACCGAGAATCGTTGGCGTGGTCGAGCCCTGCGGAATGACCGATACTTGTCCTTGCGCATTGATGGTCAGGCCGGTCGCATTCTGCGGAATGGTGATGGTTGGCATCACCACGTTTCCCTGCGCCGTAACGATGCGCCCTTGCGCATCCATTTGAAAAGAACCGTCGCGGGTATAGGAGAAGGTGCCGTCGGGCATCTGGATCTTGAAGAAGCCATCGCCGCGAATGGCGACGTCGAGGCTGCCGCCGGTTTGCGTGAGCGTGCCTTGCGTCATCAGCCGGGGCGTGCCGACCGTCTTGACGCCCGAGCCGAGATCGATGCCGACCGGCAAGATGTTGCCCTGCGCGGATGTCTGCGTGCCGATCCGGCTGACGTGATCGTACAGCAGGTCCTGAAATTCGGCCCGCTGGCGCTTGTAGCCGGTGGTCGTCATGTTGGCGAGGTTGTTGGCGATGACCTGGACATTGAGCTCCATCGCCATCATGCCGGTCGCTGCGGTGTTGAGCGCGCGCATGGATTCAACTCTCCTTCATCAGGCCGGTATGTCGGCGAGCTTGTCGAGCGCCGACTGACCGAGATCGCTTTGCTGCTGCAGCAGGCTGGCGATCTGTGTGTAACTGCGGGTGATTTCGATCATGCGCGACATTTCGACGACGCCGCGTACGTTGGATTTTTCGACGGAGCCCTGCGTGACTGTGGCGTTCGCCGCCGGCTGCGGCTGCACGTTGTTTCCGGTCGTTTTGAAGGTGCTGCCGCCGTCTTTCTGAAGCTGTTGCATGTTGTCGAAGGTGACGAGCCGAAGCTTGCCGCGCGCGGAATCTGTTTTCGACGTGCCTTCGCGCACGCTGATGGTGCCGTCCTGGCTGATGGACACCTGGTTGTCGGTCGATTGAAACGTGATCGGGCCGCCGTCGCCGAGCACCGGATCGCCGTCGTCAGTGACAAGCTGGCCGGTCGCGTTGATCTTCATTGCGCCATTGCGCGTATAGCGTTCGCCGCGGGCCGTCTGCACGACCAGGAAGGCATTGCCGCCGATCGCGACATCGAGCGGGTTGCCGGTGTGCTGCAGCGGTCCCTGGCTCATGTCGTGCCAGATGCCGCGGTCGAGCACGAAGCTGACGCGGGAATTGTTGACACCGCCCGCGCGCGCTGACGAATTGAGGAATTCCTCGAACAGCGACCCGTCGGCCTTGTAGCCGGTCGTGTCCATGTTCGCGATGTTGTTTGCGACCACGTCCATTTCGCGGCCGAGCGCCATCTGGCGCGACAGTCCGACGAGAAGGGTGTTCTGCATCGGTATCTCCCCTAGAGATCCGCGCCGATTGACCCTCCCGAGGCCAAGCGATGCGGTTAGCGTGTCGTGGCTCTCCCAAGCCGCGATCAGCCCTTCCTTTGCAGCCGTCATGCCAAACGATAAAGTGTTGTAAATTCAATCAATTAGATAAATTGGCGGCATTGCAATTCAGGCAAAATCAGCCTTCCCCCGGCAAAACATGCCGACTTCGAGCCGTCAGGAAATGATCTGTTAACCATACCAACCTACCTTCGCCTTCGGGGAGCGCGGCGCGCCCATCCGCGACTTGCGATTGCAAATCTCGTCGTGCGCGGGCCGCCCGGCAGGTCGGAACTGGGATCATCATGGCAGCAGCCAAGGCGAAGCAGGCGGACGCGGAAGCGGAAAAGCCTGAAGGCGAAGGCGAAGAGGCCGCAAAGGCGACCGGCAAATTCAAGTTCAAGCTTCCGTCGATGAAGGTGATGATCATTGCCGCCGCCGGCTTGCTGGTGGTCGTGGGCGGAGGCGCGGCGGGCTACATCTTCTTCTTCAAGTCGTCTGGACACGAGGCCGAGGCGAAAACCGAGGTCAAGCCGGCGACCTTCGTCGATCTTCCGGATGTACTGGTCAATCTCGCCAACGCCGGCACCGACCGTACGCAATACCTCAAGGTCAAGATCGTCCTCGAATTGCCCGACGCCAAGCTGGTCGAGCAGATCCAGCCGCTGATGCCGCGGGTGATGGACGCCTTCCAGACCTATCTGCGCGAGTTGCGGCCGACCGATCTGGACGGCTCCGCCGGTCTCTACCGTCTCAAGGAAGAGCTGACCCGCCGGGTCAACGCAGCCGTCGCGCCCAACCGCATCACCGCCGTTCTGTTCAAGGAAATCGTCGTTCAGTGACGGTCTAACCGACAATGGCGCTCAACCAACAAGTCGATCAAGACGCGCTAGCGGCCGAATGGGGCCTGGCGCTGGAATCCGACACCGGTGCGGCGACCACCGACGCCGCTGCGGGACCAGCCGCGCCCGGCGTCGATGAGGCCGCCGCCCAGTGGGCGGCGATGGTCGACGACGGTAGCGGCTTCCAGGGTGCCAAAGGCGGCGCCGAGCGCATCCTCAACCAGGAAGAAATCGACAGTCTGCTCGGCTTCAGCCTTGCCGACGTCACGCTCAACGACAATTCCGGCATCCGCGCCATCATCGACTCGGCGATGGTGTCTTACGAGCGCCTGCCGATGCTCGAAATCGTCTTCGACCGCCTGGTGCGGTTGATGACGACCAGTCTGCGCAACTTCACGTCGGACAACGTCGAAGTCTCGCTCGACCGCATCACCTCGGTGCGTTTCGGCGATTATCTCAACTCGATCCCGCTGCCGGCCATCCTCGCGGTGTTCAAGGCAGAGGAGTGGGACAACTTCGGTCTCGCCACCGTCAATTCGAGTCTCATTTATTCGATCATCGACGTGCTGCTCGGCGGCCGGCGCGGCCAGAGCGCGGTACGCGTCGAAGGCCGGCCCTACACCACGATCGAGACCAATCTGGTCAAGCGCATGATCGAGGTGATCCTGGCCGACGCCGAGCTCGCCTTCAAACCGCTGTCGCCGGTGAAGTTCAACATCGACCGGCTCGAGACCAATCCGCGTTTCGCCGCGATTTCGCGCCCCGCCAACGCCGCGATCCTGGTGCGCCTGCGCATCGACATGGAAGACCGCGGCGGCACGATCGAATTGCTGCTGCCTTACGCCACCATCGAGCCCATCCGCGCCACGCTGCTGCAGATGTTCATGGGCGAGAAGTTCGGCCGCGACCCGATCTGGGAAGGCCATCTCGCCACTGAAATCGGCCAGGCGCAGATCGGCGTCGATGCGGTGCTTTACGAGGCGCGATTGCCGCTGCGCCAGATGATGAATCTCAAGGTCGGCGACACGCTGACGCTGGAGCTCAAGCCCAACGCGCTCGTCAACGTGCGGTGCGGCGACGTCACGCTGACCGAAGGGCGCATGGGCCGCGTCGGCGACCGCGTCGCCGTGCGCGTCACCAAGCCTTTGCGCAAGCCGCGCACGACCTTTGCGATGTTTGAAAAAGCCGACGAAACCACCACCCGGATAGACGCCCAATGAGTTTCAACCTCGGATACCTGGTCGAGATCATGGTCTCGATCCTGCTGTTGCTGACGATCCTCTATTGCGTGCGGCTGAACAAACAGCTGCGCCTGCTCAAGGCCGACGAGCAGACGTTGCGCGCGACCATTTCCGAGTTGATCACCGCGACCGAAATCGCCGAGCGGGCCATTGCCGGCTTGAAGTCCACCATGAAGGACGGCGAGCAGAACCTCAGCGAGCGGTTCGCGCGCATGGAGCGGGTGACCAGCGAATTGGATGAGCAGCTTGCCGCGGGCGAGCTGCTGCTTGAGCGACTGAAGCGGATTACCGGGGCAGGGCGCGAGCCCGATCCGGCTCCCGTTCCTGACGCCAAGGCGGTGGCCGCCGCGGCGCAGGCTTTCGCCGAGCGCGCACGGGCCCGCGCGGGCAAGCTTGCGGCATGATGCGCTACGCGCGCGATTTCCGGCTGATCCCGATCGTGCTTCTCGCCACGATCGCGCTGTTTGCGCTCAAAGTGTCCGGACTGGTCTTCGACGGCGGCTATACGCTCGCCGAGCGGCTGGGCAACAAGCCCACCATGACGATCACCGCGCCCGAAAGCGTGCCGCCTTACCCCAAGATCACGGTTGCCGACGGCCGGCCCGATCCGGCTGCGCCCGGGCCCAAGCAGCCCTGGGCGCAGGAGATGTTCAATTTCAACGGCCGCAGCAATGAGGACGTCACCGGCTCGGTTGGTGAAGGCGCTGCTCAGCCGGCGGGGCCGGCGCTCAAGACCAGCGACAAGCCGCCGCCGGAGGCGACCAAGCTCGACGTTGCCGGTCAGTCGTTGCCGATCGAGCCCGGACACATCAATTCGGCTGGCGAGCGCGCCATTCTTGAGAGCCTGCAGGGGCGCCGCAAGGAGCTCGACGCCCGCAGCCGCGACCTCGACATGCGCGAGAACCTGCTCAAGGCCGCCGAGAAGCGGGTCGAGACCAAGGTCGATGAGCTCAAGAACGTCGAAACGCGCATCAAGACCGAGATGGGCACCCGCGATCAGGCCGAGGAGAGGCGCTTCAAGGGCATCATCGCGATGTACGAGAATATGAAGCCCAAGGATGCCGCGCGCATCTTCGACCGCCTCGACATGAAGATCCTGGTCGAAGTCTCGACCCACATGAACCCGCGCAATATGTCCGACATCCTCGGCCAAATGACCCCGGAAGCGGCGGAGCGGCTGACCGTCGAACTCGCCAATCGCGCCAGTCCCGACACCAAATCGCAGGCCTCCGACAAGCTGCCGAAGATTGAAGGAAAGCCCGGCGGTTGAGCCCACAGGGTTAACGCGCCGTTAAATGCCAATCCCTAGGCTGTCGCGACCGGCAGCCGTGCCGGCTGGAACGGCTTCATGACCGCTTCGCCCATCAGTCTGAAGGAAATGCGCACGCTGCATATGAAGCCGCGGGTGCGATTGATGCGGCGCGTGGTGGCGGTGTTCGTGGTGCTGGAGGTGTTGTTGTTGGTGGTGTTGTCGCTGGCGTTCAGCGCCAGCGCGCATGCCGAGGACCGGGTCAAGGGCGATATCACCGTCGCGACCGATGGCGGCTTTGCCCGCCTCATATTCCACTTCGAGCAGGAAGACCCGGTGACCATCCGCGCCGGCTTCCCGATCATGGTGCTCACGTTCCAGAAGCCGGTCGACGTCTCGGTCGCCAAGCTCGTCGCCGAGGCCAAGGACTATATCGGCGCCGCCCGCATCGATCCCGATGGCACCTCCATCCGCATCGCGCTCGTTCAGAAGGTCAAGGTCAATACGATGCCGGCGGCCGAGCAGCTGTTCGTCGACCTGCTGCCCGAAACCTGGAGCGGTCTGTTGCCTGGGCTGCCGCAGGAGGTGGTCGCCGACCTTGCGCGCCGCGCGCAGACGGCCGAACGCCAGCTGCATGTCCAGCAGAAGAAGGACCGCGAGACGACGCCGACCATCCGCGTGCGCGTCGCGACCCAGCCGACCTTCGTGCGCTTTGTCTTCGATCTCCCCGTCGGCATCAACGCCGTGCCGGACCAGCACGACGGCAAATTCGTGCTGAATTTCGACCGGCTGATCAAATGGGATCTGGCCGACGCGATCGCGTCGATGCCGCCGACGCTGCAATCGATCCAGGCCGACATGGGCTACGACTCGGTGGCCATTAATTTCGTGCTCAACGGCACGCCAAAGGTGCGCAGCTTCCACGAGGACCGCAGTATCGTGGTCGACGTCGGACTGGATGGCGCGCCGGAGAAACAGGCCGACGCTGTGCCGCCTTCTGGCACGCCGGCATCGCCGGCAACTCCGTTGCCGGCCATCGCACCGCCTGACACCGTGCCGGCCGCAAACCCGGCCGACCAGGGTAAGCCTGCCCCGGCCGCACCCGCGCCACCGCCAGCGCCGCCGCCGGAGAAGGGTGCGGGGAAACTGCCCATGGCGCCCGCCGAGTTGCCGCAGATCGGCAGCAAGGATGCGCCCACAGTTCCGGCAGCGCCCATGGGCGTAGCGCCGCCTCCGCCGCCGGCCGCTTCGGCTTCGGAGCCAAAGGCCGCGCCGCCGGCTGAGCCGAAGTCCGCTGAATCGAAACCCGAAGACAAGCCGGCCGCCGCCGCGATGCCCCTTGCGCCGGCGCCAAAACTCGAAGCCGAAGCGCCTCCTGCGCCCGCCCCAAAACTGGAAGCCGCGGCACCGCCGCAGCCCGCACCGAAACCGGACGCTGCATCGCCGCCGCCAGCCGCGCCAGATGCCGCTGCCGTGCCATTGCCTCAGGCGGCGCCGAAGGCTGCAAAAACCGGCCTGGCGCCCAACCCTAAAGCGCCGGTGAAGGCCGAGCTGCACAAAGCCAGCGGCAGCATGCGCATCGAATTTCCTTTCACCGTGGCGACGCCGGCCGCCGTGTTCCGCCGCGGCGATATGTTGTGGCTGGTGTTCGACAGCGAGGCCACGGTCGATCTCGATGAGCTCAAGCGCGATCACGACGCGATCCGCGAAGCGCATTTCGACCGCGAAGACGGCGCGGCGATCGTGCGGCTCAAGCTCGCGCGGCCACGCCTGACGGGCGTGCTCAATGACGGCACCGCCTGGATTGTCGACGTCGGCGACAGCGTCATCGCGCCGACCAAGCGGCTCACCATCGCCCGCAGCATCGCCGGCAAGAACCGCGCCAGCATCGCCATTCCGTTCGACCGCCCGCGCACGCTGCACCACATCATCGACCCTGCGGTCGGCGACAAGCTAATGGTGGTCACCGCGCTGGCGCCGGCGCGCGGCTTCCTCAAGGAGCAGGACTTCGTCGAGCTTCGTGCGCTGCCGTCGGTGCTCGGTGTGGTGCTGCAGCCCTTCGCCGACGACCTGACCGCTGAATTGTCGGTGGACAAGATCACCGTCAGCCGGCCGCTCGGCCTCGCGCTGTCGCCGACCGCGATCGGCCAGCAGCAGATTGCCCCGTCTTTCCACGCCATGACCTTCGATACCCAGATCTGGGGCTATGACCGCAGCGCCGAATTCAACAAGCGCCAGTCCGATCTGATCCACGATGCCGCGATGGCGGCACCGCAGAAACGCAGGGCTGCGCGGCTCAACCTCGCGCGCTTCTATCTTGCCCGGAACATGTCGGCTGAAGCCCTGGCAGTGCTCGGCGTAACGCTGGCCGATGAGCGTGGCGCCGACGACATCACCGGTACGGTGCTTAAGTCCATCGCCGATGTGATGTTCGACCGTCCGGACGAAGCGCTCAAGGCGCTGTCCAATCCGCAGATCGGCGAATCAGCTCGATGCCGCGGTCTGGCGCGCGGTCGCCTATGCACGGCAGGGCAAATGGGGCGAGGCGCACGACCGTTTCAAGGGCACCGACGCAGCCCTCGGCACGCTGCCGATCGAGTTGCAGCGTTTGGCCTTGCGCTATTCGTTGCGCGCCGCGATCGAGGTCCATGACTTCAACGGCGCCGACAAGGTGCTCAACGAATTGCAGACCATCGGGGTGCCGGACGAGGAGGCGCCCGCGGTCGCGGTTCTTGTCGGCCGCATGTCGGAAGGCATGGGCCACAACGAAGACGCGCTGACCAATTACCGTGCCGCCGCGTCGGCACCGATCGATCGCCGCTCCGCGGCCGCCGGGCGTCTGCACGAGATCATGTTGCGCTATACGCTCGGCGACATGCCCCGCAAGGAAGTCATCGACCAGCTCGAGATGCTGACCACCGTTTGGCGCGGCGACGAGACCGAGGTGGAAGGCCTCAAGCTGCTGGCGCATCTCTACACCGAGGAAGGCCGCTACCGCGATGCCTTCCACGTGATGCGCACGGCGATGCTGGCGCACCCCGATTCCGACCTCACGCGCAAGATTCAGGACGAGGCGGCCGTCAGCTTCGAGGCGTTGTTCCTCGGCGGCAAAAGCGATGCGCTGCCGCCGGTCGAGGCGCTCGGCCTGTTCTACGACTACCGCGAGCTGACGCCGATCGGCCGTCGCGGCGACGAGATGATCCGCAAGCTCGCCGACCGGTTGGCCTCGGTCGATCTGCTCGACCAGGCGGCGGAATTGCTCCAGCATCAGGTCGATCATCGTTTGCAGGGCACCGCGCGCGCGCAGGTGGCGACGCGGCTTGCCATCATCTACCTGATGAACCGCAAGGCCGATCGCGCGCTGGCGACGTTGCGCGCGAGCCGTGCCGACGGTCTGTCGAATGAGGTGCGCGACGAACGCCTGCTGCTCGAGGCGCGTGCGCTGTCGGAGACCGGCCGGCACGCGGTCGCGCTGGAGATCATCAAGGACATGAAGAGCCGGCAGGCGGTGCGTCTGCGCGCCGATATCCTGTGGGCGGCACAGCGCTGGCGCGAGGCGGCCGAGCAGATCGAATTGTTCTACGGCGAGCGTTGGAAAGACTTTGAGCCGCTCAATGAAGGCGAGCGCGGTGACATCTTGCGCGCCGCCATTGGCTATTCCTTGGCCAACGAGTCGATCAGCCTTGGGCGCCTGCGCGAAAAATACGCGGCCAAGATGGCCGACACGCCCGACCGCCACGCCTTCGAGGTGGTCAGCGCCCCGACCGGGCCGGGCGGAACGGAATTCCAGGACATTGCGCGCGCGGTCAGCGGCATGGATACGCTCGATGCCTTCCTGGGCGACATGAGGAAGCGTTACCCGGACACTGGCACAGCGCCCGCCGAAGGCGTGGGTGACAAGACCGCGCCGGCAAAACCCGAGGCCGCGCAACCCGGGGCGAAGCCTGGGCCCGGCGCCGACAACAAGCCCGCATCCGACAAGGCTGCCGCCAACGCCAAGCCGGCGGCGGCCCCGCCGCCCAAGGGGCCTGCTGCGAAAGCGGACCCGGCGCCGACCGGATCAATCGCGCGCCGGCCGCGAAGCTGATTTTCCAAAAGGCGTTACGGCTGCACTGCGCCCAACATCGCGGCGATCGTTAGCACGCGAACTAAATCGCGATGGACAGACATTCAAAGACGAATATGTTTTCCCGGGGGGTTCTGGAACGGGGCATGACGGATTCGACGGTCCAAGAATTAGAAAAACGACTGACAGACCTGAAGCAGGAATTTCTCGCCTATAAATCGGAAGTGCAGGACACGGTCCAGTTATTGGATAGGCGCGTCACATTGCTCGAACATCGCCTGGTCGGTTCGCCCAAGCGATAGGTTGCTGTCGGAAGGTTGAGAGGCCAAGAAGCTTGGCCGCGCCGGCGCTACGTCCCGTAGCTCTGGATCAGCGAGCCTGCGACCAGTGACCAGCCGTCCACCAGCACGAAGAAGATCAGCTTGAATGGCAGCGACACCACGACCGGTGGCAGCATCATCATGCCCATCGACATCAAGACGCTGGCCACCACCAGGTCGATGATCAGGAAGGGCAGGAACAGCAGGAAGCCGATCTCGAAGGCGCGCTTGAGCTCCGAGATCATGAAGGCCGGCACCAGCACGCGCAGCGACAGATCCTTCGGGTCGGCCGGGACTTTTTCCTTGGCCATGTCGACGAACAGCTTGAGGTCCTTCTCGCGCACATTCTTTTCCATGAAGGCGCGCAGCGGCTGCGAGCCGCGGTCGAAGGCCTGTTCGGCGGTGATCTGGTTGGCGACCAGCGGGCGGATGCCGGTGTCGTAGGCCTGCTGGAGCGCCGGACCCATCACGAAGGCGGTGAGGAACAGCGCCAGCGAGACGATGACGGCATTGGGCGGCGCCGTCGCCGTTCCAAGCGCGGTGCGCAGCAGGGATAGCACCACCACGATGCGGGTGAACGACGTCATCATGACGAGGATCGACGGCGCAAGCGACAGCACCGTGAGCAGCGCGATCATCTGGATCACGCGCTCGGTCAGGCCATTGCCTTGAGCGAAATTAATGCTGACGTCTTGCGCGCCCGCGGGCGTCACCGCCAGCGCCATCAGCCCTGCTACTCCGGCCACCACCGTCGCGAGACGGACACGGCGGCCGAAGCGCGCTGTCACGATTTGTCGGAAGGACGGCCGAGCAAGCTCGCCATCTCCTCTTCGAGATTGTCGTAGACCGTCCTGTCAGGCGCGGTCGGTGCCTCAGGCTTGAATTCGAATTTTGGCTCGGGCCGCATTTCGCGCTTCGGCTCGAATTTCGGATCGAACTTCGGTTCGAATTTGGGTTCGAACTTCGGCTCCATGCGGGGCTTGGCGTCGCGCACCGGCGTGCGCGGCGCGGTGACCTTGGCGGTCGGCGGCACGGCGAGCGGATCGGTCACCGGCGGGCGGCTTTCGGCAGCAGGCGAGCGGCGAAGCGCGGCTTCGAGTTGCTGCGCCATTTCCGCGAGGTTGCGATCGCTCTGCGGCGCCGCGGCCGGCGGCTCGGGTTGCGCAACGGGCGGTGCGACCGGCGGCGCCATGGGCGCACGCGGCGCCAACGGCTCGCTGCGCACGACCGGAGGCTCGACGCGAGTGACAGGAATTTCCGGCGCTGTCGGAGATCCAAGCTTGGATGACAATTCGGCGGCGAGGCCGGTGAGGCTGTCGGCGGCAGCGGGACGCGCGCGCGCGCCGGGCTCGGGCGGCAGCCACGGTTCTTCGGTCGCCATCGAGCGGGTCGGGCGCGGCGAAATTGCCGGCATCGCCGTGACAGGCAGCGGCGCAGGCTCGGCGGCGGCCGGCGGCCAGGAGCCTTCGACGCTCGGCGTCAGCCGGGCGGTGGTCTCCGTCGTCATCGAGACGCGTGCGGGCTCACGGGCATTGGACGCGGCGGCTGCGCCGCGCAGAATATTGGTCTCGACCACGACGTCGGTCGGACCGCCGATCATCAGCAGGTGTTCGGTGTTGTCGCGGCGGATCAGCACCAGGCGCCGGCGCGCGTCGACTGTGGCGGCATCAATCACGGCAAGGCGCGGCTGACGTCCACGCGCGGCGTTGCCGAGGCGGTTGGCGCTGAAGCGGCGCATCAGCCAGGCGAACAGGCCGATCAGTGCGAGCACAACAAGGAAGGCGATGAAGAACCGCACAGCCAAGGGCATCGCCGTGCCGAACAAGGCATCCATCACGTCACTCCGTCTCCCCTGTACCGCTCGGGCGGGAATCGCCCAAATGGTTAATTCCGCAGGCACAATTTGCCGCCCGGAATACTAACAAACTCTTAAGAAATAAAGACCTTTCTCCGCATTCGGGCCCGGAACTTGGTTAAAGCGGGCCAATCCATCCTCGAGCTCTGCGCCTTTTACCAGCCATTAACCATACCCCCGGCAAAGTCTGCCTAGTGCGGCGAACGCCGCGACCGGCATTTCTTAAGGGGTTGCCATGGCCATCACCGACATTCCGATCCTGTCCATGCTGCGCATGCGGATGGATTGGTCGCAGGTCCGTCAGAAAGTGCTGGCCGAGAACGTCGCGAACTCGGACACCCCCGAATACCACGCGCGCGACCTGGCGCCGCTGAAATTCCCGGATCCGACTCAAGTGTCGTCGAGCCCGGTCACGAACGTAGCGCTGGCCGTCACCGAGGGCGGCCACATGGCGGGTTTCGGCGGGGAGTTGCCGGATTTCCCGACGCAGAACAAGACCGGTTACGAGGTTCGGCCCGCGGGCACCGCGGTCAGCCTCGAGGACGAGATGATGAAGGTGGCGGCCAACCAGATGGACTATCAGGCCGCGACCGCGATCTACACGCGCAGCCTCAAACTGCTCAAAACCGCGCTCGGCAGGGCCTGACGCATGATCCCGAAAAGTGGGCACCGGTTTTCGGAAAAGATCATGCGTAGAGAATACGGAGGGCAGTCGTGGATTTCATGAAGACGCTGTCGATCGCCGCCTCCGGCCTGCGCGCACAGGCCGGGCGCATGCGCATCATCTCGGAAAACATCGCCAACGCGAATTCGACGGCGTCCACCTCGGGTGGCGATCCCTACCGCCGCAAAATCCCGACTTTCACGAGCGAGCTCGATCGCACGCTCGACGTGCGGCTCGTCGAATTGTCCGGCACGCAGACCGACACTTCCGCTTTCCAGGTGAAATACGAGCCCGGCAATCCGTCGGCCGACGCGGCCGGCAACGTGAAATATCCCAACGTCAACTCGCTGGTGGAAATGGCCGACATGCGCGAGGCGCAGCGATCCTACGAGGCCAACATCAACGTCGTCACCGCGACGCGCCGCATGATCCAGCGCACGCTCGATATTCTCAAAGCATAAAGGGGTAGGGCATGGCTTCTCCGGTTTCCGCTCTTGGCGCCTATGCCGCGGCTGCGCGGCTGATCACGGATCCGACGCAAGGCGCCGCCGCTGCGGCGGGCAACTCCACGGGCAGCACGAGCTTTGCCTCCGTGCTCAAGGACGCGATCGCGTCGGTCAATGAACTCGGCCAGAAGTCCGATATGCAGACCCGCGCCATGGCCAACGGCAAATCCAACATGGTCGACGTGGTCACCGCGGTATCGGAGACGGAAGTGGCGATCGACGCCGTCGTCGCGGTGCGCGACAAGGTGATCGCGGCCTACGAAGACATCATGAAGATGCCGATCTAGCGCGCGCCGGTTTTCGGCAGGGATCAGGCGCAGAATAAGAAGGGTAAAACATGACCGGGCCGGAAGTTCTCGATGTCGCGCGCGAATCGATCTACACGCTGATCCTCGTCGCCAGTCCTGTGATGGTGGTCGGCCTCGCCGTCGGCGTTGCCATCTCGCTGTTCCAGGCGCTCACGCAAATCCAGGAAATGACCATCGCCTTCGTGCCGAAGATTCTGGCGGTGTTCGTGACGTTGCTAATCGCCTTGCCTTTCATGGCCGAGAAGCTGCACGCGGAGATGCTGCGCATCGCCGCCCGCATCGTTTCGGGCGGGTCATGAGGATCGATGTCTCCTTCCTGCCCGCGCTCGCGGCGGCCTTCCTTCTGACCTTCGCCCGCGTTGGGACCATGGTGATGCTGCTGCCAGGCATCGGCGAGCAGAACATGCCGGCGCGGGTGCGACTCACCATAGCGCTGGTACTCACCGCCATCGTGCTGCCGGCGCACCAGAAGGCCTATACCGTCGACCTCAGTACGCTCGGTCCGGTGCTGCTCGTGCTGTTCCAGGAGATCATCATCGGCGCCGTGCTCGGCCTGACCGCGCGGCTGGCAATTTCCGCCCTGCAGGTCGCGGGTTTCGTCATCGCCCAGCAATTGGGGCTCGGCTTCGTCACCGCCATCGATCCGACGCAGAACCAGCAAGGCGTGCTGGTTGGCAATTTCCTCACCGTGCTCGGCATCACGCTGATATTCGCGACCGACCTGCACCATCTGGTCATCGCCGCGCTCAACGACAGCTATACGCTGTTCCGGCCGGGCGAGATGCCGCTGAGCGGCGACGTGGCCAAACATGTCACTCAGATCATCGCCACCGCCTTCCGCATCGGCATCCAGTTGTCCGCGCCGTTTTTGGTGTTCGGCCTGCTGTTCAATCTCGGGCTCGGCGTGCTGTCACGGCTGATGCCGCAGATGCAGGTGTTCTTCATCGGCCTGCCGCTGTCGATCATGCTGGGCCTGCTTCTGCTTGTGCTTGTCATCGGCGCGATGATGGGCACCTTCGTCGGCTATCTCGAAGGCGTGCTCGGTCAACTGGCGCCGCACGCCTAGCCGGGAACGCTCATGGCCGACGAACAAGACAACACAGAGAAAACAGAAGACCCAACACAAAAGCGCTTGGACGAAGCGCTCAGCCGCGGCGACGTCGTCAAGAGTCAGGAGGTCAACACCTGGTTCGTGATCGCCGGCGCGACTCTCGTGCTGGCGACGTTTTCCGGCGGCATGAGCCAGAACGTCGCGACGACGATGCGCGGCCTGATCGCCAATTCCGGGCAAATCCTGGTGGATGGCCCGGCACTGCCGGCGCTCGCGCAAAAAATCGGCTTCGAACTGGTCGCGGCGCTGGCGGTGCCGTTCCTGGTGCTGATCGTGGCGGCGCTCGCCGGCAACATGGTCCAGCACCGCATGGTCTGGTCGTTCGAGCAGATGACGCCGGACCTCTCGAAGATTTCACCGCTCGCCGGCCTCAAGCGGCTGTTCTCGATGGTTGCGGTCGCCAACTTCGCCAAAGGGCTGGTCAAGATCGTGCTGGTCGGCACCGTGCTGACGGTGCTGATGTGGCCCGAGCGCATCCGCATCATGGCGCTCGGCCGTGCCGACGTCAGCGAGGTATTGCCGTTCGCGCTCAAACTTGCACTCAAGCTGATGGGCGCGGTGGTCGCGATGATGTCCGCTGTCGCGGCGGCCGACTATCTCTTTCAATACCGGCGTTGGTACGAGCGGCAGAAAATGTCGCTGCGCGAGATGAAGGACGAGTTCAAGCAGAGCGAAGGCGACCCCACCATCAAGGGCAAGATGAAGCAGGTGCGGCAAGCTCGCATGCGCAAGCGCATGATGGCGAACGTGCCGAAAGCCGCCGTGATCATCACCAACCCGACGCACTATTCGGTGGCCCTGCAATACGAACGCGGCATGGAGGCGCCGATCTGCGTCGCCAAGGGCGTCGATGCGCTGGCCATGAAGATCCGGGAAGTCGCGGCCGAACATTCGATACCGCTTGTGGAAAATCCGCCGCTCGCTCGCGCGTTGCACGCCACCGTCGAGGTCGACCAGGCGATTCCGCCCGAGCACTACAAGGCGGTGGCCGAGGTCATCGGCTACGTCATGCGGCTGCGCCGGGCGGTTCCCCCGCCGGCTGCCAAAAAGCGGTAATAATGACGCGGGATTGGCCGCGAACGGCTCTTGCGCCGACGGGGCCGGTTAAGGCACTCAGGGTTCATGGCAGGCGAGGATCGGGCAAAGCAGCCGCAGGCGCGCTCAGCCGCTGACGGGCAGGCGCGCGAGGCATTCGACCGCAGCCAGAGCGCACCACGCAGCGGCTCGGTTGGCATGGTGCTGCTGGTGGCGCTGCTGCTGGTCGGAGCGGCCGGCGGCCTGGTCTATGTCGGCCGCGACTATTCCGCGACTTATATCCTCGTGCTGCTCGCGCTGCTCGGCACCATCGGTGTGTTTGCGCTGTTTGCGCTTGCGTCCGGCATCCTGCGGCTGTCCGGCAGGGAGCAGGCCAATTCGATGCACAAGGCGCTGGTCGACAGCGCCTTCGAAGGTCTGCTCGTCACCGACCAATCGGGCCGCGTGTTTTACGCCAATACCTCGTATCTCAACCTGATCGGTGCCACCGGCGAAGACGACGTGCGCCCGATCGAACGCGTTTTCATGGGCGACCCCGATGTTTCGGAGGCGATCTACCGGCTGCTGAAAGCCGCGCGCGAAGGCAGGCGCTCGCAAGAAGAAGTGCGTGTCGCGAATGCCGAGACCGCGCGGTGGCTGCGCATGCGCGTGCGTCCGCTCGGCAGCGGCAAGGATGCCAAGCTTACCGTCTGGTCGCTGTCCGATGTGACACGCGACCGCGAGCGCCAGGAAAATGTCTTCCAGGAATTGCAACACGCAATCGATTATCTCGACCACGCGCCAGCCGGCTTCTTTTCGGCCGATGCCGCGGGCGACATCGTCTACATCAACGCCACGCTCTCCGCCTGGCTCGACCACGATCTGGCGCAGGTCGGTGTCGGCTCGCTCAAGCTCACCGACATCGTTGCGGGTGAAGGCGCAGTGCTGCTGACCACGCTCAACGCAGCGCCGGGCGAGGTGAAGACGGAAGTGCTCGACCTCGACTTGAAGACGCGCGGCGGCAAGCCGGTGCCGGTCAGGCTGTTCCACAAGGTGGCTTTCGGCGCCGATGGCGCGGCCGGCCCATCGCGCACGCTGGTACTCAATCGCGCAAAGGACGCCGGCGGCGATCCGCAACGCGCGGCGGAAGTGCGCTTCATGCGTTTCTTCCAGAACACGCCGATGGCGATTGCAACCGTCGACAAGACCGGCCGCATCGCGCGCAGCAATGCGCGCTTCGCCGGCACGTTCGAGAACGTCCTCAAGGGCGACGAGCGCTCGATATTCGCGGTGGTGGCCGAGCGCGACCGCCCGGCGCTGGAAGCGGCAATTCGCAAGGCCGCGGAAGGCCAAGGCGATATCGCGCCGGTCGAAGCCGCTCTGGCGGGGCCGGGCGAGCGCTTCGCCAATTTCTTCGTGTCCGCCGTCGAGGACGAGGAACGCGACAGCGAGGCAGCGATCGTCTACGCGCTCGAAACGACCGCGCAACGCACGCTGGAAACCCGCGTGCAGCAGCAGCAGAAAATGGAATCGGTCGGTCAGCTCGCCGGCGGCATCGCGCACGATTTCAACAACGTGCTGTCCGCCATCATGATGGCGACCGACTTCCTGCTCAATGCGCACAAGCCGACCGATCCGTCCTTCAAGGACATCATGCAGATCAAGCAGAACGCCAACCGGGCGGCGGCGCTGGTGCGGCAGCTTCTGGCGTTCTCGCGCAAGCAGACGCTGCGGCCGCAGGTGCTCGATCTGCGCGAGACGGTCAACGATCTTGGGATGCTGCTCAAGCGGCTGATCGGCGAGAACGTGACTCTGCAGGTGCACGACGCGCGCGATTTGTGGCCGGTGCGGGTCGACCTGTCGCAATTCGAACAGGTGATCGTCAATCTGGCGGTCAACGCCCGCGATGCCATGCCGGAAGGCGGCAAGCTCACCGTGCGCACGGCCAACGTGCCGGCCGCCGAGTGCGGCAGCTTCGGCTACAAAGGTATGCCGGCAGCCGACTATGTCCTGGTCGAGGTGGCCGACACCGGCACCGGCATCCCGCCCGACATCATCGACAAAATCTTCGAACCGTTCTTTTCCACCAAGGACGTCGGCAAGGGCACGGGCCTCGGCCTCTCGACGGTCTACGGCATCGTCAAGCAGACTGGCGGCTTCATCTATGCGGACTCAGAACCGGGCCGGACGGCGTTCCGGATTTTCCTGCCGCGTCACGTACCGGGTGCCGAAGAGCTGGCGCAAATTCCGCCCGCCGAAGCGCCGCAGATCGCCGGCGCGCTGACGGCCGCGGAGGAAGTCGCGCGCGCGGCCTCGACCGATCTGACGGGACAGGGCACCATCCTGCTGGTCGAGGACGAAGAAGGCTTGCGCGCGCTCAATGCCCGCGGGCTCACCTCGCGCGGTTACACGGTGCTGGAAGCCGGCAATGGCGTCGAAGCGATCGAGGTGTTCGACAGTCAACCGACCGTCGATCTCGTCGTTTCGGATGTGGTGATGCCGGAAATGGACGGGCCGACGCTGCTCAAGGAGCTGCGCCGGCGCAATCCGAAGGTGAAGATCATCTTCGTCTCCGGCTACGCCGAGGAAGCCTTCTCCAAGAACCTGCCAACCGACCAGCAGTATAACTTCCTGGCCAAGCCGTTCACGCTCAAGCAGCTCGTCGCCGAAGTGAAGAAAACGATGGCCGACTGACCGTGGCTACATGCGGCCGGTGAGCGCCAGAACCAGGATGACGATCAGCAGAACGCCGACGATGCCGGACGGGCCGTAGCCCCAGCCGCGGCTATAGCCCCAGCGCGGAAATGCACCGACCAGCGCCAAGATCAGAATAATGACGAGAACTGTTCCAAGCATGGTTCGCCCCTTCAATTCGTTGCGTTACCCGGCGGCAAAGCCGCGCAGGGTGTGTCGTACGCTATAACGGGAACAATGGGCGCTTGGTTCCTGCCTTCAGTCGCAGGATTGTACAATCTGCTGCGCGCGTTCGGCGCGCAGGTGCAGTTGGCAAGGGAAAATCCGTGTCGCGCCGTAACGCGGGCGCGGCATATTGAAATAATCGGCCTCCAGCATGGCGCCGGACGGGCCGAGATAGATCGCAGTGTCGTCGCTTCCGGGCACTAGCGGCGGCCCCGGGTAGGGCGAGGGTGTCGCCATCGCGCCCGTGGCAAGCGCCAGAAAAATTATCGCAAGCGAAAATTTCATGTCGTCCTCGCGGCCGAATCTGTTCGGCTAACGCGAGGCACGATTGGCGTGTGCCATGACATTTGCGTGACTCGCGCCGCGAGGCCCGGGCGCAGAGAAAATCGGGAGAAGGTTAGGCCTTTTCGGCCGGCGCCGGCTCGTCACTCGCTTCGGCGATGGGCGCGAGCGTCGGTGAAGCGACAACGCTCTCGGTGCCGGATTTTTCGGGCATCGTCTCGAAGTGGACGCCCAGTTCCTTCGGCTTGCGCCAGACCACGTGGCAAGGACGCCGCGCTTTTGCGTTTTTCGCAAGCAGCAGCATGAAGTGGTCGGGGATCTTGTCGGAGTCTTCCACTTTGATACGCGCGCCGGTATCGGAGACGTCGCACAGCACGCAGCCGTGAAAATCGCCGGGCTTGGGGGCGATCCAGGCCGTGTAACGCACCGGCTGCCGTCTTGCGCTGCGCTTGTCGCCTTTGTGCATCGAGCCTCGCCGGCACCGGATGGGCATTGGCCATCCGGTCGTTAGAATTTGTTAACTTACAGCCCACCGTTGTGGAACTATACCGACCGGCTCATTACCAATTCATAAAGCGCTATATGAAGCCAGATTGTGCAACGGCCGTTCGCCGTTGACCTTGCAGCGAAATCGGTCTATTTGCCCGCCCGCAATCTGGTTTTCGGCTTCATCTTGCTGCCACGCCCCCTCGATTTGGGTAGCCGCTCAAGTGATCTCCCAAAACTTGGATTGTTGCCGCCTGGGCGATGAACGCACGGGCGTCCAACGAAAGCGTGAAAGGATACAGAATGCCTGTCGGAACTGTGAAGTTCTTCAATACCCAAAAAGGCTTCGGCTTCATTCAGCCGGATGACGGCTCGAAGGATGTGTTCGTGCACATCACCGCGGTGGAGCGCGCCGGAATGCGCTCGCTGATGGAAGGCCAGAAGATCTCCTACGAGATCGTCACCGAGCGTGGCAAGCAAGCCGCCGGCAACCTGCAGCCGGCCTGACGACCAACAAGAACTTCGCAAAGATGCAAGATGAAGCCCGGCGGCGACGCCGGGCTTTTTTGTTTCATTGAGCCGTATAAACTGCCGGCAACTTTTTGCAGGGAGGAAATTATAATGGACATCATCGCTTGCGGTTCGCGGCCGTCGAAAAAAGTGGGCCCGCCGAGTTTTACCGGCACCGTGTGGCAGGACCCGATCATCGAGGCGCCGGAGCCGGCGATACTGCGCTCGGCTTGGGTCCGCTTCGAGCCGGGCGCGAGGACTGCATGGCATCATCATCCGCTTGGCCAGACCTTGCACGTCGTTGCCGGCGTCGGCCGGGTGCAGGCGTGGGGTGGCCCGATCCGCGAAATCAAACCGGGCGACACGGTATGGATTCCGCCGAACGAGAAGCACTGGCACGGTGCCGCGCCGGATAACGCCATGGAACACCTCGCCATGCAGGAAGCCAAGGACGGCAAACACGTCACCTGGCTCGAACCGGTCACCGACGAGCAATATCTCGGCAAATAAGAGCCCCACGGCTCCGCGCCGCGATCAATCGGCCGTGAGCGGCGGAATAGAGCTGCGACGGCGGTGTTTGGTTCGCCGACGGCGGGCGCGTCCGCCCGCCATAGTCGGGAGGATCACATGACAATTCGATTGGGCATGCCGCTGGCGGCGTGTCTTGCTGTTTTTATCGCGGCGCCGGCCATGGCGCAGCAAGCCAATATGACATTCTTCGTGACCAGTCAGGGGCCGGGCAAGGGCGCCGACCTCGGCGGTCTCGCGGGCGCCGACAAGCACTGCCAGGATCTCGCGGCTTCGGCCGGAGCGGGCGGCAAGACCTGGCGCGCGTATCTGTCGACGCAAGGGGCGGGTGCCGTGAACGCACGCGACCGCATCGGCAAAGGGCCCTGGATGAATGCGAAGGGCGTCGTCGTCGCCGCCAGCGTTGCCGATCTGCACAGCGCCAACAACAAGCTCAGCAAGGAAAACAACCTGTCTGAGAAGGGCGAGGTCATCAATGGCCGCGGCGACAAGCCCAACCGCCATGACATTCTGACCGGCTCGCAGCCGGATGGAACCGCGTTTCCGCCCGACAAGGACATGACCTGCAAGAATTACACGAGCTCGACGCAGGGCGCAGTGATGCTCGGTCACAACGACCGGAAGGGCCTCGACGAAAGCGACGCGGCGCATTCCTGGAACTCGTCGCATCCCTCGCGCGGATCGGAGGGCGGCTGCAGCCAAGCCGACTTGCGGTCGACCGGCGGCGACGGACTGCTGTACTGCTTTGCGGTGAATTAGACCGCATCCGCCCAAAAATTTGGCATGTGAGGCCGGCGAAGACGTGATACTTGTCCGTCTTCGTCGGCGGGGTCCTGCGAATCGGCTTCGGGATCGATAGGATCCGCTCAGGGGTTTTGGCCGTCTCATTCACGACGGTCTGAAAGATGGGGCGGGGGGCCCGCGTCGCCGCGTCAAAAGCGGCGACGGGTATAACGATGACTGAAGTCGATAATGCTCTGCTGCTTGTCGCCGACGCGCTGATCTATTTCACGGCGCTTGGCGCTCTCCTGCGGGCGCGCGCCCGCATCGGTCTCGGCGCCTTCTTCTGCGCGCTTGGGGTGATGCACTTCCTCGAGACTTATCTCGCCGGCGTGCTCTACGTCACGCTGCCGTTCGGCATCGTCACCTCGCCGGGCTCGAGCGTGCTGTTCACCGGCAAGCTGATGATGCTGCTGCTGCTCTATATCCGCGAGGATGCGGTGGTGGTGCGGCAGCCGATCTACGGCCTGCTGTTTGGCAACGTACTGCTGTTTGTTCTCGCGCTCATCATGCGCCAGCATACGCTGGTCGCTTTCCTGCCCGGCCACGCCGCCGATTTTACCTTCCTCAATGAGATGGGCGCGCTGATGGTGTGGGGGACAGCGATCCTGTTCTTCGACTGCATCATCATCATTTTGCTGTATGAACGTTCGCGCAACTGGTTCGGCGATCGCATATTCCCGCGGCTGTGGCTCAGCGGCGCGCTGGTTCTCACCTTCGATCAGGCGGCGTTCTTCGTCGGGTTGCACACTTTGACCGGCGCCGGACTGGACGTGCTCGCCGGTGGCTGGGTCGCCAAGATGGGCGCTGTCGCGCTCTACGCGCGGGCTCGCCACCATTTATCTGCGCCGGTTCGAGCGCCGCATCGGGCGGCGCACCGATGCGCCGCGTATCTGGGACGTTTTCGATACACTGACCTATCGCGAGCGCTACGAGGACCTGCTGGCGCGTACCGGTTGCGATGCGCTGACCGGCGCGCTCGATCGCCATTCGCTGGAAGCGCATGGCCGCCGCGCGGTTGAACACGCCGCCGCCGCGGGGCGGCCGCTGGCGCTGGTCGTGGTCGACATAGACCACTTCAAGGCCTTCAACGACAGCTTCGGCCATGCCGCGGGCGACAAGGCGCTCAAGCGCATCGCGCTCGAGATCATGGCCGCCGCGCGCGTATCGGACTACACGTACCGCTTCGGCGGCGAGGAGTTCGTCATCATCGCCGATGGCGTCAACGCCGAGGACGCGCTTGGGCTCGGCGAGCGCATCCGCCGCCGCGTCGCCGGCGGCTTTGCGACGGCGGAACCGGAAGCGCGGCTGACCGTCAGCATCGGCATTGCCACCTGTCCGCGCGACGCCAAGGACTATGACGCGCTGTTCGAGGCGGCGGACAAGCGCCTCTACCAGGCCAAGGCCGATGGCCGCGACCGTGTCGTCGGGCCCGACAAGTCCATCCGGCTGGTGCAGTCGCGCTAGTTCCACGGTGCGGGAATTTCTGGCGGGCGGCCTTGTGCCCGCCGTCCGCGCCTTGCTTGAATAGCGAGCAATTGTTCGCGACACAGGCGAGGGCGCCATGCGCTACCAGCTCTATTACTGGCCGAGCATTCAGGGCCGCGGCGAATTCGTGCGGTTGGCGCTCGAGGACGCCGGCGCGTCCTACGATGACGTCGCGCGCAAATCCGGCGGCATGGACAAGATGATGGCGATGATGGACGGGCGCGAGAAGCGCCCGCCTTTCGCCCCGCCGCTCCTGAAAGCCGGCAGACTGGTGATCGCGCAGGTGGCGGAGATATTGTTCTTTCTCGGCCCGAAACTGAAGCTTGCGCCGCGCGCCGAGGCGGATCGGCTCTGGCTGCATCAGCTGCAATTGACGGTGACGGATTTCGTCAAGGAAATCCACGACACTCATCATCCGCTTGGCGGCGAGCTGTTCTACGAAGACGCTAGGCCCGAGGCCAAGCGCTTCACGCGGAATTTCCTCGAGTCACGGGCGCCGAAATATCTCGGCTATTTCGAGACCGTGCTGACCAAGAGCAAAGGGCCATACGTGCTCGGCCGCCGCATCAGCTACGTCGATCTCTCGATGTTCCAGCTCATCGAGGGCCTGCGCTACGCTTTTCCGAAGGCGATGAAGGGCATCGAGCGCGACGTACCGAAGGTCGTGGCCGTGCACGACAAGGTGGCCGGACGCGACCGCCTCAAGAAATACCTGAAATCGCCGCGCCGTATCCCGTTCAACGAGAGTGGAATTTTCCGCCACTACCCGGAGCTGGACGGCTAGCCGTGCGCATTGAGCGTCTTGCCACCCGCTGACACGGGTTTTGCCGCGATCAGCGCGAAGGCGATGACGCAGGGCTCCTTGCCCTTGTTCACCCAGTTATGGATGGTGCCACGTTGTACCAGCACGTCGCCGGCCTTCAGGTGCACGCTGCCGATATCGAGCTCCATGTCGATCTCGCCGGAGATCACCACGGCGTAGTCGATCGAGTCGGTGCGATGATTGCGCGGGGACACGCCGGGCCCGAAGCTCACCACGCGGAACACCGAGCCGCCCGGGATCGTGGTCTCGATCTTCTTGCGCGACGGATCGGCGTCGCCGTCATTGTTCACCGGCAGCATGTCGCTCGACCAGATCACCGAGGAATTGGCGCCGGGGCGCGTCGAAATCACGTTGCTGACCATTTCGTCGATCAGCACCTTGGCGCGGCCTTCGGCGTCATGGCCGGTGACGACACGGCGGATCTTGAGGCTCATCGGTTGCTCCCTTGATTATTCGATGGCGGGGGGTTGCGCCCGGCGCGCGCTTTCGTGCCAGAGCAGATAGAGGCCGGAGGCGACGACGATGGCGGAGCCGAGCAGCAGCGTCAGCGTCGGCAGGTCGCCCCAGACAAAAAAGCCGATGATCATCGCCCAGACCAGCGAGAAATAATAGAACGGGCCGACAGCTGCAGGTGGTGCCAAAGACAACGCACGTGTCCACCAGTACTGGCCAATGCCATTGAACAGGCCGTTGCCGATCAGGATTGCAGCATCCAATTTGCTCGGCGTCGCGAAGCCGAAGAACGGCGCGGCAGTGGCGAAATACACGGTGAGGCAGACCATCTGGTAGGTCGTCAGAGTCTCAGCGGATTCGGTCGAACTCATGCCGCGCACCGCCGCGGTGATGCTGCCGAACATCACGGCGTTGACGATCGCGAAGATGGCGCCGACGTTGAAGCTGGCGGTGCCGGGGGAGGCGACCAGCAGCACGCCAAGAAAGCCGGTCAGCAGCGCGATGCCGCGGGCGCGGCTGATGTGTTCATGGAGCCAGATGGCGGCAGCAAGCGCGGCAAACATCGGCGCCGAGAAATTGATGGCGATGGCGCCGGCAAGCGGCATCAGCCCGAGCGCGATCATCAGGAAACTCTGCGCGATCGCCTGCGCGCCGTTGCGCGTGATATGCGCGCCGAGCCGGCGGGTGCGGAATACGGCCAGGCCTGCATGCGGCAGGATCATCACCGCGCAGATCGCCAGCGAGCCGACGGCACGATAGAGCAGCACCTCCGAGAAGGAGTAGCCGGCCACCAGCCATTTCGACAGCGCCTGCGAGATGGCGAAGGTCGCGGTCGCGCCCATCATGTAGGCGATGCCGAGCGGCACGTGGTCGGCACGGGTCCGGGCAATGCGCACTAGCGTTTGGTCCGCCGCTTTGCCCGTCTTTGGCGCGCGATGCGCAGCACGCGCCGTTTCTTGGCCGCCCGCAATTCTCGCGCGCGGCGGGCGCGCCGCCTGCGGCAGCGCGAGCATTGGCAGTTTGAGCGGCCGATGACGTTTTTCAGGTAGTCGACGCCGTATTCGTAAACGATTTCCTCGCCTGGCTTGATGTTGCGCAGCGCCTTGATGAAGACGCGGCCCCGCCAGATGACCGGTTCGGAATTCGGGTTGCAGGAGTGGTTGGCGTAGCGGGCGAGGTTGCGGCGGGGGGTGCCGTCGATGGTGCGCTCCTTGGAGACCTCGAACAGATAGCGGTTGCCGCGGTTCTCGGCGCGCACGGCCGCCTCGTGATCGAGGATCGGCCCGACATATTCCATGATCCGCGTCTTCTTCTTGATCGGGCGGGTGGCGAAGAGGCCGAAGCCGGTGTTGGAACGGCCGATACGGAAAGGTCTACGCGGCATTGCAAATGTCGATTGCGGGCGGGAGCGCGGTAATGCCGGAACCGCGGCCGCGCGTCAATGTGAGCGTGCGCTAGAAGCCGTAAATCAGAACCCCAATGGTGAAAATGACCATGGGAACCCAGCCGTAGATCGTGGGCACGCTCACCAGGAGGCCCGCAATTGCCAGCCACCGATTCTTGACCGCCAGCGCGGCGGCCGCGATTGCGGCCGCAGGAAATATGAAAAGCTGTAGCAGGGGATTGCCGTTGGCCCACGGCAGTCCCGACCCGTGGATCGACCAGATGCCGTGCAGCAGCCACGTCAGCAGGATGAGCAGCGCGAGCGCCAGGATCGCCTCGCGGACGCGGCCAATGGCGGCGAGCAGCAACGCCGCGGCCGAAACAAGCGGGGCAAGCGCGAGGTATACGCCGGTGAGCGCCTGCACGACGCCGGCCGGGTGTCGATAGTCGGCCAAGAGGTACTGCACGCGCGTCACCGCGTCGAGCAGTTCGAGCCCCGCCAGCGCGGCAAGCCCGATACGCAGCCCGATATGCCGCGGTGCGGCAGGCGGCGCACCTAGTGCGGTCTCGGCAATGGTCATCGGTGTCGGCCCCCGAAAGGCATCATACGCGGAATTCGTCGCAACGGGCGCCATTCCGGTTCACGCCGCGGGTTTGAACCGAACGGCGGTATTCCGCGACCAAAGGGGGAGAGAAGCGAAGCCGAAAGGGGATCGACCATGACGACCGTTGTCCGGTGCCTTGCCGGGGCCGCGCTTGCAGCCGCGCTGCTGATCGGCGGCGCCACGCTCGCGGCCAACTGGTTGAGCCCCGCATCCGCCGCGAATGAGCAGGCCGCCAAGGCCGAGGCGACAAAGGCCGAGGCCGAGGTCAGCCCCGAGAACAAATGCGTCGCCGACACCGCCCAGTTCAAGGCCGAGGACAAGCACGCCTTCTTCATCGTCGCGCTCGAGAACACATGCGAGCAGCGCGTGAAATGCGAGGTCAACGCCAATATCAAGACGGCGCGCGGCAAGCGGCACGGCCACGCCACGCTCGTGCTCGGCCCGCGGTCGGCGGGCGCCGACGCCAAGAAATTCTACAGCCTGCGCGTCAAGGTCGCCGGCGGCATGGCGCAGGTCGAGCGCGACTGCACCGCATTCTGAACCCGCGAAGGACCCGCCATGAAAACCCTGATCCAATCCCTGCTGGCGGCAGCGCTCGCGCTCGCTGCATTCGCCTCCCTCGCGCGCGCCGAGGATGCCCCGAAGGACGACGGTGCGCCAAAGAGCGAATGCATCGGCTCCGAGTTCGGCTTCAAGACCGAAGGCAAGCGCATCTTTTACGAGGTCGCGCTCGAGAACAAATGCGAGAAGAAGCTGCGCTGCCAGGTCTTCATCAATGTCATGAATTCGCGCGGCAGCGTGAATGGCCACGGCATACTGGTGCTCGCCGGCAGCGACAAGGGCGAGGCTGCGAAGAAGTCCTACCGCCTCACCACCCGCGAGGCGAGCGGCATGATCCAGGTGTCGCGCGAGTGCAAGTTCGCCGACTAGCGCCAGTGCCGCCGGTAACTGGCGTGGGCGATGGGGCGGTCGTCGAAGGGATAATGATAGACGTAGCCGTACTCGGCATAGAGGCAGTAATGGCCGGCGGAGGCGCAGCGGTCGCGCCAATTCCAATCGGCCTGCGAAATCCTGACGTGCTTGCTGTCGTAATTGCCGTGCCCTCCCGGCACGAGCGAGAGGTCCGCTGCGCTGGCCGCAGCCGAGACGCCGCCAAGAAGGACCGCGCCCAGTGCGGCCGTTGAAATCCGCTGCGTCATGGTGCGGCGAGTGGTCATGGCAGGCTCCATCACAATGTCTGGCCCTTCCATGTCGGACAGGCGGGGCGCGATGACAAATCAAAACGGCGAGGTTGGTTAAGGTTGTCCGAGCGGGCGCGCATCACGTTTACGTGGCACGGATTGCCGCCGTGCCGGCCCGCCTTCATGATTGCCGCATGACCGAGCGCTGGCCTGATTTGCCCTATGCCGCGTGGAAGGACACGCGCGACACGCTGCATCTGTGGACGCAGATGGCCGGCAAGGTGCGCCTTGCGCTGGCGCCGTGGCTCAATCATTCCTGGCACGTCGCGCTCTACGTGACCGCGCGCGGACTGACCACCTCGCCGATGCCGCTCGCCGACGGCAGCCTCGAGATCGAATTCGACTTCGTCGACAACGTGCTGTGGCTGCGGCGGAGCAACGGCCATTTCCGCCAGGTGACGCTGCGGCCCATTCCGGTCGCCGAGTTCTATGTCGAGATGGGCCTCGCGTTGCAGGGGCTCGGCGTCTTCACCGTCATCGACCCGACGCCCTGCGAGATCGCCGACTGCGTGCCGTTCGGCGACGACGACCTGCATAAATCCTACGACGCGGAGTATGCGCGGCGCTTTTTCCGCGTGCTGACCTCGGCGCATGACGTGTTCTCGCGCTTTCGCACCGGCTTTCTCGGCAAAGCAAGTCCGGTGCATTTCTTCTGGGGCTCGTTCGATCTCGCGGTGACGCGCTTTTCCGGACGAAAAGCGCCGAAGCACCCGGGCGGCGTGCCGCATCTGCCCAACAGCGTCGCGCAGGAGGCCTATTCGCACGAAGTGTCGAGCGCGGGCTTCTGGCCGGGCGGTGGCGGGCCGATCGAATACGCCGCGTTCTATTCCTATGCCTATCCGGCGCCTCCGGGATTTGCCGACGCGAAGGTGAGGCCGGCGTCGGCCTTGTGGTCGAAGAAGCTTGGCGAATTCCTGTTGCCCTACGACGCGATGCGCAAGGAGCGCGACCCCGACGCGGCGCTGATGGATTTTCTGCAGAGCACCTACGACGCGGCGGCGGATCTCGCCAAGTGGGACCGCGCCGCGCTCGACTGCGCGATTGGCGAGTCGGGCAAGGTGAGGAGCCTTTGACACCGTTCGTCCCCGCGAAAGCGGGGACCCCGTTCTTCATCTGTTTGTGACCCTGGGTTCCCGCTTGCGCGGAGCGGGCGGAGTGGCGATCTGAATTGTCTGGAGCGTTTGCCTTATGTAACAAACTCACTCGTCCAAAAAGTACTCCTCAAATTACCGTAGCCGCTGTTGAAAAAGCGGTCGGGGCTGTAATACAAACAATAAACGCTTTGTATCTCGGACTTTACAATCGTGGCCTCTCGGCCGCTAATTTAGGGCTGTCTTCAACGCTGGAATTCTGACTCTATGAACGCCCCCATCGCCAACCCGCTGCCGCCCTACCACCACACGCCTCTCTTCCCGCTCGGGCCGGACAAGACGCCGTACCGCAAGCTCGAGGTCGGCGGCGTGCGCGTCGAGAAGGTGATGGGCAAGGACATGCTCATCGTCGAGCGCGAGGCGCTACGCGCGCTTGCGGAGGCCGCGTTCAACGACATCAATCACCTGCTGCGCCCGGCGCACTTGAAGCAGCTGCGCAAAATCCTCGACGACCCGGAGGCGAGCGCGAACGATAAGTTCGTCGCCTATGATTTCTTGAAAAACGCCAACATCGCCGCCGGCGGCGTGCTGCCGATGTGCCAGGACACCGGCACCGCCATCATCATGGGCAAGAAGGGCCAGCTGGTGTTCACCGACGGTTCCGACGAGGGCGCGCTCGCCGAGGGCGCGCGCGACAGTTACCTCAAGCGCAATCTGCGCTACTCGCAGCTCGCGCCGATCTCGATGTTCGAGGAGAAGAACACGCGCTCCAACATGCCGGCGCAGATCGAGATCTATGCCCAAGGAGCGGGCGATGCTGAGGACGCCTACAAGTTCCTGTTCATCGCCAAAGGCGGCGGCTCGGCCAACAAGGCGTTCCTGTTCCAGGCGACGCCCTCGATCTTGACGCATGACCGCATGCTGGCGTTCCTCAAGGAGAAGGTGCTGACGCTCGGCACCGCGGCGTGCCCGCCCTATCACTTGGCGATCGTCATCGGCGGCACCTCGGCCGAGCTGACCATGAAGACGGTCAAGCTCGCTTCGACACATTATTACGACACGCTGCCGACCAAAGGCGGCGAGGACGGTCATGCGTTCCGCGATCTGGAGATGGAGCAGGAAGTGCTGAAGATGACGCAGGCGACCGGCGTCGGCGCGCAGTTCGGCGGCAAATATTTCTGCCACGACGTGCGCGTGATCCGGCTGCCGCGGCACGGCGCGTCTCTTCCCATTGGTCTTGGCGTGTCGTGCGCGGCCGACCGCCAGGCGCTCGGCAAGATCACCAAAGACGGCGTGTTCCTGGAGCAGCTCGAGCAGCACCCGGCGCAATATCTGCCGGACGTCGATCAGGAAAAGCTCGGCGGCGACGTCGTCAAGGTCGACCTGCGGCGGCCGATGAAAGAAATATTGGCGCAGTTGTCCAAGTATCCGGTGAAGACGCGGCTGTCGCTGACCGGGCCGATGATCGTGGCGCGCGATCTCGCCCACGCCAAGCTGCGCGAGCGGCTGGAAAGCGGCAAGGGGCTGCCCGATTATTTCAAGAACCATCCGATCTATTACGCGGGGCCGGCGAAGACGCCGGAAGGCTACGCCTCGGGCTCGTTCGGCCCGACCACGGCGGGGCGGATGGATTCATACATCGACCAGTTCCAGGAAGCCGGCGGTTCGATGATCTCGCTGGCGAAAGGCAACCGCTCGGCGCAGGTGCGCGACGCCTGCAAGAAGCACGGCGGCTTTTATCTCGCCTCGATCGGCGGCAGCGCGGCCAAGCTCGCCGAGCACTGCATCAAGAAGGTCGAGGTGCACGAATATCCCGAGCTCGGCATGGAAGCGATCTGGCGCATCGAGGTCGAGGATTTCCCGGCCTTCATCGTCATCGACGACAAGGGCAATGATTTTTTCAAGGAACTGAATTTGGGTTGAAATTTTTCTCCACGCGCATCGTCGGTCCTTCGACCTATTCACTGAATTGAATTTGATGCGCGTGTATCCGACGCGAACACAATCTACGTTAGCATTGCGTGCTAACAAATCGCGTGCGGACAATGTGACCTGCATCACTTGCCGACTCGCTTGTTCATCGGCAGCGTCGCCCCCCGGAATGCAGGGTTGCGCCAATGCCGGCCGCCAATATCGATTTCAATGCAGCCAATCTCGCGGCGCAGATTGAAGCCCTCAGCCAGGCCGAACTCGACGATCTGCCGTTCGGCGTGATCCTGCTCGACCGCGCCGGGACCGTGCTGTTCTACAGCGAGACCGAGGCGCGCCAGTCCGGCTACGGCAAGATTCCGCTCGGGAAAAAATTCTTCGAGTTGTCGCGCTGCGTCGGCAATGAGGGTTTCCGCGACCGCATCCTGCGCGCGATGGAGGAGGGGCCGGTCGATCTCGAGTTCGGCTTCCCGCGCGACTACGCCGATCCCAAGCGCGAGTTGCGCATTCGCGTGCAGTCGGCCGCGCGCGGCGGCGTCTGGCTGTTCATCGAGCGCGACACTAAGCCGGCGTGAGCCGCGGCTAGACCACCGCGATCGCGGCAATCAGCGCTGACAGGCCGACATATTTCGCCGTCTGCACCGGATCGGGGATCTGGTCGGCAAGGCCGAGCAGCCACACCACGCTTCCGATCGCGATCAGCGGATACTTCACCGCGGGGATCGCAGCCCAACGCTTGAGCGTCGACAAAGTCTGCAACATGGTTCTTCCATTCCGCCCCGCCCGGCCCGCGGCTTTCTCGTTGAAGTGACGACGTGAACGAACTTATTGCATTGCAACAATAGACTGTTGCAGTGCAAAAAGGCAAATCTGCGGCCTGCCCGCTTTTTGGGCGTCCGCCGGCGAAGCCGAATTCAAGCGTTAGAACAGGGGATTAGCGCCCGCGCCCAGACGCCCGCGAAGGGCTCACGGGGAGACGAACGCGCTCGCGGGCAAAGCGTTGCAAAAATTCCGCGGCGGCGGGCGCGGGCGATTATTGGATGCGGCGTTTGCCGAGCGCCATGAGGAAGGCGATCGCCTGGATGATGAAGCCGAGCACCCAGAGCACGGCGGCGGCCGGCTTCAACTGCTCCTGCGAGAGATGCGCCATCATCGCCGCCGCGCACAGCACCAGCGTGCCGATCAGGCCGAGCACCGGCGCCACGCGCCAGCGCGCCTGCACTTCGCCCGGTTGATAGGGTGCGTCAGCCATCGCTCACAGACATCCCGCGGCGCCCGCGAGGATGCCGCCGATCACGGCCGACCCTTCGTAGTAGAGCGGTGCGAGCGAATGGCCAGTCGCGGCGTCGGCCATTCCGAAACCGGCGAGGGTGGCGAGCGCGACATTGATGACGACAAAAATAAAGCAGCGCATGACCCGCGACTTCCGTTGCTACTGTAGCGTGTAGTCGAAAAATTCTCTACGAGAAATTCGCGGCACGGTTAAAGAGTCGCATTGAAAATATCATCGCCGCGCGACCGCGGCCAACGTTAGCGCTTGATGTGAACATAACACTTCGTGATGCGAACGGTGATGCACGCAAATTCGCGACACCGGATTCACTTTGCGTTAGATTTTTCGCCGCGCGCGTGCCGAAAATTCCGGCAGCGGCTCAGAAACCGGTGGCGAAACGCGCCATCACCACGATGATCGCGACTTGCATCGTGCCCTGGATCGCCACGACTCGAACATATGTACGCATCCAACGCGCGATCTTGTCGTGGTCGGGCGGCGATTTCTGGATCTCGAAATACAGTTTGAGATTTATCGGCAGCAGATAGCCGAGCCCCTGCACGGTGAGCACGGTGACGATCGCGAGCGCGGCGATCATCCAGTAGAATTCCGGATAGGCGAGGTTGAGGAAGCCGAGGCGCACCGCCAGGAACCAGCCGGCGGTGGACGTGACGGTGGACAGCGTCGGCATCAGGATGAGCGTTCGCGGAATGATGCCGGCGACCATGGCGCGGCGCGTGTCGAACGAGACGCGGCGCAACACCGGGCCAATGACGAAGCCCATGAACAGGTCGATGCCGGTCCACAGCGCGCCCGTCATGACGTGCACGAAATTGAGAAACCAGAGGCTGTCGCTGCGGATCGCGGCAATCATCACCGCGACGGCAAGCGCCGCCGCGGCGAGATACCACGGACGCAGCGGTGCTGCGACGCCCGCCGGCGGTGCGAGGGCAGTGTCGGCCAAGGCGTCGCTCCCGTTCTGACGAAGCGGAAGCGACGCTAGCCGCGCCCTGGCACGTTGCCAAGTTAGCGAATGAAGTCAGCGAGTTCTGGTGAGCGCGGCGCTTTAGGCCGTGCCGTGACTCGAGCCCCAATGCACCTCGCCCACGCGAGCGCCATTGTGCTGCACGGTCCCCGTATGCGACCGGACACTTTCCAACACATAGACGCGAATGGCCGATGAGAGATTGGAGTTGCGACGATCAAGATCGATCTGCCGTAACAGGCTCGACACCGTTACTTGCTGGCTGCCGGCGATTTCTCGAACGGCATTCCAAAACGGCTCTTCCAGACTGACGCTGGTCTTATGTCCACCGATAACGACAGAACGCTTCGTGATGGCTGATTTCATGCAAAGTCCCCCGAGACCTGGGTTGCAACCATCAGGGATTGCTCCCGGATTTATTGCAACGCGGTCGTACGGGGTTGGTTCCTGCATTTAAAAAATTTTATGCGGTGGGGATAAGTGAAATGGAACTTGCGGAACCCGCTGCCATTTTGCGGGGCAGTATGCGGTAGATCTGGAGCGAAAAACCCCAATTGAGGCCCGATGCTACCGCCGCTGGTCAGGCGGCTTCGGCCGCTCCTTGATCGTGGTCCGGCAGGTCAGGCAGCGGAAAGTGTCGAATTCCCGTGGCGCCTCGGTCGGCGTGTCCGTCTGCATGGCGACGCCGCAAATCGGGCAATGGCGAATTGAGGGTGGGCGGGATCCGTGCATAAGCGCTTGATCGGCCAAGCGCCCGGCGCCCGATTTGATCCAGATCAATTCCGGCGGCGGCCAGCTCGCGGAAGATTTGTGACGCGTTGTCGCACTGATCTAGGTCAATGCAATCGTCGGCAAACAATTCAGATTGTTGAAATGTGGGAGCCTATTGCCAGCGCGCCATCGGACGGCGATCTCGAACTCGCCGTCCTCGACAGGGATGGCCACCATGCTCTGGTGTTTCCCTGCCGGCGCATGGCCGACGGCTGGATGAATGCGTTGACGCGCGAGCGGTTGGACGTCCACCCGACCCATTGGCGCGCCTGGCGCGGCAAGCGTTAGTGATTTTTTTTCTCAGGCGGGCCCTGATCGGCGACCTTGGCCTCTTCCTCGGCCAGTAAACGCAATAGCGTTTGCCGCCGCGTTTCATCGGTCTGGCTAGCCAACAACCGCCGGTAATGCTCGATATTCAATCGAGCTACGGACCGGTCCATGGCGTGCTCCCGGTTTACTCGCCCCAAAGGTGGATACTACGTCTGATTGCCGACGTTGCGAAGACGGGGGTGGCAGCCGGGAAAATTAATGTGCGATGCGGAGGTATGATTATGGGTGGCGCACAGATGCGCTGCCGTACAGTGGCCCGATGGCGTTGGCCCGACTCGAAAACGAGTACATTCCCATCGAGATCAGCGCGATGATCGCGAGCGCCATGCCCAGGCGCACCCAGTCGTCAGCCATTTTCATTGAGCGGCCCCGATGTCGTCGTTTTGCGTGTCGATCGGGGACGCTAGGCGCGCACGGCCAGGCCCGCTATTGCCGACTGCGAACGGGGTAAAGTTCTAAGGTTAAGCCGGAGAGCCGCGCTATTGAGTGGCCGGCGCGGCAGCCGCGACGGCGCCGGCGTCAGGCACCGGCAGCATGTAGGTCCGGGTTTGGTTACATCCGTAACAAACAAACGTGTTGCGCTGCATGTGCGTCACCACCGGATGCGGAGTGACCGCGACATGGGTCATGACGGCGCGGCACTTCGGGCAGTTCGCGGAGTGGGCCAGAGCGTTCATCGGTCGCCATGAGTGTGAACGAAAAGACAGTCTGCCCTGCGATGCTGAACAAGTCGTTTCCACAAACTTGATACGTGGAATGATCCGCCGGACCTTGAAAGGACGGCAGCGGATCTGAATTCAGTGCGAGCGCTTGCCCTGCTGCTCGCGATCGATGGTATCGGCGACTTCGTTGCAGACGTCGTGGCCTTCCAGGTCGCCTTGGCTCTCGAGCGATATCGCGGTCTTGCGCGCCAGCTTGCTGGCCGTGCGGCCATGCCGGGCCCTGAACATGCGGGGCATACATTTCGATCGCCTCGTGCTGCGTCACCATCCACATGCCGTCTCTCCCCTTATCGACGAGCCTTCGTTACGGCTAACGCCGGCAGGCGATTTTGGTTGGCGAGATTTGACGATTTCACGACAGCAAAGACCCCAAATGAATGAGGCCGCCGGTTAAGGCGGCCTCACATCTCAAGCCGGCCATAAAGCCGGTTCGATCAGCAGTGCGCGCACCAGCAGCGGCCGTAGCGGCAGACGCGGTGATGATAGGGTCCGCAGAAGCGGCCGGCATACGGGCCGCAGGCCGCTTTCTCGATTGGCGTGAAATCCTTCGACGCGGCCGGCAGGCTCATCGCGCCGCGCGTGGTCTGTGCGTATGAGGCAATTGCGCCTGCGAGCATGAGTGCGGCGGTGGCGGCGGCGATAACGGCAAGTTTTCTCATAGTTGTCTCCCTGATGTGTTTCCCGAATCCCGAATCAACAACACGTTTATTACGCGCTGTTGACTGACAGGTTCCAGTCCGATCACGCATCCCCTGGGTCGTTCATGATCCTGTCGGCGATCCAATTCGCCGACTGGAATTTTATCCAGTCTAGCGCCTGATATTGGTTCGAGAAGCCGGGGATGACTTCGACTTTGCCGTTGGGCCAGCTCACGCGCACGCACCAGCCCTCGTCGGCCGGCCTTGCTTCAAATCGCGGATCGGAGCTGCTCATGGGATGTGGGCAACAATGCAAAGTTCCGTGGGCGCGGCAAGTTTGGCGTGTGAGTTATCAAACGTTTCCGACTTGTAATTTGACGACGCGGCCAAGGCGTTTATACGAAATTTATGCCGGAGGCCGACCCGCCATTTTGCAACAAATGCGAGGGGGCGCAGATGATGCTCCTCAAGCGCGTCGTCCATGTCGACGGCTCGACCACCGACTACTTCAGATGCCGCAGTTGCTCCGAGCTCGAGATCAGAAGCGCAGAGCAAACGGCGCCGCCCGGAAAGCTGGATCGTTGAAACGAAAGAGGCCGCGTCGACAACGCGGCCTCTTCGCTTCCGAGCTGCAGCCACGTGTATGGCCTACTTCAGCTGGGTCGAAACATTGGAGAAGGTCGTGCTCAGTGTGGTGCCGAGCCCGTTGACCACGGCGATGATGGCGACGGAGATGCCGGCGGCGATCAGGCCATATTCGATGGCGGTGGCGCCGGACTGGTCTTTGAGAAACGCAACAAACCTAAACATTGCCGATCCCTGTTCTGGGGTTGCCGGGGAATTTTATACTACCTAAAGTTTAAAGTTCCATTGCCTGGGTCGTCGACCGCCGACCGGCGGGGCCAAAAAAGAAGCCCCAGCTATCCTGGCTGGGGCCTCCCTGTTGCCCCGGGCTCAGACAGCCTCCAAACCCAGGAACGGTAACAGCGTAGGCAGCGATCCTTACCGAGTTCTGAATTGGCTGCGCGATGAGAAGCCGCAGCCCCGGCCGGGGTCACTTTGAATGGCTTCGCGCAAGGTAGATCGCAATGGCGATGGCGAGGAGGGCCATTGCCAGTTGTTTGAACTCGTCGGGCAACGGCCGGATCAGAGTTGCGAGCATCGCCGGATTATGAGGGCCGCCGTCCACACGGCAAACAGCGAAAACGAAGAGGCCCGCCAACGGGGCGGCCTCGAAGTCACGACGGGCCAGCACCTCCTTAAAGAGCAACAAAAGAACATATTGCGAACGAGGAACAAACAGTGTACAGTACTTGTACAGTCGATTCCGGCGGCGCAGTCGGCCCATTGGGGGTCGCGCCATCAGAGAATCCCGGCCATATAGGAGCGCACCGATGAGTCAGCCCGCACTGCGTGTCGTCGAAGGATCGTCCATGGATAAATCGAAGGCCTTGTCCGCTGCGCTCAGCCAGATCGAGCGCCAGTTCGGCAAGGGCTCGGTGATGCGCCTTGGCAAGAACGACAAGGCCATGGACATTGAAGCAATTTCGACAGGCTCGCTCGGCCTCGATATCGCGCTCGGCATTGGCGGCCTGCCGCGCGGGCGCGTGGTGGAAATCTACGGACCGGAGTTCCTCGGGCAAGACGACGCTGGCGCTGCACACCATTGCCGAAGCCCAGAAGAAGGGCGGCATCTGCGCCTTCGTCGACGCCGAGCACGCGCTCGATGTCGTCTATGCGCGCAAGCTGGGCGTCGATACCGACAATCTTCTCATCTCGCAGCCGGACGCCGGCGAGCAGGCGCTCGAGATCGCCGACACGCTGGTGCGCTCCGGCGCCATCGACGTGCTGGTGGTCGACTCGGTCGCGGCGCTGGTGCCGCGCTCCGAGCTCGAAGGCGAGATGGGCGACGTGCAGCCGGGCTCGCAGGCACGATTGATGAGCCAGGCGCTGCGCAAGCTCACCGCCTCGATCTCCAAGTCGCGCACCATGGTGGTCTTCATCAATCAGATCCGCATGAAGATCGGCGTGATGTACGGCTCGCCGGAGACGACGAGCGGCGGCAACGCGCTGAAATTCTACGCCTCGGTGCGCCTCGACATCCGCCGCATCGGCGCCATCAAGGAGCGCGACGAGGTGATCGGCAACCAGACCCGCGTCAAGGTGGTCAAGAACAAGCTGGCGCCGCCGTTCAAGCTGGTCGAGTTCGACATCATGTACGGCGCCGGCGTGTCCAAGACCGGCGAGTTGATCGATCTCGGCGTCAAGGCCAACGTGGTCGAGAAGTCGGGCGCCTGGTTCTCCTACGACAGCGTGCGCATCGGGCAGGGTCGCGAGAACGCCAAGCAGTTCCTCAAGGACAATCCCGACATCGCCAACAAGATCGAGGCGCAGGTGCGGGCCAACTCCGGCATCATCGCCGAGGCGATCATGCAGGGCGACAAGGAAGAGGACGACGACGGCGAGGATGCCGCGGCCGAAGCTTGAAAGGATGCGGGCAAGCCGGCCGCTAGCAAACTGACGCTAGCGCCCGGTGCCGGTCACGGCGGCGAGGGTGACGCCTCGCTCCAAGGACCGGCGCAGGAAAAAGATCTTCCTGCATCGCCCAAGCCGGCCAATCCAGAAGCTAACGTTTCTGCGTCTGAGGACGCACCGAGCTCCGTGATCGCGCTTGCTGCGGTAACGGCAAAACTGAAAGCGGCTGACGTGACGGCCGTCCCGCGTGAGGGCGACGGTCTGGTGACCGTTCGCGCCAAGCCGGAAAAGCGCAAGAACGCCAAAGAAAGGGCCAAAGAGCGCGCGCGAGCCAAGGGCAAGTTGGAAGCGGTTGACGTGGCCGCCGTCACTGCCGAGGTGACAAGTCCTGAAACTGCGAGCTTGCCGACCGCGCATCCCAAACCCGAAAAGCGCAAGAACGGGAAGGAACGAGCCAAAGAGAAGTACGCCAAGGATCGGACCGCGCCGGATACGACGGCAAAGGCGACATCCAAGGCGGAGAAGAAGACTAAGGCCAAGAAGAGCAAGGCCGCCTGAGTATCAGAGACGCGTCTCGCGTATCGCCCCCGTCGGCACCCGGCTGCGTAAAGCGGCCGCCACCGAGGACGGGGGCGACGGCGTTTTGGGTAGCCCGGGCGCTGCGTCGCCACGCCACATCTGGGGCGGGGAGAAGGTTCCGCCCTTTCTGGACTTACCCCACCCCCATCGGTAAATAGGCCCGGAAACTTCAAGCCGGACGGGGATTTAGCGCCCGGCACCGATGGCGTTCCCCGGGCGCGGCGCAGCACGAAGTGTTGCGCCGCAGACCCGGGGTCCCGCTACGGCAACAGAAAGCTTACGTCCCGGATCTGCGGTGCACGGCTATCGCGCTGCACCGCGCCCGGGACACGAGGGTTCGGAATGAGCGGCGTCAACGACATCCGCAAGGGCTTTATCGATTTCTTCGCGCGCAACGACCACCAGGTCGTGCCGTCGAGCCCGCTCGTGCCGCGCAACGACCCGACGCTAATGTTCACCAATGCCGGCATGGTGCAGTTCAAGAACGTCTTCACGGGCCTGGAGAAGCGGCCCTACAGCCGCGCCGTCACGGCGCAGAAATGCGTGCGCGCCGGCGGCAAGCACAACGACCTCGACAATGTCGGCTACACCACGCGCCACCACACCTTCTTCGAGATGCTCGGCAACTTCTCGTTCGGCGACTACTTCAAGGACCGCGCGATCGAGCTTGCCTGGAAGCTGGTCACCAAGGATTACGGCCTGCCGAAGGACCGCCTGCTGATCACCGTCTATATCGACGACGACGAGGCCTTCAATCTGTGGAAGAAGATCGCGGGGCTGCCCGACAGCAAGATCCTGCGTATCGCCGGTGCCGACAACTTCTGGCAGATGGGCGACACCGGGCCATGCGGCCCGTGCTCGGAAATCTTCTACGACCACGGCCCGCACATTCCCGGCGGCCCGCCCGGCTCGGCCGACAGCGAAGGTGACCGTTTCATCGAGATCTGGAATCTCGTCTTCATGCAGTACGAGCAGCAGGAGGGTGGCAAGCGCGTGCCGCTGCCGCGCCCCTCGATCGACACCGGCATGGGGCTCGAGCGCATGGCGGCGGTGCTTCAGGGCACGCACGACAACTACGCCATCGACCTGTTCGCGACGCTGATCCGCAACATCGCCGAGGAGACCGGCGTCGACTCGGATGGCCCGCAGAAGGCCTCGCACCGCGTCATCGCCGATCACCTGCGCGCCTCGGCTTTCCTGATTGCCGATGGCGTGCTGCCGTCGAACGAAGGCCGCGGCTACGTGCTCCGCCGCATCATGCGGCGCGCGATGCGCCATGCCGAATTGCTTGGCGCCAAGGACCCGCTGATGTGGAAGTTGGTGCCGGCGCTGACGCGCGAGATGGGCCAGGCCTATCCCGAGCTGATCCGCGCCGAGCCGCTGATCACCGAGACGCTCAAGCTCGAGGAGACGCGCTTCCGCCAGATGCTGGTGCGCGGCCTCACACTGCTCGAGGAGGAGTCGAAGGGCCTGAAGAAAGGCGACATGTTCGACGGCAATACGGCGTTCACGCTCTACGACACCTATGGCTTCCCGCTCGACCTGACGCAGGATGCGTTGCGCGCGCGGGGCATTGGTGTCGACCTTGCGAGCTTCACCGACGCCATGGAGACGCAACGCGCCAAGGCGCGCGAATCCTGGAAGGGGTCGGGCGAGGCCGCGACCGAGCAGGTCTGGCTCGGGCTGCGCGAAAAACTCGGCGCCACCGAATTCCTCGGCTACGAGACCGAAAGCGCCGAGGGCGTGGTCACCGCGCTGGTCAAGGACGGCAAGGCCGTTCCCGAGCTGAAGAAAGGCGAGAGCGGCGCGGTGGTCGTGAACCAAACTCCGTTCTACGGTGAGTCCGGCGGTCAGGTCGGCGATCAGGGCGAGATGCGGCGCGAAGGCGTGCGCGCTGTTGTCACCGACACGCAGAAGAAGGCCGGCGACCTGTTCGCGCATTTCGTCAAGGTCGAGCAGGGCACGCTGAAAGTCGGCGATCCGATCCTGATGGAGGTCGATCACGGTCGCCGCCTGGCGATCCGCCAGAACCATTCCGCCACGCACCTGCTGCACGAGGCGCTGCGCCAGGTGCTCGGCGATCACGTCGCGCAGAAGGGCTCGCTGGTCGCGCCCGACCGGCTGCGCTTCGACTTCTCGCACCCGAAGCCGATCTCGCCGGACGAGCTTGAGCGCGTCGAGGACATTGCCAACGAGATCGTGCTGCAGAACGCCCCGGTCACGACGCGGCTCATGGCGCAGGACGACGCCATTGCGTCGGGCGCCCGGGCGCTGTTCGGCGAGAAATATGGCGACGAGGTACGCGTCGTGGCGATGGGCCAAAATCCCGAACATGCGACTGGCAATACGCTCGGCTGGTCGGTCGAGCTGTGCGGCGGCACCCACGTCAAGCGTACCGGTGATATCGGGCTGATCTCGGTGCTGTCGAACTTAGGCGTTGCCGCCGGCGTGCGCCGTATCGAGGCGCTGACCGGAAAAGCGGCGCGCAAGGCCGCTCACAAACAGGTTCAAACCGTTAAAGCAGCGGCTGCAGAGCTTAAAGTGCCGCTTGAAGAGATTCCGGGGCGCATCGCGGCGCTGCTCGAGGAACGCAAGAAGCTCGAGCGCGATCTCTCGGACGCGCGCAAGAAAATCGCCATGGGCGGCGGCGGCGGCAAGGCGGAAGCCGCGTCCGACGTACGCCAGGTCAACGGCGTGAAGCTGCTCGCCCGTTCTGTCTCCGGCATCAGTCCGAAAGACCTGCCGAGCCTCGTCGATGAGGGCAAGAAGCAGCTCGGCTCCGGCCTCGTCGCCATCGTGGCGGTGAGCGAGGAGGGGCGCGCCGGCATCGCCGTCGGCGTCACCGCCGATCTGACCTCGCGCTTCAACGCCGTCGATCTGGTGAAAAAGGGCGCGGAAGTGCTCGGCGGCAAAGGCGGCGGCGGGCGGCCGGACATGGCGCAGGCCGGCGGGCCGGACGGCTCCAAGGCCGATGCCGCGCTCAAGGCGATCGAAGCCGCGCTCGGCGGCTAGCGACGTCCCCTTTTTCAGGGGCAGGGAGCACGAACGTCAGCGTCACCGAGTTGATCGACCGCAAAACCGGTCCGCGGCCTTAGTGTATTAATATTCCGAACGAATCTTGGACCCCGCATGGCCCACGACGGAATCAAAGATGTTCGCCGGCGCGTTTACTTGCTGCTTGAGCAGGGGCCGGTGGGCGATGGACCGAGCCGTTGGGTCGACCGGTTTTTGGTCGCGCTCATCCTGGTCAACCTGGTGGCGGTGGCGCTGGAATCCTTGCCGGAGCTTGGGACGCGTTACAGGCTCGCATTTGACGCCATCGAGGCCGTCTCGCTCGTCGTTTTCACGGCCGAATATTTTCTGCGGCTGTGGAGCGCGGTCGAGCATGCGCCCAACCGGCACCTGCCGCAATTGCGCGCCCGGATGAAATATGCGCTGAGTCCCGCGGGCCTCATCGACCTTGTCGCCGTGCTGCCGTTCTGGTTCGCCTTGTTTGTGCCGGATGCGCTGCGCGTGATCCTCGTGTTCCGGATCGTGCGCTTCCTCAAGATCGCGCGCTATTCGCCGGCCATGCGTTCGCTGCTCGATGTGCTCTACCGCGAGCGGCGCGCGCTGTTCGGCTCTTTCACGATCCTGCTCGGCACCGCGCTGGTCGCGGCGGCGCTGATGTATCTCGCCGAGCGCCACGTGCAGCCCGACAAGCTCGGCACCATTCCCGACGCGATGTGGTGGGCGATCGTCACACTCAGCACCATCGGCTATGGTGACGTCGTGCCGGTGACCGTCCTCGGCAAATTCATCGCCATTATCAGCGTGTTCCTCGGCATGATAATGATCGCGCTGCCGGTCGGCATTATTGCCACCGCTTTCGCCGAACAGATTCACCGCCGCGAATTCATCGTCACCTGGGGCATGATCGCGCGCGTGCCGCTGTTCGCCGAGCTCGACGCCGGCGAGATTGCCGACGTCATGCAGCTCTTGCGGGCGCACCGTGCTGAAGCAGGCCAGGTGATCGTGCGCGCGGGCGATGCGGCGCACTCGATGTATTTCATCGCCGACGGCGAGGTCGAGATCGCGATCAAAGGCAAAAAAGCGCCGCTGCGCCTCGGCGTCGGCCAGTTCTTCGGCGAGGTCGCGGTGCTGCGCCGCGCGCGCCGCTCGGCCACCGCCACCGCGCTGACGACCGCCAGCCTGCTGGTGCTCGCCGCGCAAGATTTGCACGCGCTGATGCAGCGCGATCCGCGCATCGCGGCGCGCATCAAGGATGTCGTGGAAAAACGCGTCGGGCGCGAGATACAGTCGCCCAAGGGCGACATGGCGGCGGAAGCCGGACCCTCTCCCCGCAAGCGGGGAGAGGACACAGACTAGGCCATCGCCTTCTTCAAGTTCTCGTCGACTTTGTCGAGGAAACCGTTGGTCGAGAGCCACTTCTGATCGGGGCCGACGAGGAGGGCGAGGTCCTTGGTCATCGAGCCGGCTTCGACGGTGTCGACGCAGACTTTCTCCAGCGTCGCCGCGAACTTTGCGAGCGCCGGGTTGTCATCGAGCTTGGCGCGGTGGGCGAGGCCACGCGTCCAGGCGAAGATCGAGGCAATCGAGTTGGTCGAGGTCTGCTCGCCCCTCTGATGCTGGCGATAGTGGCGCGTCACGGTGCCGTGGGCGGCCTCAGCCTCGACGGTCTTGCCGTCCGGCGTCATCAGCACCGAGGTCATCAGGCCGAGCGAGCCGAATCCTTGCGCCACCGTATCGGACTGCACGTCGCCGTCATAGTTCTTGCAGGCCCAGACATAGCCGCCCGACCATTTCAGCGACGCCGCGACCATGTCGTCGATCAGGCGGTGCTCGTAGGTGATCTTCTTGGCGGCGAACTTGTCCTTGAATTCCTTGTCGAACACCTCCTGGAACAGCTCCATGAAACGGCCGTCGTAGTGCTTCAGGATGGTGTTCTTGGTGGAGAGGTAGACCGGATAGCCGCGGTTGAGGCCGTAGTTCAGCGAGGCGCGGGCGAAATCGCGGATCGAGTAATCGAGGTTGTACATCGCCATCGTGACGCCGCTCTCCGGCGCCTTGAACACCTCGTGCTCGATGACCTTGCCGTCGATGCCGGTGAACTTGATGGTGATCGTGCCGGCGGTCGGGAATTTGAAGTCGGTCGCGCGATACTGGTCGCCGTAAGCGTGGCGGCCGATGATGATCGGCTTGGTCCAGCCCGGCACCAGGCGCGGCACGTTCTTGCAGATGATCGGCTCGCGGAAGATGGTGCCGCCGAGGATGTTGCGGATGGTGCCGTTCGGCGAGCGCCACATCTTCTTGAGGTGGAATTCCTTCACGCGCCCTTCGTCCGGCGTGATGGTGGCGCATTTCACGGCGACGCCGACCTCCTTGGTCTTTTCCGCCGCGTCGATGGTGATCTGGTCGTCGGTCTCGTCGCGTTTCTGGACGCTCAGGTCGAAGTACAACAGATTGATGTCGAGATAGGGATGGATCAGCTTGTCCTTGATCAGCTGCCAGATGATGCGGGTCATCTCGTCGCCGTCCATTTCGACGACGGGATTTTTCACCTTGATCTTCGCCATTGGAGTCACCTGTTGCGAGCGGGCACCGGCAAAGATGGTCAGAGCGCGGCGAGCGCGGCGTTCAGCGTGGCGCTCGGCCGCATCGCGGCCGACGCCTTCTTTGCATCGGGCAGGTAGTAGCCGCCGATGTCGACCGGCTTGCCCTGCGCGGCGATCAGTTCGCCGTTGATCTTGGCCTCGTTCTTGGCGAGCGCCTCGGCCAGCGGCTTGAAGCGGGCTTGCAGTTCCTTGTCCTTGGTCTGCGCGGCCAGCGCCTGCGCCCAATAGAGGGCGAGGTAGAAATGGCTGCCGCGATTGTCGATTTCGCCGACCTTGCGCGCAGGATTGCGGTTGAACTTGAGGAACTGGCCGATGGCCGCGTCGAGCGTCTCGGCGAGAATCTGCGCTTTGGCGTTCTTGTAGGTATGGCCTAAATGCTCGAGCGACGCGCCGAGCGCGAGGAATTCGCCCAGCGAATCCCAGCGCAGATAGCCCTCATGCTGGAATTGCTCCACGTGCTTGGGCGCCGAACCGCCGGCGCCGGTCTCGAACAGACCGCCGCCCGCGAGCAGCGGAACGATCGACAGCATCTTGGAGGAGGTGCCGAGCTCCATGATCGGGAAAAGATCCGTCAGATAATCCCGCAGAATGTTGCCGGTGACGGAAATCGTGTCCTGGCCCTTGCGAATCCGCTCGAGTGAAAATTTCATCGCGTCGACCGGCGCCAGAATGCGGATGTCGAGCCCCTTGGTGTCTTGATCCTTCAAGTAGGTCTCGACCTTGGCGATGAGCTGGGCGTCGTGCGCGCGGTTCTTGTCGAGCCAGAACACCGCCGGCGTGTTGGTGAGGCGCGCGCGGCGCACGCCGAGCTTCACCCAATCCTGCACGGCTGCGTCCTTGAGCTCGCACATGCGGAAGATGTCGCCGGCCTCGACCGGACGCTCCAGCAGCACCTTGCCGTCGTCGGCGACGACGCGGACCGTGCCGTCGCCGAGACTTCGAAGGTCTTGTCGTGCGAGCCGTATTCCTCGGCCTTCTGCGCCATCAGGCCGACGTTCGGAACCGTGCCCATGGTCTTGGGGTCGAACGCGCCGTGCGCCTTACAGTCGTCGATGACCGCCTGATACAGCCGCGCGTAAGCGCGATCCGGGATCACGGCCATGGTGTCGTGCAGCTTGCCGTCGGGTCCCCACATGCGGCCGGACTCGCGGATCATCGCCGGCATCGTCGCGTCGATGATGAAGTCCGAGGGGACATGCAGGCCGGTGATGCCCTTGTCGGAATTGACCATGGCGAGGGCAGGGCGCTTCGCGTATTCGGCGGCGATGTCGTCCTTGATCGCCTTCTTCTCGGCCTCCGGCAGCGTCTCGATCTTCGACAGCAGATCGCCGAAGCCGTTGTTGAGGTTGACGCCGAGCTTCTTCAGCGTGGCGGCGTGCTTCTCGATCACATCGGCGAAGAAGACAGAGACGGCGTGGCCGAAAATGATGGGATCGGCGATCTTCATCATCGTCGCCTTGACGTGCAGCGAGAACAGCACGCCTTCCTTCTTGGCGGCTTCGATCTGCTCGGCGAAGAAGGCGCGCAGCGCCTTGCGGCTCATGACCGCCGCGTCGATGATCTCGCCGGCCGCAATCGGGGTCTTCGCCTTCAGCACGGTGACGGCGCCGTCCTTGGCGACAAGCTCGATGCGGACGTTGGTCGCGCCGTCGACGGTGGTCGCGATTTCCGAGCCGAAGTAGTCGCCGCTCGACATGTGGGCTACGTGCGATTTGGAGTCCTTGCTCCAGGCGCCCATCTTGTGCGGGTTGTTGCGGGCATATTGCTTGACGGCGGCGGCGGCGCGGCGGTCGGAATTGCCTTCGCGCAAGATCGGGTTGACGACGCTGCCGAATATCTTGGCGTAGCGCGACTTGATGTCCTTCTCGGCGTCGGTCGTCGGGTTGTCCGGATAGTCGGGAACGGCGTAGCCCTTGCCCTGCAGTTCCTTGATCGCGGCCTTGAGCTGCGGGATCGAGGCGGAGATGTTGGGCAGCTTCATGATGTTGGCTTCGGGCTTCAACGTCAGGTCGCCGAGCCAGGTGAGATCGTCGTTGATGCGCTGCTCGGGCTTGAGCTTCTCGGGGAAGGTGGCGATGATGCGGCCGGCCAGCGAAATGTCCTTCAGCTTCACGGACACCCCGGCCGCGCCCACGAAGGCTTCGACGATCGGCAGCAGGGAATATGTCGCGAGCGCCGGCGCTTCATCGACCTTTGTCCACATGATTTCGAGATTTGGCATGCTTCACACCTTTGGTCGCCGGGCTTGTTGGGGCCGACCGGAAACTGAAATGGGACTTGTTCTCGGCGCGGACATCGCCAACCGGGGGACGACTGGCGGGAATTCGGCGCGCGCCGTATAGCATCCGCACTCCGCCGGTAAAAGCCTTGTTGCGGGCAGCGCCGGCAATGACGGACTTTGGGCAAGGGCTGCGCTTTCAGGCAATTTTGCCCGCTTTAGGAGCACTGCATGCCCGGCGCGGGCACCGACAAGACCAAGCGCTGGATCGAGACCCCGGCGCCGATCGTCGTGCTGGTCGAGCCGCAGCTCGGCGAGAACATCGGCGCGGCCGCGCGGGCGATGGCGAATTTCGGCCTGTCCGCGCCTGCGGCTGGTCAAGCCGCTGCAGGGCTGGCCGAACGAGAAGGCGCGCGTGATGGCGTCCGGCGCCGACCGCGTGCTCGATGGCGCGAGCGTACATGAGACGCTCGCCGATGCGATCGCCGATTGCAGCTTCGTGCTGGCGACTACGGCGCGCGCGCACGACCAGGCAAAGCCGGTCGTCGGCGCCGACGCCGCGGCGGCCGAGATGGCGCCGCGCGTGAAAGCCGGCGAGACCGTCGCGCTGCTGTTCGGACGCGAGCGCATCGGGCTCGAGAACCATGAGGTCGCGCTCGCCGACCGCATCATCACGCTGCCGGTCAATCCAGCGTTCGCCTCGCTCAACCTGGCGCAGGCGGTCGCCGTCGTCGGCTACGAATGGTTCAAATGTATCAGCGCCGGTGACCTGCCATTCACCATGCCGGAAAAATCGCCGCCGGCACCGAAGCAGCAGTTCGATGCCTTCTTCGGCGACCTCGAGCGCGAGCTCGAGAAGGTCGAATTCTACCGTCCCGCCGAGAAGCGCGACACCATGAGCATCAACCTACGCAATATTTTCACGCGCATGAGTTCCGACGCAGCAGGACATCCGCACGCTGCACGGCGTCATCATGTCGATCGCGCAGGGGCGCAAGGGCCCGGCGAAAGGTGGCGTGCTCGAGCCAGCGGAGGCGCAGCGGCTGCGCGATTTGATCGCCGAGCACAAAGCGGGCGGGTCGCCGGGCGCAGGCGCGCCGATGCGCGGCCTGGCGCGACTGCTGCGGCGCAATCCTACGGATGCCGAACGCGCCCTGTGGCAGGCGCTGGTCAACGACAAGCGCTTTGCCGGCCGCGGCTTCAAGCGGCAGGTGCCGATCGGCCCGCACATCGCCGATTTCGTCTCGTTCCCGCTGCGCTGCGTGATCGATCTGGTGCCGGCAGAAGAGAGCGCGGACGCGGCGAAGACGCGCGCCGAGCGGCGGGCCTATCTCGCCGAGCGCGACTATCGGGTCGTCGCCGTTGGCATGGCCGACGTCGATACGGATATCGCCGCGGTCCTGGAGCGGCTGAACGAGGCCATCGCTTCCAAATCGTAAATATGACAGCGAAGGATTACGGCGGCGTTCTAACCGGCCCGAAGGCCTTGGCCGCTATCGCTGCATGGTCCGAACAGGAGGACCTCATGTTGCGATCGCCCGTTGTCGCGGTTCCGCTGCTGTTGCTTTTGGCTGGCAGTTCCAGCGCCCAGCCGGCGCCGATGAAGAATGACGTGCGCGTCCAGGTCAATATGAGCTTCTACGTTCGGGGTAGCATGGATGAAGCCGACGCTTCGGTGAAGGCGCAGGAGCAGGCCCGCAAGGTGCTCTACGAAAGCGCCGGCCGCGAATGCGAGGTGCTCAAGGCGAGCGTTGCGAGCGAGTGCCGGCTCGAATCGATCAACGTCAACATGAACCGCAATTACAATCAGCAGCAGGGCGACGGCTTCTACGCCAACGGCAATTTCAGCTACCACGTTACCCTGAAATAGCGGTCTAGCCCTTCAGCGCCTTCAGGATCGCCGCCGTGCCCTCGCGCACGATGTTGAGATCGCTCGCCACCGCGATGAAACGGAAGCCGCGCTTGGCCATCTGCAACGCGCGGGCGGGATCGCGGCAGTAGATGCCGGGGATCTTGCCGGCTTTCTTTGCCGCGGCGCAGATCTCGTCGATGGCGCGCTCGACCTCGGGCGCGGTGATGTCCTGGGCCTTGCCGGCGCTCAGTGAGGTCGCCAAATCGTAAGGTCCGACGAACAGCGCATCGATGCCCGGCGTTGCCGCGATGTCGGCGGCATTGTTGAGCGCCGACGGCGTTTCGATCATCGCCATGGTGAGCGTGCCGTCGTTCGCCTCGCGCAGATAGTCGGTCGGCGCGCTCGCGCCTTGCAGCATCATGGCGCGCACCGGGCCCCAGCTGCGTTCGCCGAGCGGCGGATACTTGGCTGCGGCGGCGAAACGGCGCGCATCGCTGCCGTTGTTGATCATCGGCGCGATGATCGCCTCGGCGCCGAGATCGAGCGCGCGCGACACCAGCGCGAAATCCTCGAGCGGCACGCGCACCAGCGGTGCCGCGCCGCCGGCGCGCACCGCGCCGATCCCGGCGATCAGCGAGGCGACGTCCCACATGCCGTGTTGCGAATTGAGATTGACGGCGGCGAAGCCTTCGCGCGCCATCGCCTCGACCAGGAGCGGGGAGGCGAGCGTCGTCCAGGCCGAGAATACCGTTTCGCCGGCGCGCAGCCGGCGGGCGAGCGAAAACGCGGCCACGTCAGCCGCCATGTCAGCCGCTCTTGGAAATCTGCGCGACCGCTTGCGCCAGCAGATCGGACATCTGTGCGCGAATTTGCTGCTCGGTGGCCTTGCCGGCGAGATCGGCCTTGAGTTTGGCGACGACATCGTCGTCGCCATGCTCGGCCAGGTCCGCGATCACGATGTCCTTGGCGTAGGTTTCGGCGTCCGGGCCGGTCTTGCCGAGGAGGCCCGCGGCCCAGAGGCCCAGCATCTTGTTGCGGCGGGCAAAAGCCTTGAACTTCAGTTCCTCATCATGCGCGAACTTCTTCTCGAAGCCTTCCTCGCGCTTGTCGAACGTGGTCACAATTCCGCCCCTCGCTGTCTGCAGAAGATTTCAGGCCAAGGCACGTTAGTGCACATAGGCCGCTTGCGCCTTGCATATCGCTCGGGCAGCGTCAAGGCAACAAGGCTGCGGGTTTTTGCGGCGAAAACGCCAAGTGGAAAACGCCGGGCTAACTCGATTGTGCTGCCCGGGGGGTTCGGCTAGGTTGACTCGACTGAGACCGCTCCGCGCAGTGCGCGCGCCGGTCCCGCCGCCGCGGATCTGGTCACGTCAATTACAGGAGCCACGGCAATCCGATGGACTTTCACAAACCACGGTACACCCCAATGAGCCGCCGTCGCCGAATCTATGAAGGCAAGGCGAAGGTCCTCTATGAAGGCCCGGAGCCGGGAACGCTGATCCAGCATTTCAAGGATGATGCGACCGCCTTCAACGCCAAGAAGCACGAAGTCATCGAAGGCAAGGGCGTCCTTAACAACCGAATCTCCGAGTACGTCTTCCAGCACCTCAACGACATCGGAGTTCCGACTCACTTCATCCGCCGACTCAACATGCGCGAGCAGTTGATTCGGGAGGTCGAGATCATTCCGCTCGAGGTCGTGGTGCGTAACGTCGCCGCGGGTTCGCTGGCGCAGCGCCTCGGCATCGAGGAAGGCACGCAGCTGCCGCGCTCGATCATCGAGTTCTATTACAAGAACGACAAGCTCAACGATCCGATGGTCTCCGAAGAGCACATCACCGCCTTCGGCTGGGCTTCGCCCCAGGAGATCGACGACATCATGGCGCTGGCGATCCGCGTCAACGACTTCCTGTCGGGACTGTTCCTTGGCGTCGGTATCCGTCTGGTCGACTTCAAGATGGAAACCGGCCGTCTGTGGGAAAACGACGTGATGCGCATCGTCGTCGCCGACGAGATCAGCCCGGACAGCTGCCGGCTGTGGGACATCAAGTCGAACGAGAAGCTCGACAAGGACCGCTTCCGCCGCGACATGGGTGGGCTGGTCGAGGCCTATACCGAGGTCGCCAAGCGCCTCGGCATCATGAGCGAGGGCGAGCGCCCGCAGGGCACCGGCCCCGTGCTGGTGAAAGGCTGATCCTAACTCCGTTCGTCCCCGCGAAAGTGGGGACCCAGCGCTGACTGCGAGTTCACTGGTTTTGGCCCCTGGATTCCCGCTTGCGCGGGAACGAACGGGGTAGAGTCCTTGCCATGGCCAGGTTTGCCCATAGTTTAGGCGTGGATAGCCGTCTAATTGTCGGTCCACTGTCTCGATTCATGCGGTAAATCACGGGCCATGAAAGCGCGCGTCACCGTCACTCTGAAGTCCGGCATTCTCGACCCGCAGGGCAAGGCCATCGAGGGCGCGCTGCGCACGCTTGGCGTCGAGGGCGTCACCGCCGTGCGCCAGGGCAAGGTCTTCGACATCGAGCTCGAAGGCGGCGACAAGGCCAAGGCCGAAGCGCTGCTCAAGCAGGCCGCCGACAAGCTTTTGGCCAATACCGTGATCGAGAACTACAAGGTGGATGTGCTGTGAAGGCCGCCGTCCTCGTCTTCCCGGGGATCAACCGCGAGCGCGACATGGCGCGCACGCTGCGGATCGTCTCGGGGCAGACGCCGACGATGGTCTGGCACACCGATACGGCGCTGCCGGCCGGCACCGACCTCGTCGTCATCCCCGGCGGTTTCTCCTACGGCGACTACCTGCGCTGCGGCGCGATCGCGGCGCGCTCGCCGATCATGGACGCGGTGCGCGCCTTCGCCGCCAAAGGCGGGCTGGTGCTCGGCGTCTGCAACGGCTTCCAGATCCTGTGCGAGGCGGGGCTTTTGCCCGGCGTGCTGATGCGCAACGAGAACCTGCGTTTCATCTGCCGCGACGTCTATCTCAAGGTCGAGCGCTCCGACACGCCGTTTACCCGAGGCTACAACGCCGGGCAGGTGGTGCGCGTGCCCGTGGCGCATGGCGAGGGCAATTACATCGCCGACGGCGAGACCATCGCGCGGCTGGAGGGCGAGGGGCGGGTCATTTTCCGCTACTGCTCGCCTGACGGCATGATCGACCCGAACTGGAACCACAACGGCGCCATCAACGCCATCGCCGGCATCGCCAGCGACCGCGGCAACGTGCTCGGCATGATGCCGCACCCGGAGAACCATGTGGAAAGCGTCATCGGTTCGACCGACGGGCGCGGCATGTTCGCCGGACTGAATGAGGCGCTGAAGCGGGCGGCGTGACCAGCGTGATCCCCAACGACACTCAGATTACTCCCGCGCTGGTCGCCGAGCACGGCCTCAAGCCGGACGAGTACGAGCGCATCCTCAAGCTGATCGGCCGCCAGCCGTCGCTGACCGAACTCGGCATCTTCTCGGCGATGTGGAACGAGCACTGCTCGTACAAATCCTCCAAGGTCCATCTGCGCACGCTGCCGACCAAGGGCCCGCACGTCATCTGCGGCCCCGGCGAGAATGCCGGCGTCATCGACATCGGCGACGGGCTCGCCTGCATCTTCAAGATGGAGAGCCATAACCATCCGAGCTACATCGAGCCCTACCAGGGCGCGGCGACCGGCGTCGGCGGCATTCTGCGCGACGTGTTCACCATGGGCGCGCGGCCGATCGCCTGTCTCAATGCCTTGAGTTTCGGCGCACCGTCGCATCCGAAGACGCGGCACCTCGTTGGCGGCGTGGTCGCCGGCATCGGCGGCTACGGCAACTCGTTTGGCGTGCCGACGGTCGGCGGCTCGGTGCGCTTCCATTCGCGCTATGACGGCAACTGCCTGGTGAACGCCATGGCGGTCGGCATCGCGAAGAAGGACGCGATCTTCTACTCGGCAGCGTCCGGCGTCGGCATGCCGATCGTCTATCTCGGCTCCAAGACCGGGCGCGACGGCATCCACGGCGCTTCGATGGCGTCGGCCGAATTCGACGAGGACTCGGAGGAGAAACGTCCGACCGTGCAGGTCGGCGATCCGTTCTCCGAAAAGCTGCTGCTCGAAGCCTGCCTGGAGATCATGGCCAAGGGCTGCGTCATCGCCATCCAGGACATGGGCGCGGCGGGGCTGACGTGCTCGGCCGTCGAAATGGGCGCCAAGGGCGACCTCGGCGTCACGCTCGAGCTCGACAAGGTGCCATGCCGCGAAGAGCGCATGACCGCTTACGAGATGATGCTGTCGGAGAGCCAGGAGCGCATGCTCATGGTGCTCAAGCCGGAGAAAGAGAAAGAGGCGGAGGCGATCTTCCGCAAATGGGGCCTCGACTTCGCGGTGGTTGGCGAGACAACGCCGTCGAAGCGCTTCATCGTGCGCCACCACGGCGACGTGATGGCCGACCTGCCGATCAAGGAGCTTGGCGACCAAGCGCCGGAATACAAGCGGCCTTTCGTCAACGGTGCGAAGCCGAAAGCGATCGATGCCGACGCGGTCCATGCGCCGGACGGCATTGCCGAGGCGCTGGAGAAACTGCTGACGACGCCCGATCTCTGCTCCAAGCGCTGGGTCTGGGAGCAGTACGACCACATCATCCTCGGCAATACCGTGCAGCGGCCCGGCGGCGATGCCGCGGTGGTCCGCGTCGAGGACGGGCCGAAGGGGCTGGCGCTGACCACCGACGTGACGCCGCGCTATTGCGAAGCGGACCCGTTCGAAGGCGGCAAGCAGGCAGTGGCCGAATGCTGGCGCAATCTGACGGCGGTCGGCGCGCGCCCGCTTGCCGTCACCGACAATCTCAATTTCGGCAATCCGGAGCGGCCTGAAATCATGGGGCAGTTCGTCGGCTGCGTGCGCGGCATCGCGGAGGCCTGCAAGGCGCTCGACTTCCCGGTCGTGTCCGGCAACGTCTCGCTCTACAACGAGACCAACGGCAAGGCGATCCTGCCGACGCCATCGATCGGCGGCGTCGGGCTGCTCGACGATTTCAGCAAATCGGCAACGCTCGCCTTCAAACGCGCCGGCGAAACGGTTCTGCTCATCGGCGAAACCACCGGCTGGCTCGGCCAGTCGGTTTATCTGCGCGACATCTGCGGACGCGAGGAGGGCGCGGCACCGCCCGTCGACCTCATCGAGGAGCGCGAGAACGGCGACTTCGTGCGCGCGCTCATACTCGACGGCACCGCGACCGCCGTGCACGATCTCTCCGACGGCGGCCTTGCGGTCGCGCTCGCCGAAATGGCGATGGCCGCCGTCATCGGCGCCACGCTCGACGCCGCGCCGACCGATATCCCGGCGCATGCTTACTGGTTCGGCGAGGATCAGGCGCGCTACGTGGTCACCGTGCCGGCCGACAAGGCGCAAGGCGTGCTCGCGCGCGCACAGGCGGCAAGCGTGCCGGCCGCGATCGTCGGCAAGACCGGCGGCGACGCCCTGGCGCTACCCGGCGAGCCGGCTTTGCCGGTGAAAACGCTCAGCGAACGCTTCGAAAGCTGGCTGCCGCGCTATATGGCGGGCGAGGTTTAGCCCGGTCCGTTCGAACCCCCGGCTACCGGCGATCGGACAGCAATCCTGACCTTTGTCGGCGCGCCGCGCCGCATTCAGTGTGATATATCCGTGACAAAAGCATGAATGCCGGGGGGTTAGGCCCGCAAGCAAACTGACGTGGAGCTCGATTGCACCTCAGTGGGGCAAGCCATGACGTTCGTGTCACCGATTGTCGCCGCATTGGTTGCCGCAGTTCTGGTTTTTGCAGAATCCGCGAAAGCGCAAGCGCCCGACACGGCGAAGAGCGTCGAGCCGTCACAGACGGAACTGGTGGTTGGGACGAAGGAAGCGCCGCCCTTTGCGATGAAATTGCCCGACGGCAGCTGGCGCGGCATCAGCATCGATCTCTGGCGTCGCGTCGCGGACGAACTGCACGTCGCTTATCGGTTCGCCGAGGTGCCGACTGTGCAGGGGCTGATCGATGGGGTCGCGACCGGGAAATTCGATGTTGCGGTCGCCGCTTTGACCGTGACAGCCGCGCGCTCCGAGGTTCTGGATTTCACCGATCCTTTCTACGTCACGGGCCTTGGCATCGCCATTCCGGCCGGTGGCGAGGTAAGCTGGATGCCAATAATCCGCACGATGACGTCGTTCGGCTTTGCCCAGGCGATCATGGCGCTGATCGCGCTCGCGCTGTCCGTCGGCCTTCTCGTCTGGTTTTTTGAACGACGCCACAACGAACACTTCGGTGGTAGCGTGACGCGAGGGCTGAGCTCCGGCGTCTGGTGGTCGACGGTGGCGATGACCCAGCGCAGCACCGGAAGTGTCGATCCGCGGACATTGCCAGGACGCATCGTGGCGATCTTGTGGATGGTCGGATCGGTTATCACCGTGGCGGTCTTCACCGCCAGTATCACTTCGGCGCTGACGATCAAGCATCTCCAGGGCGTGGTGCATGGCGTCAATGATTTGTCGAACGTCCACGTCGGGGCGGTCGGCGGCACATCGACCGAGGACACGCTCGCGCGACTGCGAATATCGTACCGGAGCTTCGATAGCCCGCAGGATGGTCTGAAGGCCCTGCATAAGAACGCCATCGATGCGTTCGTTTACGACAAGCCGCTTTTGGCATGGCTCGTGCAGCAGGACTTCTCGTCGTCGATCGAACTCGTCGATGCGACGTTCGATCCTCAGCAATATGCCTTCGCTCTGCCAAATGGCAATTCGCGGCGAAAAGCCATCAATGTGGCGATCCAGTATGCGATCCACAGCGAGTGGTGGGAGCAAACGATCTTCAGGTATCTCGGCCGCCGCTGATTAAGAACATGTGGCGGCGGAATGGGACTGGGCCGCGCGTCCGACTTTGGCGCGGCCCGGCGGGCCGGCTTTGCTCAAAAAGTGGCTGCCACGCTCTATGGCGGGCAAGTCTAGGCCCCCGTTTTGTGGTAGCCGGCGCTTCTTTGGCGCTTTGACGGCCAATCCATATCCTGCCTAGGATGGAACTGCGGAACTCCCTCGGAATTGATGTCTAGCCGCGGGGCGGTTCGAATGCACGACTCCAATGATGGCTATCGCTTTCGCTGGCAACGGCGTCTTTTGCCAGGGTCTGCCGACGCTTACGCGCTCGCGACATTTCTGATCGTTATCGCCAGCCTGGTGCGCTGGGGCTTCGGCTTCATCAGCCAGGACATCTTCGTCTTTGCCGCCTTCTATCCGGCTGTCCTGTTCTCGACCTATGTCGGCGGGCTGAGAGTCGGCATTTTCGCCGCCTTGCTCGGGGCGATGACCGCCTGGTTCGCGTTTATCCCACACCCGATCTCGTCCGGTCACGAAATCAAAGTGCTGGCCTACGTCCTTGCCTGCGGTTTGATCATCTGGGGCGCCGAGCTTTGCCGCCGGCTGCAGAAGCGGGTTGGGGACGAAGAGAAGTTTCGCAAGCTCGCCGTCGAGGAGCTGGCGCACCGGCTCAAGAACAAGGTCGCGACCATCCAGTCCATCATCAGCTTCCAGCTCCGCGACGAGCCGGAGGTGAGGGACGCGATCCTGCGGCGCTTGACTGCGCTTGCGGCGACCGACGACCTCGTGCTGGCGGCGCAAGGGGCGGGCGCGCACATCGGCGATATCCTCGCTGCCGAGCTGAAGCCCTACGAGGTGTCGCGCATTGCGATGTCCGGACCGGACTGTCTGCTGCCGCCGAAGCTCGCACTGACGATGGCGCTGCTGATCCACGAGCTTGCGACCAATGCCGCCAAATACGGCGCGCTGTCGAGCGCGACCGGAACGCTGGCAATTGGCTGGACGCTGGCCGATGCGCGGTTGAACCTCGAATGGCGTGAAAATGGCGGCCCTGCTGTCACGGCGCCGAACCATCGCGGCTTCGGCTCGCGGCTGTTCTTGCGCGCCCTCGATCAATTCAACGGCAAGGTCGACGCGGATTTCGCCCCCACCGGCCTCGTCTGCAAATTGAGCGTCGATCTGCCCGGACGCTCCCCGGGCATTGTCCCCGATGCCGCTCCCAAGGTGACTGAAGTCCTGGCTGCGGATTGACCCCGGCGGGCATCCACAGGCCCTATCGAAGTTCCATTTTGATTTGTACGATCCCTGGCGCGGGGACCAGTTTCCCAAGCTTGGGAATCCTGGATCATGGGACATCTGTATCGATCGTTGACCTGCGCGCCATGGGCGCGTTGCGCTGCCGTTGCGCTGCTTGTGGCGCTCTGTGCGCTCGCCGGCGACCGCGTGACACCCGCCCGCGCCAGCCACCGCATCGACCTGCCTCGACTGATGCTATGGGCCTGGGACCGCGACGATGACCTGCGCTTCCTCGATGCGCGCGACACCGGTGTCGCCTTTCTTGCCGCGACGCTGACGTTGCGCGGCGACGGCGTCGTGCTGACGCCGCGGCATAATCCATTGACACTGGCCGAGGGCATCAAGCGCGTCGCGGTGGTGCATGTCGAGACCGACCATGTCCCGCCGCCGCTGCTGAGTGGCGATCAGATGCGGCGCTTTGTCGAGGCCATCGCGGCCATCAGCGACGAGATCCCGCACAATATGCTGCAGGTCGACTACGAGGCGGTGGCTTCACAGCGCGCCTTCTTCATTGATGCGATGACGGCGCTTCGCCTGCGGCTTCCCGGCGCGCCGCTTTCGGTAACGGCGCTCGCCTCGTGGTGCGCCAACGAGACGTGGACTGCGCGGCTCGACACGGACGAGGTCGTGCCGATGCTGTTCCGCATGGGCTATGACGGCCGCCGGGTGCGCGCGCTGTTCGCGAACGGCGGCGATTTCCGCTCCGCCGGCTGCCGGACGAGTTTCGGCGTTGCGACCGACGAATTGCCATCTGTGCTGCCTGGCGGGCGGCGCGTCTATGTGTTCAGCCCGCGGCGCTGGAGCCAAGAGTCCTACAACATCGTGCGTGCAAGGATAGGCCAATGGTCACGCGATCGGCTGCTCGACTGACGCTTGCGTTCCTGCTGTGCGGCATCGCGACCGCCGCGTGGGCGACGGGGCAATACATTCCGGAAATCCGTTTCGTCACGCGTTCGGGGCAGGACCTGAAAAACGATCTGCCGTTCTTCCACGGCCGCCTCGGCATTTTGCGGCCGACCTTCGACGACACCCGGTTGTTTGCCGCGTACCGCCAGCTGATGGGCGGCACCTTTACCGACGCGCAGGCGCAGGAGCTTCTCAAGCCGTGCTGCGACGCGCCGGCGTCAAAGCGCGACCTCGAAGAGCAGTGGAGCGCGGTGCGCAAGCGCGTTCTTGGCGCGGCGCCACCCGAAAAGGCGAGTGGCCCGTCGCGCAACCGGCCGTCGGAGCTCGCGGCGCTCGACGTCTCGTGCTTCCCACAGGCCTATCGCACGGCGGCCGACACGCTCACGCAGCGCATCAAGGAGCACGGCATCAACGACGCGTCGGTGCGTGAATGGACCGTGGCCGAAGATGTCGTGCTGAGCAATTGTTTCGGGGAAACGGTGGTGCCGGCCGCGCTGACCGGACCCGAGCCGGCCTGGCTCAAGGCCGACCGCGCCTATCAGATCGCCACCACCTATTTCTATCGCTATGACTACGCGCGTGCCGCCGAGCTTTATGCGGCGATCGGCGAGGATACCGCGTCGCCGTGGCGCAAGCTCGGTCGCTATCTTGCGGCGCGCGCCGCGGTCCATGCCGCAATCGTTGCCAAGACGCCGGAGAGCATCGCCGCCGCCCAGAAGGCGCTCGACGGCATTGCCGGTGACCCGGCGCTTGCCGAGTACCACGGCGACGTGCCGCGCCTTGCCTCGATGTTGGCATTCGGCACCCGGCCGCAGGAACGCGCGCAGGAGCTGGCCAAGGTGCTGCTCGGCGGGGATTTGCCGGCCACGCTCGCGGTCGACGTCCATGATCTCAGGGACCTTGAGCGATCTGGTAAGCGCTACACCGATGTCGGCGCCTGGATCTACGACATCAACGTGCTCAACGGCGACAAGGGCCGTCAAAACGCGGACGTGAAGGCCGATGTGCTGACGCGCTGGCGCGACAGCCATGCTTTGCCGTGGCTGGCTGCCGCGATCATGTTCGCGGAGCCGGGCGATGGCGATACCGCCGGCATTATGACCGCGGCGCAGGCGATCGACGCCAAATCGCCCGCCTACTACACGCTGGCCTGGCATCGGATGCGGCTTATGATCGGACACGGCAAGACCGACGATGCCCGCACCGAGCTCGACCGCTTGTTGGCCGATCCGGCGGCGCTGCCGGAAGGCGTCGCCAATCTCTTGAGCTACCAGCGCCTCAAGCTCGCGCGTGACGTCGGCGAGTACGTCAAGTTCGCGCCGCGGCGCGGCGAATTTCTCCTCTATGTCCGCGACGAGGACTACAACGCACCGCCCATCGCGCTGCCGGCCTCGGCGAAAAAGTGGACCCGCTCTTACGAAAGCGCGCTCAGCTGGCGCAGCGAGCTCACGCAGAAGGAGCCGCCGCTTTACTTCGACACCGACGCGGCCTTCGGCGTGACCGCCTTCATGCCGCTGCCGATGATGACGCAGGTCGTGCTCGCGCCCGGTCTGCCGTCGCATCTCAAGCGCGATCTCGGGCTCGCCGTTTGGACGCGGGCCGTGCTGCTCGACGATGCCGCCACCGCCAAGGCGATGGCCGAAGCGATCGCGCCGTTTTTCACGCAGTTCGCCGACGACTGGAAGGCGTACCGCAGCGCCGGCGATGCCGACCGCAAGGCTTTCGCGGCGGCGTTCCTGCTGCTCAAGCTGCCGGCGGCACGGCCGTATCCGGATGCCGGGCTGGGCTACATCTACAAACGCGACGTGATCGGCCTGTACGGGCCGCGCTGGTGGGCGAACAACGAAGCGCCTTTCGAGACGGCAGACGACAACGGCGATCCGCTGCTGTGCACGGATTGCGGCCTGCCAATGCCGCTGATTGCGCCGCCATTCGTCACCGACAAGGACAAGGCGACGGCGAAGGCCGACAACGAGCGGCTGCGCAAGCTGCCGGGCGCGCCGACCTATCTTGGCGCCATCGTCGTCCCATGGGCGAAGGCGCATGCGGACGATCCGCGGTCGCCGGAGGCGCTTGCCTTGGTCGTGCGAGCGACACATTACGGCGACCAGGATTCGGACACGTCCAAAGCCGCCTATGACCTATTGCAAGCCCGCTTCCGCCGAAGTCCCTGGACCGCCAAGACGCCGAAGTGGTTCTGAGGCGGCGACTTTCCTGTATGGTCAGGCCGGACTCGTTGTGAGCCCTCTTAGGGCCCGGCACGAAAGTATTTGCAATGGCGAAAGCGGTCTCGATGCGGACACCCTGGTGGGCCTGGACCTGGCCGACGCTGGCCTGGGCAGTTCTGCTTGTGAAGATGGTTGCTGGCGGTGGCGGCATCATCGCCGCGGCGGCCGCTGCGGTGCTGATCGCAACGGTCTTTGCCGCTGTCTATCACGCCGAGGTGGTGGCGCACCGGATCGGCGAGCCATTCGGCACACTCGTGCTTGCCGTCTCGGTGACGGTCATCGAGGTGGCCCTGATCGTGTCGGTGATGATCGGCGCTCCGGCCGACAAGGCGGCTTTGGCGCGCGATACGGTGTTCGCCGCGGTCATGATCGCGTGCAACGGCATTGTCGGCCTGTGTCTACTCGTCGGCGGCATCCGCCATCACGAGCAAGGCTTCCAGGTTCAGGGGGCGAGCGCAGCCTTGGCCGTGCTGGCGGCGCTGACGACGCTCTCGCTCATTTTGCCGAACGTGACGACGGCCGTCTCGGGCCCGGTCTTCAGCACGCCGCAGCTGGTCTTCGCCGCGATCGTCTCATTGCTGCTCTACTGCGCCTTCGTTTTCGTCCAGACAGTGCGGCATCGCGACTATTTCCTGCCGGTCGCCGGCAAGACCGCCAAGGCGCACGCGCCGCCACCGCCGGACGCGACCGCGTTGATCAGTGCCGGCCTTCTGCTCGTCGCGCTGGTCGGCGTCGTCGCTCTGGCGAAGGCGCTCACGCCGACGCTCGAGCGCGGGATCGATCTCGTCGGGGTGCCGAAGGCTTTCGTCGGCGTCGTCATCGCGCTGCTGGTGCTTCTGCCGGAGGGCCTGGCGGCGGTCAGAGCCGCGCATGTCAATAAGCTGCAAAACAGCCTCAACCTGGCATTGGGCTCCGCGCTCGCGAGCATCGCCCTGACAATTCCGGCCGTCGCCGCCGTCTCGATCGCGCTGGCGCAGCCATTGGAGCTCGGCCTCGATGCCAAGGAAGAGGTGTTGCTGCTGCTCACGGTATTCGTCAGCGTCATCACGCTCAGCACCGGCCGCACCACGGTGCTTCAAGGCATCGTCCATCTGGTCATTTTCGTGACATTCCTGTTTCTGGCGCTACAGCCCTGAATTCCGAGACCGCGAACAAACTTTCCAGGCCTGAAATGGAACTGTGCTGGCCGTGGTTACTTTGGTAGCGTGTGCCGGGTTCTGACAGATTGAGGCTTTGCGCTCATGGCCCGTTTTGGAGTTCCGCGCCGTCCGGCCGGCCTGAATGACAACGAACCGGTCGTGATCAATTGGCGACGCGGGCTGTTTCGCGTCTGGCTGCTGATCTCGATCGCCTGGATCATGGCGTGGATGGTCTATCTCGTGATGTTTGGCATTCACGGCGGCTTCAAGAACGGCAGCGACTTTCTCGAGGTGCCAGTGCTGCTGTTCGGCCCGCCGGTCGCGCTCTATCTCTTCGGCGCGGTCGCGCGATGGGCCTTCAAGGGCTTTGCGCCCGACGAAAAGCGAGCCGGCTCCTGACCGCGAAGGCTCACCATCCGCCGCGAAGCGGATGGCCTATGCCCCGAGGATCGTTGCGTGAGCGCTTAGCGCAGCAGCCCGCTGACTTGCAGCGCGCCACGGCAGCGCGGTCCGACGAAGTGCCCCGAGTTCACGTAGTTCGTCAGGCACGCGACCTCGCGGCCGCCACCCGGCGGCACATCGCGGCAATGCATGAAGATGTAGCGCGCGCAGGCTTTGGCAACGACCGCGGCGGCAGGTGCGGTCCGCTCGGACGGCCTGACGGTTCGGGCTGGACTGGCGGCGCCGAGGCCGGCGCGCGTGCCGGCGCAGCGGTCGGGGCGACCGACGCGGTCGCAGGTTTCTTCACCTGCTTTTTTGCGGTCTGCGCGGGCGGCGGCGGCGCCGAACTGATCGATGCCGGCGGCGCGGACGCAGCGGCAGGTGGCGGTGGCGCAGCCGCTGGCTCAGCGGTCTTGGCCGGCTGCTCCGCCGGCAGGGTCGCGCGCACCGCAGTCTGGCAGCCGGGCGACAGCTTCGCCACGTTCTTCTGCAGGCACATCAGCGCATCCTTGCCGCCCGGCTGGACGCCCGAGCAATTCGACATGAAGTCGGAGCGGCAGTTGGAACGGATGGCGCTCTGCTGCGCCGAGGTCGGCTGCGCGGCGGCGCTTTGCGAAAGCACCGCGATTGCGAGCGCTCCGAGGCAAGGCCCTGCGGCCCGGCGGAAAAATTTGGTCATGCGTGTTCCTGTTCTTGCTTGGCCCGTGCACCGATCGGCGCGGACGCCTCCACAGCGCCATCGTACCGGGAGTATTGTCATCTGCAAATATTTGGGCGCAAATTGTGAAGCGAACGGCCTTGCGGATTCGCCCCATTCGGCGCATCGCAAGGGTGGCGGAGTTAACCATGGCCATGGATGCTGGCGAGATCGAGCGGTTGATCAAAGCGCAAATCCCTGACGCGCATGTGACGATCCGCGACCTGGCCGGCGACGGCGATCACTACGCCGCGACGGTCATCTCGCCGTCGTTCAAGGGCAAGTCGCGGGTGCAGCAGCACCAGCTGGTCTACGAGGCGCTCAAGGGTCAGATGGGCGGCGTGCTGCACGCGCTGGCGCTGCAGACCGGCACGCCCGACGGCGCATGAGCCCGAAAAGTGGGCGCCGGTTTTCGGACAAGATCATGCGCGAGCAGAACTGATGTCCGTTAAGCTTCTCTCGCCCGCGGGTGCGATCAAGCCGACCGGTCCGTGGAGCCTTGGCGCGCGCGCCGGTGACTTCGTCTTCGTCGCAGGAATGCGCGGTATCGATCCGGCGACGAACACCATCGTTGGCTCCGACGAAGATCGTGTTCGGCGCGGCTTTACGAACATGAAGACGATTGCGGAGTCGGAGGGCGCCAACCTGTCGGACTGCGTGCGGCTGACGGTTTTCGTGACCAATATGAGCCGCTTGCGGCCGGTCGTAAACAAGGTTCAGGAGGAGCTTTGGCGCGGCGGACCCTATCCGCCGAGAACAATCGTCCAAGTTGCGGCGCTGAATCAGGACGATATTTTCGAGGTCGAAGGTACGTTTTACGCCCCGAAAATGGCCTGATTTTCAGCCATTCCGAGCGCGAGGGTGACGCGGCTACCGCCGTAACCTATATTCAAATCGCGGCGGCTGCTTCGACGCGCCGCCCTGAAGGACGGAATCCATGGGCATCGAGCAATTCATCGACAATGAAGTAAAGGGAAACGACGTGGTGCTGTTCATGAAGGGCACGCCGCAGTTTCCGATGTGCGGTTTTTCCGGACAGGTGGTGCAGATCCTCGACCACCTAGGCGTTTCCTACAAAGGCATCAACGTCCTGGAGTCCGATGACATCCGCAACGGCATCAAGGCCTATTCGAACTGGCCGACCATTCCGCAGCTTTATGTGAAGGGCGAATTCGTCGGCGGCTGCGACATCGTGCGCGAGATGTTCCAGGCCGGCGAATTGCAGCAGGCGCTCAAGGACAAGGGCGTTTCGGTCAGCCAGACCGCATAGCGAGCGCAGTCGTTCCGATCATCGGCTTTGCCTTGGGCAGGCGCGGGAAGGCGAGCTTGGGCCTCGCCGTCGCCTTCATGCCGCCGCTGCGCGCATTGATGGTCCCGGCGCCGTATTAGGCCGCCGTGGACGTCTTACGAGCCGCGCGGGCGCGTGGGCTTCATCCGCCGCATCGCCAGATAGATGATAGCGAGGATGATGACGACGCCGAGCACGCCAGAACTGGCGCTTGAAGAAAACTTGGCAGCATTCTCGGCCACCAACTCCACATAGCCGCCGGCATTCTTGCCGAGCAGGATGGAGAGCAAAACGAGCGCGAGCACCGCGAGGAACGCGAGCTCCACAAACTCCCACAAGAAGACCTTCGCAGTGGCCACGAATTTCAGCATGGCACGACCCCCGGACTAAACACACGAAGAGAGCGGTGGGGAGCCTGCGGGCTCCCCACCCGAAACCTCATCGGTTCCCGAAAACCGCGTCAGCTCAGCTGACGGTTCGAGAATAACCAGAGGACGATGCCCAATGTGATCAGGCCGACGAGACCGTTCGCGCCCAGGTCCTTGACCCAGTTCACGATGTTCGTCGTAACAGCGCCGAAGAACGGCAAGTTGCCCCCTACGAGGAGACCCAGCACGATCGCCAGCGCAAGCAACATCAGTCCCAGTTCGGTCAACGCACCGACCCAGTTCTTGATGGTATCAATGCCTTTCATAGCGATTTTCTCCCTAGCCAGCCCCCGTCTGATTCGGGGCAGCTGAAAATTATCGCAGAACAGCCCCTACATGTAGAAAAAAGGGGCACATCCCCTACCAAATTGAGTGGAGTCAATTTGATCTGAGCGAACAATGGCTTCCCGCACAGCCGCATTTTGGGGACAGGTCGCATAACGAGGATAAGTGCCCCAAAAAGCAAAACCCCGCCGTGTGGCGGGGCTCTGTATTCCATGAAATTGCGCCGGATCAGCGCGAGTAATATTCGACCACCAGATGTGGCTCCATCTGCACCGGGTAGGGCACGTCGGTGATCAGCGGGATGCGCGTCATTTTGGCGGTGAGCTTGTTGCCGTCGACCTCGATGTAGTCGGGCACGTCGCGCTCGGCCAAAGCCTGCAACTCCAGGACGATGGCGAGCTCCTTCGACTTGTCCTTCACCTCCACGACGTCACCGACCTTGACCCGATAGCTCGGGATGGTGACGCGCTTGCCGTTCACCTTGATGTGGCCGTGGCTGATGAACTGGCGCGCGGCAAAAACTGTCGGCACGAACTTGGCGCGGTAGACGACGGCATCGAGCCGGCGCTCGAGCAGGCCGATCATGTGGGCGCCGCTGTCGCCCTTGAGGCGGCGCGCTTCCTGGTAGATGCCGCGGAATTGCCGCTCGGAGATGTTGCCGTAATAGCCGCGCAGCTTCTGCTTGGCCTTGAGCTGCACGCCGTAGTCGGAGAGCTTGCCCTTGCGGCGCTGGCCGTGCTGGCCGGGACCGTATTCGCGCCGGTTCACCGGGCTCTTCGGGCGACCCCAAATGTTCTCGCCCATCCGGCGGTCGATCTTGTACTTGGATTCCATGCGCTTGGTCATTCGCGTCCTCGGATTTTGTTGTCGCGTGGTTTGAGGATCGCGCCCTCCTTTGCCCCGGACGGACCGGGACCGACAGGCGAAGCCTCGTAAGCGCAAGGCCTTGCCGCGGGTCGCGAAACTTGACCGGCGGGCCAAAGCCCGCCGGACGCCGGGTATTTAGGGGGTGCGGGGACCCCTGTCAAACCGGCTGGCGGGCGGGCTTAAACCCATAGCCGGCAAGGGCTTTTACCAGCGTCGGCGAGGGGGCGCGGCCCGAGGTGAAGATCATTTCGGGCGGCGGCGGCGTGCCGGCGACTGGGCGCTCATGTAACAGGTCGGCGACCCGGCGGGCAATCGCCGGCGCCGGGTCAATCCAGTCGACCGGCCAAGGGGCGTTGGCCTTGAAGCGCTCGAGCAGCAGCGGGTAGTGCGTGCAGGCGAGCACGATGGTGTCGGTACGCTTGCCGTCCGCGTCGACGAAGCAGGCGGCGAGTTCGGCGGCGATCTCCTTGTCGCCGACCGGCGTGCCGGCCAGTTCGGCTTCGGCGTAGGACGCCAACCGCGGCGAGCCGTCCAGCACGACGTCGCAGCCCGCGGCGAATTCGCGGATCAGCGCCTTGGTGTATTCGCGGTTGACGGTCGCCTGCGTGCCGAGCACGGCGACGCGCTTCGATTTCGACTGCGCGCAGGCCGGCTTGATCGCCGGCACGGTGCCGACGAAAGGCACCTGGTAGCGCGAGCGCAATTCCTTGAGTGCGAGGGTCGAGGCGGTGTTACAGGCAATAACGATAAGTTCGGGCTCGTGCTTGGCGATCGCCTTGCCGATGACGTGCAGGATGCGCGTGATCAGCGCTTCCTCCGGCATGTCGCCGTAGGGAAAGGCGGCATCATCGGCGACATAGACAAAATGGGCGTCGGGGCGGGCGGCCTTGACCTCGCGGAAGACGGTGAGACCGCCGATGCCGGAGTCGAAGACGACGATCGTCGGCGCGTCCGCCAACGTCAGGCGCTCCCGAACACGCGCTTGAAGATGGTGTCGACGTGCTTCAAGTGATGGTCGAGGTCGAAATTGGCCTCGAGCTCCTTGTCGCTCAACTTCGCACGGACATCCTTGTCGGCCTTCAGCAGCGCGAGGAAATCGTTGCTGTCGCCGCTCCAGACCTTCATGGCGTTGCGCTGCACGAGGCGATAGGCGTCCTCGCGCGCGACGCCTTTCTGCGTCAGCGCGAGCAGCACGCGCTGCGAGTGGATGAGGCCGCCGAGCTTGTTGAGGTTCTTCTGCATGGTGGCGGGATAGACGATCAGCTTGTCGATGATCGAGGCCATGCGCGCCAGCGCGAAGTCGAGCGTCACCGTCGCATCGGGCCCGATCATGCGCTCGACGGACGAGTGCGAAATATCGCGCTCGTGCCAGAGCGCGACGTTCTCCATCGCCGGCATCGCATAAGCGCGCACCATGCGCGCCAAGCCAGTCACGTTTTCCGACAGTACCGGGTTGCGCTTGTGCGGCATCGCGGAAGAGCCCTTCTGCTTCTCGGAGAAGAACTCTTCCGCTTCCAGCACCTCGGTGCGCTGCAGATGGCGGATTTCGGTGGCCAGCCGCTCGATCGAGGAGGCGACGACGCCGAGGGTGGCGAAATACATGGCGTGGCGGTCGCGCGGAATGATCTGGGTCGAGACCGGCTCGACCGCGAGGCCCATGGCCTTGGCGACGTGCGCTTCCACCCGCGGATCGACCTGGGCGAAGGTGCCGACCGCGCCAGAGATGGCGCAGGTCGCAACTTCCTTGCGGGCGGCGATCAGGCGATCTTTGGCGCGGGAAAATTCTGCATAGGCGAAAGCGAGTTTCAGCCCAAACGTGGTCGGCTCGGCATGGATGCCGTGCGAGCGGCCGACCGTCGGCGTCATCTTGTGCTCGAGCGCGCGGCGTTTTAAGGCGGCAAGCAGCGTATCGACGTCGTTGATGAGGATGTCGGCGGCGCGCACCAGCTGCACGTTGAGGCAGGTGTCGAGCACGTCCGACGAAGTCATGCCAGCATGCACGAAGCGCGCTTCCGGGCCGACGATCTCGGTTAGGTGCGTCAGGAAGGCGATGACGTCGTGCTTCACCTCCGCCTCGATCTCGTCGATGCGGCCGACGTCGAACTTGGCAGCCTTGCCCTTCTCCCAGATTTTCTTCGCCGCGTCCTTCGGGATGGCGCCGAGCTCGGCCATGGCATCGGCCGCATGCGCCTCGATCTCGAACCAGATGCGGAATTTCGTTTCCGGCGACCAGATCGCGGTCATCTCGGGGCGGGAATAGCGCGCAATCGTCACGCCGCTTCCCCGCGCGCTTGCGCCGCCGCGTTGCGGATGGCGGCAATGTTGGCCTTGTAGTCGCCTTTGAAGATGGCGGAACCGGCGACCAAGATGTTGGCGCCGGCGTTGACGATGGTGGCGGCATTGGCCGGCGTGATGCCGCCATCCACCTCGATGTCGATCGGCCGTGCGCCGACCATGGCGCGCAGCGCCCTGATCTTGTCGAGGGCGGAGGGGATAAACGCTTGCCCGCCGAACCCGGGATTGACCGACATCACGAGGATCAGGTCGACCATGTCGATGACATGCGCGACGCTCTCGACCGGCGTGCCGGGGTTCATGGTGACGCCGGCCTTCTTGCCCAACGCACGGATCGCCTGCAGAGAGCGGTGGACGTGCGGGCCCGCCTCGACGTGTACAGTGATGACGTCGGAGCCGGCCTTGGCGAAGGCGTCGAGATAAGGATCGCACGGCGCGATCATCAGGTGGACGTCGAGTGTCCGCTTGGTGACCGGGCGGATCGCCTGCACGACGCCTGGGCCGATGGTGATGTTGGGGACGAAATGGCCGTCCATCACGTCGACGTGGATCCAGTCGGCGCCAGCGGCTTCGACTGCGCGGATTTCGTCGCCCAATTTGGCGAAATCGGCCGAAAGAATAGACGGCGCGATGATCAGCGGGCGCATCAAGGTCTCCGGATGAGGTTCGGGTAACACGCTCAGGCCGCGCGGGCAACGCGCGCGGCATGGCTTCTCCAGAGCCTCGTTAACGCTCGCGGACCCGGCAAGATTTGCCGCCGCGACGGCAAAACCCGCCCGGCCGGTCCGTGGCGCAGTGCGGAAAACCCAAGCAGGACGAGGGTTTTCGTGTGGCGCGCGGCTTGCATCGTGTCAGGCGCGCCAGATCTCCGTGGCGCGACTGGAGCTGTGTTCCGCCATGTTCGTTCCTGTCGGTCTCGCGTTAGGCGCCCTGTCCGGCATCGGGTCGTTGCTCGACTTTGCCGCCTCCAGCGTCAGCAAGTCGGTCAGCAATGAATTCTCGAGCCTCACCAAGAGCGCCGGCGCCCAATCGGCGTCGCTGCCGGCGGCTCCCACGACCAAATTCGGTTTCGGCACGCTTTCGGCGCTGCTGTCGGCGCAAGGGCAGGACGGCGCTGGCGCGGGCAGCCAGGCCTCGGCGCTGTTCTCGAAACTCGATGCCAATGGTGACGGGCAAATCAGCAAGAGCGAATTCGAAAGCGCGCTCGGCAATGCCGGGGTCGATACGTCGAGTGCCGACGCGGTGTTCAGCAAACTCGACGCCGATGGCGATGGCTCGATCAGCCAAAACGAACTGACACCACCGCATGGCGCCTATAGTCATCGCGGCCACCATCACGGGGCCGGCGGCGGTGCGTCGTCCCTGATGGACGCCACCAATGCTGACGGCTCGCAGACCCAAACCACGACCAATCCCGACGGCTCGACCACGACAACAATCACGTATAGCGACGGCAGCACGGTCAGCTCAACAACGCTGGCAGCCCAGAGCGGCGCCTCCGGTGGGACGTCGAAGAACGCCAATTTGATCGAGAAGCTGATCCAGATGCAGTCGGCGCTGATCAGCACGCAGGCGTCGGCGACCGCGGCGATCGCCTAGTCGGGAACCGGCTGCTGGAGCCGCTTGGCGAGCGGCTTGAGCAGGTGCGGCAAGAGATAGATCGGAAACTGCGCCAATCCGAAATAGAGCCAGGCGACGTCCGGCACGTGAAAGCCGACGGCCGTGAGCATGATGCCGATGTTGCGGTTACCGGCATTGAGGCCGATGGCGAGCGCGCGTGCACGGCCGGCGCCGGAGAACGCCAGCGCGGTGACGACGATCAGGCCGAGCGCGATGACGAAAGTCAGGAGCGTCAAGCCGGCGACCAGCAGCGGGTCATTGCGCAGGTGGTCGAGCACGCCGTCCATCGCGGCGATCACGAACAGGAACATGGCGAGCACGCTCAGCCCGTCGATGGCTTCGCGTTCGCGTTCGATCGTCTCGCGGCCGGCGAGGCGGCGGATGACGGCTGCGGCTGCGGCGGAACCGGCGATGACGAGAAACAGGCGGTAGCCGAAGGTCGCCGGCGCGGGTAGTGCTTCGCCGAGGAAATAATGCGTGAACAGGCTGGCGGTGAACGGCGTCAGCGCCATGCAAATAATCAAGGTCGCGAGCGTCAGCGCGACATCGAGGCCAATCAGGGCCGCCAGGGCCGGCGCCGACGTGAGCCCTGGCGCGCACATCTGCAGGACCAGCATGTAGTAGAGGCCAGGCAGGCGCTCATTCAGGCCGGTGGAGAGGAAGAGCGCGCCGAGCACCACCGGCGTCGCCAGCATGACCCACAGGCTTGCGGCCGCGATCAGACCCGGTCGGTCCCAATGGCCGCGCAATTCGGCCGGGTCGACGCGCAGGAAGGCGAGCGTCAGCATCGCAATGATGGCGTAGCCAAGCAGCGGTTTGCAGTAGGCCGCAATGCCGGGGACGAACAGGCCGACAAATAGCGACGCCGCGACCACGAGCGTACCATGGCGGCCGACATAGCTGAGCGCGGCCGCGGGCACGCGAAGCAAGTGCATTGCTGGATGGCTCCCGGCGGGGAAGACGTGCACCCTTGATAGCGGTTTCGTGCCGGACGATCCATATAGGGGACGAGTCGAGGAAGTCATGGCACGCACCGATGCGATCGTTCTCGGCGCCGGCATTGTCGGCACCAGCGTGGCGCTGCACCTGGCCAAGCGCGGCCTGGCGGTGGCGCTGGTCGATCGCGAGGGGGTCGGCCAGCAAACCTCGTTCGGCAATGCCGGGATTATCGAGGGCAACACGATTTTCCCGCCGGCCTTTCCGGCCGATCTCGGCGCGCTCGCGCGCATCGCGCTCAAGCGCGCGCCCGAGGCCAACTATCACCTGTCGTTCCTGCCAAAAATCTTGCCATGGCTGATGGCGTTCCGCGCCGCCTCGCAGCCGGAGCGGCTATTCGAGACCGCCCACCTGATCCGTCCGTTGTTTGCCAGCGCCGTACCCGAGCACGAGGCGCTCATGAAGGAATCGGGCGCCACGCAATATCTGCGCAAGACCGGCTGGCTGAAGGTCTTTCGCAAGGAGAAGACGTTTGCCGGCCGGCAGCGCGAATTCGACGTTGCCGCCGACCTCGGTCTGCCGCTGCAGCCGCTCGATACTGCCGGCGCGCAGGCGCTCGAGCCTTCGCTCGCAGGCGTGTTTCCGCGCGCGGTGTTCTGGCCGGAGGCGGCGAGCGTCAGCAATCCGTTCCGCGTGACGCTCGCTTATGCGTCGCGCCTGCGTGCGCTCGGCGGCGTCACGGTGTCGGGCGATGCGCGCACGCTGCATCGGAAAGGCGGGGGTTGGCGCGTGGAGACCGATGAGGGCGGGGTTGACGCGCCTGACGTCGTAGTCGCGCTCGGGCCCTGGGCAGGCGATTTTCTGCGTGGCTTCGGGCTGCGCCTGCCGATGGCGATCAAGCGCGGTTACCACCGCCACTTCCGTGGCCAGGGCAATGCGTCGCTGGCGCGGCCCGTGCTCGATGCCGATGTCGGTTATGTCGTCACGCCGATGGAGATGGGCATTCGCATGACAACCGGCGTCGAATTCGCGTCGCGCGACGCGGCGCCGACACCGGTGCAGTTCGACCGCATCATGCCGCGCGCGCGCGAGTTGTTTCCTTTGGGCGAGCGCGCCGACGACAAGACCTGGATGGGCTGCCGGCCGTGCTTTGCCGATTTACGCCCGGTCATCGGACGGGCGCCCGGCCTTGCAGGCATGTGGCTCGCCATAGGCCACGCACACTGGGGTTTGACGCTTGGACCGGCGACCGGGCGCATGATCGCGGAAATGATGAGCGGCGTTACGCCGTTCGTCGATCCGGCGCCTTACCGCGCCGAGCGCTTCACCGGCTGACCGGGCGGCGTGATGTCGCGGAAGGTGTAGTGGTCGCGGATCTTCGTGTTGAAGTAGGTGCCCTTCGAAAGCGCCAAGCGAAACGCGGCCGCGACATCGGCCGGCACGAGGAAGTATTGATAGACGCGGCCGGTCGTGAACGTCACGGTGAGCCGCGCATGCTCTTCTTCGTAGTCGATCTTGTCGATGACGCTGGACGGCATCGCGTGCCTCAACCGAATTTATCTTTCCAGCTCGGCAGCGCGCCCGGGAACGGCAGAGCCTTGGCCTCGTAGACGCCGCGCGCGATGGCGCGGGCCATGACGTTTGCCGCCAGCATGCCGAGGCCGGCCAAACCGTAATGCGGATCGGCCAGCGGCTTGTCGCCGGCGCTGGCTGCAAACACCACATCGCCGTCGAGCGGCGTGTGCACCGGATAGATCGCGCGCGCCAAGCCGTCCTGCGCCATCACGGCAAGGCGGTTGCACTGCGCCTTGCTCAGTTTGGCGTCGGTGGCGATGACGGCGATGGTGGTGTTCTCCTGCGGCCCGCCTTTGGCGCGCAGCGCGAGATCGGTAGGCGCGATAGCCGCTTTCGCGCCGCGGCCGCCGAACTCGCCATTCTGCTCGAAGGATGCGGCCCAGAAGTGCGGGCCGTCGCCTATCACGACGGAGCCAACGGCATTGACCACCGCGAGTGCGCCGACCGTGATGCCGTCGCGCGTCGTCGCCGAGGCCGAGCCGACGCCGCCCTTGAGCGTGGCGGTGGTGGCGCCGAGACCGGCGCCGACGCTGCCCATCGCGCAATCGGCGCCGGCGGATTTCGCCGCCTCGTAACCGAACTCGCGATAGGGCGGGTAGCGGCCCCAGTTCTTGTCGCCGCCGTTGAGCAGGTCGAACATGATCGCCGCCGGCACGATCGGCACCACCGCGTCGCGGACGCGGAAGCCGCGGCCCTGCTCGCGCAAAAAAGCTTGTGTGCCGGAGGCGGCGTCGAGCCCGAAGGCCGAGCCGCCGGATAGAACTATTGCATCGACGCCATCCACCGTCTGCGCCGGATCGAGCAGCGCGGTCTCGCGCGTGCCCGGGCCGCCGCCGCGCACGTCGACGCTGCCGGTGACGGCTTTGTCGAACAGCACCACGGTCGAGCCAGAGCCGAGCTTGCCGTCGCCGGCGTGGCCGACGCGGATGCCCGCAATGTCGGTGATGGTGTTGCGCATGACATCACCCGCTTATCACATCCGCGCCATAACGGTCACGGGCACCTTGCCATTGCCGCAGTCGCGCTGCATGTAGGCGGCTATGCACGACGTCACCTTTCTTGCCGCGCTCATTGCCGGGCTGGTCAGCTTCCTCTCGCCTTGCGTGCTGCCGCTGGTGCCGCCCTATCTGGTGTTTCTGGCCGGCGCGTCGCTCGAGCGTTTCGCCGACAAGGAGCCGGAGCCGCGGGTCAGACGCGAGACGGTGCTGGCCGCCGTGCTATTCGTGCTTGGCTTTGGCACGGTGTTTGTCGCGCTGGGCGCCAGCGCCAGCGTCATCGGCTCGCTGATCCGGGCCTATTCCGGCCCGCTCGCGATCCTCGCCGGCGTCGTCATCATCGTGATGGGGCTGCACTTCCTCGGCCTGACGCAGATTGCGCTGCTGCACCGGCAGAAACGGCTCGACGTCGCCAAGCCCGTCGGGTTGTGGGGCGCCTATGTGATCGGGCTTGCCTTCGCCTTCGGCTGGACGCCGTGCATCGGCCCGATCCTCGCCGCGATCCTTGCCGTCGCGGCGTCGGAGCAGACGGTTGCCAAGGGCGCAAGTCTGCTCGCGGTCTATTCGCTGGGCTTGGGTATTCCCTTTATCATCGCTGCTTTCGCGATCGAGCCCTTCGCGGCCTTTCTCGCGCGCTTCAAGAGCTACCTGCACCGCGTCGAGCAGGCGATGGGAGCACTGCTGGTGCTCACCGGCATCGCCTTCCTCACCGGCAGCATCAATCAGATGAGCGTGTGGCTGCTCGAAGCGTTTCCGGCGCTCGGGAAAATCGGCTAGCCCCTCGGTTGTCATCGTCCGCGAAGGCGCACGATCCAGTAGTCCCGGTCTGAATTATTGATTGAGATGCCTGCGACTACTGCATGCCCGCTTTCGCGGACATGACACCTGACGAAAAAGCCCGCCATCCGATCTCGGGTTTGCCCGAGATCGGCATTCTAGTTGCGCAAGTCGGCTAAGGCCGACTTGCGTTGGCGGGCCTCTCCATCGTGTGTCAGCGAAAATTACTTCAGCGAAATTTACTTGCAGCCGTCGGCGGGACACTCGGTGTAAGTGATCTTGCCGCTCGGATCTTTTTTCCAGATGTAGACGACGTAGTCGAGCTTGGTGATGTCGCCCTTCTTGTCGTAGGCGATGTCGCCGAGCACGGTCTTGAAGTGCATGCCGGAGTGCATCTTCTCGGCGACCTTCTTCGGGTCGACCGATTTGGCGGCTTCGGCGGCCTGCTTGTAGATCTGCACCGCGGCGTAGCTATAGAGCGTGTAGGCTTCCGGCTCGAAATTCTTCTTGCGGAATTCCTCAACGACGGCCTTCGCCTCGGGCTTGTTGCGCGGATCGGGGCCGTAGGTCATCAGCGTACCTTCGACGCCCGGTCCGCCGACCGAGGCATATTCATCCGAGGTAATGCCGTCGCCGCCCATCAGCGGCGCCTTGACGCCCTGGTCGCGCATCTGGCGCACGATCAGGCCGGCTTCGGTGTAGAGGCCGCCGAAATAGACGAGGTCGGCGCCCGATTGCTTGATCTTCGACACCAGCGCCGAATAGTCCTTCTCGCCGGTATTGATGCCTTCATAGAGCACGTTCTTCATGCCGCCGGCCTTGATGGTCTTGAGCATCTCGTCGGCGAGGCCTTTGCCATAGGTCGTCTTGTCGTGGACCACGGCGATCTTTTTGCCCTTGTAGTGCTTGAGGAGATATTGGCCGGCGACCTTGCCTTGCTGGTCGTCACGGCCGCAGACGCGGAACGTGTTCCACATCTTGCGCTCGGTGAAGGTCGGGTTGGTGGAGGCCGGCGTGATCTCGATGATGCCGTTCTCCTGATAGACCATCGAGGCGGGGATGCTGACGCCCGAGTTGTAGTGGCCGACGATGTACTTCACGCCGTCGGCGGCGAATTTGTTGGCGACGGAGACGCCCTGCTTGGGATCGGAGACGTCGTCGCCGTACGACACCTGGATCTTCTGGCCCAACATGCCGCCGGCGGCGTTGATATCGGCGGCCGCCTGATCGACGCCATTTTTCATCTGCGCGCCGGTCGCGGCGCTCGGGCCGGTGATCGGGCCGGCGACGCCCATTTTGACTTGAGCCGCGGCCGTTCCGGCCCATGCAATTGCAAAGCCCAGCGCAACGCCGAGCGTGGTGATCCGTTTCATCACGATGTTCCCCTTCATGTGGACCCGGCAGTCCAGACGTCGGGACAATCCTACGTCACTGCGTGCGGCGGCGCCAGCGCATCGGCCCGTCCGCCTCGTTGATCCAGCCGTATTGGCGAACCATCTGCGCCACGCGGGCGGTGCGGAAACCGAGGAAGCCGAAAGCCATGCAGAAAGCGCTGTCGACCACGTAGTAGTAGGGCGACAGCAGCGTGCCGCCGAACAGGCTGAAGTGAATGAAGCGCACGGCCAGTCCGAGGATCAGCATGTAGACGGCGACTTGCCACGATGGCCGCCAGGTCGCGGCAACCGCGCGGCCGGCAAGCGCCGCCGCCACGCCGCCCAGGATGATGGTGACGAGCAGGAACACGCCGAAGCTTTCCTCGTATAGCCAGTCCATCAGCCAGCCACCTTCTGCCGCCCGCCTTCGAGATAGGCGGATTTGATTTCCGGGTGGTCGAGTAATTCGCGGCCGCTGCCGGCAAGCTTGATCTCGCCGTTGACCATCACGTAGCCGCGGTGGGCGAGGCGCAATGCGTGGAAGGCATTCTGCTCGACGAGGAAGACAGTGAGGCCTTCCTTGGCGTTGAGCTCTTTGATGGCGTCGAAGATCTGCCGCACGATCAGCGGCGCAAGGCCGAGCGAAGGCTCGTCGAGCAGCAACAGCCGCGGCCGGCTCATCAACGCGCGCGCAATCGCCAGCATCTGCTGCTCGCCGCCCGACAGCGTGCCGCCGCGCTGCGCGATACGCTCCTTCAAGCGTGGGAACAGCGCCAGTACGCGCTCGAGATCCGCATCGAAGGTGGATGGGTCGCCGGTGGTGGCACCCATCTGCAGATTTTCCAGGACCGTCATGCGCGAGAAGATGCGGCGGCCTTCCGGCGCCTGCGCGAGCTTCAGGCGCGCGATCTCGTGGGTCGGCAGCCGCGTGATGTCGCGCCCGGCGAACGTAATCGAGCCCGCGCGCGCGCGGGGATTGCCGCAGATCGTCATCATCAGAGTCGATTTGCCGGCGCCGTTCGCGCCGATCAGCGTGACGATCTCGCCATCATTGACGTCGATGTCGACGCCTTTGAGCGCCTGCACGCGGCCGTAATAGGTTTCGACGCCACGCACGGAGAGGAGGGCGGTCATAGCCCGGCCTCCGCCTTGGCGTTGTCGACATTGTCCTCGGGCACCCCGAGATAGGCGCCAATGACTTTGGGATCGTTGCTCACCGCGTCGGGCGGGCCCTCGGCGATCTTGACGCCGTAATCGAGCACGACGACGGCATCGGAGATTTCCATCACCACCGACATGTCGTGCTCAATCAGCAGGATCGAGATGTCGAAATCCTTGCGGATGGCGAGCAGCAGGTCGTTGAGCTCGGCGCTTTCGTGTGGATTGAGGCCGGCCGCCGGTTCGTCGAGGCAGAGCAATACCGGCTCGGTGCACATCGCGCGCGCGATCTCGAGGCGGCGCTGCGCGCCATAGGGCAGGTCGCCGGCCGGATCGTCAGCGCGGTCGGTCAGGCCGACGCGATCGAGCCACTCGCGCGCTTTGTCGATCGCGGCCCTCTCCGCATAGTCGTATGTGGGGATATAAAGCACGCCGAGCAACGTATAGCCGGAGGCGACCATCAGCCGGTTGTGCTGCGCCACCATGAGGTTCTCCAGAACCGTCATGCCGGGGAAGAGGCGGATGTTCTGGAAGGTGCGGGCGACGCGGGCCTTCTGCGCGACGAGATAATCCGGCATGCGCTCGAGCAGGTAGAGCGGCCCCTTGCTGCGCGCGCCGCTGCCGGTGAGGGCCTCGAGTGCGTCCCAGTCGCCGCCGTGAGAGAGCGCGAGGCGGCCCTCGGTCGGCTTGTAGAAGCCGGTGATGCAGTTGAACACGGTGGTCTTGCCGGCGCCGTTCGGGCCGATCAGCGCCGTGATCGCGCCCCGCGGGACCTCGAAGGACAGATTGTCGACGGCGACCAGGCCGCCGAAGCGCATGGTCAGATGCTCGACGCGGAGCAGCGTGTCGGGCGCGTCAGCCAGTGTTGCGCTAACCATGGCCTTCCTTCACCAGATCGGAGGAAATGCTTTTGCGCTCCTTCAGCACCACCGATGGATCGCGCGTCGAGATCAGGCCGCGCGGCCGCCAGACCATGATCAGCACCATGGCAAAGCCGAACAGCAGCATGCGGTACTGCGTCGGGTCGAAGGTCGGTCCGAAAATCTTCTTGAGGAAATCGAGATCGCGCATGATCTCGGTGCCGCCGATCATCACGATCGCCGCGATGACGACGCCGATCTGGCTGCCCATGCCGCCGAGCACCACAATCGACAAGATCGTTGCGGACTCCAGGAACGTGAACGACTCCGGCGAGATGAAGCCCTGCCGCGCGGCGAAGAACGAGCCGGCAAAGCCCGCAAACATCGCGCCCATGGCGAAGGCGGTGAGCTTGGTGTTGGTGGTGTTGATGCCGAGCGAGCGGCAGGCAACTTCGTCCTCGCGCAATGCCTCCCAGGCGCGGCCGACCGGCAGCCGGCGCAGTCGCACGGTGACGAAGGCCGTCAGCAGCGCGAGCGCAAGGATGATGTAATAGAGAAAGATGGTGCGGTAGAGCGGCGAAAAGGTCAGGCCGAACACAGCGGCGAAGCCGTCATCATCGGAATTGAACGGAATGCCGAAGAAGGTCGGCCGCGGAATGCCGCTGATGCCGGCATAGCCGTTGGTCAGGTCCACCCAGTTGATGAGGATCATCCGGATGATCTCGCCGAAGGCCAGCGTAACGATGGCGAGATAGTCGCCGCGCAGCCGCAGCACCGGAAAGCCGAGCAGGACGCCCCAGAACGAGGCAAGGATGCCGGCCAGCGGCAGCAAGATCCAGAACGTGAGGCCGAAATTTGTTGCTAATAGCGCATAGGAGTAGGCGCCGACCGCATAGAAGGCGACGTAGCCGAGATCGAGCAAGCCGGCGAGGCCGACCACGATGTTGAGGCCCCAGCCGAGCATCACGTAAATCAGAATCTGGATACCGAAATTGTCGATCCACTTCACGCCGCCGGACAAGCCGGCGGTCAACACGACGATTGCCGGATAAAGAACGACGAAGCCGATCGCGAACGGGATGAATTGCCGCCGCAGCCACTCGCGCGCCGGCGACACAGTGGCCACTGGCCGTTGCGTGCGCTGCGTGAGGTGAGGCGCGACGAAGAGCGAGAAGAGCAGACGCGCGAGCCCGACGAAGGCGGTCATGCCGGCCAGCAACTGCCAGCGCGTGGTCAGCACCAGTTGATTGCGGCCGTTGACGCCAGTGAGGAAGCCGATCAGCGGCAGCAGCAAGCCGAAGGCAATGAATGCGGTCAGCCCCGCATCGCTGAGCGCGCGGGGGATATCGACGCGCGGGCTTGGCGCGCCGTCCGCCATCTCAGACCTTTTCGACATCCGGCCGGCCGAACAGGCCTTGCGGCAGGAAGATGAGCGTGATGGCAAGCACGGAGAAAGCCGCGACGTCCTTGTAGTCGATGGAGAAATAGGCCGACCACATGGTCTCGATCAGGCCGATGAGAAGGCCGCCGATCACCGCGCCCGGCAGCGAGCCGATGCCGCCGAGCACCGCGGCGGTGAACGCCTTGACGCCCGGTACAAAGCCATCGGCGAAGGACACGACGCCATAATACATCAGGTACATGGTGCCGGCGACGGCGGCGAGCGCCGCGGCGATGACGAAGGTCATCGAAATGGTCTGGTCGACATTGACGCCGACCAGCGCCGCCATCTTCTGGTCTTGCTCGCAGGCGCGCTGCGCGCGGCCGAGCCTGGTCTTGGAGACGAGATACCAGAAGCACGCCAGCAGCGCGGCGGTGATGCCCCAGATGATGAGCTGCTTGTAGGACAGGGTGACGGCGTAGTCGTTTCGTGTCAGTAGCGTGAAGTCGCCTTGCACCATCGGCGGGATCGACTTGTTGCGCGGGCCTTGGGTGACCTGCACGAAATTCGACAGGAAGATCGACATGCCGATCGCGGAAATCAGCGGCGCCAGGCGAAACGAGCCGCGCAGCGGCCGATAGGCGACGCGCTCGATCACCCAATTGACGAGCGAGGTGAACAGCATCGCCACCACCAGCACGATCAGCAGCGCCAGCGCGACCGAGGTGATGCCGAGCCAGCTGGTCAAGATCAGGAAGGCGATCAGGGCGATGAAGGCCGAGACCATGAACACGTCGCCATGGGCGAAGTTCACCATGCCGATGATGCCGAAAACCATGGTGTAACCGATGGCGATCAGCCCATAGATCGAGCCCAGTGTGATGCCGTTGATAAGCTGCTGGAGGAAAACTTCCATCGCGTCCCCAAACGCCGGTGAAGGCGTCGCCCAGGCGATCTTAAAGGCTTTCGCGGGTGCAGCAACGCTGCGAAAAAGGGCATGTTATTAAGTCGCCCGCGAACGGGAGTTCCGCTTGCCCCCAGCTCTGATCATGGCCACTCGTATTGGTGCGGCGGTGGCGGTATTCGCCGCCATGGCGCTGTGGGAATGGCTGGCGCCGCGCCGGCCGCTGAGGGCCGGACGGCGGCCGCGTTGGCCCGGCAATCTCGGCATTTGGGCGATCGACAGCGTCCTCATCCGGCTGCTGGGCCCGCTGACCGTCGTCGGCGTAGCGCTGGCCGCGGCCGCGCACGGCTGGGGGCTATTCCCGTTGCTCGGCCTGCCCTATTGGGCCGCGCTGGTGGTGGGCGTAATCGCGCTCGATCTGGTCATCTACGTCCAGCACGTCGTCTTTCACTATGTGCCGTGGCTGTGGCGGCTGCACCGTATGCACCACGCCGATCTCGACATCGACGTCACCACCGGCGTGCGCTTTCATCCGCTGGAAATTCTTCTGTCGCTGGCGATCAAGATGGCGGCGGTCGCGGCGCTCGGCGTGCCGGCCGAGGCGGTGGTGATCTTCGAGGTGCTGCTCAACGCCACATCGCTGTTCAACCACAGTAACGTGGCGCTGCCGCCGAGGCTCGATGCGCTGGCGCGCTGGATCGTGGTGACGCCGCAGATGCATCAGGTGCATCACTCGATCGAGCGCGCAGAAACCGACAGCAATTTCGGATTCAATCTGCCGTGGTGGGATCGGATGTTCGGCACCTATCGCGCCGCACCGAGGGCCGGCGAAGCCGGAATTGTCATCGGCTTGCCGATCTTGCGCGAGCTTGCGGAGCTGCGCATCACGCGCTTGCTCTCGCAGCCGTTTCGAAGCGCAGCGTCAGTGCAAGCCGCCGACAATCCAGATCAACAGGAGAATCGGCAGCGGAATTCCCAGCAGCCATAACAGCAAATAGCGTCCCATGATGCGTTCCTCCGTCGCGTTTGCGTGAAACGGAAAGCGTTTTCAGCCGCTTTTGTTCCGTGTTGTTACCGATGGAACGATTGGTGACAGACAAACGTTGAAAGGGGTTCGGGCGGGGAGCGTTTACAGCCGGAGAAGACCAAATGAACCAGAATCCCAACCAGCAGAACCAACAGGGTGGCCAGCAACAGCAAGGCGGCCAGCAGCAAGGCGGACAGCAGAAGCCCGGCCAGCAGCAGCAGCAGAATCCGAAGCCCGGTCAGGGCGGACAGCAAGGTGGCGGCCAACAGGGCCAGCGCTAACGCTGCATAGCGAGATCAAAGGAAAGCCCCGCCATGTCGGCGGGGCTTTCTGCTTTTGCCGGCCTTGTCCTATGCTCCGCGCGCCATGGCCACGACAAGCGCGCTGCCGCTGTTTCATCTGTACGGCGATCCGCCGGACGACAGCGCATTCGATTTCATCCATATCGAAACGATCGCGTCGCGCTCGTCGCTGCACGCCTGGACCATTCGGGCGCACCGTCACCGCAATCTGTTTCAGGTGCTGGTGATCGAAAAAGGCGGCGGCGAGATGAGCTTCGAGACGGCGACGGTGCCGTTGGCGGCGCCAGCCGCGGTTTTCGTGCCGGCGACGACCGCGCACGGCTTCCGCTTCAAGCCGCAGGTCACCGACGGCTGGGTGGTCAGTTTTACCGAGGATGTCGCCGACGCGCTCGGCGATCAGTCGGGTGAGGCGCTGGCGCGGCTCAAGGCGGTGGCGGCTGATCTGTTGATCCCGCTCGCAAGTGCTGTCGAGGCGAAGCGCTTGTCGGCGCTATGCCGCGACCTCGATGAAGAGGCCTCGCTGGCGCGCGAGGGCTTCCGGCTGGCGATGCGCGGGCTACTCGCGCTCATTGCCATCGAGTTGGTGCGGCTGAGCGCCAGCCGGGCGCGCACCGGCACAGTAACGTTGCAAACTGCCGATGCCCGCGTCGATCAATTGCGGCGGCTGATCGAGGAGCATTTCCGCAAGGAGCGGCTGATCAGCTTCTACGCCGAGAAGCTGGCAATGACTGCCGACCGGCTCAATGACCATGTGAAACGCGCGATCGGCGTCACCGCCGGTCACCTGATCCGCCAGCGTGTGCTCACGGAAGCGAAGCGCCAGCTCGTTTTCACCAACCAGGCGATCCACGAGATTGCCTATGACCTCGCGTTCTCCGACCCGTCGCACTTCACGCGCTTCTTCCGCAAGCAGACTGGCACCACGCCACAGGCATTCCGCGGGGGGCGCGGTGGGTAAAGCAGCGTGGTTAAGGGCCCCGGGTAAGGTAAAAAATCGGTTTGCTTTGAATTCGGCATTTAAAGCGATTACGCGTGATGTTCCGTCGAAGGAGGAATTCATGCGCAAGCTCTCCACCGCCGCTATGGCTATGCTCCTGGCGATCTCGCTCTACTTCACGCTGTTTTGGGGCTTCGACGCCGTGCGCATGCTGACCTCGCCGACCTACGGCCTCGAGGACGTCTGGCACTCGCAGTTCGTGTTCGAGATCGGCCGCATCTTCGGCCTCGCGCCGATCGGCTTGGTCAAGCTTGCCGCTTTCTTCGCCACGCTCAAGCTCGCCGTCGCGCTCATCTGCGCGGCGCATGTCGCCGACCGCTTCAAGGCGCTCGCCGGCGGCCAAGCCAACACCGAAATTCTCGAAGGCGGCCTGATGCTGGTGGTGCTGGTCTGCATCGCCTCGGTCGGTCCGGCAGTGTGGACGCACAATGCCGATCTGGTGCGCGAGCAGTTCATCACGCTGCTGCTGGTAGCCGTTGCCGCCGGCCTCGCAATCCTCGAGCGCAATTATCAACGCGCCGACAAGCCGCTCATCGCGCGCACCTCGCTGATCGCCGATAACGCCGTCGCGACGCGCGACGCGCAGTGGTTCTCGCCGCTGCGCTGATTTTCAAGGCGTGATGAGCGTTACTTGCTCTTTGCCAGCTCGGCGATGATCTCGCCGGCTTCCTTGAAGGCGTGATTGGCGGCCGGTACGCCGCAATAGATCGCCTGCTGCAGAATGATTTCCTTGATATCGCTCTCGGTGAAGCCGCCTTCGCGCAGCGCCGCGCCGACATGCAGGCGGAATTCGTCCCACTGACCGAGCGCGATCATGGTGCCGATGACCAGGATGCGGCGCGTGCGCTCGTCGAAATGCGGCCGCGTCCAGATTTCACCCCAGGCGCCGCGCGTGATGAAATCCTGGAATTCCTCGTTGAACGGCGTCTTGCGCGTATTGGCGCGGTCAACCCAGGCATTGCCGAGCACCTTGCGGCGCTTGGCCATGCCGGCGTTGTAACGCTCCTTCTCGTCCATTGACGCGTTCCTACTGGAGGAAATCGAGCACGGCCTCGGCGAAGGCTTCCGGCTGCTCGATATTGGAGATGTGCGCGGCGTCGAGCGCCACCAGCTTGGCGCCCTTGATCTGACCGGCAATGGCTTCGCCGGCGGACGGTGGTGTCGCCGGGTCCTGCTTGCCGACGATGACGAGGGTCGGCGTGGTGACCTTGGGATTGGAGCCGCGGAAATCCATGTCGCGGATCGCTTCGACGCAGGCGACGTAGCCTTCGGGATTGGTCGCAGTGAACATGTTGGTCATGCGCCCCATGACCTGCGGCGCGCGCTCGCGGAAGCTCTTGGTGAACCAGCGCTCCATGTTCGGCCCGACCAGTTGGCTGAGGCCTTTCTCGCGCACGAAGGTGATGCGATCGGCCCACGGCGTCTTGTCGGCGTAATAGAAATTGGTGTTGGCGAGGACGAGCTTCTCGACGCGGTCGGGTGCGTTGGCGCCGAGCCACTGGCCGTCCATGCCGCCCATCGACAGGCCGCACCAGTTGACCTTGTCGACCTCGAGTTCGTCGAGGATGGCGAGGATGTCGCGGCCGAAGCGGTCGAAGCTGTACGGTCCCTTGGGCGCGCCGGATTGGCCGTGGCCGCGGCGGTCGTAGCGGATCAGGCGGAAGTGCTCGGCGAAATCGCCGGCCTGGTCGTCCCACATGTGCAGGTTGGTGCCGAGCGAGTTCGACAGCATCAACGCCGGGGCGTCGTCGTCGCCTTCGACCTCGACATAAAGCGGGCAGCCGTCGTCGGCCTTGATAATGGGCATGGTCGTCCTCCCCGTGAAGCTTCTTGCCGGTACCGGTTTGCGCCCACACTTAAAGGGCTTGGCGCGGCCTGCAAAGCTCTTTTCAGCGGGCCTGCGACGGCTTAAAGCGCATAGCTGAGGTTGTGGAGGAGTACGCCGATGGCGATGACGATGACGGGCGAGGTCCAGCTTCCGGCCAGCCGCGAGGTGGTTTGGGCCAAGCTCAACGACGCTGAGGTGCTCAAGGCCTGCATCCCGGGCTGCGAGGAGCTGGTGAAGCTTTCGGATACTGAAATGACCGCCGTCGCCACCACCAAGATCGGGCCCGTGAAGGCCCGCTTCAAAGGCAAGGTGCACCTGACCGACCTCAACCCGCCCAACGGCTACAAGATCTCCGGCGAGGGTGACGGCGGCGTTGCCGGCTTTGCCAAAGGCGGCGCGACGGTGGCGCTCACCGAAACAGAGGGCGGCACGTTGCTGACCTACAACGTCGAGGCGCAAATCGGCGGCAAGCTAGCCCAACTGGGCCAGCGTCTGGTCAACGGCGCGGCCAAAAAGATCGCCGACGATTTTTTCAAGAACTTTGCCGCCCAGGTTGCAGCGACTTGAGCGCGTGGGCGGGCCTGCCGTGGCGAAAGTTCGCATTTCGACTCCCTTGACCCGGGCTACCGCCGGGGTTCAGACTTAATCAGAAATCGGCTCAATTTTGAGCTTGTGCGGCTGCCGCCCTTGCCGGGCGAGGCGAAAAGAGGGCTTTTCGGCCCCGATTTATGGGAGGGACTTCATGCCTGCCGTATCCATGACGGTGAATGGCAAAGCCGTGTCCGGCGATGTCGAAGCGCGCACTTTGCTGGTGCAATTCCTGCGCGAGAATCTGCGGCTGACCGGCACCCATGTCGGCTGCGATACCTCCCAGTGCGGCGCCTGCGTCGTGCACATCGACGGCATCGCGGCCAAGTCGTGCACCACGCTCGCGCTCCAGTGCGAGGGCGCCAAGATCACCACCATCGAGGGTCTCGCCGACGTGAACGGCCCGCTGCATCCGATGCAGGAGGCCTTCCGTGAGCATCACGGCCTGCAGTGTGGCTACTGCACGCCCGGCATGATCATGGCGGCGCTCGATATCGTGCGCCGCAAGGGCAACGACCTCGACGAGCACACCATCCGCCAGCAGCTCGACGGCAACATCTGCCGGTGCACCGGCTACCACAACATCGTCAAGGCGATCGCCGCGGGTGCCAAGGCCATGGGCAAGGGAGGAGGGCCGGCGCGGCAGGCGGCCGAGTAACGTCTTCAACAAGCATCCATAGGGAGAGACCGCCATGAGCGCGACCGGGATCGGCGCGGCGGTGCGCCGGAAGGAAGACCTCCGCTTCGTTACGGGTAAAGGCCAGTACACCGACGATGTGACGAGGCCGGGCGAGACCCGCGCCGTGTTCGTGCGCTCGCCGCATGCCCGCGCCAGGATCAAGAGCATCGACGTGAGCGCGGCGAAGAAAATGGCGGGCGTCATCGACGTGCTGACCGGCGCGCATCTCGCCAATGACAAGATCGGCAACCTGATCTGCGGCTGGATGATTCATTCCAAGGACGGCTCGCCGATGAAGATGGCGCCGCACCCGGCGCTGGCGGCCACGATCGTCAATCATGTGGGCGATGCCGTTGCCGTGGTAATCGCCGAAACGCAGGCGCAGGGCCGCGATGCGGCCGAGAAGGTGAAGGTCGAATACGACGTGTTGCCAGCGGTGAGCGATCCGGCCAAGGCCAAATCCGGCCCGCAGATCCACGAGATCGCGCCGAAGAACACGATTTACGAATGGTCGCTCGGCGACGCCAAGGCGGTTGACGCGGCCTTTGCCGCCGCCAAGCACATTACCAAGCTCGATATCGTCAACAATCGCCTGGTGCCGAACGCGATCGAGCCGCGGGTCGCGCTCGCCGAGTACGACGCCGGCAATGATCACCTGACCTTGTGGAACACGTCGCAGAATCCGCACCTGTCGCGGCTGGTGATCTCGGCCTTCGTCGGCATCACGCCCGAGCACAAATTGCGCGTGATCGCGCCCGACGTCGGCGGCGGCTTTGGCTCGAAGATCTTCATCTATCCCGAGGAAGTCGTCTGCCTGTGGGCGGCGCGCAAGGTCGGCCGACCGGTGAAATGGACGGCGGACCGTTCGGAATCGTTCCTCACCGACGCGCATGGCCGCGATCACGTCACGCATGCCGAGCTTGCGCTCGACTCGGGCGGCAAAATCCTGGCGTTGCGCGCCAAGACCATCGCCAATCTCGGCGCCTATATGTCGACCTTCTCGTCGTCGGTACCGACGTATCTCTACGGCACGCTGTTGTCGGGCCAATACGACATTCCGCAAATCTATTGTGAGGTCGATGCGGTCTATACCAACACCGTGCCGGTCGACGCCTACCGCGGCGCGGGGCGTCCCGAAGCGACTTTCGTCGTCGAGCGGCTGGTGGAAGTCGCGGCGCGGCAGATGGATCTTGATCCGGCCGATTTGCGCAGGCGCAACTTCATCAAGTCGTTCCCGCACCAGACGCCGGTGATCATGGCCTATGACGCGGGCGACTATAACGCCTCGCTCAAGAAGGCGATGGAACTTGCCGACGTGAAGGGCTTCAACAAGCGCAGGCGCGAAGCTGCGCGGCACGGCAAGCTGCGGGGCTTGGGCTATTCGACTTATATCGAGGCCTGCGGCATTGCGCCGTCACAGGCGGTCGGCTCGCTCGGCGCCGGCGTCGGCCTGTGGGAGAGCGCCGAAGTGCGCGTCAACCCGACCGGCAGCGTCGAAGTGTTGACCGGAAGCCACGCGCATGGGCAGGGCCACGAGACGACGTTCGCGCAACTCGTCTCGGAACGGCTCGGCATTCCGTTCGAGAACGTTTCGATTGTGCATGGCGACACCGACAAGGTGCAGTTCGGCATGGGGACTTACGGCTCGCGCTCGGGCGCGGTCGGCATGTCGGCGATCGTCAAGGCGCTCGACAAGGTCGAGGCGAAGGCGAAGAAAGTCGCTGCCTTCATGCTGGAAGCAGCCGAAGGCGACATCGAATTCAAGGACGGCAAGTTCACGGTCGCCGGCACCGACAAGTCGGCGGCCTGGGGCGATGTCGCGCTCAATGCCTATATCGCCCACAAGTTTACCGGCGCGGAGCTCGAGCCCGGGTTGAAGGAGACCTCCTTCTACGATCCGACCAACTTCACGTTCCCGGCCGGCTGCCACATCTGCGAGGTCGAGGTCGACGCCGAAACCGGCAAGACCGACATCGTCAATTGGACGGCGATCGACGACTTCGGCACCGTGATCAATCCGATGATCGTCGAAGGCCAGGTGCACGGCGGCATCGCGCAGGGCGTCGGCCAGGCGCTGCTGGAGGGCACGGTCTACGACAAGGATGGTCAGCTCGTGACCGGCTCGTTCATGGACTACGCCATGCCGCACGCCCACGACCTGCCGTCGTTCAAGGTCGGTCTCACCGAAACCAAATCGCCGTCGAACCCGCTCGGCATCAAAGGCTGCGGGGAGGCCGGCGCGATCGCGGCGCCCGCCGCCGTCATCAACGCCATCACCGACGCCATCGGCACCGAAGCGCTCAGCATGCCGGCCACCGCCAATACGGTTTGGGCCGCCATTCAACGGGCACAACCGGCGCAGCAGGCGGCCGCGGAATAATAAGGAGAGAGCAATGTACAATTTCACGTTCCATCGTCCGACCACGGTCCGCCAGGCGGCCGGCCTGCTGGCGAAAAATCCCGAAGGCAAGTTGCTCGCGGGCGGGCATTCGCTGTTGCCGGTCATGAAGCAACGTCTGGCGCAGCCGTCGGCGCTCATCGACTTGTCGCTGGTCGAAGGCATGGCCGGCGTCGAGCAGAAGGGCCGCTCCATCGTCATCGGCGCCATGACGCGCCATGCCGACGCGGCGAATTCGCCGGTGCTGCAGCAGGCGCTGCCGGGGCTCGCGATGGTGCCGAATTCGATCGGCGACCCCCAGGTGCGCAACCGCGGTACCATCGGCGGCTCGATCGCCAACAACGATCCGAACGCGGATTACCCGGCCGCTTGCCTCGGCCTCGGCGCGACCATCATCACCAACAAGCGGCGCATCGCGGCCGATGATTTCTTCACCGGAATGTTCTCGACCGCGCTCGAGGACGGCGAGATCATCACCAAGATCAGCTTCCCGATCGCCAAGAAGGCGGCCTACGAGAAGTTCAAGCATCCGGCGTCGGGGTTTGCGCTGGTCGGCGTGTTCGTGTCGAAGCGCGGCGCCGATATCCGCGTCGCGGTCACCGGCGCGGGCAGCAACGGCGTGTTCAGGGTGAAGTCGTTCGAGGAAGCGCTGAAGAAGCGCTTTGCGGCGAAGTCGCTCGAGGGCATGACGATCCCGGCGACGGGCATGAACAGCGATATCCACGCCAGCCCGGAATACCGCGCGCATCTTGTCGGTGTCCTGGCACGGCGCGCGCTGGCAAAAGCTACAGCTTAAGACGTTTTGGTGACGGTCAGGAACCGAGCGGGCAGGGCGGCGTTGCATCCCGAGTCGTCAAACGGGGTGCCCGTCGTGCAAGCAATTCCAATCCTGGCTGTCGTGCTCGTCGCCTTGGCAATGGCGGTCGTGCGCGTCTACGTCGCATAGCCGACAGAGCAACACTACGCGCGGTCGAGTTCGGCCAACAGGTCGTGCAGGTCGAGCGGGTGCGTGTACATCTGCAATGAGCCGTCCGGCTTCTTCGGCCATTGGTCCTTCGGCCGGTCCCAATAAAGCTCGACGCCGTTGTCGTCCGGGTCGCGCAAATAGAGCGCCTCGGAGACGCCGTGGTCGCTCGCGCCTTCGAGCGGGATCTTGGCGACGATCAGCCGACGCAGCGCATCGGCGAGCAGCTTGCGGCTCGGATAGAGGATGGCGGTGTGGTAGAGCCCGGTGGTGCCGGGGGCGGGCGGCGAGCCGCCACGGCTCTCCCAGGTGTTGAGCCCGATGTGGTGATGGTAGCCACCGGCCGAGATGAAGGCGGCGCCGGGCCGGCTGGTCGTGAGGGTGAAACCCAGGACGCCGCAGTAGAAATCGAGCGCCCGCTGCAAATCGGCGACCTTCAGATGCACATGGCCGATGCGCACGCCGGCATCGATGGTGGGAAATTGCGGCTTTTCCTGCGTTAATTCAGCGGAATTCGACATCGTGCAATCCCCTCGATTGGCCGGAACGGCCTTCGATGCCTACATGTAAGACGCCGCCGCCTTAGGATAAAGTCCCTGCATGACCAAGACGCCGCTACCCGCCTCAATCGACGCCACCCTCGCGCTGCTGGCCAAGGCCGATTACATCGCCGACCGCTCGCTCGCGACCGTACTCTATCTGGCGCTCAAAATGGGCCGGCCGCTGTTCGTCGAGGGCGAGGCGGGCGTCGGCAAGACCGAGATCGCCAAGGTTCTCGCTGCGACGCTCGGCCGCAAGCTCATCCGACTGCAATGCTATGAGGGCCTCGACGTCTCCGCCGCCGTCTACGAGTGGAATTACGGCGCCCAGATGATCGCCATCCGGCTCGCGGAAGCCGAAGGCGAGGGTGATCGGGAGCGCATCGAGCATGACGTGTTTTCGGAGCGCTTCCTGATCAAGCGCCCGCTGCTGCAGGCGCTCGAACCCGATGCCGACGGCGCGCCCGTTCTCCTCATCGACGAGATCGACCGCACCGATGAGGCGTTCGAAGCGTTCTTGTTGGAAGTGCTCGCTGACTTCCAGGTGACGGTGCCCGAACTCGGCACCATCAAGGCGCCGCATCCGCCCATCGTGGTCATCACCTCGAACCGCACCCGCGAAGTTCACGACGCGCTCAAGCGCCGCTGCCTCTACCACTGGGTCGGCTATCCCGACGCCAAGCGCGAGCTCTCGATCCTGCGCGCCAAGGTGCCGGGCATTGCCAAGAAATTGTCCGAACAGGTCGTCGCCTTCGTGCAGGCGCTGCGCAAGGAAGATCTATTCAAGGTACCGGGCGTCGCCGAAACGCTCGACTGGGCCGGCGCGCTCAGCGAGCTCGACGTCGTCGCGCTCGATCCGGCCACCGTGTCGGACACGCTCGGGGCGCTGCTCAAGTATCAGGACGACATCGCGCGGCTCGACAGCACCAAAGTGAAAACGTTGCTCGACGAAGTGAAGTCGGAGCTGCGGGCGGCGGAGTAAGTCTCATGGCTGAAGCCCAAGCCGGTAAAGACGGCCGCCTCTCGGAGAACATCCTCTACTTCGCGCGTGCGCTGCGCGCGGCGGGTTTACCAGTCGGCCCGGGCACGGTGCTTGACGCGTTGGAAGCGGTCAATGTCGCGCGCATCGGCGACCGCGACGACTTCTATTGGACGCTGCATGCGGTATTCGTGAAACGGCATGAACATTCGTTGCTGTTCGATCAGGCGTTCAAGCTGTTCTTCCGCAAGCGTGGATACATCGAGCAACTCATAGCTTCGATGTTGCCCGAAGCGGCGAAGTCCGCGCCAAAAGAGCCGCCGCCGGGCGCGCAACGCATCCAGGAGGCACTTTACGGCGGCCTCGACCGGCGCGAGGAGACGGCCGAAATCGAAATCGACGCGCGGCTTACGGTCTCCGACCGCGAGGTGCTGCAGAAGAAGGATTTCGCGCAGATGACGGCGGCCGAGATCGCCGCCGCCAAGGAGGCGATTGCGCGTCTGGCGCTGCCGCTCGATCTCGTGCGCACCCGCAGGCTCAAAAGCGCTCGCCACGGCCACATGATCGACCTTCGCCGCACACTACGTGCGAGCATGAAAGCCGGTGGCGCGGTGATTGATTTGAAATACCTCGGTCCCCGTGTGAAGGAGCCGCCGATCGTCGCGCTGCTCGATATTTCCGGTTCGATGAGCCAGTACACCCGGCTGTTCCTGCATTTCCTGCATGCGGTGACGGACGCAAGGAAGCGCGTGACGACGTTCCTGTTCGGTACGCGGCTCACCAACGTCACGCGCGCCATTCGCCAGCGCGATCCGGACGAGGCGCTGGGCGCCTGCTCGGCGCACGTTTCTGACTGGTCCGGCGGCACGCGCATCGCCTCGTCGCTGCGCGAGTTCAACAAGACGTGGGGCCGGCGGGTGCTCGGCCAGGGAGCGGTTGTTTTGCTGATCACCGACGGGCTTGAGCGCGATGCCGACGACACGCTATCGTTCGAGATGGACCGGCTGCACCGCTCGTGCCGCCGGCTGGTCTGGCTCAACCCTCTGCTGCGTTTCGAGGGATTCGAGGCTCGCGCCAAGGGCGTGCGAACCATGTTGCCGCATGTTGATGAACTGCGGCCGATCCACAATCTCGAATCGATGACGGAGTTGGTGCGCGCGCTGTCGGGCGCGCCCGCCAAGGGCTACGATCCGAAACTGATGCTGAAGAAAGTGGCGTGACGCCACGGAGGTGCACGATGCTGGCACGCGATGAAGACATTCTCAGAGCCGCCGAGGACTGGCGCAAAGCCGGCCGCGACGTGGCGCTGGCGACCGTGGTCGAAACCTGGGGCTCGGCGCCGCGGCCGGTCGGGTCCAATCTGGTGATCGACAACGAAGGCAATTTCCTCGGCTCGGTGTCCGGCGGCTGCGTCGAAGGCGCGGTGGTGACTGAAGCCATGGACGTGATCGAGAGCGGCAAGCCGAAAATGCTGGAGTTCGGCGTCGCTGACGAGACCGCGTGGAACGTCGGGCTATCCTGCGGCGGCACCATCCGCGTCTATGTCGAGAAGGTGGGCTAAGTGAAGCTCGACATCCTGCACGCGCTCAATGCCGAACGCGCGGCGCGGCGCGCCGTCGTGCTCGTCACGGATGTGGCGAGCGGCACGCAGCGGCTGGTCAAGGCTACTGATGTGGCAAAGGACCCGCTGCGCGAGTTGATCGAAAAACACATCCGCATGGCCAAGAGCGGCATGGAAGAAGCGCCGCAGGGCAAGTTCTTCCTGACCGTCTACGTGCCCTCGCCGAAGCTGGTCATCACCGGCGCGGTACACATCAGCCAGGCGCTGGCGCCGATGGGGCAGCTGCTCGGCTTCGACGTGACCATCGTCGATCCGCGTACCGCGTTCGCCAGCGTCGAGCGATTTCCCGATGTGAAGGTGATCGCGGAATGGCCGGACGTCGCGCTGCCGCCGCTTAATGTCGATCATTACACGGCGTTCGTCGCATTGACGCACGACCCGAAGATCGACGACCCGGCGCTCAAACACGCATTGAGCCGCGACTGCTTCTATATCGGCGCGCTCGGCTCGCGGAAAACGCATGCCAAGCGCGTCGAACGTCTGAAGGCGGCGGGAATCAATGACCGCGACATCGGGCGCATCCATGCGCCGATCGGCCTGCCGATCGGTGCGGTGTCGCCGGCCGAAATTGCGCTCGCGATCATGGCCGAAATCACCCAATCGCTGCGGTTGAAGGCCGAGAAGGAAGCGGAGGCGGCATGAAATTTGGCCCCGTCGCTCCGCGCGACGCGCTCGGCGCCACGGCGGTGCACTCGATCCGTCAGGGCGACCTGGTGCTCAAGAAGGGCACCCTGATCGGCGCCGCCGAAGTCGCTGCCCTCGAGGCGGCGAAGGTGGCGGAGATCGTGGTGGCACGGCTCGACCCGGGCGACGTCTCCGAGGATCAGGCCGCCGCCCAGATCGCTGCCGCGCTCGCCGGCGACGGAATTCGCGTCGACCGAGCCTTTACCGGCCGCTGCAATTTGTTCGCGGCGAATGCCGGTGTTCTGGTGATCGACAAGGATGCGGTCGACGCGCTCAACCGCATCGACGAGGCGGTGACGCTCGCGACTCTGTCAGCCTACAAGCCCGTGGTCGAAGGCGAGATGATCGCGACCGTCAAGATCATTCCCTTCGCGGTCGCTGGCGCTGCGCGCGACAAGGCGGTGGCGGCAGCGCTTGCCGCGCGGCCGGTGATCCGCGTCGCGCCCTACACGGTGCGTAAGATTGGCGTGGTCTCGACGCTATTGCCGGGGCTTTCGCCCAAGGTGGTGGAGAAGACGCTGAAGATTACCGCCGCGCGCATTGCGCCCGCCGGCGCTTCGATCGTCGCCGAAAAGCGCGTGCCGCACGAGCAGGCCGCGGTCGCCAAAGCCATCGAGGAGGTGCTCAAAGCCGGCGCCGAGCTGGTGATCGTGTTCGGCGCCTCCGCGATCGCGGATCGCCGCGACGTCATCCCGGCGGCGGTCGAGGCGGTCGGCGGCGAAATCGAGCACTTCGGCATGCCGGTCGATCCCGGCAATCTCATGCTCATCGCCAGCCTGCGCGGCAGCGCGCTGATCGGCGCGCCGGGTTGTGCGCGCTCGCCGAAGGAGAACGGCTTCGATTGGGTGTTGATGCGTTTGCTTGCCAGCCTGCCGGTGACCCGCGCCGACATTACCGGCATGGGGGTCGGCGGTCTGCTGATGGAGATCGTCACGCGGCCGCAACCGCGCGCCAAGCCGGTGGCGGAAGAAGGCAAGCGCGTCGCTGCCGTCGTGCTCGCCGCCGGACGCTCGACCCGCATGGGCGCCGTCAACAAGCTGATCGCGCAGATCGGCGGCAAGCCGCTGGTGCGCATCGCCGCCGAGCAGGCTTTGGCCTCGGGCGCAGGCCCCGTGATCGTCGTCACCGGCCATCAACAGGACAAAGTCGAGGCGGCCTTGAGCGGCCTCAATGTGCATCTGGTGCACAATCCGGACTACGCCGAAGGTCTCGGCACATCGTTGCGGGCCGGCATCGCGGCAGTGCCGGACGACGTCGATGGCGCCATCGTCTGCCTCGGCGACATGCCGCAAGTCGACGCCAACTTGATCGACAAGCTGCTCGATGCGTTCGATCCGGAAAGCGGCGGCATGATCGTCGTGCCGACGATCGAGGGCCGGCGTGGCAACCCGGTGGTTTGGGCGCGGCGGTTCTTCCCCGACCTGATGTCGATCGGAGGGGATTTCGGCGCCCGTTACCTCATCGGCAACTATGCCGAGGCGGTCGTTGAAGTTCCGGTTGCCGACGATGCGGCGCTCGTTGATGTCGACACGCCCGAGTTGCTTTCGGCCGTCAAGGCGGAAATCGAACGCGCCTGAGATTCGAATCATTGATCCAGGAACCCAACTCGCCGCTATCTGACGCCGACGTTCGATAGGGTTCGGGGGATGACGGACAGCTTCACGCTGGTCATGCGTGCGCTTGTCGTCGCAGCATTGCTGCTGGCGACGGCGACGCTCATGCTGGTCACCGTCAATACCGCGCGGGCGACCGGCGCGCTGGCAATCGGCGCCTGCGGCGCCTACGGCCAGGCCTTCGACTTCACATCCACCGACGAGGCCCGCAAAAGCGCGTTGGCGAATTGCTCGGGGCAGGATTGCCGGGTGGTGTCGGTCGTCAAGCACGGCTGTGCCGCGCTGGCGGTCGATTTCACCAGCGGCTGCGGGGCCCATGGCTGGGCCAAGGGGCCGAAGCTCGGCCACGCCCAGAACGATGCCTTGCGCGGCTGCTACCGCGACGGCGGCAAGGAGTGCGTCATCCGCACCTTCTTCTGCGACGTGAAGGGCTGAACGCGGCCGTCTCTAATGGCCTGATTTCGCAGCGCTAATCCGCCACCACTCACATTGGTGTTATGACTGACCAGTCAGTCATTGACCGGCTGCGGCCCATGGGCTAGATATGACTGACCAGTCAGTCAACGCTCGAACATGGCCCGACACCCTTCAAATCCTCCCTCGATTGCCGACCGCATGCGCGGCGTGCGCAGTGCGGCCTCCGGCGTCAAGAAAGGCAGCCCGCGTCCGCGCGAGGCCCGCACTGCCGCCCGGCGTGATGCGATCCTCGCTGCAGCTCTCGATGAGTTCTCCCAGCAGGGGTTCGAGGCGGCGCGACTTGACGACGTCGCCAAGCGCGCCGGCATCGCCAAGGGCACGATCTATCTCTATTTTCGCGACAAAGAGGCGCTGTTCCAGGAACTGATCCACACTATGCTGACCCCGGTGGTCGGCACCATCGAAGCCATGGGGCAGGCGGACATTCCGGTCGGCATGCTCGCCGATCGCATCGCCGATGTCTTCGTGCGCGAGGTGTACGAAACCCGCCGCAAAGACGTTATCCGCCTGATGATTGCGGAAGGACGGCGGTTCCCGCATATCGCCGAGTTCTATTACCGCGAGGTGCTGTCGCGCATTATTGCGGCTATGCGCGGCGTGCTCGCCCGCGGCGCCGAACGCGGCGAAGTGCCGGCGGGCCTCGTTGATTTTCCGCAAATCATCGCCGCGCCCGGACTGGTAGCCATTGTGTGGTCGGGCCTGTTCGAGCGGTTCGAGCCGCTCGACGTGCGCACAATGATGAAGACCCATCTCGATCTGTTGTTCGCGCCCAGGAGGTCCGAGTGACACCGCGTATTGCCGGATTGTTGGTCGTCGTGGCGGCAGCGTTTGCGCTCGCCAGCTGCAACCGTGGCAATGACATGCAGCTGCAAGGCTGGGTGGAGGCCGACCTCATCTTCGTTTCGCCCGACGAGCAGGGGCGGGTGGAAGTGGAGAAGGTGCGCGAAGGCGATCACGTCATGAAGGGTGAATTGCTCTTCACGCTCGACGCCGATCTCCAGCAGGCCGATGTGGTGGTGAGGGAAGCCGCCGTGACCACCGCAGAGCAAGGCTTCGCGCGCGCCAAGCAACTTTTGACCACGTCGTCCGGCACGCAGAAGACCTATGACGACGCCGAAGCGGCGCTGCGTCAGGCCAAGGCCAATCTCGACTGGTCGAAGACGCGGCTTGCGCGCCGGCGCGCCGTCAGCCCCGGCGATGGCACGATCCAGGAAGTCTATTACCGGCCGGGCGAGACGGTGCAGCCGGGCCGCGCGGTGATGTCGCTCTTGCCTCCGGGTAATCTCAAGCTCCGCTTCTTTGCGCCGGAGAAGCAATTGCCGGCGGTCAAATACGGCGAGACGGTGAATGTCTCGTGCGATGGCTGCGAAGCAGGATTGACCGCGAAGGTGACGTTCATCGCCAATAGCGCCGAATATACCCCGCCCGTAATCTACAGCCTTGATGAACGCGCCAAGCTGGTGTTCCTGATCGAGGCCCATCCCGAGCAGCCGGAAAAATTCCGCGTCGGCCAGCCGGTGACCGTCACTCTGCCGAAGTGAGGACCTGAACAGTGAGCGCGCCCGACATCGTCATCGACGTGCATGGGCTGACCAAGCGTTTCGACGGGCGCGCGGTGGTGCGGAACCTGTCGATGCAGGTCAAGCGCGGCACGATCTACGGCTTCCTCGGTCCGAACGGCTCCGGCAAGACGACGACCATCCGCATGCTGTGCGGCCTTCTCACGCCCGACGAGGGTGACGGCACCTGCCTTGGCTACGACATCCGCACCGACACCGACATGATCAAGCGTCAGGTCGGCTACATGACGCAGCATTTCAGCCTCTATCAGGATCTCTCGGTTCGCGAGAACCTGGAATTCATCGGCCGTATTTACGGGCTCGTTCGCCCGGTGGAGGCAGCGCGCGCGGCGATCGAACGGCTTGGCCTGCAGGGACGCGAGGAGCAGATCGCCGGCGAATTATCCGGCGGCTGGAAGCAGCGCCTCGCGCTCGGCGCCTGCACGCTGCCGAGCCCGCAATTGCTGCTGCTCGACGAGCCGACCGCCGGCGTCGATCCGAAGGCGCGGCGCGACTTCTGGAACGAGATCCATGCGCTCGCCGGCCAGGGGCTGACGGTGTTGGTCTCCACCCACTACATGGACGAAGCAGAACGCTGTCACGAGATCGCCTATATCGCCTATGGCGAGTTGATGGTGCACGGCACCGTCGATCAGGTGATCGAGGCCTCGCACCTGACAACCTATGTCGTGGGCTCCGAGGGGGGCGAAAGCCTCACCAGGCTCAATGACGAACTCACCGGCAAGCCGGGCATCGACATGGTGGCGCCGTTCGGCAACAGCCTCCATGTGTCGGGACGCGACGCGAGAAAACTCGCGGCTGCGATCAAGCCTTATGAGGGCCGCAAGGGCCTTGACTGGAAGCCGTCGCAGCCATCGCTCGAGGACGTGTTCATCGACCTGATGGGCCGGGCGCAGGACAATTTCCAATGACCCATCTGCTGCCGACACAAGCGCAACCCCGTCTGCGTGGCCGCGGGTTCTGGCATCGCACCTGGGCGATGCTGCTCAAGGAGTTCATCCAGCTCCGGCGCGATCGTCTGTCGTTCGCGATGATCGTCATCATTCCGTTGGTGCAGCTGACGCTGTTCGGTTACGCCATCAACACCAACCCGCGCCATCTGCCGACCGCGGTGCTGGTGCAGGAGAACAGCGACGTCGGCCGCGCCATCCTAGCGGCGCTGCGCAACACTGACTACTTCAACATCATTGCCCAGCCCCGCACCGAGGCCGACATGGATGAGCTCATGGCGGCGGGCAAGGTGCTGTTCGGCATCGAGATCCCCGCCAATTTCGAGCGCGGTGTTCGTCGCGGCGACAAGCCGGCGATGCTGATTATCGCGGATGCGACCGACCCGGTCGCGTCCGGCTCGGCGCTTGGCTCGCTCAACCAGATCGTGCTGACGGCCCTTGCGCACGAGCGCGGCATTCCGGTCGAAACGCAACTGCCGTTCGAGATCAGGGCGCACGCTCGTTACAACCCGGCCGGCGAGAGCCGGCTCAATATCGTACCGGGTCTCGTCGGCACCATTCTCACGATGACCATGCTGATCTTCACGGCGCTGTCGGTCACACGCGAAATCGAGCGCGGCACCATGGAAAGCTTGCTGTCGATGCCGATCACGCCGTTCGAAATCATGCTCGGCAAGATCATTCCCTATATTTTCATCGGCTTCCTCCAGGCTGCGATCATCGTCGGTTGTGGCGTCTTGCTGTTCGGCGTGCCCATTGTCGGCAACCTCGCGGTCCTGGCGGCACTCAGCACGCTGTTCATCGCCACCAACCTGTCGATCGGCTATTCGTTTTCGACGGTGGCGAAGAACCAGCTGCAAGCGATCCAGATGTCATTCTTTTTCTTTTTGCCGAACATTCTGCTGTCCGGTTTCATGTTTCCGTTTGCCGGCATGCCGCGCTGGGCGCGGTGGATCGGTGAGGCGCTGCCGCTGACGCACTATTTGCGCATCGTGCGCTCGATCATGCTCAAGGGATCGATGGTCAGCGATCTTCGCTCTGATGCAATTGCAATGGCCGTGTTGATGGTGATCGCGATGTCGGTCGCCGTGTTGCGCTTCCGCCGTACGCTCGACTAATCGCCGCCGACGCGCTGCATGAAGCCGAGCCGCAGGTAGGGACTCGATCGATTGTTGGTGTCGACCGACCAGCCGCCGACCGCCGACCATTCGGCATTGCCGGTCTTGAAGCTCGTGACATGAGCACCCACGCGCCACTGCGAGTAATCGTCGCCGCGATAGACCTGACCTTCTGGGCCGGCATAGAACATGTCGAGCACTTTCCAGCCGACGCCGACGCGCGCCGATGAGCCGCCACCGATCGTCGACAGCGATGCGTCGGCCGCGACCATGGTCTTGTCGGTCGGCTCATCCATAGTTCGGTCGAGAAGCGCAGGCCGAAGGCGCCGCCGCGCAGCGTTTTCCCCGGATCGTCTGGCGACAGGCGGTGATGCTAATACTCCGGGCCCCAGAACACCTTCGCTTCGAAGGTGCCGCGCTTGATGTGCCACCCCGGCAGGACCTGGACGAGCCATTCCGACCCGATGACGCGCTCGCCGCCGAGATCGCCGGCATCGTAGCGGTAGAGACCGCCCGACAGCAGGAATTTGAACAGCAGCCCGTCGTCATCGAGCGCGGTCGGACTCCACAATACGCCGCCACTGAGGAAGGCACCGTTCAGCCAAACGTCGCGATTAGAAAAGACGATGGCGCGCGCGTCCTCGATGTCGTCCGCCCAACCGGGGCCGACGGCGACGCAGACGCAACAAACTGCCAAGGCCACGGCAATGGACATTGCCGCGTGAACGCGCCTTCCGCACGCCATCGAGGCCCCCACGCCCCGTCAATCGGCCGGTGCTTACAATACTACCGATACAACTATCGCGTGTTATTGGGTTGTTGTCTACCCGGATGCCATCTCGGCTGTCACGCGACTTGCTTGGTCAGGCGCCGCGGCGGATCGCCGAGGGTGCGGCGAAGCATGGCGGAGAAGGCGCTGGGGCTCGCATAGCCGACGGATGCGGCTGTCTCTGCGACCGAAGCGCCATCCGAAAGCCGTGCCAGGCCGTCAATGGCGCGCAGCCGCGCGCGCCATTCGGCAAACCCATGGCCGGTTTCCTTGCGAAAAATCCGCGCCAGCGTCCGCCGACTGGCGCCCGCGACATCGGCCCAGCGGTCGAGATCATGATCGATGCTGGGGTCGGCAAGCAGCATTTGCGCGACCCGCAGGCCGCGCGGGTCGCGTGGCATCGGCACGTCGAACCGCCGCTCGGGCAGGCGCCGAAGCTCGCTGAGGATCAGCCGGCTGACGATGCCGCCGCGGCCGCTTTCATCGTAGTCGGCCGGCTCTTCGAGCAGCGCCAGGATCAATTCGCGCAGCAAGCCGGAAATTTCGGCGAGCACGGGCTTGGTCGACAAGTCGCCGCAAGCCTCGGGCGCGATATAGACCGTTCGCATTTCGACGTGGCTGCGCGTCGTAACGCTGTGCGGCCATTGCGGCGGCATCCACAGCGCCCGCGCAGGCGGGAGGATCCAAGCCGTGTCCGCCGTCTCGACCCGCATGATGCCGCTGGTGGCGTGCAGGATTTGGCCGCGCAGGTGCATGTGAAGCGGGATGACATGACCAACATCGAGCGTGCGGGCGAGCACCGCGACCTGACGCGGGGCGTCGTCGAGATTGCGGCGATAGACGGGGCGGGCGGCGGTCATGGGTCTTGGCCTGATCGCGACGAAAATCGACCGAACATCGCCAAAAAGCAAGCCTATAGGCTATAAACGCCTGATTTGCCGGGATTCTCCGTGACCGCCCACACGCCCGACCCAGCCGCCCGCCGCTCCATCGCCTTCCTGAACTGGGCGCATGCGATCGATCATTTCGTGCTGCTGATCTACCCGACCGTCGTGATCGGGCTCGAGGTGATCTACCACCGGCCCTACAGCGAGCTGATCGCGCTCACCAGCACGGCGTTTGTCGCCTTCGGCGTGTTCTCGCTGCCGGCCGGCTGGCTCGCCGATCACTGGAGCCGCCGCAACATGATGGCGGCTTTCTATCTCGGCTGCGGGCTGTCGCTTGCCGGCACCGCATTCGCGCCGGACCTGACCTGGCTCGCGGTCGGGATGTTCATGCTCGGCGTCTTCGCCGCCATCTATCACCCGGTCGGCATGGCGATGCTGATCGAAGCCTCGCAGGCGCGCGGCCGCACGCTCGCGTTCAACGGCGTGTGCGGCAATCTCGGCGTCTCGCTTGCCGCCGGCATCAGCGCGGCGCTCGCCACCTGGCTCGGCTGGCGGGTCGCCTTCCTCGCGCCGGCCGCGCTCTGCATCATCACCGGCGTCGTCTATCTCTGGCTGACGCCGGACGACCGCCACCACGTCAGCAAGCGCGTGTCGAAAGCCGCGGTGCCGCTAACCCCGAAAGTCGCGGCCATGCTGTTCGGGCTGTTCCTCATCATCGCGCTGAGCGCCGGGCTCGTCTTCAACGTGCTGACCATCGCGCTGCCGAAGATCGTCGACGAGGGCGTCGCCGCGTCCGTCCCGCTGGTGATGGTCGGCAGCATTGCCACTGGCGTCTTGATCTGCGGCGCGCTGGCGCAGTTGACGGTGGGACGCCTGGTCGAGCGCGTGCAGCCGCATGTCATCTTCGCCGCGGTGACCGCGCTCGGCTTTGCCGGAAATTTGTGGGCAACCTATGCGACGGGGCTGCCGCTGATGATCGCGCTGGCGATCGCAATTGCCGCGATTTACGGCCAGGTCACGGTCAACGACATCATCCTCGCGCGCTACACGGCCGACGCCTGGCGCGGCCGAGTCTATGCCGTGCGCTATTTCACGCTGTTCATCAGCGCGGGCGCCGCGGTGGCGATGATTTCGCTGCTGCACAAGCACGGCAGCTTCGCGCTCGTGCTCGGCGTCAACTCGATCATCGCGCTGATCATGTTCCTGTCGACGCTGGCGCTGGTCGCGCTGATTATCAGCATCGAGGCGCGCCACACCGCCGCCGAGCCCGCGGAATAAGTTCTGACAATGTCTGCCCTTTAATTAAAAGCCGCCGCGCCTTCAATGGGAGGTGCGATTGTGCCGCCATACCATTTCGCCGCGAGTGCTAGGCTCTCCCGCGGCCGATCATGAAAAGCCTAAACCTCACGAACGTGACGATTGCTGTTTTGCTTGCTGCGCCTGCGATCGGGCCGGGCGGCGGCCTTGCGAAGGCTCAACCGCCGACACCGCCCTTTTACGAGGCCGCCAGCAAGATTGTACCCGAGGGCGCGCTAGGGCAGATCGTTCGACAGGAATCAATATCGACTCCTGTCGCCGGCGCGCAAGCATGGCGCATCGCCTATATCTCGTCTGACCTCGCAGGCCGCAAAACCGTCGTCACCGGATTGGTCGTGGCTCCGGTAGGGCCGGCGCCACCGGGTAGCCGCCCCATCATGGCATGGGCGCACGGCACGACGGGCACCGCGGAGAATTGCGGGCCGTCGCAGGTGCTGAACCCGGCGCGGGGGCTCAACGAATACTTTCTGATGAATGGCGACTCCTGGACGGATTATGGACTGCCGAGCGTTGAGGCCTTTATCAAGGAAGGCTACGTCGTCGTCGCCACCGACTATCAAGGCTTGGGCGGCGGAGGCCGGCATCAATACGCGGTCGCTGCATCGCAGGCCCGCGACGTCATCGATTCCATTCGCGCAGCGAGCGCCATGAAGGCCAGCGGTGCGGGCAAGAAAGCGATTGTCTATGGCTGGTCGCAAGGAGGCGGCGCGGCCATCGCCGCCGCGAGTCTGCCGGATTACCTCGGTCGGCGAGGCACGGCATCGGACGACATCCAGATTGCGGGATTTGTCGCCTTGGCGCCGTTCGACACGGCCGTGATGGCTGGCGGAATACCTACGGACCAAGCCGGCTCGGAAAAGCTGTTGGCTGAACTGACGGCCAAGTTTTCCGACAACGTTTTCAACTTCACCCATTTTGCGATGACCATGTGGGGGACGCAGGCCGCCTTTCCGGACCCGCAGTTGACGGACATTTTCACCGACGACGGGACAAAGGTTGTCGATCGAGTGTTCTCGAACAAGTGTATGCATTCGGCGGCCGACACGCTCAATTACGCGTACGCGGCGGCATACAAATCGTTGCTGAACCCGACGCCAAAAAACGCGCTGGCATGGGCGCAAGCGCTTGTTCGCGGCAGCGTTGCCCCAGTGAAGCCGCTCGCGCCTGTCATCATCTACTGGGGAACCAAGGACACGGTGCTGCCGCCGGTCATGGGGAAGCTTTATCAGGATCAGATGTGCAAGCTCGGCGGCAATGTGGAACGGGTGCAGCTAGCGGGAGAACAGACGCATTTCTCGACGCCGGGCGTCGCGGCACCGCTCTATCTGCCTTGGGTGAAGGAGCGAGTGGCCGGCACGCCAGCCGCAAACGGCTGCCTCGCCAACTAGGCATTCGGTTTCGACGGCGACCCGCCCTTGATCTGCATCAAGTCGCTCGATTATTTCATGATCCATCCTTGCAAAAATGTTTTGCTGGGAGCGACTCATGAAACGTACGCTTTTGCTTTCGCTATGTGCGGGCATTCTCGGTTTGCAAATGGCGGCCGCCGCCGAGGGCGAGATACCGCAGTTCAACGTTGCCAGGACCTGCCAGGGATCAGGCTCGGTACAAACACCGGCTCAATGCGCGCAGAACGAGGAAGCAGCACGTAATCAGCTCAAGCCGCTGTGGCCGCAATTCAAGGAAGCCGATGTGACACGGTGCGTTCAATCGGTGACCGACCGGGCCGGTGCGGCGAGTTATGTCGAATTGCTGACGTGTTTGCAGGCCGGCGCGATCGAGGAGAAGAAACCGACCGACCCCTTCGGACCTCTCCCGACCATCGCCAAGTGATCCTTGCTCGGCGGTTTGGCCGCTAGAATAGCGGCGGGATCAGGTCCTCGACCTTCACGCGCGCGCGTTTCTTGACGTTGGCGACGATGCGGCTGCGGTGGCAGGCCTTCGGATCGCGGCAATAGCAGAGTAGCGCGATGCGCTTTCCGGATTTGATCAGCCCGATCAGTTCGCCGAGCGCTTCCTGCGGCTCGGCCGTCTTGATGTGCTTGTCGTAGATTTTCCAAAGCCTCTCGTAGTCGCCGGCGCGCGCGGCGGTACGTCCTTCCGCCGGAGTCCCAAGCTTCTGCAGATGGAGGTAGGCAATGCCTTCCTCATCGAGCGCGGCCGCGAGCTGCCGCTTGGAGAAGCCCGGCCGGCGCGAAGCCGCCACCGCGCGGGTATCGACCAGCAGATCAACCTTGGCGCGCTTGAGTTCCTTCAGCACCGCCGCGGGTTTCGCCTGCTCGTAGCCAATCGTAAACAGAGTCTGCATCTGCACGTCACAAGTTTGACACACCATCCGCGTATATAGGCAGCCAGTGACAGACGAGAAGCGATTCGCGTTTGTCCGACGGCCACTACGAGACAGGCGACGGCGGATGTAACCGCGCCTTTTCGTAAGTGGTCGTTCTCATTTTATGGCCTTCTTCTTTCCCGACAGGCGCTCGATCAGGACCATTTTTACTTAAGGCGCTCGATGAGCGCCATGGCCGCCGCCGGCGCGCGCAGCTTCGCTTCGTGGATGAAATAGATGAAGACGTCGCGCGGCTTTTTCGCCGCGCTTTTCTTGTCGACGCGCGGCAGATCCTTCGGCTCACCGCCTTGCGTCCAGGTTTGCGCGCGCTTGGCCCAGGCATCGAGGGCCTTGGGCGGATAGCCGGCCTTGAGGCTCTCATCGCCCTTCTGCAGCCGCGCGTAGACGAAATCGGCGGGGATGTCGGCGATCTCGGTGTAGGTGTCGTGCTCGGCATAGACGACGCCGACGCCGAACTTGCGCAGCAGCGCGATGAAGGCGGGCGTCTTGAAGCTGTCGTTACGCACCTCGACGACGTGGCGCAGGACGCGACCGCCGAATTTCGGCGGCAAGAGTTCGAGGAACTTGCCGAAGTCGGCTTCGTCGAATTTCTTGTAGGGCGTGAATTGCCAGAACAGGGGGCCGAGCTTGGTGCCGAGCTCGAGCGGGCCGGAATCGAGGAAGCGCTCGATGGAGTCGCCGGCCTCCGCCAGCACGCGGCGATTGACGGCGTAACGCGGACCCTTGAGCGCAAAGACGAAGCCGTCCGGCACTTCGGACGCCCACTTACGGAAGGTCGCTGGCGACTGCGTGCGGTAGAAGGTGCCGTTGATTTCGATCGAGGTCAGGTGTTCCGCGGCGTACGACAGCTCTCGCGCGTGCGGCAGGCCTTTAGGATAGAACACGCCGCGCCACGGCTCGTAGGTCCAGCCGCCGATGCCGCAGTAGATGGTTCCGGATTTCATGACCTTTGCCTAAGCGCGCGCGTTTCCTTTTGCGACCCGAAATCTGACACAGGTTTTCGATGCGGGGATAACTTATTCAACGAAAGAGGCCCGGGATTTCTCCCGGGCCTTTGCATTTTTCGCGTTGAGCGGATCGCTTAGAAGTCCATGCCGCCGCCCATGCCGCCACCCGGAGGCATGCCGGCGCCCTGGCCCTTCTTCTGCGGCAGTTCGGCAACCATGGCCTCGGTGGTGATCAGGAGACCCGCGACCGACGCCGCGTTCTGGATCGCCGCACGCACGACCTTGGTCGGATCGATGATGCCCTTGGTGAGCATGTTGCCATACTCGCCGTTCTGGGCGTCGTAGCCGTAGGAATACTGATCCTTCTCCATGATCTTGCCGACCACGACGGAGCCATCGGCGCCGGCGTTGGTGGCGATCTGACGAGCCGGAGTCTGGATCGCCTTGCGCACGATATCGATGCCGTGCTTCTGGTCCTCGTTGTCGACCTTGACGCGCTTGAGCGCCTCGACCGAACGCAGCAGCGCGACGCCGCCGCCCGGCAGGATGCCTTCCTCGACCGCGGCGCGGGTAGCATGCATCGCGTCATCGACGCGATCCTTGCGCTCCTTCACCTCGATCTCGGTGGCGCCGCCGACGCGGATCACCGCAACGCCGCCCGCCAGCTTGGCGAGACGTTCCTGCAGCTTCTCCTTGTCGTAATCGGAGGTCGTCTCTTCGACCTGCGCCTTGATCTGCGCCACGCGCGCCTCGATGTCGGCCTTCTTGCCGGCGCCGTTGACGATCGTGGTGTTTTCCTTGTCGATCATCACCTTCTTGGTGCGGCCGAGCATGTTGATCGTGACGTTCTCGAGCTTGATGCCGAGATCTTCACTGATCGCCTGGCCGCCCGTGAGGATGGCGATGTCCTGCAGCATGGCCTTGCGGCGATCGCCGAAGCCCGGAGCCTTGACGGCCGCGACCTTGAGACCACCGCGCAGCTTGTTGACGACGAGGGTGGCAAGCGCTTCGCCTTCCACGTCCTCGGCCACGATCAGCAGCGGCTTGCCGGTCTGCACCACCGCTTCGAGCAGCGGCAGCAGTTCCTGCAATCCCGACAGCTTCTTTTCGTAGATCAGGATGTAGGGGTCTTCCATCTCAACGCGCATCTTGTCGGCGTTGGTGATGAAGTAGGGCGAGATGTAGCCGCGGTCGAACTGCATGCCCTCGACCACGTCGAGCTCGGTCTCCAGGCTCTTGGCCTCTTCGACCGTGATGACGCCCTCGTTGCCGACCTTCTTCATGGCGTCGGCGAGGAACTTGCCGATTTCAGCGTCGCCGTTGGCGGAGATCGTGCCGACCTGGGCGATCTCTTCGTTGGAGGTGACCTTCTTGGAGTTCTTCTTGAGGTCTTCGACGATGGCCTCGACGGCGAGATCGACGCCGCGCTTGAGATCCATCGGGTTCATGCCGGCGGCAACCGCCTTGGAGCCTTCCTTGACGATGGCCTGGGCCAGCACGGTGGCGGTGGTGGTGCCGTCGCCGGCGAAGTCGGACGACTTCGAGGCGACTTCGCGCACCATCTGCGCGCCCATGTTCTCGAACTTGTCCTCGAGCTCGATTTCCTTGGCGACCGTGACACCGTCCTTGGTGATGCGCGGGGCGCCGAACGACTTGTCGAGCACGACGTTGCGGCCCTTCGGGCCGAGCGTAACCCTCACCGCATTGGCGAGGATGTCGACGCCGCGCAACATGCGATCGCGGGCATCGACGGAGAATTTGACGTCCTTAGCAGCCATAATTCGTATTCCTCTCGTTGGATGATGGCGCGCTTACGCGGCCTTCTTCTTGGCGGCAGCGCCGCCCTCGATCACGCCCATGACGTCGCTCTCCTTCATGATGAGGAGATCCTGGCCGTTGATCTTCACTTCGGTGCCCGACCACTTGCCGAACAGGATGATGTCGCCGACCTTGAGGTCGATCGGGATGAGCTTGCCGTTTTCGTCACGGCCACCCGGACCAACGGCGACGATCTCGCCCTGGCTCGGCTTCTCTTTCGCGGTGTCGGGAATGATGATGCCGCCGGCGGTCTTTTCCTCGGCATCGATGCGCTTGACGACGACGCGGTCGTGAAGCGGGCGGAACTTCATGGCAGTCCTCCTAGATTATTGGACGGTCTAGCTTTTTTCGGTCGCTGGCTGGTCCCCTTGGCCAGCGCCTAGCACCGAGTTGGTGGTGCGTTTTGGGCTCGCAAGGGGCTTCCGAAAATTTTTTAGCACTCATTCTGACGGAGTGCCAACATCAAAATTGGCGAGCAATTTCAGTAGTTAATAGGTCAGCGGAACTGACCGAGTGCGGCGCCGGTGACTCAGGGCGCAGGCCATCGAGGCTGGTGGCGGGCGTTGTTAGCAGGCGCTGCGACCTGCTGCTAACGCCTTGATCCTAAACAGCTTGTTTACCTTTTCGGCTTGCAATGGGAGGTGCCGGAAATGGAAACTCGTGTCCGTGGAGGATTCGATGGTTTCTCAAGACTTCCGAAAACAGGTCAATGGCTATGGCCTGACGACTGCACACATCCTGTACCGGCGTCCTGATCATCGCTGGCTGCTCCAGTCCTACGTCTGGCAGGCCTACGATCTCTTCCCCAAGTTCCCCGAACTACAGCGCTTCCTGGCCTTCTGGCAGGAGAAGCTCGAGGGTCCGCTGCACTCCGTGCAGGTCGCCCATTGCAAGCTGATCAAACCGGCCGAGCTCAAGGCCATCAACGGCGAGTTCAGGCTGCACTAGCCCGCTACGGTCGGCGCGCCTTGGCGCGCGCGATCAGCGCCTCGACCTGCGGCAACATGCGGCCGACGACGATCGCGTAACCTTCGGCGTTGAAATGCGCGTGGTCGCGGGCGCGATATTTGCCGGGCGGCAGCGTCCATTGCGCGTAGGGCACGTTGCTGGCGCGCGCGACGCCGGACAAATCGAGGCTGCCGAGGCCGATCAGCATGACCTCGATGCCGCGCTTTTGCAGGCTCTTGACGATTTCGGCGAGATTGGCGCGCATCTTCTGCGCCGGCACATGCAGGCGCAGATCGTTGGTGCCGAACTCGACTAGCGCGATGTCCGTGCCGGGCGCGATCGCCTGGTCGAACCGCTGCAAGGCGCCTTCGGTCGTGTCGCCGCTGACGCCTTCGTTTGTCACGCTGACGTCATAACCTTTCCTACGCAGCAAAGCCTGCAGTTGCGCGGGATAGGCTTCATCTCGCTTGATCAGCCAGCCATCGGTCGCGCTGTCGCCGAACGCGACGATGTGGATGGTGCGCGCGGACGCAGCGCCCGAAACCAGCAGCAGCGCGAAAACCGTGAGCAATAATCTCAATCGCGCCGCCGACACTTGCCAAGCTCCACGCGCTCGTGAAAATGCCGGGTTGCCGGGGGCAACGCAAGAGGAGTGCTCATGCCCCGCATCCGCTTCGATTTCGGCGAGCTGACGCTCGAGGCCGAGTTGCTCGACACGCCGACCGCGAAAAGCATCGCGGCCGCGCTGCCGATCTCTACGGCCGTTCTGACCTGGGGCGAGGAGGTCTATTTCGACGTCCCTGTCGACGCTAAGCGCGAGCCGGACGCGCGAGCCGTCATCACGCCGGGCGAAATCGCCTATTGGCCGCAAGGGCCGGCGATTGCCATCGGCTTTGGCCGCACGCCGATCTCCCAGGGCAACGAGACGCGGCTGGCCAGCCCCTGCAACGTGTTCGCCAAGGCGCTGTCGAGCGTGAAGGTGCTGGCGAAGATCAGGACCGGAACCAAGGTCGAGGTGAACCTGATCGCCTGACGCGGCGACATAGACTTGTGCTGCGTGCGGCAGGCTTTTGATCGGAGGGGGCAGTGTCTCGGACAGTCATCGTAACGGCGCTTGCGACGTGCGTTTTGTCGCTGGTTTGCCTGGCGCCGCAGAGCGCGCGGGCGGTCCAGCCCGGCAGCGCCACCTGCAAAACTGAGATGCAGGGCGTGAAGAAGAAGATGCAGGAGTCGCTCAATCTCCTCGACAGCGTGAAGGAGGCTCCGGCGAACGCCAAATGCGCGGCCTATTCGGCCGCCGGCGAAATTGCCGAAGACATCCGCGAGAGCGCGGCACGCTGCAGAGTCGCGGGACAAGCGCACCAGCGCGGTGCGCGATGCCGACGACGTCATCGACGCAATCAACGCCTCCTATGTGAAGTCGTGCCCGCCGCGGCCGGGCATGGTGCGCGTCAAGATGACGATCGTGACGCGCATCACGGCCGACAAATTGCCGAAGCCGCTCGCCGCGATCCACAAATGCGCCGAAGACAGCGACATGTTTTCCGCCAATGAACGGTTCGATTTGGGCCGGCTTGTCATGCTTGGTTGTCCCGGCATCGAGAACCCGACTGCCGAGCAGATCAAAGAGCGCAATATGCGCCCCGACCTGCTCAAGAAGGAACTGGTGCAACTCTACGTCACGCGCGACAAGGACGGCGACGATCCGCACCGGCTGACGTTTCCGATTCTGAGCGCGGACGGGCGCGAGACCGCCACCGACGTGCTGCCGGCAGGCCGCAATCACGTAGGCGACAAGCTCGACTTGATCGAGTCGTATTGGGAGCCGGCCAAGGATGGCGTCTGCCGCGTCCATGCCGGCTGGCGCGTGGCCGATGCCAAGGCCAAGCTGATCCTGTGGCAGGAAGCGACCGATTGCGCGAAGGGTGTCGGTGATTTGAAGACGGTGCTCGATAGGCCGTGAGCTAGCCGCGGCGCTTGGTTTGGCTGCGCACCATCGACAGCGTCAGATCCCAGGCGTTGCGGATGTTGACGATCAACAACAGCAGCAGCGAGCAGGCCAGAACGATCATCGCGTAGTCGTGTTCGTTCAAGACCATCGCCGCGGCCACGAGCAAGGCGACATAGGCGATTGCCGGCAGCAGCCCATAGGCCAGATGGTCCTGCAGATAGGATGTCCAGCTGTGGCGCAAAAGCTCGATGGTGGTGAAGAACGCGATCCCACCGCCGATCGCCGCGCAACCGCCGACCATGGCCGCGAAGGTCGCCGGCTTGTGGGCCGGGAACAGAGCGACCGCCGAGATGAAGAAAACTGCGGTGAAGTGTACCACCACCGGGCTGAAGAAGGCGCGCGTTGCCGCCGCCTTCTTATCGGTCAGGACGCCCGCGCCGAGCGAGACGGCGACAAACAACAGCGCGAGCAGCGTGGCACCGGCCGTGCCGACCAGAACGAAGAAATCGTGCCAGCGCTCGAGCTTCTCCACGGCTAGCCGCGCCCGACGAACGGCATCTTGTTCGCCATCACCGTCATGAACAGCACGTTGGTGTCGAGCGGCAGGCTCGCCATGTAGACCACGGCGTTGCCGATGTGGTCGGCCTCCATGCGTGGCTCGATCATCTTACGGCCGTCGGGCTGCAAGACGCCTTCGCCCGTCGCCATGCGCTCGGTCAGCGGGGTGATGGCATTGCCGATGTCGATCTGGCCGCAGCAGATGTCGTATTGGCGGCAGTCGAGCGAGGTGGATTTGGTCAGCCCGGTGACGGCGTGCTTGGTCGAGGTGTAGGCGACCGAGTAGGGCCGCGGCGCGTGCGCCGAGATCGAGCCGTTATTGATGATGCGGCCGCCGCGTGGATTCTGCGCCTTCATGATCTTGATGGCCTCCTGCGTGCACAGGAACATGCCGGTGAAGTTGGTGGCGACGACGTTCTGCCAGGTCTCGAACGGCAGGTCCTCGAGCGGCACCGGCGGTGCGCCGATGCCGGCGTTGTTGAAGAGCACGTCGAGACGGCCGAAGCTCGATTTGACCTTCTCGAACAGGGCGAGGATCAATTCGCGTTTCGACACGTCGGTCGGCACCGCGAGCGCCTGCTGGCCCGCGGCGTTGACCGCAGAAGCCGTACCGTCGAGCATGTCCTTGCGGCGGCCGGCGAGCACGAGATTGTAGCCGGCCTTGGCGAGCGCAATCGCCACCGCCTTGCCTACGCCGGTACCGGCCCCCGTCACCAACGCGATTTTTGCAGCACTCATTTCCTCTGCCTCCCCAATTCCGTTGCCTGCGAAATAGCACAAGCGGGCGGGAACGAACACATATCCGCCATAGTTACTGGCTCAAACCCGCGCATCCATAACAAGAGGTCTCAAACTGAGTCGGCCACGCTGCTGGCGACAGCGCGGCACTGATCGAATTGCCGATGAATGGATATGGTTTGATGCATTGGGCTCGCAAGAAACGATTGAAATCGCTCGCCAAGAAAAAGTTGCGCTATTTTGCGGTTATCTGCGCTTTCGGCACCGTCCTCGCCGCCGTTTACGCCAGCGCCCTGTCGCGCGAAAACAGCTATGACCGTGTGCAGGGCGGCGAATGGGTCACCGCCTCGATGTACTGGGAGGACAAGCTGGACGCCTCGGGCAACAAGTTCGACCCGATCGGCTGGCACGCCGCCCACAAGACCTTGCCGCTCGGCACGCTCATCCGCGTGTCGAACCCGAAGAATCACCGCTCGATCAATGTGACGATTACCGACCGCGGTCCGTTCGTGCCGGGGCGCGATCTCGATCTAAGCCTCGGTGCCGGCGCGCTGCTGGGCTTCAAGGGTCTCGGCCAGCTCTATATGGAGGTGCTGGAAATCCCGCCGGCGAAATATATCCAGCGGCCGGTCGTGGAAAATCTGTTTTCGCCGGGCGATGTGCGCAACACGGCGCTGTCGCCGCGGCAGGAACGCAATCTGGCTTTGTCCGAGCGCTAGCGCGCGGCCAGGTTATTGCGCGCGGGTTTGATCGATCATCCTCGCCAACGCCCGCCCGATGCAGCGATAGCCGGCCGCCGAATTATGCAGGCCGTCCCACGCCACAAGTCCGTGGACGCCATCGTCGATCGCATGCTTCATCAAGGCATACCGCGAAAAGACAGCTACCAATTCTTCGCGCCCGACGTCGGCGATGAGGCTCTGCATCGCCGTGTGCGATGGCATGGCCCGCACGACCGGCGCATACTGCAGGTCCATCAAGATCACTTCGGCATTTGATCTCTTGATCTGCTGGATGCCTTTCCGCATCTGGCCTTTCAGGTCGGAGGCAGCGACCGGCGATAACGTATCGTTCGTTCCAAGTTGCCAGATCACGAGATCGGGCTTGTAGCGCAGCGCATCCTTTTCGAGCCGTGCGATGCTTCCGGGGATGGTGTCGAAAAGCCGCCCGCTGACGATCAGATTGATGTGCAGCGACGGGTGCGATTGCGCGAGTTCTGCCTTCATGACTTCGGGAAACGCTTTGCCAAAAGTGCCGAAGCCGGCGGTGGACGACGATCCCAGCGCGACGATGGTGATCGATTTGCCATGGCGCAATATTTCGCGCGTCTGCGGCAGCGACGCGCCGAGATCCAGGTGATTGACGAATGAAAGGCAGCGGTCGGCCGCCGTGTCGCTGGCGTTTGCGGCGGCGACGAGAATGACGTTGAGCAAACATGCCGCGAGGAAAGAAACGGGCAAATGGCTCGGAACGCGGCGGTCGCGGTGCATGTGACAGGCATCGCACGGGACCAACGCGAGCGGCAAGGCGTCGGGGAGCCGCAGCGTCTAGCTCGCCAGCGCCTCGGGAACGTCGCTCGGCTCAATCGGCGCATGTGATTGCAGGCGGGCGGTGATTTCCTCCGCCGCGACCGGCCTGCCGAAACGGAAACCCTGCATGGAGTGGACGCCCGCCGCGCGCAGGAACAGCTGCTGGTCGGCGGTCTCGACGCCTTCCGCGGTGACCTGCATGCCGAGGCCGCGGCCGAGGCTGACGATGGCGTGCACGATGGCCGCGGCATCGGGCGCCTTTTCGATGGAGCGCACGAAGCTGCGATCGATCTTGAGCTTGTCGAAGGGGAAACGGCGCAGATAGAGCAGCGACGAATAGCCGGTGCCGAAGTCGTCGAGCGCAACGCGCACGCCCATCTCCTTGAGCCGGATCATCGCCGCTTCCGCGGTATCGACGTTGCCAAGTAGCACGCTCTCGGTCAGTTCCAATTCGAGTCGCGTTGCATCGAAACCGGTTTCGGCCAGCGTACGCTCGACCGTGCGGCAAAAATCGGTGCGGCGGAATTGCAATGGCGAGACGTTGACCGCCAAGGTCAGGCCGGGCCAGGCGTTGCCGTCGAGGCAGGCGCGGCGCAGCACCCAGGCGCCGAGCTCGATGATCATGCCGCTATGCTCGGCGGCCGCGATGAATTCGATCGGCGGGATTTCGCCGCGCGTCGGATGCGTCCAGCGGCAGAGCGCTTCGACGCCGACCAGTTGCTCGCCGCTCTTGTTGACGATCGGCTGATAGAGCAAGTGCAGGCGGTCGTTTTCGATTGCCTCGCGCAGGTCTGCTTCCAGGAGCTTGCGGTTGGAGAGATCGGCGTCCATCGCCGCGTCATAGATGCAGGCGCGATTGCGGCCCTCGTTCTTGGCGCGGTAGAGCGCCATGTCGGCATAACGCATCACGTCGGCGGCACCGGCGCAGTTCTTGTCGATGACCGCAATGCCGATCGAAGCGCCGATGATGATGTTGTGGCCAGAGATGGCGTAGGACGCGCAGAGAGCGGCGATCATCCGTTGCGCCAGGGCCATCATCTTGCCGTGGTCGTCACCGATCGAGGAAATCACTGCGAATTCGTCGCCGCCGAGCCGCGCCACCAGGTCGTCGCCACGCAGCGTATGCGACAACCGCAGCGTCACGTTGCGGATGAGCTCGTCGCCGATATGGTGGCCGAGCGTGTCGTTGACGTCCTTGAAGTGGTCGAGGTCGATATAGAACAGCGCGGCGGCGGAGGAGCCGGCGCGGACCTGCTCGATTACCGCCTCGAGGCGTTCGCTGAAGAAGATGCGATTGGGCAGGCCGCACAGCGGATCGTGCATGGCGAGATGACGCAGCCGCGTTTCGCCGGCGGCGATGGTCGCCGCGGTGCGGCGCATGTAGCGCAGCACGAAGGCGGCGAGCAGGGCAAAACCGGCGAGCGCCACCGCGATGAACGGCACGACGCTGTGCACGATCTCGGCGCCCGGCTGTTTCGGCGTCCAGGCAAAGCGGGCGATCACGTCGCCGCGCGGATCGGTCAAATCGTACACGTAATCGCCCGGCGGCACCGGATCGGCGCCGACCTCGCGCAAATTGTTGAGCCGCAATTGCGAGGCGATTTGCGTGAGTTCTTCCTGATCGATGTATTCGATCGACATCACGATGGGCGCTTTTGCGTCGGCTGGCGATTGAGTGCTCGTGCCGACCGTCACTCCCGCCAGCACCGCGGGGTGGCCCATGAAGCTGCGGATCACAGCGGCCTGGGCATGCAAGTCGCCTTTGGAGTGGCTTGCGTTGAGACGGAGCGCGCCGCGCAAATTCGGGTCGCGGCCGCGCATGTAGTCGAGCACGCTCTTCATGTCGGGCCAGGCGGCCGCGAACCAGCCCTGCGACGGCGGCTCCTTGCCGGCTAGCGAATAGATCGGCTGGTCGTCGGCGCCGAAGACGAAGATCGCATCGTGATCGAAATAGCCCGCGAGCCAATGGCCGACGCGTTGATCGGTCCATTTGGCGTCGAACTTGTCGCGGATGTTGCGGACCGCGGCGGGCGAAGTGGCGACGCTATCGGCTTCGCGCAGCACGCGCTCGCCGAAGTTGTCGAGCGCGCGCGAGAGCAGTTGCTGCTCATGGGTGACGGCGACTTCATCGGCGCGTTGCGCGGACGAGAGCACGGCGACGACGATGCAGACGATGGCGACGGCGACGATGACGCCGATCGGGACCACGACGCTCAACCGCGCGCGATCCCAACTTGTGTATTGCTGGCGGTGCTCGGAAGCACGTTCGCGAGCCGGCAAGACGGGTCCCCTAAGCTGTCCAAAATGCAGGACTTTTCCGACGGGACCCTAGCCTCGAATGCTTGCCATTTCGCTGTTGTTTCGCCCACGAAGTGGGCCATTCGCCGCGAAATGCCGCAATTTACGCGGTGCCGTTAACCAGTGGTAAAAGGGAACCAGCAAATCCGCAGTCAAATGTCGGCGCGACCTAGGTTGCGCTGCGATAGGGCGGACGCGGGATCGCCATATGGGCGGCGCGCAGCGCGCCCGACCAGCGCTCGCGCAGGTCCTGGAAGTAGGGCTCGCCCTGCTCGATGCGGTAGTTGACCTCGGGGTTACAAGTATCCCGCCGCGCCACCAGAATATCGATCGGCAGACCGACGCCGAGATTGGAGCGCATGGTCGAATCCATCGAGATCAGCCCGAGCTTGAGGGCATCGTAGAGATCGGTATCGAAGCTGATGCCGCGGTCGAGCACCGGCTTGCCGTATTTATGCTCGCCGATCTGCAAATAGGGCGTGTCGACGGTGCATTCGATGAAGTTGCCGGCCGAATAGATCATGAACAGGCGCAGCCGGCCGCCTTTGATCTGACCGCCGAACAAGAACGCGACTTCGTGGTCGACAGCCGCCTCCTCGAGCGCCTTGCCCTCCGCGTCCTGGATGTTGCGCACGACGCGGCCGATGCGCTGGGCCGCCTGGAACATGGTAGGCGCGTTCATCAGCGTTTCGACTTCGCCCGTTTCCGGATTCTGCATGCCTTCGGTCAGCGTCGAGCGCACCGACTGGCTGAGCGACAGATTGCCGGAGGAGGCGATCGCCAGGATGCGCTCGCCGGGCTCGTTGTAGACGTGCAGTTTGCGGAACGTCGAGACATTGTCGAGGCCGGCATTGGTGCGCGTGTCGGCGATCATGACAAGGCCTTCACGCACGAGAATTCCGCAACAATAGGTCATGGGAAACGCAACGCCCCTTTTGGCAGCGGGTGAGTTATAGCGGTGGCTTGGGCCCTCGGGCAATGTTCACAATTGCCACGGCGCCATCATGACTGCACCTGACGGCGGGCCTGATCGACATGGACGGCGACCTTGAGCGCCTCGCCGCCGCCACCGAAACGGGTCCCGCGCACCGGGGCGGCGCCGAGATAGTCGAGCCCGACGGCGACCCGCACGTGGGCCTCCGTGGTGCAGATTCCATTGGTGGGGTCGAAGCCGACCCAGCCGAGGTTCTCGACATGGACCTCCGCCCAGGCGTGGCCAGCCTCCTGGGCGGTGACGCCATCGACCCGGTAGAAGTGGCCGCCGACGTAGCGTGCCGGCAGGCCGAGCTCACGCGCTGCCGTAATGAAAATATGGGTCAGGTCCTGACACACGCCGCGGCGCAGCTTGAAGGCTTCCGCCGCGGTGGTGGCGACGTGGGTCGGATCGGTATCGAAGGTCATCTCCTTATTGAGTGCGTTCATCAGCGTGTGCAGCAGGCTCAAAGACTCCTTGGGCTCCTTGCCGTCGCCTGAGCGCGCGCTCTCGGCGAAATCGGTGATTGCGGTATCGACCTGTGTCAGCGCGGTTTCGCGCAGAAAGAACTCCGGCGGAAACCGCTCGACCGAACCGGTGACAACGCCTTTCGTATCCTGGGTGTCCACCTCGCCTTCGACCATGACCGACAATTCGTCGAATGGGCCTTCCGCGGTAAAGACGTGAGTGATGTTGCCGAAGGCATCGTCGTGCTGGTGCAATTGGCAGTCCTGCGACAGGTCGATGCGCCAGTTGCAGACATATTGGCCGTCGTGGTTGCGCGGTGTCAGACGCAGAATCTGCGTCACGACGGTGGGCGCCGTATCGTAGACATAGGTCGTCGTGTGGGAAATGCGGATACGCATGACGCGAATCGAGGCCCGGCGTTGTCAGCTAAAACTCTAGCACAGGCTCTAGACCAGGAACTGCTCGGTGATGGCGCTTCCGAGCCGATTGTTCTCGGTGATGAATTCGCCGATGAACTCGTGCAATCCGCGCTGGAAGATACCGTCCATACGGCTGTTTTGCAGGCGCGTACGGATGCCGCGCGCCTGGCGCTGGGCCGTGCCCTGCCGGCCGTAGGCGCCGGCGATCTCGTCGAGATTGCGCACGATTTCCTGGTAGCAGGAGGCGAGCGAGCGCGGCATCTCGTCGCGCAGGATGAGCAGGTCGGCGACCAGCCACGGCTGCAGGCTTTCGCGATAGACCCAATGATAGGCGGTGAGCGCCGACACCGAGCGAAGGATTGCGGCCCACTGGAAATAGTCGAGCGGGCCGCCGACGCGCTCGATCTCGGGCAGTAGCAGGTGATATTTGACGTCGAGGATGCGCGCGGTGTTGTCGGCGCGCTCGAGGTAGACGCCGAGGCGCGAGAACCAGTAGGCGTCATTGCGCAGCATGGTGCGGTAGGCCGAGCCGTCGTAGCGCAGTGAGGATTCCTGCACCCAGCGCAGGAAGCGCGAGACCTCCTCGCGCGAGGTCGGGCCATTGCCGTAGCGTTTGAGCTCCAACCATGTGCCGTTGATGGCGTCCCACATCTCGACCGTGAGCGCGGTGCGCACCGCGCGCGCATTGCTGCGGGCCAGCTCGAAGCAGGATCGGATCGAGGACGAGTTGTCGGCGGAGAAGGCGAGGAAGTGCGTGACGTTGTCTTCGTTGGCCTCGTCGTAGTGGCGAAAGAATGCGCCGGCGCAGCCGGCGGTGGCAACCGCCGTTTCCCATTCATTGGTTTCGCCGACATAGGCGAGCGGCAGCGCGGTCAGCCGCTGCGTCGCGTCGAGAATGCGCGCGAGATATTCCGCGCGCTCGACGTAGCGTGAAAGCCAATACAGGTTATCGGCGGTGCGTGACAGCATCTATTTGTCCAAGACCCAGGTGTCCTTGGTGCCGCCGCCCTGGCTGGAATTGACGACCAGCGACCCATTCTTGAGCGCGACGCGGGTGAGCCCGCCCGGCACGATGCGCACCTTGTTGCGCCCGGTGAGCACGAAGGGACGCAAATCGACATGGCGTGGCGCCACGCCTTCCTCGACGCAGGTCGGGCAGGTCGAGAGCGCGAGCGTCGGCTGCGCGATGAAATTTTTCGGTGCGGTCTTCAGCTTGGCGCGGAACTGCTCGATCGCGACCTTGCTCGCAGATGGTCCGATCAGCATGCCGTAGCCGCCGGAGCCGTGCACTTCCTTGACCACCAGTTCGTGCAGGTGATCGAGCACGTAGGAAAGATGCTCTTCTTCTCGACAGCGCCAGGTCGGCACGTTTTTCAGGATCGGCTCTTCGCCGAGATAGAATTTCACGATCGCCGGCATGAAGCTATAGATCGCCTTGTCGTCGGCGATGCCGGTGCCGACCGCGTTGCACAGCGTGACATTGCCGGCCTGGTAGGCCGACATCAGGCCGGCGACGCCGAGCGTGGAGTCCGGACGGAAGGTTAGGGGATCGAGAAATTCGTCGTCGACGCGGCGATAGACCACCTCGACGCGCTGTGGACCTTGCGTCGTGCGCATGTAGACGATCTCGTCCTTGACGAAGAGATCGCGGCCTTCGACCAGTTCGACGCCGAGCTTGTCGGCCAGGAACGAGTGTTCGTAATAGGCCGAGTTGTAGACGCCGGGCGTGAGCAGCACGCAGGTCGGATCCCGCGTCGCGGAGGCCGGCGCGACCGATTTCAGCGTCGCCAGCAATTCGTCCGGATAGTTCTCGACCGGCGCCACGCGGTGGCGCGAGAACAGCTCCGGGAACAGCCGCATCATGATCTCGCGGTTCTCCAGCATGTAGGACACGCCGGAGGGCGTGCGTGCATTGTCCTCGAGGACGTAGAATGTCTCGGCATCGACGCGCACGATGTCGATGCCGGCGATGTGAATGTAGATGTCGTGCGGAACGCTCTGGCCGCTCATCTCCGGTCGGAAAGCCGGATTCCGGAACACCAGGTCGTCAGGCACGATGCCGGCGCGCAGAATCTCGCGCGCGCCGTAGACATCTTTCAGGAAGGCGTTGAGAGCCTTGACGCGTTGGGTCAGGCCCTTCTCGAGTAGCTTCCACTCGCTACTCGACATGATGCGCGGGATGACATCGAAGGGGATCAAGCGCTCCTGCGCGTCGGCTTCGCCATAGACCGCGAAGGTGATGCCGATGCGGCGGAATAGAAGCTCGGCCTCGCGGCGCCGATAGTCGAGCACGTCGGGCGGCACCTCCTTAAGCCAGCGCGCAAGCTCGCCATAGGGCGGGCGCACGGCTCCGCCGTTCAGCCCCGTCATCTCGTCGAAGGCGGTCGCCATCCCGGACCCCCGCTCGCCTCACACTACGACCACGCCAGTTCCTACAATCGGTCTCCGCCCCCACCGCTCTCCCAGGGCCTAAAGTTGCAAGCTTCAGGCCAAGCGAAACCCCACGAAATCAGCCGACTTTCGCATGCCGGGACGGCAGACGGCCACTGCGAATGCCTATATTTTGGGCGAATAGCGGGGAGACGCCGAGGGCCGTGCTTGAGCGGCCCCAAGGCGCAGGCTAGGTGTTCGGCGGGGCCGGTAAGGGTGCTTCAACAGCCATGAACGCGAAAATCGTCACCGCCGCGCTGCTGGTCATCGGCGACGAAATCCTCTCCGGCCGGACCAAGGACAAGAACATCGGCTACACGGCCGACTATCTCACGGCGCTGGGCATCGACCTCAAGGAAGTGCGCGTCGTCTCGGACGAGGAGCTGGCGGTCGTTGCGGCGCTCAACGCGTTGCGCACGGCCTACGACTATGTCTTCACCACCGGCGGCATCGGGCCGACGCATGACGACATCACCGCCGATTGCGTGGCCAAGGCCTTTGGCGTGCCGCTCGACGTTCATCCCGAGGCGGTGGCGATCCTGAAGGAGCGCCTTGCCAAGACCGGTGGCGAGCTCAACGAAGCACGGATGCGCATGGCGCGCATCCCGCGCGGCGCGGTGCTCGTCGCCAACAAGGTGTCCGGCGCGCCGGGTTTCTGGATGGGCAATGTCATAACCATGGCGGGAATTCCGTCGGTGATGCAGGCGATGCTCGACGAGGTCGCGCCGAAACTGAAGACCGGCACCAAGCTGCTGTCGGTCTCGATCCGCGCCGACGCCAAGGAAGGCGACGTCGGCAGCGAACTCGGCGCCATCGCCAAGGCGCATCCGGAGGCGATCATCGGCAGCTATCCGTTCTTCGACGAGAAGCTCGGACCTAACACCAATATCGTGGTCCGCGCGCGCGACGCGCAGAAGCTGGAACAAGTCAAAACCGCGGTCGAGGCCATGCTGGTGACGGCGCGCGCGCAAGTGTCGCCCTCGGCGCGCTGATCATGCCGAAAGCGCCGCCGTCGCCGGAAAAAGCCTTTCCCGTTTCCTGGGACCAATTCCATCGCGACGCGCGGGCGCTCGCTTGGCGACTGCACGAGGCGGGGCCGTTCGAGGCGGTCGTCTGCATCACGCGCGGCGGGCTGGTGCCGGCGGCGATCGTCGCGCGCGAGCTCAACGTGCGCCTGATCGAGACAGTGTGCATCTCGAGCTACGAGAACTATCAGAACAAAGGCGAACTGCGTCTGATCAAGGACGTGGCGCCGCAGGTGAAAGCGCTCGCCGCGCAAGGCAAGGGCGTCTTGATCGTCGACGATCTGGTCGATACCGGCAAGACCGCGCGCATGGTGCGCGATCTGCTGCCGAAGGCGCATTTCGCGACCGTCTATGCCAAGCCCATGGGGCGGCCGCTGGTCGACACCTTCATCACCGAGGTGTCGCAGGACACCTGGATCTATTTTCCCTGGGACACGGGGCTCGCCTTCGTGCCGCCGATCAGGCCCGGCGGGGATTGAGCGCCACGCCGCGCCAGCGCATAGTTCAGCCAACAATAAACGTCGGGAGGGCGCGTGATGCTGAGCAGGAGACAATTTCTCGCGGCGGGCACGTCGCTCGCGCTCACAGGCGCGGCGCAAGCCGCCTATCCCGATCGTCCGATCCGCATTCTCGTCGGCTATGCCGCGGGCGGCGGTGTCGACATCGTCGCGCGCCTGCTGAGCGATCCGCTGAAAGTCGCACTCGGCCAGACGGTGATCGTCGAGAATCGCACCGGGGCGAGCGCGATGATCGCCAGCAACGCCGTCGCGAAGGCAGCGCCCGACGGCTACACGTGGCTGATGGCGGCCTCGGGCGAGGTCGCGATCAATCAGCATCTGTTCAAGGACAAGATGACGTATGACGCCAGCCGCGAACTGGTGCCGGTCGCACTCATCGGCATCGTGCCTTGCGTCGTCGTGGTCGCAACAAAGACGCCGGTGAACAATCCGAAAGAGCTGATCGCATACTGCAAGGCGAACGAGGGTAAGCTGTCGTTCTCCTCGTCCGGGGTCGGCAATCCGCAGCAGCTCGCCGGCGAATTGATGAACAGCATGGCCGGCATCCACGTGCTGCACGTGCCGTATCGCGGCTCGGCACCGGCGGTGACCGACGTTGCAACCGGCGCGGTGACCATGAGTTTCTCGAGCCTCGCCGCGGCGCTGCCGCTGATCAAGGCGGGGCAGCTGCGCGCCGTCGCCGTCACCTCGCGCGATCGCATGCCGCAACTGCCGGACGTTCCGCCCCTGAGCGAAGGCTCGCCCGGCCTTGCCGGCTACGAACTGCTCAATTGGTTCGGCATGTTCGGCACCGCCCGGACGCCGGACGAAATCGTCGACCGCGTCAACGCCATCGTCAACCGGGCGCTCAAGGACCCCGAGATCGGCGGCAAGCTCGAGCCGCAGGGTATCGTGACGCGGCTGATGACGGCGAAGGAATACAAGGCTTTCGTCGCCTCGGAGACGGAAAAATTCGGCAAGATCGTCGCGCAGGCCAAGATCACTTTGGGCAACTAGCGGCCGATACCGCAGGATACGAATATCGGCTAAGATACGGAGCAGGGAGAACGCCCATGACCGCAGCGACCGCCAGGAACACCAAGCCCGATCTGCGCTCGCATCATTTGTTTCCGGACAAGATGCCGTGGCAGAAGACGCGCTTTCCCGGCTGCGAGATGAAGCCGCTGCTGGTCGATGCCAAGAGCGGGATTGCGACGCTGCTGTTCAAGATGGCGCCGGGCGCGGAATTGCCCGACCACGAGCACGTCCTGATCGAGCAGACTTACGTGCTGGAAGGGTCGCTGGTCGACAAGGAAGGCCCCGACGCCGGCGTCGAAGTCGGTCCCGGCGAATTCGTCTGGCGGCCCGCGGGCAGCCGGCACTCGGCCTGGGCGCCGAAGGGCGGCACCTTTATCGCCATGTTCCAGATCCCCAACAAGTTCTTCGAGAAGGACGGCCGCGTGACCGATGCCGCCGGCAAGGACTGGGATCAGGCGTGGGGCGCCTTACTAGCGAAGTAGTTTGATGCGCGCGCGTGGCTTTTCCCGCGCGTGGCGCGGGATGAGTTGCCACGCGGACGTGGCGGAATGGTAGACGCAAGGGACTTAAAATCCCTTGGGAGTAATCCCGTCTGGGTTCGAGTCCCAGCGTCCGCACCAAGGCTTTGGAACTCGTTTGGAGTTGCGCTAAATCAAGGCGAAGGTCGCGCAAGGTTTTCTTATGCGCGAATGACCCGCCGATATTCCGATTTCAGCCACCCGCGCGGTGTGACGAGCCTGGGCGATCTGGTCGTCATGGCCGTTGCCGCGCTTGTTTTTTCTTTGTTGACGATCGGGCTGGTGTATTCGTCGGCCTTCATCACCGCCATTTTGAATTCGATGCGGTAATGGGTGGGCCGAAGGCCCGGTCTCCCGGACCGAACAAAATTGCGCCGCAATATACGGCTTTTGCTTGGGTTTAGCCGTCAGTACCGCCGGTATAGTTGGGTGATACGCGTGTCAAAGCTCGAGCAGGACATCGCTGCGATTGTCGGGGAGGTCGCGCTCTGTGGCCGCCTCTCGGCCGAGCTTCGTTCGCACAAGCCCGATAGTTTGATGCGATTGGCTCATCGCGCCTTCATGCGCTCGCTCGTCAACCTCGAGCAATCGGCAACGTCGAGCGATCAGATCGACACGCTTCGCAAGGCCGCCTAACTACAGCGCCGGTCGGCCGCTTATTACCACCATCGCCGTTGCGCCCTGAAAAAGTCGCCGGGATAGAAATCCCCGCGCCGGCGCGTGTATCCGCGGGGGGAGTCCCCGCGCTGGTAATAATAGCCGTCGTCGCGTTCGCTATTGTCCGCATAGCCGTCGCTGGTCGGCGTGCGCGTGATGAAGCCACCCTGGGGCTGGTTGTTCAGCACCGCGACAAATTCAGTGCGATAGTTGGTTTCCTTGCTGAGCGGCTCGTCCGAAACGATGATCGACGAGCGTGGCGCCGCGGTCGGTGCGATGCGGTCGAGCACGTCTTGCGGGATCGTGACGCGATCGAGCGCGTCCTTGGCGTCGTCCCCGTTGTCGATCGTCACCACGGTCCAGCGAAGGCCGGCGTCGTTGCGCGCCATCGCGGTGAACACATGGGTGCCGATCGGTTTATCGGGATCGCGGATCGTGACCGGAACCTCGATCGACGAGTCGAACACCTCGCCCCCATCCGGCCAGCGTTTGTGCGTGTTGCGTCGAACGTAGAGCTTTTGCGTCGCGCGGCTGATGTAGATCGAGACCGGTTCGAGCGCGAGCCTGGCGTCGTTCGCCGCCTTGGCCGTGGCAGTCTTTTTGGCGTCGGCCGCCTTGAGTGCGTCCTTGGTGGCTGCGTCGGCGTCGCGTCTCGATTGTGCATCGGCCGTGGCGGTGTCGAGCTGCGTCGCCGCGTCCGCGGCTTTGGCGGCGGCCTTTTGCTTGCGCTCCTCGGCCTTTGCCTTGGCTTCGTCCGTTTTCGCGGCGTCGATCGCCTTGTCGGCGAACGCGAGCTCGGCATCGGCGCGGCTCTTGGCAAATTTCAGCTTGCGCAACGATGACGTGAGCGATGTCGAGTCGTGCTTTGCGCGCGCGGCGGCCTTCTTCGCATCGTCGGCCGCCTTTTTGGCCTCCGCCGCCTCGCGGGTGAGCGTGTCGGCACGCACCGGAGCAGCGGCGACGGCCTCCGCGTTCGGCATGAAGAGCGCCGGGTGGGTGATCTCGACCGGGGCCGCGTCGTTCGGCGAGATGATCACCCGCATCCCGATCGACGTCTTGTCGTAGAGCTTCTCGGCAAAGCCGTAGGGCATTCGGATGCAGCCATGCGAGGCCGCATAGCCTGGCAGCGGCCCGCCGTGCAGCGCGATGCCGTTCCATGTGATGCGCTGCATGTTCGGCATCCAGGCATCATCATACATGGTCGAATGGTGGTCCTTTTCTTTTTCGATGACGGCGAAGATGCCGGCCGGTGTCTCGCGCCCCGCAACGCCGGTCGACACTGGCGCACGCAGAATCCAACCGTCGGCGTCATAGAAAGTGACCTGCTGGCTCTTGATGGACACGATCGCCATGATCGGCGCGCCGGCAGCGCGTGTCGCCACCTCCTCTTTGACGGGCGCGGGGCGGGTCTGTTTCGCCGCGGCAGGCAGCGCGACGATCGCCGCGAGAGTCGAAATGGTGAGAGTGCCCAGGAGCCCTATCGCCGCGGCGGATTTCGCCCTCGTAAATCGGTCTTTCATTGCCATTCTCAGCGGTTGCGTCGATCAAATGTGAGATCGCGGTCCTTGAATAACGAATTCACCGCCATTTCGCTCCGAGCACTATTCGCAGATTCGGAGCATTCCAGCATGTCCGGACACCGTGGTAGCGTATCGGTGTGACGCGCGGACGTCCATTCCGTCCACATGCCAGAATCGCTGGCTGGCACTCGTCGGTTGCCCATGGTGTGGCCGAAGGTAATGTTCGTTTAAAGGCAGACTTCAGGACCGGAAACGAATACGGTTTTCGCGTCGGCCGCCGGTGACCGGTGCAATCTGGAACCTGACGGCGCCAGGGAGCGGGCATGCGAAAGTGCCGGTGGGCCTGCATTTGCGTGGGGGTGCTGACAGGCGCGGCAGCGTATCAGCACTTTACGCAGCCGTCGTTGCCAACCGGGTCACCGGGGGCGTCCGCTCAATCTGAACGGCATGCGGTCGAGCAAAAATCAGAGCAGCCACAAACTTACAAGGACGAAGGCCCGCTACACCAAGTTGACTCGGCCGACGCTGGTTTGGCGACCGATCAGTCGCCCCGTGCTCAAAACCAAGTGCGTCTCAAGGTCGAGCCCGCTGAGCTGAACGGGACAAAGCAAAACCTATCATATTTGGCTTATTACGCTTACTCGGAATTACCGCCCGAGATTAAACCCGCTGATACCGTTCTCAATACTCTGAAAGACATCACGCCCGGAACACCGGTCGATGAAATCAAGCGCGTATCGGACCTGCTGGGATTCGACTTCACGTTCATGAAGACGGTTGCAAGAATCGAGTCCGGCTTTGACCCACAGCAGCGCACCGGCTCGTACATTGGCTTATTCCAACTGAGCAAGCACGAGTTCGAACTGTACGGGTCCGGCGACATTCTTGCGCCGCGGGACAATACTGCCGCCGCTGCGCTGAAGTTCATGACTGAAGCCACCCTGTTTGAGCTCTTCACTCACAGGCAGCCGACCTTGGACGACCTTTACCTCATCCACCAGCAAGGGGTTGAGGGCGCGGCAGAACACGTCAGTCATCCTCACCGGCTTGCATGGCGATCGATGTGCGCGACGGACGAAGGCCGGGAAAAGGGCGAAAGGTGGTGCAAACTTGCTATCTGGGGCAATACGCTTCCGGCCGTCAAACGCATCTGGAAAAACGTCAATAACGTCACCTCGGCTGACTTCATCGCCATGTGGCAACAGCGCATATCCCTTTATTACGCGCGGTATTCCGAACCTGCTGCGATCAGCACTGCTTCAACTCCAAAAGCGGACGTTGGCTCTCAAGGCCTGGCCAAAACAAAATGAGGGCCGGAGTTGCCTCCGGCCTCCAAGGTAAGGCTTGGAGAGAGCCCCTGTGCTCGCCCCCGAGCGGATAGTTACTTCGACGCGGTCTTCCAGTTGAGCTCCTTCGCCCAGTGCGCCTCGATCTGCTTGATGACGTCGTCGGGCAGCGGGACGTAGTCGAGCGCCTTGGCCTGCGGCTGGCCCTTCTTCAGGGCCCAGTCGAGGAACTTGAGCGCCAGCTGGTTCTGGTCGGCCGGGCTGTCCTTGCGCAGTAGCATGTAGGTCGCCGCCGTGATCGGCCAGCTCTTGTCGCCGGGTTGATCGGTGAGGATCAGGTAGAAGTCCTTCACCTTGGTGAAGTCGGCGTTGCCGGCGGCTGCCTGGAAGGCAGCCATCGTCGGCTTCACGCGCTTCTCGGCCTTGTTGACCATGTCGGTGTAGATCAGCTTGTTCTCGATGACGTAGGCGTATTCGACATAGCCGATCGCGCCATCGACCTGCTGCACGTAGGAGGCGACGCCGGGATTTCCCTTGCCGCCGACGCCATTCGGCCAGTTGACCGAGGTGCCGTCGCCGACCTTGCTCTTCCACTCGGCGCTGACCTTCGAGAGATAGTTCGTGAAGTTAAAGGTGGTGCCCGAGCCGTCCGAGCGATGCACGGTGGTGATCGCCTGATGCGGCAGCTTCGCCTTCGGATTGAGCTTCTTGATCGCCGGGTCATCCCATTCCTTGATGTTGCCGAGATAGACATTGGCAAGGGTGGGGCCCGTCGAAAACCAGCTCGCCCGGCTTGATGCCGGACAGATGCACGACCGGCGTGATCGAGATGATCACCTGCGGAAACTGGACGAGGCCGTTCTTGGCGACGTCGTCCGGAACCAGCGGCATGTCGGTGTTGGCAAACAGTACCGTTTTGGACTCGATCTGCTTGATGCCGCCGCCGGAGCCGATGGCCTGATAGTTGACCGTATCGCCGGATTCCTTGGCGTAAGTGTCGGCCCATTTGGATAGGACCGGATAGATGGCCGTGCCGCCTGCGCCAGTCAGCTGCGCGGCCTGAGCATTCGTGACAGCAAAGGTCAGCGTGGCTGCCGTCACCGCAGCAACGAGATGTGTTCGCATGTGCAAAGAAACCTCCCCCAAGCGACAGGCCTGCCGGGTTCGCCCTCTCCCGAGACCTGCGCGGGGCACTAGAGAACCGTCATATTTCAGTTCGATGACAATTGGGGCCAGGGCGCGTTACCAATTTTTAATCCGGGAGCGGCACGTAGGCCGCCGACCCAACGCCGGCCACAAAGAAGTTTTGTTATGGGAATTCAGTAAGCTGATCGATGGGACCGAATCGGCCAGGCCTCAGGTACGCTTCCCGACGTTCAGAGCCCGAAACCGGCGGAAACGAAGATGCGACTCCGAATGTCACAATTTCTCATCGGCAGTCTGCCGCTGGCCTTGCTGGCGGCGGCTTCGATCTGCGACCGAGCCGGCGCGATGGATGACGACACCGCCGCGCGCTTCCTGGTCGCGCCCGGCCGCTACGTGCTGTTCAACTGCCAGCAGCTTGTCATCCAGGAGAACGAGAACCAGAAACGGATGCGCGAGCTCGAGGCGCTGATGGCGAAATCGGGCAACGAGTTCGTCAATGCGATGGCGTACCGGCCGGAATATCTGCAATTGCGCGGCGAAATGGCCGACATGCGCCAAGAAGCCGCCAACAAGAAATGCAAGACCATTCCGGGCGCGCGGCCGCGTCCGACGGCCGGCGCGGTGATCCGCTGAGCCAGCGCTAGCGGCTGTGCTGAACGACGACGAGCGAACCGTCTTCCAGTCCGAGCGCGACCGCCGGCGCCATATCGTCCTTGAATACGCCGAGATTGGTCGCCGCCTTGGCCGGCAGCGCGACATTGCCGAGCTCGCGCGGCTGCGGCGAGAACGACAGGATGCGCAGGTGCGTGCGGTCGCGCGAGGGAATGGCGATATCGGCAACATGATCGGCGTCGAAGTCGGAGACGGCGGCCATGTCGATCGCGCGCGTCCCGGCAATATGATTGGCGACGTTGGGCAGTTCGGCCGTCTTTTGCAGGCGGTCGTCGCGCCAACTCCAGAGTTCGAGCGCACCGACCGCGTGCGGCTGGCGCACCAGCGCGATGTCTGGCTTGCCGTCGCCGGTGAAGTCGGCGACCGCGACCGGATCGAGCCAGCGATGCGGCGCGCCGAGTGGCGGCGTTTCCGCAACGACGTCGTAGCGGCCCTTGCGCTCGGCGATGATGGCGAGGGCGGAGCCGCGCTTGAGATAGGACTTCACGACGATGATGTCGTCGTCACCGTTGCCGCTGAGGTCGGCGATGCGCGGCTTGAGATCCTCGAACACCGCGTCCGGCTTGAGACGGACGACTTGGCGCCTGCCGTCGCGCAATTCGATCACCAGCGCGCCGGCCGTGACCTTGCTGCCGAGGATGTCGTGGTCGTAACGGTCGGTGGGTTCGGCAAACCATGCGCGCGCGACGTCGTGCTTACCGGTCGCGACCTGTCCGTTCGGCAGCGCGCCTTCCGGCAGCTTGTCCTGTCCGGGCGTGTCGATGAAATCGAGGCTGAATTTACCTTTGTCGCGCTTGAGCGCGTACCACAGTCCGCCGGACATGACACGCACCTGGCCGCCGACGGTGTCGATGGCGCTGACACGCGCGGGCACATTGATGCTCTGCAACTGCCAGTCGTCGGCCCGGGCGGTGGACGCAGCCAACGCTGCGAAGGAAAATATCAATAATCCAAAACGCATGCCGGACACTTTTAGAGCCTAACCTGCCGCAGCCGCAAGGCGTTGCCGACGACGCTGACCGACGAGGCCGCCATGGCGGCTGCGGCAATGATCGGCGACAGCAGGATGCCGAAGGCCGGGTAGAGGATGCCGGCCGCGATCGGCACGCCGGCCGCATTGTAGATGAAGGCGAAGAACAGGTTCTGCCGGATGTTGCGCATGACGGCGGCCGACAGTGCGCGGGCTTTGACGATGCCGGTGAGGTCGCCTTTGAGCAGGGTGATGCCAGCGCTTTCGATCGCCACATCGGTGCCGGTGCCCATGGCGATGCCGACCTGGGCGGCGGCGAGCGCGGGCGCGTCGTTGACGCCATCACCGGCCATGGCGACGGCGCGGCCTTCGCGCGCCAGCTTTTCGACCACCGCGCTTTTCTGCTCGGGCAGCACTTCCGCCTCCACTTCAGCGATGCCGAGTTTCTTCGCGACCGCCAGCGCCGTGGTGCGGTTGTCGCCGGTAAGCATGACGACGCGGATGCCGTCAGCGGCGAGTGCCTTGAGTGCATCAGGCGCGGTGGCCTTCACGGGATCGGCGACGGCGATGACGCCGGCCGGCTTGCCGTTGACAGCGAGGAACACGGCGGTCGCGCCGTCGGCGCGCAGGCGCTCGGCATCAGCGGCGAGCAGCGCGGTGTCGATGCTGAGTTCGTTGAGGTAGGCGGCGTTGCCGAGCGCGAGACGCTTCTTGTCCACCATGCCGATCACGCCCTTGCCGGCGGGCGCATCAAAGCCGCGGACAGGCGACGGTTCGAGCTTGCGCTCCCGCGCGGCCGCGACAATCGCCGCGGCGAGCGGGTGCTCGCTGCCGCGCTCGACGCTCGCCGCGAGGCTCAATACCTCGGCTTCGTCGAAACCGGGCAGGGCAATGACCGCCACCACCTTCGGCTTGCCTTCGGTGAGCGTTCCAGTCTTGTCGATGACGAGCGTGTCGATCTTTTCCATCCGCTCCAGCGCTTCCGCATTCTTGATCAGCACGCCTTCCCGTGCGCCGCGGCCGACGCCGACCATGATCGACATCGGCGTGGCGAGCCCGAGCGCGCAGGGGCAGGCGATGATCAGCACGCTTACCGCTGCGACCAGGCCGAAGGCAAAACGCGGCTCGGGTCCGAACGTCGCCCATGCGGCGAACGCGATGAGCGCAACGAGGATCACCGTCGGCACGAACCATGACGCGACCTGATCGGCCAGCCGCTGGATCGGCGCACGGCTTCGTTGCGCAGCCGCCACCATCTGCACGATCTGGGACAAAACTGTGTCCTTGCCGATCTTGTCGGCGCGCATCACGAAACTTCCCGACGCGTTGATCGTGCCGCCGATGACATGCGCGCCGACGTCTTTCGTCACGGGCATCGATTCGCCGGTGACCATGGACTCATCGAGCGCGGAGCGGCCTTCCAGTACCGTGCCGTCGACCGGAACCTTGTCGCCGGGACGCACGCGCAACTTGTCGCCGACCGCGACGGTGTCGAGTGCAATCTCTTCGTCGCTGCCATTGTCCATGACGCGGCGCGCGGTCTTGGGCGCGAGGCCAAGCAGCGCCTTGATCGCACCGGAAGTTGCTTCCCGGGCGCGCAACTCTAGCACCTGGCCGAGCAGCACCAGCACGGTGATCATGCTGGCGGCCTCGAAGTACACCGCCGGCGCACCGTGGCCACGGAAGGTCTCGGGAAAAATATCAGGCACGAACGTGGCGACGAGACTGTAGGTGTAGGCAACGCCGGTGCCCATCGCGATCAGCGTGAACATATTGAGGTTGCGCGTGACGAGCGACTGCCAGCCGCGCACGAAGAACGGCCAGCCAGCCCACAGCACGACCGGGGTGGCGAGGACGAATTGCACATAGTTGCCGAGCGTGGCGCTGAGCCAATGCGCGCCGAAATGGCCGCTCATCTCCAGGACCATCAGCGGTGCGGCGAGGACGAGCCCGACCCAGAACCGCCGCGTCATGTCGGCAAGCTCGGGATTGGGGCCGGTGTCGGCGCTCGGCATTTCCGGTTCGAGCGCCATGCCGCAAATCGGGCAGGCGCCCGGGCCGGCCCGCCGGATCTCGGGGTGCATTGGGCAGGTGTAGATCGCGCTTTCGACGACGGGCGTTGGTTCGCGCGTGCCCAGATATTTTTTCGGGTCGGCGACGAATTTGGTGCGGCAGCCGGCCGAGCAGAAATAATAGGGGTGGCCTCGGTAATCGGCGCGGTGCTTGGCGGTGTGCGGATCGACCGTCATGCCGCAGACCGGATCGATGACGCCGCCTTGTGCGGCCGCTTGGTGGTGATGCTCGGCGTGCATGCTCATCTTGCTTTCAATACCCCTAGGGGGTATATAGCGGCCATGAAGAAGGACAGCAAGGCATCAACGCTCAAGCGGCTCAACCGGATCGAAGGCCAGGTGCGCGGGCTTGCCCGCATGGTCGAGGCTGACCGCTATTGCATCGATATCGTCACGCAGATCGCCGCGGTGCGTGCGGCGTTGCGCCGCGCCGAGGAGGAGATCCTGCGCGAGCACGTTGCGCATTGTGTCGCGCATGCGATTGCAAGCGGCGACAAATCCGATCAGCGGCGCAAGGTCGCGGAGTTGATGGACGTGATGGGCCGCGCCGGGCGCTAGTGCGTCGAGAATCCCATGATGCTGTAGGCCGGGCAATTGCCGACAAGCGCGGTCAGAATCGGCAGTACGCCGATCCAGCCGATCCAATTCCAGCCGGTACCGGGCGCGAGGTAGCCCAAGGCGAATGCCAGCAGCGCTGCACCGACGACGACGCGCGCGATACGGTCGAATATTCCAACATTGACGGTCATAGGTTCCTCTTTGCGATCTCTCGCGGAGGAAACTAACCGCTGTCCGGCCGCGGCAGTTTGATCGAGATCAAGCGTATTTCTGCCGCGCCAGGGCGCAGCCGGCGCCGAGCGCCAACAGCTTGGCGTCGGCGATCTCGCGCCGCATCGGCGCCATGCCGCAATTGGTGCAAGGCACGATGCGCTCTTTCGGCACGTATTTCATGACGTCGCCGATCAGCTGAGCGATCTCCTCGGCCGTCTCGACCTTGTCGTTGGCGACGTCGATGACGCCGACCAGCACGTCCTTGCCTTTGAGCAGCGACAGCAGCTTCATCGGCACGCGCGAGTGGATGCATTCGAGCGAGACCTGACCGATCTTGCTTTTGGCGAGCGCCGGGAAGAACTTCTCGTATTGCCGCCATTCGCCGTCGAGCGAATTTTTCCAGTCGATGTTGGCCTTGATACCATAGCCGTAGCAGATGTGGACGGCGGTCTTGCACTTGAGGCCGTCGATGGCGCGATGCATCGCCTCGACGCCCCAGGTCGGAACCTCGTCCATGAACACGTTGAAGGCCGGCTCGTCGAACTGGATGACGTCAACGCCGTCTTTCTCCAATGCGCGCGCCTCCTGGTTCAGCAAGTCGGCGAAGGCCATCGCCATCTTCACCTTGTCGCCGTAGTGGCGGTCGGCGATGGTATCGGCGATCGTCATCGGGCCGGGCAGGGTGATCTTGAGCTGTCGCTTGGTGTGGGCGCGGGCGAACACCGTTTCCTTCTGATGGACGCGGCCTTTCAGCGTCAGCGCGCCGACGACCTGCGGCACCATCGCCTTATAGCGGTCGGCGCGGATGCCCATCTCGACCTTATGCGCGAAGTCTATGCCGTCGACGAATTCCAGAAAGCCGTGCACGAAATGCTGGCGCGACATCTCGCCGTCGCAGACGATATCAATGCCGGCATCCTCCTGCCATTTGATCGCGAGCAGCGTGGCGTCGAGCTTGGCTTGCGTGAGCTCATCGCCCGCAAGCTTCCATTGCGGCCACAATTTATTCGGCTCGGCGAGCCAAGCCGGTTTCGGCAGGCTGCCTGCGATCGTCGAAGGAAACATCATGCGTTGACGCCCGGCACCAGAGACGGAGGACGCCAACTATAGAGCCAATCCTGCCGCGCCAGCAGCTTTTCTCCGCCCTTCGAGCGCATCACGAGATTGCGCACGAGCGCTTCAGGCCCGCTCAGCCCATAGATGCGGCCCTGCTTGCGCGACATCTGTTGGGCGCGCTCGGCGCGATGCCAGCGCGCGCCTTCGTAGCCGCGCAGCGCGTCGGCCGGATCGTCGCGGAAATGCGCGAGGAAATGCCCGAGCACGGCGGCATCCTCGATCGCCATGCCGGCGCCTTGCGCGAGGAAGGGCAGCATCGGGTGGGCGGCGTCCCCGATCAGCGTGACGGACCCCACGCCTTTGCGGAACGGCTGGCGGCGATCATAGAGCGCCCACTTCAGCCAGCGCTCCGGCAGCGCGATCAGATCGCGCGCCTTGTTCGCCCAGGACCAGCGCGCAAAGTGCCGCAGGATCTCGGCGCGATCGCCCGCCGCCGACCAGCCGGTCTTGCGGAATTCGTCGTGTACGATGCCGACAATATTGATGAGGCGGCCGCCTTTGACCGGGTAGTGCACCAGATGCGCATCGGGGCCGAGCCACAGGTGCACCAACGGCTCGCGGAATTCGTCCGGAACGGCGTCGGCAGGGATGAGCGCGCGCCAGGCAACGCGGTGTGCAAAACGCGGCGGCCGCTGGCCGAGATGAGTTGCGATCGTTGACCACACGCCGTCGGCGCCGACCAACGCCATGCCGCGCTCTTCGCCGACCTGCTTGCCGCGGCGTACCAACGCCGTGATGCCTTTGACATGCGTCGCGAACTCCTCGACTCGCACGCCGAGCTTGATCTCGATGTCCTGTTCGGCACTGGCGGCATTGGCGAGCGCCACCTGCAGATCGCCGCGGTGGATCGTCCAATAGGGCGCGCCATAGCGGCGTTCGGCTTCGGCGCCGAGCGGAATGCGCACGATCTCGCGCGCCGAACCACCGGCCATGACCCTTATCGCCTGCGGCGCAATCACGAGAGGGCGCAGCCGCGCGCCGAGGCCGAGCGCGATCAGGACGTTGGTGGCATTGGGCGAGAGCTGGAGGCCGGCGCCGGTTTCCTCGAACTTCGTCGCCTGCTCGAGCACGGTCGCACGCATGCCGGCGCGCGCCAGGGCAATCGCGGTGGTCAGTCCGGCAATGCCGGCGCCGGCGACGATGACGTCACGGCCAGCCACGGCTTGATCAGGCGGCGGCGGTTGCCGGCAGCGCGCATTCGGGCGGCCGCGCCGCGTGCGGATCGAGCTTGGCGCTGAACCGGTAGAGCGTCGAGCAATAGGGGCAGATGATCTCGCTCTCGTCGCCCATGTCGAGGAACACGTGTGGGTGATCGTAAGGCGGTGTCGCCCCGACGCACATGAATTCCTTGGCGCCGATCTCGATCACCGGCACGCCCGGATCGTTGTGGAAATGTGGAATGACGTGCTCGGCCATGGGAACCTCGTCGCGGTTGGCGGCGCACCATAGCGAGGCGGCGCGCCAATGCCTAGCTCTCACGCTTTACTAACCCTGCACGGAATCGCGTAGGAACGGGCGGCAAAAGCCGAGCGTTAGGGTTATCCCCAGGCCGTTGTACCGCCGCCTTTCTATGCGAGGCATAGCATGCGTGACGCGTGCGGCTTTGCGCCGCCTGAGATGCGAGACGAGAGAATCATGCGCCGTCCGAGGCTCGGACCCGTGTTGCTGGTTGCCGTCATGATGGCGGCCGCGGCGGCCTACGTCGTGCCGCGGGGCTTCGATGCGCAGTCGGCCCTCGCGAGCGAGGATGATCCGGCGCAGATCGCCGAGCGCGCGCTCGATGAGAGATTCAATGCCGCGCTTGCCGAGCAGGAGATCAATCAAGCGCTCGCCAATAAAGATGCCGATCTCGCCCAGAGTTTCGTCGATCTTGCCGCCGACCGCCGTATCGCACTCGATCCGGCATTGACCGACAAGGTCAAGGTCGCAGTGGCCGAAGAGGCGACCACGCAGCACGCGTTGCAAAGTTTTGCCTACGGCCTGGTCGAAGGTGAGCCGAACGACACGGCGAGCCTTGCCGGCACCACGCTTGGCGATTTGTTCGTCTTCGGCGATATCCGCGACGCCTTTCGCGAGGGCTCGAGGCTGGCGACGGGCGAGAAGGCCGACACGCTGGTGCTTGGCCTGGCCTGCGTCGGCCTTGCGATTACTGCGGGCACCTATGCCACGTTCGGCGCCGAAGCGCCGGCGCGGGTCGGGCTGTCTTTGGCCAAGGCCGCGCGCAAGACCGGGCGGATGTCGGCCGATCTGACGGCGAGCGTCGGCCGCATGCTGCGCGGCGTCGTCGATTGGGACAAGCTCAAGGGCGCGGTCGCAGGATTTTCCATTTCGCAACCTGCGCTCGCGGTGCGCGCCGCACGCGACGCTGTGAAGGTCGAGCGCGCCGGCGGCCTGGTGCACCTGGCGCGTGACGTCGGTCGTGTCGAGGCGAAAGCCGGCACGCAGGCTGCACTCGACGGCTTGGCGGTCGCGGAAAGTCCGCGTGAGATGTCGCGCGTCGCCAAGCTTGCTGAGAAGGAAGGTGGCAAGACCCGCGCCATCCTCAAGGTGGCGGGGCGCGCCGCGATCGTGCTCACCAGCGCCGCGCTCGACCTCGGACTGTGGATCGTCGGCGCGTTGCTGACGCTGCTCGGCCTTGTTTCGTCGCTCAAGAGCGCGACCGAGCGTGCCACTTGGCGCGTCCTGCAATGGCGCAAGCGCCGGCGCCTGAATCGGTTTGCAGCGCTGACCGTGCGCGGCTAAAAGGCCCGCGCATGCCGACGTTCATGAATGGAAATGTCGAGATCGCCTATCTCGACCAGGGTGAGGGCGAGCCGATCGTGCTGGTGCACGGCTTTGCCTCCAACAAGGAAATCAACTGGGTCAATCCGTCGTGGCTGACGACACTGATGCGCGCCGGACGGCGCGTGATTGCGCTCGACAACCGCGGCCACGGGCAATCGACCAAGCTCTACGACGTCGACGACTACGACATGCCGTTGATGGCGGGCGACGCGCGCGCGCTGCTCGATCATCTGGCGATCGCGCGCGCCGACGTTATGGGCTATTCGATGGGCGCGCGTATCACGGCGTTTCTCGCCGTGCATGAACCGGCGCGGGTCCGCTCGGCGATCCTCGGCGGCCTCGGCATCCGTCTGATCGAGGGCCACGGCAGCGCCATGGCAAACGTCATCGCCGACGCGCTGCTCGCGCCGTCGCTCGATGATGTGACCGATCCGACCGGCCGCATGTTCCGCATGTTCGCCGAGCAGACGAAATCCGACCTCAAGGCGCTCTCCGCCTGCATGCGCCGCCCGCGCCAGATATTGAATCGCGAACAGGTGGCCGCCATCAAGGTGCCGGTTTTGGTTGCGGTCGGAGGTAACGACGACGTGGCTGGGTCCGGTGCCGCGCTGGCGGCGTTGATCCCCGGCGCGCGGGCGCTCGACATTCCGGGCCGCGATCACATGCTGGCGGTCGGCGATAAAGTCTTTAAATCCGGGGTGCTCGAATTCCTTAACGCGCGTCCTTAGCTATCACGGACGAGCCATGCGCCGCTTGCATTGGCGGCCTCGTGACAAATGGCGTTATGTGCTAGATATCAGGCGAGGGATTTGGCGTTTGAGAGGACGCCGGGAGAACTAGCCGATGGCCCAATATCAGACACGGCCTGCAAAAGCGCTCGACAAGGTCGATCCGGTCTGGACGCGCATCCGCCAGGAGGCGGAGGACGTCACGCGCCGCGAGCCCGAGCTCGCCACGTTCATCTACGAGAACGTCCTGCATCATGACGCGCTGGAAGCCGCGGTCATTCATCGCGTCAGCGAGCGGCTCGGTAATGCCGACGTGTCCGGCGATCTTATCAGGCAGGCCTTCGGCGACGCGCTGGACGATGAACCTACGATTGGCGAAGCCTTCCGCGCCGACATCGTCGCCACCGTCGATCGCGATCCGGCGACACAGCGCTTCATCGAGCCGGTGCTCTATTACAAAGGCTTCCACGCCATTCAGACGCATCGGCTGGCGCACTGGCTGCAACGCAAGGGGCGCAAGGACTTCGCGCTTTATCTGCAGAGCCGTTCGTCGAGCGTCTTCCAGTGCGACATCAATCCGGCGGCCAAAATCGGCCGCGGCATCTTCCTCGACCATGCGACCGGCCTTGTTGTCGGCGAAACGGCATTGATTGAAGATGACGTGTCGATCCTGCACGACGTCACGCTCGGCGGCACCGGCAAGGAGCACGAGGACCGCCACCCGAAAATCCGCCGCGGCGTAATGATCGGCGCCGGCGCGAAAATTCTCGGCAATATCGAAGTCGGTCACTGCGCGCGTATCGCCGCCGGCTCTGTCGTCATCAAATCGGTACCGAACAATGTGACTGTCGCCGGCGTGCCGGCCAAGGTGGTGGGCGAGGCCGGCTGTCCCGAGCCGTCGCGCGCCATGGACCAGATGCTTTACGGCATCATGCTGGATGGTTGATGTGCTTGCGCCGGGTCGCCCAATCGGGCAACTAGGCGCAGCGCAACAAGGAGCGGCCCGGTGAACGTCCAGGAAGTTAAAAAGCTCGACGCCTATCTCAAGAAGCTGTTCGGCAACCAGAACATTCGCGTGGTGCCGAAGGCGGGCGACGCGGCCGAGATCTTCATCGGCGAAGACGACGCCGGCGAATTGACGGCGGACGAGGACGAGGGCGAGCGTTCCTATAATTTCCGCATGGTGATCATGCTCGGCCACGATCCCAGCATCCAGCCGGTGCCGGCGCTCAACGCCTATCTGCGGCGCAAGTTCGACAACGAAAACCTGCGGGTGGTGACGCGGCCGAAGAAGATGGACTCGCTCGAGCTCTATCTGGGCGAGGAATTCATCGGCGTGCTGTTCGTCGAGAACGAAAAAGGCCGCCGCTCATACATCCTGGAATTGCCGATCTTGGACGTCGACCTGGTCGACTGATCAGCCCGGGTGCAGCCGCGCCAGCAGCCGGTCGATGCCGGCGGCGACGCTTTTCCAGTTGCTCAGCCAATCGCGCGGGAAGCGGAACGTGATGTCGGCCTTGCCGATGCGCCGCTCCAAGAGACAGATGCCTGAATTGGTCACGCCTTTTTCCGAACAACGCGCGAGGAAATGTTCGGGCTGAGCCTGTTCGAACACGAGCTCTTCGCCTTGGTAGGGCGTCCCGTCGCGGAAGCCGCGCAGCGTCAGTCCGTCGGGTCCGGCGACCGGTTCCGCCACCAGATAGCGCGGATAGATGTCCTGCACGCGCTGGAGCAACGGCAAGGTGGCGTCGCCCGCGGCGATCGTTACGAACAGACGCTCGTTGGGATTGACCGGATTGCCGATGGTCGGCTTCACCGCCGGGTCAGGCGGCACTAACGACGGCCACAGATAGAAGAGGTCGACGCGATCCTGCGTGCCGGGACGGCGCTCGATCGCCTCGCGGATGGCGGCAGGCTCGATATTGAAGGTGACGCCTGACACCACGATCGGCAGCGCCGGCGCATTGAGCGAGACCTGCGCCTGCGGCCAGCGCGGCCACAGCACGTAGGTGACGTAGAGCGCGGCGATCAGCACGGCGCCGGCGAACGCGAGTAGCGGTGCGGTCAGCGGGTTGTGGCCGGCGGCACGCCGGCGATGGCGACGCGGATGCGTGATGTAGGCCACCTGGCCCCCCCGAATTCGAATCAACCCCGATTATGCCACGCCGCCCGCTACCGCCCGGATCGCGGCGTTAACCTTCTGTTAAGGATGTGCTGGCCCCCGCCCGGGGCCTTTGTCACAAAGGCCGCCTGTATTGCGTTGAGGCAGAAATGACGCCGGAATCCGTACAAATGTTGCTTGCGGTCGCTTTGGGCTTTGCCATCGCCGGCCTGTGCTCGTCCGCCTATCAGCTCGCGACCGACCGCCTGCCGACCTTCGGCATGATCAGCACCGGCCCGAGCGCCGCCGCGGTTGCCGCCGTGCCGCTGCTGATGCTGTCGGCGCCGTTCCTGATCATGCGCAACACGCTGCTCGCCCGGAAGCAGGAAGGCCGCCGCTTCGAGTTCGTCTTTCTCGCCACCGTGATCGCGGGCTTTTGGAGCCTGATGTCGGGCCTCGTCATCGTGACGAGCCTCGAGGCCTGCGGACTGCTCGTCTAGAGCCTTTTCTCGCCACCGCCGTTCGTGCAAGTTCTCCCGCAAGGAGCGGGGAATGCCGATTTACGAATTCGAGGGCCAGGCGCCGGAGTTTCCGGGCGACGGGCAATACTACATCGCCGACAGCGCCGTGGTGATCGGTCGCGTGCGGCTCAAGACCGAAGCGAGTGTCTGGTACGGCGCGGTGCTGCGCGGCGACAACGAGTGGATCGAACTCGGCGAACGCTCGCAGGTCCAGGACAATTGCACGCTGCACACCGATCCTGGCTTTCCGCTGACGATTGGCCGCGAATGCGTGATTGGCCACAACGTCATCCTGCACGGCTGCACCGTCGGCGATAACAGCCTGATCGGCATGGGTGCGATCGTGCTCAACGGCGCCAAGATCGGCGTCAACTCGCTGGTCGGCGCCGGCGCCGTCGTCACCGAGGGCAAGAGCTTCCCGGATAACTCGTTGATCGTCGGCGCGCCGGCGCGTGTCATCCGTACGCTCGACGAGAAGGCGGCGGAAATGATCCGCGGCGGCGCCGACATCTACGTCAAGCGCTGGAAGCGCTACATGAAGGGCCTGAAGCGCATCGGCTAAGCGGCCACCCGTGCGCTCTCGACCTGCGGCGTGGCGCGGAACGAGATCGCAATACGGTTCCAGCTATTGATGGCGCACACCGCCGCGGTGAGATCGACGATCTCTTTCTCCGAAAATTGCTTGCGCACGTGGTCGTAGACCTCGTCCGGCACGTGGCCCTGCGCGATCAAAGTCAGCGCCTCGGTCCAGGCGAGCGCCGCACGCTCGCGCGCGGTGAAGACAGGCGCTTCGCGCCAGGCATCGAGCAGATGCATGCGCTCGTCGGTTTCGCCGATCTTGCGCGCCTCGCGCGTGTGCATGGCAAGGCAGTAGGCGCAGCCGTTGATCTGCGAGGCGCGGATCTTGACGAGCTCGCGCAATTTAGCGTCGAGACCGGACTGGTCGACGAAGGCCTGCAGCGCGGCCACCGCTTTGAAGGCGGCGGGGCTCACTTTGGTGACATCAATTCGCTGTTGCATGGGAATCTCGCTGGACTGGTGGCGTCGCTCCCGCACCAAGCCTTGCTCTGAAAATTGCCGCCAGTCTGGCCGCATCGTGACAATCGCGTGGACGGCGGAACCGGCGCGCTAGCGCTTGATGGCGATGACGTAAACGCTGTCGGCAAAATCGACGAGGATTGGCAGGATGCGGCTGAGCTTCTTCAAGACCGCCGACATCGCGATCAGGACCTTTGCGCGCAGCGAAACGACGTTCCAATCTTCGGGGAGAAGTCCGCGACCGCCGAACGCTTCCGCCAACAGGCGCGGTGGCCCGATATGGCTGTCGAATACAGTCCGCAGGTCCTTGAGGCGCCAATACCGGACCCGGAACCGACCGCTGCTGATATAGTCAGGCCGGCTCACAATGTATCGCGATCTCAATCCGCCCGCCGCCGCCACCTGAATTCGGGCAAATCCCCCGCTCCGCAGCGTGCGGCCGATCTCGGCGATGGCGCGCTCCGTATCCGCTTCTGCAAAATGCTGAAGTACCGAATAGGAGAAGGCGCCGCGAAACGTGTTCGGCTTGAAGGGCAGGTAGCGCGCGTCTCCGCATACGAAGCGAATGTCCGGATGCGCGGCCGCGAAGGCCCTTTGCGCGGCCATCAACGCGCCGAGCGATGGATCGAGCGCGACGACCCGCCAATGCTTGCGTGCGGCCGACACGGACCAGCGGCCCCAGCTCGCGCCGATGTCCAGGAGAAGCTCGCCGTCACCGTCGCCGATCGGAACGTCCGGAATTGGATAGCTCATCAATTTGCCGATGAGACCAGCGTAGCCGTGGCCGGATGTTGCGCCGACGAGATAGGCGATGGCGGAGTCGACTGCGCTATCGGGGTTCCACTCGCGCGCGACGCGGCTTCTCAGCTCGTCGGAGAGACCGAGTGTATCGACATACAGGGGTCCGCCGTTTCCGGTTTCCGCAGCCTGCAACGAAGCCGTGACGATGCCGATCGTCGGCTCGGCCTCGGCGAGGAGAAAAACCGGGATGCCATTGACGATCGGATACTCGTGGCCTTCGGCACAGCAGAGCCGACTGCCTCGGAGCGCGAGTGCAGAATGATCGCGTGGACACTCGAGAATATTGAGCAGTTGCGGGTCGATCGACTGCGCAATTTGATTTTCTGACAAGTTGCCCCGCGCCCCGAGCGCCGCTCATCGTGAGCGCCGGCATCATACGCCGCGGTGCCAGCATCCGGAATAATTGGGCTTCGTCCACCCAAAATGGGTGCGGCAGGCCCTTGGGGGAGGGCCTGCCGCTCGCGAACCCGGTCTGGGGACGGGGAGGGGTGGGGACGTGACCGGGAGCGCGATTTCGTTATGTCCTATCGGGCCGAGACCACGGGCGGCGCCGTGCGCGGTGCGCCCAAATTGACCCAGATGTTCGGATCCGACTGCGACTGCCGCTTCACGAAGTGGTAGCCGGTCCGTGTCCAGGGCAGGATTTCGGCCTCCTGATTGTCGAGAATGAACTCGCCGCGATTGGTCTTTACCGTGAGCACGGCGTGGCCTTCGTCCTTCTTGTCGCGCACGACGGTGATGAGCAGTGCTTCACGCGGCCAGCCAGCCTTCATCAGCATGCGCCGCTTGAGCAGCACGTAGTCCTCGCAATCGCCGTAGCCGTCGTCCGGGTAATTCCAGCGCTCGACCACGCCCCAATGATCCATGTCGGTCATCGGCTTGATGCTGTCGTTGACCCAGGTGTTGACCTTGACCAGATCGGCCCAGGCCTTGGGCGTGAGCACCACATCGCGCGGTGTCGATGGCTTGGTGTTGCACTCCGGTTTGTATTCGACGCAGAACTCGACCCAGCCGATCGGCGCTTTTGCCGTTACGCCGACGAACTCGTAGGTTGCCGGCTCGCGCGCGATCGACGCGTAGGTGAAATGCTCAGCCGCCGAACTCATGCCCGCGGAGCCCGCCAGCGCCGCGCCGGCGATGACCCCGCTCCAAAATTTGTTACGCCACATCTGCGACCCCTTCCCGTCTCGTTGGGGCCACTATTCGCAGAAAGCTTTTGCATCGCGGCTAAGTCGAGCAAGTCGTTTTAAGTAGAACCTGAGTAAAGACTGAGACGAATACTGAGAAAATTGGAATAGAATTCGTCTAAAATCTTAGCGAATACGTATTGATTCAAATTGTCTCTATTAAGCGCGAAACGCCAGCAACGGCGCGTGCGCGCGGCGTGAAACGCCGGCGGCGTTTACCGTGTGGCGGCGCCGGTTACCGCGTCAAAACCGGGTTGTGAGGGCTGGGAAACGAGTTCGCGATGCGCGCAATTTTACGCATCGCATTGACCGGGCGCTCAGTCTATTCGCCGGTCACGCTGTCTTCGAGGAAATCGGGATGCTGGAGGCGCGTGAATTCGATGGCGAAGCCGTCATCGATGTGGCGCACCACGCGCCCTTGCGTCTTGCCGATCATGATCATCATGCCGACCGCGGGACGCAGGTCCGGCGCAATGGCCACGGCGGCGCCGGATTGCGACAGGTCGATCACGCGGCAGGCGACGTTGTTGCCGTTGGGCAGGATCAGCCTTGCCAATGGATTGCGCGGCGTGAAGCGGCCGTGGCGGCGGTCTTCCGGCAGGTTCAAGATGTGACGATTGGCGAGCCAGGTCAGTTGCGCAGCGAGCTTATCGCGCTTGCGCGGGCTCGCGGCGATGGTCATGGCGAACCCATTGTCGATGAGGCGCGCGATCTTGCCCTCGAGACGGCCGAGGTGGTCGACATAGGCGATGACCCGCTCGTTCGGCAGGCCGACAACGGGCGCGACCAGCGCCATGCCGCCGGGGGACATATTGATGACCTGGCACGGGAATTCGCGCCGGTCGGACAGCATGTAGCGGCCAAGCAGGTTGACTTTGACGCGCTGGAATCGCCGGCGTTCCTCGGCCAACGGCAAAAACTTCGGCTTGGTCAGAGGCAGTGCCATGGCTAAAAACGGCGTGTTTGATGCGCCGTTTGCGACCCTAGGTGCCTATCGTTAACGCGCCGTTAGCCGGTGCGCTCGCCGGTCGGTGTTTCGAGCCCGCCGCTATAGACCGTAAAGCCGTGGCGCTGCCGGCTACCGTCCGCCAGACGGCCGAATTTGGCTGCAGGGCGGGTTTTCACCTCAGGCCCGATATGGCGCAGGGTGACCAATTCGAGCGAGGTTACGGCCTGGGCGCCGAGCCAATAGGGCGGCACCACCGGCGCCATCACGCCGAGCGCCCGGATGCGGGCGTGGCCGTTGTGGGCGAGCGGCAGCAGCAGCATTTCGAGCTCGGCTCCCTGGCCCTCCTGCGTGCGCGCCGTGAGGCCGGAGACGATGCCGACCTTCTCCTCGTTAACGATTGTCAGCAGCTTCTCGACGGCCTCGCGGCTCGGATCGCCGAAGGCGTCGGAGAAAATCTCGCCCTTGAGCTCGCGGCAGAACAGCGCGCAGACGCGCGTCCCGGCAAGGCGGAAGCGGTGCTGATCGACGAAATCCGCCGTCAGCATGAATGTGTCGCCGAGCGCGAGACGGATTTCGCTCGGGTCGATGTCGGCGCGATCGGGCGCGGGACGGACGCCCCGGCGCTTGTCCCAGTATTCGAATACGGCCCGCGTCGAAACGTGCTTCATGCGCCACCTCTGTGCCGTCGCGAGACGTGTTCCGGCCCGGCTGTCCCCGATCGGGACAAGAGCGGCCGGTTTTTCGTCGCGACGGAGGGGGTGGAGCAGGGCGCGTGCCGAGCGAGCCGCGCGTGCTGCGCGCTCGCGAATTAGTCTTAAGACGACAATCGAATTGGCAGGCCGCGCGATTTTGTTATGGTCGCGGCGATCCACACCCGACGCCTCTAAGAACCTTCAGGCGCACAACTGTTTAGAGCCACGGGGAGGCGAAGGGACGTGACCAGCGCCGCGAGGCGCAAGCAACGACCCCGCAGAGCGCGGCTCGAGGGAGGGCGAAAGCCCTCCTTTTTCCTTTTGGCGACCACGGCTTGCAGCCGGGCAAATAACCGTCCTAACTGCGCCGCCCGCGCATGACCGATCCCGCCGTCCACCGCGAACCCATCTTCAACATCCCGCCCGTGATCGTGGTGATGTTGGCCATCATGGCGTTCATTCACGCCGTGCGGACATTCGCGCTGACGCCGGCGCAGGACAACGAATTGCTGCTGCTGTTCGTGTTCGATCCGTCGCGTTACGGATCGGGACTGTTGCCGGACGGCGGATTGCCGGGCGGCTTCGGCGCGCAGATCTGGACGTTCGTGACCTACGCGTTCCTGCACGCGAGTTGGACGCATCTCGGCGTCAACGCAATCTGGTTTCTTGCCTTCGGTTCGGCGGTGGCGCGGCGCTTCGGCGTGGCGCGCTTTATCATTTTCTTTTGCGTCACCGCGGCGGCCGGCGCCATCGCGCATCTGTTTGCGTATGGCGGGCAGCAGGCGCCGGTGATCGGCGCGTCGGCTGCAATCTCAGGCACGATGGCGGCGGCCATGCGTTTTGCATTTCAGCGCGGCGGCCCGCTCAGCTTCCGCCGCAGCGGTGGCGACGCCGACTATCGTGTGCCAGCCTTGCCGCTCGCGCGCGTGCTGCGTGAGCCGGCGGTGATCGCCTTCCTGGTCGTGTGGTTCGGCTTGAATTTCGTCTTTGGGCTCTGGTCGACGCCGCTCACCGGCAACAAAGAGGTGGTCGCTTGGCAGGCGCATATCGGCGGCTTCATCGCCGGCCTGTTGCTGTTCTCGTGGTTCGATCCGCCACCCGAAGTCGAATCCTTCGACGATCCTGCTGCAATGCGGCATTAGCGAATGCATAGCTGCGCGATCTGATTTGCAACTTCGCGCGTTGACGGAACCGGCCGTCGGGAGGATCGTTTTTCAGCAGCCCGGAATCGCAGGGCCCCTGCGTGCACGGGCGCTAGGAGGCTGCCATGAACGTCAAGACGATTCTGGCCGCCAAGAAAAACTTGGGCGGCGACATTGTCGGCATCGAGCCGACGGCTACGCTTGCTGCAGCAATAAAGACTTTGGCCAAGCATCGCATCGGCGCGTTGGTGATCCGCGGCGCCGGCGGACGGCTTGCCGGCATCTTGTCGGAACGCGACATCGTTCGGGCGCTGGCGGAGCAAGGCGCGTCCGCGCTCGACTCGCAGGTTGGCCAGACCATGACGCGCGAGGTCGAGACCTGCGGCGAAGACGAAAGCTGCGCCTCGATCATGGAGCGCATGACGGCCGGGAAATTTCGCCACATGCCGGTCGTGCGTGGCGGCAAGCTGACCGGACTGATCTCGATCGGCGACGTGGTCAAGCATCGCGTCGGCGAGATCGAACAGGAATCCGAGGCGATGCGGGATTACATCCGCACGGCCTAGCGGGTTGGCGGATTAGCGCGTCTAACCATTCGCCCCGGGCGCGTGCGAGAGCGCGGCAATTGCCTCGTTGATGCCTTCGAGTGCTTTTTCGGTCGCTTCGGCGCCGATGGCAATCGCCTCTTCGGCGCGGTGGAAGTCGAACCAGCCGACGCCGCCGAGGCGTGGGCTTACCATCACGTCGGCGGGGTCGCCGGCGAGGCGCGCGCGCGTGATGCGGTCCTGCATGACGTTGAAGGCTTCGATCATGACGGTCGGAATGCTCGGCTGGCCGCGTCGGCCGATGAAATGGCGGCGCAGAAAGCGTTCGCCACCGAACATGCCAAGCAGTCCGCCGTTGCCGTGCGCAGCCTCGGCGGCTGCGGCCTCGTCGGCCTCGTCCGAACCGTGGCTCGCGATGATGGTGCCGCGGCCGAACAGATCGGAATTGAGATTGACCGCGATCACGACGCGCGCGCCGAGCGCCCGCGCGGCCGAGACCGGCACAGGATTGACGAGCGCGCCGTCAACCAGCCAGCGCTCGCCGATCAGCACCGGCGGGAAAATTCCCGGCAGCGCGTAGGAGGCACGCAGCGCGTCCGACAGGCGGCCGCGCGTCAGCCAGATTTCGTGGCCGGTATTGAATTCGGTGGCGATGGCCGCAAAGCGCAGCGGCAGGTCATCGATCCGAATGTCGGGAATCGCCGCTTCGAGCTGTCGGGCGAGGTGATTGCCGCGGATAAGCCCGGAGCCGGTCAGGTTGATGTCGAGATTGCCGAGGATGGTGCGCACGGTGAGCGAGCGCGCCCAGGTTTCCAGCGTGTCGAGTTGCTTTGCCGCGTAGCAGCCGCCGACCACCGCGCCGATCGAGGTGCCGACGATGACGTCCGGCACAATGTCATGTGCCGCCAGCGTGCGCATCACGCCGATATGGGCAAAGCCGCGCGCAGCGCCGCCGCCGAGCGCGAGCCCGATGATGGGGCGGGTCGATGCCGGTTTTGCCTGCGTGGTGGTCGCTTCGGTCGAGCGATCGCCGTTGCTGCCGTTGCGCCCGCGCGCGAATAGTCCCTCAAAAACCAAACGGTCTCTCCCCAGTCCCGATGATCGAGCCAGGCCGATTGCTCGGCAAGCGCTTCACGGCGCTATGGTGAAGACTGCTGGCGGAGTCTTGTGACCAAAACGTGACACCGGCAGGGTGCGCCTGCCAGCTTACATTATCGTTAAACGCGGCGCGGAACCGTACGTTCAGACGTGGCCCGCCGAGTACCGGGTGACGATGTCGCCGAGCTTCGGCCGTTCGCGATCTTCGGGTGGCTTCGCCGGCCGGCCGATATGGACGAAGCCCGCGATGCGTTCATTAGCGGCGAGCCCAAGCGCGTCGAGTACGCGGCGGTCATACGCATACCATTCGGTGATCCAGCTCGCGGCATAGCCCATGGCGTGGGCAGCAATGACGAGGCTCATGCTGGCGGCGCCAGCGGACAGCTCCTGCTCCCATTCGGGGATCTTCACGTGCGGACCGGCGCGGCTGACGACCGCGATCACCAGCGGTGCGCGCGCCAGCCGCTTGCGCTCGAAGTCGATCTGCTCGGCCGTGGCGTCGGCGCGTTGCTCGCGAAAAATGGCGGCGATCTTTTCACCCGCGGCCATTCGCGCGTCGCCCTCGAACACGATGAAACGCCAAGGCGCCAGCTTGCCATGATCGGGCACCCGCGCGGCAATCGTGAGCAATGTGTCAATTTCCGCCGGCGAGGGGGCGGGCCCGCCCAATTCAATCGGCTTCACCGAGCGGCGGGTCTTCAAAAGCTGCAAAGCGTCAGGCATTTCGTCCTCAAATTAACGGCGTTTGCGAGTACCATAGCGACCAACCAGTGACAAACCGCCGTAACGGCTTGAAATCGCCCCGATTTGGTCGGAAAAAGCCCCCGCATGCGCAACCCTCCCGCAAATGCCGCTGTGAGCGGCCGGCTTTGGCCAAGGCTTGCGTTCATCGTCGCGCTGCTTCTTCCGAGCGCGACCATCGCGCAGCAGACCGGGCCCAGCCTTTTATTTTCCAACACGCCGACAACCGGACTGATCTCGCCGTCGCCGGTGACGCGCGGCGAAGTGTTCGGTCCTGGCGGCGGCGCGTCGCAATGGCCGACGCCGTCGCGTCCGGCGGCCCCGCAGCAGGCGGCGCCGATGGTCCCCGCGGGCCAAGTGGCTTTGGCGCTCTCGGCACGTTTCGGTTCCGACGCGCCGCAGATCGATGGCGGTCTCACCTGGCGCGTCTATGGCTCGAAGCCCGACGCGCACGGCAACTATCCGCTGGTCAAGGAAGACAAGTCCGCGGCGCCCACGCTTGTGCTGCCGGCCGGCAGTTACGTCGTGCATGTCGGCTTCGGACTTGCCAACGCGGTCAAGCCTGTAACCTTGAGCGGGCCGACGGTGCGCGAGCAGTTCGATCTCCCGGCCGGCGGCCTTCGTATCGAAGGCCGCGTCGGCGATGCCTTGATCCCGTCGAGCCAGATCTCCTTCACGGTGTTCAAGGGCAGCCAATTCGAGCCGGGCGATCGCCGGCCGATCGCCGATCACGTGACGACGGGCAGCGTCGTGGTGGTGCCGGATGGCACCTATTACATTGTCTCGAATTACGGCGATGCCAACGCGGTCGTGCGCTCCGACATCCGGGTTCAGGCCGGTAAACTGACCGACGTCACTGTCACTCATCGCGCTGCCGCCATTACGTTGAAGCTGGTCGCCGAGAAGGGTGGCGAGGCGCTCGCCAATACCGCCTGGTCGGTGCTGACGCCGGGCGGCGACGTCATCAAGGAGTCCATCGGCGCCTTCCCGCGCGTCATCCTCGCCGAGGGCGAATACCGCGCCATCGCCCGCAACGAGGGCAAGGTGTTCGAGCGCGAGTTCAAGGTCGTCACCGGCGTCGATGGCGACGTCGAGGTGCTGGCGCGCTGATGGCAGACCCGGCCGGGCACCAGGCAATCGAGGATTTCGCCGCTCTCGACCTCGCTACCGTCGCACTGCTCCTCGACGTCGACGGCACGCTGATCGATCTCGGTCCATCGCCGTTCGAGGTTCATGTCCCGGGGGCGCTCTGCCGTTCGCTCGAACGCCTGCTTGAGCGCACGGGCGGTGGGCTCGCGCTGGTGAGCGGCCGGCCGATCCGCGACATTGACAAGCTGTTCTCGCCACTCAAACTGCCGGCGGTCGGCGGCCACGGCGCCGAAATGCGCTTGCGCGGCGGCGAGATCATGCTCGGCGTTGAGCCCCTGCCGGAACAACTCCGCCACCAGCTCGCCCAGGCGGCCACGGGTTCCGGCGTGCTGGTCGAGGACAAGGGCTATTCGGTCGCATTGCACTACCGCCAGTCGCCAGAAGAGGAACCACGTCTGCGCGAACTGGTGAGCCGCATCCGCGCCGCATTTCCGCATGAACCGCTGGAGGTGCTGCTCGGCAAGGCCATGTTCGAAATCAAACGTTCGGGCGTCAGCAAAGGCGACGCTGTCCGAAAGCTCATGAAACTTGCACCATTTGCCGGCCGCGAGCCCGTCTTTATCGGCGACGACGTCACCGATGAATCTGTTTTCGCTGTGCTGCCCACATTGCGCGGCAAAGGTTACTCCGTGGGCCGCAAATTCCCGGGGCTCGCCGGAATATTCTCGACGCCGGACGAGGTGCGCGCGGGCCTGAGCCTGCTGTCATTGCGTTAGTTCCTGGTCGTCGCAATCTGCAACCAAATTTGAACTTCGGGGCGGGTTCTGCGTTATCCCTCCGCGGATACCTGCATGCTTGCTCTGAAAAACACCTGAAATCGCAACTTTGCATGTGAGGCGCCGCGACGGGGTGCATCATGTTGATCGACGCGCTTGAGAGCGGCGACGGTTATTTTTCTGACGGCAGGTTTGGGCCAAACGCCAAGCAATTCGAGATGGAGTTGGGGAAAGCGGCTTTGCCACGCCTCGTCGTCGTATCGAACCGCGTTGGTGTGCCCGACGGCAGCGCCCGCGCCGGCGGCCTCGAAGTTGCGATCCGCGCCGCGCTGCGCCGCCGCGGCGGCTTATGGTTCGGCTGGAGCGGCCGGGTCCACGACCAGCCGGGCGACGCCAAGATGGTCGAACAGGACAACACCACGTATCTGACGGTCGACCTGCGCAAGGACGACTACGACGAGTTCTACAACGGCTTTGCCAACCGGGTGCTGTGGCCGATCCTGCATTACCGGCTCGATCTCGCCGAATTCACGCGGCGCGATCTCGGCGGCTATTTTCGCGTCAACGAATATTTCGCCCGCCATCTCGAGAAGTATCTGCGGCCCGACGACATCATCTGGGTGCACGACTATCACTTGATCCCATTCGCGCGTGCCTTGCGCGAACGCGGCCACAAGAACCGCATCGGTTTTTTCATCCACATCCCGTGCCCGCCGCCGGAGATACTCACGGCGCTGCCCAATCACGAACAGCTCATCCCGGCGCTCGGTCACTACGATCTGGTCGGCTTCCAGACCGAGACCGACGCCGTCAACTTCTCGCGCTATCTCGCCAACGAAGTGGGCTTGAAGCGCGTCAACGGCGACAGCTTCGCCTTCGGCGACCGCACCGTGAAGATCGGCCATTTCCCGGTCGGCGTGGAAACCGAAGTGCTGTCGCGGCTGGCCCGCCGCGCCATCGGCTCCGCGTTCGTGCGCGAGGTGCTCGATAGCCTGTCCGGCCGCGCCATGATCATCGGCGTCGACCGCCTCGACTACACCAAGGGCATTCCCGAGCGCATGGACGCGTTCGAGCGCTTCCTCGGTAAATTTCCGGATTGGCGCGGCAAGGTGACCTATCTCCAGATCACGCCGCGCAGCCGCAGTGGCATCCCGGAATATGCCGACATCAGCCGCAAGGTCGGCGAGGCGGTCGGCCGCATCAACGGCGCCTATGGCGAGGCGTCATGGACGCCGCTGCGTTACATCAACAAGGCGCACAGCCGCACCGCGCTCACCGGGCTCTATCGCGCGGCGCGCGCCGCGTTGGTGACACCGCTGCGCGACGGCATGAACCTGGTGGCGAAGGAATTCGTCGCCGCCCAAGATCCTGAGGATCCGGGCGTGCTGATCCTGTCGCGCTTTGCCGGCGCCGCGAGTGAGCTGACCTCGGCGGTGCTGGTCAACCCTTACGACCCGGAGGGCGTGGGCAACGCCATCAACCGCGCCCTCGCCATGCCGCTCGCCGAGCGGCGCCAGCGGCATCAGGCGAACTTCAACGCTCTCGTGGCGAACGACCTGTCGCAATGGGCGGAGCGCTTCCTCGCGATCCTCGAACCGCAATATGCGGCCGCCGCGGCCGACGAACTGCCGCTGGCACACGCCGCGGCCGGCCGCTGAGTTTTCCCAGAGAGGAGAGTCGCATGGGACGCGCGGCGCGGCGGTGTGTATGATCGCGCGAGCTTAACCCTTGCGAGTCCGTCCCACATGACAAGACTTTTCGCCGTGCTGCTTTCACTCACAGTTCTGGCAGCGCCCGCGAGCGCCTGGGCCGCCGATGCCGCTCACGGCAAGACACTGGCCGAGCGCTGGTGCGCGACATGCCACCTCGTCGGACCCCATCAGAAGGAAGCGACCACCCAGGCGCCGCCGTTCTCGGAAGTCGCGAGGAGACCGCACATCGATGCGCCGATGGTCGCGTTCTATTTGATGGCGCCGCACCCGAAGATGCCGGACATGAGTCTGTCGCGGACCGAAGCCGCGGACCTCGCGGCCTATATCGTCAGCCTGAAGTAGCGCGCCGCACGTCCGGTGGCACGGCTTCGGCGGCGAGCGCCTTGAGCGCGGCGTCGAGCGGCATCACCTCCTGCTTCTCCTGGCCGAGCCGGCGCACCGAGACCGTGCGCTCGGCCGCCTCCTTCTTGCCGACGACCAACAGGGCAGGGACCTTGGCAAGCGAGTGCTCGCGGACCTTGTAATTGATCTTCTCGTTGCGCAGGTCTTCCGCGACGCGCAGCCCGGCTTTGCGCGCGGCCTCGACGGCTTGGCGTGCGTAATCGTTGGCGTCGTCGGTGATGGTGGCGATGATCGCCTGCACCGGCGACAGCCACAGCGGCAGATGGCCGGCATAGTGCTCGATCAGGATGCCGGTGAAGCGTTCGAGCGAGCCGAACATGGCGCGGTGGAGCATCACCGGCGTCACCTTGTTGGAGTGCTCGTCGATGTAGAAGGCGCCGAGCCGTCCCGGCATGTTGAGGTCGACCTGCACCGTGCCGCATTGCCAGTCGCGGCCGATGGCGTCGCGCAACACGTACTCGAGCTTCGGGCCATAGAAGGCGCCTTCGCCTTTGTTGAGCGTCCACGGCCGGCCGCTCTCCTTGAGCGCCGCCATCAGCGCGGCTTCCGCCTTGTCCCACACCGCCTCGTCGCCGATGCGCTTCTCGGGACGGTCGGAAAACTTGATGCGCACGTCGGAGAAGCCGAAATCCTCGTAGATCGACAGGATCTGGTTGTTGATCTTGAGCGATTCCTCGGCGATCTGATCCTCGGTGATGAAGACGTGGGCGTCGTCCTGCGTGAAGGCGCGCACGCGCATCAGGCCGTGCAGCGCGCCGGACGGCTCGAAGCGGTGGACCTTGCCGAACTCGGCGAGCTTGAAGGGCAGGTCGCGATACGACTTCAGCCCGTTCTTGAAGATCTGGATATGGCCGGGGCAGTTCATCGGCTTGATGACGAAGACGCGTTCGTCGTCTTCGCGCGGCTGCGTCAGGAACATGGCATCGCGGAAGGTCGCCATGTGGCCCGAGGCGACCCAGAGCGAGGAGTCCATCAGCTGCGGCGCATTGACTTCGGCGAAGCCGAATTCGGCCTGGCGGCGACGGATGTAGTTCTCCAGCGCCTGGAACAACGTCCAGCCTTTCGGATGCCAGAACACCGAGCCGGGCGCTTCTTCCTGGAAGTGGAAGAGGTCCATCTCGCGGCCGACGCGCCGATGATCGCGCTTCTCGGCTTCCTCGAGCTGTTTGAGATAGGCATCGAGCTCGTCCTGCTTGGCGAAGGCGGTGCCATAGATGCGCGTCAGCATCGGATTGTTGCTGTCGCCGCGCCAGTAAGCGCCTGCGACCTTCATCAGCTTGAAAGCGTTGCCGACCTTGCCGACCGACGTCATGTGCGGGCCGCGGCAGAGATCGAACCAGTCGCCCTGCTTGTAGATCTTGATCTGCTGGTCGGCCGGAATGGCGTCGATCAGCTCGACCTTGAAATTCTCGCCCATGTCGCGGAAGGTTTTCTTCGCCTGCTCGCGCGACCACACCTCTTTAGAGAAGGGCCTGTCGCGGGCGACGATCTCCTTCATCTTCTTCTCGATGACGGGCAGGTCTTCCAGCGTGAACGGCTGGTTGCGGAAGAAATCGTAATAGAAGCCGTTCTCGATCACCGGGCCGATGGTGACTTGTGTCCCCGGCCACAGCGACTGCACCGCCTCGGCCAGCACGTGGGCCGTGTCGTGACGGATCAATTCGAGCGCGCGCGGGTCCTCGCGCGTCAGGAATTCGATCTTGGCGTCTTTGTCGATCGGATCGGCGAGATCGACGACCGTGCCGTTGAGCGCCATGGCGACAGTCCGCTTCGCCAGCGAGGGCGAAATGCCCTTGGCGATGTCCAGACCCGTGGTGCCTTGGGGATACTCACGGCGTGCGCCGTCGGGAAAGGTCAAAGCGACCATTCGCATCTCCTTTGCTCACTCGCTGCCTACGAATGCAGGTAAGCGTGGAACTCGATATAGCAGGCGAATTGCGCCGCGCAACTAGGCGGATGGCGTCTCGTTGGTGCCGCGCCAGCGCCCGTAGCGCCACGGCAAAAACCAGCGCGCGTCCTGCGGCAAGTCGGCAGGCACGAAGTCGAGCCCCGCCGTGCCCCACGGGTGGCAGCGCAAGATGCGCGCGAGCGCCATCCATGAGCCGGCCCACAGACCGAATCGGTCGATCGCCTGCTCGGCGTAATCCGAGCACGTCGGCAGGTGACGGCAGCGCGGACCAATCAGCGGCGACAGCGTGGTGCGATAGACCAGAACGAGACCGCGGCCGGCGAGCCGCGGCAGGCGCGCGAGGGCGGGTGCTGTTTGTCTCGCGGTTATCGCTCATCGCGCTCATCAAAGTTCCGTTTCGGGTTCCAAAGCAAGCTGCGCCAAGTTCCGTAAGTGCCTTTCGGGCCACGAATTTTGCCCGCTTCCTCGGCAAAAAAGTCGTGCGTCGGCCTTTATTTTACTCTAGACCCGAATCTGCCCTGACTTTACTTTGTCACATCAAAGACGGGGATCGTGCCGCCACCCAACAAGACAGAACGTGGTTCAACCACGCGCATAACAAAAACAGACGGCGGCGATAGACGGGGGTCTTAAATGAGTCGCTCCCTTGCGGCTGCTCTGGCGTTTGTGCTCGCGGTACCGGCGATCCTCATGCCGGCGACATCGCGCGGCTCCGATCGCACGCTGCCGATGCGCTTTGAATTGCGCCAGGAAGGCCCGGCGCAGGGCTGCGCCGCAAAATGCCGACTTTGGATTTCGGCCGCCGGCGCGATTACTGCCGACACGCCGCACGACTTCCAATTGTTCGCGCAGGACCGCGATCTGACCGGCGCGACCGTCGTGCTCGATAGCGATGGCGGCTCGGTCCATGGCGCGATTGCGCTCGGCCGCGAAATCCGCCGCCTTAGCCTCGATACCACCGTCGGCCGGGTCATCGACCTCGATGGCGCCGACCGCGGCATCCCGCGCGCCAAGCTGTCGCCGCATGCCGATTGCGAATCCATGTGCGCCTTCCTGGTCATTGCCGGCGTTCACCGCTCGGTGCCGCCGGAAGCGCGCGTGATGGTGCACCAGATCTGGCTCGGTGATCGCCGCGAGGATCCGACCGCGGCGAGCTATTCCGCCGAAGATCTCGTGCTGGTCCAGCGCGACATCGGCAAGCTCGCCGAGTACACGGCCGAAATGGGCGCCTCGATCGAATTGCTCGACCTCGCGCTGCGCATCCCGCCGTGGGAGCCGATGCACACCATGACGGGCGTCGAAATCAGCCGCACCCGGATGTCGAGCCCTGACATCGTTGCCCAGCCCGTTGCCGCAGCCACAGTTGTGGCGACGCCGCCGCCGACGGTCGTGCAGCAATTGCCGCGCATGACCGATGGCGTGCGCGCGACCGCAATCAGCGAACAGCGCTGGGCGGTGGTCGACCGCAAGGGTTCGGCGGCGCTGGCGCGGCGTCATCCGCTGACAGTATCCGGCGAGGATATCGGCAGCTTCGATCTGATCGTCGCCTGCGGCGCCAATCCGGACAGCTATGACGTCAGCTACGTCGAGCACCGCCGCGACGGACATCACGCTCCACTTCCGGCGCAGCTTGGCACGGTGACCGTGGCAGCAGGCAGCAGCATGGCCGGACTGAAAGTGGTGTCCTCGGAACGCCGCAGTGATCCGTTTGAGCTCGTGACCTACGCGTCGGCGTCGGTGCCGGCGGAGCTGATCGGCGCCTTCGCCGCCGCCGGCAATCACTCGATGATGATCACCACCAAGAGCGATGGGGTCTTCACGGCGATTCAACTCGGCAATACCGGCGCGCAGCAGAACCTGCCACAGCTTGTTTCAGGTTGCCGCAGGTCGCTCGGCGATCGCGCATCCTTGCCGGCGCACAGGGCGGGTGGACTCGCGTCGGCGGCCAAGTAAGTGGGCTTAAGGAGCCGGCTGCTTGCGCTCGATCTGATCGAGAGCCGAAACGACGGCATCAAAGGTCAGCATCGTCGAGGCGTGGCGTGCCTTGTAGTCGCGCACCGGCTCGAGCACGGCGATGTCGGCCCATTTGCCGGTCGGTGGCGGGCCATTCTCCTTCAGCATCTTGCGCACGGTGTCGCGCAGGGCGCGCAGTTCGTCTGGCTTCGAGCCGACGACGTGGCGCGCCATGATCGAGGACGAAGCCTGGCCGAGCGCGCAGGCCTTCACGTCATGGGCGAAATCGGCGACTTCGCCGCCCTTCATCGTGAGGTCGACGGTGACGGTCGAACCGCACAGCTTGGAATGGGCCGTGGCGCTGGCGTCGGGCGCAGGCAAACGCCCCAAGCGGGGGATATTACCCGCCAGTTCCAGGATTTTGGCGTTGTAAACGTCGTTCAACATTGAGGTTTTAACGAATGCTCCAGCGCCGCATTGCCTCGGCGGCGCAAACGAATATATAGGGGTGGAACCTACGGTGCGGAAAGAGCTATTCGGCCCGCGGGGGATGGCGAAAAGCCATGCAGAATGGGAATGCGGCGTCCAGCCCTCAGGGGTTAACTGACGCGGCCACCCGGTGACACTCCCGGCGATGTTCCGCCGGTCGAACGGAGAGACCCGTCATGGATGCGAAGAACAATCCTTCGAATATTGCGCCTTGGCCCAAGCAGGGCTTGTCCGAGCACGTGCGCGCAGCGCCCGCGCCGGTCGAGCCGCGTCCGTCGCGCGAGCAGGCGGAAGCTGCCGTGCGTACGCTGATCGCCTATGCCGGCGACAATCCGGGGCGCGAAGGCGTGCTCGATACGCCCAAGCGCGTCGTCGACGCTTACGAAGAAATCTACCAGGGCTATCGCGAGTGCCCGGTGGAGGTGCTCGATCGCACCTTCAGCGAGACCGGGGGCTACGACGACTTCGTGCTGGTCAAGGACATCGGCTTCAACTCGCATTGCGAGCACCACATGATGCCGTTCTTCGGCCGCGCGCACGTCGCCTACCGGCCGACCGACCGCGTGGTGGGCCTCTCGAAGCTGGCGCGGCTGGTCGACGTCTATGCCAAGCGCCTGCAGACGCAGGAGCATATGACATCGCAGGTGGCGACCGCGATCGACGAGATCCTCAAGCCGCGGGGCGTTGCCGTGATGCTCGAAGCCGAGCACATGTGCATGTCGCTGCGCGGCGTCGAGAAGCCCGGTTCGCTCACGGTGACCACGCATTTCACCGGCACGTTCCGCGACGACGTGAACGAGCAGGTGCGTTTCATGACCATGCTGCGGGGCGCGCAACGGTAGGCTCCCCGCGTAACCCACGCGAGGCGAGTTTGGCTGACCAATCGGAAATCGAAGAAGGCCTGGGTTTCGCGCCACAATTCGGCGCGGACGGGCTGATCACGGCCGTCGTCACCGATGTCAAATCGGGCGACGTGCTGATGGTCGCGCACATGAACAAGGATGCGCTGGCCAGGACCATCGAAAGCGGCGAGGCGTGGTATTACAGCCGCTCGCGCAAGCAGCTTTGGAAGAAGGGCGAGAGCTCCGGCCACGTCCAGCGTGTGGTCGAGCTGCGCGTCGACTGCGATCAGGACGCGCTCTGGCTCAAGGTCGAGCAGCAGGGGGCCGGCGCCTGCCACACCGGGCGGCGCTCGTGCTTCTATCGCGCAGTGACGCTCGGCAAAAGCGGCGCCGCGAAACTCGAGTTTCGCGACGCCGACAAAACATTCGATCCGGACAATGCCTACGGCAAGAAGGCCTAGTTCACCACCAGACCCAATTTCTTGATCAGCGCGGCCCATCGGCCTTCTTCGCGGGCGATGTTGGCGGCGTATTCCTCCGGCGTGCTGGCCACGGGGCCGCCGCCGTCGGCGACGATGCGTTTCTTGATGTCGTCGGAGGTGACGATCTTGCGCAGCTCTTTGTTGAGCCGCTCGATGATCGGCTTCGGCGTGCCGGCCGGAGCGACGAGGCCGTAGTACTGCACGATATCGAGGCCTTTCATGCCGGACTCGGCGGTGGTCGGCACGTCGGGGATCGCGGCGAGGCGTTCGGGTGCCGCGACCGCGATGGCGCGGATTTTGCCGGCCTGGATGTTACCGATGGCCGGCGGCAGCGTGTTGAAGCCGATCATGACGTGGCCGCCGAGCAGATCGTTGGTCAGCGGTCCGGTGCCCTTGTAGGGAACGACGATGACGTCGGCGCCGGTCATCGACTTGAATTGCTCGGCGCCGAAATAGTTGAGCGTCGGCGAGGGCGGCGTGCCGATGGTGACCTTGCCGGGGTCTTTCTTCGCGAGCGCAACGATGTCGGTCATCGTCTTCACCGGCACGTCGGGGTTCGACATGATGACGATCGGGATCGACGCAATCAGGCCGATTGGCGTGAAATCCTTGGCAAGATCGTAGCCGGTGTTCGCTGGCAGGCTCGCGCCAGTCACCAGCATCAGGATGGTGTAACCGTCCGGCGTTGCCTTGGCCGCATCGCGCACGCCGATGACGGAGCCGGCGCCCGGCTTGTTGAGGACGAGCACCTGCTGGCCAAGCGCGTCGGTCAGTTTCTGCGCGATGACACGCCCGACGGTGTCGACGCCGCCGCCCGGCGGGAACGGCACGATGAGATTGATGTTGCGCGTCGGATAGTCGGCGGCGACCGCCGGCGTGGATTGCGCGGCAACGACGGCAACGACGAGCAGCGCTGCGCTAAGGCAGCTCCGGATCCAGATTTTCATGTTGTCCTCCCATGTCAATTCTTGCGTCGGTTCTTATGATTTTAGATTGGCGAGCAGCGCCTGCGCCCGCGCGAGATGCGGGCGGTCGTACATTTTTCCGTCGATGCCGACCGTGCCTGCACCGGGCTTGGCGGCGAAGGCCGCGACGATCGCCTTCGCCTTGTTGATCTGCGCCGCGTCCGGCGTGAACACCTCGTTGATCACGGGGATCTGCGCCGGGTGGATGGCGAGGCGGCCGGCAAAGCCATCGCGGCGCGCGATCTCGGTGTCTTTGCGCAGCACGTCGGGATTGCGAAAATCGACGTGGATGGTTTCGATCGCCGGCACTTTCGCTGCTGTCGCGCCGTAGAGGCACATGGCGCGGGCGATGCGGTAGGGCTCGGTCAGCGTGCCATTGGCGTCGCGGTTAGCCTCGGCGCCGATTTCAGCCGCCAGGTCTTCCGGACCCCAGGTCATGCAGATCAGCCGTGGGCTGCAATTCTTGTAGGTGCCGGCGGTGAACAGCCCGGCCGCCAATTCAACCGTCTGCGCCAGGATCTTGATCGCGCCTTCCGGCAGCCCGGCGATGGCTTCGCGCGCGGTCAGCTTGGCGTCGACATGGGTGACCGTCGGCCCGCCTTCCGCCTTGGGGAACAGGATGGCGTCCGGCGCGCCGGGAACGATCGCATCCAGATCGGCGTCGGTCATGCCGGTGTCGAGGCCGTTGATGCGAACGAGAAGCTGCGGTCGGTCCTTCTTGCTTTTCGCGCCCTTGAGGAATTCGACCGCCAGCTTGCGCGCCATCTCTTTGCGCTCGGGCGCGATCGAATCCTCGAGATCGATGATGACGCCGTCGGCGCCACTCGCCATCGCCTTGTCGAGCTTGCTCCCGCCGTCGGCAGGGACGAACAACAACGACCGCATTGTTACTTCGGCCGCATCACGATGAAGGCATTGCGGTGGCATTCGGCGACCAGCGTGTTGTCCTGCTTGAACGCCTTGTGGTGGAATTCGACGATGCCGGCGCCCTTGCGCGATTTCGATTCACGCTTGCTCACAACTGTCGTTTCGCAGTGCACGGTATCGCCCTCGAACAGCGGCGCCGGAAATTTGACGTCGGTCATGCCGAGATTGGCGATGGTGGTGCCGACCGTCATGTCGGACACCTGGATGCCGATCATCAGGCCAAGCGTGAACAGCGAATTCATCAGCGGCTGGCCCCACTCGGTTTCCTGCTCGCAGAAGTGGCGGTCGATGTGCAGCGGTTGTGGATTGAGCGTCATGTTGGAGAACAGCATGTTGTCCATCTGCGTCACGGTGCGCGTGTAGCGGTGCTCGTAGGTCTTGCCGACCTCGAAATCCTCGAAATAAAGCCCGCCGCGCTTGTGCCGCTGGATCGTTTCCACCATCGCTCCCTCCGTCGTTAACCACTCGTTTACCATAATTACCCATGGTCCACAGGCGCGGCAAAGGCGCAGAGCCCATGGCCATCATATCGATCAATGGCGGTACCGCGTCTCCGGTGGCGGGCGCCATCCGCGATGCCGCGCAAACGACCGGCACCAGCTTCGAATATCTGCTCACCACCGCGCAGATCGAATCCAACCTCAATCCGTCAGCCCAGGCAACGACCTCCTCGGCCAAGGGCCTCTACCAGTTCATCGACCAGACCTGGCTCGCCACAATGAAGCAGGCCGGGCCCGCGCTCGGCCTCGGCAACTACGCCGCCGCGATCGCGCAAACACCAGACGGGCAATATGCGGTGCCGGACCCGACGGCGCGTGCGGCGATCATGAAGATGCGCACCGACCCAAAGGTGAGCGCGGCGATCGCCGGCGTCTACACCCGCAGCAATGCCGCCAAGCTCGATGCTGCGATCGGTCGTGCGCCGTCGGAAGGCGAACTCTACATCGCGCATTTCCTCGGCGCCGACGGCGCCGCCAGGCTGATCGGCGCCGCTTCGAGCGCGCCGCAGGCGAACGCCGCCGCGATGTTTCCGCAAGCCGCCGCCGCCAACACCAGCATTTTCTACGACCGCGCCGGCCATCCGCTCGCGGTCAGCGCCGTCTACGGTAAGCTAACCGGACGCTACGACGTCGCGCGCGCGCTTGCCTTTGCGCCTGGCACGCAAACGCCGGTGATCGCGCCGCCCGGGGTCGACACCGCGGGCGTCACCCAAGCTTACGCGCAAGCGCGCCCGCCGGTGCCAGCCGACAACAACCAGACACTGTTCCAGGCCATGTTCACCGACCGGCCGCGCGGCGCTGTATCGCCCACGGTGAATTCGCTGTGGGGGCAGGCCAAGGCCCAGGCGGCGCCGGGCGAGGAGCCCTCGAAGCTACTCGACCTCTTCCGCGACAACGGGCCGCCGCTGCGTAAGTCTTTGGGCGGCAAGGTCTGACCGGGAAAACGTCGTTAACACTCGCTCAATTTCTATGGTGAACGCTTTGTTAAGGCTCGTTGGGTAGCCTGCTATTGCCGTCGAGCTGACGGTGTTGTGGTCGCGTCGGTTCAGTCATGATTGTTCGTCAGTTTTTGCAATGGGTCCGCTTTGCTCCGCCCGGTGAACGGGCCGAAGCCACCTCCGCGCTGGCGCGCGCCTACCTCCACTCCGATTTATCCGCCGACGATCTCGCCGCCGCCGAAGGCGCGATGATCATGTTGCTCGACGATCCGTCGCCGCTGGTGCGCCGCTCGCTTGCCGAGGTGTTTGCCTCGGCGCAGAAGGCCCCGCGCGTCGTGGCGCACGCGCTCGCTTCCGATCAGCCGGAAATCGCGATTCCCGTGTTGTCGCGCTCCCCGCTGCTGAGCGAAGACGATCTGGTCGATCTCGTCGCCACCGTGCATCCGGAGGCGCAGGTCGCGATCGCGTCGCGGGCGATGTTGCCGTGCTCGGTTGCCGCGGCCATTGCCGAAGTCGGCGCAGCGCAGGCCTGCCTGGCGCTGCTGGAAAACTTCGACGCCGATGTTGCTCTGTTCTCGATCGATCGTATCGTCGAGCGCTTCGGCCATCTGGCGCCGATCCGGGAGAACCTCCTGGATCGCGCGGTCCTGCCGATGGCGACGCGCCAGGCGCTCTTGTCCAAACTGTCGCAGACGCTCGCCGGCTTTGTGGCCGCGCGGCAATGGCTCGGCCCCGAGCACGCCGAATACGCCGCCCGGGAGGCCTGCGAGAAAGCGACTGTGGCGCTTGCTGCCGACACGCCTTACGAGGAGATCGGCGAACTGGTGCAGCATCTGCGCCAGAGTGGCCAGCTCACCGCCGGCATGATCCTGCGCGCGCTGCTCTCGGGCAACGTCGTGCTGTTCGAAGAGGCGCTGGCCGAGCTGTCCGGCGTGCCGATCGAGCGCGCCGCAAGCTACGTCCACGACCGCAACATTTCCGGTTTCCGTGCGCTCTACGGCAAGGCCGGGCTGCCCGACATTGCCTACCCAGCGTTCTGTGAGGCGCTCGCCGCGATGCGCGAGGGCGTATTGCTCGGTGAGCAGGGCGGGGCGTCGCGGCTCAAGCGGCGCATGGTCGAACGCGTGCTGGAAGCTTGCGCCGCCGAACGCGGCGCGGACATGTCGCTCATGGCCCTGCTGCGGCGTTTCGCGGTCGAGGCCGCCCGCGAGGAAGCCCGCATGTTCTGCGAGGATCTGGTGGCGAACGATACGATGCCGCCGCTGGCGGCGCAGTTCGCGAACGAAGCGCGGCTGGTGGCTTAGAGCCCGCTTATTCCGGAGCGATCGACGGCCCTTTGATCTGCTCGAGCACGTCGGGCCGGTCGTGGTTCTCGCGGATCAGGAAGTCGTCGGTGACTTCGCGCAGGCGCTTGGTCAGCGTGGCGGCGAGATCCTTGGCGTCAGAGCGGGAATACTCGCGATAGATCGCGCGCACCGCATCGACATGCTGCTCGACGAGCTGCAACGGGACGCGCGAGTTCTCCGGCGTATGCTCGATCAGCCGGCACAGGCTGTCGGCCGCCGACGCGACCGCTGGATAGCCGAACGTGGCGGCTTCGCCCTTGATGTCATGAGCGGCGTGGAACAGTGCGTCCTTGTTCGGCTTGGTCATGCCGGCCAGCATGACGGCGCGCCGCGCGTTGTCGAGGCGCTGACATTCTGATTCCATCCACGAGGCGAACTCGGGCGACAGTTCGGCCAGCGCCTGTTCCGCGCGCGCGACCGGGTCGAGCTCGCCGGGCGCCAGCGGCCGCTCGGACACGAGATTGCGCAGCTTGTTCTCTGGCGCGATGACCTCGTGGTCGCCGTACGTGGTGACGGCCGCGTTGTCCTTACGGGGAGCCATAGGTTTCGTTCCTCTGTCAGCTTGGTGCGCGGACTTTTTCGAGTAGCGGCGATTGGCGGATCACGTCGGCCTTGCCGCCTCTCCGCCGCTCCACGCCGGCATAGTTCGGGTTGACGTTTCGGCGCCGGTCGGGGCCAAAGTAAGTCTTGGTCTTGATGAAGGGCCGCGGGTTGGCGACCACGTTGACGATACGATGATAGAGGCCCTTGGCCGAGATCGGCTTCGCCAAAAATTCGGTGACGCCGGCGTCGCGCGCAGCAGTGACGCGCTTCTTCTCGGAATGGCCGGTGAGCATGATGATCGCGACGTATGGGTTCGCGTTGGCGCCCGGCTGGCGGATCATCTGCGTGAGTTCGAGGCCGTCGAAAATCGGCATGGCCCAGTCGGTGATGACGACGTCAGGTACATAATGGGTAAACGCCTCGAGCCCGGCCGCGCCGTCCTCCGCCTCATAGACGTCGCGCGCGCCGAACCCGTGCAGCAGCGTGCGCATGATGCGGCGCATGTGCGCGTTGTCGTCGATGACCAAAAAACGAAGGCGGTTGAAGTCGATGCGGACCATGCTGCCCCGAGGGCCGGGCATACCGAGCCCGTTACCATTGCAACCCACGCTAGCGAGGGGCCGTTAAGGAAGGGTTTAGGATATGGGCCGAATGGGCCGGAGGGGGCTTAGCGGGAGTAGCGGAAGCTCGGGCCGCTCTTGGGGAATTCGCAATCGAAGGCGATGTATTCGCCGGGACGGTTCAGTCCGTAGCGCATTTGGGGGACTTCGCCGTACTGGGCGCAGTGCTGCTCCGCCCATTCGCGGGCGTTGGCCCGGTTCTCGGGGGTCCAGGGGATGATGCCGCCCGCCGAATTGCCGGTCAGGCCCGGGCCCGTGGCGCAGCCGGCAAGACCGCAAGCCATCAGCGCGATGGCGGTCAGCGATTTATAGGTCATTAGCCCCTCCAGCCCTGCCAACCCTAGCATCCGGGTTCCCGCCCTGCCAACGGTGGGGGCTAGTCCTTCAACAGCGCCGTCATAATCCGGTCGCGGCTCAAGGGCAGGTCGCGGATGCGGGCGCCCAGCGCGTGCGAGACCGCATTGCCGATGGCCGCTGCGGTCGGCCCAGCGGTGACCTCGCCAACGCCGAGAGGGGCATTTTCGCGGGTGCCGACGAGTTCGATGTCGATCTCCGGTACCTCGCTGAATTTCAGCACCGGATAGGTCAGCCAGTCGACCGAGGACACGCCCGAATCATGCTCGTTATTGTCGAATTGCACCTGCTCCTTGAGCACCCAGCTTGCCGACTGGATGATGCCGCCTTCGAGTTGGTTGATGACGCCGTCCGGATTGACCACCAGCCCGGCATCCGCCGCGCACCAGACGCGGCGCAGGCGGATCTCCTCGTCGACCTCGAGCTCGATCGCCATCGCGGCATAGCCGGCGCGATTCTTGTAGCGCGCGAAGGCAAAGCCGCGGCCGCGTCCGCTGCCGGACGGCGCCTTCGGGTCCCATTTCGCCATTGCCGCCGCCTTCTCGATCACGGCGCGGGCGCGTGGATCGGACGTGATCGACAAACGGTAAGCGACCGGGTCCTGACCGGCGCGCTCCGCCAGTTCGTCGATGGCGCATTCGAGCGCGAACACGTTGGCCATGGCGCCGAGCCCGCGCAGCGAGGAGACGCGGATCGGCGTTTCGGGCACGAGATGATGGACGATGCGCTTGGCGGCGATGTCATAGAGCGGCTCGGCATTGCGGGTGGCGCCGCCGCCGCCAGATTCCGGTACATCGCTCGGCGGCGGCAAGGGCAGGGGATCGGGCAACGCCTCGCCGCCCAGCAGCGGACTGCCGTGGCCCGGCCGGCCGGCATGCGTGCCGCTCCAGATTTCGGCGGTCCAGTCCGACGGCTTGCCGTCCTTGCCGACCAGCGCGCGCACCTTCACCACCATGGCCGGCTGCTTCGGCTCGTAGACGAATTCCTCCTCGCGCCGCCAGCGCACGCGCACGGGAACGCCCGGCTTCTGCACGGCAATGATGGCGGCGTCGGCCGCGGCATCGTCGGCGCCGTTGTGACCGTAGCAGCCGGAGCCCTGCACGTGATGAACGGTAATGGCAGATTGATCGAGCTTGAGCGTGCGCGCGAGCGCGCCGCGCAGCGGATAGACGCCCTGGCAGTGCGTCCAGACCGTGAGGTGCCCGTCCTTGTAGAGCGCGAGCCCGCAGGACGGCGAGATCGAAGCATGCGCGATGTGCGGCTTGGTGTAGGTCGCTTCGAAGCGCTCCTTGCCCTGCGCATCCGCAGGCTCCGGTGCACCGATGACGCGGTCGATGGCCGGGCGTTGCAGCAGCCAGGTCGCCTCCTGTTGCGACGGCGCGGGCTTTTCGACATTCGCCCAGGTGACGTGACTCGTGGCCGCGAGCGCGGCAACATCCAGCGTGGCTTCATCGTCGCCGAGGACGGCGAGGAAGTTGCCGTTGCGGACGAATTCGACCGGACCCTTGGCGGCGCGCCTGATCGCGGCCTCGTCAACCGACGCGATCGTCGCGCCGCGATTGGGCTGGCGCACGACGCGCGCATGGCGCATGCCGTCGAGCGTCATGTCGTGGATGAAGGCGGCTTCGCCGAACACCTTGGCCGGCAGATCGCGGCGCAGGCTGCTGACGCCGACGGTTTTGAGGTCCTTGACGGCTTTGCGCGCGGCGGCGCCAGTCGCGTTGACGTGCAAATCGACGGCGCCGGCGAGCGTCCAGTAGTCCTGGCCGGTCGACTGGCCGTCGCGTTGGAATTTTCCATCGGCGATCGTGAGCTCGCTTGCTGAGCAACCGGCGACCTTGGCGGCTTGCGCAAGGAACAGGGCCCGTACCTCGGCGCAGGCCTGCGCCAGCGCAACGCCGCCGAACTGCATCGACATGCTGCCAGCGGTGTAGCCCTCGTTGGGCGCGAACTCGGTGTCGCCCGAACGCACCGAGATGCGGTCGAGCGCGACATCGAGTTCGTCGGCCGCCAGTTGCGCCATGGCGGTGAGCACCCCTTGGCCGAATTCGACGCGGCCGGTGAGGATCGTCACCTTGCCTGGCGCGGGAAAGGCGACCCAGCGATCGAGATTCGGGTTGTCGCTGAGCGGACCGGGAAGCGGCGCGTTCATGATGCCGCTCCACGCATGACGGCTGCGGCCTTCTCCACCGCGCGCATGATGCGGTTGTGCGAGCCGCAGCGGCAGATATTGCCGTCGAGCGCTTCGGCGATCTGCGCGCGCGTCGGCTTTGGATTGCGGTCGAGCAGCGCCTTGGCCGACACCAGGATGCCGGAGAGGCAATAGCCGCATTGGCCGGCCTGCTCGTCGAGGAAGGCTTGTTGCAGCGGATGCGGTTTTGCTTGCGTGCCGAGGCCCTCGACGGTGGTGATCTTTTTCCCCGCCACGCTCCACGCCGGCTTGGCGCAGGACTTCTCCGGTTGGCCGTCGATGAGCACCGTGCAACAGCCGCACTGTTCGAGGCCGCAGCCGAAGCGCGTCCCCATCAGACCCAATTCATTGCGCAGGATATCGAGCAGCGGCCTGTCGTCGGTGGCGGGCGAGACGCTGACGGCTTTGCCGTTGACGGAAAACGCGACGCTCTTCGCCATGCTCAGAACCCGAACTGCTCGCGCAGGATTCGCTCGTCGAGATTGTGGCCGGGATCGAACAACAGGTTGATCGAACAGGCGTGATCCATGGTGATGTCGACGCTGCGCACCGAGCGGACCTCGTCATGGTCGGCGACCGCCGCGACCGGGCGCTTGTCGGCCTCCAGCACCTCGATCGTCACCTTGGCCTTGTCGGGCAACAGCGCGCCGCGCCAGCGCCGCGGGCGGAACGGGCTGATGGGCGTTAGTGCCAGCATCGGCGCGTTGATCGGGATGATCGGTCCCTGCACGGAAAGATTATAGGCGGTCGAGCCGGCAGGCGTCGCGACCAGCACGCCGTCGGCCACCAGCTCGGCGAGGCGCTCTTTGTCGTCGATCAGGATGCGCAAGTGCGCCGCCTGCGCGCTTTGGCGGAACATCGAGACTTCGTTGATGGCGCGGTGCTCGTGCATGCGGCCCTGCGCATCGCGGGCGCGCATCACCAGCGGGTGAATGATGGTGATGTGCGCGGCGGCGATGCGCTCGGCCAGTCCATCGAGCGAGAAATCGTTCATCAAAAAGCCGACGGTGCCGCGATGCATGCCGTAGATCGGCTTGCCGGAATTCATGAACTTGTGCAGGGTTTGCAGCATCAGCCCGTCGCCGCCGAGCGCCACGATGACGTCGGCGGACTTCGGATCGACATTGCCGTAGCGCTTCTCGAGGCGGTCATAGGCCTCGCGTGCCTCGGGCGTCGAGGCGGCGACGAAGGCGATCTGCTTGGTGCCGCGGGTGCTCATGGTTTCTGTGTGCGCATGATCTTATCCGAAAACCGGTACCCACTTTTCGGGATCATGCGCTAGGGTCAATACGATGGAACGCGCCGTGCTCGTCTATACGACTTGGCCCTCGATTGTCGAGGCGGAGCAGGCCGGGCGCGCGATCGTCGAAAAGCGGCTGGCCGCCTGCGTCAATATCCTGCCTGGCATGATCTCGCACTACTGGTGGGAGGGCAAACTCGAGCGCGGCGAGGAAGCGGTGATGCTGATCAAAACGCGGGCGTCGCTTGCCGAAGCCGTGCGCAAGGCGGTCAAGGAACTGCACAGCTATCAGACGCCGGCCATCATGGTGCTGCCGGTCGAGAGCGTCGACGCGGACTACTTCCGCTGGATTCTGGACGAGGCGCAGAGCGCGTCCTGAAATGAAATCGCCGGGGAGGGCCCCGGCGATCGCACAATCGGTGCTGGCCTTGAGAAACTAGTAGCTGGCTTTGCCGTCGATCACGGCTTTGAGCTGACGGTATTCCTCGCAGCTGGTGTTGCCGCAGATCAGGTTCACCTTCTGGAGGTCGTCGAGCGCCTTGAGCCGGTTGCCCTGCTCCATCTGCCACATGCCGTAATACGACCAAGTGCGGACATGGTTCGGGTCGGCTTTCAGCGCGGCCTCGTACCAGATCTGCGAGTCCTTGTAGTCGCCCATCTTGCGGTAGGCGTAGCCGATGTAGTTGGCGACGTCGGGATGCTCGTCATGGCCGAGCGCGTGCATGGCGGCGATGCCGCCCTGGTAATTGCCGGCGAGGATCATCTCGCGGGCGGCGCGGTAGTCGCGCAGGAATTGCGCGGCGGCCTGCTGCTGCTGTTGCTGCTCGATGGCGTTGTTGTCTTTCTTCTTTTTCTTGTTGCCGTCATCGGTCGGCGGCGGCGGATTGTTGGTGCCCATGGCATAAAGCGGCTTCATGCCGACAGCCGTCACCAGCAAAGCGGCGGCGGCGAGAATGCCGAAGCGGCGGAACGCAAGGGTCATGTTCATTGCAAGACCTTTCCTGAAGAAGCGGCAATGGCGAGGAAGATACGCCGAATCGCCACGATGCGGAAAAAACAATTTGTGATCGGCGGCTAGTCCCGCGCCGGGAATTAAATTTTGCACAGGACTGTCACACGGTAACAGGCGGTTACGGGCGTGTTCGCGCAGTCCCGCTTGACTCACGAATATGACCGGAGGAACATTTCAACGTGCTGGTTTCCCGGGCCAAAAACCCGGGGACGAAAGAGGGAACGCGGAAACTGCACAATTTGCAGCAATCCGTGGCTGCCCCCGCAACTGTGAGCGGCGAGCTCGCGTCATATCGGCCACTGGGCAACCGGGAAGGCTGGACGCACCTGAGCAACGACCCGCGAGCCAGGAGACCTGCCAGCGCGGTCACCCAACCGGTGGACGGGGAGTCCATACGGAGCGGTCTTTCGCAGCGGTGACGTCAATGTCGGTGCGAAGGCCGTGTGAGTTCGGAACTCCCACGACATACACGTAAGGCGGCGCGAGCGTAGCGTGCGCTGGGTGTCCTTCGCATCGGGTTTGGTTTCACCCGATGCGTCCGCTTGCGCGGACGCAAACGAAGGAACGTTGTGTCATGGGAATGAAATTATACGTCGCCGGCGCGCTGGCGCTGACGGTGATGTTTGCGGGGCAGGCAGCCGCGCAGGATGGTACTCAAGTCGAACTGCCGCAGATCGTGGTCAGCCCGACCACGATCCCCACGCCGACCAGTCAAATCGCAAGCTCGGTCACGGTGATCACCGGCCAGGAGCTCGAGCGCGATCACATCAGCACCGTGCCGGACGCCTTGCGCGCGGTGCCCGGGCTAAACGTGGTGCAGACCGGCGGGGCGGGCGGCCAGACCGCGGTGTTCATGCGCGGCACCAACTCCAACCACGTCAAGGTGCTGATCGACGGCGTCGACGTCAGCGATCCGGTCACGCCGAACGGCGCGTTCGATTTTGCTCATCTGATGACCGGCGACGTCGAGCGCATCGAGATCCTGCGCGGCCCGCAGAGCGGCCTCTATGGATCCGACGCCATTGGCGGCGTGATCTCGATCACCACCAAGAAAGGCGAGGGGCCGCCGAAAGTTAGGGCAAGCCTGGAGGGAGGTTCGTTCGGCACGTTCAACCAGACGGCCGGTCTCAGCGGATCGGAGGGCCGCTTCAACTATGCGTTCAACGTCGTGCACTTCCGTCAGACCACCCAGTGGGTGACGCCGCCGGAGATCCTCGGGCCCGGCGAGAAGCGCAATCCTGACAGCTACGACAACCGCACTTATTCGACACGGCTCGGCGCCGACCTCACCGACAACCTCTCGCTCAACTTCATCGGCCGTTACACTGACGCGCACAAGTTGTTCACTGGCGACAACTTCGTCGCATTCCCGCCGGTCCCCGAGGCGATGCGGGATACGCAGGTCAATCACAATTCGTTCATGCGCGGCGAAGCGGTCTGGACGCCGTTCGACGGCAGGCTCAGGAACGTCTTCGGCACGAATTACACGAACAACTGGAACTGGAATCTCGATCCGAACCCCGACAGCTTCACGCCCTTCGGCTCGGTCGCGGCGCCCACCAAGAATGTCGGCGAGAAAACGAAGTACGACTGGCGCGGGGAGATGAAGGTTCTGCCGGGCCAGACGCTCGTGCTTGGCCTCGAAAAGGAAAATCAAAAGCTGCGTACGGATTCAACGCTGGACGCCAGCGGCATTCCGTTCCTGACGACGGAGCACAAGTCCGACAAGGCGGGTTGGGTCGAACTGCAGTCGAATTTCTACGAACGTTTCTTCATCGTCTCGAACGTACGCTATGACGACGATGAAAGCTTCGGCCCCCACCGCACATGGCGCGTCGCACCGGCCTTCATTGTGCCGGTGACCGAAACGAAACTGAAAGCGACTTATGGCACTGGTTTCAAGGCGCCGACACTGACCGAGCTGTTCGTCAACAATCCGTCGATTGGTCAGCTCGCCAATCCGTCACTGAGGCCGGAAATCAGCAGAGGCTACGACTACGGTTTCGAGCAGCCCTTGTTCAACGACCGCTTCCGCTTCGGCGTCACGTACTATCGCAACCGCATTGCCGATCTGATCACGACGCAGTTCGATCCGACGACCTTCACCTTCTCCTACACGAATGTCGGGCAGGCCGAGACGCACGGCTATGAGGCTTTCGCAACGGCAAAGCTTAGTGCGCAGTGGAGCGTCCGCACCGACTACACTTACACCAATACGCGCGACCTCAGCACCGATCTCGGGCTGCTGCGCCGGCCGGCGCACAAATCGAGCGTCACCACGATCTGGACGCCGCTCGACGATCTCACGCTGTCGAGCACGGTCGTGCACGTCAGCTCCTGGGTCGATGTCAACCGCGATACGGCCGTGTTCGTCCCGCGCCTCGACGCCAAGCCCTATACCACCGTCAACCTTGCGGCGAACTATAAGGTCAACGAGCACGTCACGGTGTTTGCCCACGCCGACAACCTGTTCAACTACCAGTATCAAAATCCCTTCGGCTTCGAGCAGCCCGGCCTCGGCGTCTTCGGTGGCGTGCGTTTCGCGAACTAGCGGGCGCCGGGCGCGGGGCCCTTGCGGATGCGATAATCTCCTGCGAACTTGATTCGCAGGGGGTCGATATGTCTGTCATCCGCATCCTGCTTGCGGCATTGGCGCTCTTTGCCGCCATACCCGCTTTTGCCGCCGACGATATCCTCGATGCCATCGATCAGGCGCGCAAATCCTACGAGTCCGGCGACATGGCGGGTGCCAAGCAGGAGCTCGACACCGCCTCGCAATTGATCGGACAGAAGAACGCGGAGAGCTTCGCCAAATTGCTGCCCGCGGCGCTGCCGGGCTGGACCGCGGAGAAGGCCGAGGCGCAGGCGATCGGTGCGGCGATGTTCGGCGGAGCCTCGGCCGCCAGCCGCAACTACACCAACGCCAAAGGCGACCGTGTCGAGCTGTCGATTACGGGCGATTCCGCGATGCTGATGCAGTTCGCAACGCTCCTGAACAACCCGGCGCTGGCCGGCGCGATGGGCAAGCTGATCAAGGTCGGCGGGCTGCGCGCCACCCAGAACAACGACGGCGACGTCATCGTCGTCGTCGCCAACAAATTCGTCATCCATGTCCAGGGTTCGGCCGATGCCGCGTCGAAGCTCGCCTATGCCAACGCCATCGACGTGACGGCACTATCGAAGATGTAACTGACCTAGATCAAATCGGGGCGGCGATCACCGACTATCTTTCATCGCGTTCACAGGAGGCACCCATGAAAAAATCCATTCTTGCATTGGCGGCGGTTGCAGCCGCAGTTTTGACCGTCTCGGCCGGGGCGCAGTCGTCACGCGTCCGCGTCGGCGCGCTCACCTGCAACGTGGCGCCAGGCATCGGCCTGATCGTCGGCTCGGACAAGAGCATGAACTGCACTTATCAATCGGTCGATGGCTGGAGCGAGCGCTACACCGGAAATATCATCATCGTTGGCGCCGACATCGGCGTCACCGATAGCAAGACCATTGCCTGGGCGGTCTGGGCGCCGGTCAATCAGGCTGGGCGTGGCGCGCTCGCCGGGGGCTATGCCGGCGGCACTGCCGAGGTGACTATCGCCGCCGGTCTCGGCGCCAATGTCCTGGTCGGCGGCTTCCAGAATTCCTTCATGCTGCAGCCGGTTTCGGTCAGCGGGCAGACAGGCGCCAATGTCGCGGCCGGCGTCTCGGGTATCCAGCTTAACCCGGCGTATTGATCGCCGATACAATTTGAGAAAGGCCGCCCTCGTCGGCGGCCTTTTTCTTTTTACGTCTTGAGCGGCGCCCACATCGCCGGCGCAAGGTCGTAGCCGGATTCGGATTTGACGATGTGGCCGCAGGCCGGGAAGGGGAAGTGATAGGCCTCGACCAGCATGCGGTCGCTCGCGGCGCGGTCGAGCATCTGCGTGCGCGTCTTGACCGCCATCGCTCCATCCATGTCGTAGCTCGGCTGCCATTGCGGGTGGCGTACGAACAGCCAGGGCTCGCGGACAGTGTCGCTCATCGCCAGCAGCGATTGATTGCCCGAGTGCACCGAGAACGCAGTGTGGCCTGGCGTGTGGCCGAAGGCGGGGATCGACATGATGCCCGGCGCGACTTCGACGCCGGGCTTGAAGCGATGCACTTCGCCGGCGATATCGCTGAAGATGCGCCGCGCGTTGAGGAAGTATTTGTGCACGGGCGCGTTGTCGGCGTAGCGGCCCATGTTGGCGTCGTCCATCCAGAACACCCATTCCGGTTCCGGCACCTTGATCTCGGCGTTGGGGAACACCTTGGCGCCGTCCTTGGTCTTGATGCCGTCGATGTGGTCGGGATGGAAATGCGAGATCACGATTGTGTCGATGGCCGACGGCTCCACGCCCGCGACCTTGAGATTGTCGAGCATCACGCCCGCGGTGTCGGTGACTTGGCCGGCGGTGCCGGTGTCGATCAGCACCAGCTGCGATCCGGTGTTGACCAGCAGTGCCGTAAACGAGATCGGCAGCACTTTCGGCGGCAGGAAGGCGTCGGCGAGCGCTTCGTTGACCTGCGCGCCGCTGGCGTTGTGGACGAACTTGTCGTCGATCGGCAGGAACCACGTGCCGTCGTAAAGCGCCGTCAGCTGGTAGCCGCCGAGCTTGTAGCGATAGACGCCGGGCCCCTGCACCCTGGCTTCCGCCGCCGCCGCGGCGGCGGGGCGGGGAAACGGAGCGGACGCGCCGGCAAGCGCACTGGCGGCGAGAAAGGAGCGGCGCGTCACGGCTGACATGGTCGGTCTCCGGCAGGTTATTGTTCGGCAGCCGCCCCGAGGTTGCAACACCGCGGCGGTGGCGCCTATTCACGAGTCGCCGCGGGAATCGGTATGATCACCGACGAGGGCACGGATATGGCGACAGGGGGACTGGGAATGCGGTGGCTGCTTTTGCCGCTCTTGCTCGCGCTCGGCGCCTGCTCGACCGATGTCGGGCCGAGCACCGCGGAACTCGAGGCACAATGGAACGCGCAGAATGTCGTGCCGCAGAATTACAAACAGGATCTGCTGGCGTTTCTGCGCACCTACCTCAACGACCCAGGCCATGTCCGCGACGCAAGCGTATCGCAGCCTGAATTGAAGAAGGTCGGTCCGGGCAATCGCTACGTTGCCTGCGTGCGCTACAACGCCCGCTCAAGCACCGGGAAATACGCGGGATCGAAAGAGGGGGCTGCGACCTATGTGTCCGGCAAGCTCGACCAATTCCTCGACGGCAAGCAGGACGTCTTGCGTTATTGCAAGGATGTTGCGTACGCGCCGTTTCCGGAACTGGAGCGGCTGACGCGCTGACAGACGTGCGGCAACCGCCGGGCTGATCAGCTCGGCGGCCGGACGTCAGATAAAGAGGCCGTAAGGAAAGTAAGCGCGGGCGCCGCGGTCACTTGACCTTGAGGTTCTCTGCGGACGTCTTTCCGCGATTCTCGACGAGCTCAAATTGAACGACTTGACCTTCGTTCAACGTAGTGAGGCCGGCACGTTCAACCGCCGAGATGTGCACGAAAACATCCTTGCCGCCTTCCTGCGGTTGGATGAAGCCGTAGCCCTTGGTCGGATTGAACCACTTTACGGTGCCCTGCGGCATGCTTGATCTCCAGAGTAGTCCTAACGCCGATAGTCTTGCACAGTCGGCAGTTGCGTCACAAGGTCCCGGTCTCTCGAAAAAGCTTGATTTTGCAATGGCCGGGCGGCGGGCTTCGGCCGCCGCGTGTCGCCTTTGTCAATCCTCCGATCGCCTGACGCGGGAATAAAGAAACAGCCCTCGCATTTTTCAGAGACGGCACGCGGTAGCGGGAGCCGCCACGAGGCAAGAGGAGCCATGGCTGTCATGAGGCTAATGTTCTCGATACTGGCCGTCTGCGGCTGGGTGGCCGCGACCGTGCCAGCCACCGCAGAGACCGAATATCCCTGGTGCGCGAACTTCGCCGACGGTGCAGGCGCCAATTGCGGCTTCGCCAGCTACGAGCAATGCCTCAAGACGGCGACGCCGGGGACGGGCGGCACCTGCGACAGAAATCCGTTCTATAAAGGACCGTCGACCGAGGCGCGAAAGCCGGCCGTGCGCAACCGGCGTCGGGGGTCATCAAGACTGAGAACGTCCGGTGCCGGGTGAGAGATTTGAACTCCCGACCAACGGTTTACAAAACCGCTGCTCTACCCCTGAGCTAACCCGGCTCGCCGGATAAGGTGACAGCTACCAGCGTCGCGGCGCGGCTACAAGCCGACGCACGCCCCCCAGATATGACAACGCCCCGCACCGGGGTGCGGGGCGTCTCAAGCTTTTCAGGGGCCGCCGGCTGAGGCGGCCCGGCGGACCCTAGATGTGGGTGATGTCGCGATCCTTGGTCTCGGGCAGGAAGATCAGCCCAACCACAAAGCTCATCGCCGCAACCACGATCGGGTACCAAAGGCCGGAGTAGATGTTTCCGGTCGCTGCCACGATGGCGAAGACGGTCGCCGGCAGGAAGCCGCCGAACCAGCCGTTGCCGATGTGGTAGGGCAGCGACAGTCCCGAGTAGCGGATGCGCGTCGGGAACAGCTCAACCAGCCAGGCGGCGATCGGCGCGTACACCATGGTGACGTAGATCACCAGGATGGTCAGCAACAGGATCGTCATTGGGTAGTTGATTTCCGCCGGGTTGGCGCTCGGCGGATAGCCGTGCTTGGTGATTGCGTCACCGAGCTGCTTGGCGAAGTCGGGCGCTGTGGTCGAGATCGTCTGATCGCCGACCTTCACGCTGGCCTTCGTTCCCGCCGGAGCCGTTTCGTTAGCGTAGTTCACCGAGCGCGCGACTAGCGCCGACTTGGCGATGTCGCACGAGGTGGTGAACTTGGCAGTGCCGACCGGGTTGAACTGGAACGAGCATTCCGACGGATCCGCGGTCACCGTCACCGGGGCGGAAGCGAGCGCCGCTTCCAGCTTCGGATTGGTGAAGTGGATCAGTCCCTGGAAGATCGGGAAGTAGGTCACGACTGCCAGGGCGAAGCCCGCCAGGATGATCGGCTTGCGGCCGATCTTGTCCGACAACGCGCCGAAAATGATGAAGAACGGCGTGCCGAGCGCGAGCGAGGTCGCGATCAAGATTGACGCCGTCACTCCCGGCACCTTCGCGGTCAGCAGCAGGAAGAACAGCGCGTAGAACTGTCCGCCGTACCACACGACCGCTTCGCCGGCGGTAGCGCCGAGGAGCGCGAAGATCGCGATCTTGGCGTTGTCCCACTGACCGAAAGCTTCCGTCAGCGGGCGCTTGGACTGCTTGCCTTCGTCCACCATGCGGCGGAACAGCGGCGATTTATTCAGCTTCAGCCGGATCCAGATCGAGACCGCGAGCAGGATGGCGGAGAGCAGGAACGGAATGCGCCAGCCCCAATCCGCGAAGGTCGGCTCGCCCTGGCTGGTGCGGATGCCGAGGATCAGCAACAGCGCCATGAACAGGCCGAGCGTGGCGGTGGTCTGGATCCACGAGGTGTAGAAGCCGCGCCTGTTCCTCGGGGCGTGTTCGGCGACGTAGATCGCCGCGCCGCCGTACTCGCCGCCGAGCGCGAGGCCTTGCACCAGGCGCAGGCAGATCAGGATCACCGGCGCGATGATGCCGGCGGACTTGTAGGACGGCAGCACGCCGATGAAGAACGTGCCGACACCCATCAGGCTCATGGTGATGAGGAAGGTGTATTTGCGGCCGACCATGTCGCCGAGGCGGCCGAACAGCAGCGCGCCGAACGGACGCACGGCGAAACCGGCGGCGAAAGCAAGCAAGGTGAAGATGAAGGCCGCGGTCGGGTTCACGCCGGAGAAGAACTGCGCCGCGAGAATCGGCGCGAGCGTGCCGTAGATGTAGAAATCGTACCACTCGAACACAGTCCCGAGTGACGAGGCGAATATGACCATCCGCTCTTCGGCAGTCATGCCGCGCGACGTAAAGCCGGAGGCAGTTGTCGTTGTTGCCATGAAGCGTCTCCCCATTTTTTTTGCGCTACGTGTTTTTTGATCTTGGGGGACGAATGTGCGCCCGTAGCATTTCCAGCGTTTTCGTCCCCATTGAAAGGTTACCGGCCCGGCCCCCAAAGTCTTTGCGCTTGTTGTCTTACGACTAAAGTTGAAAGGCGCCGGATAAGTCGCAGTGTGCAATGCAAAAAATCGAGCACATCCAACGCGCGCATTCGGCGACACCAGCTGAGCGGCCGTCGAAATTCGAGGGCGCGGTGTGGGCGGAAAGGTCTCAGGTTCGGCGGCGCGATTAACTTTAACGCGCGTCGCGAATGGCGTGCGTCTGTCAGCCGGCGACTCGATTGACGCAGGAAGTCCGCCGCCGTCACGGGGCCCCCGCGATTAATGTTACCCGGCGATTGGCCGCGGCTCCGTGAATCGCTCGTATAAAATGCATTCGAATTTGTTTTCGAAAGTCCACGCCGCATGCGCGCGCTCAAGGCAATCGCCGTTTCTGTTTTCGCCGTGGCCGGCATTGCGACTGCGTGCGCGGCCGATCTTCCCGACGGGCACGCGCCGCATAACGTGTTCACGCATTACGTGCCGTACGGCCAACGCACCGGCCCAATCATCGTCTACGATTTCCAGCCCGGCGTCGTCGTGCGTGCTTACTGGCTGTCGCCCTGGCGGCACCGCCACTACTTCCCGTTCGGCGCCGAAAAAATCGACGTCGACATGCCGGGCGACAACGACACGCCGCCCCAGCCGGCGGAAAGCTTCGAGCGCTCCTGGTCGACCTGCGACATGTGCGGCCGCGAAGTGGTGGCACCGCCGCTGCGCGCGCGCGATGAAGCCTCGCCCGCCGACGAGCAGCCGGTGCCGCTGCCTGCGCCGAAGAAGAAGTGAGCCCGCGGCCATGAACCCGACCATTCGCGCAACTGCCGTCCTGACGATCGCCGCAGCCGGCCTGCTGCCGGCCTCCGGCGCGCTGGCGCAATGGTACAGTTCCTATCCGCAGACGCCGGGCTACGGCGTGCAGCAGCCTTACGCCGTTGAAGTCTCGCCGAACACTTACGTCATTCACCGCCCAAGCAAGGCACGCGCCCATGCCCGCACCCTTGACCCCTGCGTCGATTGCGACCAGCCCGCCAGCGAGCCGCGGCACACCACACATGCTGACCCGGCGCTGGTTGATGAATTGGTCAAGCGCCACGCCAAGCATAATGGCTCGATCTCGACCGAGGTCGTGAATACGAAAAAAATCGTGCGCAACAAGCCGGTGGTGATCGAGCACGAGCACGTGGTTGACGATCCGCCGCGCGTCATCGAGCGCCGTCACATCACCGAGGATGCGCCGGGCCGCGGCTTGCTTCATCCGCGCCGCGAGGTCGGTGAGGAAGACGTCGTAATCCAGCCGGGCGGTTCACAGTCCGAGCGGCCGGCGAAGGGCAGGCACGCGGTGCGCGAGGCCGTCATCGAGAAGCCCGCCAAGACCAAAGAGGGCAGCACCAGGCGGGTCATCCGCGCCGAGGCCGAGGTCACCATTCTCGGGCCGGACCGCATGAGCATTCGTCTCTTCCGTAAAGGCCACGGCGACGACGCCAACGCGGAAGCGCAATAGAATTTTTCAGTTCGTGGGACGCGAGCGGCGGGTCTAACGGCCCGCCGTCTCGTTTTCATGCGCCCGCGAAAGACCTGTTCGCGACGTAGAGCGCGAGCGCGGCCGCATTCGAGACGTTGAGGCTCTTGATTTCGCCCGGCAGATCGATGCGCGCGACGTGATCGCAGGTCGCCTTGGTCAATTGCCGCAAACCTTTGCCTTCGGCGCCGAGCACCAGCGCGAGCGGCGCGCGCAGCGGGAGCGCTGCGACATCGCTGTCGCCGCTGGAGTCGAGACCGACCACCAGGAAGCCGCTGTGCTTGAGCGCCTCGAGCGCGCGCGCAAGGTTCTGCACGTTGACCAGCGGCACCAGTTCGAGCGCGCCGGAGGCGGCTTTCGCCAGCGCGCCGGTGGCGTCCGGGCTGTGCCGCTGCGTGGTGACGATCGCGGTGGCGCCGAAAGCCGCCGCCGAACGGAAGATGGCGCCGACATTGTGCGGATCGGTGATCTGGTCGAGCACCAGCACGACGCCTTTGCCTGGAACGTCCTCGATGGCCGGCGAGGGCAGGGGATCGGTCTCGAGATAGAGGCCCTGGTGCACGGCGTCGGGCAGCAGGCGTTCGGCAATGGCGCTTGGCCGCACGATCTCCGGAGTGATCGGGGACTCGATGCCTTCGTCGGACAGTCGCCGCGCGGCATTTTCGGTGGCGAGCAGCCTGCGGTTCTGCCGGGCCGGATTGCGCAACGCGGCCGTCACCGAGTGCCAACCGTAGATGACGAGCGGCCCATCGGCGCCGCCGCGCAGGCTGTCGCGGCGCGCGCGTTCGAAGCGTTCGCGGCGCTCGATCTGCTCGCGGGTTGCGCCGGGTTTGCCGCCGGGGCGGGGTCTCGAATGGGGCGTTCGTGGTGCCATCGCGCCGTGCCTTAACCGATCCACCCGCGCGGCGGTAGCCTCCATTGACTTAGACCGGGGGTCTCCCCATAAAGCCCGCAAATCCCGATCAGCCGGCGCGCTCGGCCGTTTATCTTTTTAAGATCAAGGCGGTGCGGCGGCTTTGGGGGAGAGTGTCCCGAGTGGCAAAGGGGGCGGACTGTAAATCCGCTGGCTTACGCCTTCGTAGGTTCGAGTCCTACCTCTCCCACCAGCCTTTCATGTAGAAGTGCATCGCACGGCGCGGGTGTAGCTCAATGGTAGAGCAACAGCCTTCCAAGCTGATGACGAGGGTTCGATTCCCTTCACCCGCTCCAATCTTTTCACGCGCGCGCTGAGGCAGCCGGTCACCGTTTGAACTTGACCGATTGCGGCAACGGGATGTCCGCCTCGCAGTGGGCCCACGGACACTGCTCCGCGAACTTCTGCTGCGGAATGTATGGAGAGGACAGCCAGAGCGAGGTCCAAAGCGCGACGACGAGCGCGACTGCAAGCGCGACCCGCAGCGTCAGCGAGCCCGTCATTTATCAGCCGCGATTTTGGCTTCGATCCGGTTCGCTTCGGCCTGCTCTTCGGCCGCCTTGCGGGCGAACTCGATGCTCATTTGTGTGTCGCCGCGCCGCTGGGCCTCCTCGGACAGCGACTCATACGTCGCAGCTCTCTCCCGATATTCGGAGGCCTTCTGCGCTACCTCGGCGCGCTTCTTGGTTTCGTCCTCGGTCATTGGCCGGCCTCCCGTCCTGGCAGGCGTTCGCGAACGTTTTCACGTTTTTGCCAAGCCGTCTATGACGTCAACGGCGCCGGCCGCTTGAACGGCGGCAATCGGAAGGCCACCCAGGCCACCACGCAGGCGACCCAGCCGCGGAAAAGCAGCGGATCGGTCAAGACGCCCGCCAACTTCATCTCACCCGACAGCGCGATCAAGAACATGAGCGCCTGGGCGACCTGCAACAGAATGAACGCCACGCCGATCGCTCGCCCGGGGCGCTCCTCCATGATCAGCGTGTTTGCGATCATCGCCGCCGTCATGCCGACGATGCTGCCGAAGACCGTGGCGATCGCGCCAATAATGGCTTGGGCGTTGTTATGGCCGCCGAACAGGTCGATCAGCTTGCGGCCGGCGGGATTATCGACGGCATAATAGCCTGCCATGTCCGCGGCCGGCGTGACGACCATGTAAACGACAACGAACAACAGAAACGCGCCAATTCCCCGCCAGCTCATGACGCCCCCGAGGTTCACCGCGCAGCCCGTTTATAGCACTGCTCCGGTCATTGCGCCCCGGCACGACTGCGCCCGCACGCCGTATCGGGTAATATCGTACGAGAATCAGGTTCGACGGTTCGCGTTCGCTGCATCACGATCACAGGATGTCATGAACGAGCGGCCCGACCTGTTCGGCACGTCAATGAAACTGGTGGCCAAGCGGCAGCTTCCGGTCGTCGACCTCGTCAATGCCGCCGAGCGGTTAACGGCGCAGGGCGAGCCGCAATCAGCGGCAAAACTTTACACGGCGTGGATCGCCCATAACGCCGACAACGGCGGGCTCTACGCCATTCACTTCAACCTCGGCGCCTTGCTGATGGCGTCCGGCGATCATGCCGGTGCCATTGATGCCTTGCGCGAGTCGGTCCGGCTGAAGCCCGATTTCGAGCTCGTCCACATCAATCTCGGCCGCGCGCTGAAGGACAGTGGCCGGCACGGTGAGGCGGTCGAGCAGTGGCTTGTGCTCGTCAAAATGCTGTCGGCCGTGAATGTCGAACTCGGTGACGCACAAGGTCACCGCATTGCATGAAATCGGCCGGGTGCTCGAAGCGGTGAACAGTGACGCCGCCGCCGAGGATGCCCTCAAGCAGATTCTCGACATCGCCAATGCGCCGTGGGCCCCCGACATCAAGGGCGCGCCCTGGGCCGACATCGTCCAGCACTGGATCGCGTTGCGCCAGAAGCAGTGCAAGTGGCCGGTGCTCGCGGGATGGGAGCGCGCCAGCCGCAAGCAACTGCTGACGAACATCGAGCCGCTGGCGCTGCAGTGCCTCGCCGATGATCCGATGCTGCATCTGGCAAAGGCCTATTGCCACGCCAGAAATCTCCTGGACATGCCGAAGGCCGTGAGCCAGCGATCGGGCGCGGCTCGCGCCGCCACCGAGAGGCTGCGCATCGGTTATCTGTCGTCGGATCTGCGCGATCACGCCGTCGGCCTCGCCATGACCGACGTGATCGAACTGCACGACCGCGCAAAGTTTGAAATCTTCGCCTACTACTGCGGCGTCAAAAATCCGGATTCGACGCAGCGGCGGATCATGACATCCGTCGACCATTGGGTCGACATCAACGACCTCGACGATGATCGCGCCGCGGCCAAGATCGCGTCGGACGGCATCGATATCCTCGTCGACCTCAACGGCTTTACGCGGCGCGCCCGCACCAAGGTCTTTGCGCGAAGGCCGGCGCCGATCGCGGTCAACTGGTTTGGCTTTCCAGGCACGATGGGAACGCCGTATCACCACTACATTATTGGCGATCCTGTCGTCATTCCGGAAGGCGAGGAGATCTATTATTCGGAGAAGGTCGTGCGGTTGCCGTGCTACCAGCCGAATGATCGCAAACGTCTCGTCGCCGAACGGAGTCCGTCGCGCGCCGAGATGGGGCTTCCCGAACAGGCGTTTGTCTATTGCTCCTTCAATGGGACGCAGAAAATCACGCCGCGCGTCTTCGATCGCTGGATGAAGATCCTTGGCGGCGCTCCCGGCAGCGTGTTGTGGCTGCTGACCGGCACCGACGACACCAATGCGCGGCTGCGCGCCGCGGCGGCCGGACAGGGCGTTGCGCCGGAGCGCATCATCTTCGCTCAACGGCTGCCAAATCCCGAGCATCTTGCGCGCTATCCGCTCGCCGATCTCTTCCTCGACAGCCTGCCGTACGGCGCGCACACGACCGCCGCCGACGCGCTATGGATGAACGTGCCGATCCTGACATTGCGCGGCCGCAGTTTCCCGGCGCGGGTGTGCGCCAGCGTTCTTCGCTCGGCAGGCGTCGGCGAACTGGAGTGCGCGACACCGGAAGCTTACGTCGCGCGCGCCATCGAGTTTGCGCGAAATCGCGATCAGCTTGCGGCCATCAAGACGAAACTTGCCGCGGGGCGCGACAGCTGCCTGCTGTTCGACACGCCGCGGCTGGTCGGCCATCTCGAAGAGCTTTACCGGCAGATGTGGGGCGACTTTAAGCGAGGCGAGTTGCCCGTTCCGGATTTGCGTAATCTCGACGTCTACCACGAGGTCGGCATCGAGCTTGAAGTCGAGAACGCCGAAGCGCTCAGTGAAGACGCCTACATCTCGTCATACAAAGAGAAACTCGCGGCTTGGCACAGCCACTACCCGATCGCGCCGGACAATCGGTTGTGGCGCAGCGTCGACCTGGAGATCAGCGCTTGCGCCGACCGGCTTGCGGTCGCGTAGCGTTGGCCGCTAGCCGCCGAGCTTCAGCCCAACCGTCCAGTTGACGAGTTCGCCGGCGGCTTTGGAAAATGCCGCATTGAGCGCGGCGACGGCGTCGGCGGGCTGCACGCTCTTGGCATCGACCGTCGCGTTGAACATGCGCGCGCCTGCCACATTGCCCTTGTCGTTGACGACGCGCGCCGAAAACTCGACGACGGCGGCCAGCTGCGGCGCCTGCGAAATCTGGAAATTCCGGATGCCGAGCTCGAGCTTGTAGCCGCCGTCCGTCTGGTCGCCCTGGCGGTCGACCGCGCTCAGCTGATGCGCGTTCTCGAAACTTTGCAGCACGCGCGCCTGCATCAGCTTCGGCAGGTTGTCGGCCCATTTGGCATTTTCGATAGTCGAATAGGTCCCGTCCGCGGCGCGGAGGAGAACATTCTGCGTGTCGAAAACCAGGATGGCGCTGGGATCGGGCACCGACAGCTTGGCCGCGAGCGGCTTCAGCGTGGCCGGAAATCCGGTGGCCGCGGCGAGGTCGTAGACTGCCGGCGGCTTCGCCTTCTCGCCGCTGCCGGTCAGTTTCTCCAAGCCGCCGATGATGCCTTCGAGCCGGCCGGAGTTCTTGCCGAGCATGTCGGAGAACGTGCTGAAGCCTTCGATAGCCGTATGCAGGGGCTTCGCGTTCTCGGTCAAAATCTGGTCGAGGTGGCGCAGCGTCTCGCGCGCCGACTCTGACAGGTTCTGGCCGATGCCGGGCGGCGCGGCGATAACCGCGGGCCGATTGCCTTCCGCAGTCAGCCGCGGCGAGGTCGCGTCGCCACCCTTGAGCGAGATGGCGGGCGCGCCGGTCAGGCCCTGGTAGGTGATGTCGACCTCCGTGTCTGCACGGACAGGCGTCGCCGGGTCGACCGAAATCGAAATCGTCAACCGCTTGGGATCGGTCGGATCGAGCGACAGCTCGGTGATGGCGCCGACGCGAATGCCGTTGAACAGCACGCTGGAGCCGATCGTCAGGCCGGAGACCGGCTGCTCGAACTGGATTTGATAAAGTGTGCGGGCGCCGAGGCCGCCGGTGTTCTTAATCCAGTAGACGAAGCCGAACAGCCCAAGCACGACCGCCAGCGTGAAGCTGCCGATCAGAACGTAACGCGCGCGGATCTCCATGATGCCGTTCCAATGTGCCGCTCGCAGCGGATTGTAGGGCCGGTGCTATCCGCCCCGGCGCAGCGTCATCGAGGCTTTCACGAATTGGCCGCCGCCGGACCCGTCGATCGACACGGCTTGCGAACTGCCGTGCGTGGTCACAGACATCGTCGCACTGAATCCGGCGCCTTCCACATGAATTTGCAGGCGCGGTCCATTGGCGCTGCCGGAGATGTTGCCGCCTGTGCCACGCGTGCGTTCGGTGAAGCTGCCGGAGAGATGATTGCCTTCGTCGGCCTGGAACTGCCCGGACAGATCGAATTTGTAGTCGTCGCTGTCACAGCGCAGCTGCAGATCGACCTGGTGCCCGGTGCTGCCAAGCACATGGTAGGTGGCGTCGCAGCGGATACGCTCTGCCGCCTTATCGGATGGCTTGATCGTGCCGGTGCCGGACCAGTGTCCGCCGAATTCCGTGAACGGACCGGCGGCCAGGGCCGGCCGGGCGCCGAGCAGGAACAGGATCGCGCTTATGGTTACCGCAGCGCGCAGGAAAGCTGAGTGAGCGATGGCAGAGCGCATGAAATTATAGGCCCCCGTTGGTGGTCCGGTCGTTCATTTCGTGTTTCGCAATAACTGATGACAGGGCGGTTATGGTTCCATGTTGATCAATTCATCCGTCGTCGCCGACAATAATACGACGCCTTGTCGGGCAGCCGTCAATGGCGGGCGTCACATGCGGGTGTGTATTGTGCGCAGAGTCAGTCCGGCAGGCCAATTGTGCCCCGGACAGGGTGGAAACCCCCGCAAAACGGGCGTTCTACATACTTGCAATGGCGCCGTGTATAATGCATGACATCGGCGCGGCGGACCTTTAGGTTCGCCGCACCCGCTTCCGGAGGAGTGTAGCTCAATGGCTAGAGCACCGGTCTCCAAAACCGGGGGTTGGGGGTTCGAAGTCCCTCCACTCCTGCCAGCGGGATCGGTTGGACTTTAGATAAAGAGCAAATAGATGAGCGACCAAGCTCCGGTTGAAGAGCGCCGCAAGCGGGTGAGCCCGTTCCGCTTCCTGCAGGAAGTGCGGGAAGAGACGCGCAAGGTTACGTGGCCTTCCCGCAAGGAAACCATGATCACCACCGCCATGGTTTTCGTCATGGTGGCGATCGCCTCGGTCTTCTTCCTGGTCGCGGATCAAATTATCCGTGTGGCGGTTACTTTCGTGCTGAGCTGGGCAAGCTAGGCGCGAATTAAAGAGCAAATGAGATGAGCGATACAGCTGTCACGACCTCGACCAAGCCGAAGCGCTGGTACATCGTCCACGCCTATTCGAATTTCGAGAACAAGGTCGCGGATTCGATCCGCGAGCAGGCGAACCAGCGCGGCTTGGGCGACCACTTCGAGCAGATCCTGGTGCCGAAGGAGAAGGTCACCGAGGTGCGGCGCGGCCGCAAGGTCGAGGCCGAGCGCAAGTTCTTCCCAGGCTATGTGCTGGTGAAGATGGATCTGACCGACGAGGTCTACCATCTCATCAAGAACACGCCGAAGGTCACGGGCTTCCTCGGCACCGACAAGAAGCCGATGCCGATCTCGGAAGCCGAGGCCGACCGCATCCTGCATCAGGTGCAGGAGGGCATCGAGCGGCCAAAGCCCGCGGTGTCGTTCGAGGTCGGCGAGCAGGTGCGCGTGTCGGACGGGCCGTTTGCCTCGTTCAACGGCACGGTCGAAGAAGTGGACGAAGGCCGTTCGCGCGTGAAAGTGGCGGTGTCGATCTTCGGCCGCGCCACCCCGGTCGAGCTGGAATTCGGCCAAGTCGAGAAGCTATAAGCGGAGAAGCTGTAGAGTAGCGTTTCAACAAGACGTGGAAGGTGAGGCGGTCGCCAACCGCCAAGATCCGCACCACTAAAGGAGCAACATGGCAAAGAAAGTCACTGGATTCCTCAAATTGCAGGTGCCCGCCGGCGCCGCCAATCCGTCGCCCCCGATCGGGCCGGCGCTTGGTCAGCGCGGTCTCAACATCATGGAGTTCTGCAAGGCGTTCAATGCGCAGACCCAGAAGATGGAGAAGGGCATCCCGATCCCGGTCATCATCACGACCTATCAGGACCGCTCCTTCACCTTCGAGATGAAGACGCCGCCGGTGTCGTACTTCCTCAAGAAGGCGGCCAAGCTCGACAGCGGTTCCAAGACGCCCGGTCGCGATCCGGTCGGCAAGGTCACCAAGGCTCAGGTGAAGGAAATCGCCGAGCAGAAGATGAAAGACTTGAACTGCAACACGATCGAAGCGGCGATGAAGATGATCGAAGGCTCTGCCCGCTCGATGGGCCTGACGGTGGAGTGACGATCATGCCAATGGGAAAACGTACCAAAACCGCCCGCGAGGGCATCGATCCGGCCAAGGCCTATCCGATCGCGGAGGCCGTGAAGCTGGTGAAGGAACGCGCCAAGGCCAAGTTCGACGAGACCATCGAGATCGCGATGAATCTCGGCGTCGATCCCAAGCATGCCGACCAGATGGTGCGCGGCGTCGTCAACCTGCCGAACGGCTCCGGCCGCACGGTGCGGGTCGGCGTGTTCGCGCGCGGCGTCAAGGCCGACGAGGCCAAGGCCGCTGGCGCCGACGTCGTCGGCGCCGAGGACCTGGTCGAGAAGGTCGGCAAGGGCGAGATCGACTTCGATCGCTGCATCGCGACGCCCGACATGATGCCGCTGGTGGGGCGCCTCGGTAAGGTGCTCGGCCCGCGCGGCATCATGCCGAACCCCAAGGTCGGCACGGTGTCGATGGACGTCGCCAATGCGGTGAAGGCCGCCAAGGGCGGCGCAGTCGAGTTCCGTGTCGAGAAGGCCGGCATCGTCCAGGCCGGCGTTGGCAAGGCCTCGTTCTCGGAGGACAAGCTCGTCGAGAACATCAAGGCCTTCGCGGACGCGGTGCAGAAGGCCAAGCCCCCGGGGGCCAAGGGCCATTACATCAACCGGGTCGCCGTCTCCTCGACCATGGGTCCGGGCGTCAAGATCGACATCCCGAGCCTGTTCGGCGGCGGGGCGGCCCACTGAGGACCCGAGCCAGCCGTTTTTTCGCGGGAAAAGCGCGAAAAAGGGGTAAAAAGCGACAAGTTGGGGCTTGGCAAAGGCCCCTTCAGGGTCTAAATCAACGCCATCGGGCGTGCCGGCCCATTTGTCGGCACGCCTTTGCGCGTCTCTACAAATCGATGGTGAGCGGAATTCATTCCTTTTAGACACCCAAGCGGGACATCTGAAAGGGAAGAAGCCAGTCGCCGTTTTTTGAAGTGACGCACAAGGCCGCGTTCGGAAACGAAACGGCCGACCTGTCCAAGACTGCCGGCGCCGAGGCCCGCAAGGGCCGACGCTTAATCCTCTTCGGTGAGGGCCAGCACAGACGGGGAAGAGACCCAAGTTTGCGCGTGCTCAAACACGCGCCGGTTTGGTTCGAACCTCGGAAGACCCGTGACTGCTTCGGCTGCTTGCGGGGGGCAGGCTTTCGGAAGCGTCGTCCTGCCCGGTCTGCTTCGCGTTGAGGCTTGTCGGCGGACGGCTGGTAGCAACCCGGCGGTTCGCAAATTAGCGAAGCGGACCGTCAAAACCGGAAAGAGCTTGCAGTGGATCGAGCGGCAAAAGCAGAGTCCATCACCGAACTGAGCGGGGTCTTCAAGACCTCGAACGTCGTGGTGGTGGCTCACTATTCCGGCCTCACGGTTGCCCAAATGCAGACTCTGCGAAAGCAGATGCGGCAGGCGGGCGCCAGCGTGAAGGTCGCGAAGAACCGTCTCGCCAAGATTGCACTCAAGGACACCGACGCTGCCTCCATTGCGTCCCTGCTGAAGGGACCGACCGTGCTCGCCTATTCAGGCGACCCGGTGGCGGCACCGAAGGTGGCCGTCGACTTCGCCAAGGCGAACGAGCAGTTCGTCATTCTCGGCGGGTCGATGGGCAAAACCGCTCTGGATCCTAACGGCGTCAAGGCGCTCGCCTCGCTGCCGTCACTGGATGAACTGCGCGCCAAGATCATCGGCCTGCTCGTCGCGCCGGCGACCAAGATCGCTCAGCTCACCAATGCGCCCGCCGCGAAAGTGGCGCGCGTGATCCAAGCCTATGCCTCAAAGCGTGCCGCGGCCTGACGGCTCAGGACAAGCAAATCCAACTGGTTCGAACCTTATAGGAAGAGAAAATGGCTGACCTGCAAAAGATCGTCGATGAATTGTCGAAGCTGACCGTCCTGGAAGCGGCGGATCTGGCGAAGCTGCTGGAAGAGAAGTGGGGCGTCTCCGCCGCTGCCGCGGTTGCGGTTGCGGCCGGTCCCGCGGGTGCCGGTGGCGCTGCCGCGGCCGAGGAGAAGACCGAGTTCACCGTGATCCTCGCCAGTGCCGGCGAGAAGAAGATCGAGGTGATCAAGGAGGTCCGTGCGCTCACCGGCCTCGGCCTGAAAGAGGCCAAGGACCTGGTCGAGGGCGCGCCCAAGCCGGTCAAGGAAGGCGTCAACAAGGAGGAGGCCGACAAGATCAAGGCCACCCTCGAAAAGGTCGGCGCCAAGGTTGAGTTCAAGTAAGCGACGCTTACTTAAGGTGAAAGTCCCGGCCGCAGGCTTAAGGTCCGGGATCGGCAAGAAGAATACCCCGGGCCTGGCGGCCCGGGGGTGACAGGGTCAAGAGTGCGGCGGCCGGTAACTCCCAAGCCCGGTCCTCGCGAGGCGGACGTGAACGGCAAGGTCTGGTCACGGTGAAGTTGAAGGCGTGCGGCGGTTCGGGCAGGCCCCGAATCACATAGAAACGGACAGCCCCGACGCCTGTCCGGATGGTCGCGATGATGGCGGCCGTCCGGAGAGGCGCCCGCGCTGCCCGCCATAATCGAATCGAGAGAAATAAAACGATGGCGCAGACGTTTACCGGTCGCAAGCGCGTAAGAAAGTTTTTCGGATCAATCAAAGAAGTGGCGGAGATGCCGAACCTCATCGAGGTTCAGAAGGCATCTTACGACCAATTCCTTCTGGTGAAGGAACCGGAGGGCGGCCGCCCCGACGAGGGCTTGCAGGCCGTCTTCAAGTCGGTGTTTCCGATCTCCGACTTTTCCAACTCGTCGCAGCTCGAATTCGTCAAGTACGAATTCGAGCCGCCGAAATACGACGTCGACGAGTGCCGCCAGCGCGGCATGACCTACGCCGCGCCGCTCAAGGTGACGCTGCGGCTGATCGTGTTCGATATCGACGAAGAGACGCAGGCCCGTTCGGTCAAGGACATCAAGGAACAGGATGTCTACATGGGCGACATTCCGCTCATGACCAACAACGGTACCTTCATCGTCAACGGCACCGAGCGCGTCATCGTCTCCCAGATGCATCGTTCGCCCGGCGTGTTCTTCGACCACGACAAGGGCAAGACGCATTCTTCGGGCAAGCTGCTGTTTGCCGCCCGCATCATTCCGTATCGCGGCTCCTGGCTCGACATCGAGTTCGACGCCAAGGACATCGTTTATGCGCGCATCGACCGCCGCCGCAAGATTCCGGTGACGTCGCTGCTCTACGCGCTCGGCCTCGACGGCGAGCAGATCCTCGCCACGTTCTACAAGCACGTCACCTACAAGCGCGCCAAAGACGGTTGGCGCGTGCCGTTCGATGCCAACCGCTTGAAGGGCTACAAGGCAGTCAACGATCTCGTCGACGCCGACACCGGCAAGGTGGTGGTGGAAGCGGGCAAGAAGCTCACCGTGCGCCAGGCGCGTCAGCTCAGCGAAAAGGGTCTCAAGCACCTGCGCATGGCCGATGAGGAATTGATCGGCCATTATCTCGCCGAAGATCTCGTCAACGGCCGCACCGGTGAGATCTTCACCGAAGCGGGCGAGGAGATCACCGAGAAGAACCTCAAGGTTCTGATCGACGCCGGCTACAAGGAATTGCCGCTGCTCGACATCGACCATGTCAACGTCGGTGCCTACATCCGCAACACGCTCAATGTCGACAAGAACATGACGCGTGAAGACGCGCTGTTCGACATCTACCGCGTGATGCGCCCCGGCGAGCCGCCGACCGTGGAAACGGCGGAGGCGATGTTCCGTTCGCTGTTCTTCGACAGCGAGCGCTACGACCTCTCGGCCGTCGGCCGCGTCAAGATGAACATGCGCCTCGACCTCGACGTGCCGGACACCATGCGCGTGCTGCGCAAGGACGACATCATCTCGGTCATCCGCACGCTGGTTGATCTGCGCGACGGCAAGGGCGAAATCGACGACATCGACCATCTCGGCAATCGCCGGGTGCGTTCGGTCGGCGAGCTGATGGAGAACCAGTACCGCATCGGCCTGTTGCGCATGGAGCGCGCGATCAAGGAGCGCATGTCGTCGGTCGATATCGACACCGTCATGCCGCAGGACTTGATCAACGCGAAGCCTGCGGCCGCCGCGGTGCGCGAGTTCTTCGGCTCCTCGCAGCTGTCGCAGTTCATGGATCAGACCAATCCGCTGTCGGAGATCACCCACAAGCGGCGCCTGTCGGCGCTGGGCCCGGGCGGTTTGACGCGCGAGCGCGCCGGCTTCGAGGTGCGCGACGTGCACCCGACGCATTACGGCCGCATCTGCCCGATCGAGACGCCGGAAGGTCCGAACATCGGCCTGATCAACTCGCTCGCGACCTACGCGCGGGTGAACAAATACGGCTTCGTCGAGACGCCTTATCGCAGGGTGAAGGATGGCCGCGTCACCGACGAGGTCAACTATCTCTCGGCGATGGAAGAAGGCCGCTACGCGGTCGCGCAGGCCAATGCCGTCATCGACGCCAAGGGCCGCTTCACCGAAGACCTCATCGTCTGCCGTCAGGCCGGCGACGTGCATCTCGTGCCGCGCGACAAGGTCGACTACATGGACGTGTCGCCGAAGCAGCTCGTCTCGGTTGCCGCGGCGCTCATCCCGTTCCTGGAGAACGACGACGCCAACCGCGCGCTGATGGGATCGAACATGCAGCGCCAGGCGGTGCCGCTGGTTCGCTCGGAAGCGCCGTTCGTCGGCACCGGCATGGAAGGCGTCGTCGCCCGTGAACTCGGGCGCCTCGATCGGTGCACGCCGCACCGGCATCGTCGACCAGGTCGACGCCACCCGTATCGTGGTGCGCGCCACCGGCGAGACCGACCCGACCAAACCGGGCGTCGATATCTACCGGCTGATGAAGTACCAGCGCTCGAACCAGAACACCTGCATCAACCAGCGTCCGCTGGTGAAGGTGGGTGATGGCGTCGAGAAGGGCGACATCATCGCCGACGGTCCCTCGACCGATCTCGGCGAGCTCGCGCTCGGCCGCAACGTGCTGGTCGCGTTCATGCCGTGGAACGGCTACAACTTCGAGGACTCGATCCTGCTCTCGGAGCGGATCGTGAAAGACGACGTGTTCACGTCCATCCACATCGAAGAATTCGAGGTGATGGCGCGCGACACCAAGCTCGGCCCCGAGGAAATTACCCGCGACATTCCGAACGTCTCGGAAGAGGCGCTCAGAAAATCTCGACGAAGCGGGCATCGTCTATATCGGCGCCGAGGTTCATGCCGGCGACATCCTGGTCGGCAAGATCACGCCCAAGGGCGAAAGCCCGATGACGCCGGAAGAGAAGCTGCTGCGCGCCATCTTCGGCGAGAAGGCCTCCGACGTGCGCGACACGTCGTTGCGCGTTCCGCCGGGCGTGCAGGGCACCGTCGTCGAAGTGCGCGTGTTCAACCGCCACGGCGTCGAGAAGGACGAGCGCGCGCTCGCCATCGAGCGCGAGGAGATCGAACGTCTCGCCAAGGACCGCGACGACGAGCAGGCGATCCTCGACCGCAACGTCTACGGCCGCTTGGCCGAGTTGCTGGAGGGCCGCCAGGGCATTGCCGGGCCGAAGGGCTTCAAGAAGGACTCCAAGATCACCCGCGCGGTGCTGGATGAGTATCCGCGCTCGCAGTGGTGGCAGTTCGCCTCGCCCAACGACAAGCTGATGGCCGAGATCGAAGCGATCCGGAAGCAGTACGACAAGTCGAAGAAGCTGCTCGAGCAGCGTTTCCTCGACAAGGTCGAGAAGCTGCAGCGCGGCGATGAATTGCCGCCCGGCGTGATGAAGATGGTCAAGGTGTTCGTCGCGGTGAAGCGCAAGATCCAGCCCGGCGACAAGATGGCCGGGCGCCACGGCAACAAGGGCGTGGTGTCGAAGATCGTGCCGGCGGAGGACATGCCGTTCCTTGCCGACGGTCAACCTGTCGACATCGTGCTCAATCCGCTCGGCGTGCCGAGCCGCATGAACGTCGGCCAAATTCTTGAAACGCATCTGGGCTGGGCTTGCGCCGGCCTTGGTCTCAAGATCGGGCAGGCGGTCGAGGCCTACAACAACAAGCACAACTCGCGGCCGCTCAAGGACATGCTCAAGAAGGTCTACGGCGACGACGAGACCATCAAGACGCTAAACGAAGACGAGCTGGTCGAGCTCGGCGGCAATCTGCGCCACGGCGTGCCGATTGCGACCCCGGTGTTCGACGGCGCCAAGGAGGCGGACATCGAGAAGATGCTCGACCTCGCCGGCCTCGACCATTCCGGTCAGGTCAACGTCTTCGACGGCCGCACCGGCGAAGTGTTCGATCGCAAAGTGACGGTCGGCTACATATACATGCTGAAGCTGCACCACCTGGTGGACGACAAGATCCACGCCCGGTCGATCGGCCCGTACTCGCTGGTCACCCAGCAGCCGTTGGGCGGCAAGGCGCAGTTCGGCGGCCAGCGTTTCGGCGAAATGGAGGTGTGGGCGCTCGAAGCATACGGCGCTGCTTACACCTTGCAGGAAATGCTCACCGTGAAGTCGGACGACGTCGCCGGCCGTACCAAGGTGTATGAGGCGATCGTGCGCGGCGACGACACGTTCGAAGCGGGCATTCCGGAAAGCTTCAACGTGCTGGTCAAGGAAATGCGCTCGCTCGGTCTCAATGTCGATCTGCACAATTCCAAGCAGCAGCGGCAGGGCCCCGGCGGCGAGACGGCGGAAGCCGCCGAATAACAGGATAAGCCTCCCCCTCGCGGGGGAGGCCGGGCCGCGATCCAAGCGGTCCGCGAGGCGAATGGAACGATAGCGGCCGACATGGTCGGCAAGCGGAGAATGCGATGAACCAAGAAATTATGAATCTCTTCAGCCCGCAGGCCCCGGCTCAGGTCTTCGACCAGATCCGGATTTCGATCGCGAGCCCGGAGAAGATTCTGTCGTGGTCCTACGGCGAAATCAAAAAGCCGGAGACCATCAACTACCGCACCTTCAAGCCCGAGCGCGACGGCCTGTTCTGCGCGCGCATCTTCGGGCCGATCAAGGATTACGAGTGCTTGTGCGGCAAGTACAAGCGCATGAAGTACAAGGGCATCATCTGCGAGAAGTGCTCGGTCGAAGTAACGCTTTCCCGCGTGCGGCGCGAGCGCATGGGCCATATCGAGCTCGCGGCGCCGGTCGCGCACATCTGGTTCCTGAAGTCGCTGCCGAGCCGCATCGGCCTGCTGCTCGACATGACGCTGAAGGATCTCGAGCGGATCCTGTACTTCGAATATTATTGCGTGCTTGAGCCGGGCCTCACGCCGCTCAAGGACCGCCAGCTGCTGTCCGAAGACGAATATCTCAAGGCGCAGGAAGAATTCGGCGCCGACAGCTTCACCGCGACCATCGGCGCGGAGGCGATCCGCGAGATGCTCAAGGGCCTCGACCTCGAGAAGATGCAGGCCGAGCTGCGTACCGACATGGTCGAGACCGACAGCGACATCAAAAAGAAGAAGATCGCCAAGCGTCTCAAGCTGATCGAAGCGTTCCTTGCCTCGGGCAACAAGCCGGAGTGGATGATCCTGACCGTCGTGCCGGTGATCCCGCCCGACCTGCGGCCACTGGTGCCGCTGGACGGCGGTCGCTTTGCCACGTCCGACCTGAACGATCTCTATCGCCGCGTCATCAACCGCAACAACCGCTTGAAGCGGCTGATCGAGTTGCGCGCGCCGGACATCATCATCCGCAACGAAAAGCGCATGCTGCAGGAAGCGGTCGATGCGCTGTTCGACAACGGCCGTCGCGGCCGCGTCATCACCGGCGCCAACAAGCGTCCGCTGAAGTCGCTCGCCGACATGCTCAAGGGCAAGCAGGGCCGCTTCCGGCAGAACCTGCTCGGCAAGCGCGTCGACTATTCCGGCCGTTCGGTGATCGTGGTCGGTCCCGAACTCAAGCTGCACCAGTGCGGTCTGCCGAAGAAGATGGCGCTCGAGCTGTTCAAGCCGTTCATCTATTCGCGGCTCGACGCCAAGGGCCTGTCCACCACGGTGAAGCAGGCGAAGAAACTGGTTGAAAAAGAAAAGCCCGAGGTTTGGGACATCCTCGACGAGGTGATCCGCGAGCATCCGGTACTGCTCAACCGCGCCCCGACCCTGCATCGCCTCGGCATCCAGGCCTTCGAGCCGGTGCTGATCGAAGGCAAGGCGATCCAGCTGCATCCGCTGGTCTGCGCAGCCTTCAACGCCGACTTCGACGGCGACCAGATGGCCGTGCACGTCCCGCTGTCGCTCGAAGCGCAGCTCGAAGCGCGCGTGCTCATGATGAGCACGAACAACATCCTGCACCCCGCCAACGGTCAGCCGATCATCGTGCCGTCACAGGACATCGTGCTCGGTCTCTACTACCTCTCGCTGTTGCGCGAGGGCGAAGTCGGCGAGAACAAGGCGTTCGGCGACATGGCCGACATCGACCATGCTTTGGCCGAGAAGGCGATCACGCTGCACACCAAGATCCGCTACCGCTGGATCGGCGTCGACGAGAAGGGCAAGGAATTCAAGAAGTGGTACGAGACCACGCCCGGCCGCGTCGTGCTCGGCAGCGTGCTGCCGAAGAGCCACAAGATCCCGTTCGACATCGTCAACCGCTTGATGACCAAGCGCGAGATCTCGTCGATGATCGACACCGTCTACCGCCACTGCGGTCAGAAGGAGACGGTCATCTTCTGCGATCGCATCATGGCGCTCGGCTTCTATCACGCGTTCAAGGCCGGCATTTCCTTCGGCAAGGACGACATGGTGGTGCCGGCGTCGAAGTGGGCGACGGTGGAGTCGACGCGCGAACTCGCCAAGGAGTTCGAGCAGCAATACAACGACGGCCTCATCACCCAGGGCGAGAAGTACAACAAGGTGGTCGACGCTTGGTCGAAGTGCACCGAAACCATCGCCGAAGCGATGATGAAGGAGATCTCGGCCTCGAAGAAGGACGCCAAGGGCGTCGAGCAGCAGGTCAACTCGATCTACATGATGGCGCATTCCGGCGCGCGCGGTTCGCCCGCGCAGATGCGTCAGCTCGCCGGTATGCGCGGACTTATGGCGAAGCCGAGTGGCGAGATCATCGAGAGCCCGATCATCTCGAACTTCAAGGAAGGCCTGTCGGTGATGGAGTACTTCAACTCCACGCACGGCGCCCGCAAGGGTCTGGCCGACACCGCCTTGAAGACCGCGAACTCGGGCTACCTGACGCGGCGTCTCGTCGATGTGGCGCAGGACTGCATCATCACGACGGAAGACTGCGGAACCAAGGCCGGCATCAAGGTGCGGGCGATCATCGACGCCGGCACCGTGGTGGCCTCGCTCGCGACCCGCATTCTCGGCCGCACCACGGCCGAGGACGTCAAGGACCCGTCGAGCAACAAGGTCGTGGTCAAGCGCGGCACCCTGCTGACGGAGCCGGAAGTCGAGGCGATTTCCAACGCCAGCGTGCAGGAACTGAAGATCCGTTCGGTGCTCACTTGCGAGACCAAGAGCGGCGTCTGCGGCGCGTGCTACGGGCGCGATCTGGCCCGCGGCACTCCGGTCAACATGGGCGAAGCGGTCGGCGTGATCGCGGCGCAGTCGATCGGCGAGCCGGGTACCCAGCTCACCATGCGCACGTTCCATATCGGCGGCGCGGCGCAGATCTCCGAGCAGTCGTTCATCGAGTCGAACTTCGACGGCAAGGTGAAGTTCAAGAGCAAGAACATCGCCAAGAATTCGGACGGCGAGACGGTGGCGATGGTTCGCAACATGGTGGTGTCGGTGATCGATGCCGACGGCACCGAGCGCGCGCATCACCGCATTCCGTACGGCGCGCGCATGCGCATCGAGGACGGCGACAAGATCAAGCGCGGCCAGCGCATCGCCGAATGGGATCCCTACACGCGTCCGATCCTCACCGAAGTCGAGGGCGACATCGCCTTCGAGGACATGGTGGACGGGCTGTCGATGTCGGAGCAGCTCGACAAGTCGACCGGCATCGCCAAGCGCGTGGTCATCGACTGGCGCACGGGTTCGTCCCGCAACCAGCAGGACCTGCGTCCGGCCATCGTGATCAAGTCGGGAGCCAAGATCCTCAAGCTCGCCCGCGGCGGCGACGCGCGCTATCAGCTCGCGGTCGATGCCGTCATCTCGGTCGACCCGGGCACGCATGTTAAGGCGGGCGACGTCATCGCGCGTATCCCGACGGAAAGCGCCAAGACCCGCGACATCACCGGCGGTCTGCCGCGGGTGGCGGAGCTGTTCGAGGCACGCAAGCCGAAGGACGCGGCGATCATCGCTGAGATCGGCGGCACGGTGCGGTTCGGCAAGGACTACAAGAACAAGCGCCGCATCACCATCGAGCCGTCGAGCAAGGGCGATGAGCCGAAGGAGTACTTGATCCCGAAGGGCAAGCACATCCATCTGCAGGACGGCGACGTCATCGAGCAGGGCGATTACATCGTCGAGGGCAATCCGGCTCCGCACGATATTCTCGCCATCAAGGGCGTCGAAGAGCTTGCCGCCTATCTCGTCAACGAGATCCAGGAGGTCTATCGCCTGCAGGGCGTCAACATCAACGACAAGCACATCGAGGTGATCGTTCGCCAGATGCTGCAGAAGGTCGAGATCGACGACAGCGGCGAGACCGAGCTCCTGCAGGGCGAGCAGCTCGACAAGACCGAGCTCGACGAGGTCAACGCGCGGGCGGAAGCCGAAGGCAAGAAGCCGGCGGCGGGCCATCCCGTGCTGCTCGGTATCACCAAGGCGAGCCTGCAGACCCGCTCGTTCATCTCGGCGGCGTCGTTCCAGGAGACCACGCGCGTGCTCACCGAGGCCGCCGTCAACGGCAAGGCCGACACGCTCGACGGACTCAAGGAGAACGTCATTGTCGGTCGGCTGATCCCGGCGGGCACCGGCGCGATGATGAACGATCTGCGCGAGGTTGCGACCAAGCGCGACGCGCTGATCCTCGAGGAACGCGAAAAGGACGCGGCCAAGGCCGCAGCCAAGGCGGAGGCCGAAGCGGCGCCGGCGCTGCCGGCGGCCGAGTAGGCTTGAGCATCAGCAAAAATTAGAAAGGGCCGCCCTCGGGCGGCCCTTTTTGTTTCCAGGCGCGTTATCAAACTGTCATCACAACTCGGATTGAGTGAGCGCGCGCATGACCGACGCTTGGTGGAAATCTGCCGTCCTCTATCAGATCTATCCGCGCTCATTCCAGGACAGCGACGGCGATGGGGTGGGCGACCTCGCCGGCATTCGCGCGCGGCTGCCGCATCTGACCGAACTCGGCGTCGATGCGCTGTGGCTGTCGCCGATCTTTGCCTCGCCGATGGCGGATTTCGGCTACGACATTTCCGATTACACTGCGATTGACCCGCTGTTCGGCACCATGGCGGATTTCGACGAGCTGCTGGCCGACGCGCATGCGCGCGGCATCAAGGTGATCCTCGATTTCGTGCCGAACCACAGCTCCGACCGGCATCCGTGGTTTATCGAGAGCCGTTCGTCGCGGCAGAATCCGAAACGCGACTGGTATATCTGGCGCGATCCGGTGCCGGGCGGCGGGCCGCCCAACAATTGGCTGTCGGAATTTGGTGGCTCGGCGTGGCAACTGGATGAGGCGACCGGGCAATATTACTACCACGCCTTTCTCAAGCAGCAGCCGGACCTCAATTGGCGTAATCCGCAAGTCGTCGCGGCAATGCACGATGTCATGAGGTTCTGGCTCAAGCGGGGCGTCGACGGTTTCCGCCTCGACGCCATCTGGCATCTGATCAAGGACGATCGGTTCCGCGACAATCCCGAAAATCCGGACTACCGGGCCGGCGACCCACCGCACCACCGGCAAATCCCGCGTTATTCAGGCGACCGGCCCGAAGTGCACGATGCGCTGCGCGAGATGCGCAAGGTCATCGACGAATTTCCCGACCGTTTGATGATCGGCGAACTCTATTTGCCGTTCGAGCGGCTGATGGCCTATTACGGCCGCGATCTCACCGGCGCCCATCTGCCGTTCAATTTCGCGCTCTTGAGAGCGCGGTGGCATGCGCGCGAGATCGCAAAGCTGGTCGACGAGTACGAGGCGGCGCTGCCAAAGGGCGGTTGGCCGAATTGGGTGCTGGGCAATCACGACCGCCCGCGGGTCGCAAGCCGCGTCGGCGAGGCGCAGGCGGGTGTCGCTGCCATGCTGCTGCTCACGCTGCGTGGCACGCCCACACTCTATTACGGCGACGAGATCGGCTTGCCGCAGGCCGTCATCGCGCCGGAACGCGTGCAAGACCCGTTCGAGAAGAACGTGCCGGGCCTTGGGCTTGGCCGCGACGGCTGCCGCACTCCGATGCAATGGGACGAGTCGCGCAACGCCGGCTTCACGCGCGCGACGCCTTGGCTGCCGGTGAGCGGCGACCACGCGACGCGCAACGTCGAAGCCGAACGCGCCGATCCCGCGTCGCTCTATAATCTCTACCGCAGGCTGCTGGCGTTCCGCCGCAAGCATCGCGCGCTTGCGACCGGCGCCTACCGCCCGGTCGCGGCGGAAGGCGACGTGCTCGCCTATATGCGCGAGCAGAGCGGCGAGCGCTTCTTCGTGGCGCTTAATTTCGGTCCGAACCTGGCTGTCGTGGCGCTGGACTGGCAGGGAACCATCGCGGCGTCGGTGCTTGGCGCCCGGGCCGGCCAGAAGGTCGGGGGTCGGCTTAAACTCGCCGGAAACGACGGTCTGCTGATTAAGCTTGATTGAAGGTCGCGCCGGGTCTTTACCTCCGGGCCGCCGGGAACGGCCGATAAATCGCGATTTTTCCGCTGTTTCCGCCTTGACTTAGCGGAATCGCGCCGATACATACGCCACACTTTGCGGCAGGCGGTGAGCTTCGCTTGCTCGGAACGGCCAACCAGCTAACCCTTTGAGAGTGTTGCGTTTTCTCAGAGCTTGGCTGGCACCTCGCCTCGAGGAAAGAAGCTCAGACGCTGCCTCTGACAGCCAATGTCAGACTTGAAGTGAACGGCCTTGGCGCCTTGCCGCGCCCGGGTTGTCGGAAACGGAAAAAGCGCCCCCGCAAGCAAAGCGGATGGCGCGATTTCGTTTTGCGCGTGGAAACGCGCGAGCAATGCCGGGGCGCAAGCCCACTTGAGGGGACCTGAAAAGGTCACGAACGCGACACGGGGCGAAAGCCCGAGACCGATTCCGGGCGTCACGCCCAAACGAGAGTAGCGAAGGCAAAACGATGCCGACGATCAACCAGCTGATTGCCACCCCGCGCAAGCCGCTCAAGGCGCGCAACACGGCGCCGGCGCTCGAGTCCTCGCCGCAGAAACGCGGCGTGTGCACGCGCGTCTACACCACCACGCCGAAGAAGCCGAACTCGGCGCTTCGCAAGGTGGCCAAGGTCCGCCTGACCAACGGCTTCGAGGTGATCGGCTACATCCCGGGCGAGGGCCATAACCTGCAAGAGCACTCGGTGGTGATGATCCGCGGCGGCCGCGTAAAGGACTTGCCGGGCGTGCGCTATCACATCCTGCGCGGCGTGCTCGACACGCAGGGCGTCAAGAACCGCAAGCAACGCCGTTCGAAATACGGCGCCAAGCGTCCGAAGTAAGGGTAGCTGTCATGTCTCGCCGCCACGCCGCAGAAAAGCGCGAAATCATTCCGGATCCGAAGTTCGGCAACGTCGTCGTCAGCAAGTTCATGAACGCCATCATGTACGACGGCAAGAAGTCGGTGGCGGAGACGATCGTGTACGGCGCGCTCGACATGATCGAGAGCAAGACCAAGCAGAACCCGCTCGGCGTATTCCAGCAGGCGCTCGACAACGTGATGCCCTCGATCGAAGTGCGCTCGCGGCGCGTCGGCGGCGCCACCTATCAGGTGCCGGTCGAAGTGCGCACCTCGCGCCGCCAGGCGCTGGGCATCCGCTGGATCATCATCGCCGCACGCGAGCGCAACGAAAAAACCATGACCGAGCGGCTCTCCGGCGAGCTACTCGATGCGTCGAATAACAGGGGGAACGCCGTCAAGAAGCGTGAGGACACTCACAAAATGGCGGAGGCCAACCGGGCCTTCTCGCACTATCGCTGGTGACGGCGAACACACTTCTCAAGGAATAGAACGCAAATGCCCCGCGCGCATGCAATCGAGGACTACCGCAATTTCGGCATCATGGCGCACATCGATGCCGGGAAAACCACGACGACCGAGCGGATCCTTTATTACACCGGCAAGAGCCACAAGATCGGCGAGGTGCACGAAGGCGCCGCGACGATGGATTGGATGGAGCAGGAGCAGGAGCGCGGCATCACGATTACATCGGCCGCGACCACCGCGTTCTGGAACGGCAAGCGCCTCAACATCATCGACACGCCCGGCCACGTCGACTTCACCATCGAAGTCGAGCGTTCGTTGCGCGTTCTCGACGGCGCTGTATGCGTGCTCGAACTCGAACCAGGGCGTAGAGCCGCAGACCGAGACGGTCTGGCGCCAAGGCGACAAGTACAAAGTGCCGCGCATCGTCTTCGCCAACAAGATGGACAAGATCGGCGCCGACTTCTTCAAGTGTCTCGACGACATCAAGACCCGCCTCGGCGCCAAGCCGGTGGCCATCCAGCTCCCGATCGGTTCGGAGCAGAATTACAAAGGCCTCGTCGATCTGGTGCGCATGAAGGGCGTGGTGTGGGACGACGAATCCCTCGGCGCCAAGTACCAGGACATCGATATCCCGGCCGACATGCTCGAAGAGGCCAAGAAATATCGCGAGGCGATGATCGAAGCCGCGGTCGAACTCGATGACGCCGCCATGACCGCCTACCTCGAGGGCAAGGAGCCCGACGAGGCGACCCTCAAGAAGCTGATCCGCAAGGCCGTGATCACTGGTGCTTTCTTCCCGGTGCTGTGCGGCTCGGCCTTCAAGAACAAAGGCGTGCAGCCGCTGCTCGACGCGGTGGTCGATTATCTGCCGAGTCCGCTCGACGTTCCGGCGATCAAGGGCATCGACGACAAGGGCAATGAAGTCGTGCGCGAGCCGAAGGATGACGCGCCCATGGCGCTGCTCGCCTTCAAGATCATGGACGACCCCTTCGTCGGCACCATCACCTTCTGCCGCATTTATTCCGGCACGCTCAGCAGCGGCACCGGCGTGGTCAATTCGACCAAGGAGCGCAAAGAGCGCATCGGCCGCATGCTGTTGATGCATGCGAACAACCGCGAAGACATCAAGGAAGCCTATGCCGGCGATATCGTCGCGCTGGCCGGCCTGAAGGAAGTGCGCACCGGTGACACGCTGTGCGACGCGCAAAAGCAAGTCATCTTGGAAAAGATGGAATTCCCCGATCCGGTCATCGAGATCGCGATCGAGCCGAAGTCGAAGGCCGACCAGGAGAAGCTCGGCGTTGCGCTGGCGAAACTCGCCGCCGAGGATCCGTCGTTCCGCGTCTCCACCGACCAGGAGAGCGGCCAGACCATCCTCAAGGGAATGGGCGAACTGCATCTCGACATCAAGGTCGACATCCTCAAGCGCACCTACAAGGTCGATGCCAACATCGGCGCGCCGCAGGTCGCGTTCCGCGAAAAGATCACCCAGCGCGCCGAAGTCGACTACACGCACAAGAAGCAGACCGGCGGTACCGGCCAGTTCGCGCGCGTCAAGATCGTTGCCGAGCCTTTGCCGCCCGGGACGCCGTTCGAATTCGAGAACGAAATTGTCGGCGGCTCGGTGCCGAAGGAGTTCATCCCGGGGGTCGAGAAGGGCCTCGAGTTGGTTCTCGGCGCGGGCGTGCTCGCCGGCTTCCCGGTGGTCGATCTCAAGGTGTCGCTGATCGACGGCAAGCACCATGACGTCGACTCTTCGGCGCTGGCGTTCGAAATCGCGGCGCGGGCTGCGCTGCGCGAGGCCTTGCAGAAGGGCCGCCCGGTTCTGCTCGAGCCGATCATGAAGGTCGAAGTGGTGACGCCGGAGGACTACACCGGCTCCGTCATCGGCGATCTGAATTCACGGCGCGGGCAAATTCAGGGCCAGGACATGCGCGGCAACGCCAACGTCATCAACGCGATGGTGCCGCTGATGAACATGTTCGGCTACGTCAACAACCTGCGGTCCATGTCTCAGGGCCGCGCCACATTCACGATGCAATTCGATCACTACGCAGAGCTGCCGGCGAACGTTTCGGCGGAAGTGCAGAAGAAATTCGCGTAATCGCGAGCATAAGAGAAGGATCTGAACGGAGAGTTCCATGGCCAAAGAGAAATTCAACCGCAATAAGCCGCATTGCAACATCGGCACCATCGGTCACGTCGACCATGGCAAGACCACGCTGACCGCCGCCATCACCAAGGTGTTGTCGGAAGTCGGCGGCGCCACGTTCACTGCCTATGACCAGATCGACAAGGCGCCGGAAGAGAAGGCGCGCGGCATCACCATCTCGACGGCGCACGTCGAATACGAAACCGCCAAGCGGCATTACGCGCACGTCGACTGCCCCGGCCACGCCGACTACGTGAAGAACATGATCACCGGCGCTGCCCAGATGGACGGCGCCATCCTGGTCGTGTCGGCCGCCGACGGTCCGATGCCGCAGACCCGCGAGCACATCCTGCTCGCCCGTCAGGTCGGTGTTCCGGCGCTGGTCGTGTTCATGAACAAGGTCGACATGGTCGACGATCCGGAGCTGCTCGAGCTGGTTGAGCTCGAGGTCCGCGAACTGCTGTCGAAGTACAATTTCCCGGGCGACAAGATCCCGATCGTCAAGGGCTCGGCCCTGATGGCGCTCGAGGGCAAGGACGAAAAGCTCGGCAAAGAAGCCATCATGAACCTGATGAAGGCGGTGGACGAGTACATCCCGCAGCCCGAGCGTCCGAAGGATCAGCCGTTCCTGATGCCGGTCGAAGACGTGTTCTCGATCTCCGGCCGCGGCACCGTCTGCACCGGCCGTATCGAGCGCGGGATCATCAAGGTCGGCGAGGAAGTCGAGATCGTCGGCATCAAGCCGACACAGAAGACCGTCGTCACCGGCGTCGAGATGTTCCGCAAGCTGCTCGATCAGGGCGAGGCGGGCGACAACGTCGGCTGCCTGCTGCGCGGCACCAAGCGCGAGGAAGTCGAGCGCGGCCAGGTGCTGTGCAAGCCCGGCTCCGTCAAGCCGCACACCAAGTTCAAGGCGGAAGCCTACATCCTCACCAAGGAAGAGGGCGGCCGTCATACCCCGTTCTTCACCAACTACCGTCCGCAGTTCTACTTCCGCACCACCGACGTGACCGGTGTGGTGCACCTGCCGGCCGGCACTGAGATGGTGATGCCGGGCGACAACGTAGCGATGGAAGTGCACCTGATCGTGCCGATCGCCATGGAAGAGAAACTCCGTTTCGCCATTCGCGAGGGCGGCCGCACCGTCGGCGCCGGCGTGGTGGCGAGCATCATCGAGTAGGTTTGGCTGCTGTCGTGGCCCGCGCCTTAAAACGCGGGCCACGCAGTTGAAAGAGAAACGACAATGAACGGCCAGAATATCCGGATCCGGCTCAAGGCGTTCGATCACCGCATCCTCGATGCGTCGACGCGCGAGATCGTCAACACGGCCAAGCGCACTGGCGCCCAGGTCCGTGGCCCGATCCCGCTGCCGACGCGCATCGAGAAGTTCACGGTGAACCGCTCGCCTCACGTCGACAAGAAGAGCCGCGAACAGTTCGAGATGCGCACGCACAAGCGCCTCTTGGACATCGTCGATCCGACGCCGCAGACCGTGGACGCGCTGATGAAGCTCGACCTGGCCGCCGGCGTCGACGTCGAGATCAAGCTGTAAGGCCGCGCGAGGAAGACAATGCGTTCGGGAGTTGTTGCGCAGAAGCTGGGCATGACCCGGGTGTTCACCGAAGCCGGTGAGCACGTGCCGGTGACCGTGCTGCGTCTGGCGCAGTGCAAGGTGGTCGCCCACCGCACCAAGGACAAGAACGGCTATGTCGCGCTCCAGCTCGGAGCCGGCGAACGCCGCACCAACAATATGAGCAAGGCCGATCGCGGCTACTTCGCCAAGGCCAATGTTGAGCCCAAGCGCAAGATGGCCGAGTTCCGCGTCACCGAGGATGCGCTGATCCCGGTCGGCGCCGAGATCACAGCCGATCATTTCATTCCCGGCCAGTTCGTCGATGTCTGCGGCATCAGCATCGGCAAGGGCTTCGCCGGCGGCATGAAGCGCTGGAATTTCCGCGGCCTGCGCGCGACCCACGGCGTGTCGATCTCGCACCGCTCGATCGGCGGCACCGGCGGTCGTCAGGATCCGGGCAAGACCTTCAAGAACAAGAAGATGCCGGGCCATCTCGGCGTCGACCGCGTCACCACGCTCAATCTCAAGGTCGTGCAGACCGACGTCGAGCGCGGCCTCATTCTCGTCGAGGGTTCGGTGCCGGGCTCGAAGAGCGGCTGGGTCACCGTGCGCGACGCCGTGAAGAAGGCGCTGCCGAAAGAAGTGCCCAAGCCGGGCAAGTTCCGCGTGGCCGAGGCGAAGGCCGAAACCAAGCCCGAAGCGAAAGCCGAAGCCAAGCCTGTCGAAGCGCCGGCAGCCGAGGCCGCCCCCACCGCGAAGGAGGGCGCATAACATGGAAGTGAAAATCACAACGCTCGAAGGCAAAGAGGCAGGCTCGGTCAAGCTGTCCGACGCCATTTTCGGGCTGGAGCCGCGCTCGGACCTCATCCAGCGCTGCGTCAACTGGCAGCTCGCCAAGCGCCAGGCCGGCACGCACAAGACCAAGATGCGCGGCGAGATCAACCGCACGACGAAGAAGATGTACGCGCAGAAGGGCACCGGTGGCGCCCGTCACGGCGCGCAGAGCGCGCCGCAGTTCCGCGGCGGTGGCCGCTCCTTCGGTCCGGTCGTGCGCAGCCATGCGCATGATTTGCCGAAGAAGGTCCGCGCGCTGGCGCTCAAGCATGCGCTGTCGTCGAAGGCCAAGGACGGCGGCATCGTCGTGCTCGACACGGTGTCGCTGAAGGAGGCAAAGACCGGCGCGCTCGCCAAGCAGTTCGGCAAGCTCGGCGTCTCGAATGCACTGATCATCGATGGCGCCGAAGTCGACGCCAAGTTCCGCTCTGCCGCGCGCAACATTCCGAATATCGACGTACTGCCGGTGCAGGGCATCAACGTCTACGACATCCTGCGGCGCAAGACCCTGGTGCTGACCAAGGCCGCCGTCGATGCGCTGGAGGCGCAATTCAAATGAGCACCAGCGATCCGCGCCATTACGACGTCATCATCGCCCCCGTGATCACCGAGAAGGCGACCATGGCGTCCGAGCACAACAAGGTCATGTTCAAGGTGCGCAAGAACGCCACCAAGCCGCAGATCAAGGAAGCGATCGAGAAGCTCTTCGACGTCAAGGTGAAGAGCGTCAACACGCTGGTCCGCGAAGGCAAGTGGAAGACCTTCAAGACCAAGGTCGGCAAGCTGTCCGACGTGAAGCGCGCGATCGTGACGCTGGAAGAGGGTCACCGCATCGACGTGACCACGGGATTGTAAGGAGCGTTCGATGGCATTGAAGACTTACAATCCGACCACGCCGAGCCAGCGCCAGCTGATCAACATCGATCGTTCGGGCCTGCACAAGGGCCCGCCGCTCAAGGCGTTGACCGAAGGCCAGAGCTCGACCGGCGGCCGCAACAACAACGGCCGCATCACCAGCCGCTTCCGCGGCGGCGGTCACAAGCAGGCCTATCGCAAGATCGACTTCCGTCGCGCCAAGTTCGACGTGCCGGCGACCGTCGAGCGTCTGGAATACGATCCGAACCGCACGGGCTTCATCGCCCTGATCAAGTACCAGGACGGCGAGCGCGCCTATATCCTGGCGCCGCAGCGGCTCGCGCCGGGCGACACCGTGATCGCCTCCGAGCAGGCCGACGTGAAGCCGGGCAATGCCATGCCGGTCGGCAACATTCCGGTCGGCACCATCGTGCACAATGTCGAGATCAAGATCGGCAAGGGCGGGCAGATCGCGCGCTCGGCCGGCTCCTACGCGCAGATCGTCGGCCGCGATCAGGATTACGTCATCCTGCGACTGAACTCGGCCGAGCAGCGCCTGGTGCATGGCCGCTGCATGGCGAGCGTCGGCGCGGTGTCGAATCCCGACAACATGAATACCGTGATCGCCAAGGCCGGCCGCCAGCGCTGGAAGGGCCGCATGCCGCATAACCGCGGCATCAGCATGAACCCGGTCGATCATCCGCACGGCGGCCGCACCAATGGCGGCAAGCATTGGGTGACGCCGTGGGGCAAGCCGACCAAGGGCGCAAAGACACGCAAGAACAAGCGCACCAAGAAATTCATCGTGCTCAGCCGACACGATCGCAAGAAGCATCAGAGCTAAGGGACCAGGATTATGGCGCGTTCATTGTGGAAGGGCCCGTTCGTCGATGGTTACCTGCTGCGCAAGGCGGAAGCCGCGCGCGCGTCTGGCCGTCACGAGATGATCAAGATCTGGAGCCGGCGCTCGACCATATTGCCGCAGTTCGTCGGCCTGAATTTCGGCGTCTACAACGGGCAGAAGCACATTCCGGTGCTGGTGACCGAGGAAATGGTCGGTCACAAGTTCGGCGAGTTCGCGCCGGGCCGGATGTTCTACGGCCATACATCTGACCGCAAAGCCAAGCGCGCCGGCGCGCCGGCGGCGCCGGGTGCGGCGGCCGCTCCGGCGGCGGCCCCCGCGGCACCGGCCGCAAGCTAAGGATCGAAGAGAAGAGTCATGGGCAAGAGCTCACGCGAAAGAGACCTCGCCGATAACGAGGCAAAGGCCGTCACCCGCACGCTGCGGGTGTCGCCGCAGAAGCTCAATCTTGTCGCGCAGTTGATCCGCGGCAAGAAGGTCGCGACTGCGCTCGCCGATCTGCAATTCTCGCGCAAGCGCATCGCCAAGGATGTGCGCAAGTGCCTGGAGTCGGCGATCGCCAACGCCGAGAACAATCACGACCTTGACGTCGACGATCTCGTCGTCGCCGAGGCCCATGTCGGCAAGTCGCTGGTGATCAAGCGCTTCACCGCGCGCGGCCGCGGCCGGGTGGGGCGGATCTTCAAGCCCTTCTCGCACCTCACCATCGTGGTGCGCGAAGCCCCGGCGTCTGCCGAAGCGAAAGCCTAGAGGAGAGAGTCGAGTGGGTCAGAAGGTCAATCCAATCGGGCTTCGGGTCGGCATCAACCGCACCTGGGATTCGCGCTGGTACGCCGGCAAGAGCGAATACGGCTCGCTGCTGCACGAGGACATCAAGATCCGCGAAGAGTTGCTGAAGCAGCTCAAGCAGGCGGCGGTATCGCACATCGTCATCGAGCGCCCGCACAAGAAGTGCCGCGTCACCATTCACTCGGCGCGTCCGGGCGTCGTCATCGGCAAGAAAGGCGCGGACATCGAGAAGCTGCGCAAGTCGGTCGCCAAGCTGACCGACAGCGACGTCGTCATCAACATTGTCGAAATCCGCAAGCCCGAGCTCGACGCGCAGCTGGTCGCCGAGTTGATCGCGCAACAGCTCGAGCGCCGCGTCGCCTTCCGCCGCGCCATGAAGCGCGCGGTGCAGTCGGCCATGCGCCTCGGCGCCGAAGGCATCCGCATCAACTGTTCGGGCCGCCTGGGCGGCGCCGAAATCGCGCGCATGGAGTGGTACCGCGAAGGCCGCGTGCCGCTGCACACCCTGCGCGCCGACGTCGATTACGGCGTTGCCACCGCCTTCACCACCTACGGTACCTGCGGCGTCAAAGTCTGGATCTTCAAGGGCGAAATCCTCGAACACGATCCGATGGCGCAGGACAAGAAACTGGCGGAAGGCGACCAGGGCCGCCCGCCGCGCCGCGAGACCGCGGGCTAAGGAGTTGAAGAGCTAAGTCATGTTGCAACCAGTCCGCACCAAGTTCCGCAAGGCGTTCAAGGGCCGCATTCACGGCATCGCGACCTCAGGCGCGACGCTCGCCTTCGGCCAATACGGCCTGAAGGCGCTCGAGCCGGAACGCGTCACTGCGCGCCAGATCGAGGCCGCGCGCCGCGCGCTCACCCGCTTCATGAAGCGGTCGGGCCGGGTGTGGATCCGCGTCTTCCCGGACGTGCCGGTGTCGAAGAAGCCGATCGAAATCCGCATGGGCAAAGGCAAGGGCACGCCCGAACTGTGGGTGTGCCGCGTCAAGCCGGGGCGCATCCTGTTCGAAGTCGACGGCATCCCGATCGACGTCGCCAAGCAGGCGCTCGCGCTCGCCGCCGCCAAGCTGCCGGTCAAGACCCGTTTTATCGAACGCATCGCCGAGTAACGACAATGAAAGCCGCCGACGTAAGAGCAATGACGCTCGATCAGCTGGACGACGAAGTCCTCAAGCTGAAGAAGGAGCAGTTCAACCTGCGCTTCCAGCGGGCCACGGGCCAGCTCGAGAATACGTCGCGCGTGCGCGTCATCCGCCGCGACATCGCGCGGATGAAGACCATCGCGGCGCAGAAGCGCGCCGGAGCGCCGGAGGCGGCCGTGAAAGCCGAAGCCGCGCCCGCGAAGAAGACCAAGACAGCCAAGCCGAAGGCCGCCGCTAAGCCGCGCGCCAAGGCAAAGTCGACGAAGTCGAAGGAATAGAGGTTCGAGATGCCGAAGCGTACGCTGCAGGGCGTGGTCGTCAGCGACAAGCCGAACAAGACCGTGGTCGTCCGCGTCGAGCGGCGCTTCACCCATCCCGAGATGAAGAAGACCATTCGTCGCTCGAAGAAATACCACGCCCATGACGAGAAGAACGAGTTCTCGATCGGCGACGTGGTGTGGATCGAGGAGCGCCGGCCGATCTCCAAGCTCAAGTGCTGGGAAGTTGTCCGCGGCGAGAAGAAAGCGAAAGTTCAGTAAGTGAAGACCTTCAAGAGCGAAAGAGCCGCATCATGATCCAGATGCAAACCAACCTCGACGTGGCGGATAATTCCGGCGCGCGCCGCGTCATGTGCATCAAGGTGCTGGGCGGCTCCAAGCGCAAGTACGCCACCATCGGCGACATCATCGTCGTCTCGGTGAAGGAGGCGATCCCGCGCGGCCGCGTCAAGAAGGGCGACGTGATGAAGGCCGTGGTGGTGCGCATCTCCAAGGACATCAAGCGCCCGGACGGCTCGGTCATCCGCTTCGACCGCAACGCCGCCGTGCTGATCACGCCGCAGATGGAGCCGGTCGGCACCCGTATCTTCGGGCCGGTGCCGCGCGAACTGCGCGCCAAGAATCACATGAAGATCATCTCGCTCGCGCCGGAGGTGCTGTGATGGCCGCCAAGATCCGCAAAGGCGACAAGGTCATCGTGCTCACCGGCCGCGACAAGGGCCGCACCGGCGAGGTGATCGAGGTGCGTCCGGCCGAGGACCGCGCGCTCGTGCGCGGCGTCAACATGGTCAAGCGCCATCAGCGCCAGTCCGCGCAGCAGGAGGGTGGCATCATCTCCAAGGAGAGCGCCATCCACCTGTCGAACCTCGCCGTCGCCGATCCGAAGGACGGCAAGCCGACGCGTGTCGGGTTCAAATTCGTCGGCGAAGGGCATGACCGCAAGAAGGTCCGCGTCGCCAAGCGTTCCGGGGTAGAGATCGATGGCTGAAACGCAGCAAACCGCACAGGCCAAGGCGGAAGCCAAGGCCGAAAAGAAGGCTCAGGCGCAGGCCAAGGCTGCCGCGCCGAAGGAAGCCAAGAAGCCGCGCGAGCGCTCGGATTACGTCGCGCGCCTGAAGACGCATTTCGAGCAGGTGGTGCGCGCCGATCTGACCAAGCAGTTCGGCTACAAGAACAAGATGCAGGTGCCCATGATCACCAAGGTGGTGCTCAACATGGGCATCGGCGAGGGCGTCGCCGACCGCAAGAAGGTCGACAATGCCGCCGCCGACTTGACGATGATCGCCGGCCAGAAGGCCGTGATCACCAAGTCACGCAAGTCGATCGCCACCTACAAGCTGCGCGACGGCCAGGCCATCGGCTGCAAGGTCACGTTGCGCAAGACGCGCATGTACGACTTCATCGACCGGCTGGTGAATATCGTGCTGCCGCGCATCCGCGACTTCCGCGGGCTCAATCCGAAGAGCTTCGACGGCCGCGGCAACTTCAGCCTCGGCATCAAGGAATACACCGTGTTCCCGGAAATCGACTTCGACAAGGTCGTCGACACCTGGGGCATGGACATCACCGTTTGCACCAACGCACGCAACGACGACGAAGCGCGCGCGCTGTTGGCCGCATTCAACTTCCCGTTCCGGCAGTGAGGACGGCGTCCTCAAACGCGGGACCGTAAGGAGAGAAACGAATGGCGAAGAAGAGTTCGATCGAGAAAAACAACCGCCGGCGCAAGATGGCGAAGCAATACGCCAACCGCCGCGCCAGCCTGAAGGCGATCGCGCACGACAAGACGTTGCCGACCGAGGAGCGGTTCGCCGCCACCCTCAAGCTTGCCGAACTGCCGCGCAATTCATCGGCCACCCGCATTCGCAACCGCTGCGAATTGTCCGGCCGTCCGCGCGCGTATTACCGCAAGCACAAGCTCAGCCGTATCGCGCTGCGCGAGCTCGGCTCCAAGGGGCTGATTCCCGGCCTCGTGAAGTCGAGCTGGTAGGAGGGGCGCAATGGCTGTCAACGATCCGATCGGCGATATGATCGCACGCATCCGCAACGCGCAGATGCGGAGCAAGTCTAAGGTTTCGATGCCCGGCTCTAAGCAGCGCGAGCGCGTTGCCGAGGTGCTCAAGGCGGAAGGCTTCATCCGCGGCTACGCCAATGTGGCGCATGCCTCGGGCCGCAGTGAGCTCGAGATCGAGCTGAAGTATTTCGACGGCGAGCCGGTGATCCGCGAGATCGAGCGCATCTCCAAGCCCGGCCGGCGCGTCTACGTGGCGGTTCGCAACCTGCCGCGCATCAATAACGGCCTCGGCGTCGCCATCCTGTCGACGCCGAAGGGCGTGATGGCGGACCACGATGCCCGCGACGCCAATGTCGGCGGCGAAATCATCTGCACGGTGTTCTGATGTCGCGTATCGGCAAAAAAGCGGTCACCATCCCCGCCGGCGTCACCGCCAATGTGGAAGGCCAGACCGTCAAGATGAAGGGCCCGAAGGGCGCCCTTCAGGTCGTCCTGCATGACGACGTCGCGGCCAAGATGGACAAGGGCTCCATCGAGCTCGCGCCGCGCGCCGAGACCAAGCGCGCGCGGTCGCAGTGGGGCACCTCGCGCACGCTGGTGGCCAACCTGATCGCCGGCGTGACCAAGGGCTTCGAGGAGAAGCTCGAGATCAACGGCGTCGGTTTCCGCGCCGGGGTGCAGGGCAAGCAGCTCAATCTGCAGCTCGGCTTCTCGCACGACGTCAACTATCCGATCCCGCAGGGGATCACGATCGCGACGCCGAAGCCGACCGAAATCGTGGTGACCGGCATCGACAAGCAGCAGGTCGGCCAGGTGGCCGCGGAGCTGCGCGGTTACCGTCCCCCGGAGCCCTACAAGGGCAAGGGCGTGAAATACGTGGGCGAATACATCTTCCGCAAGGAAGGCAAGAAGAAGTAGAGGACGAGAGCGCCATGTCGAGATTGTCTGACCGGACCGCACGGCGGATGGGAGTGGTGCGGCGCAAGGTGAAGCTTGCGGCCGGCACGCGTGCGCGCCTGTCGGTGTTCCGCTCGTCCAAGCATATCTACGTCCAGCTCATCGACGACGTGAAGGGCGAGACGCTCGCCGCCGCCTCGACGATGGAGAAGACCATGCGCGGCGACGGCAAGAAGGGCACCAACGTTGCCGCCGCCAAGGCCGTCGGCAAGCTGATCGCCGAGCGCGCCAAGGAAAAGGGCATCAAGGACGTCGTGTTCGACCGCGGCGGCTATCTCTATCACGGACGCATCAAGGCGCTGGCCGATGCCGCGCGCGAAGGCGGCCTCAACTTCTAAATGGAACGATAACTCATGGCACATGAACCTCGGCGAGATCGTGAGCGTGGCGGGCGTGACCGCGGCCGCGAAGAGCGCGACAGCGAGTTCGTCGACAAGCTGGTGCACATCAACCGCGTGGCCAAGGTGGTCAAAGGCGGCCGCCGCTTCGCGTTCGCGGCGCTGGTGATCGTCGGCGATCAGAAGGGCCGCGCCGGTTTCGGCCACGGTAAGGCGCGCGAAGTGCCGGAAGCGATCCGCAAGGCGACCGACGCCGCCAAACGCAGCCTGACGCGCATTCCGCTGCGCGAAGGCCGCACGCTGCATCACGACGTGCTCGGCCGTCACGGCGCCGGCAAGGTGTTCCTGCGCGCGGCGCCTCCGGGCACCGGCGTCATCGCCGGCGGACCGATGCGCGCGGTGTTCGAGACGCTCGGCCTCCAGGACGTGGTGGCCAAGTCGCTCGGCTCGTCGAACCCGTATAACGTGGTGCGCGCGACCTTCGACGCGCTCAAGCACCAGGATTCGCCGCGCTCGGTCGCGGCCCGCCGCAACATCAAGGTGTCCACCCTGCAGTCGCGCCGCCGCGAAGGCGGCGAGGCCGAGGCTGCAGCCGATTAAGGATCGCGACAATGGCGCAAGCAAAAACCATCAAGGTCGAGCAGATCGCGAGCCCGCTGCGCAAGCATCACGATCAGCGTGAAACGCTGGTCGGGCTCGGCCTCAACAAGATCGGCCGCCGCCGCGATGTGCCGGATACGCCGGCAACCCGCGGCATGATCCGTAAGGTTCAGCATCTGGTGCGCGTGGTCGGCGACGCGAAGTGACGAAGGAATTGGTACGATGAGACTCAATCAGATCGCCGACCGGCCGGGCGCCCGCAAGAGCCGCATGCGCATTGGGCGCGGCATCGGTTCCGGCAAGGGCAAGACCGGCGGGCGCGGTGGCAAGGGCCAGACCGCGCGCTCGGGCGTCGCCATCAAGGGCTTCGAAGGCGGCCAGATGCCGCTGCATCGGCGCCTGCCGAAGCGCGGTTTCCGCAACACCTCGTTCCAGGTCAAGCTCAACGAGATCAATCTCGGCAAGGTGCAGGCCGCGATCGACGCCGGCCTCATCGATGCCGCCAATCCGATCGACGTCGCCGCCATGGTCAAGGCCGGGCTGATGCGCCGCGCCAAAGGCGGCGTGAAGCTGCTCGGCCACGGCGAGTTCAAGGCCAAGGCCTCGTTCTCGGTCTACCGCGCGTCGCAGTCGGCGATCCAGGCGGTCGAGAAAGCCGGCGGCTCGGTGAAGATCCTCGCCGCGCCGAAGGAAGAACCGGCCGAGCCCCGCGGCAAGAACAAGCGCATGGCGCTCGAAGCCGCCAAAGGCGGTGACAAGGGTGGCGGCAAGGCGCAGGCCAAGCCCGCGGCCGAAGAGGCCAAGCCCGAGTAGCCCCTTTACGACTGCGGCGGAGTGTCCATTTACGACTTTGTGACCCGGCCGAACGCTAGAGCCGGGTAGTCTTTCGACGGGGCGCTAGGGGCGGCGGGCAGGAGAGAACGATGGTTTCGGCAGCGGAACAACTTGCGGCCAATCTCAACTTCTCGGCGCTCGCCAAGGCCGAAGAGCTCAAGAAGCGCATCTGGTTCACGGTCGGCGCGCTGCTGGTCTATCGGCTCGGCACCTACATTCCGTTGCCCGGCATCGATCCCAATGCCTGGGAACAGATCTTCAATACCCAGTCCGGCGGCATTCTCGGCATGTTCAACATGTTCGCCGGCGGCGGCATCCAGCGCATGGCGATCTTTGCGCTCAACATCATGCCGTACATCTCCGCCTCGATCATCATTCAGCTGATGACGACGGTGTCGCCGACCCTCGAAGCCCTCAAGAAGGAAGGCGAGGCCGGCCGCAAGATCATGAACCAGTACACGCGCTATCTGACCGTGGCGCTGGCGGCGGTGCAGGCCTACGGCATCGCCATCGGCCTCGAGGGCTCGACCAACGTGGTGAGCGATCCCGGCTGGTTCTTCCGCATTTCCACGACCATCACCCTGACCGGCGGCACCATCTTCCTGATGTGGCTCGGCGAGCAGATCACCTCGCGCGGCATCGGCAACGGCATCTCGCTCATCATTCTGTCTGGCATCGTGGCGCGACTGCCCGCGGCCATTGTCGGCACGCTTGAACTCGGCCGCCAGGGCGCATTGTCCACCGGCCTGATCCTCGCCGTCATCGTGATGGCGGTCGCGGTCATCGCCTTCATCGTGTTCATGGAGCGCGCGCAGCGCCGCCTGCTGATCCAGTATCCGAAGAGACAGGTCGGCAACCGGATGTTCGAGGGCCAGTCCTCGCATCTGCCGCTCAAGCTCAACACCTCGGGCGTGATCCCGCCGATCTTCGCCTCGTCGCTGCTGCTGCTGCCGACGACAGTCGCCAATTTCAACGCCACGTCCGGCCCAGGTTGGCTCACCACCATCACCACGCTGCTCGGCCATGGCCGGCCGCTGTTCCTCATTCTGTACGTCGCGCTGATCGTATTCTTCGCCTTCTTCTACACGGCGATCGTGTTCAACCCGACGGAAACCGCCGATAATCTGAAGAAGCATGGCGGCTTCATTCCCGGAATCCGTCCGGGCGAACGCACGGCGGAATACCTCGACTATGTGCTGTCGCGCATCACCGTCGTCGGCGCGCTCTATCTCTCCGTCGTCTGTCTGATCCCGGAAATCCTGATTTCCTATGCCGCGGTGCCATTCTACTTCGGCGGCACGTCGCTCTTGATCGTGGTCAGCGTGACGATGGATACGGTTGCGCAGATCCAGGGCTACCTGCTCGCGCACCAATACGAAGGCTTGATCAAGCGCTCCAAGTTGCGGGGCCGCACGAGATGAGTGCTGAGCTCGCGCGCCGCATCGCAATAACGCTCGGCGCGCTGCTCGTTTTCCGTATCGGCGCTTACATCCCGCTCCCCGGAATCGACATCGGCACGTGGAGCCGCCTGTCGGGCCTGCATTCGCCCGGCATCTTCGGTTTCGGCGACCTACCATCCGCGTCGGCGGCGCGGCATTTCGCGATCTTCGCGCTCGGCATTCTGCCTTACATCACAGCCGCCATTTTGATGCAGGCGGTCTCCATCGGCTCGCGGCGGCTGCGTGCGCTGAGCGAAGCGGGTGATCGCGGCCGTGAGAAGATCGCGGCCTACACCATCTACCTCACGATCGTGCTTGCCGCCTTCCAGGCCTACGGCGTCTCGGAAGGCCTCGAAGGTCTGCGCGGCCTCGTGCCGGAGCCCGGCGCGCTGTTCAGGTTGACGACGGTGCTGACCCTCACCGCCGGCACGCTGCTGCTGGTTTGGCTCACCAACCAGATCACCCTGCGCGGCATCGGCAACGGCCTCGCGCTCATTCTCGCCGTCGGCCTGCTGATCGATTTGCCGGCGAACGTTGCCGGCGCAATCGAGCGCGCCCGCATGGGTTACATGTCAGCCAATCTGGTCGGGATCGGCGTCGTCATGGCGATCATCGTCATGACATTGATCGTCGTCTTCGAGGGGGCGCGGCGGGTCATCGCGCTGGATTTCCCGCAGCAGACCATCGGCGGCACGGCGCTTGAAAGCCGCTCGGCCAATCTCATGCTCAAGGTGAACAATGCCGGCATGATCCCGACGGTGTTTTCCGGCTGGCTGATCGTCATTTTCGCCTTTGGCGTCATCTTCGGCATCGGAGCGGACAGCCCGCTGCTGCGCGAACTCGGGCACGGCCATCCGCTGTTCATGATCTCGTTCAGCGTGCTCGTGGTGCTGCTGACGCTGTTCTATACGGCGAGCCTGATCGATCCCGACAAGGTTAGCGCGCAGCTCAAGAGCTTTGGCGCCGCCGTGCGCGGCGTGGCACCCGGTGAGGCCACCGCCGATTATATCGACAACGTCGTCTCCCGCATCACGGTGCTCGGTGGCGTCTATCTTGCGCTTATCTTCGTGTTGCCCGAGATTCTGATCGTCTATTTAGGGCTGCCGTTCTTTCTGGGCGGCGCGCCGTTCCTGATCGTTGTTTGCGCTGCGCTCGATATTGGGTCGCAGTTCAAGCAAGGCATGCAACTCAAGGCCGGGGGCTATCCTTCATGAGACTGATCCTGCTCGGCCCGCCGGGGGCGGGGAAGGGCACGCAAGCGCAACGCCTGATTTCGAAACACGGCATCGTTCAGCTCTCCACGGGCGACATGCTGCGCGCCGCGGTCGCGGCCGGCACCCCGGTCGGCCAGCGCGCCAAGGCCATCATGGACCGCGGCGAACTGGTGCCGGACGAGGTGGTGGTCGCGATCATCGCCGACCGCATCGACCAGTCCGACGCCAAAAACGGCTTCATCCTCGACGGCTTCCCGCGCACCGTGCCGCAGGCCGAGGCGCTCGACCGGCTGCTGGCGGAACGCAGCCTCAAACTCGATGCTGTGATCGAGCTCAAGGTGGTCGAGGACATCCTGCTCAAGCGCATCGAGAAACGGGTCGCCGAAATGACCGCCCGCGGCGAGAAAGTGCGGGCTGACGACAATCCCGAGGTGCTCAAGGGCCGGCTCACCGCCTATCGGGCCCAGACCGCGCCGCTGAGCTTCTATTACGCCTCCAAGGGCCTGCTGCGGTCCGTGGACGGCATGTCTCCGATCGAGAAGGTCGCCGCCGCCATCAACACGTTGCTGCAGGACGCCTCGGCCAAGGGCGCCAAGCATGCCGCCCGCCGGGCGGCCCGCCGCGGTGGCGGCGCGACGAAGGCCGCCAAGGGTGCCAAAGCGCGCGCCCGTGCCGGGTCCAAGGTCCGAGGCAAGGCAAGACCCAAGGCGCGCCGGTCAGGTTCCAAGCGGCGCAAGGTGGCCGGAAAGCCGAAAAACAAGGCAGGAAATCGCAAATCTGGCAGCCGTCGGAGGTTGACGAGGGCGCGATGAATCCCTTAATAAGCAGCGCATCCAGGAGCTTGACGCGATGCCGGGCCCCCAAAAACCGGGGACGGGCGTCGTGTTACGCTTTGCGCCAACCCCTTGCGGGACATAGAGAATTCGAGCCCTTCGGGGCCGGCCGATAACAGGAGAGCACTTCCGTGGCTCGTATTGCGGGCGTCAATCTGCCGACCAACAAGCGCGTCATCATCGCGCTTCAGTACATCCATGGCATCGGGCCCAAGATCGCCAAGGATATCGTGACCAAGGTTAACCTGCCGGCGGAGCGCCGCGTGTCGCAGCTCACCGACGCCGAGGTGCTGCAGATCCGCGAAGTCATCGACCACGACTATGTCGTCGAGGGTGATCTGCGCCGCGACGTGGCGATGAACATCAAACGGCTGATGGATCTCGGCTGCTACCGCGGCCTGCGCCATCGCAAGGGTCTGCCGGTCCGCGGCCAACGCACGCATACCAATGCGCGCACGCGCAAGGGCCCGGCCAAGACGATCGCCGGCAAGAAAAAGGTCGAGTTGAAGTAACAGGAATTGTCCGCGCCTTAATGGCTCGCGGGCCGCGAAAGGATTTGAGGAATGGGTAAGGAAGCCACCGCCCGCGTCCGTCGGCGCGAACGAAAGAACATCGCGTCGGGCGTCGCGCATGTCGCGGCCTCGTTCAACAACACCATGATCACCATCACCGATGCGCAGGGCAACACCATCGCCTGGTCGTCGGCGGGGACCATGGGCTTCAAGGGTTCGCGCAAATCGACTCCCTACGCCGCGCAGGTGGCCGCCGAAGATGCCGCCAAGAAGGCGCAGGAGCACGGCATGCGCACTTTGGAGGTCGAAGTGTCGGGCCCGGGTTCGGGCCGCGAGTCGGCGCTGCGCTCGCTGCAGGCCGCCGGCTTCACGATCACCTCGATCCGCGACGTCACCACGATCCCGCACAACGGTTGCCGGCCGCGTAAGCGTCGTCGCGTTTGATTTTTTCCAGAGGCGGATGCGAGGCGCGCATCCGCTGCCGCCCAATTTTCCCCACATGGCGGGTGGGATCGCGCGGGGCCAAGGCCATCGCGCCGCTGAAAAGGTGAAGACGTGATCCAGAAGAATTGGCAGGAATTGATCAGGCCGAACAAGCTCCAGGTCGCCGCCGGCTCCGATGCCGCGCGCACGGCCACCGTCGTCGCCGAGCCGCTCGAGCGCGGCTTCGGCGTCACGCTCGGCAATGCGCTGCGCCGCATTCTCTTGTCGTCGCTGCAAGGCTCGGCGGTGCAGTCGGTGCATATCGACGGCGTGCTGCACGAGTTCTCCTCGATCGCCGGCGTGCGCGAGGACGTCACCGACATCGTGCTCAACATCAAGGACATCGCCATCAAGATGCAGGGCGAGGGTCCCAAGCGCATGGTGGTCAAGAAGCAGGGCCCCGGCACTGTCACCGCCGGCGACATCCAGACCGTCGGCGACGTCGTGGTGCTCAATCCGGATCTCGTGCTGTGCACGCTCGACGAGGGCGCCGAGATCCGCATGGAGTTCACCGTCAACACCGGCAAGGGCTATGTGCCGGCCGAACGCAACCGTCCGGAAGATGCGCCGATCGGCCTGATCCCGGTCGACAGCCTGTATTCGCCGGTGCGCAAGGTCTCCTACAAGGTCGAGAACACCCGCGAGGGCCAGATCCTCGACTACGACAAGCTGACCATGACGATCGAGACCAACGGCGCGGTGTCGCCGGAGGACTCGCTCGCCTATGCCGCGCGCATCCTGCAAGACCAGCTCAACGTGTTCGTCAACTTCGAGGAGCCGCGCAAGGAGCAGGCCGCGGAGGCGATCCCGGATCTGGCCTTCAATCCGGCCTTCCTCAAGAAGGTCGACGAGCTCGAGCTTTCCGTGCGCTCCGCCAACTGTCTCAAGAACGACAACATCGTCTACATCGGCGATCTGGTGCAGAAGACCGAAGCCGAAATGCTGCGCACGCCGAACTTCGGCCGCAAGTCGCTCAACGAGATCAAGGAAGTGCTGGCGCAGATGGGTCTGCATCTCGGCATGGAAGTGCCGGGCTGGCCGCCGGAGAACATCGAAGAGCTCGCCAAGCGCTTCGAAGATCATTACTGAGCCGCGCTTTGCGCGCGCACGAAAAGGGTAGGGACTAGGCGATGCGTCACGGTAAGGTTCACCGCAAGCTCAACAAGAAGCCTGCGCATCGCAAGGCCATGTTCGCCAATATGTGCGCCGCGCTGATCAAGCACGAGCAGATCGTCACCACGCTGCCGAAGGCGAAAGAGTTGCGTCCGATCATCGAGAAGCTGATCACGCTCGCCAAGAAGGGCGGCCTTGCCGCGCGCCGCCAGGCGATCGCCGAAATCCGCGACGTCGCGCAGGCCAAGAAGCTCTTCGAGGTGCTCGGCCCCCGCTACAAGGAGCGCAAGGGCGGGTACACCCGCGTGCTCAAGGCCGGCTTCCGCTACGGCGACAATGCGCCGAACGCCGTGATCGAGTTCGTCGACCGCGACGTCGAGGCCAAGGGCAAGGATTCCGGGCCGGTGCAGGAGAAGAAGGTCGAGGAGCAGCAGGCTGTTCCGGCCTGACGGCTCCGAGTTCCCGAATTCACGAAGGGCGGCGTTTGCGCCGCCCTTTTTATTTTGCCGGTATCGTCCGCGCAGCGTCGCTGTATAATCGCGGCACATGTCTCCGGGGGGAATCATGATCCGGCTTATCCTTGCCTTCGTCGCGCTCGCCGCCGCAACCGGCTTTGCCAACGCGCAATCCGACCTCGTCAAGCGCGGCACCTATCTGGTCAACGGCATTTTGACCTGCGGCAACTGCCACACGCCGAAAGGGCCGAACGGCGACATCATGGACAAGGCGTTCTCCGGCGGCCTGTCGTGGGACGAGCCGCCGTTCAAGGTGACGGCGCCGAACATCACGCAGGACAAGGACACCGGCATCGGCAATTACACCGACGCCGAGCTCAAGACCGTGCTGCGCAAGGGCATCAAGCGCACCGGCGTTCCGGTCGCCATGGTGATGCCGAGCGGCTTCTACGAGATCATGACCGATCGCGATCTCGACGCGGTGATCGCCTATCTGCGCACCATCAAGCCGATCTCGAACAAGGTGGCCGACCCGATCTACAAGATGCCGCAGGGTCATCCGATCCCGCCGGGCGGCGACAAGAAGTTCACAGAAGCGATGTTCAGCGACCGCCAGAAGCACGGTCTCTATCTCGCCACCATCGCCCACTGCATGGAATGCCACACGCCGATGGGTCCGAAGGGCCGCGAGTTCGCGACCAGGCTCGGCACCGGCGGCTTCAATTTCCCCGGGCCATGGGGTGTCTCGACGTCGCGCAACATCACGCAGAGCAAGACCAAGGGCATCGGCGCCTGGACCGACGCCGAGATCAAGCGGGCGATCACCACCGGCGTGTCCAGGGACGGCAGCCATCTCAAGCCGCCGATGGGCTTCCACTACTACGCCACGGTGACCGGCGACGACCTCAACGACATCGTGGCCTATCTGCGTACGGTCCCGGCGAAGGAATAGGGCGGTTTAGCTCCGTTTTCCCGGGCCAAGTGGCCTTCATTTAGCCCGCGCGGGGGCCTATATCTCGGCATCCGCCGGGGTCAGAAAAACCATGCGCCTGATGCTTCGCTGTGCCGCTTTCATCCTGCTTGCCGCCGCCGCTTCACCGGCCGCGGCGCAGCAGCGTTTCGTGCCGTCGCAGAGCGAGTTGCGGGCCTCCTACGCGCCGGTGGTCAACCGCGTCGCGCCGGCGGTCGTCAACGTCTACGCCGCGCGCATGGTGCAAAACCGCAATCCGCTGTTTGAGGACCCGGTCTTCCGCCGGTTCTTCGGCGTGCCTGATGGCGGCGCCAACCAAATTCAGCGCTCGCTCGGCTCCGGCGTCATCGTCGATTCCTCAGGCCTGATCGTCACCAACGTGCACGTCATCGAGGGCGCCGACGAGGTCAAGGTCGCGCTCGCCGACAAGCGCGAGTTCGAAGCCGAGATCGTGCTCAAGGACAAGCGCAGCGATCTCGCGGTGTTGAAGCTGAAGGACTCGCACGAGAAGTTTCCGACCCTCGACTTCGCCAATTCCGACGCGTTGCAGGTCGGCGATGTCGTGCTCGCCGTCGGCGATCCCTTCGGCGTCGGCCAGACCGTGACGCACGGCATCGTCTCGGCGCTGGCGCGCACGCAAGTCGGCATCACCGATTATCAATTCTTCATCCAGACCGACGCCGCCATCAATCCGGGCAATTCCGGCGGCGCCCTGGTCGATCTCGACGGCCGCCTGGTCGGCATCAATACCGCGATCTTCTCGCGTTCCGGCGGCTCGCAGGGCATCGGCTTTGCCATTCCCGCCAACATGGTGCGGGTGGTGGTCGCCTCCGCCGTGCATGGCGGCAAGGAAGTGCAGCGGCCGTGGCTCGGCGCCCGCCTGCAAGCGGTCACGTCCGACATTGCCGACAGCCTCGGCCTCAAGCGTCCGACCGGCGCGCTCGTCAACAACGTGTTGGCGGACAGTCCGGCGGCGCAGGCGGGGCTCAAAACCGGCGACCTGATCCTGTCGGTCGACGGACAGGCGGTCGATGATCCCAACGCCTTCGACTACCGCTTTGCCACCAAGCCGCTCGGCGGCACCGCCGAACTCGGGCTGCTGCGCGCCGGCAAGGAACTGGCCGCCAAGGTCGCGCTGCGCACCGCGCCGGCGTCGCCGCGCGACGAGATCACGATCCAGTCGCGCTCGCCGTTCTCCGGAGCGAAGGTCGCCAATCTGTCGCCGGCGCTCGCCGACGAATTGCAGCTGCGCGTCGATCAGGGCGTGGTCGTGCTCGACATCGATACCGGTTCCTATGCCAGCAACATCGGCTTCCGCCGCGGCGACATCATCGTGTCGGTGAACGGCAGGCACATCGAGAAGACGGCCGATCTCGACCAGATCGCCCGCCAGCAGAGCCGGACCTGGCGGGTCATCATCAACCGCGGTGGGCAGCAGATTTCCGCGGTCTTCAACGGATGACGCCGCAGGTGCAAAGCCTCGTGTCCCGGGCGCACCTCTTCGCAAGCGCTACGCGCTGCGCCGCATCCGGGACACGTGAACCATTACCATGACGCCGCGCGCCAAGACCGGACCGACGCTGTTCGCGGCTGCCGGCCTCGACAAGGATGCGCCGCGTCCGCTCGCCGACCGGCTGCGCCCGCAAAAACTTGACGAAGTCGTCGGCCAGGACCATCTGCTCGGCCCGGACGGCGCGCTTACCCGCATGCTGTCGACGCGCTCGCTCGGCTCACTCGTGTTCTGGGGCCCGCCGGGCACCGGCAAGACCACGGTGGCGCGGCTGCTGGCGCAGGCGACCGACCTGCATTTCGAGCAGATTTCCGCGATCTTCACCGGAGTCGCCGATCTCAAGAAGGTGTTCGAGGAGGCGCGCCGCCGCCGCGAGACCGGGCAGGGCACGCTGCTGTTCGTCGACGAGATCCATCGCTTCAACCGCGCGCAGCAGGACAGCTTCCTGCCGGTGATGGAGGACGGCACCATCATCCTGGTCGGCGCCACCACCGAGAACCCGAGCTTCGAGCTGAACGCGCCGCTGCTCTCTCGCGCACGCGTGCTGGTGTTCAAGTCGCTCGATGCGCCTGCGATCGAGAAACTCTTGGCCCGCGCCGAGCAGATCGAAAGCCGCAAGCTGCTGCTCGATAAAGAGGCGCGCGAGCAGCTCATCGGCATGGCCGACGGTGATGGCCGTGCCGCGCTCACGCTCGCCGAAGAAGTCTGGCGCGCCGCCCGTAAGGACGAAACCTTCAGCGCCGCGCAGTTGCAGGAGATCGTTCAGCGCCGCGCGCCGCTCTACGACAAATCGCAGGACGGCCACTACAATCTCATCTCGGCGTTGCATAAATCGGTGCGCGGTTCCGATCCGGACGCCGCGCTCTATTATCTCTGCCGCATGCTCGATGCCGGCGAGCCGCCGCTCTACATCGCGCGCCGGGTCGCGCGCATGGCGATCGAGGATATCGGCATGGCCGATCCGCAGGCGCTCGTGATCGCCAACGCCGCCAAGGAGGCCTACGATTTCCTCGGCTCGCCGGAAGGCGAGCTTGCGATCGCGCAGGCGGTGCTCTACGTCGCCACGGCGCCGAAATCGAACGCCGGCTATGCAGCCTATGGCGCGGCCATGCGCACCGCCAAGGAGGCGGGCTCGCTGCTGCCGCCCAAGCACATCCTCAATGCGCCGACCAACCTGATGAAAGAGGAAGGCTACGGCCGCGGCTACGCCTACGACCACGACGAGGAAGAGGCCTTCTCCGGGCAAAACTATTTCCCCGAGGCGCTGCCGCGCCAGCAATTCTACAATCCGCCCGAGCGCGGCTTCGAGCGCGAGATCAGGAAGCGGCTGGATTACTGGGCCAAGTTGCGCAAGGAACGGGGCGGCAATGGGTAAATTCCGGCTCTGGTCCGTGGTCGCCGTGTTGGCGAGCACCGGCGTCGCGCTGGCCGCGGAATCGATGAGTGGGCGCTGGGCGGAGGACGAAGCCGCCTGCGCCGCCTTCGGCACCGCGAAGTCGGCGCTCGTCGTCTCCGACACCGCGCTGCGATGGCGCGACGAGACCTGCCGCACCGGCCGGCAATACCGCACGGGCGACACGCTGCACGTCGAAGCCTTTTGTCATGGTGGCACCGTCCCGGTGTCGCTGCGTCTTGCCGGCGACCGCATCGTCGTAAACTGGGCCCGCGTGCTACAAGGCCAGTTGCAGCGTTGTCACTAGAGCCCGGAACCCGCCGTGATCGATCTCGACGCCTATTTCCACCGCATCGGCTATGACGGCCCGCGCAAGGCCTCACTCGACACGTTGCGCGCGCTTCATAGCCTGCATCCGCAGGCGATCCCGTTCGAGAATCTCGACCCGCTGCTCGGCCGTCCGGTGAAACTCGATCCGGCCTCGCTGCAGGCCAAGCTCGTCGACGGCGGCCGCGGCGGCTACTGCTTCGAGCACAATTCGCTGTTCGCGCATGTGCTGCGCCAACTCGGCTTCAAGGTGCAGGAGGCGACCGCCCGCGTGCGCTGGTCCGTGCCGTCCGGCGTGCGGACGCCGCGCGTGCATTGCCTGCTGTTCGTCGAGGCCGAGGGCGAGGACTATCTCGCCGACGTCGGCTTCGGCGGCAACGTGTTGACCGCGCCGTTGCAGCTCAACTCGCGCGCCGAGCAGAAAACGCCCCACGAGGATTTCCGCCTGGTCGATGAAGACAGCGATCTTGTCGTGCAGGAGGCCAAGATCAACGGCGCCTGGACGCCGCTTTACGCCTACGACTTCGCCGACACCCATCCCGCCGACTACGAGATGGGTAATTGGCTTACCTCGACGCATCCGCAGTCGATCTTCGTCAACGGGCTGCTCGGCGCGCGCGCCGAGCCGGGCAGGCGTTACGCCCTGCGCGACAACCAGCTCGCGGTGCACACGCTCAACGGCAAGACCGAAAAGCGGACGCTCGCCAGCGCTGCCGAGATTCGCGACGCACTGACCAATCTGTTCAAGCTGCGGCTCAGCGACCTCGACGGCCTCGATCCGGCTTTGGCGAAACTCGCGGCGAGACCGGCATGAGCCGCCGCGGCCGCAACGGATCGCGCCAGCCGGGCGGTGGGCGGCAACAGGCGGGACCGCGCGACCGCGGCCGCAAAGGCCGCCGCGGACCGTTCCGCCCATCCGAGGAGCGCCCGCACAGGTCGGCGCAGGGCGAGGGGCGGCGGCACGCGCCGCGCTTTGCCAAAGGCAACGGCCACGGCCGAGGTGACGCGCGTGGTGAGCGGGCGGCCCCCGAAAGGCGCGCCGAACGCGCGCCGCAGGAAAAACCGGCGAAGACGCCGCAGTTTTCCGCCAACGTGCAGACCGTCACCGTCAGCAGCGACGAAAACAACATGCGCCTCGATCGCTTCTTCGAGGCGCGGTTTCCGGGGCTGTCGTTCAGCCACATCCAGCGCATCATCCGCAAAGGCGAGGTGCGGGTGAACGGCAAGCGCACGCAGCCGAAGGCGCGGCTCGAGGCGGGGCAGGCGGTACGCATCCCGCCGCTGAAGCTCGAGGCGCCCAAGCTGCGCGACCATGCGCCGGAGGCGCAGAAGGACCGCGCCTTTCTCAAGTCGATCACGCTTTACGAAGACGACGACGTCATGGTGCTCAACAAGCCGATGGGGCTCGCCGTGCAGGGCGGCTCCGGCACGACGCGCCACGTTGACGGCATGCTGGGCGCCTTGCGCGGTCCGCACGCCAACTCGCAGCGGCCGCGCCTGGTGCACCGGCTCGACAAGGACACCGCCGGCTGCCTGCTGATCGCCAAGACGCGCTTTGCCGCCGCCGCGCTGTCGAAATCCTTCCGCTCGCGCTCGGCGCGCAAGTTTTACTGGGCGCTGGTTGCCGGCGTGCCGCGCCCGCACCAGGGCCGCATCTCGACTTTTCTTGCCAAGGAAGAGCGTGTCGAGGACTCGTTCATGCGCATCGCCAAGCACGGCGAAAAGGACGCTGTGCACGCAGTGACCTATTACGCCGTGGTCGAGACGTCGGCGCAGAAGCTCGCCTGGGTCTCGCTCAAGCCGGTCACCGGCCGCACCCACCAATTGCGCGCCCACATGGACCATATCGGCCATCCGATCGTCGGCGACCCGAAGTACTTCAACAAGGAAAACTGGGAGTTGCCCGGCGGTATCCAGGACAGACTGCATCTTCTGGCACGGCGGATCGTGGTGCCGCACCCGCGGGGCGGCGTCATCGATGCGTCGGCGCCGCTGCCCCCGCACATGGAGCAGACCTGGAACCTGCTCGGCTTCGACGCCAAGCGTTACGACCCGATCGAGGAGGCGCCGGAGGAGGAGTAGCGAGAGCGCGTTGCGGGGCCTATCTAGAGGCCATGCCGCGGCATCTGCTTCTCATTGTGCTTGTCATGCTTGCGCTCGCCGCGCCCGCCTTCGCCATCGAGTCCGGCGGCGGCGACGACGGCGGCACCATCAACATCATGAAGCCCGAGCCCGGCACCCCGCCGGCGAAGCACCGCCGTGCCCGCAAGCACGAACGCCAAACGGAGCAGTCGAAGGGCTTCGGCGTGAAGGAAGACACCCGGCGCGGCTCTTCGGACACCGTCTATCCAGCGCCGTTGCCGCGACCCGAGCATCCGCTGCCGGTGCCGCATCAGGAGGTCGTGACGCCCGCGCCGAAGATACCGCCGCCGCCGCTTTATGTGCCGCAGACCGGCCGCACGCTGCCGAACCTGCCGACAATCGGCGCGGGACCGGGCGGCGCCGAAACCTCGCAGGATCGCGCCGCGCGCTGCGCGCATCAGGCCGGCGTCTACGGCCCGACCGCCACCGGCAATCCCAACGCCTACATCGGCGGCTGCATCAATCAGTAGTGCTCAGGCCTCTTCCACCACCTGCAAACTTGCCGCTTGACAGGCAACCAAAAGGTTGCATATTGTATTTGCAAGAAAGGTGCACATGGACGACGTGTTCAAGGCGTTGGCCGATGCCAGCCGCAGGGAGTTGCTCGACAGGCTGCGTGCCGACAACGGCCAGACGCTGAACGAACTCTGCGTGCGTCTCGACATGACGCGGCAGGCCGTGAGCAAGCACTTGGGAATTCTGGAGGAGGCCAACCTGATCGCCACCGTGAAGCAGGGCAGGGAGAAGCTGCACTACCTCAACCCGGTGCCAATCCACGACATCGCCGAACGCTGGATCGGGAAATTCGAACGGCAGCGGCTTCAAGCATTGAGCGATCTAAAAAAAGGTCTGGAGACACGCGATGAGTAAACAAAGTTTCGAGTTTGAATTCGTGGTCCACAGCGTTCCCGGCAGCCCATTCGGGCGCTCGGTGTTCGCCACGCTGGAAGAGAAGGACGCACCCTATCGCCTGGCGCCGGTCACGCCGGGCACGCACCGGAGCGAGCCGCATATCTCGCGTCATCCGTTCGGCCGCGTGCCGGTGCTAGAGCATGACGGCTTCATGCTCTACGAGACCCAGGCGATCCTGCGCTATCTCGACCCAATGCTGACCGCGCCGCCGCTGACGCCTGCCGATCCGCGCGCCGCCGGCCGCATGGATCAGGTCATGAACATCAACGACTGGTACCTGTTCCAAGGCGTCTGCAACGTCATCGCCTTCGAGCGCGTGATCAAGCCGCGCTTGCTGCAGCAGCCGGCCGACGAAGCCAATGTCGCGCAAGCCCTGCCCAAAGGCCGCACCGTCTTTGCCGAATTGTCCCGGCTGCTCGACGGCAACCCCTATTTTGCCGGCGAGAGCGTGAGCCTTGCCGACCTTCTGGTCGCCCCGCAGATGGATTTTCTCGCCTTGACGCCGGAATGGAAGGCGTTGTCGGCGGACACGCCGAATCTCGTCGGCTGGCTCGATCGCATGAACGAGCGAGCCAGCATGAAGGCAACCGCTTGGGACCGTATCGCGCAGCTTGCAGCGGCGTGAGTAAAAGGAGAGAGCAAGATGACTGAAAACAAGCCGAAATTCGTCTATGTCACCTACATCGCTTCGACGCCGGACAAGGTGTTCAAAGCGCTGACCTCGGCCGAAGCCACGACCAAGTTCTGGTTCGGCAATACTGCCACGTCCGACTGGAAGGTCGGCTCGCCCATTGAATTCCATCGCGAAGGCAAGTTGATCCTGCAAGGCAAGATACTCGAGAACGATGCGCCGCGGCGGCTGTCCTATACGTTCCATGCGATGCACGAACCGCACAATGGCAAGGAGCCGCCGTCGCGCGTCGTCTTCGATCTCGAAAAGCAGAAGGACCAGGTCAAGCTCGTCGTCACCCACGACGACTTCATCAACGGCAGCAAGGTGTTCGAGTCGATTAGCAACGGCTGGCCGCTCGTGCTGTCGAACCTCAAGAGCTACCTGGAGCTCAACCGCCCCGCGCTGCACGCGCCCTGGTACGAGAAGCAGGACGCCGCCGCCTCATAAGCTTCGTGCGTGCGTTGTCTGAGAGGGGAGGCGCTTCCCGTGTGCCGCGCGGGGGCGCCTCCCGCTTTTTCAGGAGGCGCTGGTCTTGTCGAGCGCGGCGAGGTCGTCTTTCGACAGCTTGAGGCGCGGCGCCCGCATGATCTCGTCGAGTTGCTTGAGGCTGGTAGCGCTGGCGATCGGTGCGGTGATCAGAGGCTGCGCGATCAGCCAGGCAATCGCCACTTGCGCCGTGGTCGCGCCGTGCCGCGCCGCCACTGTATCGAGCGCCTTGAGGATGCCGAAGCCGCGCGCATCGGCGTAGCGCTTGAGGCGGCCGCCGCGATTGGGATGCTTCACGGCCTCATCCAGCGAGCGGTATTTGCCGGTCAGGAAGCCTGCGGCGAGCGAATAGTAATTGATGACACCGAGCCCCTCGGCGCGGACGATCGGCGCGTACTCGGTCTCGAATTCCTTGCGGTCCGACAGGTTATAGAGCGGCTGCAGCGACTTGTAGCGCGGCAGACCGAACTTCTTGCTGGCGGCCAGCGAGGCCTTCAGCCGCGCCGGCGAGATGTTGGAGGCGCCGACGGCGCGCACCTTTCCCTGCGCGATCAGCCTGGCATAAGCCTGCAAGGTTTCCTCGACCGGCGTCACCTCGTCGTCGAAATGCGTCTGGTAGAGGTCGATGCGGTCGGTCTGCAGCCTTTTCAGTGAAGCCTCGCAGGCCCGCACGACGTAATCGGCCTTGAGGCTGCGGCCTTCGCCCATATCCTCGCCGAGCTTGGTGGCGATGATGACCTTGTCGCGCTTGTCACCCCTCTTGAGCCAACTGCCGATGATGGTCTCGGACTCGCCGCCTTGATGTCCGGGTGCCCAGCGCGAATAGGAATCCGCGGTGTCGATGCCATTGAAGCCGGCATCGACGAAGGCATCGAGAATGGCGTGCGAGGTCTTCTCGTCGGCGTTCCAGCCGAACACGTTGCCGCCGAGCATCAGCGGCGCGAGTTCAAGATCGGAGCGGCCTAACCGGCGCTTGTCCATGCCGGGGAAGGGCTACCGCAGGCTGGCGTTGATCTTGTCGAGCGCCGACTGGCCCGGGCACAGCTCTTTCGCGGAGAGCTTGTTGAGCGGCCCGTCCACCGTGCGCAGATGCGCGTGCAGGTCCTGCGGCTCGTCCTCCATGTAGAGCAGCCCCGTGACGATCTGACCCTTCGACGCGTGGTGCTGGAGGAAACCGAGCGCGGCGGTACGGTCGTGCAGGTCGTAATCGGCGGCGAGCTTGCGCAGCGCGAGCTTGGAGCCATCGTGCTGCTCGACCACCTCGACGGTGCCGGGCTCGTATTTCACCTCGATCGGCATGCGGCTCGGCATGAAATCGAGCCGGTTCACCGCTTCATTGTGCTCGCGCACGAAATCGAAGCTCTTGGTCGAGCCGGCGTGGTTGTTGAAGGCGACGCACGGCGAGATCACGTCGATGAAGGCGGCGCCCTTGTGCGTGATCGCGGCCGAGATGATCGGCACCAGCTGATGCTTGTCGCCGGAGAACGAGCGGGCGACAAACGAGGCGCCGAGCTGCAGCGCCATCGCCACCAGATCGATCGAATTGTCGGTGTTCATCATGCCGCGCTTCGACTTCGAGCCGCGGTCGGCGGTGGCCGAAAATTGGCCCTTGGTCAGGCCATACACGCCGTTGTTCTCGACGATGTAGACCATGTTGACGCCGCGCCGCAGGCAGTGCGCGAACTGGCCGAGTCCGATGGAGGCCGAGTTACCGTCGCCCGAGACGCCGAGATAGATCAGATCGCGGTTGGCGAGATTGGCGCCGGTCAGAACCGACGGCATGCGGCCGTGCACCGAATTGAAGCCGTGCGAATTGCCGAGGAAATAGGTCGGCGTCTTCGAGGAGCAGCCGATGCCGGAGATCTTCGCCACCCGGTGCGGCTCGATCGCCAGCTCGAAGCAGGCCTGGATGATCGCCGCAGTGATCGAGTCGTGGCCGCAGCCGGCGCACAACGTCGACACCGTGCCTTCGTAGTCGCGGTGCGTATACCCGAGCGCGTTCTTCGGCAGGTCCGGATGGTGGAATTTCGGCTTGGCGAGATAGGTCATGACGTCACCTTCAGCGGCTTTACCGTCAGTTTGTCGAGATGGTCGCCGATCGCTTTTGCGATGAAGCGGGCGGTGATCGGCGTGCCGTCATAATGGTTGATCGGCACCAGCCGGACCGGGTCGATGCCGCATTCGTTGACAATCAGCGAGCGCAGCTGCGCGTCGCGGTTCTGCTCGACCACGAAGGTGAAGTCGTGGCCGGCGACGAAGCTGTTGACGCTCGAATGGAACGGGAAGGCGCGGATGCGCATGCGATCAACCGAATGCCCGCGCGCCTCGATCATGGCGATTGCCTCATCCATCGCCGGCGAGGTCGAGCCGTAATAGATGACGCCGTATTTGCTGGGCTTGGCGGCATTGGCCTGCAACGGCCGCGGTACTAGGTCCTTGGCGGTGTCGAACTTGCGGATCAGCCGCTGCATATTGTCGACGTAGGGCGCGCCTTCTTCGGTGTAGCGCGCGTAGCGGTCGCGCGAGGTGCCGCGCGTGAAGAACGAGCCCTTGGTCGGGTGCGTGCCGGGATAGGTGCGATAGGCGATGCCGTCGCCATCGACGTCGAGATAGCGGCCGAATTCCTTGCCGGCTTCCAGCTCCTCGGCCGTCTTTACCTTGCCGCGGTCATAGACGCGGCTGTCGTCCCAGGCGAACGGCTTGCACAGCCGGTGGTTCATGCCGATGTCGAGATCGAGCATGACGAAGATCGGGGTCTGCAGGCGGTCGGCGAGATCGAAGGCCTGTGCGCCCATCTCGAAGGCCTCGTGCGGATCCTCCGGGAACAGCAGCACGTGTTTGGTGTCGCCGTGCGAGGCGTAAGCGCAGGAGATGACGTCGCACTGCTGGGTGCGGGTCGGCATGCCGGTCGAGGGGCCGGCGCGCTGCACGTCGAAGATCACCGCGGGGATTTCGGCGAAGTAGGCGAGCCCGATGAACTCCTGCATCAGCGAGATGCCGGGGCCCGAGGTTGCCGTGAAGGCGCGCGCGCCGTTCCAGCCGGCGCCGATCACCATGCCGATCGAGGCCAGTTCGTCCTCGGCCTGGATGATGGCGTATTTGGCCTGCTTCGTTTCCGGATCGACGCGCAGCTTGGCGCAATGCCGCGTGAAGGCGTCGGCGAGCGACGAGGAGGGCGTGATCGGATACCAGGCGCAGACGGTGGCGCCGCCATAGACCGCACCCAGCGCGGCGGCCGAATTGCCCTCGATGAAGATGCGGTCGCCAACCTTGTCGCTCTTGCGCAGCTTGAGGCCGATCGGGCAGTTGAGGTTGAGCGTCGCGTAATCACGGCCGATGTGCAGCGCCTTGATATTCGGCTCGATCAGCTTGTCCTTGCCTTTGTATTGCTCGCCGATCAGCTGCTCGACCACCTTGACGTCCATTTCGATCAGCGCGGTCAGTACGCCGACATAGACGATGTTCTTGAACAGCTGGCGCTGGCGCGGATCGGTGTATTCGCGATTGCAGATCGCGGTCAGCGGCACGCCGATGACTGTGAGGTCGTCGCGGAATTTCGACGCCGGCAGCGGCTTGGTCGAGTTGTAGAGCAGGTAGCCGCCCGGCTCGATGCCGGCGATGTCCTTGTCGAAGGTCTGCGGGTTCATCGCGACCATGAGATCGGTGCCGCCGCGGGCGCCGAGGTGGCCCGCTTCGGACACACGCACCTCGTACCAGGTCGGCAGGCCCTGGATGTTGGATGGAAAGATGTTGCGCGGCGCGCAGGGAATGCCCATGCGCAGGATGGCGCGCGCGAACATCTCGTTGGCGCTCGCGGAACCGGAGCCGTTGACGTTGGCGAAGCGGACGACGAAGTCGTTTACGCGGCTGATCGGCGAGTTGACTGATTTGGCGGTCGGCATTGCGAACCTGCGTGAGTCATATCGAGCAAGAATTTTTGCATGTCCCAGGCGCCGGTCGGGCAACGTTCGGCGCACAGGCCGCAGTGGAGGCAGACGTCTTCGTCCTTCACCATGACGCGGCCGGTCTTGAGCCCGTTCTGGACATAGAGGTCTTGGCTAAGGTTCTTCGACGGCGCGGACAGCCGCGTGCGTAGCTCGGCCTCCTCGCCGTTCGGCGTGAAGGTGATGCAGTCCATCGGACAGATATCGACGCAGGCGTCGCATTCGATGCACAGCGAGCCGGTGAACACGGTCTGCACGTCGCAGTTCAGGCAGCGATGCGCTTCCTTGACTGCGAGCTGCACGTCGAAGCCGAGTTCGACTTCGGCCTTGATGTCCTTGAGCGCCACCACTTTGTCGCGCAGCGGCACCTTGTAGCGCTGGTCGAGCGCAATATCGTTATCGTAGGACCACTCGTGAATGCCCATCTTCTGGCTGATCATCTCGACCGCGGGAAGAGGGCGGTCGGCGATGTCCTCGCCGTTGAGTAGTTTGTCGATCGACACAGCGGCCTCGTGGCCATGCGCCACCGCCCAGATGATGTTCTTCGGGCCGAAAGCCGAGTCGCCGCCGAAGAACACTTTCGGATGCGTCGACTGGAACGTCGTTTCGTTGAGCTTGGGCAGGCCCCAGTCGTTGAACTCGATGCCGGCATCCCGCTCGATCCAGGGGAAGGCATTCTCCTGGCCGACCGCAACCAAGACGTCGTCGCAGGGGAAATGCTGGTCCGGCTCGCCGGCATGCACCAGCTTGCGGCGGCCCTTGGCGTCGTATTCGGCCTTCACCTTCTCGAAGGTGATGCCGGTGAGCTTGCCGTTGTCGTGGGTGAATTCCTTCGGCACGAGGTAATTGTGGATCGGGATGCCCTCATGCTGCGCGTCTTCCTTTTCCCAAGGTGACGCCTTCATTTCCTCGAAGCCCGAGCGCACCACGACATCGACCTGCTCGCCGCCCAAGCGGCGGGCCGAGCGGCAGCAGTCCATGGCGGTGTTGCCGCCGCCGAGCACGACGACGCGTCTGCCGATCTTGCTGACGTGGCCGAACGACACCGAGGACAGCCAGTCGATGCCGATATGGATGTTCTTGGCCGCTTCCTTGCGGCCCGGAATGTCGAGGTCGCGGCCGCGCGGCGCGCCCGAGCCGACGAAGATCGCGTCGAAGTTTTCGCCGAGCAGCTTCTTCATGCTGTCGATGCGCTGGCCGCCGCGGAATTCGACGCCGAGGTCGAGGATGTAGCCGCACTCCTCGTCGATGACGGAATCCGGCAGGCGGAATTTCGGAATCTGCGTGCGGATCATGCCGCCGGCTTTCGGATCGCCGTCGAATACCACGCAGGTGTAGCCGAGCGGCGCGAGGTCGCGCGCCACCGTCAGCGAGGCCGGTCCGCCGCCGACCAGCGCGATGCGCTTGCCGTTCTTCTTCTGCGCGGGCTTCGGCAGCCGCGCCTTGATGTCGCTTTTGTTGTCGGCGGCGACACGTTTCAGGCGGCAGATCGCCACCGGTTGGTCTTCCACGCGCACGCGCCGGCAGGCCGGCTCGCAGGGACGGTCGCAGGTACGCCCGAGGATGCCCGGGAACACGTTCGATTTCCAATTGATCATGTAGGCGTCGTCGTAACGCCCGTGCGCGATCAGCCTGATGTACTCGGGTACCGGAGTGTGCGCCGGACAGGCGTACTGGCAATCCACGACCTTGTGGAAATAGCCGGGCGCAGAAATGTCAGTATCCTTCATCAACTCCTCGAAACGCGCCCCGCTACGCCGATCGCCGCACCAACGGTGTCGCGTCACAGCCTGAGCGGCTGTCCTTTCCCCCCGGCGCCGCCTTGTTCGCCCGGCAGCGAATCCGAGGCCGGATAATATGGGCTAGAACCCCTGAAGGCTACCCATCCTTCCGTCGGGGGCTCTGCTATCAACCATAAGTGTTCGCTCACCTTTTCGCTCCCTGAAAGGGGCGGCAGCATGGCGGCGAGAGGGACATTTCGCTGCACTTCGCGGGCCTTTGAATGGGCGGAGTTTGCCGCCATAACAGAAAGCTGGCCGGTTCCGTTTCATTTTTGCGGCGCACAAATACCATCGTCTCAATGCGCGAGATTTTTACCGAGATTTTTGAAAATCAGCCGCTCGACCCGACGGAGTTGGCGCGCGGCGCCATGCGTCCGCGGCTGCGAAAACGTTTCTACCGCCAAGCCACGGCCGGCGAGGGCGGTGACGTGCTGCTCGACGGCAAGCCCGTGTTCACGCCGGCGCGCAGGCCGCTCACCGCGCCGTCACGCGCGCTGGCCGAAGCGCTCGCCGCGGAATGGAATGCGCAGAAGGACGAGATCGATCCGACGGGGATGGCGGTGACTCGGCTCGCAAACGCGGCAATCGATGCAGTCGCGGCAAATGATGCAGCGGTTGCCGCCGAAATCGAGAAATATCTCGGCAGCGATCTATTGCTCTACCGCGCCGAAGCGCCGGCCGGATTGATCGAGCGCCAGGCGCAGCATTGGGACCCGGTGCTGGCCTGGGCCCGCGAGAAATACGGGGCGCGCTTTGTGCTGGCGCAGGGCGTCGTGCATGTGGCGCAGCCGCGCGAAGCGGTCGCCGCCATGAGCGCCCGGATTCCAGCGGACCCCGGTGACATAAGAAATATTTGGCAGCTGGCCGCGATCTCGTCGATCACGGCGCTGACCGGCTCGGCGCTGCTGGCGCTTGCGCTTGCCGAGGGCGCGCTCGATGTCGAGACCGCCTGGGCCGCCGCCCATGTCGACGAGGACTGGCAGATGGCGCAATGGGGCCGCGACGAGATCGCGCTCGCCCGTCGCGACTACCGCTTTGCCGAGATGCAGGCGGCGGCGACGGTGCTGCGCCTAGTGCCCTGACGGATCGCCTTGGCGTCCGGCCTCGTAGAGGAACCAGACACGCCGTTCGGTCTCGTCGATATAGACCTCGAGCAGGCTGGTCGTTGCGACGTCGCCATGCTCGTCGCAGACGTCGTGCGCCTCGCGCATCGCGGCGACGAAACGCTGGTTGTCGTCGCGCAATTCCGCCAGCATGTCGTCCGGATCGACATAGGCCGCGTCGTTGTCGGCGATGCGCTGCTGGCGCGAGATGTCGCCGATCGAGCGCAGCGTCGGCCCGCCGACCTTGCGCACGCGCTCGGCCAGCACGTCGGTCATGGCGAAGATCTGATCGGACTGTTCGTCGAGCAGCAAATGATAGTCGCGGAAATGCGGCCCGCTCATGTGCCAGTGGAAATTCTTGGTCTTGAGATAGAGCGCAAAGGTGTCGGCCAGCAGCGCATTGAGCGCGCCGGCAATGTCCTTGGTGGCATTGGCGCCGAGGTCGGTCGGCGTCGCCATCCGTGGCGCGGTGTGTTTGGCATTGTTCATCGGAATTATCCTCGCGTGGTCCCCCCGAGGTATCCGCCATCAGTATGCCGGTAGTTTGACGGCCTTGTGAAGCCGAAAATTCAGGCGTTGCCGCCGCTTTCGGTCTGATCGGCCGCGGCCTTTTGCTTGCCGGCAAGCTCGGATTCGAGCCTGGCGGCCATCTCCCGCGCAGCCTGCGCCTCGTCGGCGCGGCCGAGGTCTGCAAGGAAGGCGGCGCGGCCGCGTTGCGGCTGCGGCAGTTCGGGCTTGAATTCGGCCGCCTTGTCGGCTTCAGCCAGGGCCTCGTCGAGCCGGCCCAGGCCCTTGAGCGCATAGCCGCGCGCGAGGTGCAATTCCGCGGTCCGCGGCGCCAGCGCGATGGCCTTGTCGTAGCCCGCGATCGCCTCGTCGAAGCGGCCGAGCTCGTTGAGCAGGTTGGCGCGGTTGAAGTGCGCCGTGACGAATTCGGCGTCGAGCGCGATGGCGCGGTCGTAGCTGGCCATCGCATCGTCGGCGCGGCCGAGCGCGTCGAGGGTGGCGCCACGGTTGAGCCAGTCGCTCGGCGAAGGATCGAGCGCAATCGCCCGGTCAAAGCTCGACAGCGCCTCCGTATGGCGGCCGAGCTCGCTCAGCATGTTGGCGCGGTTGCCATAGGCCGCGGCGAAGTTGACGTCGCAGGCCAGCGCTTGGTCGAAGGCTTCGAGCGCATCCTTGATCTTGCCCTGCCGGTGCAGCGCCTGGCCGATCAGATTGTGCGCCCGCGCCTGGCGCGGTGAAAACGACAGCGAGCGGCGGGCGAGATCGATGCCCTGCTGGTACTGGCCGTCCTGGCAGGCGATCGCGGCGATGTAATAGAGCGCGTCGACGTCCTGCGGATTGTTGCGCAGCACCTCGGTATAGCGGTCCATCGCCAGCGCCGCCTGGCCCTGGCGGTGATGGATGAGACCCTGCTGGATGAGTTCGGCGTTGGTGGGCATTGCGGGGTTCTAAGGGTGGGGGAGCGCGATGCCAAGCCTCAATCTGCGGTGTCATGCCCGCGAGAGCGGGCATCCAGTAACCCCTGCCTGAACGTGAACCGGGGCGCTCGCGTTTACTGGGTCCCCGCCTTCGCGGGGACGACAGCGTCGTGGTATGCCTTTTTCAGCCGGCTAAGACGGGACCAAGGCGCGATGAAGGACATCCTCGACAAACTCGAACAGCGGCGGGAAGAGGCCCGCCTCGGCGGCGGCAAGGCCCGCATCGAGGCCCAGCACAAGCGCGGCAAATTGACCGCGCGCGAGCGCATCGAATTGCTGCTCGACAAGGGCTCGTTCGAGGAGTTCGACATGTTCGTCGAGCACCGCTCCGCCGAATTCGGCATGGAGAAGCAGAAGATTCCCGGCGACGGCGTCGTCACCGGCTGGGGCACCATCAACGGCCGTGCCGTCTACCTGTTCTCCAAGGACTTCACCGTGTTCGGCGGCTCGCTCTCCGAAGCGCATGCGCAGAAGATCATCAAGGTGCAGGACATGGCGATGAAGGCGCGCTGCCCGATCATCGGCCTGTTCGACGCCGGCGGCGCGCGCATCCAGGAGGGCGTCGCGGCGCTCGGCGGCTATGGCGAGGTGTTCAAGCGCAACGTGCTGTCGTCCGGCGTCATCCCGCAGATCAGCGTCATCATGGGGCCGTGCGCGGGCGGCGACGTCTATTCGCCGGCCATGACCGATTTCATCTTCATGGTGCGCGACACCTCCTACATGTTCGTCACCGGCCCCGACGTGGTGAAGACCGTGACCAACGAGGTGGTCACCGCGGAAGAACTTGGCGGCGCCTCCGTGCACACGACGAAGTCGGGCGTGTCCGACGGCGCCTTCGAGAACGACGTCGAGTGCCTGTTGCAGATGCGCCGGCTGATCGACTTCCTGCCGTCCAACAATGAAAGCGGCGTGCCGGAATGGCCGACGCAGGATACCGGCGACCGCACCGACCAATCGCTCGACACGCTGATCCCGGACAATCCGAACAAGCCTTACGACATCAAGGAGCTGATCCTCAAAGTGGCCGACGAGGGCGACTTCTTCGAGATCTCGTCCGCCTACGCCAAGAACATCGTCACCGGCTTCGGCCGCATCGAGGGCCGCACCGTCGGCTTCGTCGCCAACCAGCCGATGGTGCTGGCCGGCGTGCTCGACTCCGATGCGTCGCGCAAAGCCGCGCGCTTCGTGCGCTTCTGCGACGCCTTCTCAATCCCCATCGTCACCTTCGTCGACGTGCCCGGCTTCCTGCCCGGCACTGACCAGGAATATGGCGGCCTGATCAAGCACGGCGCCAAGCTGTTGTTTGCGTATTCCCAATGCACCGTCCCTCTCGTCACGGTCATCACGCGGAAAGCCTTCGGCGGCGCCTATGACGTGATGGCGAGCAAGCACGTCGGCGGCGACGTCAACTATGCCTGGCCGACGGCGCAGATCGCGGTGATGGGGGCCAAGGGCGCGGTCGAGATCATCTTCCGCGCCGACATCGGCGACAAGGACAAGATCGCGACGCGCACCAAGGAATACGAGGACCGCTTCCTGTCGCCCTTCGTCGCCGCCGAGCGCGGCTATATCGACGACGTCATCATGCCGCACTCGACGCGCCGCCGCCTGGCCCGCGCGCTGGCGATGCTGCGCAACAAGCACGTCGAGATGCCGGGGCGCAAGCACGACAATTTGCCGCTGTAGTGCGGCGCGAAAGGTCGACCGTTGACCCGCGAACAAACCGGCGTGCTAGCCGCGGTGGTGTCGAGCGCGCTTGGCGGCATTGCCGGCGGCAGCACGCGTTTCGTCATCGGCGCAACCGACGCGGTCACGCTCGGCGTGTTTCGCTTCGGCATCGGTTTTATCATCCTGCTGCCGGTGGCGCTTTGGCTGAGAAGCCGCTGGCCGCGCGGCCGTGATTGGATCGTGGTGGTGCTGCTCGGGCTTCTGTTCTTCTTCGCCTTCTCGGTGCTGTTTAATAAGGCCTACAGCCTCACGACCGCCGCCCGCGGTGCGCTCACCCTCTCGACCATGCCGTTGATGACGATGGTGGTCGCGGCCGCACTCGGCATCGAGCGGTTAACGGTGCGCAAGACCATCGGCGTTTTGATCGCGATGGGCGGCGTGACGGTCGCGCTGATGCTGGGTCTATCGAACGCACCGCCGGGCGCCTGGCGCGGCGAGCTCATCATGCTGGCGGCGACGCTGTGCATCTCGCTTTATAACGTGTGGTCGCGGCCGTTCATCGCGCGCTCCGATCCGCTCGCCTTTCTCACCGTTGGCATGGGCGCGGCGACACTCTGCTTGGCGGTGTGGTCGTTGGCTATCGGTGGCTTCGACGCAGTCGTCCGGTTCGGCATGCCGCAGTGGATTGCCATCGCCTATCTCGGGGTGCTGGGCAGTGCGCTGACGTTTCTGCTCTGGGTGGTCGGCTTGAGCCGCGCCAGCCCGACCAAGACGGCCGTGACGATCACGGTCAATCCGGTGTTTGCCTCCATTATCGGCGCGCTTGCGATGGGGGGGGGATCGGATTCAATCTGATCATCGGGCTCGCCGCCGTCGGCGCGGGGATATGGATCGCGACCACGGACCGGCCGGCCCCTAAAACTGCACCAGCATCTGCCCGCAGACGTAGCCCTTGAAGTCGTAGCACTGGAATTCAACCTTGTAGACGCCGGCCTTGGGCCAATAGCGGTAGTTGTCCGACGACACCGCGCTGGCCGGGCCAAATGCCTTGAGCACGTCGTCGCGCTTCTTGCCGATGAAGGCCTTGTCGACGACGTCGCGCGGGATCGAGTTCGGCGGGATCGCCTCGAACGAATTGCCGACGATCATGGTCGAGACCGTGTCGTCGCTGGCGAAGAAGAACGTCAGCGTGCCGTTGAAGTAATAGAAAGGCTTGCTCTCCCAGTCGCCGATGCGCTGCGGCTGGCCGAAGCGGGCGATGATCTCGGCCCGCGTCGTCTCGCCGCCGACGCCCCAGACCCGGAAGTAGTCCGAGAAGTCGTGTGTCACCGGCTCGGGCTTCTTCGCTTCGGGTTTTGTGGCGGCTGTTTTGGCCGCCGTCTTCGGTGCGGCGGCCGCGGGTTTCTGCGCCGCCTGCGCGGGTTTCGCCGGCGGGGTCGGTACGGGTTTGGCCGGCTGCGCCGCGGTTTTCTTCTGCTGGGCGGCTAAAGCCGGAGGCTTCTTTGGCGGTACGGGCGCGGTTTGCGCCGCCAGCAGCGTGGCCAGCAGCGGCAGGCCGAAAATTGCGAAAATGCGCCCACGCAGCATTCTTTTCGCCTCCGGGGCCGCATCATGGATTGCCGGATCACGCCCGGCAATGACCTCTCGGACAAGCCCATGGCGGGCTTGTGTGAACGGCGTCACGTAGACGCGCCCACGCCACACGCTATAAGGTCACTGCAAAAATATGAACGGAGTGGTAGCGCGCCCGTTGCAGGCCGCGCCGTCATGCGGGGGATACCATGCGTGCCAAGGCATCCAAGGATGGCCTGACGTTGCGCGTCATCGCCGGCTCCAACAATGCACTCCTGGCGTTTGACCTCAACGAAACCAAGCGCGCCGGCTGTCTCGGCTTCACCATCGAGCGCACCGATCTCGACACCGGGGCGCGGCGCTGGCTGCCGAACATGCTGCGCTTTCCCGCCGACGCCGTCGATCCGAGCGAACTCAAGCCGATCGGCGTCCCGAACGGCAAGGGCACGCAGGAATACGAGGTGCCGAGCGTCAGCACGGCGCGGGCGCCGTTGCAGAAATTCCGCTGGGGCGACTACACGCTCGATCCGGGCAAGCGCTACTGCTATCGCGTCATCGCGCGCTACGGCGATCCCGAGGAGATCATGAACGAGGGCCGCGACGCCGAAGATCGCCACGCCTTCGACAGCATTCCCGGCGGCGTCTCTGTCGAGATCAAGACCGAGAACAACGGCACGCCCACCGCCGCGGTGTTCTTCAACCGCGGCGCCGCCGCCAGCAAAGCCTATAACGACCGCTACGGCGACAACGACCCCGACAATATCCCCGACGCGAAGTGGTGGCTGTCGCGCGGGCTGGAGGAGGCGCTGGTCGGCTTCATCGGCCACGCGTCCGACTCGAGCTACACCATCCACGCCGCCGTCTACGAATTCCAGAAGGACGATCTGCTGCGCGCCTTGATGCAGGCCAAGCATCGCGGCGCCGACGTCAAGGTCGTCTATCACGCGCGCTGCAAGACCAGCAAAAAGACCGGCAAAAAGGGCAAGGCCAAGACGACGGGCAAGGCCAGCAAGGTCAAAGTCGCGAAGAAAAAAGCCAACGGCAAGTACACGCTGGCGAAATACGCCGCGGACCTGACCGCCAGCAAGAACGAAGCGGCGATCAAGGCCTGCGGCATGACCTTTGCCAAGCCGCGCAAGGCCAATCCGCAAAACGCCATCATGCACAACAAGTTCGTGGTGCTGCTGCAGAAGCAGGCCAAGGGGCCGGTGGTGCCGGTCGCGGTCTGGACCGGCTCGACAAATTGGACCGACGGCGCGATTTACGGTCAGCTCAATGTCGGCCATGCCGTCTACGACCCAACGATCGCGGCGGCCTATGAAAAATATTTCCAGCTGCTCTACGCCGACTCCGACGCCACGACGATGCGCAAGGGCACGGTGGCGCTGAGCCAGCTTCCCGCCAAGCGGGCCGACGTCTGGCATGGCGTCACGCCGGTGTTCTCGCCGCAGCCCGTGCTCGACATGATCGAGCTCTATGCCGACATCTGCCGTACCGGCAAGGTCGTGCTGGTCAGCGCGCCGTTCGCGCTGCACCCGCTCATCACCGCGACCTTCGACAAGCGCGCGCCGGGGACGCTGCGCTTCCTGATGGCGGACAAGGAGGGCTCGTTCGGCAAGAAGGGCGCGGTCAAGCTTCTGGAAAACGACCGCGGCAACGAGGTCTCGGTCGCGACCACGCTCAAGCACGCCTTGCACGACTTCCAGGACAACCTGCTCGAGGACAAGGAATCGTTCCACCACGCCGGCGTGCACATCCATTCCAAGATCATTGCCTCCGATCCCTTCGGCGAGGACCCGGTGCTGGTCACTGGCTCGGCGAATTTTTCGAACAATTCGACGCGCACCAACGACGAGAACAGCCTGATCGTGCGCGGCGACACCACCGTGATTGGACATCTACGCCACCGAGTTCATGCGCATGTTCGAGCACTACTGGTTCCGCGCCCACATGCAGGGCCAGACGCCGGACGGCAAGAAAAAAGGCAAGCCAAAGGGTCAAAGCAAGGCGGCCGTGGCCCAGCGCGCCATGGGGCTCGCGGTCGATTCAAGCTGGACCGACCCTTATTACGCCGACGGCGACCAGAAGATGCTGGAGCGGCTGATTTTCGCTGGGGTGGAGGATTAACCGCGTCACCGCGACGTCCGGAGGATTGTCAAACCCGCGCGGCGGTCTAGCATAGCCCAATGCCCACCACGCTCTTCCTCGTCCGCGCCGTCGTTGCCGCCGATCTGCACGATCAGTTCGACTACTGGTATTCGAACGACCACTTGCCGTGGGCCTGCCGCATCTTCAAATGCCAGAAGGCGTGGCGCTATTGGAGCGAGACGGAGGAGGGCGTGCACTACGCGGTCTATCAGTTTGCCGACAAGGGATCCTGCGACGCCGCGCTCGGCTCGGCCGAGTTCACGGAGTTGGTCGCCGACTTCAACCGCTCCTGGCCCGAAGGCGTCACCCGCACGCGCGATATCATGACGCTGGCCGAGGAGAGATCCTAGATTGCGTCCCAAGCTTCAGGCCGGCGAATTCGGATCCTACGGCGAGCTGGCGGGGCGGCCCCTGCCGAAGCATCTCACGCTTGTCTTCGTGCCGAGCCTTGCGGCGCCGCTGACGAAGGCGCGAGAGCTCAATGGCGCCGCGTTGACGGAAAAGCAGGTGCTCGCGATTCGCGGTGGCTCGAAGGTCATGGTCGTCGATCACGACGCCGCCCGCGCCGTCGAAGAGAAACGCGGCTATGCCGACATCGACGCCGCCAACGCCTGGCAGAGCTGGCTGCAGCTACCGGAAAGCCAAAACTAGGCGGGCCTAGTCGGGGTGCGCCTCGCAGTGCACTTCTTCGTTGAAGTCGCCGTCTTCCTCGAGCTCGCGCTTCACCTGGCAGTTGCCGACTTTGTATTCCTGCTCGTAGCCGCCATTGTCGCGGCTGAAGTGATAGTCGCGCATGTCGCCGCGCCATGGCGTCGGCGCGTAGGCGCGATAGGAAATACGGCGGGTATAGGTCCGCTCGTTGTCGGCTCCAGATGCGCTCGCGGCGATCAGTGTTCCGGCGCCGGCAAGCGCGATTGTCAGGGTGACCAACAGTGTCCTGCTCATTTCATGCACCTCTCGTTTGTTGCGCTGCCTCGCACGCCAAACGCCGGCTGCCCGGATGGGTTCCGGGTTCCACGCGCGGATTGTGGTGAGGCTCCGCCCCGGCGACGGGACGGTCTAGCGCCAGCCGCCACCGCCATTCACGTAGACCGTGTCGGCCGTCATGAACTCGCAGGCATCGGAGCACATAAACAGCACCAGCTCGCCGATTTCCTCCGGCTTGCCGAAGCGCTTCATTGGTACGTCGTTGAGCATCTGCTGATTCAATTGTGGTGAGGTGGCGGCGGCCGCGGCAAAGGCGGTATCAATCGGGCCGGGCGAGATCGACAGCGCGCGGATGCCCTGGGTGGCGAATTCACGGGCCACGCCCATGGTCATGGTCACCACCGCGCCTTTGGCGGCGGCGTAGTGCACCGACGTGCCGGGTCCACCGCGGCGGTGCGCCATGCTGCCAACATTGACGATGACGCCGAACTTGTTCTTGAGCATATGCGGCAGCACCGCCTGCATGCCGTAGAAGGTGCCCTTCACGTTGAGGTCGAAGGTGCGCTCGAGCAGGTCGTCTTCGATGTCAAGGAATTTCGAGCGGCGGAGCGCCGCGCCCGCCGAATTGAACAGGAAGTGCACGCGACCAAAGTCGTTGATCGCGAGCTCGATCATGTCCTCGACCGAGGCGCGCTTGGTGACGTCGGTGGCGAGCGCGAGCGCCTGGACGCCCAGCGCGTTGATCGCCTCGACCGTTTTGGCGACGCCCGCCTCGTCGATGTCGGCGCAGACGACATTCGCCCCCTCGCGCGCGAAGATCAGCGCAGTTGCCCTGCCGATGCCGCTCGCGGCGCCGGTGATGACGATGGTCTTCCCATGAAAATAATCCGGCGTTTTCGGCATGCGCTTCCCCTCGATTTTCGAGCCGCATCATGGATTGCCGGGTCAAGCCCGGCAATGACAATATGAGACGTTGGAGGAGCCCACGATGACGAGCCCGATCGAATATGCCGACGCATCAGCCGCCGTACGCGCGGTCTATGACGACATCAAGAAGACGCGCAACGTGCCGGACGTGAACAATTTCTGGAAATATCTCGCGCGCGATCCGGCAACGCTCAAGCGCACCTGGGAGAGCATCAAGGAAATCATGGCGCCGGGTGCGCTCGATCCGCTGACCAAGGAGATGGTCTATCTCGCGGTGTCGGTCACCAACGGCTGCGCATACTGCATCGCCAGCCACACGGCGGCCGCGCGCAAGGCGGGGATGACCGAGCCCATGTTCGGTGAACTCATGGCCGTCACGGGAATGGCGAATGAAACCAATAGGCTCGCCAACGGCTACCGCGTCCCGGTAGATCAGGCCTATTTGACCTGATTGAACGCCGCCCAAAGCCGGGTTATGGAATGGCAAAAAACCGGGGGGAGGACTTAGGCCATGATGATCGATCGGCCATTCATTGCGAAACTGCTTTGTATTGGGCTGGTGGCGGCAGTGATGCTGCCGGCCGGCCGGCTGCTCTTTCCTTATGTCAGCGCCGATGTGACCCAGATGCAATTCCAGGCGATCGAAGCGGTCGTCAGCGCGACCGTCGGCTTCGGCCTCTACGGCATCTTCGGCTAGTGCCGCGCGAGGAGGCGCGGAAGCATCCCGGCGCCGAGGCGCCGGGATGGCTGTTCCGTCCGCACCCAACCTTACGGTTTCGACGGCGCCGGTGTCGGCGATGACGGTGCCGACGGTGACGACGGCGTCATCGGTGACGCACTGGGACCGCTACCGGTGGTGCTGCTCGGCGGCGATATTGGTGCCGTCGCGCTGCCCGTGGTGGCCGCCGGCGAAGGTGCGGTGCTTGCGGTGTTCTTGTTGCTGTTCCAGCCGGCGATCAGAATGATTGCGATCAAAACCACAACCGCAATGCCGGCGATCCAGCCCCACATCCCGCCATCGGTATCGGGGCGGCGATTCACCGGGTCGCTCAGGCGTTCCTCATAACGTGGATCAGACATGGCAGTCCTCCTTGAAATCGGGGGGACAGGTCGTCCCTCTTTCGTAGTAGGGGAAACCCGGGAGCAACACCTGCGGTTCCGGAAAAACAGAAATGCAATCGGGGCTAGGGAACTTGCGGGCCTGACAGGGCAAAAGCGGTATCGAAGTGCTATAGGCCCACGACTCGCTCGATTCCTGCCCTCGTTTTCCCCTTGCCGGGACCGACATGCGCCTGACCCGAGTGGCGATTGCCGCCGCGCCCGTTTTGTTCGTGCTGCTGTGGAGCACCGGTTTCATCGGTGCTCGCTACGGGCTGCCTTATATCGAGCCGCTGACGTTTCTGGCCGTGCGCATGGTGTTTGTCGTCATCATCATGGCGGCGATCGCCCTGATCGCGGGCGCGCGCTGGCCGCACGGCAGCGAGATCGGCCATAGTCTGATGGCCGGCTCGATGGTGCATGGACTTTATCTCGGCGGCGTGTTCACCGCCATCAGCCAAGGGGTGCCTGCGGGCATCTCGGCCCTCATCCCCGGCCTGCAGCCGATCCTGACCTCAACGATCGCCAACCGGTTCATGGGCGAAAAGGTGACCCCCCAGCAATGGGCGGGCCTCGTGCTCGGGCTCGTCGGCGTCGTGATGGTGCTGCACGACCGCCGCATCGTGGCGGAAGGCTCGGTGCTCGGCTGGGTCGCGAGCTTCGTCTCGCTCATCGGCATCACGTTCGGTGCGCTCTACCAGAAGGGCTTCTGCGGCGGCATCGACTGGCGCACCGGAAACACAGTGCAATACATCGGCGCCGGCGTACTCTTCGGTCTCGGCTCCTTCGCCTTCGAGACGCGGGTTATCCATTGGAGCGGTGAATTGATCTTCGCCATCGCCTGGCTGGTATTCGTTTTGTCGATCGCGGCCATCGCATTGATGTACTGGCTGATCCGCCGCTCGGCGGCGACCAGCTTTGCCAGCCTGTTTTATCTGGTACCGGCCGTGACCGCGCTGTTCGCCTATGCGCTGTTCGGCGAAAAGCTCGACGCGCTGTCGCTTGCCGGCATGGTCGTGTGCGCGGCAGGGGTGGTGCTGGCCAATCGGGGCGCCGCGAAACCAGTGGCTAACGCCAAGACCTAGCGTGCTTAGGCCGCGCGCACGCGGCTGAAGAATTCAGCCAGCTTCGATTCGAGATCGTCCGCCCGTGAGGCCATGCCGACGATCAACTCGGTGACTTCGCCGAACGCCGTCGCGGTTCGCCCCGCCTCCTGTTCGACGGAGGTAATTTCCGTCGACGCGCTCGCGGTGTGGTCGGCCGCCGTCTGGATGCTGCCGGCGATATCGCTGGTTGTCGCGCTTTGCTCTTCGACCGCCGAGGCGATGCCGGCTGCGACGGCCGTCAACTGTTCGATCGCCCGCGCAATTGCGGCGATCTCATCGACCGAGTTCTTGGTGGCGTCCTGGATGGCGCCGACCTGCTGCGAAATTTCGTCGGTGGCGCGTGAGGTCTGATTGGCCAGCGCCTTCACTTCGGCGGCGACCACCGCAAAACCCTTGCCGGTCTCGCCGGCGCGGGCAGCCTCGATCGTGGCATTGAGCGCCAGCAGGTTCGTCTGCGACGCAATCGTCGAAATGATATTCACCACCGAGCCGATCCGCTCGGCCGTGCTGTTGAGCGACAGGATGGCTTGCTGCGTGCGCTGGGCGTCGTCGACCGCCGCCTTGGCCATGTCGAGGCCGCGGGCCGCCTCCTGGCCGATATGCTGGATCGATCCGGTCAATTCTTCGGTCGCCTCGCTCGTCATTTTCACGCGCTGCGTGGTCTCGGCCGCCGCCGACGATGCAACCGCCATGCGCTCCAGCGTATCATCGGCCACGCGGCGCATTGTCGAGACGGTCGCCGTCAGCGTCGTCGACGTGGTCTTGATGGAGTCAAGCACGCCGCTGATGGCGGCGGCAAAGTCGGCGATCACCTCGTCGATCACGGCGCGGCGCTTTTGTGCCGCCAATTCCGCCGCCTCGCGGTGCAACGTCATGGCGTTGGCGACATCGAAGGCGATGACCTGGGCAATCAGTTTCGTGCTCTCGGCAAGCTTGGCCGGCGAGAATTTATGCTTGCGCGCCAGCGCATCGATCGCGGCCCGCAGCAGATAATTTCCGGCCGTACTACGGAAGCGTGCGTCGAACCCGATCGCCGCTTCCTGTTCGACGGTCTTGCGGCAGGAGGCGATGTATCCGCCGCCGAGCTCTTCGCTCAGCAGTGCCTTTAAATGCGCCACTTCGAGCGCCTTGATGAGATCCCGGTGTTGCGCCGTGACCGCGGCGACGTGCGGCAGGTTCTCTGTAGCGGTGAGAATGGCGTCGACGGCGGCATCGAGGTGAGGGGCAATCGTCGGCCACAGCCGCTTGATCGCCTGGCGGGCAGGCGCGTCGAGACCGTAAAGCGCAAAACGCGCTTCAATCGCGTTGATGGCGTCACCAGGCGTCATCGCGTCCAGAGTCCGATTAAATAACGAGCACTCCAGGTAGGATATTACAGAGTGGTTGTGGCAATCTTAACGATGGAGAAACCATTACAGCCGCTGCGGGAGTTCCGGCGGCGAATGCGCGCTGCGCGGGCAATTTGGCGCGGCGGAATTCTATTTCCCGGGATTGAGCACCATCTGCGTCTGCGTCACCAGCGCGCAGAGCCGTCCGTCGCCGCGCGTGATGCGGGTCTGCCAGACCATGGTCGAGCGGCCGCGATGCAGCGCGGTGCACTCGGCATAGGCCGTATCGCCGATCGGCACGGCGGCGAAGAAGTTGGTCTTGCTCTCGATCGTCGTCGTGGTTTGCCCCGGCTTGAGATTGGCGGTCGTGGCGGTGCCGCCGAGATTGTCGGCCAGCGCCATGATGGCGCCGCCGTGCATGATGCCATGCCGGTTGTTGAGTTCGTCGCGCGCCGCCAATTCGGCGGTCACCCGCTCGGGTGACACCGAGGTGATCTTGAGACCGAGAAATTCGGCGAAGGCCGGCTGCTTGTGCGCGGCCTCGTTGACGTCGCTCATGGCAATGGCTCCAGCCCGAAAAGCACAAGGGCGCGGACGTTATCGCCCACGCCCTTGGTTCGCAATCTCAGGGCTTGTCGTTCAGGACTTCGGCTGCGGCGTGATGCGGATATAAGGCCGCGGCGCCTTGAAGCCGGGGAAGAGCTTCTTGGCGTCCTCGTCGTTGACCGAACCGGCGATGATGACGTCCTCGCCCTGTTTCCAGTTGGCGGGCGTCGCGACACGATGCTTGGCGGTCAACTGCAGCGAGTTCGAGCACGCGTAGCACTTCGTCGAAGTTGCGGCCCGTGGTCATCGGATAGACGAGGATCAGCTTGATCTTCTTGTCCGGCCCAACGATGAAGACATTGCGCACCGTTTGATTGTCGGCGGCGGTGCGTCCTTCCGACGAGCCGTTCGTGGCGGCCGGCAGCATGCCGTAGGCCTTCGACACCTTGAGCTTGGTGTCGCCGATCATCGGATAATTCGGCGCAAAGCCGACAACCTCCTTGATGTCCTGCGACCACTTCTTGTGATTGTCGACGGGGTCGACCGACAGGCCGATGATCTTGGCGTTGCGCTTGTCGAATTCCGGCTTCAGCCGCGCCATGGTGCCGAGCTCGGTCGTGCACACCGGCGTGAAATCCTTGGGATGCGAAAACAAGACGCCCCAGGAATTGCCTAGCCAATCGTGAAAGCGAATTTTGCCTTCGGTGGTTTCCGCTTCGAAATCGGGGGCGGTATCGCCAATCGCCAATGCCATTTGATCCTCCAAATCTTATCGTGTTGTCGTATGGCGGGAAATTTCCGTTCTTAAATATAGTGGTACGCCGCCCGGCGAAAGGGGGCGGCGGCAAAGAGCATCAGATCGCCGCGGTAGCGCGGCGCCGCAGGATGGGCATTTCGGCGGGAAAGACGCGGGCGGGAAGATCATTCCGCCCGCGTTTTTCACAGGAGTCAGCGGCTGGCTGCCTTGCGCTCGTCCATTCCGACGGTGCGGCCGGGAAAGCCGGCCGCGTCGAAATAGCGCGTCACGCCGACGCGCTGGCCAACCAGGATGGTGGCGAGGCCGTCTTCGCCCGGCTTGGCGTGCTCGACGAATTGCTCAACCGCGGGGCTATTGCCGCCGGGCAGGGCTTCATCGGCGACCCGGCCCATCAGGCTGCCGTGGAACGGAATCTTCAGCCCGAGGATCTGCGCCATGGTCTTGCCGACGTCGGCGTTGCTTACCGGGCTTTCATCGACGAAGCCGGATTTGAAGTCGGGCCCGATCGCCGCCATGAAATTCATGGTGTCGGCACGGTTGAAGCTGCCGTGCATGCCCTGGCCCTGCTGCAAGCCGGTGTCCGCGACGTTCACCGCGCACATCGCCGGCTTTTCACAGCCGGTGGAATAGGAGCGGAAGTTGATCACGATCGATGGCCGCGGCGTCACCGACGAGCCCTTCAAGTTGATGGCCGACAGCGGCAGCGTCCCGGGGAAAGTGCCGAGGTCGTCATCGACGAACAGGCCGCTGACATAGTCCTGCGCCAGCAGCGCCGACACGACCTTGGCGGTGATCGCGCGGTCCTTACCGGGGACGTAGACGAGGTCGGAGCCGCCGTTCGAAGCAACAACGACGTCAGGCTTGGCGGCGTCCTTGCCGATGAGGCCGTTGCCGGCCTTCGGGTGGGCGTTGGTGGCGACAGGCTTGTTGTTGTCGTTGGGATCGGCCAGCGGCAGGTCGAGCGCCTTGGCGAGGTCGATGGCGACGAAGCCCGGCGGCAGCAAGCCGGCCGGAACGTCGGTGTAGCTCGCCCTCGCCGCCGGGCTGGTGCTGCTTTCCTTCGAGATGGTGGAGAAGCCGTGGTCGGCGGCGATGACGATGTCGGTCGTCGCCGAAAGGCCGAGCTCGTCGAGCGCCGCACGCAATTCGGCGAGGTTATCGTCGGCATTCTTGATGGCCGCAAGCGAGGTCGGGCCGTTGATGCCGGGCGTCACCTTCAGCATGCTGTCGCCCTGGTTGTGCTGCGTGCCGTCGGGATCGCGCGACCAGAACACCAGCACGAACGGTTTTCCGCTCGCCTTGAACAGCGGCAGCACCGCCTTGGCGGCGACGTCGGCGAAATATTTCTGTTGCACGACATTGGCGACCAACGTGCCTTGCTTGGTCGCGGTGCCGGCATTGGAATTATCGCCGGGCGTGTCCTTGCGCGACGGCGCAACGAGCGGAAGGCCAGCGGCCTTCACTTTTTCCTGCACCGTTGGCGACAGCGGAACGCCGGCCGCGCTGCCGGTCGCATCGTCGACGATGATCGTGTACTCGGCCTTGCGGTCCATATGATCGAACATCATCGTCGGTCCGATCTTGCCGATGGCCGCGGTGTTGAAGTTCTGGTGCCTGGCGGCGAACAGCACCGCATCCTCGTCGACGAAATTGCCCGAGAAGTGATCATCGATATCGCCGAGCACCTGATCGCTCTCGATGAAGGGAGTCACGGTGTTGGCGGCATGCGCCGTGGGAAAGCCGACATAGATCGTGTTGCTGAACACACCGGTGTCGCCGAGGAAGTGGCCGGTCGACATGCCGGAGGCATTGGCCATGGTGAAGGTCGGGAACAGCGAATGCGGATTGGCGAAATTGACGCCCTTGTCGCGCACCGCGGCCATGGTGGGCGCGGTCTGCGGCGTCACCGACATGGCGCGCAGCCCGTCGGGCACGAACAGCACCAGATTGCGCTGGTTTTGCGCACTGGCGGGATTGAATTGCAGGGCAATGGCGGCGCCGGCCAGAGCGAGCAGGACCTTCGACCTGAGCGACATGGCTTCTCTCCTGATTATGTTTGTTATGATGTCGCGCTAGATACGCCCGCCATAAGACAGTATTGTAACAGTCGCCGGCTATCCGCAGCCTTATCCGGGGACAGGCGAAGGCGCACCGCAAAGAGTCGTATGTTCAAGCGTATCCTGATCGCCAACCGCGGCGAAATCGCCTGCCGGATCATCAAGACCGCGCGAAAGATGGGTATCGAGACGGTCGCCGTCTATTCGGAGGCCGACCGCGATGCCCTGCACGTCGCGATGGCAGATCGCGCCATTGCAATCGGCCCGCCTGAAGCCGCCAAGAGTTATTTGGTGATCGAGAAGATCGTCGCCGCCTGCAAGGAGTCGGGCGCCGAGGCGGTGCACCCGGGCTACGGCTTCCTGTCGGAGCGCGAAGGCTTCCCCAAGGCGCTGGAGAAAGCGGGGATCGTCTTCATCGGCCCCAATGCCAAGGCGATCGCGGCGATGGGCGACAAGATCGAGTCGAAGAAGGCGGCGGCCGCGGCCAAGGTCTCGACCGTGCCTGGACATCTCGGCGTCATCGACAACGAAGTCGAGGCGATGAAGATCGCCGACGACATCGGCTATCCGGTGATGATCAAGGCCTCCGCCGGCGGCGGCGGCAAGGGCATGCGCATCGCCTACAGCAACGGCGAGGTGGCGGAAGGCTTTGCGCGTGCCCGCTCCGAGGCGAAGTCATCGTTCGGCGACGACCGCGTCTTCATCGAGAAGTTCATCGTCGAACCGCGCCACATCGAGATCCAGGTACTCGGCGACAAGCACGGGCATGTCATCTATCTCGGCGAGCGTGAATGTTCGATCCAGCGCCGCAACCAGAAAGTGATCGAGGAGGCGCCGTCGCCGCTGCTCGATGCAGCAACCCGCAAGAAGATGGGCGAGCAGGCGGTCGCGCTCGCCAAGGCCGTCGGCTACGACAGCGCCGGCACTGTCGAATTCGTCGCCGGTCAGGACAAGAGCTTCTTCTTCCTCGAGATGAACACGCGGCTGCAGGTCGAGCACCCGGTGACCGAGCTCGTCACCGGCATCGATCTGGTCGAGCAGATGATCCGCGTCGCCGCAGGCGAGAAGCTCGCCATCAAGCAGAGCGACGTGAGGCTCGACGGCTGGGCGGTCGAGAGTCGCGTCTACGCCGAGGACCCGTACCGCAACTTCCTGCCGTCGACGGGCAGGCTGACGCGCTACCGGCCGCCGGCCGAACGCGTCAGCGACGGCGTGACGGTGCGCAACGACACCGGCGTCTACGAAGGCGGCGAGATCTCGCTCTATTACGATCCGATGATCGCCAAGCTCGTGACCCATGCGGACACGCGGGAGGCGGCGATCGACGCGCAAGCCGACGCGCTCGATGCCTTTGTGGTCGACGGCATTCGCCACAACATTCCATTTCTCTCGGCGCTGATGGCGCACAAGCGCTGGCGCGCCGGCAAGCTGTCGACGGCCTTCATCGCCGAGGAATTCCAGGGCGGCTTTCATGCGCAGCCGCCCGACGGTGAGCGGGCCAACGTGCTTGCCGCGGTCGCCGCGGCGATCGATCACGTACTGGGCGAGCGTAAGCGGCGTATATCCGGCCAGATCGAAGGCAAGCCGGTCACCCGCGAAAGCCACCGTGCGCTCTGGCTCGGCGAGCAGGAATACAAGCTCGAGGTCAGGCGCGAGAACGGCACCATCGAGGTGCGTTTCCCGGGCAAGGGCAAAGGCGCGCTGCGGCATCTGACGTCGGACTGGAAGCCTAGCGATCCGCTGTGGACCGGCACGATCGACAGCAAGCCCGTCGCGGCGCAGGTGCGCCCGATCCCGAATGGCTTTGTGCTGTCGTATCGTGGCGTCGAGACCAAGGCCTACGTCTACACCGAGAGCGAGGCCGGCTACGCGCGGCTGATGCCGGTGAAGAAAGCCGCCGACACCGGCAAGCAGGTGCAATGCCCGATGCCCGGCCTCGTGGTGTCGATCGCGGTCAAGGAAGGCCAGGAGGTCAAGGCCGGCGATACCGTGGCGGTGGTCGAAGCCATGAAGATGGAAAACGTGCTGCGCGCCGAGATCGACGGCACGGTCAAGAAGGTGCACGCCAAGCCCGGCGACAGCCTCGCCGTCGATGCGGTGATTCTCGAATTCGCCTGAGCTCAAGACGGAAGCGATGCGCTACTTCGCATACGGCTCCAATTTGAACCGTGCTGCCATGAAGCGGCGCTGCCCGGACGCGCGCGCGATCGGTCCGGCGACCCTCGAAGGCTACACGCTCTTCATCGGCATCGACGGCTGGGGCTCGGTCAAGCCGAGCGCCGGCGACCGTGTCTACGGCGTGCTGTGGGAACTGACACCGCGATGCGTCGCCGCGCTTCATGCCTACGAACTGCTGCACGCGGGCCTCTACGACGTGCGCCATTTGCCGGTGCGCACAAGCTCGCGGCTAATGCCTGCCATGGTTTATCTGCTGCGGCGGCGGAAGGCGGGAATGCCGAAGCCCGGCTATGTCGAGTTGATCGCCGCCGCCGCCCGCGATTGGAAATTGCCCGAGGCTTACATTCGCTCGGTCGAGCGCTGGTCGCGCTCGCGCTTCACCGGTGCGCGGGTGATCGAAGCCGGAGAATTGGCATGAGCGTCATCCGCCACATCAGCGTGCGCGGCCGCGTGCAGGGCGTCGGCTTCCGCGCCTTCGTCGAGCACGAGGCGCTCAAGCACGGCCTGAGCGGATGGGTGCGCAATCGCCGCGATGGCACGGTGGAAGCGGTGTTCGAAGGCGACAAGGCGAAGGTCGCGGCCGCAATCGAAGCCTGCCGGTGCGGACCCATGGGCTCGCGCGTCGAAGCGCTCTACGACGAGGACGGCAGCGATGCCGATCTCAAGCTGCGCTGGCCCGGCGAATTGTTCTCGGTGCTGGCGACGGCCTGATCCTGCATTGCGCCGAACAGCACTTCGAATTCGCGCCGCAGCACCATGTCGACTTCCGGCAGCGACACCGGAATGCCGAGGTCCGCGAGACTGGTCACGCCGTAGCGCTGTTCGCTGACGCCGCAGGGCACGATGCCGGCAAAGTGCGACAGGTCCGCGTCGACGTTGAGCGCCATGCCGTGCAGCGTCACCCAGTGGCTGACGCGGATGCCAATGGCGGCGATCTTGTCCTCGAAACCGTTGCCCTTGTCCGGCCGCTGCACCCAGACGCCGATGCGGTCCTCGCGCCGCTCGCCGCGCACGTTGAAGGCGGCAAGCGTGCGGATGATCCATTCCTCCAGCGTCGCCACGAAGCGGCGCACGTCGGGCCCCCGCCGCTTCAGGTCGAGCATCGCATAGGCCACGCGCTGGCCCGGCCCGTGATAGGTCATTTGCCCGCCGCGCCCGGTCTCAAAGACGGGGAAGCGGGCATCGATGACGTCTCCGCGCCTGGCGCTGGTGCCGGCGGTGTAGAGCGGCGGGTGCTCGAGCAGCCAGACCAGTTCGGCCAACTCGCCCGCAGCGATGGCGGCGGTTCGTGCATCCATGAGAACGAGGGCATCCTCGTAGGCGACGAGGCGATCGCTCACCCGCCATTCGACCGGAACACCCCGGTTTTGCATGCCAAATGTCAATTCGCCGCGCATATTAACCACTCGTTCACTATACCATGGTGACCTGACCTTGTGCCCGCCTTGGGCCGAAACTGGGAATTATACGTGAGCACATTCGACAAGGTTGCCGTCGACATCACCGTGGTGCTGGGCACCACCTCCATGCCGGTCCATCAGGTGCTGCGGCTCGGCCGCGGCGCCATTATCGAGCTCGATGCCTCCGAAGACGATGCCGTCAGCGTGCTGGCCAACAACCTGCCGGTCGCCAAGGGCACCGTGGTGGTCAACGGCAACCGCATCGCGGTCAACGTCAACGAGCTCCTGCCACGCCCGCCAGATATGCGCTGAGGCAAAGCCAAGCAACTGCCAAGCAATTGATGCCTTGAGAAGATTCGTCGCGGGATGGTACGGCTTCAGGCCTTGTCCCTGCGGACCCTATTTGTTACATGACCGCCGTCTTGGGACACGACTTGGGACGCGACGGGTTTCGGCCCATTTCGTCTCTCCCCATGCGGTCATGGCGGAATTGGTAGACGCACTAGCTTGAGGTGCTAGCGGGGCAACCCGTGGAGGTTCGAGTCCTCTTGACCGCACCACTTTAAAAATTTGCCATTGTTATTGCTACATTTTCTGCGTTTTCTCCCTCACCTTTTGCTCAGGTGAGGGAATAGAAGTTGCCAAATCGTTCTTGATCAGCAGAGCGGCTGCCTCCTTGCCAAGCCGAGCGCGGTCGGCGCTGCGGGTGTAGAGCGAAGCCATCCCGCCGCCTTGCCAGCCAAACAGCGCCTCAAGCTGCGCGACTGTTGCTCCGTTATTTGCCGCGCGCGTAGCGCCGACCTTGCGCAAGCCGTGCGCCGACCTGCCGTGCACGCCAGCCGCGACACAGCCCGCCTTAAACGCGTCGCCGAAACTTTCTTTGGTCAGGGGTTTGCCCTGCTCGCCGCAGATGAAGGCCAACTCGCCAGTTGGCCCCGCACTAAGGGCGCCTGTGGCTAATGCTCCAACCGAGTTGATCCAACGACTTGCAAATGACGACGATATTTTGGTTGCGCAACCTGTTTTGTCTCGATCGAGACGCCTGACAGAGAACGACCTCACCAAAATCGCCAAGTCCAAGGGTCAGAGGCACCTGCTGGCAATTTCGCAACGCGACTACCTTGCGTCAGTAGTGACAGACGTACTGGTCGAACGCGGCGACCGGCTTGTCTTTCATACGCTTGCTGCGAACTCTGGCGCACATTTCTCGGCTTTTGGCTTCGAATCCATTTTAAAAGCTGCCGAGCAGGACACCTCTCTGACCGAACAGATTGGGCTGCGGCTCGACCTTCCTTTGAACCTGCTCAAGAAACTTTTGGCGCGCGCCACCGATTCCGTTCGTTCGCGGTTGCTTGCGTCGGCATCACCAGAACACAGAGCTAGAATCGACACGCTTTTGACGAGCGTTGCACATAAGGTGGGTCAAGAAGCAGCAAGTTCGCGCGACTTTAGTTTTTCCGAAAGCCTCGTGCAGAAACTGAACAGGAACGGCAAGCTAAACGAAAAGGTGCTGTGCGAGTTTATCCGCGATGGCAAATACGAAGAGATGGCGTCCACTCTTGCGCTTTTCTGCGGTGCACCAGTCGAGTTGATTGAGAAGCTATTGAAGCAAGTCCGACCTGAAGGGCTTATTGTTGCTTGCAAATCGGCAAAACTAGGTTGGCCGACAGTGCGCGAAATCATGAAAACCCGATTTTCTCACCATTCGATTTCAGACCAAGAACTCGACGAAGTATGGGCAGACTTCGTCGCCTTGTCGGAGCCTGTAGCTCAAAGAGCGTTTCGTTTCATGCTCGCTCAGGAAAAGATGATGCAGGCCAGCTAATCCAAAACCGTGAGTTTACCGAAGGGATCCATCATGGCCGATGACAAGCCGAGCGTGCCGCAGGGCCGCATCATCGAGTTCAGCCAGACGGCGCGCAAGATCGCGCATAATACCGCGAAGGCCTGCTCGGCTGAGTACAGCGAAGGCGGTGGTCATACGCCGGGCTGTGATAAGCTGGCTAATTCCATCGGAGTGGCACTGTTCGCCGCGTATATCAGGGGTCAAAACGATACCTGAAATTACGGATAGGATTTGCATCACTCGCTGGTCCCTGGATTTCAGCCCAGGTCTGTGAATTTGATTTGTAGCAAATTGTTCAACGACGCTGTCAATTTGACCGAGGTCAAAAAGACCTTTAGGTGAATTTTAACCGACATAGAGCTAGTTTTATAAAATTCATTTACCAACGGGCCTGTGCGCGCCAGGGCAGGCCAACCAGAACGGTTTGAGAGATGGGCGCCCCGGTAGGTTTGATCCGCGAGCTCGACAACGCGGTAACGCAAAGTTCGGACATTCGACGCGCGGCGATATTACGTCAATTGACCGATCTATTTCTTGTTGGCGCCGATCATTTCTCTGACGATGAAATCAGTCTCGTTGACGACGTGTTTATGCGACTCGTCGTGACGATTGAAGAATCCTCGCGTGCATTGTTGGCAGCCAGACTTGGACCTTCGGCTAAGGCACCGCCCAAAGTGTTGGCGATGCTAGCCTCTGATGACGCAATTGAGATTGCTTCACCGGTGCTGATGCAATCTGAGTGCCTTTCCGTCGAGACTCTGATTGAATGCGCCAAAAAGAAGAGCCAGGAACATTTACTTGCGATATCGCGCCGCAGGTCCATCCCTGAATCAATCGCAGACATTTTGGTAGAGCGTGGGGACCGACAGGTTGCATTGAGCACGGCGATGAATGCGGGTGCTCGGTTTTCCACCAGCGGCTTTCGTACCCTTGTGCAGCGCGCTAAAGGTGACGACGAGCTTGCGAATTTTGTTGGAAGTCGAGCAGATATTCCACCGCTCATGTTTGAGCACCTGCTTGCAACTGCTTCGGGAACCGTCCGGGAAAAGCTCCAAGCCGAAAGGAAACATCCCAACAGTGAGATTGATACGGTCGTCGGAACTGTTGCCAATCAAATTCAGGCGCAAGCGAGAATCAATTCACCGCACCGTGCGTCGGTTCGTGTGCTTATAAATTCACTGAACGAAGCGGGACAATTAAGCCCTGCAAAGCTAGATGAGTTTGTAAAAGCGGGAAGATTCGAGGAAATTGTTGCTGCGCTTTCCCTTATGGCGAATATACCGGTCTCGGTTATCGAACGGACTTTAAACGACACCCGAGCAGAGTCTCTGATAGTCCTAGCAAGAGCCGTAGATCTTCCTTGGGAGACAACAAAAAATATTATATTGCTTGCTGCCAAGAAATTTCGGCGCAATCCCACGGACATCGTTAAATCAACGACGGCATTTCAACGCTTGAGCCCACATACCGCTCAACAAATTCTCGACTTCCATCGAACGCGTCCGCATATAAAACCGGTCCAACACTAGATCTAGTAACGCAAAACATGCTCGCCGGGTCGAATGTCCGCTTTTGGCACGAAGCGGCCATCACAGCCCACGCGACGAATGTCCGCTTTCGGGGGTAAAGCGGACTTTGCGCGGACATGACGCAATGTCCGCTAATGACCCAAAGCGGACATCGAGACCAACAATAGATCAGTCCAGAGTTGGCTGGTCGCTAGGGCGGGCGGGCATGAGCCAATCCTCGTGCAGGTCGATCGACAGAGTGTCATCGCTACTACCGCCGAACACTTCGCGTACCCGGAAGAGCACACTGCACAGAGGCGGATAAACACCCCGGTGATCGATCGGATTGACAATCGAGCCATGCAGCACGGTGACAACGCCGCTCTTGCCGCAAATGTAGTGAGGCGTGCGCGGATTGCCGGCAGGGTTGGCGCGCTCGACCTGCACGGGGTCGCCGAGCTGAAAGCGGTGCGTGGGGTGGGAGGCCGGCATGGTTATCTAACGCTCAGTGCCCACCCTGCGCTGGCTCGACGGCGGGCGCGGTGCCGACCAGGCTCTCGATGGTCACGAGCCGCGCCAGCTGCTCCTCGCTCCAGCCGTCGGTGTCCGCGGGTCGGCACGGCAGCACCATCCAGCGCACGTCGCTGGTGCTGTCGTGGACGCGCACCTCGACATGGTCTGGCAGGCGCAGGTTAAATCGCTCCGCCAGCATGCCGCGCGCGTCGCGCACGATTCGCTCTTTGTAGCTGTCGTCGCGGTACCACCACGGCGGGTCGCCAAGGAGGTCGTGCGGATAACAGGAGCAGAGCGTGCACACCACGATGTTGTGCAGCGTCGGCGTGTTCTCGGCGACGCCGAGCTTGCCGAGTCGGCCAGGCGGAATGTTTAGCTCGCGCACTGCCTCGCGGCCCTTCGTAAGCAGCGCCTGTTTAAAGGCTGGGTCGACCCAGGCGCGGGCGACGATGCGGGCACCGTTCCAGGCGCCACGGCCGGCGAGGAAGGTGCGCTGCTGATCGATCATCTCCGCCGTCAACACACCTTTGTCCAGCAGCGCGCGCGTAAGCAAGTCCAGGAGATGTCGATACTCGCATAACTGGTGCTCCAGCCGGGTGATTCGCTCTTCCAGCGAACCCTCGTGGGACGGCTTGGCAATGCGGAAGAAGTCATCATAGTCCCCACGCTCCTTGCGGGTGTCTTCAATCACCGAGGGATAGCCGGGACCGTCGAGCGAAATGAGGTTGATCCCGCGGATGTAATCATCGAGTCCATCTTCGAGCGCGCGGATCCGGGCTTCGGTATCGTGCGCGACCGCGGTCGTCGGTGCCGCTGGAAGAGCGGTAGCCGTGCGCACAAGGTCGTAGAACGTAAGCACGCCGCGGCGGTGGAGTTGAATGAGACGGGGCTCGAGACGCTTGGCGCGCCAGTACTCGAGATCGGCCTCGACCGCCGCGACGTGGCCTTCGAGGTCGTGCATATGGCTGTGCGCTGCCTGGTTGCCGTGCGCTTGTGCCATTGATTCCGCCTATCACGCCCTGTAGGCCAAGCATGGCACGGGCCGGATGCGCCGTTCAACCGACATCCCCGTTGGCATTATAGGAGGGGATTGCTGTCCTGTCCTTTTTGCAACTTGTCCGACCTCGCCAAGAGTGACGCCAAGAAATTCTTCAAGCCCGTTTGATGCGTATGCGAACGTAGGAGTCCGCTTTTGACCCAAAGCGGACATGACGATCTCTAATGTGGATGCTGCCTTACCGTGATTCAGCCAGTCGAGTGCGTTAAACCGACCGGCGCTTCCGCTTGCCCGCCCTCAATTGCGCCAATTCGCGCGTTGACGGCATGCGCATGTCGGCGCTTAGCTCATCGCGCGCCAAATTTGCGATGATTGCCAGCAATACGTTGCGCGTGACCGCGATTTCCGCCGTGCGGAGGTTGCGTATTGCAATGCGGTTCACATCCTCGGCCAGCGGCACCAGACGCTCGCGTAACCGGCGGCCCTTCGGCGTAAGCAGGACATAGACCTTCTTGCGGTTGCCGCCGAGCTGCTTGCGGCGAATGTAGCCCAGCCGCTCCATCGCCTTGAGCGCGGAATAGGTGGTCGGCTCCATCACGCCGGCCTGCTCGCTCAGCTCACGCTGGGTCAGCCCGTCCCCCTCCCATAGGATGCGCAAGAATGTCCAATGGCCGAACGAAACTGCATGCTCGGCCAATCGCATCTGCAATGCGCGAACTAGGGCGCGCGTCGCATCCTTGACCAGATGCGCGAGGCGATCGTTTGGCACCGCCTCGCGCCAGTGATGCAGGATCGATTGCGTCGACGGCGGCGGCTTCATGGCAGGCCAAGCTGATGGTTGAGCGTCACGTCGCGGCCTTCGCGCGCGGACCGCAGAATTGCTAGCACGACGTCCAAGGTCGCCATTGCCCAGGCGCCGTCATGCAGCGGCTGCTCGCCGTGCACGATAGCGCGGTAGAGCTCGTCAATGACTTCGGCGCGCGGCACCGTCGGGGGCGGTATCGCTTCGAGTCGGCTGGTGCCGTCCTGGTAAATCGTAACGCCGTTGGGCAGAGCGCGCAGATCTGCGCGCTCGCAGCTGATCAGCAGCGTGCCGAAATGTTGATGGGCCGCGGCTTGCGCGGCGGGCGCACGAAATTCGGCGCCGCCATAGTTGCGCGCGCTTTTGAACGCGGTCTCCTCCTGCGCATTCGCAAACCGGGCTCGCGATCGTCCGGGGTAGGGTGATTTCCGCTCTCCCATCTCGCCGATCCAGCCCTCAAACTCGTCGGAGTCGAAGCGGCCGTAGCCGCTATAGGTGAGCGAGGCGAAAGCGCCACCGGCGAACGTGAGCAGCGCGGCATAGGCGCCTTCGGTCGGCCGCTCGGGATCCCAGGCGCCTGTCATCGCACGCACGCTCGTGACCAGCCCGCCGCCAATCAGCCGCACGACATCGACCTGGTGCGCCGCCTGGTTGAACACCGCGCCGCCGCCCTGCGCGGTGGCGAGCTCCTCGGGGCGGCGCGGCCGGTAGAGATAGTCCGTGTAGTTGATGGCATTGATCATGCACACGGCGCCGAATTCGCCGCTCGCGATCAGTGCGCGTATGTGCCGGATCGGCTCATCGAACGAATGGCTGTGACCGACGACGAGATGAACCCGCGCGCGGGTTGCCGCGTGGATCATTGCGGCGCAGTCGTCGAGCGTCAGTGCCATCGGCTTCTCGACCAGCAAATGCTTGCCGTGCCGGGCGGCGAGCAGCGCGTGCTGTGCGTGAAATTGATGCGGCGTCGCGACATAGACGATCTCGACCGCCGGGTCGGCGCACAGCTCTTCAACAGTTGCATAGGCCTTACCGGAAAAATCCGTCTCAAATTGCCGCCGCGCTTCCGCCCGACTATCGGCGGCGGCCACCAGTACGACGCGCGGATCGCCGGTAAATGTCGGCAGCATGACGCTAAAGGCGCGACCGAGGCCCGCTACGCCAAGCTGGAGCTTGCGGTCGCCGCTGTTGCTCAAAGGGCCTGCCTCGACAAGATCGCGGACATTCTCTAATCTTATCTTAGATATCTAAGAAAGGGTGCGCGACAGGAAATTGCAGCGCCCGGCGGAGGAACGACGCCATGATGACGCCGGAGGAAAATGACCTGCTGTGCCGCGTCGAGGGTGACGCCCCGATGGGCCAGATCATGCGCCGCCATTGGATCGCGGCCTGTCTGTCGGAGGAGGTGACTGAGCCCGACGGCGCTCCGATCAAGGTGCGGCTGCTCGGCGAAGATCTCGTGGTCTTTCGCGACAGCAAGGGCCGTGTCGGCGTGCTCGACGAATACTGCTCGCACCGGCGCGCCTCGCTCGTGTTCGCGCGCAACGAGGAGTGCGGGCTGCGCTGTCTGTATCACGGCTGGAAATTCGACGTTGAGGGCAACGTGGTGGAGATGGCGTCCGAACCGGCCAACAGCCTCATCCCGGACCGCGTCAAACACAAGGCCTATCCGGCGCGCGAAGCCGGCGGCTTCGTGTGGGCCTACATGGGTCCGCCCGGCGAGATGCGCGAATTCGAGTCGCCGGCCTTCGCGCCAACGCCGGAGGCGCGCGTCAGCGCGACGAAGGTCCGGGTACGCTGCAACTGGGCACAAATCCTCGAAGGGCAGATCGACTCAGCGCACTCCTCTAGCCTGCATTCCTCCGACATGGTGCCCGCGCAAGTCGATGGCGCAAAGGCGACGGATGTGAACTGGTTACGTCCGTCGACCGATAAGGCGCCGCGTTTCCAGATCGAGCGCACCGGCTACGGTTTCCGCTACGCGGCGATCCGCCGCCCGATCATGAACGAGGCGACGCACGATTACATCCGCACCACCGTCTATATCGCGCCCTACACGGCGCTGATCCCGCCCAACAATGTGCACAACGTCGCGACGCTGCTGACGCCGGAAGACGATCACAACACCATCTTCTATTTCATCGCCTGGAACGGTTCCGATAAACCCGGCATCGACGCAGACACATGGCGGAAATTCAACGTGCTGCAATGGGGCGTCGACGTTGACCGCAATTTTGACAGCATACGTAACCGCGGCAATCTATATCGGCAGGACCGCGCCGCGATGACGGCCGGAAATTTCACCGGCATTAGCGGCATCCCAAACCAAGACATAGCAATGTGGGAATCGATGGGGCCGATCAGCGACCGCTCCAAGGAGCGTGTTGGCGCGAGCGACGTTGCGGTAGTGGCGTTCCGGCGCTTAATGGTTGACGCCGCGCGCGCCCTGCAAAAGGGTGATTCCATCATCGGCACTACTGAGCCGCACATTGCACACGCCACGATCAGTTCGTTTGAAGGCGTGGTGCCGAAGACGACGAATTGGCGCAGCCTTGGCGGTGGCAGTAAATCCCCGCTCGAACGCGTGCGGCAAACTGCGAAATAACGGTGCAAAGCAGGGGAGGATACGATGATAAAAAATAAAACAGTCTATGCACTTGCGACCTTGGCGTTGTTGGCGACCGCGGACACCGCATTAGCGCTGGATAAGGTAAAGTTGGCGGTCGGCCAGCGTGGCAATTGGGACACCTCGGTGTCGGAGGTCGGCCAGCTCGCCGGCATTTTCAAGAAGCACAGCCTTGAGTTGGAGATCGTCTATACACGCGGCGCGGGCGAGACTCAGCAAGCGGTGATTGGCGGTGCCGTCGATATCGGCGTTGCCGCCGGTGTGATGGGCGTGCTCAGCGCGTATGCAAAGGACGCGCCTGTTCGTGTGATCGGTGCCGAGGCCACTGGCGCCAATGACCTCTATTGGTATGTGAAGGCGGACTCACCAATCAAGTCGCTCAAGGATACCGATGGCAAGATCCTTGCCTATTCGACCAATGGGTCTTCGACACACGGCATCGTTACTGCCTTCATGAAGGAGTACCAGCTCAAGGCTAAGCCGACCGCGATGGGTGGCCCATCCGCGAACCTGACGGCAGTGATGTCCGGACAGATCGATGTTGGCTGGGCGGCGCCGCCATTCGGTCTCGATGAACTCGACCAGAAAAGATCGTATCATTGCGACCGGCAACGACGCGACCGCGTTCAAGGGTCAGACCGTCCGCGTCAATATTGCCAATGCTGACTTCCTAAAGGCACACAAGGACATCGTAGACCGTTATATGAAAGCCTATCGAGAAACGGTCAACTACATGTACACTGACCCAAGCGCACTTAAGGTCTATTCGGATTGGCTGAAGATCAGTGAAGCGAAGGCGAAGCGCACGCGCGACGACTTTTTCCCGCGCTCGTCGATTGAACCGGATAAAGTTGTCGGGCTCGACATCATCGCCAAGGATGCGGTGGAATTGAAGTACACAACCAGTGAGCTCACAAAAGCGCAACTAGATGACCTAATTCAAATTCCCCCGCGGTAGGTCGTCGAGCAACAAGCCGGATGCCTCACGCCAGAAGCCGCCGATGATTCGACCTGAGCGCGTGAAGTTGGCAGCGCCTTTCATTTCGGATGTCCGCTTTTGGTACTGAGCGGACATGCCCAGCGCGCTCACGAATGTCCGCTGTCGGGGCTAAATGGTCCTTAGAGAACAGGCCAACTGCGTTCCTCGCTTTCAGCACTACCCGCGCGCGCGTACTTGTCGGGATTAGTGTATGCCAATCGCCGGCCAGTAGAACGGTACGATCAGTAAAATTGAGATGAACTCCACGAGTGTGAGCAAGAAGCCCAGTCGAAGGAGGTCGCGCGATTGGAAATAGCCGAACGAGTAACCTACGATTAACACTGCCGACTGGTAGACGAATATCTTTCCGGCCGAGCCAAACACCCAAATCATCCCAACGATGAGCGGGTTAAAGCCGTGCGTTTTTGCGAATGTCATCAAGAGCGGCATGGATGTACCAAGCATTGCGATGTCGCTTGACAATACGATGTGATAAATGAACGCCGACCAATACAGTACGACTGTCGCGACAAAATTGTCGGTCATCAGCGGCGCGATCCAACCAAACGCCGCATTCGTGAGAAGGTCGAGGCCTTTGCTCGCTGACAGTACCTTGGCCATGCTCAATGCAGTCGCCACGAAGAAGACCGGTAGCAGATTGATCTTTTTCAAATCCTCGGCGCGAAGCAGTCCGACGAGTGGCAGCAGGCCAGCAAGGCCTACACCGAGGCCGATTTTGGCTGAAGAAATGTGGTGCAGAAAATCGGTCACCCATAGCAAGGTGGCGGCGCCGAGCAGCATTGCGGTTTTGAGTTCGGCGGTCGACAGCGGTCCGAGTTTGCGCACTTCGCCCGCCAAATAGGCCTGCCCTCCCGCGAGCTCCGTCTTCTCGGGTGGAAACAGCCAAAGCGTCAGCCACCAGGCCGCGAGTATCGTGAGAATGTGGCAAGGCAAGAAGGCAATGAACCATTGGCTCCATTGCACGTCGACTTCGCCGATGCGCGCGATCAGTCCGCGCGCGGTGATCGAGCTTGCGCCGGCGATGATCATCTTGTCGAACAGCGCGGCGGTGTAGGTAATGATGAGAAAAATTCCGCGTGCAGCATTGCTCTCTACGGGAAGCTTAAGCGCCTCGACGAGACCGAGTGCGACCGCTGCCATGATCACGATGCGTGCGATGCCAGACGGCACGATCAGCGTCAGCAAGAAATCGGTGAGAATGAGGCCGAGCAGGATCCGCGGATAGGTCGTTCCAACCCAGAGCATGACTTGGTATGCGATCCGCTTCGCGAGCCCTGATTTGGAGGCCATCGCTCCCATCAGCGTCGCTCCAAACAGAAACCAAGTTGTGCCGCTGGCAAACCCGCTGAAAGCTACGTCGGGGCGCGCCACGCCAAGCGCCCAAAACAGGAAGCACCCGATCAGCCCTGCGATTGCGTGATCGATCGGCTCGGTGATCCACGCCAGCACCATGAACAGCGTGATCGCAAGCGCGTGCTTGGCGCCTGCATCGATCGGCAGGGGCGAGATCCAAAAGAGAACCGGAGCGAGTACGCAGAGCAGCAGGCTGACGTAGCGCCGCGCGCCTTGTGGCTTGCTTGTTTCAACCACAGCGGCGATTGCTGCGTCCATGACACGGTCCCATGCATTTGCGCGTCGCACGAATTATTGACGAAATACAAGCACTTGGCTACCGTTTTATCCTGACGCTCCGCCCTTTGCAGGATGCGAAAATGATCACCGCTCAAAGAAACGAACGCTTGACGCGGGTCGACCCGGGCACGCCCTGCGGCGAACTGATGCGGCGTTACTGGATTCCGATCCGGCCTTACGCACAGCTGCTAGAAAATCCGGTTCTCAAGGTGCGGATTCTCGGCGAGGACCTGATTCTGTATCGGGACAAGAAAGGCGGCCTGGGACTAATCGGCGACCGTTGCCTGCATCGTCTCGTCGATCTGCAGTACGGCATCCCCGACGATGAGGGCTTGCGCTGCCCGTATCACGGCTGGCTTTACGGCGAGACCGGCAAGTGCCTCGAACGGCCTATGGAGGGCAATCCGCAGGCCGAGATCAGGCAGAAGCTGAAGGGTTATCCGGTGCGCGAACTCGGCGGTCTCGTGTTCGCCTATATGGGCCCGTTGCCAGCGCCGGACTTGCCGCGCTGGGATCTGTTCGTATGGCCGAACTCGATCCGCCAAATCGGCATCAACATAATTCCCTGCAACTGGCTGCAGTGCCAGGAGAACACTGGCGACCCGACCCACAGCGCCTATGCCCACGGCCATATGTTCGAATACGTGCTTGAGCAGAAAGGGGAGCTTGCGCAACGCAGTTCGGATTCGCTGCACACGATGCACCAACGGAAGAAAGTCGGCGTCGGCATTAAGGAGATTTACGCCTACCAGACCGAGCACGGATTCCGCAAAGGTGTGCGCTACTCCAAGGCGCTTGGCGCGGACTTTGACAAGGACCAAGAGCACTCCACGGTAATCTTTCCATTTTACACGCAGACGGGACACACCGGCGCGCCACGCAGCGAGTATCAGATCCGCGTGCCGATTGACGACACGCACACGTATCACATTGCCTATCAATGCTACGCCGCTCCGCCCGGCGTCGAGGCGCCAAAGCAGGACCTCGTGCCTTACTACATCCCGCCAACACACGATGCGGATGGGAAGCCGATCCTCGACTATGTGCTAGCCCAGGATGCGATTGTCTGGGTAGCACAAGGGCCGATTGTCGACCGTACGACCGAACTCCTGGGCCGTACCGACATCCCGATCGTGGTCTTGCGCCAGCAGTTGGACGAGCAGATCAGACGTGTTGAGCAGGGGCTCGAACCGATGAATTACTTTCACGAGAGCCCGACGATGATCCATCCCACCGGTGCGCCGCCCGACTACTCCAACCCGGATAAACTGAACAAGCACGCTTTCCGGAAATATTATCATAAGGGTTTTGCGAACGACGACGCTGACCGCTACGGGCCGCTCATCGAAACTGTGAAGGAGTTGCACCGCCAGATTGAGGAATTCGAGCTGAAGCGCAGCGCTGAGCAACAACAAACCCCTGAGCACGCCTGACATGCCGATCAGGGAGGAGCTTATTGAAACCGTGCTTCAAGCGGTGTTCGAGCAAGTGCCGACGATGGAGGTAAAGTCGGTTTCGCTCTCTCCAGCCAATCCGCGCGAGGGCGAAGACGTGGTCGCTCGTATCGAGTTGAAAGGCGCACACTATATCCTCTGCGAAATCCTGAGCGATGGACGTCTGCAATCGGCGCGCGTGATTGAAAGCTAAGTGTTTTGTTTCTGCGCGGTTTATGTCGCGCCCCCTTTTCGGTCTTGCCGACCGGCGATTACTCTGCTGGGAGAACCATGAAGACAAGACGCATTGGCGCGACCGATCTCGTCGTGTCGCAGATCGGCTTTGGGTGCGGCGGCAATGCCGGGCTGATGGTGCGCGGCACGGCGGCCGAGCAGGAACGCGTAATCGGCCGTGCCTTAGATAGCGGGATCACTTATTTCGATAATGCGCCGGATTATGGCGACGGGCTCGGGGAAGAAAATCTCGGCCGTTCGCTGCGGGCGCTTGGCGCCCGTCCCGTCATCAACACCAAGGTGGAGATCCGGGCCGAAAACCTCGGCGACATCGCGGACCATATCGTCCACTCAGTCGAGGAGAGCCTGAAGCGGCTGGGAGTCGACACAATCGCAATCGTGCAGATCCATAACGGTCCAGTCGCAGTACGGCCGGATCTTCGGGGGCGCGACTACAAGAAGCTGTGGCTAGAGGACTATTTTCGTCCTAACGGGGCGATCGAGGGCATGCGGCGCGTTCTCGACAGCGGCAAGACCCGCTATGCCGGGTTCATCGCGCGTGGAGGCGACGTCGCCGAGGTGAGCAAACTGCTGAACACGGGGCTGTTCCATCTGGTCAACGTGCCGTTCACACTCTTGAACCCGACGGCGGCCCATCCGAAGCCGGACAAGCTTGCCGTCGACAGAGATTACGGCAATGTCATTGGCATCGCGCAGGCCGCCGGCGCTGGGACGGCGATCTTCAGTCCGCTCGCCGGCGGCGTGCTTACCGATGCGCTAATTAGTGGCCAATACACGCATGTGCTGGCGCGACCCAAGGATGTGACGGCGCTGGAAGCTAAGAGAGCGCTTCCGCTCGCCCGCCGCTTTCAGGCGCTGGCGGCCGCGAACGGCATGAGCCTCGTACAGCTCGCTTACGGCTTTACCCTCAGCCACCTCGGTGTCAGCACGGTGGTCGGCGGATTTTCGTCAATCGAGCAGCTTGATGATACAATCGCAGCCGTTGCGGACTATGACGCGCTTCCCAACGAATTGATGGAACAAATTAAACAAATCTGGCTAACAGAATAGTTTCGAGCCATGTCCGCTTTTGGCACGAAGCGGACATGCCAACCGTGCCGGCCAAAAGCGGGCACACGTACCTCGCCTAACTCACAATCCCACCGAACGACGAGTTCGCATTTTAACTTAGCGTGATAGCGTTTCGGGTGTGTGATCCTGGACGCCCGGGAAGCCGAGAGATGCGCGTTGTTATGATTATATTTAGCGTTGCCGCGCTTGCGGCAATCATTGCGCTTCTGCACTGGTTTTCGCTGCGTGCGACCATGCGGATTGTCGGCCTGGCTCATCGCGTGCCCGCGGCCGTTGCTACGTCAAATGTCTGGATGCGGTCACGAACAACTCGATCTCAACTCGCGGACCGGTTTCCAATCGTTATCGGATTTATACTAGGCCGTGTCACACCATATCGATTTTCTGGGTTGCCCTTGACCTTGCTAGCAGCGCGGCAATTTATGTGGCTGCCCTCTTTAGCGGCCTTGCCGAAGATGTGCTCGAAGCGGAGCGAATTGTTCGGATCGATAATATTGTCAACGCGTCGTTTGCGCCTTGGCGGGTGGAACCGCTTATTTCGGTGTTTCTTTGGGTTACAGCGCTAGGAAGCAGCCCGGCGATCGTCTCGGCGACAATCATAGCGACCGGATTTCTGTGGTCGCAGCGCCGTTTCAATTTGATGACGCCGTTATGGATTACCTGCATTGGCGCCATCACAACGACATCAATAGGCAAGCTCCTGATCGGGCGGCATCGACCCGAATTTGCGATGGACGTGATTGCACCCTTTTCTTCGTTCCCAAGCGGGCACGCCACAGCCGCGATGGCAGTTTACGGATTTCTGGCATACGCGATTGCACGTGCACTGCCGGGCTTCCGGGAGCGGTTTGAGGTCGCCTACTGGACCGCAGTGCTTATCGTGACTGATCGGCCTAAGTAGGCTCATTCTTGGCGTACATTATCTGACCGATATTATCGGCGGCTACCTGGTCGGCGGTTTTTGGTTGTTAATCGGTTTAACGATTGCGGAATGGATGCAGTCGCATGTGCGGCGAAAGCCAGTCGCTGAGTGAGTCAGGGCGCGTTCCGGCTACCGAAAAAAGAGATGCCAAATGAAAAACCGGCCCTTTCACGAGAGGCTGAAATTTGCGCTCGACGGCTTAACCGCAGCGTGGCGCCGTGAGAGCAGCTTTCGGACCCAAACGGCCATTGCGGCACTTGTCGTTATGGTCCTCATTTGGTTCCAGCCTTCGCTGGTTTGGTGGGCGATCATCGCCTTACCATTTCTTTTGTTCTTACAACTGAATTGTTGAATTCGGCTTTCGAAGGCCTAATTGATCATCTTCACCCCAATCGGCATCCTGAAGTGCGCGTTATTAAAGACATGGCGGCAGGAGCGGTCCTTCTGGCGAGCATCGGCGCGGTCGTCATTGGATTGCTGTTTCTCATCGCGACACTTCGGCCCTGATATGGTGCGACCCATCAAAGACTTACGGCGACCATGTAATTTAGGTTACGGATCTTTCATATTCGCGCCCAAATGAGGACGAAGTCGCATGGGACTTTCGCGCAAAAGAACCGCGTTGACTCCGGTAGGCAGTGCATTGTGCGTTTGCCGGTGTCCCCATCGAGGGCGAAGGGTTGAAGCGCATGAACGAACTGACGAAATCTGCCTTGAGCAAGGTGCCTGAAGTCACCCTCATTTTCTGGATCATAAAAATCGCAGCAACCACCTTGGGAGAAACGGGTGGCGATTTGGTGACGATGACATTGAATTGGGGCTATCTCATCGGCACAGCGATATTTCTCTCTGTTCTGGTGGTGCTGGTTATCTGGCAGATCGTTGCGAAAAAATTTCATCCCTTCCTGTATTGGGCGACAATCGTCGCATCTACGACCTTCGGGACAACAATGGCGGACTTCGCCGACCGTTCGTTGGGCATCGGTTACACTGGTGGTACGACACTCTTATTTCTCTGCCTCATGGCCGTCCTTGCGCTTTGGTATTGGTCGGAAGGCACAATCTCCGTGAATACCGTCAGCAGTCCAAAGGTTGAAGCCTTCTATTGGGCGGCGATCACATTCTCGCAAACACTTGGCACCGCCCTCGGCGACTGGATAGCTGATACCGGCGGCCTCGGATATGAAGGCGGTGCGGTGGTGTTTGGGTAGGTCTGGCGATACTGGCGGCGGCTTACTACTGGACGAATATTTCGCGGGTCACGCTCTTTTGGGCGGCGTTCATTCTCACTCGACCGCTTGGGGCGACGGTCGGCGATTTCCTCGACAAACCGGCAAGTCATGGTGGCCTCAACTTGAGCCGTCCGCTCGCATCGGCCGTCATAGCTGTCTTCATTATCGGTTGCGTCTTACTGCTGCCCCAACGGGCAGGCACGCATCCAAGCGAAACGCAGACCCCGCCTAGCGAACAAGCATCCACTATGTCCGACCTGACGGATGTCCGCTTTGGCACAAAGCGGGCATCGAAGAGATATCGGCGAATGTCCGCTATTGGCACTTAGCGGATGTTCCGGCAGGACCAATCCATAACCTAATCGGGGGTAAAGCGACATTGCTATTTGCCGCGGCGGGTCTGCTAATCGCCCAAGGCGCTCATCACGCGGCGGCGGTTCACGCAAGCTAGCCTGCCGACTTCTTCCGCGTGTTAGACCGCGCCCCAGTGAATGACATATTCGGAACATTCTAATGCCAATTTGAGCAGATGAGTTATCCGCATGGATGGCATAATTCGATCAATTCTGACCTTTATAACATCGGCGGTGTTTTTCGTGCTTTCAACCTTTGGCATTAACACCGGAACTGAGCAGCCGAAGTATGAAGTTATTGAAAGGATCGGCAACTCTGTCGAAATTCGTCGGTATGCGCCGCGCATAGCTGCCGAAGCCACGATAGATGTGACTAAATCAGGTAATCCTCGAGGCGAAGCATTCCGTATTGTAGCGGCCTACATATTCGGAGCGAATAAAGGCAAAAAGAAAATAGACATGACTTCTCCCGTTGAAGTCAAAACGGCGGGCGAGAAGATTGCAATGACAGCCCCTGTCGAGGTCAATAAGTCCGAAAAACGTTTGGCAATGCGATTTTTCATGCCGACACAGTATTCGAGAGAAGAGTTGCCCGAGCCGACCGACAGCCGCGTGAGATTGATAGACATACCTTCAGAGACCGCTGCGGTTCTCCGGTTTACGGGCTCAACTGATGATGCCGCTGTATCGGCGAGGACGACAGAATTGCTGAGCCTACTAAGAGGAACAAATTGGAAGATAGAGGGAATGCCAACAGCGTTTTTCTATAATCCACCATGGACGATACCGTTCTTGCGGCGAAACGAAATTGCAGTGGCTGTGTCTAAGTGAGGCCCGAGTTTGAAAATATCCGGACTTTATAGCAGCCTAAAAGGCGTGCCGGGTTTCGGCCTTTTGGTTTGCCCCTTTAGGGCTGTTCCGCACGGGGAGCCCCAGCCTGCTACCGGCTGGGGCTCTTTCGTTGTAGCCCGTGTTGACGGCTTTTATTTTAGAGAAGCTCGAAGACGTGGTGTGCGCTTTGGCACTTAGCGGAATTGCCGCGCGCGCCACCGATGTCCGCTTTGACCCACAGGGGACATTCTTTCTCGCCAGCTCATGCGATATCTTCACTTTTTGCTGGTGCAGAAGTGAGTTACAGAAAGAGGGGGCGAAGTCGAAGTGAAAACCGAAAATGACTACCTAAGCGCGTAGATGCAGCGAAAGTTCGCGCATTTGGTGGAGCCTGGTTTGCAGGAATCGTAGTTTTATCGGCGCTAGGCCTTCTTCCGACAACACCTGCTCTGGCACAGACGAAGCCAATATTGTTTTCATCCTCGCGGATGATCTCGGTTGGAAAGATGTTGGCTACCACAGGTTCCGATATTAAGACACCGAACATCGACGAATTGGCGCAAACCGGGGCTCGGTTTGAGCAGTTGTACGCTATGCCGATGTGCACGCCCACTCGCGCGGCACTTCTAACAGGACGCTATCCGTTGCGTTACGGGCTGCAAAAGGCAGTCGTACCGTCCGCCGGACAGATGGCCTTGCCACTGACGAGTTCTATTGCCGCAGGCGCTCAAACAGGCGGGATATCAGACCGCGAATTGTTGGCCAGTGGCACCTCGGCACGCAGATCGGAAGTATTGGCCAAGTCAACGCGGCTTTGATTATTCCTACGGCCCACTAATTGGCGAGATCGATCACTTCACACACAAATCGCACGGTGTTGTCGACTGGTACCTGAACAACAAACGGGTCAACGAACCAGGTTACGATAGCAGTTTTTGGTGCCAATGCTGTTCGACCTAATCAACGCCCACGATACCAGTCGCCTCTCTTATTTATCTCGCCTTCACTGCGCCTCACACCCCCTATCAGCGCCGCAGGCGACCTCGACAGGTACAAAGGGATCGCCGACCCATTACGCCGGGCCTATGCGGCCCAGATAACGGCTATGGACGAGCAAATCGGCAGGGTCATCGGGGCGCTCAAGAAGCGCAAAATGCTCGACAACACGTTGATCTTCTTCGTCAGCGATAACGGGGGCACGCGGTCGAGCCTTTTTGTCGGCGAGGGGGCGGTTAAGGGCGACTTGCCGCCAAACAATGGCCCGTATAGTGACGGCAAGGGCTGGAGTATACCAGAGGCGGAACACGAGATCATACGCGTTGCGAACTCCCAGACCGGATAGGCCTAGCGTCGTAAACAGGACGATGCACATCGTCGACATGTACCCGAGACCGCTCTTGCGTTTCACCGGCGCGAGCTAGAGCGACGAGTAACGCCACTAGACGGCGTTATATTTAGCCAACGATCGTAGAGGGGAACCGGAGTCCCAGACGAGTATTTATAAACGTGGGAACCGATATGCGGGCGGCCATTGGCGCAAAGGGGATTGCGAAGATCGTTTCGACCGCACTGTTACCACCGAAGATCTCGAAACTGTCAATGTCGCGAAAGATGCCTTCCGAGTCGACGAAATCTTCACCAAGCAGAGTCCGGATCAGGTGGAAGAGTGCAGCCAGGATGTCATCGAGTTGGCCAACAGTGCAACCGCCGTTTTTTTGTTCAAAGTGGTTACACCTCGAACTGAGCCCGCGCACTGAATTTCCAGATTTCGGTCCAGCATTTAACTAAGTCTTCGTGCGCCGACTAGAGGTCGATGGAATAGAGGTGCTTTTGCTCCGGTGCGTTGAGTCCCGCTTTTGGCGCTTCACGTCCTTTCGCTGCGCTCTAAGGAGTTGTTCCGCTGTTCAGGCGATCGCCGACAATGGCCTGCACTGCGGCCAGACTTGTCCTGTGCGACAGGACCGCATCCCACACATAATTTATCGTAACGCAAAGACACCACTAAGTGACATTTCCGTAATTTGAAAGCGGTCGCAGGTACGTCATAGTTTCGTGGCGAGACGGTCAAAGGAAAATGAGCCGTGACAACGGACACCAGAGCGACCTGCGTTCTTCACCAATACAGTCAGGCCAGTGAACTCGGCGTTGACGGCGACGGTGAGCCGCGATCCTTATTGTCGCGTGGCGCTCGTCTTCTGACACGCGCGCGAGGCTGCCTCAGTTGGCGATTTATGAGCTCGCAGAGTTCGGTAGGATGATCCCCGCGAGATGAGCACGATGCTCAGGTCAATACCCTTGAGATATTTGTGCGCGGCGGCTGTTGCTGGCTCTCGCCAGGAATTATCTCATTGCGCCCAATCCGAGCGCCGCGCAATATTTTCCGCAATTTATCTTGCCATGTGCGCTTACGTCGTCATCAAAACAACTCAGCGATGAACGTAGCTAGAAGCGCCATGAGCAAATTACCCAAGCCAAAGCTCCCACGTCCGTGACCAATCTTTTAGGTCGCAATGCAGGCCACTCATGAAGGGTATGTCCGCTCTTGACCCATAGCGGACATTCCAACGCCGATGGCGAATGTCTGCTCGGGCAAGAGTGGATCTCCTACGGGTATTGCGGTGCCCATACACGGCGAATCGAAATCACCGTCATCGCACGGGACTCAATCTAATGTTTTGTTTGGCAATTGGTTTCAGCGTACCAACCGATCAAAAAAATTGGGAGGCGTTGATGGACGCAGAAAAACCCGCATATTTTGATCTCGAAACCATTGCCCTGGTGAGAGAAACGCTTCTGGATGCATGGGCCCGCCTTCGACCGCAGGAACGCGCAACAACAACTCGCGCTCAACTGGCTGAGGGTATCCTGGCGGCGGCGGCGCGAGGCGAACGCAATCCGGACCGCTTGATTGACGCGGCGTTGATGGCAGTTAGTCGTGGATGCAAGGCGGACGCCGCCGCTTAGGTTGGGCGTGGCCGGTAGAGCGGTGGCCCTAAATGGCTGAGCGCTGCTTTCATAGGCGTGAAGATATCACTTAGCCATGCCAAGCGATTGACTTCCGATCAATTGCAGTTTGGACCAGATGCTAGGCTTGGCCAATGTCCGCTTTTGGCACTTAGCCGACATTCGGACTGCCGCGATGAACGTCCGCTATTGGGGGTAAAGCAGACATGCCGCAGACGTGTGGCTATGTCTGCTAATGACCCATCGCGGACATCCGTTCTGAATACGATGTGAGGCGTCGTCGGAAATTCAGCCGTCATCGGATAACCCCGATGGGGTGTCGCGGCGGCACCCGGAAGCGCGCTGGAGGTCCAACCCGAATGCACACACCGCGCGGGGTCCGTATCATGCCTGGCGGGCAAGGTAGTCGACCTCGCCGCACGCATTTCCCGTTGGGGAGAAGAATTTCGCCAAGTCCACACCCCGGCGGGGATCGACGCACGCAATCTCCGTCGCTATCGCGCACTGCACCCGGTGGACAAGCGCGGGGGCCATTTGGGACCAGCGGCACTAACGGTGCAATAGTCCTACATGACATGCCGTCGGCGCTGACTAGGCGATTGTTACAGCACGATCCGTCCGGCATCTTAGTGTAACCGGCCGCGCATTTCACGATGACTTGAGTTTGTGCAAGACAATGAGAACGGTTTGTCGGATCCGGGGCGTAGCCGGCTTGACAACAAATGCCCGTCGTCGTCACCAGATCTGGTGCGCAACAGCTACCGTCCTGCGTTGGGACCAAACCTGGCACGCAGCAGCGTTGCCCCGGTATCTTGATCGGAATGAGGTTGATCTTCTGGCAGGAATTCTTGCCCGGGCCGCTCGGCGCCTCGCCGCTCGGGCAGCAGACGCCAGTCGAGGTCAATTGACTCGCAAGGCAACAGCCGCCGCCGGTCGGTACGTAGCCGACATGGCAGATCGAGCCCGGAGGATTGGACGCGCATTGACCGTTGACGAGCGGGCCGCTGCAACACGCTTGCGCGCCGCCGGGGCTGGTATAGACCTGATTGCTGTTGCAGCAGAAATTGCTGGGGCCAATCGGCGTTTGTCCGGCACCGCAGCTTGCGTTCGAGCAGGCGCCGCCGGGCGCAAGATCCGCCGGCGAACAGCATTTGCCGCCGATCAGCACGCTGGGTCGCCCGCAACAGGCGCCGGTTCGGGCTGCTCGACCTTGTCCCGGCGGACAATTTCCCGGCGGCGTCGTTGGTGGCGGAGGTGGAGGCGGCGTCGGCGTTGAGGTCGGCGGCGTCGTTTCGCCGGGTGGCAGCCCTCCGCCGGGCAAGCCGCCCAGCAACCGCGGGATAAAGCTCGCACGTCGCGCAGGCGTACATGCGCGTGCAATCGCGATGTCGCCCATATGTCCGCGCGCCGCGCCATCGTCAAACCGATCGTCATAGTCGATGAAGTAGCTCGCGAGCGGCGGTTCGTCGTCGTGCCTGGTCAACCAACTCCCGTTTCCCTGCAGGCCGTCGACGTTCTCAGCTCCGAGTTCACGCAAGCGAGCCGCGAGCGAAGGTTCGGGCGACGCGCGAAGGTGTTCGCCCGTCGACCAGAGAAACCCTCCGCAAACTGCGTGGTCGATATCTCCTTTTGCATCGTAGATATATCCGATATCGATGCCACCATTTCCATTGCGTAACTGAAGCGGAAAACCGATGGCGTATTCGTCCGGCAGCGGCTGCCAATTGCGTTCGGCGTCGGGGTCCGGATTAATCCGAGCATAGCGCAGCACGCGACCGATCCCGGGCACGGCCAACATTTCAAAATCGCCTGCGCCCGTCGGTGCCGGCCGTTCGGCAAGGACCATGCGGCCTTGCTCGTCGAAAACTATTTTAGAGATTTCAGATGGCCCGGCCGTCGGTGGGACGGCGATCTCCAGCGTCGGATCGCTGCCGAAGGAGCCATCGGGCCCAAGTCCAACCGACCAGATTTGCAGGCCGGCGGCGACCGCGTAATACAAGCGGTGATCGAGAATGCCGAGCCCGAAAATTCTTCGCTCGGGCGCCGCGTAATTCCACGTGGCCGGATCCCCGCTGTCGAAGGCCGGATCCGTGATATCTAGGCGTTTCGTCGGGCCGAAAGCGACCGGAGGCAGACCTTGTGCTTGCCGCCCTACCGTGCCGTGATCGAAACGGTCGAGCTCATGGCCATTCATCGCTAAACGATGAATGAATCCGGTTTCGCGATCGGCGACGTAGAGCGAGTTCGATGCGGCATCGAACGCAAGTCCGCCGAGTGCTGGGCCAGAATTCGGCCGGTCAGCAAGCTTCACATTGGCGAACAGACTTACGGCGCCGGAGCGGCCGTCGATCTTCCAGATCGAGCCGGGGCCACCACCCGGTCCCCAGAGGCCAGGCATGAAAGTCGCGTTTGGTGTCCCCCTGCGTAGGTGAATTGGCTGTCCACTGGCGGCCGGTGCAACGATCGGTAGGCCATAGGCCGAAGTCGCCGCCACGTAGATATTAGGCGGATCGGCAACGTCGAGCACGACTTCAAAGACTTGACCGATCTGCTCCGCAAACCAGGTCGTCGGCTTGGGCGCGGCGACGAGTTGGGATACCGGCGGTCCGTCCATATGCTGTAAGTCGACGATGCGGAGCGACGGCCCATTGAGGGTAATAAAGGTCTTGTCTGCCGGGTCTTCTCCTGGCGCGATTTCTGCGGGCAGCGTTGCCCCGGAAAATCCCGTGACTGCGGCATTTCCATTGGCGAGAATGCCCGGAGGGGCTTCCTGAGCAACAGCGGGGAACGCGAGAACGGCCGCCGCGACGAGCGCGACAGCTAGCCTTACCGATCGCGCATGCTCGTCGACGGTGGCCAGGATGGTGCGCGCGGCTTCCATTGCGGCTTACCGAACTTGGATTGGCGTAAAATGCTGCGATGCCGGCGTGCAATTGCCGGTGGTCGGATCGGGCGACTGGCCGCTCGGACAACACAAACCGCAAGACGAGGCCTGTTTCGGATCGCAGCACGATCCGTTGGCCAATGGAATTTGGCTCGGATTCGAACAGGGCGTGACACATTTGTTCCCGACGGCGACCTGGCCGGTCGCGCACAGCGGACCGGTCAGGTCTGGGCACGAACCGTAGGGGCTGTTGGCGGGCAGCGCAGGCTGCTTTGTGTTGTCGCAGATGCAGACGAGCGGAGCACCTGGTCCGGGCGCAGTTGAAAGGGACGTTCCCGCGGGGCACTGGCAAGAAAACATTACGATGCCGCCCAGATAATTGACCGGCCATTCCTTCAATGTCATGGGCGACGGACACGAGCAGAATGAAAACGCCGTGCAGTATTTGTCGCTGCCGTTCCAGCCGTCGGTAAAATCCGTGACGGTTTGTCCGGTTACTTTATAACTTGGCGGGTTGACGCCGGTGTCTTCTTCCAGCGCACCCGTGCACTCCGGCTGACTCCCACTCTGCGCATTAAAAGTGCACGATATTGGCGGCGTACAATTGGTGTTGGCGATCGGGAGCGGCGGTATGCAGGCGCACGGCTCATTCAACACGCTCTGCTGGATGCCGCAAATGGCATTCTGCAGACACGCTACGCCGTTGTTGCCAAGCTGGGCGATACCCTGGTCTATCGAACACGCGCAAGACGCGGTTGCGAGCGGATTTGCGACACTGGTCAGCGCCGATGTCAGATCACCTACTACCGATCCATAAGGGCCTAACAAGTTCTGGATGGTTTGCGACTGATTTTGTCCTGAGGTTATATTGTCGTAGGCATTCTGCGCGGCGTTGCAGAAATTCGTGCCTGCGGCTTGATCGGCGGCGAGGAACACACCGAGAGCGGCTGCCGCGCCGGTCAATGCCCCGGGGTCGTCTGCCGCAGAGCCGCACGCCGGCCCCGAGATACTTCCGATGGCGTTGACGAGAGCATTAATATCGCACTTTTGTGCGCTGGCCGGAGTTGCGAATGCAATCAGTACCGCGGCAAGAACCGCAGTTCGATTCGCAATAAACAACCGACGGAACTCCATGGGACCACCGCGGGACCTTTGGAGACTTCGCAAGGATAGGCTGCAGTAGAGTGAAAGACAATTGGTCCCTTTCTAAAAGTGAGCAGAGCGATGTCTTGCGGCAGCTATTTGTCGACACCCCTTAATCCGAAAAAAGTTGGATGTCCGCTATCGGTAGTTAGCAGGCATCTCGCCGCGCCCGAGACTGTCCGCTTTTGGCACCTAGCGGACATTCCAATCGCGGACGCGTTTGTCCGCTATTGGAATAACAGCGGACATTCCGCCATCGCACACTGGTAGGTGAGGGCGCCAGCGAAAATAACTTTTACGCTTCAAAGAGCTTTTATCGCCCTCACCTTTGCGTAAGCGATTGTTCTAGCTGAGTTATGAGACAACTCTTGACCGCACCACTTCCTAAAACTGGCGTTCTTTTCATGGCGCTTTCTTCTCTACGCCCGCACTTCGCACGAGGCACGATCATCGGCAAAACGTGACATTTACGCGTGTCGATGAGATGTCCGTTATTGGGGGTAAAGCGGACATGGCCCGGACGTCCGCTAATGACCCAAAGCTGCCACTCGACAATGGCAGCGAAACTTAGATCAAAATTGAATTAAAAACGCGGCTGAATTTCGCAGTTTTCTAATTTGTATCTGGTATCGACGCGTTGTGCCTACCGACCAGCAGGCTATCAAGCGTACGCAAAGCTGAGACATGTCCATATCGCAGGTTGAAAGTTTGATCCGCAATACGCGCGAGCAGTACTCGCAGAAGGACATCAACGTAAGCCTCCTTAAAGCGACTGTTGAACTTATGCGCGAATTACAACGAATAGAGCATGACATTCGGAGCGCTCGGCAGAACGCGAAGAGGCGCTTTTAAGGGCTACCGAGATTGACGACCTCTTTCATTTTTCATTTCAAGAAGGGAATGTCTGCTCTTGGCCCAAAGCGGTGCCGCTCAGCGTAACCAGGGTGTCAAAACGCATCATGCCGCGTAGCTTTGATGACATCAGCGCCAAGCTTAGTGTCACCTTTGACGCTAACGAGCGCAGACTGGCTGAGAGCCAGGCCAAGTTTCAGGCCAGCGTTGAAGCGCGCAATGCCAAGTTCAATGCTGAGCTTGAAGCGGTAGCGCCGCTAAAACCAGTAACGCCAGCTAAGCAAGTTTCCTCAGGCAAGTGGCGGATACCGAAGAAACACCGCCTCTGGATGTATCCTAGCAGAACGCAATAGCCATCGCTGCAAATGTCCGCTTTCGGGGGTAAAGCAGACATGCCGCAGAGGTGTGGCAATGTCCGCTAGTGACCTAAAGCGGACATTGGTAGCGAAATAAACGACGTCAGATGAAACGCGACTATCTCCGACAAATATGGTGCACTCTGGTCTGGCTTGCAACCTGTTAAGGGGGAGGTCCCGTAGAGCCATCAAGTCCTGGCGGAGGCCCTACATCGAGCGGTAACGCCGGGCCCGGATTTTGAAATGTTGTGGTTGGTGCCAATGCCGGAGTCGGAGGGCTCGGATTTTGAACGCATCTTCCCCCGATGCCACTCAGTGTCGTTAGGCATTGCTGTTCATTGTAGTAGGCACAGTTGAGGTTGCCGGTTTCGTCCGAAATTCCGCACCAGGGAAGATTGCCATTCTGCGCATAGGCAGGACGGGCAATGAGAAAAATTGCCAGCACAAAGACTCCAAATTGTGCGAGTGCGGCTCGCATTGCGATGCCGAACATACCTTGCAGTTTCTAGATCCAGTAACCGTAAGAGCTATCTAGGTCGGCTGCTGCTCCGGGAGACGCGGCGCCTCAGGGCACCGGCCGCAACTTAAGTCCAGAGACACCGAGGGCAGCATTGACGGCAACCGAACCCTCCAATGAGACCGGCTGCAAGTTGAAGGTGCGTACCGAACCGCCGATCAGGACGTTGGTGCCAGCGCCGGCAATGAAACCCGCGTCAGCTGAGGCGCCCACATATTCGCCGGCCAACGCGCCGGCGGGGATGCCTTTGGTCGGCGCAAACACGGCCCAGCCGAGCACGCCGCCGGCTGTGATGCCGATGTCGAGCCCCACCGTATTGAGCGCGCCTTGGTAATCCTGCGACGGGTACGGCGCGTCCTGGGTGAAGCGGCACTCCATCGACTGGTGGCCAGCAATGATGAAGCCGATACTTGGATTGAGCTTGCATCTCAGCATCCCCACTTGCGTCCAGTTTCCCGGAGCCTGGGCATTGGCATGCCCGGCGAACACGGCGATCAGTGCAAGCGCCAATAAGGTCGTATACGTCCTCGGCATGAGATGAACTCCTTCCGGCGTGCGCCCGTGCGGTGCACGGAGGTATCCCCACACTTCCTCTAGTGTACCCGGCAAGAGACAAGTGGACAAACTTTGATTTTAGACGGCGATGGTTTGACCGCTAATCGTCCAATGCGGACAGCGGCCACGGATGTAGATCCGGACCCATCACGAGTTTGTCATGCTGGACCGCTAGTTCCCTGGTTAAAGTGAAGCTGCGCTGGTGACCGCATCGGCTCGCGCGAATAAGAGCGGCAATTCCGGCGCTCAAGAATAAAAAACTCCTCTGAACAACTAGACGACAGCAAATCGGGCGCGACAGCCCGGGGGGAAGCATCAGCGGAGGTGACAATGAACAGGTCCTCAGTCCAGCACAAACTTTGTCTGCATAAATTTGCAACCCTGCTTGCATTCGGGTCTCTGTGGGCGGCTTCAGGCCCGGCACAGGCCCAAGCTCAGACGCAAAAACCCAACATCCTCTTCATCATGGGTGATGACATCGGCATCATGCAGCCGTCCATCTACCATCGTGGCCTCATGGTTGGGGAAACGCCCAACATCGACCGCATCGGGCAAGAGGGCGCGCTCTTTATGACCTATTACGCCGAACAGAGCTGTACGGCGGGACGCACCGCATTCTTTACCGGCATGCATCCGATACGCGCGGGCATGGTGATGCCGCAGCTGCCGGGCGCGACAAGCTCTTTGTTGCCGGGCACGCCATCGCTAGCGAAGGCGCTGCTCGACCTGGGGTACAACACCGGCGAATTCGGCAAGAACCACTTGGGCGATAAGGCGGCCTCGCTACCGACCGCCCACGGCGTCCAGGAATTCTGGGGCTACTTATATCACCTCGACGCGATGCAGGGCGTCAGCTTCCCGGACATCAACAAGTCCCCGACTGCGCAGACCGTCGTGCCGCCATGCAAGAACACGCCTGTGCGCGGGCTTTCCGACACGCCGGGCGCGGTCGATCCCCGGACAACACTGTGCATGATGCCACCGCGGCCGGTCATCGCGTGCACCTCCTCCGATGGCACGGAGAAGAACCAGACCTGTAAGGACGAAGGTCCTCTGACGTTGGAGCGATCGAAGACCGTGGACGAGGAAATATCGGCCAAGGTGGTCGATTACCTGGACCGCAACGATCCGAAGAAAACAAACAAGCCGTTCTTCGTCTGGTACAACCCGGCTCGCATGCACATCACCACAGTATTTTCGCCGAAGTACGAAGCGATGCTGGGCGAGAAGGGTGGCAAGGACTGGGGCATCAACGAAGTCGGGATGAAGCAGCTCGACGACAATATCGGCGTCGTGCTCAAGAAGCTGCAGGATATGGGGCAGCTCGACAATACGATCGTTGTTTTCACGACCGACAACGGGGCTGAGGCCATCACCTATCCGGACGGCGGCGTCACTCCGTTCCGTGGTGGCAAGCTCACTACCTGGGAAGGTGGGATGCGAGCGCCGCTTGTTGTCCGGTGGCCGGGCCATATCAGGCCGGGTACCGTAAAAACCGACATCATGTCGGGACTCGACTGGCTGCCGACACTGGTCGACATTGCCGGTGGTCCAAAGGGCGACGGCTTAAAGAAGCAGATAGAGGCCGGACAATATCCCGGTTTCCTCAAGACGACGCTCGACGGAGTGGATCAGCGCGCTTACCTCGAAGGCCAGGGCCCGTCAGCGCGCGACACCTTATACTACTGGACCGGTACGCACCCGTCGGCGGTCCGATACAAGAACTGGAAGTTCTATTACACGATGGCGCCGTCCTCAGCGACGGGTGGATTGACGGGGACCGTGACTTATCACTGGACCCAAGTCGATAACATCAAGCGCGACCCGTTTGAGCAGGCCGTCGCCGAGGATCAAAAGACGTTGCTTGGGATGGGCGGCGCGCTCGCAGCGCCAAGCACGGCCTATATCTATGATTGGAATCTGGTGCCGATCGGACAGCTTCTGTGGCTGAAGGAACTTGAGACCTTCCGCACGTTCCCGGCACTGCAGGCCCCGGCGAGCTACAATCTCGACCAGATCATACAGGCCATGCAGGAGGCGAGGACCATCAGCCACGCCGGCGATTAGCTTGGGTGGACTCTTTGAAGAAAACGGCAGTGCGAGCGGCCCGCAAGGGCCGCCCGCATTGTCTGGCACTTAGCGGACAAGCCAAATGAGCCTGAGTTTGTCCGCTATTGAGCGGTAAAGCGGACATGACTTGGACGTGCAGAATGTCCGCTAGTGACCCATAGCGGACATCGGGCCGACTGAACGGGCATTCGGCTGATGTGCCATTTGCCGTTCGCCGCCCGGTCGCAAAGTGCTAAGCTTTTTGCAATCAGGGGCTACATGATGCAAAGGCGCGAGTTCTTGGCCGCTTGCGCACGATTGCAATGCCCTTTGGCTTGTAATTGAGCAGAGCCGCGTACGTCCGGGGAGTTTTGTAGCGTGAAGTGGAGAAAAGACAGCATCTACGCCTTCCTTGTATGCCATCTGATCGCCGGATTGGCGATTGTTCCCTGGTTTTTCAGCTGGACAGGGGTGGTTCTTTTCGCCGCCGGTTGTTTTGTATTTGGAGTATTTGGAATTAATGTCGGCTATCATCGATTGCTGACACATCGCAGCTTCTCATGCCCGCTCTGGCTGGAGCGCACGCTAGTCATCATTGGCGTGTGCGCATTGCAAGATGCACCGAGCTATTGGGCTGCAATCCACCGCAAGCACCATCAATTTGCAGATGAGGGGCGTGATCCCCATAGTCCCATCGTGAGCTTCTTTTGGGCACATATGGGCTGGCTCTGCATGAAATCCGACGAAATGAAACGCGGCCCATTGACCGAGCGGTATGCCAAAGACATTTTGCGTGATCCCTTCTACGCTTGGATTGATAGGAGCAACCACTGGCTCCTGATCACGTTCGTATCTTGGCTTGCATTTTTCTTCGCTGGCTTTGGCGGGGCTGCACTATCGGACGCTAGCTTACGGGATGCCGCTCAATTCGGCCTCAGCCTTCTGGTCTGGGGCGCCGCATTGCGGACCGTTGTCGTTTGGCATCTGACATGGTCAGTGAATTCCGTGACCCATGTCTGGGGCTACCGCAACTACGCCACATCCGACGTAAGCCGCAACAATCCGATCATTGCATTGTTAGTCAGCGGCGAAGGCTGGCACAATAATCATCACGCCGATCCCCGCTCTGCTCGGCATGGTCACAAATGGTGGGAATTCGACCTTACCTGGTTATTTATCCGGTTTCTGATGGCGCTCGGACTCGCCAAAAACGTCGCCGTACCGTCTCCAAACCTTGCGGCCAAATTCAACGATCGAGATCCGTGGATCGGCCAGCATCCCCAAAGCGCCACGGCTGCAAAGCTGAGCCGTTCTCCGAATGTTCATTGACGAAATTGTTTTCAAGAAACTTGCCGAGGGCAGCCTCAGTTGGCGGCCTCTTACATTTGAAACCAAGCGTGCAATGTCCGCTATTGGCACTTAGCGGGCGTAAATTTGAACGCCCGACGTACGCTTTTGCGGTCGCTATCGGGAGTAAAGCGGACATCACAAATTCAAGCCGCAATGTCTGCTTTTGACCCATAGCGGACACTTGCTTCCCCCCACCAGAAAATGGCTTTTTGCTGGGAAGGTCCGCGCCTTAGTCGCCGCCACGCTTGGGAACAGAATGAAGCGCCTTTTCAACATCCTCGTGCTCAGCCTTGCCCTTGTCGCACAAGGCGCGGGCGCTCAAACATTGAATGCGGTAAAGGATCGTGGCGTCCTCCTTTGCGGATCCAACGGCACCTTGGCGGGCTTCGGACTGCCCGACGCAAACGGTAAATGGACCGGTTTGGACGTCGATTTTTGCCGTGCCGTAGCCGCCGCGATCTTCAACGACGCCGAAAAAGTGAAGTTTGTGCCGCTGTCGACAAAGGATCGATTTACTGCGTTGCAGTCCGGCGAGGTCGATCTGCTGGCCCGCGACACGACCTGGACGATTTCGCGCGACAGTTCGCTTGGCTTCAACTTCGTCGGCGTTGATTATTATGACGGGCAGGGCTTCATGGTGCGCAAGACGCTGAATGTGAATTCGGCTCTCGAACTTCAGGGCGCCTCGATTTGCATGCAGCAAGGCACCACGACTGAACTTAATGCCTCGGATTTTTTCCGTGCGCACAATATGCGGTTTAAACCGGTGACGTTCGCGACCGCAAACGAAGCGGTCAAGGCCTATGATGTCGGCCGCTGCGACGCTTACACCACCGATGCCTCAAGTCTTTACTCGGAACGCTTGCGCCTTGCTAATCCCGACGATCACATCATGCTGCCGGAGATCATCTCCAAGGAGCCGCTCGGACCTGCGGTTCGTCAGGGCGACGACCAGTGGTTCGATATCGTCAAGTGGACATTGTTCGCGATGGTCGACGCCGAAGAGCTCAATATCACGTCGAAAAACATTGATGCCATGAAGGCGTCCACCAGCCCCGATGTCAGGCGTTTCGTCGGAGCTGAAGGAAATTACGGGGAGCAACTCGGCCTGACAAAAGACTGGGCCGCCAGTATCGTCAGGCTTGTCGGCAATTACGGCGAAGTGTTCGAGCGAAATGTGGGTTCGGGGTCGCCGTTGAAAATCAGCCGCGGGTTGAACAGATTGTGGAATCAAGGCGGAATCCAATACGCGCCACCGATCCGCTGACCTGAAGGAGGGAGTATGCGCGGCTTTGTGTGCGCCATTGCTGTGGCGACTGCCCTCGCCGCACATCCGGCGCTCGCGCAAGCGGACCCGATCGCCTCCGAGGTATTCTGGAAATCGGTGCAATCCACTTGCGACGCCACCGCAGCAAAGCCCGCGAGCGATCTCGGCCGGCGCATAGCGCAGACCGCGGTCAACGAGTTCGAACTTTTCGGCGGCCATCAGATCGATGCCAATGGCGAGCTCATTCGCTTCGGCGGGACCGCGGCCGGGTCCGAGGACGAGAAAAGCGGCGCTCGCACGACGGGTCTTGACCAGATCGGCTGGCGACGGGTGATAGCCTACTGGCAGGCTCTCTATGGCGACGATGTTGGGGCCATGCTGGAGGTGCGCGCTCATCGCAATGCTTCAGACCTCCTACGCGCCACCCCCACCGAACTTTTGCAGGCCATTGATGGCGTCTCAGACCCGGGGCTGCGCGAGATCCTCCGCGAGACGATCTTGCGGGCAGCCGTTATCGATACACCGTGGTCGGCAGCTTTCATCAGCTATGTGATGCGGACGTCTGGCGTTACGGCGAACGCCTTCCAGTTCAGTAACGCCCATCGCGCTTATATCTATGATGCTTTCGCAACAAGTGCGGCCGAACTGAGCGGCAAGACCGACGAGCGGCTCTATCGTGCCTGTCCGTTCACAGCGACAAAACCTCGAGTGGGCGATATCATCTGCGATCACCGCGAGCCGGCGCTCGTAGACGCTGGAGAAGATATCGTGCGCGAGCGCATCCGCGCCGAACTCAGCGGTGGCGCCGAGGCTCGCTCGGTCCGGCGCACACATTGTGAGGTAGTGGCGTTTATCGATGCGCAGGCGAGTAAGATGTACACGATCGGTGGCAATGTGCTTCAGGGCGTTGCGGCCAGGAAATTGAATCTGCGCGAGCCCGACCTCAAATTATCAGCCGCCCAAACGGCGCATTGTAGTAGCCCCGGCCATTGGGCCTTGCCGACGTTCTCCGCACCGAAAACGCCGGATATGACGGATAAATGTTCCCTTGATCGATATAAGTGGTTTGTTCTGCTGCAAATGCGATGAGTTGAAGTGAATTCGACCGGCGACCGTTGTATAATCGCACGTCAACGGCAGGACGATCGATGATCCTAACGCGTTATAACCCCGCGACGTTATTGCTGGTTCTCGCTGGCGCGTTGTTCGCCCTGCTTGGCCCGACCACAGGCGCGCAAGCAAGCACCTGCGAGGATGCGGCTGGACTTGCAATCCTGCCTTCGCCGCTTAGCCCGTGGAAGGGCGCGCCTTTGCGCGTCATCTTCGTCGCAGAGAAGCCAATCGCAGGCGAGCTTTCACTGGTTGCGCCTGACGGCAGCGTCGTCGCCAAGTCGAAAGATCGCCAGGGCGGGCCGCCCTATTTTTGGTACGCCGAGGTCAAAGCGCCAGTAGCAGGAAAATGGGAAGCGAGCCTCACGCAAGAGAGTGGCTCCACTGAATGTCGCAGGATCACGCGCGACATCGTGGTGCGCGCCGAGCGCCCGCCGGGGCTGCAAGAGACGCCGAAAAGTATCTGGCCCATTCGTAATTCCTGGAATCGTTCAACAGAGAATCTTTTTTCTGCTTGGATCGAGAAGCTTTTTGCCGATCCTCTGGACGCGACGCCAGAGTGGCCCGCTCTGCATAAAGTGCTGCGCGATCGTTCGCGCAATTTCCTGTTCAACTATTTAGGTCTCAACGAGGACGAAGCAGGAGTCATCCTTCGCCCCGACTGCGCCGATCTGCCGTACTTCTTGCGTGCGTATTTCGCAATGAAGATGGGGCTGCCCTTTGGCTACACGATCTGCTCGCGGGGAGGAACCAAGGCACCGAAGTGTTTCCAGTGGTTCAGCATAGAGGTGCATGAGACGGCTCAGGCCGAGGCGAGCGAACAGGACGCCGCCGCCGGCGAGACGCCGCGCCAGCCGACTTCACCCGTAACGAAACGTCCCGGCCTCGTCGCGGCGTTTGCCCGGTATCTGCCGACGCTTGCCAACGGCGTCCATTCCGGTTCTGCGCGAACGCTCGCAGCGGACAACAATACCGATTACTATCCCGTGCCACTGTCGCAGGACACGCTTCGCCCGGGCACTATCTACGCCGACCCCTATGGGCATGTTTTGATGATTGTTCAGCGCGTGCCGGAGTCGGCCGGCGCGGCCGGCGTCATTCTCGCCGTCGACGGGCAGCCTGATGGCACGGTCGCACGCAAGCGCTATTGGCGCGGAAATTTCCTGTTCGCTCAAGACCCCAACCTTGGAGGTCCCGGGTTCAAGCGGTTCCGGCCGATCGTGCGCGACAAAAATGGCGCACTGCGACGGCTGACGAACAATGAAATCGTGAAAGACCCGCAGTATGGCGACTTCTCACTCGAGCAATCGCGGCTGGGCGTTGAAGACTTTTACGATCGTATGGATGACGTGATCTCACCGGAGCCGCTTGATCCTTTGCGGGCGACGGAGGATGCGATTACGTCGCTCGACGAACAGCTCAAGGTACGCGTGACGTCCATTGAAAACGGGCGAAAATTCCAGAACAGCGGTCACGGCGACGCCCAGATGCCTGATGGCCCTGCGATTTTCGAGACAACCGGCGCTTGGGAGGATTTCTCAACACCGTCGCGCGATTTGCGACTCTTGATTGCCCTCGATGTCGTGCGTAACTTTCCGGATCGGGTCGCCCGGCGGCCCGAGCGCTATGCGATGCCGCAGGGCAAGAGCGTAGCGGAGGTTCAGTCTGAGTTGCAGAGCGCGCTCGCGTCGGAGCTTCCGAAATACACGTTCACATATACGCGCAGCGACGGCTCCTCGTGGACGCTCTCGCTTCAGGATGTTGCCGACCGAATGGCCGACCTCGAGATGGCCTACAATCCGAACGACTGCGTTGAACTGCGCTGGGGTGCGCCGGCCGGCAGCCAAGAGGCATCGACGTGCAAACGTCATGCGCCATCAGTCCAGCGCGCCAAGATGACGAAGTACCGCGCCTGGTTCCACGAGCGCCGCCGGCCGCCACGGGCTTAGGCCTCACAAGATTCAAATCAACCACTTCGCACTAACAGGCAATTGCCGCTATTTGGCATTTAGCGGACACTCCAGGGGACCAACCCATGTCTGCTTTTGGCACTTAGCGGACATTAGAAACGCCAGCGCCGAATGTCGGCTTTCGGGGGTAAAACAGACATCACGTCGGCGCAGGAGTCATCCGCCGATAGCGTTCTTTATAGTCGCTCGCCCAGTCTCGGTTATTTCGTAACGTGTGCGGCCACCTCCACCGTCACCGTCCAGCACATAGTCGGCTTCGATTAGATCGATCAGGTCCTGATTCACAACTCCGTCAGGCACAGTAATAGAGCCGCCCAATTCAACTAAGCGGCGCAGAAAACTATATTGCCATTGATTAAGCGCCATTGCCCCGCTCGCCCAATGCTGCCGTCCATCCGAATAGGCTACGATAAAGGGACATCGCGATTTTTTTATAATACGCCGTCGTAGACGCAGACATCGGGGCTGCAACGCTGAACCTTCCATTCTGCCCCGTCCCGGCTCGCAACCGGGGCGGGGTTTTCGTCTTCAGATGTGCGAGCGCGCCGCAGCGGTGAGGCTGAGCGGGCTTAATTTCGATGAGCTGGGGGATGAGACGGCGGTGGATGCGTGGGGGCGTCAGCGGGCTTTTCTGGGCGCGCGAGGGTGTGGGTGCCGCGAAATAACCTTTGCACTGCAAAGAGGCGTTTACGCCCGCACCTTGCACTAACGCTTTGATCGGCTTCGGTTGTGCGACAACTCTTGACCGCACCACTTTCACGAAACTGGCCGTCCGAGAGGCGCGTCAGTACGACCGCGTGAAGTGCCGGCCGTTCTGGCTGGTGTTGGCGTAGTCGACCTTGCCGGCTTCCTGCTGCTTCCCGCCGCGGTGACGGCCCTTGTGATTGAGCGCCAGCTTGACGCGATGGCGCAGCGCCCTCTTGGCGACGCCATCGTTCTCGTTGGTGTCGGCTCGTAGCCCGCGCGGCCAGGCTTCTTTCTCACCCGACGTCGCGACCGCATCCGGCAGCGATTTCGGCTGCTCGCCGGCTGCCACGACGTGCACGATGTGATAGCCGTTCGCCTTGAGCTCCTTGAGCAGCAGCGGCAGCGCCAGCGCCGTCGCCGGATGGATGTCGTGCATCAGGATGATGCCGCGGCCTTTCTCATTCAGGCGGCGCATCGCGCGTTGCACGATCGCGCCCGGCGTTGAGCCGCGCCACCAGTCGTCGGTGTCGACGTCGGCGCTCCAGACCACGAGCTTCTTGTCCTCGAGATACTGATCGATCGCGTTGGTGCGGCCGAAGCCCGGAATGCGGAAGAAGGGCGATAGCGCCGCGGAATCGCCGAGCGCGCCCTTGACGGAATCGATGCCGCCATCGACCTCGCGCTCGACCTTCTGCATCGACAGGCGCTGGAAGGCGAAAGGATGATGCTGGCTGTGCGTGCCGATCGAATGACCTTCATTGTAGATGCGGCGCACGAGATAAGGACGCGGCCCCGCCATCTCGCCGACCAGGAAATAGGTCGCCTTCACGCAATTCTTCGCCAGCGTGTCGAGCACGCTCGTGGTGTAGGGCGGGATTGGACCGTCATCGAACGTGAGCACCACCTCGTGATCTTTCAGCGGCAGCGTCTGCTTGTACTGGATGGTGCCGAGCAGGGTGAATTCGCCGGGGCTGATGGTCAGCACGCGGCTGGTGCCGATCGCATCCGGGTTGCCGGGGCAGCCGGCCGCGGCTTCCTGCGTTTCAGGCTTGGCGATCTGGGGAGCGGGCGGCTGAGCGGCGGGTTGCGCCGGCGTCTCGGCGGTGGGCAATGACACAGGCTGCGTCGCCGGTGCGCTGGCGGTCGGCTCGTCCTGTTTGGCAGGTGGCTGGATCGCGGCCTGTTGCTCGGCAGGCTTGGCGTCGGGCTGCGCCGGGGTTTGGACGGCCGGCTGTTCGGCCGGCTTCGGCGCCGGCTCGGACGCGGTCTGGAACGGCGGTTGATCGGCGGGTTTCGCGGGCAGTTCAGCGGCGGCCTGGACGGGCTGTGCCTCGGTCTTGGCCGGCTCAGCGACAGCCTGGACCGCGGGCGCCTCGGGCTTGGCTGGCTCGGCGGCGGCCTGCGCCGCAGACTGGGCCGGGGCTTCGACGGCCTGAGGTTGTGCGGCTACCGGCTCGGGCCTGTGGGCCACGGATTGCCAAGCAGCCCAGGCGACGACGCCCAGCAGAAAAACGTGAAAAGCCGCAAACCTGCGCATTCCCAACCCCCGACCGCCAATTCGCGCGCCGGACGGCGCCCCCCGAATGGCAAGGTTTTTCAACCTATTGAGTCGGACATTAACCCAAAATTAACCGAATAAGGCCGCCCACAACCTTGTTTTGAGCAGGTTTTTCGCCGGGTGTTGCAGAAAAACAGTCGCGAACTCAATGCGTTGCTTGGGCCGCGACGACGTGGACGATCCGGTAGCCGCGCTGTTTCAGCGCACGCAGAAAAGCGGGCAGTATCTGGGCGGTCTGCCGTTTGGTGTCGTGAAGCAGGACAATGCCATGGCCGATCTTGTCAATGCGCGACAGAAGCAGGTGAAGCTCCTGATCCGGGCTCATCGGCCGCCAGTCGCTTGGCCAGACATCGGCGCCGAACACCACAAAGCCGCGCCCGTTCGCGTAGTCGAGCAGTTGCGGGCTCGCGGCGAAGCCCGGAAAGCGAAAGAAGGGCGTGGTCGGATCCGTGCGCCGCAGGCCGTAGAGTGCCTGCTCGTCGGCTGCGATCCCACGATTGATTTCCGCCTCCGCTTTCGCCGGCGCCATGTGATTGAGCAGCGGATGCGAGAAGCTGTGATGGCCGAGGCTGTGGCCCTCGGCCAATTCGCGCCTGGCCAGCGCGGCGTTTGCTTCGACGTTGCGGCCGAGCAGGAAGAACGTCGCCTGCACGCATTCGTGCTTGAGCGCGTCGAGCACCTTCGGCGTCGTGCCGGGCCAGGGGCCGTCATCGAAGGTCAGCACCAGCTCTTTGTCCGCGAGCGGCAGCGTCGTGGGGAATTGCTTGCGGCCGACACGCGGCGTGGTCTTGGCGTCAACCGCGAGCACCCGGGCGGTGCCGAGCGCATCCGGATTGCCCGGGCAGGGCTCCGCGATGGCGACGGCCGGCACAATCGCTGCGGCAAGGGCAATGGCAAGGATGCGTCTCATGCGTTGGCTGGCAATTGATCTTATGGGCAGCGGGGCGGCAAGCGCACGGTTAAGTTTCGTTTACCTTGTTTCCTGACCGGCAATTAACGCTGATTACCTAGCGTAACCACCGCATAAACGCGGGCCGAGGGAATTCGGTGAGCAGCGACGTCATAGGGCAGGCGGCCGGCACAAAAGCCGGCCGCGCGCTTTTGTCATTGGCCGCGCGTGCCGAGGCGCCGCGGACGCGACGGATGGCGTCGGCATCGGCGCTGATCGCGTTGCTGGCAGGTCTCGTCACCGCCGCGGTCCTCATCGTCGCTGCCATCGGTTACAGCCTCGCCGAGCGCAGCGACCGGCATCAATGGGCCGAACAACGCGAGGCGTTGCGTGGCGCAATCGGCGAATTCCATCAGCTGTTCGACAAGCCGGGCGGCGTCGATCCGCGTTTCGTGCGCATGGTCGAGCAGAGCGCACGTTTGCAAGGCCTTCGGTTCGAGACCGATCCGCCGCTCGGCGACCGCGAGATGCAGCCGGTGATGGATGCGCAAGGACGCATTGCCGGCTTCTTCACCTGGGATCAAACACACCCGATGACGGCGACCATGCACCGGTTGATGCCGCTGATCGCCGGTATTGCCCTGATCCTGGCGGGCTTTGCGGCCTTTGCGTACCGGCAGATCGCTCGTGCGCGCCGCGACGTGGCGGCGAGCGAAGAGCTCGCTCGGCGCGCCGCCGATGAGGACAAGCTCACCGGCCTGCCCAACCGGCGCAGGGTGCTCGTGCTGTTGAACGAAGCGATGGCTGCGCGCATCGGAAAAAAGCCGCTGACCTTTGCGCTGTTCGAATTGTCGGCCCTGCACGAGATCGACGAGGAAATCGGCATGATCCGCCGCGAGGAATTTCTCGCCGAGGCGGTCCTGAACACGAAACACATTCTGCCCGACAACGCCACGCTCGGCCGCATGGGCACCACGGAATTTGCCGTCATCTGCGACGGCGACATCGATGTGCGCACTATGCTGCGCGCAATGATCCGCGCCATCGGCGATACGCGCCGCAGCGACACCGAGGTGCGGATCGGCGCCTATGCCGGCTACGCCGAAGCGCCGCGCGACGCGACCGAGAGCGAGGAGCTGGTGCGGCGCGCACGCCTTGCCCTGCGGGCCGCCGGCGAAAAGGGCTCCGGAATCGTCACGGCGTTCGAGGCATCGCTTGATGCGCTGTCGAAGGATCAGCATTTCCTGCGACGCGAACTGCCGCGCGCGATCGCCGCCGAGGCGCTCGAACTGCATTACCAGCCGATCGTCGCGTCGAGCGGCTCCCGCATCGTTGGCGTCGAGGCGCTACTGCGCTGGACCCATCGCGAGCGTGGCCCTATCGGCCCGGCGACCTTCATTCCGGTCGCGGAACGCATGGGATTGATCGACCGGCTCGGAGCTTACGTTCTGCGCCGCGCGCTGCAGGAGGCCAAGCGCTGGCCCGAGGATCTCTACGTGGCGGTGAATTTGTCGCCGATACAGGTGCGTGATCGCGCTATCGTCGACATCGTGCGCTCGGCGATCGAGGAGAGTGGGGTCGCGCCGTCGCGCTTGATGCTGGAAATCACCGAAGGGGTGTTGATCGACAATCCTGAAGAGATGGTCGAGCGCATCGCGGACTTGCACAAACTCGGCGTTCGCATTGCGCTTGATGATTTCGGCTCCGGCTATTCCAACCTCGGCTATCTCCAGCGCTTCCCGCTGGACAAGCTCAAGATCGATCGCAGCTTCGTCACCGCGCTCGGCAAGTCGTCGAACGGTGGCGTCATCATCCAGGCGATCGTCGCCCTCGGCCGTGCGCTCGGGCTCTCGGTGCTGGCGGAAGGCGTCGAGACCGAGGAACAGCGTGTCCTGCTGCGGTTGGCCGGCTGCGACGAATTGCAGGGCTTTTTGTTCGCCAAGCCGGCGCCGGCCAAGTCGATCGACCGGCTGTTGCGGAGCAGGCAACGTACCGGAAGTGAGGCGCTGACAGCCTGATCTCCAGGCGCTAAGTTCCCGTCAGGGACGGGCGCCGGAGATTTTTATGATTCCCAATGCCTGGGCGGGCTTCGATTTCGGACTTGGTCCGGATGTCGACATGCTACGCAAGACGGTGACCGATTTCGCGTCCGACCGCATCGCGCCGCGCGCCGACGAGATCGACCGCAACAACAAATTTCCGCGCGAGCTGTGGCCGGAGATGGGCGCGCTCGGCCTGCACGGCATCACCGTGGAGGAAGAATACGGCGGCGCAGGGCTGGGCTATCTCGAGCATTGCGTCGCGATGGAAGAGATTTCGCGCGCAAGCGCGGCGGTCGGGCTCTCCTATGGCGCGCATTCCAATCTCTGCGTCAACCAGTTGCGCCGCAACGGCAACGAGGCGCAGAAGCGCAAATATCTGCCGAAGCTGATCTCCGGCGAGCACGTCGGTGCGCTGGCGATGTCCGAGCCCGGCGCCGGCTCCGACGTCGTGTCGATGCGCACCGTTGCCGAGAAACGCGGCGACCGCTACGTGCTCAACGGCTCCAAGATGTGGATCACCAACGGGCCGGTCGCAGACACACTGGTGATCTACGCCAAGACCGACCGCACCGCCGGCGCGCGCGGCATTTCCGCCTTCATCGTCGAAAAGGGAATGAAAGGTTTTGCGCCGGCGCAGAAGCTCGACAAGCTCGGCATGCGCGGCTCCGACACCAGCGAATTGGTGTTCACCGATTGCGAGGTGCCGGAGGAGAACGTGCTCGGCGCCATCGGCAACGGTGTCAACGTGCTCATGTCGGGGCTCGACTATGAGCGCGTCGTGCTGGCCGCGGGCCCGCTCGGCATCATGCAGGCCTGCATGGATGTGGTCGTGCCTTATGTTCACGACCGCAAGCAGTTCGGCCAACCGATCGGCAGCTTCCAGATGATGCAGGCCAAGCTCGCCGACATGTATGTCACCATGAACGCGGCGAAGTCTTACGTGTACGCCGTGGCGCGCGCTTGCGACGATGGCCGCACCACGCGCGAAGACGCCGCCGGCGCGATCCTTTATGCCGCCGAGCGCGCCACCTGGATGGCGCTCGAAGCGATCCAGTGCCTCGGCGGCAACGGCTACATCAACGAGTTCCCGACCGGGCGGCTGCTGCGCGACGCCAAGCTCTACGAGATCGGCGCCGGGACGAGCGAGATCCGGCGTATGCTGATCGGGCGCGAGATTTTCGAAAAGACGCGCTGAGCCGCATTAACTTTTGCTACCCGCGAATCAGCTAGGCCGTTGGCCGACAGAGTCATGGAGGTTACCCATGATGCGGGTGCGGCTGAAAGCCGATGGGCGGATCGTCGAGATCCTCCCTGACGGCGCCGAGAAAACCATCGATCACTCCGATCCGGCGCAATTCGTGCGCCAGGTGCGGGCGCGTTGCGGACTGACGCAGGCGGCCTTCGCCGAGCAGATCGAAGTGCCGATCGAGACCGTGCGCAATTGGGAGCAGGGCAAGCGCTCGCCACGCGGCCCCGCGCGCGCTTTGCTCAAGTTGATCGACAAGGCGCCGGACACGGCCTTCGCGGCGCTCGGCGGAAGACGGCGCTAGGACGATTACTCGGCGGGAGCCGGGACGTGGCGGCGGGGCGGCGAAGGCCGCGCAATGCGCATCAGCAGGAACATCGCAAACAGCGTCGCGATATAGGTCATCAACTGCATCTCGGTCGGCCGCTCGGTGTAGCCGATCAGCGTGTGCAACAGTTTGCCGAAGATCGTGCCTTCCGACAGCAGCCACGACGTATCCCAGACCGTGCGGTCGAGCGCGACCACCCAGCCGGCATTGTTGAGGAACTGCACGGCTTGCGCGGCCATGCCGGCAGCCAGCAGCGCGATCAGCCAGCTCGTCACCGAGAAGATGTAACGCGTCGGGATCGCGAGCAGGCCGAAATAGGTCAGCGCCGTGAAGGCCGCGCCCGCGGCGACGCCAAGCAGGCCGCCGACCAGCAGTGAATCGCCGGACGTGCCAGACGCGAAAATTCCGTAGAGGAACAGCACCACCTCGGAGCCTTCGCGCAGCACCGCGAGGCCGACGACGATCGCGAGTGCGGTCAGAGGTCGCGCGCCTTCGCTCACCGCGGTGCCGACCTGCTTCATCTCGGCGGCGATCTCGCGGCCATGCCGCGCCATCCAGGCGTTGTGCCACATCAGCATCACGACGGCGATCGACAGCACGGCGGCATTGAACAGCTCTTGTCCCGCGCCTTCGAAGGCTTGCGAGATCGCCCCGGCAAACAGCGCGACGATCGCGGCGCCTACGACGCCAGCGGCAACTCCGATGGAGACCCAGCGGCCGCGGCCGAGCACGCCGCGCGTTGCTGCCATCACGATGCCGACGATCAGACCGGCCTCGATGACTTCACGAAAAACGATGATGAGTGCGCCGAGCATGTCCTATTCCGCGATCACGACGCCCTTGGCGGTCGATTCATGGTACTCGCCGATGAAGGGGTAGCGGCCGGGCTTGAGCGGGCCGATGCGTACGATGCCATTGGATTTTCCGGCGATCACCTTCTCGACCTTCAAGGAACTGCTATCGAACTCCTCGGGCGTTGCGTCTTCATTGATCACCATCAAGTGCACGCGCGTATTCGCCTTGACCTTGATCTCGGTCGGATTGAACGCGTGGTCCCGGATCGTCAGGGTCATCGGCGCGTCGTCGGCGCGCGCCAAAGCGGGCGCGAAAACGAGCAGGGCGGCGAGGCCAAACAGAGCTTTACGCATGGGCTTTTCCAATAGAGAACAACCCTCACAAAAGCATTAAACGCTTCTAATGCAATAGGTTTCTTCCAGTCTTGAATTATTCCAATGTAAGAACTGGCCGCAAAAGCTTGCACGCAAAGTATTGTCGCTTTTGCATGCCCGAAAAATATTTGCGTGATGTTTCGCCGCAGCCCCTTGGCGACCGGCGTTCCGAAGCCAGAGGGCGACCCGAGAGCCACCCCCGTTGGCAGGTCACAGCCCAGCGGGCATTCTGCGCCCGCCGCACGCCCCCCAAACCCGATGTTTGCAGTCCAGGAGACAGTTCTCATGCAATTTGTTGAAGCCCACGGCGCCCGCATTCCCCAGATCGGTTTCGGTACCATGACGCTCAAGGGCGACGTCTGCGTGCAGGCGGTGAAGGCCGCGCTGCAGATGGGCTACCGCCATATCGACACCGCGTGGTTTTATGGAAACGAGAAGGAGGTCGGCGAGGGCATGCGCCAGTCGGGCGTCAAGCGCGAGGACATCTTCCTCTGCACCAAGGTGCGTGAGACGCACCTGGAGCCTGACAAATTCAAGCAGTCGCTCGACGAAAGCCTCGCCAATCTGAAGCTGCCCTATGTCGATCTCTTGCTGATCCACTGGAACAACAAGGACATCCCGTTCAAGACCTCGGTTGGCGCGCTGTGCACGGCCAAGAAGGACGGCTTCGCCAAGCACGTCGGCGTCGCCAACTTCACCAGCAAGATGCTGGACGAGGCGTGGGCGGTGACGAGCGAGCCGCTGGTGTGCAACCAGATCGAGGTCCATCCGTTCATCAATCAGGACAAGGTGCTCGCCGCCAGCAAGAAGCACGGCATGGCGGTGGTCGCCTACGTGCCGATCGCGCGCGGCAAGGTGCCGGGGGCCGAGGTGCTGGAGAAGATCGCCAAGGCCCACGGCAAGAGCGCGGCGCAGGTATCGCTGCGCTATCTGGTCCAGCTCGGCTGCGTGCCGATCCCGCGCACCGCGACGCCCGCGCACATGAAGGAGAACATGGACGTGTTCGACTTCAAGCTGTCGGACGCGGAAATGGCGGAACTGAAGAAGCTCAACGCCACCAACATGCGCGTCGTCAATCCGCCGCACGCGCCGGTGTGGGATGCGGCTTGATGCGGTTTGCGCTGGCGCTCGGATTGTTCGCTCTGCTGGCCGGCGCCGCGCCGGCGCTCGCCGAGGACAAGCCGGACCCGAAGGACGCCGCGGCGATCGAGCAGTGCATCACCAAGAAGACCGGGCAGAACTGGGCCTGGGAGCAGTGCATCGGCCTGATCGGCAATAAATGCGCCGAGCATGAGGAGAGCATGTCGCCCGCCGAGGTGATCGCGTGTTACGGCCGCGAGCAACTCGTGTGGGACGATATCCTCAACAAATCCTATCAGGCGCTGCGCAAGGCGCTCGATGAGGACCAGGTCGCGAAGATGCGCGAGATGCAGCGCGCCTGGATCGCCTCGCGCGACAAGACCTGTGGCTTCATCTACGATTACTTCCAAGGCACGATGGCGTACCCGATGATGGCCGCGTGCCAGGCGCGCGCGACCGGGATGCAGGCTTTGTACCTGCGTGGCTTTGCCGACGACATGGCGGAACGAAAGTGATGCAGGTTGTCGAGCCGAAAGGCTTCAAGATTCCGATCGTCGGCCTCGGCACTTGGTCGCTGCGCAATGTCGCGCGCGTGGTCGAGCAGGCGATCCGCCTCGGCTACCGCCACATCGACACCGCGCAGATGTACGGCAACGAAAAGGAAGTGGGCGAGGGCGTGCGCGCCTCGGGCAAGCGCGCCGAGGTCATGGTCACCACCAAGGTGCAGCCGACGAACCTCGCGCCGCACGACCTCGAACGCTCTGTCAAGGAAAGCCTCGCGCATCTGCGGCTCGACGTGATCGATCTGCTGTTGATCCACTGGCCGAACCCGCGCGTGCCGCTGTCCGAAACGCTCGGCGCCATGGCGAAGTTGAAGAAGGCGGGCCACGTGCGCGCGATCGGCGTGTCCAACTTCACCGTGGCGCTGCTCGACGAAGCGACCAAGATCGCGCCGGATGTCGTCTGCAATCAGATCGAATGCCATCCGTTCCTCAATCAGGACAAGGTGATTGCCGCCTGCCGCAAGCATGGCGTTGCGGTGGTGGCCTACAGTCCCGTGGCGCGCGGCGGCGCGACGGGCAACGAGGTGCTCGAGCGGATCGGCAAGGCACACAAGAAGACCGCGGCGCAGGTGTCGCTGCGCTATCTGGTGCAGCAGGGCATCGTCGTGATCCCGCGCACCAACCGGCTGGAGCGGCTGGAGGAGAACATCGCGCTGCTCGACTTCGAATTGTCGGACGCCGAGATGAAGGAGATTCACCAGCTGTCCGGCCGCAAGGACCGCATCGTCGATTGGACATGGTCGCCCAAGTGGGATTAGGCGTGGGATTAGAGGTCGCGGCGTGACCATCGCAGACGACACCGCACTCGTCCTTTTTTCCGGCGGCCAGGACTCGACGGTCTGCCTCGCCTGGGCGCTCGAGCGCTTTGCGCGCGTCGAGACCGTCGGCTTTGCCTATGGCCAGCGCCACGCAATCGAACTCGAACAGCGTCCGCGCATCCTCAAACGCATGGCGGCGCTGAAGTCGGACTGGAAAACGCGCCTTGGCGAGGATCGCGTCATCACGCTCGATGCGCTCGCCGCCATTTCCGACACGGCCTTGACGCGCGACATGGCGATCGAGATCGCCGACAATGGCCTGCCGACGACCTTCGTGCCCGGCCGCAATCTCATCTTCCTCTCGTTCGCCGGGGCCATTGCCTATCGTCGGTCCGCGCGCCATCTCATCGCCGGCATGTGCGAGACTGATTATTCCGGCTATCCCGATTGCCGCGACGACACCATCAAGGCGATGCAACTTGCGCTGACGCTCGGCCTCGACAAGCGGCTCACCGTGCATACGCCACTGATGTGGATCGACAAGGCGGGCACCTTCGCGATGACCGAAGATCTGGGCGGCCGGCCCTTGCTTGATCTCGTCATCGAGGACAGCCATAGCTGCTACCTGGGCGACCGCAGCCGCCGGCACGACTGGGGCTATGGCTGCGGCACGTGTCCGGCCTGCGAGCTGCGGGCGAAGGGGTTTGCGAAGTACATGAGTGAGCGAAAGACGACATGAACCGAAACAATCGCCGCAAGAACGCCGAGGGCCTGATCTTCCTTGTCCTGTTCTGCCTGACCATTCCGATCGCCAATTGGATGATCGGACACGTCGGCACCGTCTGCACCGAGCACGGCCCGTGCCTGATCCCCGTTGCGCCCGGCATCATGGCGCCGTCGGGCGTTCTCATGGTCGGCGCGGCCTTGGTGCTGCGCGATCTGGTGCAGCGCCGGCTCGGCATCGAGTTCGGCGTCGGCGCGATTATCGCGGGCGCGGCGATCTCGGCCGGCATTGCACCGACGTCGCTGGTGCTCGCTTCGGCGGCGGCATTCCTGCTGTCGGAATTCGCCGATTTCGCCGTCTACACGCCGCTCGCACGCAAGCGCCTGGTTCTGGCGGTGGTGGCCTCGAGCGCGGTGGGGCTTGTGGTCGACTCCATCGTTTTCCTCTGGCTCGCTTTCGGCTCGCTCGACTTCCTGCTCGGCCAGATCGTCGGCAAGGCCTGGATGGTGCTGCTCGCTATTCCGTTCGTCAGCTATCTGCGCCGCCGCGACGAGCGGATCGGCATCACCGCTGCATAGGACCGTCTCATGTCGGCTCTCGAAGTCCTCAAAGGCGTCACCACCGGCACCATCACCACGATGCTGTTGAAGAAGGGCATCCGCCACGCCTGGATGGCGGGCGCCATGCCCTTTGGTTTCAGCGGCAAGCGCGTGGTCGGCAAGGCCTTCACGCTGCGCTTCGTCCCGGTGCGCGAGGATCTGGCGACGCCGGAGAGCTGGTCGAAGCCGATCTCCACCCGCTCCGCCATCGAAGCCATGCCGGAGAATTGCGTCGTCGTCGCCGACGCCATGGGCGTCACCGGCGCGGGGATATTCGGCGATATTCTTTGCATGCGTATGGTCAAACGCGGCGTCACTGCGCTGGTCACCGACGGCGTCATGCGCGACAAGCACGGCGTGCTGGGGACCGGCCTGCCGGTGTGGTCTGCGGGTGTCGCCGCGCCGGCTTCCGTCAACCAGCTCACCTTCGTCGGCTGGAACGAGCCGATCGGCTGCGGCGGCTGCGCGATTTTCCCCGACGACGTCATCGTTGCCGATGACGACGGTGCGGTGGTCATTCCGGCTGCGCTCGTCGACTTCGTCGCCAATGAAGGCGCCGAGCACGAATTGCTGGAAAGCTGGCTGGTCGAGGAGGTGCAGAAGGGCGCCAAGCTGCCCGGCCTCTACCCGCCCAATGACGAGAACAAGAAACGTTACGAGGACTGGAAGAAGAAGCGCTGATGTTCTTCATCCTGTCGAAAACAGTCGCTCTGCTGTTTTTGCCGTCGAACTTCCTGCTTGCCATCGGTCTGGTCGGATTGGTTTTGCTGGCGACGCGTTGGCGGCGCGCTGGCCAGAGGCTGATGGTCGCCAGCTTCGTCTTGCTGGCGCTCGCCGGTTTCCTGCCGCTTGGCAATATCCTGATTCACGCGCTGGAGAGCCGCTTCCCGCCATGGGATCCATCGCGTGGCGCGCCTGACGGCATTATCGTGCTCGGCGGCGCGATCAGCCCGAAGTTGTCACGCGCCTATGGCGTGACGCAACTCAATGGCAACGCCGAGCGCGTTACGGTCATCCCGAAGCTCGCCCGCGAGTATCCGAATGCCCGTATCGTCTTCAGCGGCGGCGATGGCAGCCTTCTGGCCAACGAGGGCCGTGAAGCGGATTACTTCTATCCGTTGATTGAAACGTTCGGCGTGCCGCGGGACCGCATCACGCTGGAGAGCCGCTCGCGCAACACGTATGAGAACGCGGTCTTTGCTAAGGAGTTGGTGAAGCCCAAGCCCGGCGAACATTGGCTGCTGGTGACATCGGCCGAGCATATGCCGCGCGCCATCGGCTGTTTCCGCCGCGCCGGATTCCCGGTCGAGGCCTATCCGGTCGATTGGCATCGGCCGCCAGACGTCGATCTAAAGCCGACCGCGCGGTTCGCCGCCGGCCTGAATGCGCTTGATCACGCGGTGCATGAATGGACCGGGCTGGTCGCATATTGGCTTGCCGGACGCACCAGCGCGTTTTTCCCCAGCCCCGCCTAGCCGGCGTCATCGAAGCGTCACCTGCTGGTATTCTGCGCAGGTCGCGAAGTGATTCGCGGATCGTTGCGTATGCGTCGGCGTGATCGCGCGGCACCGAAAGCGGTGCCGGGAGACATGGGGTCAATCGATGGCATACGACACGCGTCCCGCGTACCAAACCCGCGCGGCCGAAAAGGCCGACTACCAGTCCGAATACAAAACCTTGGGGCTGAGCGGCGAGTGGAGCGAGCATGTCGTCACCGGCGTCGTCGTCGCCGTGGGGGTCATGGTCGTGGCGCTGATCGCCGTCTTGATGGGGATGGCCTAGGCGCGGGCCGAGCGCCTGCCTCGGCGTCGAAGGCAAGTCGCGCGTCCGACGCGAACTGGCGTCGCCACATGACGATGACGACGCCAAGCGTCGTCACGGCGAACGGCAGCGGGCCCACGAACCAGCCGAGATAACCGAGCGCGAAAAAGAAGGCGCGCTGGCCGCGGTTGAAGTGCCGCCCGGCATCGGCGCAGAGTCGGGATGCGCGATGCGCGAAAGCCTGCGCTTGCGCGGTGTCCTTCTCCTCCGGTGGCGGCGCAGCGCCCACCATGATCGCGAAATAGTTGAACAGCCGGTACGACCACGCGAACTTGAAGAACGTGTAGACGAAGATGACGATGAGCCCCATCATCTTCAGCTCCCACGATTGCGGCGTCATTTGCGCGCCGAACGGCAGCATCGACACGACCGGCAAGATGTCCTGGCTGGCGCGCAGCAGCGTCAGCGCGCCGCCAATGGCGATCAAGGTTGTCGAGGCGAAAAAGGCCGTGCCGTTCTGCAGCGACGCCGTCACCTGAGCGTCGACCATGCGCATCTCGCGCGCCAGCATGCGTTCCATCCACTCGTCGCGGTAGTCGTTCATCAATGCGTTGAGGGTGCGGCGGCCCTTCGCCGTCTTCTCGATCACGATCGAGTAGGCGATCCAGGCCGTGAGGAACCAGAGGAAGGCGAGCAGGTCGGGCAGGGTGAAGACCGGCATCGGGCGAATCTCCTGCCGCCATGGTGCCCCGTGGAATTGGGCCCATCAACCGGCGGCTTGAGCGCGCCGCGCCGCTCTGCCACCATCGCCGGCGACAGGAGACCCCGAATGCCGCAGACCATCACCACTGGCTACAAGGCGCTGGTTGACGCCGCGGAGCGTGAAATCGAGACGCTTCCGGTCGAGGAGGCGATCAAGCTCGCCGGCCGTGCCGACACCGTACTGGTCGATATCCGCGACGTCCGCGAATTACAGCGCGAGGGCAAAGTGCCAGGCGCCTTCCATTGTCCCCGCGGCATGCTGGAATTCTGGATCGATCCGCAGAGCCCGTATCACAAGCCGAAATTCGCCGAGGACAAGAAGTTCGTGTTCTTTTGCGCCGGCGGCCTGCGTTCGGCGCTGGCCGCGCAGACAGCGCAGCGCATGGGGCTCAAGCCCGTCGCCCACATCAAGGGTGGCTTCGGGGCCTGGAAGAAATCCGGCGGGCCGGTTGAAGCGCCGGACATGGCGCCAGGCGAGAAGAAGGCGTGAATGGCGCTCACGCTGGTCATCGGCAACAAGAACTACTCGTCCTGGTCACTGCGGCCGTGGATCGCCATGAAAGTTGCCGGCATTGCCTTCGACGAGAAGGTGATTCCGCTCTATGAACCGGGCAGCCGCGAAGAGATCCTGAACTATTCGCCCGCGGGCAAGGTTCCCGTGCTGGTCGACGGCGATGCCCATGTCTGGGAGTCGCTCGGCATCCTCGAGCATCTGGCGGAGAAATTTCCCGCCGCCGGCCTGTGGCCGAACGATACCGCCGCGCGCAGCCATGCCCGCGTGGTGGCGAGCGAGATGCACGGCGGCTTTACCGCGCTGCGCCGCAACTGCCCAATGAACATGTGGCTGCCGCCCAAGCCGCGCCCGTTGCCCGATGAGGTGAAATTCGACGTTGTCCGCATCGAAACGTTGTGGGCCGACTGTCGCGCGCGGTTCGGGAAGGGCGGAGCGTTCCTCTTCGGTGCCTTTGGCGCCGCCGACGCCATGTATGCGCCGGTGGTGGCGCGGTTCCATAGTTACGGTATTGCGGCCGGCCGCGACGCGCGCGCCTACATGGACGCCGTGATGGCGCTGCCTGCCTGGAAGGAGTGGTGCGCCGCGGCAATGCAGGAGCCTTGGGTCATGCGCCACAACGAGCCGGACTGGCCGCTGGTGCGCGGCATTAAACTTTCGCAATGATTGCGATTGCGGCTGGACACATCCCAAATTTTGTCGAGATTGTGCGCAACATCGTCCGCGTCTTTCACGGCGCTGGCCGTGTTTCAAATTTAGGGGGTGACGATTCTGTCGGGGCCGCTTGCGGCCCTCAGTGGGGTTTTGCCCATGACATATCGTCTGGCACGTCTGCTTCCGCTTGTTGTCGCGCTCTTCGCTCTCGCCGTTCCGGCTCTCGCCGCCGATCCCAAGCCCGACATCAAGGGCCTTTATCTTCTGACCGACTATCCGTCGGTCTCGATTCAGCCCGGCACCACGTCCACCGTTAATCTGAAGCTGCGCAATTACGGGCTCGCGCCCGAACGGCTGCAACTGTCTGTTGCCGGCGTGCCGCAGGGCTGGACCGCGACACTGCTCGGCGGCGGTCAGCCGGTCGCCGCGGCGATGCCCGCGACCGACGACAGCGTGTCGCTCGATCTGCGGCTCGACGTGCCGAAGGACGCCAAGATCGGCACGCAGACGCTCACCGTCAGTGCGCAAGGCAGTGGCTCGCAGGTCTCGCTGCCGGTCAATGTGACATTGGCCAAGGAATTGCCCGCCAAGCTGGCGGTGCAGCCGCAATTGCCTGAGCTGCGCGGCTCCACCACGTCGAGCTTCGAGTACACGCTGACCGTCAAGAACGACAGCGGCAAGAAGCTGCTGGTCAGTCTCGCCGCCGACGCGCCGCGCAACTTCGACACCTCGTTCACCGAGGCCTACGGCACGCAGCAGCTCACCGCGGTGCCGATCGATGCCGGCAAGTCGAAGGACGTGAAGCTGAAGGTCAGCCCGCCGAGCACGGTCGATGCCGGGCACTATCCGGTCAAGGTCAAGGTCGCAGCCGAAGGCGCCAATGCCGCGACCGACGTCGCGCTCGATATCACCGGCGAGCCGAAGCTGTCGCTGGCCGGGCCTGACGGCCTGCTCAGCGCCAACGCCACGGCCGGAACGGAGACGTCCGTTCCGCTGGTGGTCACCAATACCGGTACAGCGCCCGCGGAGAGTATCGATCTGTCGGGCAATGCGCCAAGCGGCTGGAAGCTGAGCTTCGAGCCCAAGACCATCGATCGCATCGCGCCCAACCAGCACAAGCAGGTGCAGGCGCTGATCACGCCGCCGGCCAAGGCGATCGCCGGCGACTACGTCAACACGCTCAGTGCTTCAACGCACGGCGAGAACGGCACCGCGAACTTCCGCGTCACCGTGACGACCTCGACGATGTGGGGCGTCGCCGGCGTCGGCATCATCGGTGCTGCACTACTCATCATGGTGGGCGCCGTCGTGCGCTTTGGCCGCCGATGAGCATCCCGCCAGTCATAGAGGCCAATGTTATCGAAGCATTGGGCCTCACCAAGAGCTATGGGACGGCGGTCGCCGTCGATGGCATCAACTTCAAGGTCGCGCCCGGCGAGATCTTCGGCCTGCTCGGGCCGAACGGCGCCGGCAAGACCACCACGATCTTGATGTTGCTCGGCTTGAGCGACATCACCTCCGGGGAGGCTCGCGTATTCGGACACGATCCGATGCGCGAGCCGCTCGCGGTCAAGCGGCTGGTCGGCTATTTGCCCGACACCGTCGGCTTCTACGACAACATGACGGCTGCCGATAACCTGCACTACACCGCGCGGCTGATGGGCATCGCCAAGCGCACCCGCCGCGATCGCATCGCGTCGGCGCTGGCGCGTGTCGGTTTGGCTGACGTCGCGGAAAAGAAAGTCGGCACGTTCTCGCGCGGCATGCGCCAGCGCCTCGGCCTGGCCGAGATCATCATGAAGGATGCCCGCATCGCCATTCTCGACGAGCCGACCAACGGGCTCGACCCGCAGGCCAGCATCGAATTGCTGGACCTGATTTGGGCGCTCAAGGCGCACGGCGTCAGCATCCTGCTGTCGTCACATCTGCTCGATCGCGTGCAGAGCGTGTGCGACCGCGTCGCACTGTTCAACGCCGGCCGCATCGTGCTGATGGGCACGGTCGGGGAACTCGGCCGCCACGTGCTGGGCGGCGGCTATGCCGTCGAGGTCGAGGCGGAAAGCGGTGATGGCCTGGTCAAGCGGCTCTCGGCGCTTGCGGGCGTGCGCAGCGTCGAGACGCCAGCACCGGGCCGCTTCCGCATCACCTGCGATCGCGATCTGCGTGCCGAGGCGGCCGCCGCCGTGGTGGCGGCGGGCGGACGGCTCAAGGAGCTCAAACTCGATCAACCGAGCCTCGAGGTGATCTACACGCGCTATTTCCAAGGCGCGCAGCACGGGGAGGCGCGTCATGCGGCGTGAAGGCTCTCCTTGGCAAGGCCTCGGCGTTGTGGTGCTGAAGGAGTTGTCCGATCATCTCGCCAGCGCCCGCATGCGGGTGCTCGAATGGCTCGTGGTGCTCACCGCGCTTGCCGCGGTTTATGCCGCGATCACGCAGGTGCGCGATGCCACCGCCGAGGATCCGTTCCTGTTCCTGCGGCTGTTCACGACCGCGCGCGAGCCGCTGCCGTCTTTCGTGTCGTTCCTCGGCTTCCTGGTGCCGCTGATGGCCATCGGCCTCGGCTTTGACGCGGTCAACGGCGAGCATAGCCGGCGCACGCTGTCGCGCATCCTGTCGCAGCCGATCTATCGCGACGCGCTGCTGTTCGGGAAATTCCTCGCCGGCCTCGTCACGCTGTCGATCAGCCTGATCGTGCTGTGGCTGCTGGTGATCGGCCTCGGCCTGTTGATGCTCGGCGTGCCGCCGGGCGGCGACGAGATGGGCCGCGCGCTGGTCTTTCTCGGCGTCACGATCGCCTATGCCGGCGTCTGGCTGGCGCTCGCCATGCTGTTCTCGGTGACTTTCCGCTCGCCGGCCACCGCGGCGCTGGTGACGCTCGGCCTGTGGCTGTTTCTGAGCGTGATCTGGCCGTCGCTGGTGCCGGCGATCACGCAGGCGCTGGTACCGACCGACGACCAGGCGACGCTGGTGACGACGGCGCAGATGCTGGCGCGGCTGTCGCCGTCGACGCTGTTCGGCGAGACGGTGCTGGCGCTGTTGCACCCGACCACGCGCACGCTCGGGCCGGTCTATATCAGCCAGCTCGAGGGTGCGGTGATGGGCGCGCCGCTGCCGCTGTCGCAGAGTTTGCTGGTCGCCTGGCCGCAGATCGTCGGTCTGGTCGCCGCCAGCATCCTGCTGTTCGTCGGCAGTTATGTCGCGTTCCAGCGGCAGGAGGTGCGAGCGTAGCGAGCACCGTCTTCGTGCGGCGAGAGGTGCGAGCGTAGCGAGCACCGTCCTGGTGTAGAAAAAGGTGAGGGCGTAAGCCGCTCAGGTCGGGGGCTTCTCTTTCAGCCGCTTCACCAACTCGTCAATGAACGGCTGCTGCGCGGGCAGGATCTTGCGCCGCGCCGTCGCGAGCTTGAAATACGAGATGCGGTCGATCTCGGGAAAGCTCTGCTTTTTGCCCGAACGCGGCGGCCACTCCATCTCGAACTTGTTGCTGGAGAAGGCGGCGAGGTCGTAATCGCCTTCGAGCGCGAAGGCATACACTGTCTTGCCGCTGCGCTGCCGGATCGGCTTGAGCGGAATGAAGTCGCCCTTGGCGGTGAGGCCGGTCTCTTCGTTGAACTCACGCTTGGCGCAGGTCAGCGGATCGCCCGATTCCACCAGCCCCTTGGGGATCGACCAGGCGCCGGCGTCCTTGTTGCGCCAATAGGGCCCGCCGGGGTGGGCCAAAAGCAGTTCGAGCCCGCGGCTCTTATAGCGGAAGGCGAGAATGCCGGCGCTGATCTCGGTACGGCGGGACATCTGGGCTCGGGGCCCGGCAAAGCGAATTTAGCAATAAACGCGACATAAACGCATCCCCGCCGGGCCGTCAAAACGCAAGATCGTGATGGCGCGGCGTATGGCGGCCGACGTAAATCCGTTGGGGCTGCATCGCCACGCAACAAATCACCAGGGCCGCTCGATGGAATTCGTGACGTGCTCGCGGTCCGGCGAGGTGAAGCACAGGCCAACGCAGAGATAGGGCAGGTCGGGATGCGGATTGTGCCCGCGATGGAATTTGGCGATCGGCTCGGAGTAGCACTCGCCGGCCTTCGCCTTGACCAGCACACCCTCCTGGAAATGCGCCTCGAACTGGCCCTGTAGTGCGACGAAGAAGGCCGCGCCGTTGTGGCAATGCCAGTTGGTGTAGCCCCCCGGCACGATCTCGGCATTGTAAATCTGAACCTTGACTTGCGGATCGCGCGGCAGCGAGGCGTACATCGCATCGAACAGCAGGTTGCGATGAAAGCCCTGGCCTGGCGGCACCAGGCCGTCCAGCTTCAACTTCAAATCCTTGTAGTCGTTCAACCGCGCGTCCATCGCCGCCTCCGTTGTTGGCGGCGAAGCCTAGTACGGCGCAAGGCCCACGGTGAAGATGCGAAAACCCGGCGCCGCGGGCGCCGGGTTTTCCTTGTCAGTCGCGTTGTTGGCGAATCTAGTCCTCGAGCGCTTCCTTGGCGGCATCCTTGATGCCGCCGATCGCGTTCTGGGTCTTGCCTGAGACCTGATCGGCCTTGCCTTCGCCCTGAAGCTTGGCATCGCCGGTCGCCTTGCCAACGGTCTCCTTGATCTTGCCCTTCGCCTGGGTGGCGCTGCCTTCGATACGGTCCTTGTTCATCTCAATCCTCCATTCATTTCGTTTTCGGGGATCACCGACTCAATGATCCCTGATGCGGATCGTTCCGCACGTGCGAAAGCTTGCGTCATGCGGGAACCGCATGCGGCTGTGTCAAATGACGTGTCACTGACGCGACAAGCCCCGCGTCGCCGGGACGCGGGGCTCATCGATATACGAGAATTACTTCGAGCTCGGGTTCGCGCCCGAGGTCGAGCCCTTCATGTTGTCCTGTGGGCTCTTCTCGACGGATTTGTTCTTCTTCTTCATGCCGGTGTCGGACGTGTTGGCGCCCGTGGTGCCGGCTTTCGGCGCGGACTTCATATCCATCTGCGTGCCCGACGCCTTGTCAGACGTCTGCGACTTGTCAGTGCTGGGCGTTTGCGCTGCGGCGATCGACATGCCGAGCGCCAAAGCCGCAACCGCGGTGAGAGTGGTGATTGTCTTCATCGTTGAAGCCTCCTTGGGAGAATTTGCATGCCGCTGCCGCGACACTGTGGAACAACGATCACGCGCGACCGCTGTTCCATGTTCGCGGCTGACAATTTGGAACAGAGCGGCCGGGAAAGTTCCCGGCCGCTGCCATTCGCCTGTCGTGCCGTTGTTACGCTTCCAGCACCGCCACGATCAGGTGGCTGCGCGGATTGATGATGATGATTTCATCGCCAACCAGGATGTAGTCGTAGCCGCGCCATTCCGGATAGACCTCGACCACTTCCGTCGGCACCGGATAGAAGTGCACGCTCGTCGGCACGGTGGCGCCGACATGCACCGAAATGTTCAGGTGCGCGGGCTCAACCTTGTGCTGTTTGAAGATGGTCGTGATCTTGGTGCGCTGCTCGGTCGAGAGATTGGCGGCGCCGGCCGCAGCGCCCTGACCGGTGGTCGAGGCCTTGCCGTTCACCGACTTCGGACGACTTTTCCGACGCGCCGGATTTCGTCTCGCCGCCCGATTTCGTCGTCGCGTTCTCCTTCACGGTGGCGCCACTCTTTGAGCTATCGGCCTTGGTGTCGCTCTTGGCTGCGCCGCTCTTCTCGTTCATCTCGGTCTTGTTGGAGTTCGAGACCTTCGGCGCCTGACCGGTCGTTTCGGGCTTCTTGGTCTCGGCCTTCATGCTCGCCTTGTTGCTGTCGCTGGCCTTCAGGTCGGTCTTGGCCTTGTCGTCAGACTTGGCGGCCTGGCCGGTCGTTTCAGGCGTCTTGCGCTCACCTTCCTTCATCGACGGCGCGATCTTCTCGGCCGGGGCGTTCTGCTGGGCGGCCGGCGCGCGCTGCGGCGCCTCGTCCTTCCTCATCTGGGCCGACGCGGTCCCGGCTGCGAGCAGCAGCGTGGTCGCGACGGTCGCTAACAGGTGCAGTTTCTTCATAACGTCCTCTCCTCTGGGTGCCCCCCGAGGCATTCATGTGACACTGAAAACGTCTGCCCCATTCCGCAGTTCCCGGTCTGTTGAAATTCCCTTCGATTTTCACGGGATTGCGTTCCGGGTTCCCTCAAGGCAACCTGCCGCGCTCTTGAAGGAGGGCGCATTGGCGATTTTGACATCGTCGATCGATCAAGGTTCGGCCGAATTTCGCGCCAATGCCGAGCGCATGCACGCGATGGTCGCGGAGCTTGGCCGCCGGCGCGCCGAAGCCGCACAAGGCGGCTCGCAGAAGGCACGCGAGCGCCACGTCGGCCGCGGCAAGCTGTTGCCGCGTGATCGCGTGATGAACCTGATCGACCCCGGCTCGCCGTTCCTCGAATTGTCGCCGCTCGCCGCCAACACCATGTACGACGACGCCATCCACGGCGCCGGACTGATCACCGGAATTGGCCGCGTCGAGGGCCGCGAATGCATGGTGGTGTGCAACGACTCCACCATCAAGGGCGGCACCTACTTTCCGACGACCGTGAAGAAGCATCTGCGCGCGCAGGAGATCGCCCGCGAGAACCGGCTGCCCTGCATCTATCTCGTCGATTCCGGCGGCGCCAACCTGCCGCACCAGACCGAGGTGTTTCCCGACCGCGAGCATTTCGGCCGCATCTTCTATAACCAGGCGACCCTGTCGTCTTTGCGCATTCCGCAGATCGCTGTGGTGATGGGCTCGTGCACAGCCGGCGGCGCCTATGTACCGGCGATGTCGGACGAGACGATTATCGTCAAGAACCAGGGCACCATCTTCCTCGGCGGCCCGCCGCTGGTGAAAGCGGCGACCGGGGAGGTGGTGAGCGCCGAGGAGCTCGGCGGCGCCGACGTCCACGCACGCAAGTCGGGTGTCGCCGACCACTACGCGCAGGACGACCATCACGCGTTGTCGATCGCGCGCCGCATCGTCGCGAACCTGAATACTAGGAAGACGGTCAACATCCCGCTGATGACGGCGCGCGAGCCGGCGCTCGACACCGCCGAACTCGACGGACTGGTGCCGGTCGACCTGAAGAAGCAATACGACATCCGCGAGGTGATCGCGCGCCTGGTCGATGCCTCGGAGTTCGATGAGTTCAAGGCGCTCTACGGCACCACGCTCATCACCGGCTTTGCGCACATTTACGGCATGCCGGTCGGCATCCTCGGCAATAACGGCATCCTGTTCTCCGAGAGCGCGCTCAAGGCCGCCCATTTCATCGAGCTATGCTGCCAACGGCGCATCCCGCTGCTGTTCCTGCAGAACATCGTCGGCTTTATGGTCGGCCGCGATTACGAGGCGGGTGGCATCGCCAAGGATGGCGCCAAAATGGTGACGGCGGTCGCCTGCGCGCAGGTGCCGAAGATCACCGTCATCGTCGGCGGCTCCTACGGCGCCGGCAATTACGGTATGTGCGGCCGCGCCTACGGCCCGCGCTTCCTGTTCACCTGGCCGAACGCGCGCATCTCGGTGATGGGCGGCGAGCAGGCGGCGTCGGTGCTCGCGACCGTCAAGCGCGACAACATCGAGGCCGGCGGCGCCAAGTGGTCGGAAGTCGAGGAAGAGGAATTCAAGGCGCCGATCCGCGAGCAGTACGAGACCGAGGGCAATCCCTATTACGCGACCGCGCGGCTCTGGGACGACGGCATCATCGCGCCGTCGGAGACGCGCCGCGTGCTGGCTTTGGCATTTTCGGCCGCGCTCAACGCGCCGGTGCCGGAGACGAAGTTCGGGGTCTTCAGAATGTGAGACGGCCGGCACGGCCGTGCGACACGGGGGGATTTATGAAAACTCTTTTCGCTGCCGTCGTTGCGGCCGCAGCGTGTTTATACGTTGCGCCCAGCCACGCAGCGATGCAGCTCGATCCCGGCGAATGGCAGGACACCGAAACCGGCACCGAGGACGGCAAGCCCGTCAAGCCCGAGGTCACGACCAGCTGCATGACGGCGGAAGAGGCCAAGGACGTGGTCAAGGCGCTGACGCAGCTCCAGCAGGGCGTCGGCCAGCAGTGCAAGGCCATGCACATGCAGGACAAAGGCAATACGCTGTCGTTCGACATGGAATGCGGCGAGGCCAAGACGATGCTCATCGCCGTCAACCTCAACATCACCTTCTTGAATGCGCGCCACTACACCGGCACGGTGAAGTCCAACGTCTCCTATGGCGGCAAGACCATCAGCAGCGACAAGCGGCTCGATTCCAAGTGGATCGCCGCCGCCTGCAAGAAGCAGTAACCGGCGGCATCGTCAGAGCGGCCGGCCGGAGGCCTGGCCCGGGCAGTCGCCGACCCGGCGCATCATCGTCAGGATTGAGGACGAATATTTCGGCGCGTCGACGATCAGCGTCTCGATGGTGCCGGCCACCATGTCCTTGGCGAAGCGATAGGTGAGGACCGTCTTGGCGCCCTTGCAGCGCATGGCGAAGGAAAAGCCGTTCGAGAATGACTTGACGTCGCTGAGCTCGCAGCCCTTCAGAAATTGCGGGTCCCTTCTGGTATTGCGCCATGGTCTCGTCGCGGAAGGCGTCGTAATTGGCCGAGGGGATGCAGGTCTTGCTCTTCGCCGGCTGATCCTGGAACGCCGAATTGCGGCTTTCCGTCTCGTACATCCCCGGCACGAAACTCGGCTTGGGTCCGAGCAGCGGCGCCGACGTCTGCGCGGACGCAGACGAGGCCAGCGCGGCGAGCATGGCGGCGAGCTTCAGGCGTTGCGTCATGGTCATGGCCCGATGATAGTGCTGCGGCATCGCGCAGCAAAGGAGCGGCCTCATGGACTATCGCACCGCCTTGATCGTCGGCGCAGGCTCCGGCCTTTCGGCGTCGCTCGCTCGCGTCTTCGCCAAGGAAGGCATGCAGGTTGCGCTCGCTGCGCGTTCGGCCGAAAAGCTCGCCGAGTTCGTCAAGGCGACCGGCGCCAAGGCCTTCAACTGTGACGCCGCCAAGCGCGATGAGGTCGAGAAACTGTTCGCCGATCTCGATGACGCGCGAATGACGCCCGACGTCGTCGTCTACAATGCCAGCTTCCGCACGCGCGGTGCGCTTGTCGATCTCGATCCGGCGGACGTCGAGAAGGCGCTCGCCATCACCGCCTTCGGCGCCTTCCTCGTGGCGCAACAGGCCGCGCGCCGCATGCTGCCGAACAAGCACGGCGCCATCTTGTTCACCGGCGCGTCCGCCTCGGTGAAGGGCTATGCGCAGTCGGCGCCCTTTGCCATGGGCAAGTTCGCATTGCGCGGCTTGGTGCAAAGCATGGCGCGCGAATTGCAGCCGCAAGGCATCCACGTCGCGCATTTCGTCATCGACGGCGGCATCAAGAGTGCGCGGCGGCCCGTGCCGCCGGATGCGCCGGATTCGCTGCTCGATCCCGACGCCATCGCGCAAAGCTATCTGCATGTCCTGCAACAGCCGCGCAGCGCCTGGACCCAGGAGCTCGAGGTACGACCCTGGGCCGAGAAGTTCTAGTGCGGCAGCATGCCGAACACGGTGTCCCAGTTGACGAAGGGCTGTGGCGGCCCGGCCTTGATCCGGCCGGTGTCGTGCAGATAAGCCGAGCCCAGCATCAGGAACGCGCCGCAGAACACGCCGTAAATGAATCGCATCATCCGTCTCCCGAATCCGCTCCCGCAGATACGGATGATACCCCTATATTGGTTTCATCGATGGCGGGCGGCGGTGATACCAACGGTTCGTTTGCGCGGCTTTCAGATCGAAGAATTCCGGTGTTGTTTCCAAGACTTGCATAAGAGGTTGTCGATGAACGGCCGCACGATCGTCCTGACGCTTGCCGTGGTGTTGCCGCTTTCCGCCTTCGCGCAGACGCCGCCGGCCGCGGAGGAAGGGCAGGCGGCAGCCAAGAGCTACGTCCCCGGCATCGAGCAGTTCATGAACGTGATCCAGAGCGAGCACGCCAAGCTCTGGTACGCCGGCAGCGCGCAGAACTGGGAACTCGCCGCCTATCAGCTCGGCGAGATCAAAGAGATCATGTCGGACGTCGAGGATCTCTATCCGACCTTCAAGAACCTGCCGCTCGGCAAGATGCTTGACGCCGTTATCACCGGCCAGATCGCGGAGATTGAGAAGGCGCTCGACGCCAAGGACAGCAAGGCCTTCGCCGCGGGCTACGACAGACTGACCGAAGCCTGCAATTCCTGCCATCAGGCGACCGAGAACGGCTTCGTCGTTATTCAGCGCCCCTCAGGTCCGGCGTTCCCGAACCAGAACTTCAGCCCGCGCAAGTGATCCCGTCACGCACGTGTGATCGGCGAATTCAAAATCGGTTTACCAGCGGCGCCTAGCGTGTCTCGTGTATGGGGGCGTGCTGCGCATGATCACCGTCGTCAACGGTTACGTCTGCACGAGTTCGTGCGAGGTGGCGACCGCCAAGCAGGGCAAGGACCCCAGTGCGCCGCCCGGGCAGTTGCCGGGTGATGACGACAAAAAGAAAAGCGGGTTATCGGGCCAGCCGGCCACCATTCTCGGCGGCGCGCTCAAGGAACTGGCGAATGCCGTCAGTCCGTCGGGCAATGCCGGTCCCGCGAACGCACCGCAACAGCCGCTGCTGAACATCCTGGCCTGACCCGGGTGGTACGTTCGCAAGACGCGTGTTAAACGCGGCGGCCCATGACGACCACCGAAGACATCAAGCAGCTTGCCCCGACCGGAAAACTCCGCGGCGGCGTCGTGGTCGCGCCGGCTGGCTCGGCCTTCTTCGCCATCAAGGACGGCAAGGGCGAGGTCAGAGGCGTCACCGTCGAGCTGCTGCGCGCCTTCGCCGCCAAGCTCGGCCTGCCGTTGGAAATGCAGGTCTATGACAATTCCGGCCAGGTCACCGACGCGGTGAACAAGGGGACGTGCGACCTCGCGTTCATGCCGCACGATGCCGCGCGCGCCGAGAAGGTCGATTTCGGCCCGGCCTATTTCATCATCGAGAGCACGTACCTCGTACCGGCGGGCTCGGCGATCAAAACCATCGATGAGGTCAACCGCAAGGGCGTGCGCATCGTCGCCATTTCGAACACGACGACGGGCCGCAGCGCGCGCCGCACCGCACCCAACGCCGAGGTCGTCGAAGTGCCGAGCGTCGATCTGATGACCGAGATGGCCGGCAAGGGCGACGGCCATGCTTTTGCGCTGACGCATGACTCCCTCGCGCCCTTGATGCCGAAGCTGCCGGGCGCCCGCATCCTGCCGGGCAATTTCCAGCAGACCGGCATCAACATTGCCGTGCCCAAGGGGCGGGCGGCCGCGCTGAAGGTTGCGACCGCGCTGCTCGACGATGCGAAGACATCGGGCGTGGTCAGGCGCGCGTTTAATGCGGTGGGCCTGAAGGATGCGGTCGTGGCGCCATAGGATGTCCGCTTACGTCCCAAATCGGACATGACCCCGAAGGTAGGAATGCCGAATGGCTTTCTTATCGGGGCACTTATGCGGCTTGCTCCGCGTGAACGCCAATCCAGCCTGGCAGCGCCGCAGCTTCGGCACTGCTGGCTAACGCAACCGCGATGTGAACGCTGCCGTCAAAATCGTCTTCAAAAATACTTCGGTCGATTCGAGTTCCGGAGAAAATTTGCCCAGGAAAATTCACTAAATGGAGCGATGTTCTTAGCGTATCCGCCCGCTCTTCTTAAAGCGCCGGCCAACGAACGATAAGGATCATCTGAGAGCCCGTCTATGGACCGCGGAATAGCCGCACAATGGTGCTGTCGCCCCTTATCGTCGTATGCATGCATCCAGCCTCGGGCACTTAGAGCAGCCCAAAAATCAAATACGTCGTGATCATCGAATTCATCAACTATTTCGACTTCTACAATCTTGACGCCTTCGTCGCGAAGAGCGCGAATGAAATGGTGACGGTCAATGAGGTAAAAAGAATCGCCGCGCCACCTGACGACCGGGACAGTATGAGACGCAAGAATTTGATCACGCGCTTTCCGTGATTGCGCATCACGCCATCGTCTCCTTTTGATATTTACTTCGCGCAATCCAACCGTCATCTGAGTCGGAAGGAGATCGCCAATTCCAACTAATGCCGTCATAGGCAGGGCGGCGTTCATGGAGAATAACTCATCGTCTTTTTGCTCAAGAAGCATCTAACGAAGAAGGCACTCAAAATGCTTGAGCTAAATCAAAATTCTGTTCCTTAAAAGAAATTCTGTTCCTTAAAAGAAATGCGCGACAATCGGCTAAGCGGCTTGATCTGAATCAAACAGCGATCGCAGCGGCAGTGGAATCCTTGTTTTGAAAGGAACATCTCATGCCGAAAGCACGAATAACTATTCAATGCACGCTCGTCGCGATTGCGCTGGGGCTTGCCGGAATGTCCAGCGCGTTGGCGACGCCAGTGCAGGGATCCGCAGTCGGTCAAATCGCTCCGGCGCCGGCGGCGCAGGACGTGCAATATTATTATCGTCCCTACCGGTACTATCGTCCCTATTACCGGCCCTACTATCGTCCGTATTACGGGTACTACCGTCCCTACTATCGTCCTTACTATCGCCCGTACTACTACCGTCCATATCCCTATTACTATCGACCCTATTACGATGGCTATGTGACTCCTTGGTAGGCATTCGGGCTAGCGCGCCATCAGTGTTTTGACCTTCGCCGCCGCGATGTAGAGCAGGGCCGCGCCCGCCAGCGCCCAGAACACTGTCGGTGTCCATTGCAGCGCCGCCTTGAGCGAGGGATCGGTGTTGAAGCCGGTGGCGACGGTGAGGATGCGCGTGAAGGTCGCGAGCGCCAGCGCCGAGAACAGCAAGCCGGTCATGCGGCCTTCGCCGCCGTTCTCGCCGATGGCAAACGCCGCCGTGAAGGCACTCATCAGGATCGCGCCCCAGGCTGCGCCGGCGGCGAATTGCGCCACCACCATCTGGCCGAGTTCCTGCGCGAGATGCGCCGCGATGATGGCGATCGCGCCGATCAGCGCCGAGACGCCCATCACCGCATAGCCGCCGAATTTCCTGGTGACGAGGCTCGCCGGGAACATCGAGATGTTGAAGCCGATCCAGAACACGGGCATCAGCCATTGCAGCTGGTCCGCCTTGGTGAAGCGCAGGAACAGCGGTGCAGAGTCGAGCGCGAAATGCATCTGATAGCCGAGCGCCAACGTCACCATGCCGAGCACGAACACGATCGCCGGTTTGGTCATGGTGCCGAACGAACGCACCGGCGCGGTTGGCGCCGGGTGCGGCGAGGCCGCAAGATGGCGCTCCACCGTGATCATGCCGAGCGTGGTCAGCATTAAAATAATGCTGGCGGCGGCGAAGGGGATGCGCGGATCGACATCGCGCAGCGTGATGGTGAGGTAGGGGCCGAGCGCGCCGGCGACGCCATAGCCGAGCATGGCGAGCGCTGACAGGAATGGGATTGCCGGCTTGCGGGCGTATTTGCCGAGCAGCATCAGCGGCGGCGCCCGCAGCGCGGATGAGGTGACGGTCCACACCAGGATCAGCACCATCAGCGCGCCGGCGCCAAAGCCCGCAAACAGCGGCATGACGAGGAAGGCCGCGCAGGACAACGCCGTCGCCGCGACAACGTAAATACCGAGATTGCCGAGCGTGCGTGCCACCTTGTCGGTGACGACGCCGGTGGCGAAATCGCTCACCGTGAAGATCGCCTGATCGAGCAGCAGGATCCAGATGACGGTTCGCGGCGCAAAGCCGGCGGCGGCGGCCAGCGCAGGCAGGTAGATGACGTAGACCGTCCAGCACAGATTGAAGAACAGCTGGAGCACCGCGAGATACCAGCCGAAACGGTTCGATGCCGCTCCCATCCTCGGCCCCTAGATGGTGACGATGACGTTGCCGATGGTGCCGCGCTCGACCGCTTCGTGTGCGGCGGCGATGTCGGCCAGTGGGAAGGTCGGACCGACGCGGTTCGCCAGGCTGCCGCTCTCGAGGCCCGCAGTGATGGCCGCAAGGGTGCGCAGGCGATCGTCGGCGCCAAGCTCGTAGACCAGGAAGAACTTCAATGTGATCGAATTGGTCAGGCAAAACGCCGCCGGTAACGCCGCCTCCGCCCCGGTGCCGTAGACGATGACGCTGCCCTTCGGTCGCAGCACCGACGGGATGAGCTTGGCATTGGCGGCGAGGTCCATTTCGATGACGGCATCGACGCCGCGCTTGCCGGTGATCTCCATGACCCGCTCGCCGACGTTCTCGCGCTTGTAGTCGATGGTGTGACCGGCGCCGGCCTCGCGCGCGATCTTGGCCTTCTCGGCCGAGGAGACCGTCGTCAGCACAGTCGCCCCCGTCATCTTGGCGAACTGGATGATGTATTGGCTGACCGAGCCCGCGCCGCCTGCGACCAGCAGCGTGACGCCTTTGCCGGCTTCACTCAGCGCCACCGCGTGATAGGCGGTCATGGCCGGGATGCCGAGGCAGGCGCCGGCATCAAAACCTACCTTGTCGGGCAGTTTAACAGCCTGCGCTGCGGGCAGGGTGATGTAGTCCGCAGCCGTGCCCAACGCGCGCTTCCACTGTCCGTTCCAGATCCAGAACTCGCTCGCCGATGCGCGACTTCGGCACACCGTCGCCAACTTGATCGATGACACCGGCGCCGTCGCTCTGCGGGATGACGCGCGGCCAGGCGATCTTGCGGGTTAGACCCTGGCGCGATTTGACGTCGGAGGGATTGACGCCGGAGGTCGCGAGTTTCACGCGCACCTCGCCGGAACCGGCTTGCGGCGTCTCGACGTCGGCCACGCGCAAGACTTCACGCGCGGAACCGTTGCGCTCGTAATAGGCTGCCCGCATCCGACCTCCCGGCGGGATGACGATATCACGGCGTCGCAGGCAGGGAACCGACCGCTTTGGCCGTCGGTTATCGGGTCATCACCCTGACAAATGGAGGTCTCGCCATGCGATTCCGCGTCTATAGCGGGCCAAAAGGCGCCGAGGATGTCTCGGCCATCGGCAAGGACCAGATGCTGTTCAAGGAATTCAACACGCTCGACGACGCACTGTTGTGGTCGCGTCACGTCGAAAAGGGCGGGCGGCTGCCGCTATTGATCGAAGGCGATGACGGTACGCGGATGGACCGCCGCGAGATCGTGAATGCGCTTCGCGTCGGTATGCGTGAGGAAGTCGGCAATCAACCGACCTGACCGCGTCCTAGCTGGCGTGAGCGATTACCGGGAGGCGATCCGGTTCCACTCGGCGCGCGCACGCGTGCTCAAGTGGCCCCATTTGGTCTCGACCACGTCCCAATTGACCACCGGCTTTTGCGCGGTCGCGGGGGCGTTCACGGCTTCAGCGGCGTGATGAGAGTCGTACAGATATGCACCGCCGACGATCAGCACTGCGCCAAGGATAATTCCGAGCAGGACTCGCATGGCAACCTCCTAGAACCCGGTTCGCAACGCCTCGGCTGGCGTCACAGTTCCGGCGTTGCCCGCGTCGCGGGGCCAAATTTGGGCGAGGCCGTGGCGAGGCCTGGGAGGCCTGAAAAACGGCCAAAAATGACGATCTAAGCTATTGAAAACACTAAAATTAACCCGATAAAAACTTCGCACGCCAACAAAATTTGCTGCTATATTGACCTTTATGAGTACCCATTCAGCAAAAACCGCCCGGCGGTCCACCAAAACCGCCCGGCGCACCACCAAAAAGGCCGCGAAAAGCGTCCGTGCGACGGCGAAGAAGGCCTCAAAGTCTGCGCGTCGCAGTGTTGCCACGATCGGCAAGAGCGTGGCTCGGGCACCGAGCGCGGTCAAACCGTCGAAGATGATCCGCACGATCAGCCCGCCGATGCAGCCGATCGCCGCGCACGAAGTCCCCGTGCGCGCACACAAGTATCACGTCGGTGAGACGGTCTATTACACGTCGCCGACCTTCGGCCGCGCCGCCGCGACCGGCAGCTACACCGTGGTCAAGCTGCTGCCGTCCGAAGGCGACGATTACCAGTACCGGATCAAGAGCAATGGCGAGGCCTTCGAGCGCGTGGCGAAGGAAAGCCAGCTCGACCGGGCTTAGGCCTCCGCGATTTCACGTTCGTCGTGGCTTATGATGCGTGACTGCGGCTGAGCCCGCATGGGAGGAGCGCATGCCGATCTACATTACGCAGGGCCGATACACCCGCGAGGCGATCAAGGGCATGATTGTCCGGCCGGAGGACCGCGCTGACGCGGCCTCGCGCCTGCTGTCCAAGGCAGGCGGCCGTCTGATCGGCTATTACGTCACCTTTGGCGAGTATGACTTCCTCGCCATCGCCGAACTCCCGAACGACACCCAGGCGGCGGCGGCGCTGTTGGCGGCGGCAAGCGGCGGCGGCGTCACCGACATGCGCACCACGGTCGCCATGACCTCCGTCGAGGCGCAGGGGGCATTCGCTGCAGCCAGCGATCTCGCGCCGGGCTTCAAGTCCGCGGGCGGCACCTGATCGGGGCGGAAAACAACACAAATCCGTACAATAGGAGAGACTATGCGTGATTTCCTGCGATTGATCGCTTTCATTCTGCCCGTGCTTGCTGCTATCCCGGCCTCGGCCGCGGATTATCCGAGCCGCCCTGTGAAACTCATCGTGCCGTTCGGCGCTGGCGGCCCGGCCGACATCTACGCCCGCGTGCTGGCCCAGCACCTGTCGGAGCAGACCAAACAATCCTTCCTCGTCGAGGACCGGCCCGGCGCCGGTTCGCTGATCGGAACCGATGCCGTCGCGAAGTCCGCGCCGGATGGCTACACGTTGCTGATCATGTCGAACACCCACACCACCAACGAGTCGCTGCTGCCGAACAAGCCGTTCCAACTGATGCGCGACTTCGTGCCGGTCGCGAGTATCAACTATTCCGACCTGGTGATGGTAGTTCCGACCTCGTTGCCGGTGAAGTCGGTGAAGGAATTCATCGATATGGCGAAGAAGGACCCGGGCAAGCTCAATTACGCCTCATCGGGACCGGGAACGCCCTATCACATGGCGGGCGAGCTCTTCAAAAGCATGGCCGGCATCGATGTCGTCCATGTCCCCTACAAGGCCTCGGGCGACGCGCGTAACGCCGTGCTCGCTGGCCAGGTGCAGATGATGTTCGACGCCGTGACCACCATGACGTCGCTCGCCAAGGCCGGAAAGGTCCGCGCGCTCGGTACCAGCGGCGCATCGCGCTCGGCGCTGACGCCCGACCTGCCGACCATCGGCGAGACCGTGAAGGGCTATGAATCGACCATCTGGATCGGCGTGATGGCGCCGAAGGGCACGCCGAAGGATGTCGTCGCCTTCCTCAACCAGTCGATCAACAAGGTGATCGAACTGCCTGACGTCAAAGAGGCCTGGGCCAAACAGGGCGCGGTCCCCATGGTCAAGACGCCAGATCAATTCGATGCCTTCCTGCGCAAGGACATCGAAAAATGGGCCGCCGTGGTAAAAAGCGCCAAGATTGAGGTGCACTAGGCACACGGACCCACGAGGACCAATGGGCGCCATCCTTCGCATCGTCTTCTCTGTTGCGGCGCTCGCGCTCGCCGGCTTTGCCGTCTTTGCACTGATCGACCGCTCGCGCGTCGCCGAGCAGGCCGCCGAACGACGGGCCTTGCTGACGCGCGATGCCGAACTCAACCGCGTCGCGCTGGCGCCGGGATCGCCGCTTGCCTGTCTCGACGGCGGCGCCGGCGAGGCGGTCGAGAATGCCTGCGAGAAGATGGTGTTCGGCACGGCGCAAAGCGCCGCCGCCGCCACCGCCTACATGGACGCGCGGCTCAAGCTGCTGGCCGATGCCGCGGCCGACCGTGACGCGGGGACGATGGCGCTGTTTGCCTCGACCCGCCGTGCAGTCGCGCTCGACCGCTTCGGCGTTGCCGCCCACGTGCTGTCGATCCGCGACGGCTGCACGCCTGAGAAATGCGCCGCCTTCGCGCTGGTCGAAGATTCGAGCGCGCTTAAATCGAATTTGAGCGCGCAGGTCTACGACCAGTACGTCTCGCGCTACGTCGCGGAATGGAACGCGCCGGCGAGGTCCGTCGAGAAGGCGCCGGCCGTGTCGGTGTTGTCGTCGCCGCCGCCGGTCGCGAGCCTCAACGGCCAGACGACGACCCCGGCGATCAAGCCAGGCGAGCACTGGGACTTCCCGTCGGCCGCCTCCATCCCGCCGGTCAGCATCATGAATTCGGAACCGCCTTTGCCGAAGGGCGCGGAAGCGCAGGCCCAAGCCCAAGGCCAGGCCAATCAGCCGCAGGCCAGTGGCAAGCCGCCGGCGAAGCCTGCAACCGACGCCAAGGCGCCGGCATCGCCGAAGGTCCCAACGCCGCAAGCGGCGCCGTCCGCCACGCGCTAGTATCGGCGCGACCCGGGGCGCCGATGTTCAAATCAGTTCTCATCGCCAATCGCGGCGAAATTGCCTGCCGCGTCATTCGCACCGCCAAGCGGATGGGGCTGCGCACGGTCGCCGTCTATTCGGACGCCGACCGCAACGCGCTCCATGTGCGGCTTGCCGACGAAGCGCTGCACATCGGTCCGTCGCCGGCGGCGCAGAGCTACCTATCCGCCGAGCGGCTGATCGCCGCCGCGCAAGCCGCGCGCGCGGACTGCATCCACCCCGGCTACGGCTTTCTGTCAGAGAATGCGGACTTCGCTCAAGCCTGCCTGAATGCCGGCATTGCCTTCGTCGGTCCGCCGCCTGCGGCGATCCGCGCCATGGGGCTCAAGGATCGCGCCAAGGCGCTGATGGAGAAAGCCGGCGTGCCGGTGGTGCCAGGCTATCACGGCGAGCGGCAGGAGCCGAAATTCCTCAAGCAGAAGGCCTACGAGCTCGGCTATCCGCTGCTGATCAAGGCGGTCGCCGGCGGCGGCGGCAAAGGCATGCGGCGCGTCGACAAGCATGCCGATTTCGACGCCGCGCTCGAGGCGGCGCAACGCGAGGCACAAAGCGCCTTCGGCGATGCCCGGATGCTGATCGAGAAATATGTCAGCCATCCGCGCCACATCGAGCTGCAGGTCTTCGCCGATCGTCACGGCAACGCCGTTCATCTCGGCGAGCGCGATTGCTCGCTGCAGCGCCGCCACCAGAAGGTGATCGAGGAGGCGCCTGCGCCGGGCATGAGCGCCGACTTGCGCGCGACCATGGGTGCCGCCGCGGTGGCCGCCGCCAAGGCGGTCGGCTACGAGGGCGCCGGCACGGTCGAGTTCATCGCAGACGGTGAGGGCGGGCTCAAGGTGGGCGGCTTCTGGTTCATGGAGATGAACACGCGCCTCCAGGTCGAGCATCCGGTCACCGAGGCGGTCACGGGCCTCGATCTGGTCGAATGGCAATTCCGCGTCGCGGCAGGCGAGCCGTTGCCGCTCAAGCAGGACCAGGTGCGGCTCTCGGGTCACGCCGTTGAGGCACGGATCTATGCCGAGGATCCGGCGCACGGCTTCCTGCCGTCGACCGGCCGGCTGGTCGCGCTGCAATTTCCCGCTGGCGAGCTGCGCGTCGATACCGGCGTCGAGACCGGCAGTGAGGTGACGCCGTTCTACGATCCGATGATCGCCAAGCTGATCGCGCATGGCGCAACGCGCCTGCAGGCGCTCGACCGGCTGGCGGAAGGCTTGGACAAGACGATCGCGCTCGGTCCGCGCAGTAATCTCACCTTCCTCGCCGCGCTTGCGCGCGCGGCAGGTTTCCGCAACGGCGAGTTCGACACCGGCTTCATCGACCGCAACCTCGCCGCACTCGGCGCCGCACCGCAAAGTCTCGACCGCGCGGCGGCCGCGCTCGGCGCGCAGAAGCTGATGGAGCGCGAGCGCGTTCGCATCGCCGCAGCCGTCGAGCGCGAACCGGACACGCCGCCGTCGCCTGTGTCTCCTTGGGATTCCGCCGACGCCTTTCAGCTATCCGGCACGCGCAGGCTGGCGCTCCCGTTGCTCGCCGAGGGCGAAAGTGTCGTCGCGGAGCTCGTTTATGGCGCGCGTGGCGCCGAATTGACGATCGACGGCGTCAAGGCCGCGGCCGATGCCGTCGCCGTCGTTGCCGACGGCGCGGCTTACGTGTTGCGCAATGGCCGGCAGACCAAGGTGACCCTGCGCGACCTCGCCTTCGATGAAGCCGCCGATCAGAGCCGGGGCGGCCTGGTGCGCGCGCCGATGCACGGCAAGGTGCTGGCCGTCCTGGTCGAACAGGGCGCGGCCGTCGTCCGCGGCCAGCGCGTCGCCATCATCGAAGCGATGAAAATGGAGCATACGCTCACCGCGCCGCACGACGGCGTTGTGGCGGAGATCGCGGCCGTACCCGGCGCCCAAGTTGCCGAGGGCGCCAAGGTACTTGTGATCGACGCGGTGCCTTCCGCCTAGAGCGGGGCCACGCCCTACATCTTGTGCAGTTGGTCGTCCATATGCGTGCCGAAGAAGACCGGCAGCGACCAGCTGGGCAGCACCAGGGGCAGCGCGTCGCGCACGGCACGGCGGGTGTTGTCGTGCTGCTGCGCGATGTCCGCGGCCTCTTTCTCTTCCTTGGTCATCTTCTTGTGCTTCTTGGCCCAAGCCGGCGAAACGGCCAACGCGATGGCGACGAGCACGAGCGCGAGTTTCTTCATAAGCCCCCCTATACGCAAAACAGCCCCAATGCCGATTGCGAGCATATCATCCGTCAGGCAGCCCTGTTTTTGCAATAGGGGGCCCGCGCGGATGTCGGGGAGAAGCCGATCGGGCGGCTTTCGCTCAGAGCCCGCGGGAGTTAGGTAGGGTGCAAGGCAAGAACTGCGCGCTGGAACTTCGGATATGCCGTTTCATCTCATCAAGCTTTGCGTCGGCTGCGACTCCGTCGCCGATCTCGAAGACTGGATCAAGCAGAAGCTCAAGGAGAAGAAAAAGCGGCGCCAGCCGGCGGAGCACATCCACACCACACGCATGTTTCCCAAGCGCGCCGATGAGCTCACTGACGGGGGCTCGCTTTTTTGGGTGATCCGCGGACAAATCGCGTGCCGCGAGCGCATCCTCGATATTCGCCCGACGACCGGCAAAGACGGCATCAAGCGCTGCCAGGTCGTGCTCGACGGCAAACTGGTGCTGGTCGAGCCGCGGCCGCGCTCGGCCTTCCAGGGTTGGCGCTATCTTGAGGTGAAGGATGCGCCGCGCGATCTGGCGCGTGCCGCGCCCGGCGCCGCCCGCATGCCTGAGCAAATGCGCCGCGAATTACAGGAATTGGGCCTGTTGTGACGGCTGCGTGACGCCCTTCGGCCGCGGTGCTAGGCTTGCACCGCAAGTCGGTCAGGATAGGGGGCGAACATGCGGCTCATGCCGGTGGTCCCCGCCATCGCGATCGCGGCCGTGATGGCGCTGGGCAACTGTAATTTCGCGGCGGCTGACGACAGAGACACCTGCAAGACGGCGTCGGGCGACGCAGCGATCGAAGCGTGCACGCGGGCGATCGAGTCCAAGAAATACAATGCTGCAAAACAGAAGCGCGTGCTGTCGCTGCTCTACACCAATCGTGGCGTCGAGTATGAGCTCAAGAAGGATTTCGAGCACGCCATCGCCGACTACGATCAGGCGGTCAAGGTCGATCCGAAAAATGCCGTGGCCTACATGAACCGCGGCAATACCGACATCGCCAAGCAGGACTATACGCGCGCCATCGCCGACTACGATCAGGCGGTCAAACTCAATCCGAAATACGCCGAGGCCTTCTTCAACCGCGGCATGGCGAAGCGCAATCACGGCGACATCGGCGGCGGCGAAGAGGACATCGCGCAGGCCAAGCTGTTGCAGCCGGGCATTGGCGCGCAACAGTAAGCCCGGGTCGATCTGAGCGTCCGCGCGCTAGACGGCGATATTGTCGATGAGCCGCGTCTTGCCGATCCTGGCCGCGACCAGAAGCCGGATCGGGCCGTCTTTTCGCGAGGTGACGGGCGCGAGCGTCACAGCGTGCCGCGCTTCGAGGTAGTCGAGCGCGAAGCCGGCAACGTCGATTTCGCGCCGGCCGACGTCGAGCACATGCGCAATCGGCTCGTCATTCTTGATACGCGCCGCGCTCGATTTGAGCACGCGATGCAAAACCGGTGCGACGCTGCGCTCTGCCGCCGAGAGATAGGCATTGCGCGACGACAGCGCCAAGCCGTCCTTCTCACGCACGGTCTTCACGCCGACGATGGTCAGCGGCAGGTCAAGGTCTTTGGCCATCTGCCGGACCACACAAAGCTGTTGATAATCCTTCTCGCCGAACAGCGCGAAATCGGGTTCCACCTGGGTGAACAACTTGGCGACGACGGTGGCGACGCCGCCGAAAAAGTGCGGACGGAACTTGTCCTCGAGCCCGGCCAAGGCCGCGCCTTTTGGCTCGATCCGCGTCGAAAAGCCGTCCGGATACATGACTTTCGGCGTTGGCGCCCAAACAAGATCCGCCTGAGCGTCGCGCAGCGCCTTCTGGTCCGCCGCGAAGTTGCGCGGATAGCTTGAAAAGTCTTCGCTGGGTGCAAACTGGGTTGGGTTAACAAAGATCGACACCACGACGCGGCGGGCGCGGCGCTTGGCTTCGCGCACCAGCGCCAAATGGCCGGCGTGCAGCGCGCCCATGGTCGGCACAAGGGCGACTTTTCCGGCTTTCCGCAGCGTCGCCACGGCGCGGCGTAGCGTCGGAACCGTGTGCACAGTCTTAGGGCGGGTCGGCATGGCGCGGGTTGTCGGCGGATTGTCGTAAATGCGGGCTAGGACGTAGCAGAGCAGCGTTAATCCGGCCACGCGGGTTAATGGTTAAATGATGCACAACTTGACTAAAAGCCGCTAATATCTTGAGAATTGCCGGGTCAAAGGACGCGTCATGTTGGTCCAACCGATCCAAGATGCTGCCCAGTCTGCGCATGTCGTCGTGCTCGGCAACGAGAAGGGCGGCTCCGGCAAGTCGACAACTGCACTGCACATCGCTGTCGCGCTGCTGAAAGCCGGCCAGCGCGTCGCGACGATCGATCTCGACTCGCGCCAGAAAAGTTTCACGCACTACATCGAGAACCGCCGCGATTGGGCGGCGCGCGCGCGCATCAAGCTCGATCATCCGACGCACTACTGCGTCGAACGCGGCGAAGGCCCGTCGGTCGAGGCTAACGAAGCGATCGAGTTTGCCAACTTCTCGAAGGCCATCAGCGCGATCGAGCACACCCACGACGTCGTCGTCGTCGACACGCCGGGCAACGACACCTACCTGATGCGGCTCGCGCATTCGATGGCCGATACGCTGGTCACGCCGCTCAACAATTCATTCCTCGACTTCGACGTGCTGGCCACGCTCGACCCGACCAACTTCGCCGTCACCGGCGAAAGCCACTATGCCGAAATGGTGCGCGAGGCGCGCCGTCAGCGCCGGCTGGTCGACGGCAAGCTCACCGACTGGATCGTGGTGCGCAACCGTTTGTCCGCGCTCGGCTCGCGCAACAAGCGCCTGGTCGGCGAGGGGCTCGCCGAATTGTCGAAGCGCATGGGCTTCCGATGCATCGAAGGTTTCGCCGAGCGCGTCGTCTATCGCGAATTCTTCCCGCGCGGCCTGACCGCGCTCGACGATCTCGACGAGACGACGCTCGGCACCAAGCCGAACATGTCGCATCTGACCGCGCGCGAGGAAGTTGTCGCGCTGCTCAACCTGCTTCACCTGCCGCTCTCGGAAAACGGCAAACGCCGTGCCGCGGCCCGCGCCGAATGGTACTCGGTCATGGACCAGCCGTTGCAGGTCCACGACGTCATCGGCTGACGTTCCACACCCTTTGTGAAATCGGTATAGAGTGCGGCAATGCCCGCACTCGTTTTTGGCATTCTGGCGCTGGTGCTTGCGCTGTGGGTGCTCAGAGTCATTTCGAAGGTCGATCCCAAGGTCGGCGCCCGCGTCGTCAAGATCGCCGGCGGACTGCTGGCGCTCGGGCTTGCCGTTTTTCTTGGGATGCGCGGCGAACTCTGGGTCGCGGTGCCGCTCGGCGCCTTTGGGCTCGGATTACTCGGCTGGGCGCCGTTCGAAAATTTAGGGATTGCGAATCCGTACCGCTGGCAGACCGGCGGGCGTGAAAACACGCAAGGTGACGCGGGCGCGCGGCGCTCGACGGCTCGCGGCAAAATGACGGAAAAGGAGGCCTATGAGATCCTTGGCCTGCAGCCGGGCGCGAGCGCCGAAGACATCGCCAGCGCGCATCGCACGCTGATGAAGAAATTCCATCCCGACCAGGGGGGAACGACGTATCTTGCGGCCCGCATCAACGAAGCCAAGGACGTTCTTCTTCGCCGCCATCGCTGAGGTACTCCATACGCAACACCATCAGCGGCTCCTGAATTTGTTTGGCAGCTCCCGTTATCGACTTTTTTCTAGCCCTCAATTCTTAAGCAGCATGCAAGGGATTTCGCTGCGCTTGAGGTTCTTGCAGGCGGCTTCCGCCTGGGTCTTCTCGAGGCCCGCGAAGCGGGCGCGATAAAGCGTCTTGTCGCCTTTGGTCACCAGCTCGGTGAACGGCGAGGCTTCTCCGAGTTGATCCTTGGCCTTGCTTTGCGCCGTCGTGAGGCGCTGCTTGGCGTCACTCTCGTTGTCGAGAGCGCCGACCTGGATCATCCAGCCGCCACGCGGCTTGGCGGCGAGCTCCTGAGCGGCCGCGGCAGGCACCGTCACATTGGCGCCGGCCGAGGCGAACTGGGTCGGGTGCGTCGGCTTGGCGGGCGGCGGCGGCGTTGACGTTTTCACGGTGTTGACCGTCGTCACGACCGGCGGATTTGCGTTCTTCGGCGGAGGCGTCAGGGTTCGGCTCGCGGACGGCAGCGGCGACAACGAGGCCGTGTGCATCATGCCCGGCTGGACGCTGACGGTCTTCACGAGAACCGGCTTAATGGGGTCGGTCGAGCCCGGCTGCGGCCCAGGCGCGGCCAGAGGCGGTGCCGGCGGCGGCGCGAGCGGGGCAGCCGCGGCAACCTGCTGGACCTGCGGTGGCGGAGCAGCGGCGATCTGCGCAGCTTGTGGGGCCGGCGTTGTATCGGCGACCTGCACGGCCTGAGCCGGAGCCGCGGCGGCAACCTTTTCCTTCGGAGCGGCCGGAGCCTGCGCGATATGCGTCTGCCAGCCCTCGACCACCATTGGCGCGGTGTGCTTCACGGCGGCGACGTTGATGTTGTTGTTGATCAGGCTGACGACACGCACGTCGCGCGCCGGTGCCGAGCGGCCGCCGAACACGACGGCGACGAGAGCGCGATTGTCGCGGTGCACCGAGACAACGATATTGAAGCCGGATTCATGGATGTAGCCGGTCTTCATGCCGTCGACGCCCGGCACGCTACCCAGCAGGTGATTGTGATTGCGGATAGTCTTGCCGCGGTAGACGAAGTTCTGCATCGAGAAATAGTGGAAATACTGCGGGAAGCGGTCGTGCAACGCGCGGGCGAGGATCGATTGGTCGCGCGCGGTGGTGATCTGGGCCTCATCGGGCAGGCCGGACGCGTTGTGATAGTTGGTGTGCACCATGCCAAGTGCCCGCGCCTTGGCGGTCATTTCCTGGGCAAAGGCGAGCTCGTTGCCGCCGATCGCTTCAGCGACCACCACGGCGACGTCGTTGGCCGATTTGGTGACGATGGCGCGGATGGCGGTGCCAACGTCGACCGTTTCACCGGGCTTCAGGTCGAGCTTTGACGGGGCCATGGAGGCCGCGTGTTCGGACACCGGCAGCTCGGTGTTCATTTTCAGCTTGCCCGACTGCAACTGCTCGAACAGCAGGTACAGCGTCATCAATTTGGTCAGCGAGGCCGGATGGCGAAGGCTGTCGGCATTGCTCGCCTGCATCGTGAGGCCGGAATTGGCGTCTACGATGATCGAGGCATAGGCCGGATCGTAGCTTTCCTCGGCCGCGGCCTTATGTCGGAAGAAACGGTGGCGCGCTTCAGCGGGGCCGATTACGGCGGTGGCCGCAAGCACAATCGTCAAAGTGAGGAGGCCCCAACGGCAACGGCGTTGGACGCAAGCTCGACCTGGCGACATAGCTCTCCCCAACCCCAACTCGGTGACGTATCCCCTAAAGCGCCATCTTGGCCGATTTATAGCAATCTCGCGGCGCCGTAAGTTACAATGCTAGGGGATCAGGGTTTACAAATTCTTAAGAGAATCCCCCGGATTTTGCAGGGCTTTTCGCACCGCAACAGAAAAACTTGACTTTATTGTGCAGTGCACTATATCCAAAACATGTCTCGGGCAGGCCGAGGCGCGAATTGCAGCAGGCCCCGCCATTAGCGGGCCGGGAAGGGGTTAGCGATGGTCAAGAATTTCGACGACCTTCAGCAGGTCGGCAAAGAGAGCATGGATACCACCCTGAAATCGTGGGGCGCGGTGTCGAAGTGCAGCCAGGCGATCGCGGTTGAGATGGCCGACTATTCGAAGAAGGCCTTCGAGGACAGCACCGCCGCACTTGAGAAGCTGTTCGGCGTCAAGTCGCTCGACAAGGCGATCGAAGTGCAGACCGAATACGCCAAGACCGCCTATGAAGGCTTCGTCGCCGAGGCGACCAAGATCAGCGAGCTCTGCGCCGATCTCGCCAAGGAGACCTACAAGCCGTTCGAAACGATGATGGCGAAGGCGAAGTAACGAGCTTTGTGGCGTTGTAGCGTCGCTGTCGCGTAACAGTTTTTGGTGAGAGAGACAGCAAAGCCCGGCCTGGTCGCCGGGCTTTTTATTTGTGCCCGCCGCGCCGCCGTTCGGGACAAAAACTGAGCGGGGCGGATCCCCAAGATCCGCCCCGCGCGTCGTTCGATTTGCGGAGGTTACCTAGCGACGCGGAGCTTGGTCAGGTTGGTGCCGATGGTGTTGAACACGGTCATGATCTGGTCCGACGACGTCAGCATCCAGAACTTGTCGCTCGAGCTTGCGCAGTTCTGCATCAACGTCGACAGCGGATCGCCGCCGGTATTGACCTGGATCGCGTAGATCGTGACGTTGGCCGCCTTGATGTTGGCGCACGTGCCGTTGCCGTTGCCAATGTGATACATGCGATCGTCGATCTTGGATTGATCGGTGTACCAGCGATCCTGCGTATTCAAACCGTCCGACAGCAGGATGATGACCTGCTGATACTTGTAGTTTGAATCCATCGCCGGCGCGGAGAGCGGGCCGCCGCCGACCAGCGATTGCCAGCCCCAGACAAGCCCGACCGGCTGGTTGGTGTTGCCGTTCGGAAACATCTGATCGACCAGGCTGTTCATCGAGGTCCAGTCGTAGCTCAAGCCCATCATCTGCAGCGGGCAATTGCCGTACTGCTCGGCCGGGAAGAGCGTCGACGCCTGGCCGTTTGGCAGATTGGCATCGGCCGGATTTGGCGCGGTCACGAGCTGATCATAGTCCTGGTCGCGGTCGGTAATGCAGCCGTTCCAGGTGCTGTGGTTGGCCGGCACCCAGGTCTGCGTCGTATTGCAACGGCTCTTTCCGCGCTTGGACTTGCTGGTGCAGGACGTGGTGTTTTGCCAGCTGCCGTTGGCGTTTTCCCAATCGTCCCAGTCGATCCAGTTGCCGTTATAGTTCGCCGAGCCGACATTGACGTCCTTGCTGAACGGGATGATCGAGACGTAGACGTCGCCGTTCTGCGTGGCGGCCGCCTGCAGCTGCGTCAGTAGGCTGTGGGTCGCGGATTTGAGCGCGGTGATCTTGCCGGCGTCGGCCATCGAGCCGGTGTTGTCGAGCACGAGCGCGACACGCAGCCGCGTCGTGCCCCATTTGGTGGTGGACGAGCCCGTCACCGTAATGTTTCTCATTGCGGAGGGCCCGAGAACGCGCAGGAAGGTGGTCGGCACATCAACCGAACCGTTGACGACGACCTGCGAACCGCCGCTTGTCGAGTAGCTCGCGCTGATTGAAATCGATGGTGGTCTCAGGGCGGTTGTAGAGCGCGACGAAATAATTATGCGCCTCGGTCTGCAAGTCGCCGCTGCTGATGGTGGCCGCGTTCTTCGCCACCATCAATGCGGTGGAGTCGAGCGCCGCTTGCAAGTCGGCCTTGACCGAATTGGCGTGGCTGTAATCGTAGCCGGCGCCGATGAAGCCAAGCACCGGAATGCTCGCCAGCGCGAACGTGATCGCGACGTTTCCCCCGCGCGCGACGCGGAAATCGCGCAAGGTGTCGCGGAACTTCGTCCAGGTATTTTTCATGGCGTCCACCGGTGAAACGGTTGATTACGCCTGCGCTTTTAGACCGTGGCCTTAAAGGTCCGGTTTATGGCTTTACAGAAAGACCGGGGCACGCCGTAAACATACGGGCGGGGCTTCGCCAAGAAGCCCCGCCCGCGCAATGGGTTGGATGATTAATCTTTCCTGAGTTCCAGACCGATATGTTGAATTGCTGTCGTGCGAATGTCGTTAACGCACGGTTGTCGATACCATCGAAACCCGCCTCACATGGCGAGCCGCAGATTGGAGAGGGCGGTGCCGATCTGGTTGAAGGTGGTCACGATCTGGTTGGACGACGTCAGCAGGAAGAACTTGCTGGAGTCGCTCGCGCAGTTCTGCAGCAGCGTCGAAGTCGGATCGCCGCCGGTATTGACCTGCACGGTGTAGATCGTGATGCCGGCCGCCTTGATGTTGTCGCAGGTCTTCTGCTGCCGTGCGTCAATCGAGCTGGCATTGCTGTACCAGCGGTCCTGCGTGTTGAGGCCGTCGGTCAGCAGGATGATGACCTGCGTGTACCGGTAGTTCGGATCCATGGCCGGAACGGTGAACGGCGCGGCTGTGAGCGATTGCCAACCGGCCTGCAGGCCGATGGCCTGGTTGGTGTTGCCGTTCGGCTGCATATCGTTGATCTTGTTCGTCAGCGACGTCCAATCGTTGGACAATCCCATCAACTGCGCCGGGCAAGACGAATACTGCTCGGTCGGGTAGAGCGTGGCGCCGGCGAGCGGGGCATCGTTGGTGGTGTCGTAGTTCTGGTCGCGGTCGGTGACGCAGCCGTTCCAGGTGCTGTGATCGGCCGGCGTCCAGGTGCCGCTATTGGACGCGCAGGTGCTCTGCTTCGTGTATTTTGACTTGCTGCAGGTTCCGTTCAGCGGATCCCACAGGTCCCAGCGCAGCCACGATTGGTCGTAGTTGCTGCTGCCGAAGTTCACATCCTTGTTGAAAGGAACGACCGAGACGTAGACGTCGCTCGCGCCGGTGGCCGCATTCTGCAACTGCGTCAGCAGATTTTGCGCGGCGGTCTTGAGCGCCGTCATTTTGCTGTCCTGTGCCATCGAGCCGGTGTTGTCGAGGACCAGCGCGACACGCAGCCGAGTGTTGCCCCACTTCGAGGTCGACGTCGCGGTGATGTTGATCTCGTCGACGCCAAAGACGTGCATGAATGTCGTCGGGACTGTGGCGCTACCGTCGAGGACGAGCTGCGAGCCAGCGGTTCCTGAATATTGCGCGGACACCGTGGCGTTTTGCACTTCGGGCCGATTGTAAAGCGCGTTGAAAATATTGGTGGCCGATGTCTGGATGTCTGCCGCATTCTGCGTCGCGGCTGTCGTCGACATCTTGAGGGCGGTTGCGTCAAGTGCGGTCTGCATCGTCGCGCGCGCGTCGTTGGCGCGGCTATAGTCGACCGCAGCGCCGACGGCACCGACCAAGGGAACAATTCCGATGGCCAGCATCGGGGCGACGCCCCCTCGGCAGTCCTTCCAGAAACGTGACAGCAGCATGGGTCGCCCCTGTGTAAAAATCCGATGTCGCGAAGGTATGCCCGTGCCGCCTTGAAGAATCGTGAGAACTACGCCTCGAATTTGGGGACAATTCGGGTTGCATTGTTCGAACCCGGGTTGAGATCGGGTAACCAGAGCCTATCTGGTGGAATGGGCGGGAAATCGCAGGAAGAGGGCCTGTTCTGTCCCGGAACGGGTCAAAAAGTCGGGTTGGAATGGCGGGCCCGGGGTCTTTAATATGGTGTGTGGGTCGCGGCAGTCGCGGCCGGCGAGTAGCCACGGCAATGCCATGAGGTCGATGGGCGATACCAAAAACTCTTCCGCCGGGCGAACGGCGCGCAGCTCAAACGAGCACGCGCCGCGCATGGCGGATGACGACCGCAAGCGCAAAAGCGAGCAGGGCGGACCAAGCACGGCGGTCATCACCAAGACCAAGCCGCAGACCAAGAAGCCGAGCATGTATCGCGTGCTCATTCTCAATGACGACTACACCCCGATGGAATTCGTCGTCCACGTGCTGGAGCGTTTTTTCGGCAGGGATCACGAAGCCGCCACACGCATTATGTTGCATGTGCATCATCACGGCATCGGCGAATGCGGCATTTATACGTACGAAGTTGCCGAGACCAAAGTGACGCAGGTTATGGACTTCGCGCGCAAACATCAGCATCCTTTGCAATGCGTGATGGAAAAAAAGTAAGTCGGGGAACGGCCAAGTACAAATGAAGATGGAAATTTAAATGCCAACGTTCTCGCGCAGCCTCGAACAATCCCTTCATCGGGCGCTCGCTCTCGCCAATGAGCGGCACCACGAATATGCGACGCTCGAACACCTGCTGCTGGCGCTGATCGACGATCAAGACGCCTCCGCGGTGATGCGCGCCTGCAACGTCGACCTCGACAAGCTGCGCCGCAGTCTCGTTGCCTATCTCGAATCCGAGCTCGAGAATCTGATTACCGACGGCGCGGAAGATTCCAAACCGACTGCCGGCTTCCAGCGCGTGATCCAGCGTGCGGTGATCCATGTGCAGTCATCCGGCCGCGAGGAGGTGACCGGCGCCAACGTGCTGGTCGCGATCTTCGCCGAGCGTGAAAGCCACGCCGCTTATTTCCTGCAAGAGCAGGACATGACTCGCTACGACGCGGTCAACTACATCAGCCACGGCATTGCCAAGCGGCCCGGCCTTTCGGAATCGCGCCCGGTGCGCGGCGTCGAGGAAGAGGCCGACACCAAGTCTGGCGACGAGCCGAAGAAGAAGGGCGACGCGCTCGAAGCTTATTGCGTCAACCTCAACAAGAAGGCGAAGGACGGCAAAATCGATCCGCTGATCGGGCGCGACAGTGAAATCAACCGCACCATCCAGGTGCTGTGCCGGCGGCAGAAGAACAATCCGTTGTTCGTGGGCGACGCCGGCGTCGGCAAGACCGCGATTGCCGAAGGGCTCGCCCGCCGCATCGTGCACGGCGAGGTGCCGGACGTGCTCAAGGGCGCGACCGTGTTCGCACTCGATATGGGCACGCTTCTCGCCGGCACGCGCTACCGCGGCGACTTCGAGGAGCGCCTGAAGCAGGTGATCAAGGAGATCGAGGCCTATCCGGGCGCGATCATGTTCATCGACGAGATCCATACCGTGATCGGCGCCGGCGCGACGTCCGGCGGCGCGATGGACGCGTCGAACCTGCTCAAGCCGGCGCTCGCCTCCGGCACGATCCGCTGCATCGGCTCGACCACCTACAAGGAGTACCGCCAGTACTTCGAAAAGGATCGCGCGCTGGTGCGACGATTCCAGAAGATCGACGTCAACGAGCCGACGGTGGCGGACGCCATCGAGATCCTCAAGGGCCTCAAGCCGTACTTCGAGGAATATCACAAGCTCAAATACACCAACGACGCGATCAAGGCGGCGGTCGATCTGTCCGCGCGCTACATCCATGACCGCAAGCTGCCCGACAAGGCGATCGACGTGATCGACGAGTTGGGCGCCGCGCAGATGCTGCTGCCGGAGAGCCGCCGCAAGAAGACGATCGGCATCAAGGAAATCGAGACCACCATCGCGACGATGGCGCGCATCCCGCCAAAGACGGTCTCGAAGGACGATGCCGAGGTGCTCCAACATCTCGAGCAGACGCTCAAGACCACCGTCTACGGACAGGACAAGGCGATCGTGTCGTTGTCGGCGTCGATCAAGCTGGCGCGCGCAGGTCTGCGCGAGCCGGAAAAGCCGATCGGCTGCTATCTGTTTTCGGGTCCGACCGGCGTCGGCAAGACGGAAGTGGCGAAGCAACTTGCCGCTGCGCTCGGCGTTGAGCTGATCCGCTTCGACATGTCGGAATACATGGAGCGTCACACGGTGTCGCGCCTGATCGGGGCGCCTCCGGGCTATGTCGGCTTCGATCAGGGCGGCCTGCTCACCGACGGCGTCGATCAGCATCCGCATTGCGTGTTGCTGCTCGACGAGATCGAGAAGGCCCATCCCGACCTGTTCAATGTGCTGCTGCAGGTCATGGACCACGGTAAGCTGACCGACCACAACGGCAAGCAGGTCGATTTCCGCAACGTCATCCTGATCATGACGACGAACGCCGGCGCCGCCGACATGGCGAAATCCGCGTACGGGTTCACGCGCACAAAGCGCGAGGGCGACGATCAGGAGGCGATCACGCGGATGTTCACGCCCGAGTTCCGCAATCGGCTCGACGCGACCATCACCTTCGCACACTTGTCGCAGGACATCATCGCGCAGGTGGTCGAGAAGTTCGTGTTGCAGCTCGAGGCCCAACTCGGCGACCGCAACGTCACGATCGAATTGTCGGACGAGGCGTCGCGTTGGCTGATCGCCAACGGCTACGACGAGTTGATGGGTGCGCGGCCGATGGCGCGCGTGATCCAGGAGCACATCAAGAAGCCGCTGGCCGATGAGGTGCTGTTCGGCCACCTCAAGGACGGCGGCCACGTGCGCGTGATCGTCACCAAGGACGAAAACGGCCGCGACAAGCTCGGCTTCGAATTCCTCGACGGCCCGGTCACGCCCAAGCCGGAAAAGCTTCCGGCGGTTCGGCCGAAGCAAAAACGGCGCTCCTCGCCGCGGCCAAAGCTCAAGCGCGGCACGGTGCCGAAGGTGCCGCTGATCAAGGCCTGATCCGCCACACACATAGCCACATGCGAGGCCGGGCATTTCGCCCGGCCTTTGCTTTTGCATGCCGCGGCTGCGCGCGCCGCCGTTGCGCAAGGGAAGGGGGTGTGGAAAAGGTGGGGCGATGACGCTTCGCGAGTTTCCGAGCCAGACCCGCGCGTTGATCGCGGGAGTATTGTCCGCCTGGAGCTCGGTATTCTTCGTCGTCCTTGCCGGCACCTATATCGGCCTCGGCGCCCTGGCGCACGATTTCGGCTTCTCGCCGTGGTGGTTTGCCCTGTCGACAATCGTCATCTGGGCGGCGCCGGCGCAGGTCGTGTTGCTTTCGGCGTTGCCGGCCGGCGCTTCGCTGGTCGAGATTGCGATCGCGGTGACGTTGTCGGCCGTGCGCCTGTTTCCGATGGTCGTCGCGCTGCTGCCGCTGCTCCGCCGTGGCGCCAAGAGCGTGCGCGACCTGCTGTTGCCGACGCATTTCACCTCGATCAGCATGTGGGTGGAGTCGCTGCGGCTTCTACCCGGCATCGCCCCGGAATTCCGCATCGCTTTCTGCAACGGCTTGTCGCTCGGCTACATGGGGACGGCCGTCAGCTTCGGGTTCGTCGGGTTCATCCTCGCGGCCAAACTGCCGCCACTGCTGGCCGGCGCGCTGCTGTTCCTGACGCCGATGTCGTTCCTCACCTCGACCGCGCGCAACTGCCGTCAATTTGTCGACGTGCTCGCCTTCGTCTTCGGCATCATGCTTGGGCCACTGCTTGCCTGGTACCAGGTCGAGCTCGATCTGATGTGGAGTGGCGTGATCGGCGGGCTTGCCGCCTACGGCATCAACCGCGTCCGCGAGGCTATAACGTGACGGGGCAGCTCTGGCCTTATATCGCCTTGCTGCTCGTCGGTTTTCTGCCGAACGAGGTGTGGCGCTATCTGGCGCTGGTCATGGCGCAGAGCCTTGATGAGGATTCGGAATTCGTCGTGTTGGCGCGCACGGTCGCCACGGCCTTGATCACCGGCGTCGTCGCCAAGCTTGTCGTGTTCTCAGGCGGCGAACTGGCCGGGTTTCCCTTGGCCGTGCGGTTGGCGGCGGCGGCAGGCGGCTTTGCGGCGTTCGCCGCATTTCGCCGGTCGGTCTTTGCCGGCGTCGCGGCCGGCGAAGTGTTGCTGATTATCGGCGGTCTTTTCTTTCGCCACTAGGCGAGCGCTGCCGCCAGTTTCTTGGCGTGCTCGGCCAGCGCCTCGGGCTTTTCCTTTTCGCTTGCCGGCGGCTTCATTGGAACGCCGGTCTTGCGCGGAATGACGTGGACGTGGAGATGGAACACCACCTGTCCGCCGGCGCCCTCGTTGAATTGCTGGATGGTGATGCCGTCGGCACCGAAGGCCGTCATCGCCGCCTTGGCGACCTTCTGCGCCACTGTCATGACATGGGCGAGGTCGGCCGCGGCGATGTCCAACAAGTTGCGGGCCGGCGCCTTGGGCAGCACCAGCGTATGGCCGATGGCCCGCGGCATGATGTCGAGGAAGGCCAGCGCCTTGTCGTCCTCGTAGACCTTGTAGCAAGGCAGCTCGCTGCGCAGGATCTTGGCGAAGATGTTGTTCGGATCGTAGCTCGGCATCGCGTCTCCCCATTTACTCCTGCTCGACCAAATCTTTGCGGAACGGCGCGGCGGCTGCAAGCTCTTCGCTGGCCGCCTGCACATAGGCGCGCTCGCGGGCGAGGTACTCGGCGATGGCCCGTTTCAGCGCCGGGTTGGCGATGAAATGCGCGGAATAGGTGGTGGCCGGCAGATACCCGCGGGCAAGTTTGTGCTCGCCCTGGGCGCCGGCCTCGACCCGCGTGAATTTGTGGGCGATCGCGTAGTCGATCGCCTGGTAGTAGCAGAGCTCGAAATGCAGGAAGGGGTGGTGCTCGACGCAGCCCCAATTGCGGCCATAGAGGGTGTCGGCGCCAATGAAATTGAGCGCGCCGCCGATCCAGCGGCCGCCGCGCCGCGCCATCACCAGCAGGATACGGTCGGCCATCTTCTCGCTGACGATCGAAAAGAACGCGCGGGTCAGATAGGGCCGGCCCCATTTGCGCGAGCCGGTCTCCATGTAAAAGGCGAAGAAGTTATCCCAGACCTCTTCGGTCAGCTCCGAGCCGGTCAGCCAGCGTACCTCGATGCCCGGCCCAAGCGCCTCCTTTCGCTCGCGGCGGATGGTCTTGCGCTTGCGCGAGGAGAGGGCGGCGAGAAAATCATCGAAGGTGGCGTAGTTGGCGTTCTCCCAATGGAACTGCTGGTCGGTGCGCTGCAGGAAGCCGCGGTCGCCAAGCATCTGCCATTCGGCCTCGGTCAGGAACGTGACATGCGCCGAGGAGAGACCGTTGGAGGCCGTGACCTGGGCAAGTGCCTCGGCAAGCCCACCGCGTACGGCCTCGGCCTGCGGTCCGGGACGGCCGAGCAGCCGCGGTCCGGTTACCGGGGTGAAGGGCACGGCGACCTGGAGCTTCGGGTAGTAGTCGCCGCCAGCGCGCTCGAAGGCTTCGGCCCAGCCATGGTCGAACACATATTCGCCCCGCGAATGGTTCTTCGCATAGCAAGGCGCGCAGCCGAGCAGCGTGCCGGAAGCGTCTTCCGCCAGCAGGTGGCGGGGCTGCCAGCCGGTGCGCGGACCAACTGAATGTGACACTTCAAGAGCGGATAAAAAATCATGCGTGACAAAAGGGTTAGAGGGCTGTCTTCTTGTTGATAACTCCGGGGATAAGTTATCCTCATGTGTTAGTTTAGGAGTCTGCGTCACGGGCCCGCACGCACAGGCATCCCAATCCGCTGCCGGAATCTCGGCGAGCGAAGGGACTATTCGGATGCGGAGTTGGCTGTCTTTCATCGGGGCAGGCGTTTCTACCCCGACTTTATGCCCGAATTTGTACGAAGTCGCGTCAGCGTGGGCAGACAACAATATCGAAGCCGATCGGCATGCCCGCTGGCCTACGGCCTCCAGCCCTCGAAAATGATCTGATCGGTCCAGAATGCGGCACGCCTGCGCTCAGCTTCTGTTCGCACCGTCCAGGTCAGCAGGGGCGTGGCCCTGAACATGCGCAGGGCCAGCGGAATCAGGGCCGGCAGATCACGGATCGCATAGGCAATGAACTGCGGCTCGGTGCGCCGGAGGTGCAGCATGCGCCGCATACTCTGCCTCATCTCGGAGGATAGTCCGGGCCAATCGTCGTATCGATGCTGCGCGACGATCCCTCGCGTGAGCGTAGGCGCGACGTTCCGGAGCATCTCGACCATTGCCGGGTCGAACGACATCGCAGCCGTCGGCCCTTTGTAATTCGCCAGCACGCCAGCGGTCCGCTCGACGAGGCGGCGGTCGCCGTCGAAATGGCTCTTGAGCTCGAGCACCAGCGTGGCGCGGCCTGCGACCAGTTCGCACAACTCGCCGAGCGTGAGAATGCGGTCGTCGCCCCGCTTGAAGCGGACCGCCTTGATCGCCGCCGCGCTCAGGTCGGCAAGCCGCCCGCTGCCTTCGGTCAGCCGGCCGAGCGCATCGTCATGGTGCACCATGGCTTCGCCGTCGGCGCTGATCTGCAAATCGCACTCGATGCCGTAATTGCCAGCGATCGCGCCGGAGAAGGCGCTCGAGGTGTTCTCGACCGGACCTAACGCGTCGTGCAGGCCGCGGTGGGCAATCGGTCGCACGGTGAGCCAGTCGAGTCGCGCCATGGCGCGTTAGACTACCTCGAACATCCCTTCCACTTCGACCGCCGCGTCGGCCGGTAGCGCCGAGACGCCGACCGTGGTGCGCGCATGGCGGCCCTTGTCGCCGAACACCTCGACCATCAGGTCGGAGGCGCCATTCATCACCTTCGGACCGTCGGTGAAGCCGGGCGCAGAATTGATGAACCCGCCCAGCCGAAGCACACGCTTGACCTGGTCGAGGTCGCCGAGCGCGGCTTTCGTCTGTGCCAGCAGATTGACGGCGCTGGCGCGTGCGGCCTTTTGTCCGTTTTCAACAGTGACTCCGCCGCCCAACTGGCCTTTGGCGACCAACTGGCCGTCGCTGCCGAAGCAGAGCTGCCCGGACACGATCAACAGATTGCCGCTGCGCGTGAAAGCCACATAGTTGGCGATCGGACTTGCCGGCGTCGGCAGCGTGATCCCGAAACTCGTAAGCTTTTTTTCGACCATTCCGGCCATGGATTCCTCGTTTGTCCTGTCCGGCCTGTCTTGGACGATCATACCGGCCTGTGCAAGCGGTGCCGCGACAGGTTGCCCCACCGTCGAGCGGCCTCTATCTTGCCTCGTTCATGCATCTTTGTTGCCGCGCATTCTGCTGCGGAGGCTCTTAAAACACATGAACGCGCTCGCCCTCGTTAAACGGCTCGTCCTGCCGGTTGCGGCCATCATCCTTGCCACTGGCGAGGCGCCCGCTGCGCCATCGGCCAATGCCGCGGTGGTCCTGGCGCCGCACCGGGCGGTTTACGACCTCAAGCTTTCGAAGACGAAAGGCAGCCGAGCCATCGAATCGGTGCGCGGCCGCATCCTGTACGATTTCTCCGGCAACAGCTGTGAGGGCTATGCGCTGCAATTCCGCCAAGTGTCGGAGCTGGACTCCGGCGAGGGCAAGGCTGCCATTAGCGACCTGCGTTCGACCACATGGGAGGACGCTGCCGCCACGTCTTTCCGCTTCAATTCGCAGAACCTGCTCAACCAGGCCCAAACCGAAGCGGTCGACGGCCATGCCGAGCGCGAGACAGGAAAGGTGACCGTCAATCTCAGCAAGCCGAGGCAAAAGATGTTCACCGAGCCGGTCGATGCCGTTTTTCCGACTGAGCACATGCGTCGCATCATCGCCGCGGCGCGCGAGGGCAAGACCGTTCTGGAATTTTCGGTCTATGACGGCTCTGAAAGCGGCGAGAAGCTCTACAACACGCTCACAGTGATCGGCCGCGCAATTCCGCCCGGCTCAAAGCCGACCGACGATGCCGGCGCGACTGTCGCCGAGCTCGCCAAGCTGACGCGCTGGCCTGTGAATATCAGCTACTTCGAACAGGAAAGCGACGCCGCGCAGCACACCGGCGAGCAAACGCCGATCTATTCCATCGGCTTCGAGCTCTACGAAAACGGCATCTCGCGCGCGCTGACGTTGCAATATCCGGATTTCACGATCAGCGGCAAGCTGACGCAGCTCGACATGAAGAAAGACACGCCCTGTAAATAGCTATTCGTCGTCGAGGGCGAGCCCTTTCACCACCGCGCCGCGGCCGAATTTCTCGCGCAGACGATCGACGGCATGCTCGGCCTGTGCCCCGCGCCGGTCGATGAGATCGGCGAAATCGTCGCCATCGGCATCCTCCAGATTGCTGACGCCGATGCCGATCAGACGGTAGCGCATTGCACCGATTTCACGCCGCAGCAATTGTTGTCCGACCGCGAAGATGCGCGCGGCAAGTTGCGTCGGCGCGCCGAGCAATTCAGCGCGTGTGCGGGTCTTGAAGTCGGCGCTCTTGAGCTTGAGCGTCACGGTCGAACCGGCCAGCGCGTTGGCCTTGAGCCGGGCCGAGACCCGTTCCGTCAATGACCACAGCGTTTGCTCGAGCGGGCGGAATTCGGAAATGTCCTCATTGAACGTCGTTTCCGCCGACACGCTCTTGGTGTCGCGCTCCGGATCGACGCTGCGGCTGTCGATGCCGCGCGCCAGCCGCCAGAGCCGCGCGCCTTCCTCGCCGTAGCGGCGCATCAACTTGCGCTCGTCGGCGCGCTGGAGATCTGCGATCAGACGATAACCGTCGGACGCAAGCTTGGCGGCGCTCACGGCGCCGACGCCATAGATGAAGCCGACCGGCTTGCCGGCCAGAAACGCCGCGGCCTCTTTCTCGCCGAGCACGGCGAAGCCGCGCGGCTTATCCATGTCGGATGCGATCTTAGCGAGAAACTTGTTCGCCGAGAGGCCAATCGAAATGGTGATGCCATGCTGGCGCTCGACTTCAAGCGCAAAGCCCGCCAGCACCTTTGCCGCGCTCATGCCGTGCAGCCTTTCCGTGCCGGTCAGGTCGAGAAAGGCCTCGTCGATCGACAACGGCTCGACCAGCGGCGTCAGCGCAAACATCGCGCGGCGCACGGCGCGTCCGGTCTCGACGTACTTGCTCATGTTCGGCTTGATGACGACGGCATTCGGGCAGCGCCGCAGCGCCTCGAACATCGGCATCGCCGAGCGGATGCCGTAGGTGCGCGCCACGTAGCAGCAGGCGGCCACCACGCCACGTTTGCCGCCGCCGACGATTACCGGCCTGTCGACGAGGGACGGATCGTCACGCTTTTCGATTGTTGCGTAGAAGGCATCACAATCGATGTGCGCAATCGCCAAGGTGTCGAGTTCCGCGTGGCGCGCAAGTCGCGGCGAACCGCAGGCCGGACATCGCGACGCCGCGGCCGGCGTGTCGGCCAGGCAATCGCGGCAGAAGCTCATTGTCGCCTCATGGGCTCTCGCGCTCCCAAGGCGAGCCGCCGAGCGCGACATGGGCACGTCCGACATCGGCCGGGTCGAGCTCCGCCGCGGCGGCAAACTCCGCAATCAGCCGCTCATCCGAGGCGATATAGTCGAGCACGCCGGCAAGAAAGCCCGGTTCGGCGCTTGCCGCCCGAATCTCGGCCGGGCCCATGCCGGTAATCGCCAGAAAGCGGCCAAGCCGCTCGGCGTCCCCGGCGATGAAGGTAAGCGCCTGAATCGCCAGCCCTTCTGCCGCCTCTTGGGTTAACGGAGGGCTCAGTTTCATCGATCAAATTTGCCTTTCGTCAACAAATCCCCACTACCGTTGCCGATCATGCCCGACCGCGCGCGCCAAGGCGACGGCGCGTGTCGCGGGCAGAGCGTGTTTGGGGAAAAGCGGGGCGGGGACAATGCCGAAGACCGTCCTGATCGTGGAGGACAACGAGCTCAACATGAAGCTCTTCCACGACCTTCTCGAAGCGCATGGCTACCGGACCGTCGGCACGCGCAACGGCATCGAGGCGCTCGATCTCGCGCGCAAGCACCGGCCCGACCTGATCCTGATGGATATCCAATTGCCGGAAGTCTCCGGCCTCGAAGTGACCAAATGGCTCAAGGACAATTCCGAGCTCAAGACGATTCCGGTGGTCGCAGTCACCGCCTTCGCCATGAAGGGCGACGAGGAGCGGATTCGCGAGGGCGGCTGCGAGGCCTATCTCTCCAAGCCGATCTCGGTTGGCAAGTTCATCGAGACCATCCGCCACTTCCTCGGGAGCGCGTGACATGAGTGCCCGCGTTCTCGTTGTTGATGACGTCCCGGCCAATGTGAAGCTCTTGGAAGCGCGCCTGTCGGCCGAATATTTCGACGTCACGACGGCCTATTGCGGCGCCGACGCGCTTGCCATCTGCGAGCGCTCCGAATGCGACATCGTGCTACTCGACGTCATGATGCCGGACATGGACGGCTTCGAAGTCTGCCGCAAGCTCAAGTCCAACCCGGCGACGCACCACATTCCGGTGGTCATGGTCACCGCGCTCGACCAGCCGTCAGATCGCGTGCGGGGGCTCGAAGCCGGCGCCGACGATTTCCTGACCAAGCCGGTGACCGATGTTGCGCTTGTGTCGCGCGTGCGCTCGCTCGCGCGGTTGAAGATGGTGACGGATGAGCTGCGTATGCGCGCGCTCACGTCCAAGGAAATCGGCATCCAAAGCCCGGAGCGCGAAGCAGTCGCGGAAACCGGCCGCGGCGGCCGAGTGCTGATCGTCGATGACCGGCAATCGTCTTACGAACGCATGCTGGAGACGCTGTCCGCCGAGCATGCGGTCGACGTCGAAGCCGATCCGAACGAAGCGCTGTTTCATGCTGCCGAGGGCAATTATGACCTGGTGATTGTATCGCTCGGCCTGCAGAATTTCGACGGCCTGCGCCTGTGCAGCCAGATCCGGTCGCTCGAGCGCACCCGCAACGTGCCGATCCTCGCGGTCGCCGAAGCCGACAACAACCAGCGTCTGGTGCGCGGGCTTGAGATCGGCGTCAACGACTACCTGATCCGTCCCGTCGATCGAAACGAAATGCTGGCGCGCGTACGCACGCAGATCAAGAAGAAGCGCTACACCGAGCGGCTGCGCGATAATGTGCAGGCCTCGATCGAGATGGCGATTACCGACGCGCTCACCGGTCTGTTCAATCGCCGCTACATGGAGACGCACCTCGCGACACTGCTCGAGCAGGCGGCCTCGCGCGGCAAGCCGCTGTCGGTCCTTATCCTCGACATCGATTATTTCAAGTCGATCAATGACGGTCACGGCCACGATGCCGGCGACGACGTGCTGCGCGAGTTTTCGCTGCGCATCCGCAAGTCGATCCGCAACATCGATCTCGCCTGCCGCTATGGCGGCGAGGAGTTCGTCATCGTGATGCCGGAGACCGACATGTCGGTGGCGACGATGGTGGCGGAACGCCTGCGCCGGCGCATTGCCGGCGAGCCGTTCTCGATCCAGAACGGCTCACGCCAGCTCGATGTGACGATCTCGATCGGCATTGCGGCGTTGGCCGGGCCTGCCGACACGGCGTCCGCAGTCCTCAAGCGCGCCGACACGGCGCTCTATCGCGCCAAGCGCGATGGCCGCAATCGCGTGGTGCCCGACGCCGCGTGAGCGCCGAGTCGCCTGCCGCACACGTCTTGCTTGTAAAACCTCGATGAAATTTGGCTGAAATCCCAGCAGCTTAAAAAGCTGTTTGGCCGGTCGGCGCCCTTGGTCTAACCTTGCACTGACGGCTTTGGTGCGCGCCGACGCCACCCATTGCGTGCCCGCAAAGCCCAATCGCTACCCTACGGAGTGCTCAGGTCCGCCGCATCTCCTGGGTCCGTGGGGTTCGGCCGGCCTGGACGCGGTGAGAGTGGCCTCCTCATAACACCGTTTCCGGCCGGCCACCTTATTTTCGAAATGCGAAGGGCGCCTCTGCGGCGCCCTTTTCATTTCGTCGCGTGCAGCGCGCTTACTTGATCTTGGATTCGCTGTACTCGACGTGCTTCTTGGCGATCGGATCGTACTTCTTCTTCTTGAGCTTGTCGGTCTGCGTGCGCGAGTTCTTCTTGGTCACGTAATAGTGGCCGGTCCCCGCGCTGGAGACGAGCTTGATCTTGAGACTGGCGGCTTTGGCCATGGATTTACCCTCGAAACTGCGATTTTGGCGGCGAACCTAACGCCGGACGGGCGAATGTCAACCTACAGCAGTTCCCGCATGAACTGCTGCTCGACCATGTAATAGAACGGCACCGGCAAGGAATGCGCCATGCCGGCCTCCACACGAGCGAGAAGTTCTTCGAGAACAATGCCGGTGATGGTCGGCATGTCCAGATGGGTGGCCTGCTCGATCGGCACCCAAGTGAGCTCGACGAGCTCTGAATCCGGGCCGACCACGCCCTCAATCTTGTGGGCGACAGCCGACGCATCCGCGGTCAGGAACCGCGTGTCGAAACGGCGCGGCCGGCGCGGCGGCGTGATGGCGCGGGCGATGAAATGGATCTGGCCGAGATCCGGATGGACGTTGGCCTTGGCAAATTCGGCCCAGATTTCCCCGGGCGTCGCCGGCGGCACGTCACGTTTTACGCCGAGCATCAAGCCAGTCTCCTCGGCGACCTCGCGCACCGCGGCGAGCGCAAAGGCACGCGCGTATTCGGCACTTGGCGCCGCCACGCGCTCGTTGAGCTTCTTCTGCGTGTCGGGATGCAGTTCGCTCACCGCCGACATCTGCCGGTCGAGCGCCTCGATGCGGCCGCCGGGAAAGACGAACTTGCCGGGCATGAACTTGTGATTGGCGTGCCGGCGGCCGAGCAGAACCTTCGGCTGCGCGCCGGAGCGGTCGATCAGCATCAAGGTCGCGGCGTCTTTCGGCTCGCTGTCTGGAAACGAGGTGTCTCGCTCCGATTTGGTCATGCGCTCGGCCCACACTTTGCCGAGGTCCGACTTGTCGCGTGTCATCGTGACTTCCGCTTCTTGCCGCGCGGACTATAGTGCTCTTTGCGTTCGTGCCGCCGCGGCTCATGACGCTTGTGACGCGGCGCAGTGCTGCGCGTCCCTTCCGACAACAGCTCGAAGCGCAGCGCGCCCGCAACGGGGGCCGCCTCGACGAGCTTCACGGTGACGCTGTCGCCCAGCCGGTAGGTCTCGCCGCTGTGGCGCCCGACCATCGAATGGCGGGCCTCGTCGTAGTGGAAATACTCGTCACCGATCGTGCGCGCCGGCACGAAGCCGTCGGCGCCGGTCTCGTGCAGCTTCACGAACAGGCCCGCGCGAGTGACTCCCGAAATGCGGCCATCGAAGGTCGCGCCGATGCGGTCGGCGAGGAAATGCGCGATCAGGCGATCGTTGGTCTCGCGCTCGGCCACCATGGCGCGGCGCTCGGTGGCGGAAATTTCGGCAGCGATCTCGGCAAGCTGCTTGTGATCGGCGGCCTCGGGCAGGGCGCCATCGCCGAGCTTGAGCGCGCGGATCAGTCCGCGATGCACGATCAAGTCGGCGTAGCGGCGGATCGGCGAGGTGAAATGCGCGTAGCGGCGCAAGTTGAGACCGAAGTGCCCATAATTTTCCGCGGCGTATTCGGCCTGCGCCTGGCTGCGCAGCACGACTTCGTTGATGAGCTGTTCGTTGTCGCGGCCTTTGACCTGCTTGAGGATGCGATTGAAGGCTTCCGGCCGCAGCGCGCCGGCTTTGGCAAAGCTGATGTCGAGCGTGGCAAGGAATTCGCGCAGCGCGGCGATCTTCTCCTGCGCCGGCTCGTCGTGCACGCGATAGATCAGCGGGATGCGCGCCCGCTCCAGCGTTTCAGCCGCGGCGACGTTGGCGAGGATCATGAATTCCTCGATCAGCCGATGCGCTTCCAGCCGCTCGGGGCGGATCACACGATCGACGGTGCCGTCGGCCTTGATCAGGATTTTGCGCTCGGGCAGATCGAGATCGAGCGGCTGGCGCTCGTTTCGCGCGCGGGCCAGCGCCTCGTAAGCGGCATAGAGCGGTTCCAACACCGGCTTGACGAGCGTATCAGTGTCCTCATCGGTGCGGCCGCCGATCGCGAGCTGCGCCTGCTGGTAGGACAGCTTCGCGGCCGAACGCATCAGCACCCGGTGGAAGGTGTGCGAGCGCTTGCGCCCGTCGGCGCCGATGACCATGCGCACGGCAAGCGCGGCGCGGTCCTCGCGCGGGCGCAGCGAGCACAGATCGTTGGAGATGCGCTCCGGCAGCATCGGCACCACGCGGTCGGGAAAATAGACCGAATTGCCGCGCACCAGCGCTTCGCGGTCGAGCGCGGAGCCGGGCGTCACGTAGTGCGCGACGTCAGCGATGGCGACGGTGACGATGAAGCCGCCGCGGTTGTTACCCGCCGTATCGGGCTCTGCATGCACGGCGTCGTCATGATCCTTGGCGTCGGGCGGGTCGATGGTGACGAGCGGCAGTTCCCGCCAGTCTTCGCGCTGGTGAAGCGTTGCCGGCTTCGCCGCCTCCGCTTCGCGCTGCGTCTCGCTGCGGAAGACCTGCGGAATGCCGTGGGCGTGAATGGCGATCAGGCTGACGGCGCGCTCGCTCTTGAGCGAGCCCAGCCGTTCGACGACGCGCCCCGTCGGCAAGCCGAGGCGCGGCGCCTTGCTGGTTTCGACTGCCACCAGATCGCCGTCCTCGGCGCCGCTGGTTGCGCCGGCGGGAATAGCCAGCGCCTTGCCGAGCATCTTCTTGTCGACCGGCTCAAGCCGTCCGCTGCCGTTCGGCAATTTACGGTATATGCCGAGCACGCGGTGCTTGGGGTGATCGATGATCCTGATGACGCGAGCCGTGAGGCCCTCGTCATCCGGCCGCTCGTCGAGGCGCAGCAGAACGCGGTCGCCGAGGCCTGCAGCTTCGCCGGGCCGCGCCTTGCGCGGCGTATGGATGCGGATTTTCGGCGCCGGGCCGTGCGCGTCTTCGTCCCATTCGTCGGGCGTCGCGATCAAATCGCCGTCGGCGTCGCGCGCGGTGACGTCGGCCAGCACGGTCGAGGGCAGCGAGCCCGGATGGTGCAGCTTCTTGCGCCGCTTCTCGATCGCGCCTTCGTCGGCGAGATCGCGCAGAATGCGCTTGAGGTCGGCGCGAGCCGCGTTCTTCAGGCCGAAGGCGCGCGCGATTTCGCGGGTGCCGATCTGACCTGGGCGCTCGCGGATGAAGGCGAGAATGTCAGCCTTGGAGGGGAGAGAGGGGTTCTGTTTGGCAGTCTTTTGCAAAATGGAATTCCTGCGCCAAAACGGCGCGATTGAATTGAAATGTAATGACGAACATCAGGCTCCGCCAGTTACTCGGCGGCGGTGATCTTGGGAGCCTTTTTCTTCGCGGCCGCCTTCTTGCGTGGCTTGGCGCCGTGCTCGGCGGTTTCCGTCGTCTCGGCGGCCTTCTTCTTGCGGCCCTTCGGAGCTTCGGAGGGTTCGCCCGCCTTCTTGCGGCCGGCGGCGCGCCGCGGCTGTGAACCGAGCTGTTCGGCGCGGGCATCGAGCAGCACAACAGCCTCGGTGAGCGTGATCGTTTCGGGCGTCTTGTCGCCAGTGATGGTCGCGTTGATGCCGCTGTGGCTCACATAGGGCCCGTAGCGGCCGTTCTTGACGACGACCGGGCCGCCCTTGTCGGGATGCTCGCCCAGCACCTTGCCGGGGTCGGCGCCGAAGCGGCGGCCTTTCTTCGGGTTGGCCTTCTTCTCGGCGATCAGCGTGACGGCGCGATTGAGGCCAATGGTGAGAACGTCATCGCCGTCTTCGAGGTTCGCGTAAATCTTGCCATGCTTCACGTAGGAGCCGAAGCGGCCGATGCCGGCAATGATCGGCTCGCCGTCTTCGGGCGACAGGCCGATTTCGCGCGGCAATCGAAGCAGACCAAGCGCTTTTTCCAGATCGATGTCGTCGGGCGAAACACCCTTCGGAATACTGGCGCGTTTGGGCTTCTCGACTTCCTGTTTTTTCTCGCCCTTCTTCGGCTTCGGCGGCTTTATTTGCTCGCCGAGCTGCAAATAGGGCCCAAAGCGGCCGCCGCGCAGTGTTACCTCGAGGCCGGTCGCCGGATCTTCGCCGAGCAGCTTCTTGCCCTGGACGCCGTCGGCATTCGGCGTGATCTGCCGAGTGAAATTGCACTCCGGGTAATTCGAGCAGCCGACGAAGGCGCCGAAACGTCCGGTCTTGAGTGAAAGCTGGCCGGTGGCGCATTGCGGACATTGGCGGCGCGGCGTGCCGTCGGCGTGTTCGGGAAAGATGTGCGGCTCGAGCAAGTCGTTGAGCGCGTCGAGCACGACGCGGTTGCGCACTTCCTTGATGTCGTTCACCGAGCCGACGAACTGTTCCCAGAACTCGGTGAGTACGGCGCGCCAGTCGATTTTCCCCGCCGAGATTTCATCGAGCTTCTCTTCGAGGCCGGCGGTGAAGTCGTATTCGACGTAGCGCGTGAAGAAGCTCTCGAGGAAGGCGACGACGACGCGGCCCTTGTCCTCGGGGATCATCCGCTTCTTGTCGATACGGACATAGCCACGGTCCTGAAGCACCTGCAGGATCGAGGCGTAGGTCGAAGGTCGGCCGATGCCGAGTTCTTCCATGCGCTTGACCAGCGCGGCTTCAGAGAAGCGCGGCGGCGGCTCGGTGAAATGCTGCGACGACTGGATCGACTGCTTGTTCAGCGCTTCGCCTTCCGACATTGCCGGCAGGCGGCGCGATTCATCATCGTCCGAAACGTCGTCTTGCCCTTCCTGATAGAGCGTCAGGAAGCCGTCGAATTTTACGACCTGGCCCGAGGCACGCAGGTCGATGTTGCGCGAGCCCGCCTTGGCGGTGATGTCGACGGTGGTGCGCTCGAGTTCGGCGGATTCCATCTGGCTGGCGACGGCGCGGTTCCAGATCAACTCGTAGAGCCGGGCCTGATCGCGGTCGACATATTTCGCGACCTCGCCCGGCGTGCGGCTGGCGCCGGTCGGGCGCACGGCTTCGTGCGCTTCCTGGGCGTTCTTCGACTTGTTGTGATATTCGCGCGGCGACGCCGGGACGTATTCCTTGCCGTAATTGCGTCCGAGCATGGAGCGGATGTCGGCGATCGCCTCCGGCGCCATGTCGATGCCGTCGGTACGCATATAGGTGATGAGACCCGTGGTCTCGCCGTCGATCTCGACGCCTTCGTAGAGGCGCTGGGCCAGACGCATGGTAATGGCCGGCGCAAAGCCGAGCTTGCGGCTCGCTTCCTGCTGCATGGTCGAGGTGGTGAATGGCGGCGGCGGGTTGCGCCGTGCCGGTTTCGCCTCGACCGCGGTCACCGTGAAGCTTGCATTCTCGAGATCGCGCGTGAAGGCTTCCGCTTCCGCGCCGGAGCCGATATCGAGGCGCTGGATCTTCTGGCCGTCGGCGCCGACGAGGCGCGCTTCGAAGATATCGTTGCGCGGCGTCGCGAGTGTCGCGGAGATCGACCAGTATTCCTTGGCGACGAACTTCTCGATTTCCAGTTCGCGGTCGCAGACCAGCCGTAGTGCGACCGATTGCACGCGCCCGGCGGAACGCGCGCCCGGCAGCTTGCGCCAGAGCACCGGCGAGAGGGTGAAGCCGACGAGGTAATCGAGCGCGCGGCGGGCGAGATAGGCGTCGACCAGCGCGCCATCGATCTCGCGCGGATGCTGCATCGCCTCGCTGACCGCCTGCTTGGTGATGGCGTTGAAGACGACGCGTTCGATCTTCTGGTCCTTGAGGGCCTTCTTCTCCTTGAGCACCTCCAGCACGTGCCAGGAGATGGCCTCGCCCTCGCGATCAGGGTCGGTGGCGAGGATCAGCTTGTCGGCGCCCTTGAGCGCCCGGGCGATGTCGTTGATGCGCTGGTTGGACTTGGGGTCGACCTCCCAGAGCATGCGGAACCCGGCGTCCGGGTCGACCGAACCGTCCTTGGGCGGGAGATCGCGGATGTGACCATAGGAGGCGAGAACCTCGTAACCGGGGCCCAAATATTTGTTGATCGTCTTCGCCTTGGACGGCAATTCAACAACGACGATATTCATGAATTTCCAATGGGTTACCGGCCATTACCAGGGCCGTGTCTGGGCAGAATCGGCCGGCTGCTTTGTCCGGAACATGGGGAAGGTGGCACTCAGTGTCAAATCAGGCCCGTCCGGAGCCCGTTTCAGACCAGTCAAATGGGGCATCAAAAAGACCCCCAAACTTACAGCCGAATACAACCAGAAGATGTAAACTCAAGATGATTCAATGTAAGATATTCCTATTCGGAGGAAGCTGTGTATTTTCGTCCTGAGCGGAAGCACTCAGGACCGGAATGGCCCACCAACCGACACCCGGCGAACTGTCATCGCGCATAGCGGTAGCCAGTTACGTCGCGAGCCTGTCGGCGGATCTGGCCACCATAAGCCGCCGCACCGGGCTCGAGACACTCAGCTATCTGCTCGAAATGGTCCGCCTCGAGGCCGAGAGCGTCAGCCGCCAGAACGGCCGCGGCGGCTGATCACTTCATGTTCAGCCCGAGCCGCGCGAGCAGCGCCGGCGTCGGATTGCCGTCGGGAACCATGCCGAGCTTCTTCTGCTCGGCACGGATGTTGTCCCGCAGGTCGAAATCAACGTGGCCTTCGAAGTCGTTCACCTTGTAGCCGAGCGCGGCCAGTTTCTTCTGCAAGGCGATGCGGGCGTCGCGCGACAGCGGGTGGTCGTCGGCCGGCCAGGCCGCCTTGATCGGGGCGCCGCCTTGCATGCGATCCGCCAGGTGACCGACCGCGACCGCATAGGCATCGGAGTTGTTGTACTCCTTCAGCACGTCGTAATTTGCGGTGACGATGAAAGCGGGCCCCTTGGCGCCGGCCGGAAAGAACAGGATGCCCTTGGTGTCGGGCGGCGGGAAAGGCTTGCCGTCGGCGCGACGGACGCCGAGCTTCTGCCAGCCGGCGAAGTCGTCATGGCTGTGCATGGTGTCGAAGCCGTTCGGCACCATGACCTCGAAGCCCCACGGCAGACCGTGCTGCCAATGACCCTTGTGCAGATAATTGCCGGTGGAGGCGAGCACGTCCGGCACATTGCCCCAGATGTCGCTCTTGCCGTCGCCGGAAAAGTCGATGGCAAAGTCAACGACGTTCGTCGGCATGAATTGCGTCTGTCCCATGGCGCCGGCCCATGAGCTCACCATCTGGCTTCGCGCGAAGTGTTGATCCTGCATGATCTTCATCGAGACGATCAGCTCGTTGCGGAAGTACGGATCGCGGTAGCCGACATAGGCGAGGGTCCCGAGCGAGCGGAAGACGTCCCAGCGGTCTTTCTCCTCGCCGAAGTCGGTTTCGATCCCCCAGAGTGCAATCAGAATCCAGGGCTCGACCTCGAACTGCTTTTCCACGGCGTCGAACGTTTTGGCCCATTGCTTCGCCTTGACCTGACCTTCGGCGATGCGCCGCTTGTTGGCGACCGCGTTGACGTAATCGCCGAACGGCCGGCCGTATTCGGGCTGGCGTTGCGTCGCCGCGATGACGCGTTGATCGGGCGTCACGCCGCGCATGGCGAGATCGAATGTGGCTCGGGTGACGCCCTTGGCTTGCGCATCCGGCCAAAGCTTCGCCGTGAAGTCGGCGAACGTCTCCTTCGGCGGCTGCGCGCGCGCCGGCGCGCAGAGCGCAAACGCGACGGCCAAGATAGCGAACCAGCGGACGATCATGGGTCACTCGTTCAATTCGTGATCGACGTTATAGCAGCGATACAAGGCTGCCGCCGTGCCGCTCGAGGCGGCCGGCGATTTCCAGTTCCAACAACACAGTGCGCACGATTGCCGGCGAGCTTTGCGACAGCCGCACCAGATCGTCGATCGAGACTGGCGTCGGCCCAAGAAGGCCCACGATGCGGCTGCGCTCGTCTTCGCCCGGCTCGTTATCGAGAGGGCCTGCGAGGTCTTGCTCCGGTTCCTGCGCCGGCAAGTCGAGGCCGCGGCCGAGGATCGGCTCCAGCACGGCGATGACATCGGCCGCCTCTGTCACGAGCGTCGCGCCTTGCTTGAGCAGTCCGTTGGTGCCTTCGGCGCGCGGGTCGAGCGGCGAGCCGGGCACGGCGAACACCTCGCGGCCTTGTTCGCCCGCCATCCGCGCGGTGATCAGCGAGCCGGAGCGGCGCGCCGCCTCGACAATCACCACGCCGAGCGAAAGGCCGGAAATCAAGCCGCGGACGAGGACAACCGGGGGTTTAGGCCCGGGTTGTGGCGCCGATCTTGCCTTCGGTGCCGGCGAACAGCCGTTGGATATTGGCGCGGTGCATGACCCAGAGCAGCGCGGTGAGCAGAAGAATAAGCAGCGCGGTATCGGAATGGCCGAGGTACCACAACACGGGCGGCGTCAGTGCGCTGGCGATCAGACCCGACAGCGAGGAGTAGCGTGTGACGGCGGCAACGACGAGCCAGATGGCGCAAAAGATCAGCGCGCTGGGCCACGCCAGCCCGATCAGAAGGCCGATGTAGGTCGCGACGCCTTTGCCGCCCTTGAACTTCAGCCACACCGGGAAGAGGTGGCCGAGAAACGCACCGAGCCCGGCGGCGAGCGCTGCGTCGTGGCCGGCAAAACGCGCGGTGAGCAACACGGCCGCGGTGCCTTTGAGCATATCGCAAAGCAGCGTCGCCGCGGCTAACCCTTTGCGGCCGGTACGCAGCACGTTGGTGGCGCCGATATTGCCAGAGCCGATCGAGCGAAGATCAGGTCCGCCGGCGATCCGCGTCAGGAGCACGCCGAACGGAATCGAGCCGAGCAGATAGCCGAACAAAAAGCTGAAAACGGTCGTCATACGTATTCGTAGACGGTGCGGCCGGCGACGATGGTGCGCACGACGCGGCCGGTGAGGCGCGCTTCATCGAACGGCGTGTTCTTGCATTTCGACTTGAGCTCGTTCGGATCGAGCACCCACGGCAGATCGGCATCGATCACGATCACGTCGGCCGGAGCGCCGCTGCGCAACGTGCCGCCCGGCAGACCGAGCAGTTCGGCGGGGCGTGTCGACATGGCGCGCAGCAGCGCGGTCAACTCGATCTCCTCGCCGTGCACGAGCCGCATACCCGCGGTGAGCATCGTTTCCAATCCGATCGCTCCCGCGCTTGCCTCGGCAAATGGCAGCCGCTTGGTTTCGACGTCCTGCGGATTGTGGTCCGACATCACGACATCGATGAGACCTTCCGCCAAAGCTTCGATCAGCCGCTTGCGGTCATCCTCTGCGCGCAGGGGCGGCGACAGTTTCAGGAACGTCCGGTACGAACCGATGTCGTTTTCGTTGAGGGTGACATGATTGATGGAGGCCGCGGCCGTCACGGCAAGGCCGTCATCCTTGGCACGGCGTAGAACCTCGAGGGACTCGCCGCACGTAATCGACGCCGCGTGATACCGCCCGCCCGTCAGCGCGACGAGGCGGATGTCGCGCTCGAGCATCACTGTTTCGGCGGCGCTGGGAATTCCGAGCAGACCGAGACGGGCGGCGAATTCGCCTTCGTTCATCACACCGTCTCCGATGAGATCGGGATCCTCGGTGTGATGCACGAGCAGCGCATCGAAATCGCCGGCGTAAGTCAGCGCGCGCCGCATCACTTGGGCATTGGTCACGCTTTTGTCGCCGTCGGTGAAGGCGACCGCGCCGGCCGCCTTGAGCAAGCCGATCTCGGTCATCTCCTTGCCTTCGAGGCCTTTGGTGATGGCGGCCATCGGATGCACATGCACGATCGCGGTGTCGCGCGCGCGGCGCAACACATAGTCGACCGTCGCCGGGTCGTCGATTGCGGGTGATGTATCGGGCTGGCAGATAATCGTGGTGACGCCGCCGGCCGCCGCCGCTTGGCTCGCCGAGGCGAATGTCTCGCGATGTCCCGCGCCGGGCTCGCCGATGAAGGCGCGCATGTCGACCAGGCCGGGCGCGACGATCTTGCCGCGGCAGTCGATAACATCGGTGCCCTCCGGCACGCCGGCGGCGCCGATGCCTTTTTTCGTATCACGGATCACGCCGTCGGCGATCAGAAGATCGCCGGGAAAATCGAGGTCGCGTGACGGATCGACGATCCGGGCGTTGGCGAGCAGGATCGGGCGGCGGTCGGACAACATCATGTCATGCGTTCGGCAAGTTGCGCGAGAGCGCTTCCAAGACGGCCATGCGGACGGCGACTCCATCTCGACCTGTTCGCGGATGAGCGAGTGCGCGCCGTCGGCGACGATCGAGTCGATCTCGACGCCGCGGTTCATCGGGCCGGGATGCATCACCAGCGCGTCGGGCTTGGCGTAGCTGAGCTTCTTCTCATCGAGGCCGTAGTAGTGGAAATATTCGGACACCGATGGCACGTAGGAGCCGTTCATGCGTTCGCGTTGCAGGCGCAGCATCATCACGATGTCGGCGCCGCTCAGCCCTTCGCGCATGTCGCGCGCAACCTCGACGCCGAAGCGCTCGATGCCGGGCGGCAGGAGTGTGGAGGGGGCGACGACGCGCACACGGGCGCCCATCTGGTTCAGCAGCATGATGTTCGAGCGCGCGACGCGCGAGTGAAGAATATCGCCGCAGATTGCGACGGTGAGGCCCTCGATGCGGCCCTTGTTACGGCGGATGGTGAGCGCGTCGAGCAGCGCCTGGGTCGGATGCTCATGCGAGCCATCGCCGGCGTTGATGACCGAGCAGCCGTCGAGCTTGCTGGCCAGGAGTTCGACCGCGCCGGAGGCGTGATGGCGCACGACGATGATGTCGGGATGCATGGCGTTGAGCGTGATCGCGGTGTCGATGAGCGTTTCGCCCTTGCGCATCGAGGACGAGCTTGCCGACATGTTCATCACGTCGGCGCCGAGCCGCTTGCCCGCCAATTCGAACGAGGATTGCGTGCGGGTCGAGACTTCGAAGAACAGGTTGATCTGGGTGCGGCCGCGCAGCGACGTGCGCTTCTTCTCGACCTGGCGGTTGAGCTCGACAAATTCTTCGGCGAGGTCGAGGAGGCCGGAAATATCGTCGCGGGAAAGCCCTTCGATCCCCAACAAATGCCGCCTGCTGAGGACGAAGGAGGATTTCGGCGCGATGTTCATTAAAGGCATGTCTATAGGCGCATGGGCCGGGGTCGGCAAGGGGAAGTTCCCCTGCGGTCCACAAGCCGCGAGGCGCGGTTAATGTCGCATTTCTAGGTACTTTCGCGTGGCGGTTCCAAACATTTTTGTGAACGTGGGAGGCCAGGGAATCAGGAACCGCAAGTGGTACCGCCGGGTTGCCGCCTGGAGTGCCGAGGCGCGAATGCGTCGGCGCATCATCGTTTGGAAACGCCGCCCGAGGGCAGGCACACGAAGGACGTAGAGGAGGCATCATGAACAAGTTCATCAAATTGTCGGCGGGCGTGGCTCTGGCTGGCGCGTTGGCGATCGCGTCGGCGGCGCCGAGCCAGGCGCGTCATGGTCACAACGCCGCCGCCATCGGCTTTGGTGTTGGCGCCGTTGCCGGCGCCGTCGCCGCCGGCGCCGCGTATAACAACGGCTACTACTACGGTGACGGTTACGCCTACGACCCGGGCTACGCCGCTTACGACTATGACTATGCTCCGGGCTACGTCTACAACTCCGGCCCGAGCTATTACGTGACGCCGGGCTACGGCTATTACGGCAACAGCCAGCGTCACTGCGGGGCCTCGCCGGCTTCCGGCCGGTTCGACGCCTGCAACTAGCCGCAACAGGCAAAGTCGTGGGCCAAAAGTCATGGGCGAGGACGGGTCGCAGGGCCCACCCTCTGCCTATACGGCTATAAATTCGAAAGCCGGTCGAGTGCGCCCTGCAAGATGAAAGCGGCGGCATGCTGATCGATCACCGCGGCGCGCTTGGCCCGGCTGACGTCGGCGGCGATCAGGTCACGCTCGACCGCTGCGGTCGACAGCCGCTCGTCCCACAGCGCGATCGGCAATTCAGTGAGCTTGGCGAAGTTGCGGGCGAAGGCGCGGGTCGATTGCGCGCGCGGCCCTTCCGAGCCATCCATGTTGATCGGCAGGCCGAGCACGAAACCGACGGCCGAGCGCTCGGCCGTCAATACCAGCAGGGCCTTGGCGTCGGCGGTAAAATTCGTGCGCGCGATCGTGGTGACGCCGGTTGCCAGCTTGCGATCGGGATCGCTGACCGCGACGCCGATGGTCTTGGTGCCGAGATCGAGCCCGACCAATGCGCCGCGCGGTGGCAAATGCGCTGCGGCTTCGGCGAGCGGTAAAATGATCGCCATGAGCTAAGGCACCGTCCCTTGCGGCAGCGAAATCGCGTGCTCGGCGATTGCGCCCGACGTCGTGAACCACACTAGATCGCCCGCGCTACGCACGAGATGCCGGAGCGCGCGCGAGAGATGCTTGAAGCGGTGCGGCTGGCCGACGATGTAGGCGTGCAGCGCGATCCCCATGACGAGCGGCCGCTTATCGCATTCCTTCGACATGACATCGAAAGCGTCGACGATCATATCGGCAAAGTCGGTGCCTTCACGCTTGCGCGCGACGATCTGGGGGATGTCGTTGAGTTCCTGCGGGTAGGGCACCGACAGGATGCGGCCCGTGCGCGTCGTCATCCAGGTCGGCTGGTCGTCGTGGCACCAGTCGAGGAGATAAGTGTAACCGGACTCGTGCAGCAGGTCGGGCGTCAGCGGCGACTGCGAGATCCACGGTCCGAGCCAGCCGCGCGGCGTGTCACCGGAAAACCGCTTGAGGGCCGCGGTTGTCTCGGCGATCAAGGTTTGCTCCTCGGCTTCCGACAACGTGCCCTGGCGTTCGGAATTGGTGCGGCCGTGGCCGACGATCTCCGCGCCCGGAAAAGCACGGACGGCCTGCGGCGCATGCTCGAGCATCTGCGCGTTGACGAGCAGCGAGACTGGCAACTTCAATTCGCTGAATAGCTCGGCGAGCCGGAACACGCCGACGCGATTGCCGTAGTCGCGCCAGGCATAGTTGAGAACATCAGGCGGTGGCCCACCAGGAGCAAGCTCGGCGCCCAGACCTTCGCCGAACGCGAACCACTCGAGATTGAGCCCGACATAGACCGCGAGCCGCTTGCTCTGCGGCCAGTCAAAATGCCGGCGTTCGGTGATCGGAGAATAGGGATAGCGGCCGTGCGTGGGGGCGGGCGACATGGCCCATCCTATCGCCTGCCTGTCGCAAACAGCCAAGCTCGGCATGGCGCTTTTCCGCGCTTGCCGTTCGGCGTCCTGAAAGCGCATAATAACCTTCAGATTTCCAAGGCTTTTTGTTCCGCGGCCGATGCGTGCCGCGTCAGGGGGGAGTAATGCGTATCTCGTCCGGCTTGGCCTTGCGCGCGCTGGCGCCGCTCGGCCTGCTGCTCGCGCAGGTGGCGGTCGCCCCAGCGCAGACCGTCGAGCAGCCGCCGTCGTTCAATGCCGCACAAATCCCGGGCATCAATCGGGTCGGCGACAACTACACGATCCATAATCCGGTCAAGAGCGACGGCATCCTGCGCATCTACGTGCTGACGACGCCTTACGGCGACATCACAGTGCAGGGCGACGAGATGGTGCGCATGCGCATCAACGAACTGCACGCGCTGGCGCTGCTCGACAAGGTGAGCAATTCCGAATCCTTCACCAAGGCGTTGGCCGAAGCGGGCCTGAGCCCGCTGAAATTCGCCGGCAACCTGGTCATCAACCCGGTCGGCACGGTGCAGAACACCTTCACCGGTGTCGGCAACTTCTTCGGCCGCATGAGCTCCGGCATGAACAACGCCGGCAAGACGCCCGACGACGCGATGTCGAACCTGCTCGGCGTCACCGACGAGCGGCGGCATCTCGCCGCGCACTATGGCGTCGATCCCTACACCGATCTCAAGCCGCTCGCGGAAAGACTCCAGGTGCTGTCGCAGGCGGCGGCGACCGGGGGTCTCGTCGTGACCGGCGCGATGTTTGCCATTCCGGGGGGCGTTGCCGCGATCGTCGTGTCGAACCTGTCGACCGCCAGCAGGCTCAACGGCATGGGCCTCGATGAGGTCGCGCGCAATTACGATGCGGCGCAGATCCTCGATATCAACCGCGCCGCGCTGAAAAAGATGGGCGTCGACGACGATCTTTCCAACAAGCTGCTCGCCAACACCAATTACACGCCGATCGACATGGCCGCCATGGTCGCCGCCCTCGAAAGCATGGCCGACGTGCAGGACCGCGCCGCCTTCGTGTCGCGCGCCGCGGCGGCCGACGGCCGCGCCATCGCTTACGTGCTGCGGCGGACGGCGGAGCTGCTCGCCAGCGACTATCGCAAGCACGGCGGCTATGTCCGCTTCGTGTCGCTTGCGGCGTTCCCTTACGTCATCACCCGCGACGGCCGCATCATGGCGATCCTGCCGATCGACGCGCTGTCGTGGACGCGCGAGACGGCGGCCGGATTCACCGCGGTGAGCCGTGAGCGGCGCCGCGCCGCGCCGAATGCGCGTGGCGAACTGCGCATCACCGGCACCGCGACCCCATTGGCCAAACGCGAGCTGAAAGAGCAGGGCTGGACGGTCGTCGAGCGCCAGCCGCGCACCTAAAGCGGCGCGGTTGCCGGGCGAAAGCCGGCTCTGCTATAGCCGGCCCGTCACGACCCTGAGGGTTCCATGTCCGTCGACGCCGACACCGTCCGCCGCATCGCGCATCTTGCCCGCATCGCGGTCGGGGAGGGCGAGGTCGCGCATCTGCAGGGCGAACTGAACACCATCCTTGCCTGGGTCGAGCAGTTGCAGGCGGTCGATGTCAGCGGCGTCGAGCCGATGACTTCGGTGACGCCCATGAAAATGAAGATGCGCAAGGACGAGGTGACCGACGGCGGCAGACCGGCGGACATCGTCGGCAACGCGCCGCAAAGCGACGATAATTACTTCCTGGTGCCGAAGGTCATCGAGTGATGTGCATCGCCTGCGAAATGGGTTTCTGGGGCATGGTCGAGGCGATGTCACCCGAGGCGCGCCAGCAATTCCTGCGGGAGCAGGAGGAGGCGATGCGAATGGCCTGCGACGCGCCGACGCAAAGCCCGGCACCCAAAGAGGATGAGCGCGCGCCGTGAGTGAACTGACTGCGCTCACTTTGGCCGAGGCGCGCGACGGGCTGAAGAAAAAGAGCTTCTCCGCATCTGATCTCGCGCAGGCGCATATCTCTGCAGTCGAGAGAGCGCAAGCGCTCAATGCATTCGTGCTCCCAACGCCCGAGCGCGCGGCCGAGATGGCGAAGGCCTCTGACGCGCGCATCGCAAAGGGCCAGGCCAAGCCGCTCGAAGGCATTCCGATCGCGGTCAAGGACATGTTCTGTACCGCCGGCGTGCGCACCACCGCGTGCTCGCACATCCTCGACAATTTCGTGCCGGCCTACGAGTCGACGGTGACGGCCAATCTCTGGCGCGATGGCGCTGTCATGCTCGGCAAGACCAATTGCGACGAGTTCGCGATGGGTTCGTCGAACGAGACGTCCTATTTCAAGCCGGCGATCTCGCCGTGGCGGCGCAAGGGCGCGAATACCCCCCTGACCGCGGGCGGCTCGTCCGGCGGCTCGGCGACGGCGGTGGCGGCGCAGCTCTGTCTCGGCGCGACCGGCACCGACACCGGCGGCTCGATCCGCCAGCCGGCGGCGTTCACCGGAACGGTCGGCATGAAGCCAACCTATGGCCGCTGTTCGCGCTGGGGCATCGTCGCCTTCGCGTCGTCGCTCGACCAGGCCGGTCCGTTCGCGCGCACGGTGCGCGACACCGCGATCCTGATGCGCTCGATGGCCGGGCCAGACGACAAGGACACGACATGTGTCGATATGCCGGTGCCGGATTACGAAGCGGCCGTCGGAAAATCGGTGAAGGGCCTGCGCATCGGCATCCCGAAGGAATATCGCGTGCCGAACATGCCGAAGGAGATCGAAGATCTCTGGCAGAAGGGGAAGGATTGGCTCAAGGCGGCGGGCGCCGAGTTGGTCGACGTGTCGCTTCCGCATACGAAGTACGCGCTGCCCGCGTACTACATCGTCGCTCCGGCCGAGGCCTCATCCAATCTCGCGCGCTATGACGGCGTGCGCTACGGCCTGCGCGTTGCGGACCGCGACATCACCGGCATGTACGAGGCGACGCGCGCCGAAGGCTTCGGCAAGGAAGTGCGCCGGCGCGTGATGATCGGCACCTATGTGCTCTCCGCCGGCTACTACGATGCGTATTATTTGCGCGCGCAGAAAGTGCGCACGCTGATCAAGAAAGACTTCGAGGACTGCTTTAAGGCTGGCGTGCACGCCATGCTGACGCCGGCGACGCCGTCGGCGGCGTTCGGCCTCGGCGAGAAGGGCGGCGCCGACCCGGTCGAGATGTATCTCAACGACGTGTTCACGGTGACGGTGAACATGGCGGGCTTGCCGGGCATCGCGGTGCCAGCAGGCCTCGACGCGCAAGGCCTGCCGCTCGGCCTGCAACTGATCGGCCGGCCGTTCGACGAGGAGACCTTGTTCTCGCTCGGCGCGGTGATCGAGCAGGCGGCGGGCCACTTTACGCCGGAGCGGTGGTGGTGACGCCGCGCGCTTTCGAGCTGACGCTGTCCCACAAAGTTCCGCCTCGTTCATTGCCTGCGCCGGTTGCCGCATTGTGGTGGGCGAAGAAGGGCGATTGGGACAAAGCGCACCGGATCGCGCAGGACGAAACAGGTTTCGACGCGGCCTGGGTGCACGCCTATCTGCATCGCGCCGAGGGCGACATCGGCAATGCCGGCTATTGGTACCGGCAGGCTCGCAAACCCGCGGCGACCGGTGAGCTAGACGCCGAGTGGGCAGCGATGGTCGAAGCGCTGCTCACGCGCGGCTGACGCGGCGTCGCGACGCCGCACACATGCGGAGACTAGAATTCATTTGAAAACTCGCGCAACGCCGTCGCCCGCGCGTGACGGTTGAAATACTCTGGATTCTCTCCGGAAGCGGCGCCGGCGCAATTCGCCGGCGAGGAAGGGACCGCAGGTGAGGCAAGAGACAACGCGCGATGCGCTCGACGATATGCTTGATGCGTTCAAGCGAGGGGACAGCGCGCGGCTTGCGGCGCGCTATCACGACGACATCGATTGGCTGTTCCACGCGCCGGTGTCGCTGTTTCCGTTCGCCGGCGCGCGCCGCGGCAAGGTCGAAGTCTTCAAGGGCTATGCGCTGCTGTATCAGTCCTTCCGCTTGATGACCTACACCGTCGACGTGAGGATGGTCGACGGCGACCGCGCCGCGACCATGTCGAACGCCACGATGCAGCAGCTCTCGACCGGCCGCATCATCCGCTCGCGCGTCGCGAGCTTTCACCGTTTCCAAAACGGCCAGGTGATCGAGTACCGGGGCTTCACCGACAGTTTCGACTCGGTCGAACAGACACTCGGGCGCGAATTGGCGATCTAAGCGGCGGTCTTGCCGGAAAGGCTTTCAACCGTTAGCTCTAGCGCCATGACCGCGAAGGGCAAGTCCGATAACAAGTCCGACAATCTGATCAAGGGCGCGACCGGCGACTGGGAAGTCGTCATCGGCATGGAGGTGCACGCGCAGGTCACCTCGAAGTCGAAGCTGTTCTCGGGCGCCTCGACCGAGTTCGGCGGCGCGCCGAACAGCCACGTGTCGCTGGTCGATGCGGCGATGCCCGGCATGCTGCCGGTGATCAACGAAGAGTGCGTGCGGCAGGCGGTGCGCACCGGGCTCGGCCTCAACGCGAAGATCAATCTGAAATCGGTGTTCGACCGGAAGAATTATTTCTATCCCGACCTGCCGCAGGGCTATCAGATCAGCCAGTACAAGCAGCCGGTGGTCGGCGAGGGCGAGGTCGTCGTCGATCTCGACGGCGGCGAGGCCGTCACCGTCGGCATCGAGCGCGTGCACCTCGAGCAGGACGCCGGCAAGAGCCTGCATGACCGCTCGCCGACGATGTCCTACGTCGATCTCAACCGGTCGGGCGTCGCGCTGATGGAGATCGTGTCGAAGCCAGACATCCGCTCGGCCGAGCAGGCAAAAGCCTTCGTCAGCAAGCTGCGCTCGATCCTGCGCTATCTCGGCACCTGCGACGGCGACATGGAGAAGGGCTCGCTGCGCGCCGACGTCAACGTCTCGGTGCGCAAACCCGGTGCGCCGCTCGGCACGCGCTGCGAGATCAAGAACATGAACTCGATCAGCTTCATCGGCGACGCGATCGAGCACGAGGCGCGGCGCCAGATCGAGGTGCTCGAAGACGGCGGCACGATCGAGCAGGAGACGCGGCTCTACGACCCGAACAAGAAGCAGACGCGGCCGATGCGCACCAAGGAAGAGGCGCACGACTACCGCTATTTCCCCGATCCGGATCTGCTGCCGCTCGAATTGAGCGCGGAGGATGTCGCGGCGCTCAAAGCAAAGCTGCCGGAACTGCCGGACGAGAAGAAGGCGCGCTTCATGCGCGATCTCGGGCTGTCGCCCTACGACGCCGGCGCGCTGGTGGCGGAGCGCGAGACGGCTGAATTTTACGAAGCCGTTGCCAAGGGCCGCGACGCAAAGGCCGCCGCCAACTGGGTGATCAACGACTTGTCCGGCCGTCTCAACAAAGAGGGCAAGGATATCGCGGCGTCGCCGGTTACCGCCGCACAGTTGGGCGCAGTGCTCGACCTGATTGCCGACGGCACCATCTCCGGCAAGATCGCCAAGGATCTGTTCGAGATCGTCTGGAGCGAAGGCGGCGATCCGCGCGCCATCGTCGAACAACGCGGCATGAAGCAGGTCACCGATCTCGGCGCGATCGAGAAGGTCGTCGACGACATCATCGCCAAGAATCCCGACAAGGTCGCGGATGCGAAGACGAATCCGAAGGCGATCGGCTGGTTCGTCGGCCAGGTGATGAAGTCGTCGGGCGGTAAAGCGAGCCCGCAGGCGGTCAACGATCTGCTGAAAAAGAAACTCGGTCTCTGAGAGCGCACGCGTCGCGCATCGTGCGCAAATTTGCCCGAGAATTTTCAATCGGCCATGCGATCCGGTTCGTCCGGCATCGAAAACCTTAACCGGTGGTAACGGTATTCGCTGCGAATCACTTGGCGCTGATTCGCTCGTTTTTGATCGATTCCGGCCTTTGCGCTGCCTCGCGCGAGACAAACTGTGCAAAAAATTTTTGCTCTGCACACACGCGCCATCCGATCGAAATTTTGCGCGCACGACGCGTCGCTGTGCGAAAATTTCCCGCGCATGCGCGCGATGTGAGTACGCGGCGCGTGCACAACTTATCCTTATTTCATCGTAATTTTTTCAATTTCGAAATTGCGCGAGCGATGTCGCGCGATGCATGCAAGCAAAAACTTTTTTGTGCGAGCAACGCGCGCATGCACGCTCGTGAGCGCGCCGAATGCGCGTCCGCATACACGTTTCGTTAAGCGGACACTGTTTTTTTCGTTGTGCTGTAGTAAACGAAATGCAGTGCGTGTCGATTCCCGGCGCGCGCTGATGCGACACCCGCCATGTTACATGGCTAGGAGGGCAGCAAATGGCGAAACGTAGAAAGAAGGCAGCGGTCAAGAAGGCGAAGAAGCGGAAGAAGAAGCTCTAGCCTTTTAGCTACTGTCGATCTTCGCACGTAAGCCGTGCCGAAGATTTCGATCATACGGGCCGGTGCGCGCCGTGGAGTGATGAGCGCCTAGCAGTCGTTCCATAGCGCCCCGGTTCCGGATGATTTCAGAGGGCGTCGGCGAGACTTGAAGTCTCTCCGACGCCCTCTGTGTGTCTGCGTCAATGCAAAGCGAGGCGCACAACAAGAATGTCGCGCGCACATGATCGCCGACGCTGAGCTTTGCTTCAGGTCTTCTTGCCTTCAGCCTCTTTGAGACGCTTGTTGCAGGCGCTCCAGTACTGCGGCCACTTCATGCCCTTTTCAATCTTGCCGGCGGCCTTCGCCTCTTTCCATTCGGCGCCGCATTTCTTCTGCCGCTCGCGCATCGCGGTGACGCCCGCGCTCGGCGCCTTCGTCGTCTTTGTTGCCTTGGCGTCGGATGCCGGCTTCGCCGGTGCCGGTGTCGTTGTCTGAGCCAAGGCGTTCGGTGCGAGCAGCGGCGACGCCATCAGTGCCGCCGCAATCACGGCGGAAAAAATCGTTCTGGTCATTATCCTCCCCCTCGAGGCTGCGGCACGCAGCCGACAGGCCAATCCTGCAACCTCGGCCTCAAGAATAACAAGCGATGGTTGCATGCGTCCAGTAGCCGGCCGGACCCCGTTGCGAAGGGGGCCGCCAAGGCCTTTATGTCTGGCAGAGTTCAATATTGGAGTGACGGGAATGGCGCGGAAGGCAAAGCGGGCGGTCAAAGCGAAGGCCAAGAAGACAAAGAAGGCCAAACCCAAGGCCGGAAAGCCCGCCGCAAAGGCCAAACCGATCGAGCTTTACTACTGGCCGACGCCGAACGGCTTCAAAATCTCGATCATGCTGGAGGAGTGCGGCCTGCCTTATGTGATGAAGCCGGTGAACATCTCCAAAGGCGAGCAGTTCAATCCGTCCTTCCTCAAGATCGCGCCCAATAACCGGATGCCGGCCATCATCGATCCCGCGGGCCCAAGCGGGCGGCCGATCTCGATCTTCGAGTCCGGCGCCATCCTGCAATATCTGGGGCGCAAGACGGGTAAGTTCTATCCGGCCGAAGAGCGCGCGCGCGTCGCGGTCGACGAGTGGCTGTTCTGGCAAATGGGCGGATTGGGGCCGATGGCCGGGCAACTCAATCACTTCAAGCATTACGCCGTCGAGACGCTGCCTTACGCGATCAAACGGTATGAAGATGAGGTCAATCGTCTCTATGGTGTGATGAACAGGCGGCTCGCGGACCGGCCGTTCCTCGCTGGAAAATATTCAATCGCCGACATGGCTTGCGTCGGCTGGGCCAATCTCTGGCAGCGCCAGGGCCAGAACATCGATGACTTTCCGCACCTCAAGCGTTGGCTCGAAACGGTAAAGGCGCGGCCTGCGGTCAAGCGCGGCATGGCGCTCGGCATCGAGCTGCGTCAGGGCATCGATATGAAAGATCCCAAGGTGCAGGGCGTGTTGTTCGGTCAGCGCGCGCGCACGGGCTGAACTGCCGCGGTGGTTATTGGCGGCTGAATCGGCGCGGTGAACGATTCCTCACCGCGGCGCCGGGAACCCGCAGTTAGTGTCGCAATGACGGGCTTTTTGGTGGCGCGCGCGACGCGGTCGGCGCGCCTGCGTTCATCTTCGATTCATCGCGCCGCTTAAACCGCCGTTCAAACCTCATCGCCGATAGTCGCGCCGTTCGCGGGAAACTTTCTCCGCGGGCAATGACAGGGACGAGCATCGGTTTTCCGTTGGGGCGGGCGCCGGTGCGGGGAAAAACGGGGAGCCAAAATGGCTGACATCCAGATTGCGGCGGCGTGCGCCGTCGAGCCCGCGGACGCGGAGGGCTGCTTCGCGTTGGGCATGAACTATTCGTCGGGCGCCGGCGTGCCGGTTGACCTGATCGAAGCGCACAAGTGGTTCAACATCGCCGCCTCGCGCGGCCATGCCGATGCCACGCGGCTGCGCCGCGAGGTCGCCGAACAGATGGCCGATGCCGAGATCGGCTGCGCCCAGCGCGCGGCGCGCGCCTGGCTCAAGGCGCATCCGCTGCCGGCGATGCCGGCCCGGGTCGAGATCCGCGTCGCGGCGTAATCAGCTTGCGATGAATTGCGTGAGCGCGTCGCGCAGCTGCGCGACGACGCTCGCCCAATCGCCGAGCGCCGGCTGACGAAACAGCCGCGCCTGCGGATACCACGGGCTGCGGTCGCCCTCGAGCGTCCAGCGCCAGTCGGGCGACAACGGCAACAGCACCCACGGTGCGCGGCCCAGCGCGCCGGCGAGATGCACGACCGCGGTGTCGACCGCGATCACGAGATCGCACAGCGTCAGCACCGCCGCGGTGTCGGCCATGTCGGTGAGTTCGCCGCCGATGTGCTGTCACCTTCGGGTGACGCGCGAGAATGTCCTCATCACCTGCACGCAGGTCGCGCTGCACGCTGACGAACGAAGCCCCCTCGAGCGCAAGCAAAGGCGCGAGCAGCTTCAAATCGATCGAACGATTGCGGTCATTGGCATGGGCGGGATTTCCAGCCCAGGCCAACGCGAGGCGCTTTCCCGGCAGGCCTTCGATCACCGGGCGCCATTTTCCGATACGGGCCTCGTCGGCATGCAGATACGGAATGTCGGCAGGTATCGCCGAGGCCTGCGTCTTGAGCGCGAGAGGCAGGCTGCCGAGCGGGCAGTGCACGTCGTAAGCGGGCAGGGGCTCGCCGCGCGCATGCACAGACGAAACGCCTTCGAGACTTGCAAAGACATCCTTCAGGGACGGCTCGACCTGCAACAGCACGTTCGCCCCGGTTTGCGCCACGATGGGCGCGTAGCGGGCAAACTGAATAGTGTCGCCGAGCCCTTGCTCGGCGTGCAGCAGGATCGTCTTGCGCGCGAGGGGATATTCGCCGAGCCAAGGCGCGCCGCGATAATTGCGCCGCGCGTCCGTCATGCCGCTGCGCGTCCAGCGCCATTCATACTCGGCAAAACCGCGGGCGTAGTCGCCGAGCGTCAGCAACGACAGCGCGGCGTTGAAATGCGCGTCAGCGTAGTCCTTTTGCAGCGCGATCGCCCTGTCGAAGCTTTCGATCGCTTCGCGCTGACGATTGAGCGCCCGCAGGACGCTGCCGCGATTGTTCCAGGCCTTTATGTGATTGGGCGCCGCCTTCAGCGCCGCGTCGAAGGCGGCGAGCGCCTCGGCGTAACGGCCTAGGTCGGAGAGGGCATTGCCCCGGTTATACAGCGCTCCCGGATGGCTCGGCGCCAATGCCAGGACGGCGTCGAAATCGGCGAGGGCCTCCGCCGCCTGTCCGAGCGCCGCCCGCGCCGTACCGCGGTTGAGCAGGGCATCGCCGTGACGCGGATTGCGCGCCAGCGCCTCGTCGAAGCACGCAAGCGCATCCTGCGTACGCCCGAGCGCAAGCAGGGCGTTGCCGCGATTGTTGAGCGCGCCGGCGTCGCCCGGACGCAGCGCCAGGGCCTTGTCGAGCGCGGCCAGCGCCTCCTCGTCCCGCTTGAGCGCGTGCAGGACGTTGGCGAGATTGATCCACGCGTCGGGCGCCCGTGCATTGATCTTCACCGCGCTCGCAAGCAGCCGATAGGCCTCGCCCATCTGCCCGGCTTGCGCCTTGCAGAGACCGAGAAGATGCAATGCGTCGAAGTTCTGCGGCGCGGCCTTCAGGACGCGCGCGTACAGCTTCTCGGCGTCACGGAGTTGCCCTTGACGTTGCAGGGCGACTGCGTCGCGGATGGCATTTGCGATGTCGAACGGTTGAGCCTGCACGGCGGCGCAAATGCGCACGCCGGGAAAAGGCCGTCAATGCGGGCGAGTGTGGCTAGTCGACATGCTTGCGCTTGCGGTGGTGCGTGACCGACCGCCCAGGATTGTAGAACTGATTTGGCTCGCAGGAGCCGCCAATGCCGCTCACCGTCGCCCGGCATTGCTCTATCGTCGTAAAGCCGCAGTTCGACGCGCCGCCCGCGTCGCCGCCGTAGACGGCGCACCAAGGATAAGGATCGTAGGGCTTCTCGTAGGCGCTCGCGGGCGAGGCGAAGAAGGCCGGGACAGCGAGAGCCAAGGCAGCGAAGAGGATCAGACGCATGGCAAGGTCTCCTTTGCAGCCGCTAACCCCTTTTGCGGCGCTTTAGTTCATCGACCGCTTCACAAAAACGTGTGGCGCTAAACCTTCTGCACCCAGAATTGGTACATGCCGGAAAATGTGTCGGGCTCTTTCGATTCAACATCGTGCCAGCGATCGAGATCGCTTATCGGCCAATGCCGTTCCGCGAACTGCGCGCGATAGGTACGCATGGCAGCGTCGCCAAATTCGAAGCCGAGGAATTTCAGTTTGTGCTCGGCCAGAAACGATTTGATGGCGGGGATGGTCGTGCGGCTTTCCTGCACATGGAAAAGCAGATCGCGGCATTCGCTCGTCGTGAAGAAATCGTCGAAGCGCGTCACGCTCGCAAGCGGCGTTGTCAGCAAGTCCTGGCGCGCGCGCCGGATTTCGGCGGCGCTCGTGCCGTAACCATGCTCGGCGATGAAAGCACGTGTCGCGACGACGTCGCGGCGGCCGAGCTCGCTGTAGAAGCCGAGATGCATGAGGCCGTCCGCGCGCAGGAGCTTAAGCAGCATCCGCCAGCCGGCGAACGGATCGGCCATATGATGCAGCACACCGCTCGCATCGATGACGTCGAAACGGCGTTCAATGGCGCCGAGTTCGAGGATATCGGCCTGCGCGTAATCGATTGCCAGTGAAGGCGGCGTCTTGCGTTTCGCGTAAGCCAAGCTCGCCAAACTGAGGTCGATGGCAAGCAGCCGGGCGCCCTGCAATACGCCCGCAATTCCAATGGCATGCCAGCCGGTGCCGCACCCGGCCACGAGCACGTCGAGGTCTTCGGTTTTGGCCAGCGGCGCAAAAGCCGCGGTCGGAAACAGACCGCGCAAATAGAGGTCGACCGGAAGCGGCGCCGCGTTTGTCGGGGCGTGGACCCAGCGCGGGTAGGGGTTTTCCTCGTACATCTGCTGCACGCGGCGCGAGGTCGCGTCGTCAATCGATGTCAATTGCGGAATTGTCGGGCGTAGCGCGCGCTCCTGCATCGGCTCGCGCAGCTGCTGCGTTACCACATCGTCAACGGCGCGCGGCCATTTGCGGTCGAGCAAGCTCTGCGCGTCCGGCACGGCGTGCAGCGGCACATACATCGCCAGTGCCCCGACCTGCATCGGCGATGCGTTGCGCAGATTTGTCTTGATCTGCTCGACCCGATCGTCTTCAGCCGGCGTCGTCGCGAAAATATATTCATTGATGAAGCACTGCTGCGCGAGCGCGCAACAGAACGTCAGCATGGCGTCGTCACTCGCGTCGGCGGTCGATGCCATGTCGAGCAGCGCGGCGCGCAGCGTCGTCAAGGTGCGTTCGAGCGCGACGTCACGCACGGGGCTCGATCGCAGAACGGTGTGCAACAACGGATCTGCGGCGATGGTGGCAAGCCGCCGCCGCCGAGTAAATCTTCGGCCGAAAGGCGTTGCGGCCACGCCGCGTTGGCGCGGCGCATCGTTTCGCCAAGCGCAGGCAACACCGAGAGCAGCGTGCGAAAAATCGCGCCGAATTGGCTCAACAGTTGCGGCATCAGTTCAAGCGTGCGGGCGAAAGCTTGCGGAGGCCTCGGCGAGCTTGCCCTGCGCCATCAAGACCTGCGCGAGATTATTGCTGGCTTCGGCGTGATCGGGCTTCAGCGACAGCAAACGCTTGTAGCTGCGCGCGGCGTCGTCGAGCTTGTTTTCTTGCTGGCGCGCTGCGCGTCGGCGAAGAGTTGCGCGTCCGATTGCTCGCGCGCGACGCCGGCCGAAGATGTTTTTTTCCGGCCTGCACGGCGCTGTTTGCGATTCATCCGCGGCGATTCCGGATTGTCATCGCAGAAATGCGATGCGCTCTAGTCGATGCGGCGCGTCAAAGCGCTTTTTAGACGAAACTTCGCGACGGCACATCGAGGTTTGACCGCGCGTGGTTGAGCGCCTAGGTATTTCCGCATGCGGAGACGTGGCCGAGTGGCTGAAGGCGGCGGTTTGCTAAACCGTTATACGCTCCAAAGGCGTATCGAGGGTTCGAATCCCTCCGTCTCCGCCATTGTCCCGTAAATATTTCAGTTGTTTAGGCTTTTCGGCTTTGGAGCCTGGACGGCGTCGCGTGGTCGACCCTATCGGTTTCGGCCTGACCGTCGGGTAGCGTTCGGTTCGGGTTGGCAATGCTTGAGATCGAGGCAACACACGTAGGCCGTATCAATGGGCTGGGTGCGACAAGATCCGCCACCTAGATATGCTAAGCATCCCAGTGATAAGCAGAACGTCGAATTTCCCTGAGGGCAAATCATGCTGACCACACCATCCGGGGCAAAGCCGGTCGAATTGACCGAAAAACAGCTATTAATGCTTTTTCCGACCCCAATGTTCATGGGAAAGCTGCCCGACTTGGGCCTATGCGATCGGATCGAGAAAAAAGTTCGTGAGATGCGCGCGCTAGGGAAAGGTCGGTCCGCTCCTAAGGGCGCGAGTCCTGCTTTCATGACAGCAGACGACCTTCACACCCTGCCGGAGATGAAGGAGCTGGTCGAAACCGTGATGGTGGAATCCGGAAAAATTTTTGACGCCTATGCGGTGAAACGTGACTCGCACTACATCACCGGTATGTGGGCCAACATCACTCATCCCAATCACCGCCAGAACATGCACGTTCACCCAAACTGCCTTTTAAGCGGTCTTGTCTACATCAAGACGCCGGCGAACTGTGGCCCGACGATGTTCGCGTCGCCGCGCAAGTTCACGAAAAATATCGAGCCTAGATATCTAACGAAGAACGATCTCAATTCGGATTACGTCATCATTCCGGCAGAGAAGGGCCGCATGTTGTTCTGGCCCAGCCACATTCCGCACGCGGTCGAGCAGGGGACAGCTGACGAAAGCGAAGAACGGATTGTCGTGGCCTTCAACATGATGATTCGAGGACAAATTGAACTGTTCACCGCAAGCATAAACTTTGCATAGGCAGAAGCGCTCACGTGGCTGAGCACGATGCGCGGTGATCACGCGAAGAGCGCTAACGCCTGATCCGGAAGATTTGTCGTGGAGATCTCTGTGTTGAGGGCAAAGCAGTTTCCACTACCGCTGTGAAGGAGTCCGCGAGTTCGGTCCCTTTGGTGGGCCAGCCTTTGAAATCTTCGACACGTATCGCGCGAAACCGGTTCAAATCGTCCACTTTGCCAAAACTTGGCGACTGCAGACTAAAAGACCGCCATTAAGGGCCGAAAATCGGCTCCGAACGGCCGCAAACGGTGCTATCTATTTCGTGTGCTGGTGTTTTGACTGGACGCTAGGTTGCAGTCGCCTCTCTTTATAACCATTGATTATCCAGTCGAAAATTTAAAATTAGGACTTCTTGGGCCAGATCCGGGCAGATGCATATTGCGTGTTTTCTAGGCAACACTGGTTTGAAAAGAGCTTAAGGGCCTGTGGGAAGGGCGCTTCTTCGTTGCGCGTTAGGTCCCATCCGATAATGTCCCGAGTGCGACGGAGGGGGGCATCCCCGTGTCGCGCTGTCCGGTTTGACGGATCGCACCGAGTGGTAAGCCCGGTCTCGAAAGTTGGGTTCATCGCGTGGTGTGAAAAGTTTCTCCGGCTAGCGGGGAGCAAGGGGAAGTTCCATCGGTGCCTGTCGCACTAGGCGGATACGGAACCCTCTCACGATAAACAATGTTTGGAGGTTCAAGATGAAGATGGTGAAAAGCCTTCTCCTCGGCTCCGCAGCGGGACTCGTTGCGATCGCTGGGGCACAGGCAGCCGATCTTCCCGTCAAGGCCAAGCCGGTCCAGTACGTGAAGATTTGCAGCCTGTACGGTGTGGGGTTCTATTACATCCCGGGCACCGACATGTGCTTGAAGATCGGCGGTTGGGTCCGCGCTGAATATGCGTGGGGCGACAACGGCAACTTGGGGCTCGGTGCGATGAACGCTAACGCGCAGAACCGCGCGACCAACAACTCGACGTGGCGCGCCCGCGGCTACATCACGGCCGATGCGCGTAACCAGACGGCCTACGGCACGGTGCGTTCGTACATCGCGGTTGGCCTCAGCACCAACAACGTCGGCTTCGACACCGCGGCGAACACCTTCAGCGCGAACCGCGCCTTCATCCAGTGGGCGGGCTTCACGTTCGGTCTGGCGCAGTCGTTCTATGACTTCTACAGCATGCCGGCGACGTCGTACTGGGGCGTGTTCCCGGGCTCCGACACCGGCGATCCGGGCTGGATGGTTATCGCTTACACCGCCCAGTTCGGCAACGGCTTCTCGGCCTCGCTCTCCGGCGAAATGCGTCGCATGACGCAGATCATCTGGGCCGACGATCGACGACTGGTGTCGTTAGCTACGAGCCACCGGAGCGTTCCCGGGCGACTACGGTGGGTTCAATGCGCCGGACGTCGTCGGCAATCTGCGCGTCGACCAGGCTTGGGGTTCGGCCCAGGTCATGGCCGCCTATCATGAGGTCAACGCTCTCTACTACAACGGCACAACCGCTACCGGGGCTGGTACCTCGGTCGGCGGTCCGGAAACCAAGGCCGGCTTCGCTCTCGGTGCCGGTATCAAGCTGAACGCGCCGATGATCGGCCAGGGCGACTATCTGCAGGCCCAGGTCAACTACACCCAGGGCGCCACGCGTTACGCCTTCCAGACCCAGAACTTCAACTGGGGCATGGCCGACGGCAACAGCGTCGGGCTTGGCGTCCTGAGCGACGCGAACATACGGCGGTACGATTGTCGGCGGTAATACAACCGGCCTCAATCTGACCACCGCTTGGAACGTCAACGCGGCCTACGAGCACTTCTGGAATGCTGAGTGGCGGACCTCGGTCTACGGCGGTTATGCCGAAGTCAGCTATAACGGCCAGGCCAACGCCATGATTTGCTCGAGCTTTGGTGCTACCGCCGGGACGGGTGTCGGATCAGGCGCCGTTGCGGCCGCTGGCTGCAACAACGACTGGAACACCGCTTGGATCGGCAGCCGGACCCAGTGGAACGTCACCAAGGACTTCTACATGGGCGTCGACGTGCTTTACGAGAAGTTGGACGGGCTATCGACGCCGGGCAATATCGCCCCCGCCACTATCGCGACCAGCGCGTGCAACCTCGACCCGCGCCAGGCCTGCCACAACGAGAGCGTGGACAACTGGGCGTTCCGCTTCCGCGTCCACCGCGACTTCTATCCCTGATCGCGTAACAGCGGTTTAAGGATTAAAGACCCCCGGCGGGAAACCGCCGGGGGTTTTGCTTTCCGGAAGACCGGTTGCCTGGAACCGGGACGCCGCGATAAGTCGTGATACTGTCGGCACGAAAGGTGCCTTGAAGGCATCGACGATGACGGACGACGATTCGCGGACATTGATTTTCCGCTGCCAGCCCGAGCTTGTTTCGGTGCTGCCGCCGCCAATTCCCGCGGTGCAGGGGCTTCCCGACTGGTTCAAGGCGATGCCGGCGAAGGCCTTCAATTCAATGACGCAGGACGAAGCGCAAACGGTTAAACGCTGCCCGCCATTTATCGACGCGATGACCTACGGTTTTCTAATTCCTCTCGCCTGCGATCTCCACGTCAAGGACGGTGAATTCACATGGGACTTCGATATCCCGCCGGGCCCGTTTGCCGGGGCACGCTCGCCGATCAGCTTCCATGACGCCAGCCAAGTTGTAGATTCGCCTTTTTTGAAGAGGACCGCTTCCTCATTAAAGTTTCGGAATTTTTGGACGATCGAGGCGCCTCCCGGCTATTCATTGCTCTTCACGCACCCGCTCAATCGTCCGGATCTTCCGTTTACGGCGATAAGTGGAATGGTCGACAGCGATCGTTATCGCGACACATTTGTCCATTTCCCGGCCCATTGGCACGACGAGCAATTCAACGGGGTTTTGCCAAAGGGGACGCCGATTGTGCAGTGTATCCCTGTCAAACGGGAAAGCTGGGATATCAAGCTCGATACGTTGTCGAACGAGCAGATTCGCCAGATGAATGCTTTGACGGGCGCAATCGGGCGTGAAACGGGTGTTTATCGCCGCCAATTCCGGGCTGGCAAACGCTGACGCGACTACGTGTTTTTGTCGCTTAAGAAACGGCGAGCCTGGCTCGCGCGCAGCCAAAACCGGCCGGTGCGGGCCATCGACACGGCGTTGACAACCTCCGCATAAGCTTGCGCATCACGCTGCGCCGCATGGCGAAGCTCATGATAGCCGGCGTCGCTGTCGCCGAGCTCGAGGAGGCAGACTCCAATCCTATGCGGGCGGCGTTGTCGCCCGGCTGCACGGCCAGGATACGCCTGAACAGTGCGGCCGCTCCTGCAAAATCTCCGTCATTCTGAAGCGCACGGGCAAGACCAAACAGCGCATCAACGTGCGTGGGCGCGTACTTGAGGGCGTCATTGTAGGCGTTGCGACCGGCGGTGACATCGCCGCGCATCATCAGGTGATCGCCGAGCAGAGACAGCAGATCGGGGAAATTGGGTGCAATTGCCAAGCCGCGTTTTACGATTTCGATCGCCTTGTCCCGCTGCTCCAGGAAGGTCAACAGGCTGCCGTACACCAGAAAGGCCGGAGGAAAAGGGGGGCTTCGCGATATCGCCCGCTCGAGCTGTTCTATGGCATCGTCGTTGTGGCCGGCTTGCTGATACGCCATCGCCAACTGCGTTTCGATCTCCGGATCGCGGGCACGGCGGGCCGCTGACTTCAAGGGCGCAATAGCCTCGTTGGCTTTACCCTGCTGGAGGAGCGCGTAGCCGAAGACCTGCAGCGCGCGCGGCTCTGTGGGCGCTTCCTTGAGGACATCCGCAGCCAGCCATTCGGCCTCTTGAGGCCGTCCGCCCTGAAGTGCCGCAACGGCCTGTCGCAGCGCTTGCTCTAGAGCCAATTGCCGCGTCTGCGTATCCTTGGAGTTCATCCGCACTCACCTATTGCTCAAGCTACCATGTCCGGGTTTGGTCCGCTATTTACTGGTCCAATCGGATCGTCAAGCAGGCGAAACGGCAGGAACTTTCAGCGTGCTGCCAACGCGCTCAGAGGTCTAACCACATAGTGGCGGTTCGTGCTCGCGACGAAATCCGAAATCCGCCCGATAATGTCGGGCTCATTGAGCAGCGGCGCGTGGCCCTGATCGGGCACCTCGATGATCTCCATCTCGCTGCGGCGCGCGCGCATCGACGTCACGGTCAGCGGCGACAGCAGGTCGGAATTGGCGCCGCGGATCACCATCATCGGCACCGCGGCAAGCGAATCGAACTCCTTCCACAGCGCCGGCAACGGCCGCTCGAAATCGACGCCTGCGAATGTCTCCGATAGTCGAACGTCATAGGTCGGCACCAGCGCGCCGTCCTTCTCCTTGAACGTGCGCCGCGCCGAAGCAAGCCAGTCGTCATGCGTCAGCTTGGGGAACTGGCCGCCGAACAGCCGGCGCAGGATTTCGGCGCCGTCTTCGAAATTGCGCGGCTGCGGCAACTTGCCGACGTAGCCCTTGATGCGCATCAGGCCCTGCGCCTCGATCACCGGCCCGATATCGTTGAGGACGACGCCGGCGATCGCGGTCGGGCGCAACGCGCCGAGCAGCATGGCGAGGATGCCGCCGCGCGAGGTGCCGACGATGACCGCGGGCATGCTGTCGAGCACGGTCATCACCGCCAGGACGTCGGCGACTTCGGTCTGGAATGAGTAATGCGAAACGTCGCGGTCGTAGTCGGACTGCCCGCGGCCGCGATAGTCCAACGCGATCACCGTACGGGGGGACTTCGCATCGCTCGACAGCGCTTCCGCCAGGGCCTCGAAATCGGCCGCCGTGCGTGCAAGCCCCGGCAGGCACACGACCGGCAACGCTTTCGACCGGCTCGGGCCGTAGCGCCGCGCATGCAGTCGTAAGCCGTCGGGCGCGGAAATGAAGAGGGAAGTGGCGTTCATGAGGAGGGTCGCCGTCGCTGCGAGACGGCCATCATCGCTGATTTTCAGGAAAGGTCGAGAGGGCCAGCGGGGCCTAATTTGCCCCGCGCCTGAGATCGGCTTCGATCGCCAGCTTCGGACCGCCGCCGAAGCGGGCGCGGTAGACCTGCATGTTCTCCATGACGCGCTCGACGTAATTACGCGTCTCGGCGAGCGGGATGCGCTCGACCCAGTCGATCGGATCGACGCCCGGCTCGCGCGGGTCGCCATAGGCGGCAAGCCACTGCCGGACGCGGCCCATGCCGGCGTTGTAGCCGGCGAAGGTCAGCAGATACGAACCGCGGTAGTAGTGCAGTAGATTGGAGAGCTCGGCCGCGCCCATCTGCATATTGTAGACCGGGTCCTTGCGCAGCTTGTTGCCGTCATAGGTAACTTTGAAGCGCCGCGCGGTGTCCTTGCCGGCTTCCGGCGTGACCTGCATCAGGCCCATGGCCTGGGCGGACGAGATTTCCTGCTGATCAAAGTCGCTTTCCTGGCGCACGATCGAGTAGACGACGGCCGGGTCGATCGGCGGAGCGATCGGCTTGTAATCGGGCAGGCCGAAGGTCGGGTAGGCGTAGTAGTCCATCGGCAGGCCGCGCGCGTGCGAGAAACGGCCGAGAAACACCATCGCATGCGGGTCGTTGTACTTGCGGGCGAGCTCGGCGAGCATCGACATGCCGGCGACGTCAGTGCCGCTCTCACCGATCTCGGCATAGATCGAGGCAAGCATGTTGCGCTCGTTGAGCTGGTAGAGCAGTTCGGCGGCGCGCACGACCTCGAGATTGCCGAGCGCGCTGCGCTGCTCTGGCGTGAGTGGCGGCGGGCCGATGAGCCCAAGCTCTTTCAGGCCCAGGCGGGCGCGGGCGAGTTGCCCGTAATAGGTGGCGGTGTGTTGGGCGGCGAGCTCGTAATAGCCTTTGGCCGCGGCGTGGTTGCCCATGGCTTCGGCGGCGCGGCCCTGCCAATAGCCGCCGCGCGAGAGCGCATGCGGACTGGTCTCGTGCTCGTCGATATGCGCGAATTGTTCAGCGGCGGCCTTGGGATCGTGCAGGTAGCGTAGGGCGATCCAGCCGGCGGTGAAGAATTTATCGACGCGCCAATTGTCCTGTGTCGGCGGCGCCGCCTTGAGCGCAACCAGGTAGGCGGCCTTCGCATCGTTCTGATCGAGCAGTTGCCGCACCAGAATGCGCCGCTCCGCCCACCACTGGTTCAAATCGACCAGCAGCTCCGGATCCTGCGGAGCTGTCAGCATGATCTTCTCGGCTTCTTCCGGCTGCTTGTTCTTTCGCAGCCACTGCGCGCGCGCGAAGATGTAGCCGGCATCGCCGCGCGCCGAGGCCGGAACGTCGTCGAGCAGCGCCTTGGCGTTGCGGGCATCTTCGACCACCGCGGCGCGGGCTTTGGCGAGCACGATCTGATCGCCGCCGAGGCGCTTGGCTGCGCGTGTGCCGGCTGCAACGTCGTCCAGATAGAAACGTTGCTCCATGCGGGCCTTGTGGTCGGCCGGCGTGAGCAAGTCGCCGAACATCGCGAGCACCTTGTTTTCGACTTCGGCGCTCGCGTCCTGTTTCCGCCAGGCGTAGCGCACAAGCGCTGCGGCGCCGGCGCGGTCGCCTTTGGTGAGCAGCGCGTGCGCCATCACATAGCGGCCCTTGGCGGTGGTCGGCGGATTGTGGGCGAAGAAGGCGAGGACCTCGTTGTTGTCGACATTGTCGTTCCACAGCGCGTTCTCGGCGCGGCGTCGGAATAGGGGTGCGTGCGGCCAGGACGGGTTGGCAGTCACGAAAGCCGCGTAGCGCTGGAAGCTCGGATTGGTGTTGTCGGAACGCAGGATGATCCACTCAGCAAGCTTGCGCGCGACCGGGTCGGCGATGGCGGCTTCAGACGCATTGGCGTCGGTCTCGCGGCCCTTGCGCGATGCCTCGATCACTCTTTTCAGCTGCTCGATGTCGGATGGCGGCGTGCTGGTGGTGGTGGCGACCGCGAAGGGACCGGACACCGGACGGGCCAGCGGCTTGAACATCGCGTGGGCGGCGGTCAGCGTGCTGCGCAGGCCGGACTCGACCTGGGCAAAGGCCGACATCGCGGCCGGGCGCGGCAGCGGCCGGGGGCGCGGCATCGGCACATTGCTGACCACGGCACCGGGGGCCGAGAAAGCCGTATAGGAGGGCGGCTTGGCGGCGATCCAGGGGTTGGCGGCGGGGGCCGCCTTGATCGTTGGAACCGGCTTGGGTTGATCTGGCTTCAGCCTTGGGCTCGGCCATGGCAAAGCTGGCGCCCAGGGCGCCTGCGGCCGAAAGCGCCAGGCAGAGGCCCAGCGAATTCCGTTTAATCAAGCCCATTCAGTCCCTTGCCTCAGGTCCCCGGCATCGAACTCAAGGCCGCCCGCAGCCTCCCATTAGGCCAATAATGTTGACGAAGGGATACCCGGAAAATCACTCCCGGGCGAGCCTAGCGGCACAACGCGGGCAAAAGCGGGGCAAAGGCGCTAACCATCAGGCGATTTCATAGACCGATTGGCGGGCGGGGCTTTCATACCCCCCTGTGACCCGATATTTATGGCAAACCTGCCGACCTGCCGTGGAGCGTGTCATGACCGCCAAGACGAGCTTTCGAGGTTCATTCACCGCGCTGGTCACGCCGTTCAAAAACGGCTCGGTCGACGAGAAGGCATTCCGCGACCTTGTGGAATGGCAGATCACCGAGGGCACCAACGGCTTGGTGCCGGTCGGCACCACGGGCGAGAGCCCGACGCTCAGCCATGATGAGCACAAGCAGGTGGTCGAATGGTGCATCGACCAGGCCGATGGTCGCGTCCCCGTCATCGCCGGCGCGGGCTCGAATTCGACCAAGGAAGCGATCGAACTGTCGAAGCATGCCGAGGAGGCGGGCGCCGACGCCGTGCTGATCGTGACGCCCTACTACAACAAGCCGACCCAGGAAGGGCTCTACCAGCATTACAAGGCGATCAACGACGCCATCGGCATTCCGATCATCATCTACAACATTCCGGGGCGTTCGATCGTCGACATGTCGGTCGACACCATGAAGCGGCTCTTTGAGCTGAAGAACATTTCCGGCGTGAAGGATGCGACCGCCAATATGGCGCGCGTCTCGCAGCAGCGCGCGGCCATGGGCGAAGACTTCAACCAGATGTCGGGCGAGGACATCACCGCGCTCGGCTTCATGGCGCATGGCGGCCACGGGTGTATTTCGGTGACATCGAATGTCGCGCCGCGGCTGTGCGCCGAGTTCCAGGCAGCCTGCCTCAAGAAGGACTTCACAACGGCGCTGAAGCTGCAGGACAAGCTGGCGACGCTGCACATCAACCTTTTCGTCGAAACGAGCCCGGCGCCGATCAAGTACGCCATGTCGCTGATCGGCAAGTGCGCCAATACGGTGCGGCTGCCGATGGTGCCGGCGAGCGAGAAGGCGCAGGCCGCCGTGCGCGAGGCCATGGTGCATGCCGGCCTGATCAACTGATCGGCCCGCCATGATCGATGATTTCAAGAAATTCGCCCTTCGCGGCAACGTCGTCGATCTCGCCATCGGCGTGATCATCGGCGCGGCCTTCACCGGCATCGTCAACTCGTTGGTCGGTGACGTCATCATGCCGATCCTCGGCGCCGTGACCGGCGGCCTCGACTTTTCGAACTACTTCATTCCGCTCTCGGCCAAGGTCAGCGCAACGACAGTGGCAGAGGCGAAAAAGCAAGGTGCTGTATTGGCTTACGGCAACTTCATTACGCTCATCATTAACTTTACCATTGTCGCCTTTGTGCTTTTCCTGGCGGTGCGCGGCATGACGAAGCTGATGGCCAAGGAAGCCGAGAAGCCGGCGCCGCCGACGAAGCAGGAACAACTGCTCACCGAAATCCGCGACCTGCTCAAATCGCGCTAGAACACCTTCATGGCTGCCAAACCCGAGCGCCGCTTCAAGGTGGTCGCTGACAACCGCAAGGCGCGTTTCAACTACGAGATCGGCGAGACTTTCGAGGCTGGCATCGTGCTCACCGGCAGCGAGGTGAAATCGCTGCGTTCGGGCCGGGCAACGATCGGCGAGTCCTATGCCGACGCCCGCGACGGCGAGATCTGGCTGATCAACTCCAATATTCCGGAATACCAGCAGGCCGGCCGCTTCAACCATCTGCCCAAAAGGCCGCGCAAGCTGCTGCTGCACCAGCGCCAGATCAACAAGCTGGCTGGCGCGGTCGAGCGCGAAGGCATGACGGTGGTGCCGCTCAAGCTCTATTTCAACGATAAGGGCCGCGCCAAGGTCGAGATCGCACTGGCGCGCGGCAAGAAGCTGCACGACAAGCGCGAGACGCTCAAGCGCCGCTCTTGGGACCGCGAGCGCGGCCGCCTGATGCGGCAGAAAGGGTGATCATGCGTCGCATTGGCATGCTGATCTTTCCGCGCCTCACCCAGCTCGACATGACCGGGCCTTACGAGGTGCTGGCGCGGCTGCCGGACACCAAGGTCGAGCTGGTGGCGCGCACGCTCGATCCGGTGACCACCGACCGCGGCATGCAGATCGTGCCGAGCGTCACTTACGAGACCTGCCCGCCGCTCGACGTGGTGATGGTGCCGGGTGGACCCGGCCAGCAGGATCTCATGGAAGACGAGGCCGCGCTCGCCTTCCTGCGCAAGCAGGCGGCGACGGCGAAATATGTCACCTCCGTCTGCACCGGTTCGCTGGTGCTAGGCGCGGCCGGGCTACTCAAGGGCAAGCGCGCGACGTGCCATTGGGCGGCGCTCGAGCATTTAAAGCCGCTCGGCGCCATTCCGGTGAGCGAAAAAGTCGTCATCGACGGCAATATCGTCACCGGCGCCGGTGTCACCTCCGGCATCGATTTCGCGCTGACGCTGGCCGCGATCCTCGAAAGCGAGCAGGTGGCGCGCGAAATCCAGCTCGGCATCGAATATGACCCGGACCCGCCGTTTGACTCCGGCTCGCCGAAGACGGCGACGCGCGCAACGCTCGACACCGTCAAGGGCCGTCTGGCGAAATTGAGCGAAGAGCGGCGCGCGGTGGCCGCCCGCGTCGGCAAAAAGCTCGGAGTGTACTCATGGCGGTGCCGACCAAGCTCGATCATTGCGTGATTCATGTCGCCGACTGGGAACGCTCCAATAAATTCTATGTCGAGGTGATGGGTGCGGCCCTAGTGCCCCGTCCGGTCGGCTACGCCTATCGTTTCGGCGACAAGCAGCTCAATGTGCATGGACCGGGCGTGAAACCGGCGGAAGTGGCGCGGCTGCCGGTGCAGCCGGGCAACTCCGACCTGTGCTTCGAATGGGACGGGCCGATCGACAGCGCCATTGCGCATCTCAAGGCGCACAATGTTCCGATAGAGCAGGGGCCGCTCGAGCGCTTCGGCGCCAAGGGGCCGGGGACATCAGTCTATTTCCGCGATCCGGACGGCTCGCTGATGGAATTCATGTCGTACGCCGGCAAATCCCGCTAGAAACAGGCAAGGGCGCCGACAGACGGAGTGCAGTACATGGTGAAATTGACGGTCTTGTACGGGCAGCCCAAAGACCCAGCCGCGTTCGAGAAGTATTACTCGAACACGCACATGCCGATCGCGCGCAAGATGGATGTGCGCAAAATCGAGCTGTCGAAGGTGATCGGGACGCCCGACGGCAGCACGCCGGCTTTCTACCGCATCGCCGACGTCTACTTCGACGATATGGCCCACTTGCAGCGCTCAACGAGCTCGGCGGAGGGGCAGGCGACCGTCGGCGATCTGACAAATTTCGCAACCGGCGGCGTTACCGTGTTGATCTCCGAGGTGGCGTGATGGCCGAAGCGCCGGGAACGCACAATCCGAACGTGCTGCCGGCCGGCATTCCGGCGCCGCAGGACGATGGTGGGGCGCGCCATTTAACGGGCATGAAGCTGCCGGACATCGCGCTGCCGGCGACATCGGGCGCGCCGGTCAATCTGTCGAAACTCAAGGGCCGCACGGTTGTCTACGTCTACCCACGCACCGGCGTGCCGGGCATCGACGCGCCGCCGGGCTGGGACGACATCCCGGGCGCGCGCGGCTGCACGCCGCAATCGTGCTCGTTCCGCGATCATTTCGATGATCTCAAACGGCTGGGGGCGACACAGCTCTTCGGACTCTCGACGCAAGACACCGCCTACCAGCGGGAGGCGGCGACGCGCCTGCATTTGCCGTTCGCGATTTTGTCCGACGAAAGGCTTGCGCTCACCAAGGCGATGAAGCTACCGACCTTCACCACATCAGGCATGACGCTGTTGAAGCGCATGGCCTGGGTCATCGACGACGGCAAGATTACCAAGGTGTTCTACCCGGTGTTTCCGCCGGACAAGAACGCCGGCGAAGTCGTCGCGTGGCTGCAGAGCCGCGGCTAGGCGACGTCCACTGCTTTGACGGCGGCGCCCGTCTGGAAGAACTGGCGGATTTCACTGGCCGGGCGCGCCTTGCTGAACAGATAGCCCTGCATCTCGGTGCAGCCGAGCGCTTGCAACATGTCCATCTGCTCTTGCGTCTCGACACCTTCCGCGGTCGAAGCCATCTTGAGCGACTTGGCCAGGTTGGCGACCGCCTGCACGATGGCGACCGGTTCGTCGCCATTGGCGAGATCCTGAATGAACGAGCGATCGATCTTGATCTTGTCGAACGGGAAGCTGCGCAGATAGCTCAGCGACGAGTAACCCGTGCCGAAATCGTCGAGCGCGATTTGGACGCCGAGCTTGCGCAATTCATGCAGCGTCTGCAGCGTGGCGAAGGTGTTCTGCAGCAGCACCGTCTCGGTGATCTCGAGCTGCAGCTTGTGCGGCGGCATGCCGGTTTCGCCGAGCGCGCCGGTCACGACGCTCAGGAGGTTGCGGTTGTTCAGCTGCGCCGGCGAGAGGTTGACCGCGACCTTGATGTGGTCGGGCCATTCGACCGCTTCGTAGCAGGCGGCCTTGAGCACCCATTCGCCGAGCGGCACGATGAGCCCGGTCTCCTCGGCAATCGGAATGAAGTCGGCCGGTGAAATCAGGCCGCGCCTGGGGTGATTCCAGCGCAACAATGCTTCGAAGGCGTTGACGTCGTTCGATTCAAGGCTGACCAGCGGCTGATAGTGCAGCTCGAATTCCTTGCCGACCAGCGCCCGGCGCAGATCCATTTCCAGTTCGCGACGCGCTTTCATGCGGGTATTCATCTCCGGCTCGAAAAACCGATAGGTGCCGCGGCCGTCGGCCTTGGCTCCGTAGAGCGCCATGTCGGCGTTGCGCAGCAGGGGGTCGGCATCGATCGCGTCGAACGGCGCGACGGAAATGCCGATGCTGATATCGGTGACGATGGTGTGGCCTTCGATCTGGTAGGGCTTCACGATCGAATCGCGAATGCGCTTCGCCAGCGAAGCGGCGTCGGTCGCCTGGTTCAGTTGCGTCATGATAATCGCGAACTCGTCGCCGCCGAGCCGCGCGACCGTGTCGGGCTCACGCGTGCAGCCGCGCAGGCGGTCGGCGACTAGCTTGAGCAATTCGTCGCCGATCGGATGGCCGAGCGCATCGTTGATGCTTTTGAACTGATCGAGGTCGAGACAAAGCATGGCAAGGCACTCACCACGCTTGACGCGTTTCAATTCGTGCTCGAGCCGCTCGCGCAGCAGCACGCGATTGGGCAGATCAGTCAGCGCGTCATGGCGCGCCATGTGCGTGATGCGCTCTTCCGAGCGCTGACGCTCGGTAATGTCTTCATGCGTGCCAAGCCAGCCACCGCCTGCGATCGGCTTGCTGACGACGGAGAAACTGCGCCCGTCCGGCAAATTGACAATGTGACTAAATATATGACCTTCGGCGATATGCTCTTTAAGCCTTGCGACGTATTCGTCGGGATCTTCCGAAAACGTGCCGGTCTGGATGCGATGGTCGAGCAGGTCGCGGAGATAATGCCCCGGCCGCGCGACTTCCGGCAGAAGTCCGTACATTTCGAGGTATCGGTCGTTGCAGAAAATTAAGCGCGTTTCGGGATCGAACAGCACGACCCCCTGCGACATATTATTCAAAACTGTCTGCAGTAATTCGTCGTCTTTTCGCGAAATTTGCGGGAAGGGAAGAATCTCCGCAGGAGACGGCTGTTTTGTCTGATCCACTGTAGCCCCCTTGGCTGGCAACGGTAACCGGGTCTGTTGCCATCTTGAGGGGCCGTCTGTTTGGAACTCGTCAAGCCGATACAGATCGTTTGACTAAAAAAGACTTGAACAACGATGATCGGCCGGTAACGGCGGTAACGCGCCTCAGTCTAGAAAATCGCGCACCGCGCGGAAGACGTCGCGGAACATGTCCGGCGTCAGAACGCCGGTGTTGGTGTTGTAGCGCGAGCAGTGATAGCTGGTGAACAGCGTCACGCTGGCGAGTTTATACTTTGCGCCATGCGCGAAGGGCGCGGCCGATTTTTTCGTCGTCAGCGCCGTCAGCGAGCTGTCGTGCGCGATGCGCCCGAGCGCGAGGATTGCGCGCAGCTTCTTCATTTCCGCAATCGTCTCGGTGAGGAAATCACGGCAGGTCGCGATCTCGGTCGGCGTCGGCTTGTTCTCCGGCGGTACGCAGCGCACCGCGTTGGTGATGCGGCAGTCGACGAGGGTAAGGCCGTCGTCGGGATGCGCGTCATATTCGCCGCGCGCGAATTTGTATCTGAGCAGCGTGTCGTAGAGCAGCACGCCGGCATAGTCGCCGGTGAAGGGCCGCCCCGTACGGTTGGCGCCCTGCAGGCCGGGAGCGAGGCCGACAATCAACAGCTGCGCGTCGACTGGACCGAAGGAGGGGACAGGCGCGTTGAACCAGGTCGGTTCCTTCTTGCGCCACTCTTTACGAAAGGCGACGAGCCGCGGACAGCGCGGGCAGTCGCGTCCCGGCTTGCCCCCCGCAGCCACTAGCGCGTGATCCCGAAAAGTGGGCACCGGTTTTCGGATAAGATCACGCGCCCCCTAAAAGCCTGCGCTCTATTCGAAGCCTTCCTCGTCGTCGTCGGTCTCGACGCCGGCTCCGGCGCGTTGCGGCACGGCCGGGCGTTGCAGGAAGGCGGGGTGCTGCCCCGGTTCGCCGCCGCGGTCTTCGCGCGGCCCGCGCGTTGCTTCACGCGCGGCGCGCTCGGCCGGATCGCGGCCGATCTTGCCTTGCAGCGTGACGATGTCGGTGAAGATGTCGGCTTGGCGGCGCAGTTCGTCGGCGACCATTGGCGGCTGGGTGGAGACGGTCGAGATCACCGTTACCTTCACGCCCTTGCGCTGCACGGCTTCGACCAGGGAGCGGAAGTCGCCGTCGCCGGAGAACAGCACCATGTGGTCGATGGTGTGGGCGATCTCCATGGCGTCGACGGCAAGCTCGATGTCCATATTGCCTTTGACCTTGCGGCGGCCGGTCTGGTCGACGAACTCCTTGGTCGCCTTGGTGACGACCGAATAGCCGTTGTAGTCGAGCCAGTCGATGAGCGGGCGGATGGACGAATATTCCTGATCCTCGATCACCGCGGTGTAATAAAACGCGCGCAACAGGTAGCCGCGCGACTGGAATTCCTTGAGCAGGCGTTTGTAGTCGATATCGAACCCTAAGGACTTGGCGGTCGCGTAAAGATTGGCTCCATCAATGAACAAAGCGATTTTTTCGCCGGGTACGGTCATGCTGTGCTCTCTCAACTGCCTCGCGCTCAAAATTTAGCTCTCGATCCCCCCAAATACCCCCGCACGCGAGAAGCGCGGGAAGCGAGCCACGGGATCGGCGTTAACGGCTGGCGGCACCTTCGATTAATTCTCCGGCACCCGCGCAATCACGCTGTTGCCGGCGAAATCCAGCCGGTCAGCCTGCCTGCGACCCCTCCGGTAACAGACGGGTTGGGCCAAACCAAGACAAAAATGCTTGAATTTTTCGCATGCCGGGGATACGTACCGGTTGAAATCAGGACAAAAGTTCCCCCTAAAGGAGTGACGAGCCGATGGCCCGTGTCACCGTAGAAGATTGCATCGACAAGGTTGAGAACCGCTTCGAGCTCGTCCTGCTGGCGAGCCACCGCGCGCGCATGATCTCGTCCGGGTCGCAGATTACCGTTGACCGGGACAACGACAAGAATCCCGTCGTGTCGCTGCGCGAGATCGCCGAGACCACCGTGTCGCCGGGCGACCTTAAGGAAGACCTCATCCATTCGTTGCAGAAGTACGTCGAGGTCGACGAGCCGGAGCCCGAGGTGCCGCTGATCGGTTCGGGCGCAGGCGCGGGTGTCGATTCCGACGATACCGAAGTGACCGCCGACCGCATGACCGAGGAAGAGCTGCTCAAGGGCCTTGAGGGCCTGGCGCCGCCGGAAGAGCCGCCGGAAGAGGATATGGAATAGCCGTTCTATCCACATAAAATCGCATTTACGGCCCGGCCCCTGCGCCGGGCCGTCTGCTTTTTGGCAACCACGAATACGATCCCTTGCCGGGCTTCGCGAACGGCGTGGTATCTTGATCGGAATGGCCGCCGGCGCAGATTTCGGCCCGATTCGGCGGCTAAGAGGTATTGGATGGCGCAGCCGCGTTCGGATTTGCCGCGCATGCAGAAGCAGTCGCCGACACGGGCGCCGCTCAAGCATACCGTTGCCGGTGCCGAACCCGCGCCGGAAAAGCCGGCTCCCGCGCGCAAGCCGCAGATGATGCGGCAATATGACCTGATCGAACGGGTGCGCCGTTACAATCCGAATACCAACGAAGCGCTGCTCAATCGCGCCTACGTCTACGCGATGAAGGCGCACGGCGAGCAGCGCCGCGCCTCTGGCGATCCGTATTTTTCCCATCCGATCGAAGTCGCCGCCATCCTCACGGACCTTAAGCTCGACGATGCCACCATCGCGGCGGCGCTGCTGCACGACACGATCGAGGACACGGAAGCGACCCGCGCCGAGATCGACAGCCTGTTCGGCCGCGACATCGGCGCGCTGGTCGATGGTCTCACTAAGTTGAAAAAACTCGACCTCGTCACCAAGGAAGCCAAGCAGGCCGAGAACTTGCGCAAGCTTTTGCTTGCGATCGCCGACGACGTGCGCGTTCTGCTGATCAAGCTCGCCGACCGCCTGCACAACATGCGCACGCTCGACTACATGCCGGTGGAAGCGCGCCGCCGCGCGGCCGAGGAGACGCTCGAGATCTATGCGCCGCTCGCCGGCCGCATGGGCATGCACGAGATGCGCGAGGAGCTCGAGGACCTGGCGTTCCGCGAGCTTTATCCGGAAGCTTACCAGGTTGTGAGCGCGCGGCTGAATTCGCTCGCCGACCGCCACAAGCATCTCATCACCGAGATCGAGCAGCAGCTCACCAAGAAGCTCGCCGACCGCGGCATCACGGCCAAGGTGCAGGGGCGGCGTAAACGCGCCTATTCGATCTGGCGCAAGATGGAGCGCAAGTCGGTCGGCTTCGAGCAACTGTCGGACATTTTCGGTTTCCGCGTGATCGTGAAGACGGCGGCCGATTGCTATCAGGCGCTGGGCGTCGTGCACACGACGTGGCCGGTGGTGCCGGGACGCTTCAAGGATTATGTCTCGACGCCGAAGGCGAACGATTACCGCTCAATCCACACGACGGTGATCGGCCCCGGCAAGCAGCGAGTCGAATTGCAAATCCGCACCACCGAGATGCACGAGATCGCCGAATACGGCATCGCCGCGCACGCGCTGTACAAGGATCACGCCGGCACGCCCACAGAGATGTTGTCGCGCGAGTCGGGCGCCTATGCCTGGCTGCGGCGCACGATCGAGTTGCTGGCGGAGGGGTCGAACCCGGAAGAGTTCGTGCAGCACACCAAGCTCGAGCTGTTCCACGACCAGGTCTTCTGCTTTACGCCCAAAGGCAAGCTGATCGCGCTGCCCCGCAAGGCGACGCCGATCGATTTCGCCTATGCGGTGCACACCGACGTCGGCAACACCGCGGTCGGCTGCAAGATCAACGGCCAGATCGCGCCGCTGACATCCGAGATCGGCAACGGCGATGAGGTCGAGATCATTACCTCGAAGGCGCAGACGGCGCCGCCCGCTGCGTGGGAATCGATCGTGGTCACCGGCAAGGCGCGTGCGGCAATCCGGCGGGCGACGCGTTACGCCGTGCGCACCCAATATGCCGGGCTTGGCCGCCGCATTGTCGAACGCCTGTTCCAGCGTGCCAAGATCGCCTATTCGGATGAGAAGCTGACCGGCGCGTTGCCGCGGCTCGCGCGCGCCTCCGTTGAAGAGGTGATGTCGGCGGTCGGCCGCGGTGAATTAAAGGCCAGCGACGTCGCGCGCGCGATGTACCCCGACTACAAGGAAGAGCGCGCCGCCGCGATGGCTGTGACGCGGAAGTCGGAGAGCGGTTGGTTCGGGCTGAAGAAGCTCACTTCGGTAAAATTCCGCGTGCCGGACGCGCAAGGGCCGGCGATCCCGATCCGCGGCATCCAAAGCGACCTGCCGGTGCGTTTTGCCCCCGAGGGGGGCGCAGTACCGGGCGATCGCATCGTCGGCATTCTGACGCCGGGCGAGGGGATTACGATCTATCCGATCCAGTCGCCGTCGTTGTCCGATTTTGAGGACAAGCCGGAGCGCTGGCTCGATGTGCGTTGGGATTCGGACGAGACGACGCCGCACCGCTTCCCGGCACGCATCGCCATTCAGTCGGTCAACGAGCCGGGCTCGCTTGCTCAGATTGCGCAGGTGATCGCCGAGCACGACGGCAATATCGACAACATCCGCATGACTCGGCGGGCGCCCGATTTCACCGATGTGCTGATCGATCTCGAGGTCTACGATCTCAAGCATCTGACCGCTATTCTCGCGCAATTGCGCGCCAAGCCGATCGTCGCCAAAGCCGAGCGGGTGAATGGCTAAGCTTGAGCACCTGCGTCTTGGCGTCAATGTCGATCACGTCGCCACCATCCGCAACGCCCGGGGCGGCCGCCATCCTGACCCGGTCCGCGCGGCCAAGCTTGCCATCGCGGCGGGCGCCGACGGCATCACCGCGCATCTGCGCGAGGACCGCCGCCATATCCGCGATGACGACATCGAGCGGCTCAAGGCCGAAATCGACAAGCCGTTGAATTTCGAAATGGCGGCGACGAAGGAAATGGTTGGCATCGCGCTCAAGACCAAGCCGCATGCCGTCTGTCTCGTTCCGGAGAAGCGCACCGAGCGCACCACCGAAGGCGGGCTCGACGCGGTCAAGCAGCAGGCCCAGCTCAAGCCGGCGGTGCACGAGCTCAAGCATGCGGGCATTCGCGTGTCGCTGTTCATCGGCGCGGCCGGTGCGCAGATCGAGGCCGCCGCCGCCTTGGGCGCGCCGGTGGTCGAACTCCACACCGGCTCGTGGTGCGACGCGCTGATGGAGGGCCGCGCCGCCGAAGCGGAAGCCGAATGGCAGTTGATCCGCGCCGGCGCCGCCCTCGGCAGGAGCCTCGGCCTCGAAGTGCATGCCGGTCACGGTCTCGATTACGGCACGGCCGAGACGATCGCGGCCCTGCCGGAAGTCGTCGAACTCAATATCGGACATTTCCTCGTCGGCGAGGCGGTTTTTGAGGGACTTGCCGAAACGATAAAGTTCATGCGTGCGGCTATGGACCGCGGGCGGAAGAAGGTGAGCGCATGATCCCGAAAAGTGGGCACCGGTTTTCGGACAAGATCATGCGCCAGGAGAACCGCTCGTGATCATCGGGCTCGGCTCCGACATCATCGACGCGCGGCGTATTGCGCGCGTGATCGACAAATACGGCGAGCGTTTCCTCAACCGCATTTATACGCCGGCCGAACGCGCCAAGGCGGACGGCCGCAAGAACCGGGTCGAGACCTACGCCAAACGCTATGCCGCCAAGGAGGCGTGCGCGAAGGCGCTCGGCACCGGCTTCCGCCGCGGCGTGTTCTGGCGCGATCTCGGCGTCGTCAATCTGCCGGGTGGCAAGCCGTCGATGAAACTGACCGGCGGTGCGCTCAAGCGCCTGCAAGCCATCACCCCGCCCGGATGCGAAGCGACCATCGATGTGTCGCTCACCGACGAAGGCCAGACTGCGCAGGCGATCGTCATCATCTCCGCGATGCCGCTGTCGGACGGAAAACGTTCCGTGTAACGCCTGACGACGCAATCCATCCATCTGTTTCTGCAAGGTAATTCGTGTTCTTGATTGCGCCTGCGGGTGCCACCCGCTACAAGTCCGCCCGGGGAGCGCGTGCCTTCAGTGGCGGACGAGAGGCCAAATGAGCGTGACATCCGGAACAAAACGGAAAGAAGGCGGCATCGGCGAAACCGTGCGCGTGGTCTTTCATGCGCTGATCATTGCGCTGGTAATCCGCACATTCCTGTTTCAACCCTTCAACATCCCGTCCGGCTCGATGAAGGCGACGTTGTTGGTCGGCGACTACCTGTTCGTGTCCAAATATTCGTACGGCTACAGCCACTTCTCGCTGCCGCTGTCGCCGCCTTTGTTCTCCGGGCGAATTCCCGGCGGCTTCACGCCGCAACGCGGCGACGTGGTGGTGTTCCGGCTGCCGCGAGATACTTCGACGGATTACATCAAGCGCGTCATCGGGCTGCCCGGTGACAAGATCCAGGTGATCGACGGCGTCGTGCAGATCAACGGCGTGCCGGTCAAGCGCGAGCCAGCGCCGCCGTTCATCGAGAACGAGGAGGGCACGGCTGCCGCGCCCGTCAAGCGCTGGAAGGAAACGCTGCCGAACGGCGTCTCTTATTACTCGCTCGATCTCGTCGACAACGGCTTTGCCGACAACACGCAAGTCTATACCGTGCCGCCCGATCATTACTTCATGATGGGCGACAATCGCGACAACTCGACCGACAGCCGCTTCAGCCAGGTCGGCATGGTGCCATTCGAGAACATCGTCGGCAAAGCGCAGATTATCTTCTTCTCCGTTTATGAAGGCGAACGCGCCTGGGAGTTCTGGCGGTGGCCGTTCTCGGTGCGCTGGGGCAGGCTGTTCACGATCGTCAGATGAGCCGCAGCAAGGCCAAGGACAGAGCCGCACTCGAAGACAGGATCGGCTACAAATTCGCCGATAAGACGTTGCTGGATCGCGCCCTGACGCACATTTCGGCGCTGTCCGGAGGCAGCCGTACCAACAGCTATCAACGCCTGGAGTTTCTCGGCGATCACGTGCTCGGCCTCGTGATCTCGGACATGCTGTATGGCATGTTCCCGCGCGCCAATGAGGGCGAGCTATCGCGCCGGCTGTCCGATCTGGTGCGCAAAGAAACCTGCGCGGAGGTTGCGCGCGCCATGGATCTCGGCCCCGTGCTCAAGCTCGGCAGCTCGGAATCCAATGCCGGCGGCCGGCTGCGCACCACCATTCTCGGCGATGCTTGCGAGGCGCTGGTGGGCGCGGTGTTCATTGATGGCGGCTACAAGGCGGCCGAGAAGGTGGTCGAGGTGTTCTGGAAGGAGCGCATGCAGAAGCCGCTGCGCTCGTTGCGCGATCCCAAGACCATGCTGCAGGAGTGGGCGCAGGCGCGCGGACTGCCGACGCCGGCTTACCAGGAGGTGGCGCGCACCGGCCCGCATCACAAGCCGAAATTCAACGTGACCGTGGTGCTGCCCGACCGGCCGCCGGCCGAGGGCACCGGCAACTCCAAGCGCGCCGCCGAACAGGCTGCGGCTGCGGCCATGCTCGGGCTGGTCGGCGTTGCGGTGGACAAAATTGATGACTGAGCCCGCCGCGACGCGCTGCGGCTTCGTCGCGCTGATCGGCGCGCCCAACGCCGGCAAATCGACGCTTCTCAATGCGCTGGTCGGCTCCAAGGTCACCATTGTCTCGCGCAAGGTGCAGACGACGCGCGCGCTGATCCGCGGTATCGCGGTTGAAGGCGACGCCCAGCTGATCTTCGTCGATACGCCGGGCATCTTCGCGCCACGGCGTCGGCTCGACCGCGCCATGGTGACGACAGCCTGGGGCGGCGCGCACGATGCCGATCTCGTCGGCGTGTTGATCGATGCGCGAAAAGGTCTCGACGAGGAAGCCGAGGCGGTGCTCGACCGCCTTGCCGAGGTCAAGCAACCGAAGCTGCTGATCCTCAACAAGGTCGACGTCGTCCCGAAGGAGACGCTGCTCACGCTCGCCAAGGCCGCGAACGACAAGGCCGCGTTCGAGGCGACCTTCATGATCTCGGCGCTCAAGGGCGACGGCGTCGCCGACCTCAAGGCATGGCTCGCAAAGCGCGTGTCAGAAGGACCCTGGCTCTACCCGGCCGACCAGATGTCGGACGCGCCGTTGCGGCAACTTGCGGCGGAAATCACCCGCGAGAAACTATTCGAGCGGCTGCACCAGGAACTGCCGTACCATTCGACGGTCGAGACCGAAGTCTGGAAAGAACTGCGCAAGGGCGACATCCGCATCGAACAGACGATCTATGTGGAGCGCGAAAGCCAGCGCAAGATCGTGCTCGGCAAAGGCGGCGCCAGCATCAAGGCGATCGGGGAGGCGGCGCGCAAGGAGATTGCCGAGGTTGCCGAGGCCAAGGTGCACTTGTTCCTTTTCGTGAAGGTACGGGAGGGCTGGGGCGAGGACCCCGAGCGCTACCGCGCCATGGGACTGGAGTTTCCCAAAGAGTGATTTTTTCGGATTCTGGCGCTATGAGTGACGTCCATGCAATGGACCGATGAAGGCATCGTGCTTGGCGTCAAGCGTCACGGGGAGACGAGCGGCATCCTTGAGTTGATGACGCGCGAGCACGGCCGCCATCTCGGCCTGGTGCGCGGCGGCTTTTCGTCCAAGCTGAAGCCGATCCTGCAACCCGGCAACAGCGTCAGCGCGACCTGGCGCGCACGCCTCGACGAGCATCTCGGCAATTTCAGCGTCGAGCCGGTGGCGTTGCGCGCGGCGAATTTCTTCGGCGCATCGCACGCGGTTTATGGCGTCAGCCATCTTGCCGCGCTGATGCGGCTTCTGCCGGAGCGCGACCCACACGAAAATTTGCACGACACGCTCATCGCGATCCTCGACCGGCTCGACGATGCTGGCGCAGCCGCGCCGATGGTGGTGCGCTTCGAGTTTCAGCTTTTGGCCGAGCTCGGGTTCGGCCTCGACTTGGCTCAGTGCGCGGCGACCGGCACGTCCGCCGATCTCATCTACGTGTCGCCGAAGTCGGGGCGGGCGGTGTCGCGCGAGGCGGGCGAGCCGTGGGCCGACAGGATGCTGCGCTTGCCGGCATTCCTGCGCGAGGACGATGCGATCGCCGCGAGCCGCGATCTGGCCGACGGGTTCGCGCTGACCGGTTTCTTCCTCTGCCGCTATGTGCTGGAGCCCCGCGGCCTCGCGCTGGCCGACGAGCGCGCGCATTTCATTGCCGCCCTCGAGCGCGCTCTGCCGCACGTTGCCTGAAAAAGATACGGCCCGGCTTGAGGCCGGGCCGCGCGTTCACAACGTGTCGCCGGCTACCAGCAGCGGCGGACCCAGTGACAGTGGCGATAGCCGTAACGATCCCACCAGCAGCGCCGCCACGCACGGCAATAGGCCGGCTGAACGATCGAGGTGTAGTTCTCCGCTTTGCTGAGCCCGTTCACGGCGGGTGTCGCCGATGAGCCGGTCGAGCCGGCAAGAGCAAGGCCCAAGATCATCAGGGCCGATAGCAAAACAATTCGCATCTGCACGTCCTCCGATTTGTCGTTGCCATCGGTCGGATCCGGATGATCCTGTGCCGCGCAACGACCTGATGTCGCCGTTTTCTCCCTGCTGTCCGGCGAGGCCCACGGCTGAGCCCGCCGAATCCGCCTGCGCAGTTTATGGGCCTCGGCGGAAACGGCCAGTGACGTTTGTCACACCCATTTGCTCGAAATTACCCCGCAGATTTGGAAGAGCTCATGGCTGGGCCGTTCATCGCTTGTTCATCGCCATTGAAGGCATTAGCTATTCGGCATGGGTAAAAGACTGATTCCCCCGGACAAGGGCGAGGTGGAAGAGGTCGCGTTGCGCGAGGCGCTCGAGGAGCGCTACCTCGCCTACGCGCTGTCCACCATCATGAATCGCGCGCTGCCGGACGCGCGCGACGGCCTCAAGCCGGTGCACCGCCGCATCCTGCACGTGATGCGCAACCTGCGGCTCGATCCCAACGCCGCGTTCAAGAAATCGGCCAAGGTGGTCGGCGACGTGATGGGCAATTTCCATCCGCACGGCGACCAGGCGATCTATGACGCGCTGGTCCGCCTCGCGCAGGATTTCGCGCAACGTTATCCGCTGGTCGACGGGCAGGGCAATTTCGGCAATATCGACGGCGATAACGCCGCCGCCATGCGCTACACCGAAGCGCGGCTGACCGAGGTGGCGCGGTTGCTGCTCGACGGCATCGACGAGGATGCCGTCGACTTTCGCCCGAGCTACGACGGTTCCGGCAGCGAGCCGGTGGTGTTGCCGGCGGCATTTCCCAACCTGCTCGCCAACGGCTCGCAAGGCATCGCCGTCGGCATGGCCACCTCGATCCCGCCGCACAACGCCGCCGAATTGTGCGACGCCGCGCTCTTCCTCATCGACAATCCGAAGGCGCGCAGCCGCACGCTGCTGAAATGGGTCAAGGGCCCGGATTTCCCCGTCGGCGGCGTTATTGTCGATCCGCCATCAGTGATCGCCGAAGCCTATACGACCGGGCGCGGCTCGTTCCGCGTCCGCGCGCGCTGGGAAAAGGAAGACACCGGCCGCGGCACCTACGTCATCGTCATTACCGAAATTCCCTGGCTGGTGCAGAAGTCGCGCCTGGTCGAGAAGCTCGCCGAACTGCTCAACGACAAGAAGCTGCCGCTGGTCGCCGACGTGCGCGATGAATTGGCCGAAGACATCCGCCTCGTCATCGAGCCGAAATCGCGTTCGGTCGATCCCGAGCTGCTGATGGAATCGCTGTTCAAGCTGTCCGAGCTCGAGAACCGCATTCCACTCAACATGAACGTGCTGGTGAAGGGCCGTATCCCGATGGTGGTGGGCCTCGCCGAGGCCTTGCGCGAATGGCTCGACCATCGGCGCGACGTGCTGCTGCGGCGCTCGAAGCATCGTCTCGCTGAAATCGAGCATCGCCTGGAAGTGCTCGGCGGCTATCTCGTCGCCTATTTGAATCTCGACAAGGTCATCAAAATCATCCGGACTCAGGATGAGCCGAAGCCGGTCTTGATGAAGACCTTCAAGCTCTCGGACGTGCAGGCTGACGCCATCCTCAACATGCGCCTGCGCAACTTGCGCAAGCTCGAGGAAATGGAAATTCGCGCCGAGGACAAGGCGCTGCGCGAGGAGCGCACCAAGGTCAAATCGCTAATCGGTTCGCCGGCGCAGCAGTGGAAAACCATCGCCGGCCAAATCAAGGAGCTGAAGGAAAAGTTCGGGACCAAGACCGATCTCGGCAAGCGCCGCACCTCGTTTGCGCTGGCGCCAGAGCACGACGAGGCCGCGATCGAAGAAGCGCTGGCCGTGCGCGAGCCGATCACCGTGGTCGTCTCCGACAAAGGCTGGATCCGCGCGTTGCGCGGGCACGTCAGCGATTTCAAGAACGTGGTGTTCAAGGCCGGCGACAAATTGAAGTTTGCCTTCCCGACCGAGACCACTGCCAAGGTTCTGATCTTCGGCAGCGACGGACGGTTCTACACGATCGATGGCTCGAAGCTTCCCGGCGGCCGCGGCCACGGCGAGCCGCTGCGCCTGTTCATCGATCTCGAGCAGAATGCCGAGGTCGTGGCGGCGATGGCTTATCAAGGCGGCCGTAAATTCCTGGTGGCGAGCTACGGCGGCAACGGCTTCGTCGTACCCGAGACCGAAACGCTCGGCACCACGCGCAAGGGCAAGCAGGTGCTCAATCTGAAGGCGCCGGACAAGGCAGCCGGCATGACAACCGTCGATGGCGAACTGGCCGCCGCGATCGGCGAGAACCGCAAGATGGTGATCTTTGCGCTTAACCAGGTGCCCGAGATGAATCGCGGGCGTGGCGTGCGGCTGCAACGCTACAAGGAGAAGGGGCTCTCCGACGTGAAGACTTTCAAGGCAGCCGACGGTCTGACCTGGGTCGATACCGCCGGCCGCAGCTTCACCATGACACTAAAGGAGCTCGGCAATTGGCGCGGCAATCGCGGCGATGCCGGCCGCATCCGTCCAGACCGCTTCCTGACCAACAACAAGTTCGCGGCGATGGCGAACAGCGGCAAAGACGGCGAGGGCGAGGACTAGCTCGCCAGGAACAGCAGCGAGCTTTTCGATTTCTCGAGCAACGCGGCGGCGGTATCGCCGAAGAACAGCTTGTCGCCCGGGCGCCGCCCGACGCCGACAACGATGAGATTATGCTTACGGCGCTCGACTTCGCGCAGGATGGCCTCGTCGGCAGCGCGCTCGGACAGTACAGCGGTTCGGACGCTCATATTGTAGCCGTCCGCGATCGCGACGATGTCTTTGAGGATCGCTTCCTCGTGGCGGCGTGAGCGAGGGATCTTCCGCGAACCTCGTTGCGCGACGTAAAGCACGGTGAGTTGCGCCTTGCAGGCGCGCGAAATGGTGATTGCGACCTCGGCGCCGCGGCGCGAGACGTCCGTGCCGTTGACGGGGACGAGAATGCTGAGGTCCTCGTTGGGGCTCTTCTCGAGTGAATTGCGGACGTCGGACACCAGCAGCGGGCCCTCAAATCCGAGCGCGATGCCGGTGACGCTCTCGGCAAACTCCTTCTCGTCCTTGGACATCATCTTGTCGAGGCCGATGGCGAGCAGGTCGTAGCCCTTCTCGGCCTCCTCGGCGATCGCGGTCGCGTCGGGCGCCTCGTGGACGATGGTGGTGACGTCCACGGGTGTGTCGACTTTTTCCTCTTCCTTCTGCTTGGCCTTGATCTGCTCGGCCGCCTCCTTGACGACTTCGCCGGTGTGCTCCGCTTTCTTTGCCGCGCGCTTGTCGGTCTTTTCCCCTTTCTTTGTCTTTGTTTCCTGCTTGTCGTCCTCGCCGGACCTCTTGTCCGGCTTCTGGCCGCGCGCGAGCGCCTCATTCCCGTCCTTGACCGGCGGCTTGGCCTCGATTTTCGATGGGTCATTGATGTGGAGCACGGTGGCGGGCATGGCACGGGTGCCGGCAAGCATGCCGGCGACGCGCGAGACGAATTTGCCGTTGTTGCTGTCGTCGACCGCGATCAACAGCCGCTCGAGATTGGCGACGAAGCCTTTGGCTTCCTGCTCCTCGCGTTCCAGCCGCTCTTTCTCCTGCTTGCGCAGCGGAATGCGGGCGAGCGCGGCGCGCAGCGTCGGCGGCATGACCGTCGTGGTCAGCACCGCCATCGCCACAATCATCGTGAAGAGGTTCTGGTTGAGTACGCCCATCGACAGGCCGACGGTGGCGATGATCACTTCTGTTGAGCCGCGCGCATTCATGCCGCAGGCAAGAGCCAGACTTTCGCGGCCGGTCAGCCCGCCGAGTTTGCCGCCCATGAAGGCACCGCCGAATTTGCCAAGGCTGGCGACAAGAACGAGGCCGACGGTGAAGAGGGCGATCATCGGCTGGCCAAGGACCGTCAAGTTGGCGTTCTGGCCGGCCAGTCCGAAGAACACGGGCGCGAAAAACGCGGCGATGAGGCCGTGCAGCTGTTGGCCGATGTGCCGCGTCAGGATGGGCGATTCACCGACAAGCACGCCTGCGACGAACGCACCGAGTACGGTGTGCACGCCAAGCGCATAGGTGATGAGCGACATCGCGCCCATGATGCCGATGATAGCGGTGACGACCGCAAATTCGCTCTCGAAGTAGTCGTTGGTCCAGCGGATGACGAAGAACACCGCCCGACGGCCGAGCGTCAGGCTGACAGCCAGGAACGCCAAAGTGCCGATGACGCTTTCTGCGAGCGGCAGCGCCTCGACGGAGCCATGCGCCGCGATGCTGAAAATGATCGAGACGATGATCCAGCCGATGCTGTCGTCGATGATGGCAGAAGCGAGGATGACTTGGCCGACCAGTCGTCGCGTAAAGTTCATCTCACGGATGATCATCGCGACGAAATTGACCGACGCGATCGACAGGGCGATTCCCAGAAAGAGCGACGTGACGAGCCGTTTGCCGGGGTCTGGCAGCATCGCGTCAGGCAGTACTTCGCCGAGCGCGATGCCGCATAGGAACGGGATGAGAATGCCGGTCAGGGAAGCAAAGACCGAGGCGCGTCCGGTCTGCCGCACCAACTTGAGATCGGTTTCCATGCCGACCGACAGCAGCAGCAGGAGCACGCCGAATTGGGCGACGCCGTTCAGCATCGCCTTCTGGTCGCCGGCGTTGGGGAAAAGCGCGTCGTGAAGGCCGGGCGACAAGAGGCCGAACAGGGAAGGGCCTAGGGCAAGTCCGGCGATCAGTTGGCCCATGACGGCGGGTTGCCCAAACCGAAGCATAACTTCGCCGATCAAACGGCCGCTGACGACGAGGGCGATGATCTGGCCGAGGAAGATTGCGACCGATGGGCCCTTTTCGGCCTGCTCGGCGGCAAAAGCGGGCGTCGCGAGCGCAAGCGGCAGCGCCGCCGCGCTGAGCCAAAGAAGGCGGGCGCGAAACGTGGTCATGGCCTTCAACGTTTGAGAGCCGAATTGCCCCAGGCCGCCTCAACCCAAGGGAGGCGGGGAAGGTTCCACGGAATTGCAATTGCAAACCATTCGCAACTAGAGTAGTGTGATGTGGTTGGCTTGCGACGACGAGAAACCAAATATTTTTGAACGCCTTAAGGGATATGGACGCACCGCTGGACCCGCTTCCGGAGTCGTTGACGGCCCGGACCGTCGCGACCGCCCAAGCCCTCATCCGCGGCCAGCGCCCGGGCGTCACCGCCTATCTCGCCTTCGCCGGTCCCGCGGTCATTGCCTCGATCGCCTACATGGACCCGGGCAATTTCGCGACCAACATCCAGGCGGGCGCCAAATACGGCTACACGCTGCTCTGGGTCGTGCTGCTCGCCAACATGATCGCGATGCTGTTCCAGGCGCTGTCGGCCAAGCTCGGCATCGTCACCGGCCGCAACCTCGCGGAAATGTGCCGCGACTGCTTTCCCAAGGCGGTCGTCTGGGCGATGTGGGTGGTGAGCGAGATCGCCGCCATGGCCACCGACCTTGCCGAGTTTCTCGGCGGCGCCATCGGCCTGTCGCTGCTGTTTCACATGCCGCTGCTCGCCGGCATGACCGTGACCGCGATCATTACCTACCTGATCCTCGCCTTTCAGGATCGCGGCTTCCGGCCGGCCGAACTGATCATCGGCAGTTTCGTCGCGATCATCGCGCTTTGCTATCTGGTTGAAGTGCTGATCGCGCCGATCGACTGGGCGTTGGCCGCGCTGCACACCGTGAAGCCTGAAATTCCCGATGCCGGCGCGCTCCTGCTGGTGGTCGGCATCATCGGCGCGACCGTGATGCCGCACGCGGTCTATCTGCATTCCGGGCTGACACAGGACCGCATCCCGGCGCGGGACGATCACGACAAACGCATCATCGTGCGCATATCGAATTTGGAAGTGCTGGCGGCGCTGGCCGCCGCCGGCCTCGTCAACATGGCCATGGTGATGATGGCCTCGAGCGCCTTCCACGCCGGCCATCCCGACGTCGCTGAAATCCAGACCGCCTATCACACGCTGGCGCCGCTGCTCGGCATCGGCGCGGCCGGCGTGTTCCTGCTGTCGCTGATCGCGTCCGGCATTTCCTCATCCGTGGTCGGCACCATGGCCGGGCAGATGATCATGCAGGGCTTCGTCGGTTTCCGCATTCCGATCTGGCTGCGGCGCGTGATTACGATGGTGCCGGCCTTCGTCGTGGTCGGCTATGGCGTCAACGCGACCGAAGCGCTGGTCGTGAGCCAGGTGATCCTCAGCATCGCGCTGCCGCTGCCGATGATCGCGCTGCTGATCTTCACGCGTCGTCCCGATCTGATGGGCGTCTTCGTCAACAAGCCGCTGACAAACGTGGCCGCCTACATCGGCACCGGCATTGTGCTGGTGCTGAACGCGATCCTGATCCTCGACACTCTCGGAATCCGGGTCGCCGGGTACTAGCGCTCGACGCGCGTCCAGCCGGCCGGCATCAGGCGTTCCTGCGGCAGGAAACGGCCTTTGTAGTCCATCTTGCGGGAGCCCGGCACCCAATAGCCGAGATAGACGTAGGGCAGGCCCATTTTGCGCGCGCGCGTGATGTGGTCGAGGATCATCAACGTGCCGAGCGAGCGCTCGCCGACATCCGGATCGAAGAACGAATAGACCATCGACAGGCCATCGGAGAGCACGTCGGTGAGGGCGACCGCGAGCAACCGGCCGTCGCCGCGGCCGTTGATGCCGCTGTCGGGCCCGCGCCGGCGATATTCGATCAGCCGTGTCTCGACATGGCTGTCCTCGATCATCATGGCGTAGTCGAGCACTGTCATGTCGGCCATGCCGCCGTTGCGGTGGCGGGCGTCGAGATAGGCACGGAACACCGAATACTGCTCGGAGGTCGGCGTCGGCGTGCGCATGTCACCGACGATATCGAGGTTGCGCTCGGCAATGCGGCGCATGTTGCGCGAGGGCGCAAAGTCGTTGGTCACGACGCGCACGGATACGCAGGCGCGGCAGGTCTCGCAGGCGGGCCGATAGGCGATCGACTGGCTGCGGCGGAAGCCACCATGGGTAAGCAGGTCGTTGAGCTCGCCGGCGCGGTCGCCCACGAGATGCGTGAAAACCTTGCGCTCCTCCTGGCCCTCCAGATAGGGGCAAGGCGACGGCGCCGTCAGATAGAATTGCGGAGTATCGCGAGAGTGCTGGGTCACGGTGCGTTGTTCAGTTCAAATCGATTTCAAAGGAGCATCGCATCGCCGCGCGGTTCTCGTCAAAGGCCTTCAGCTCGACGCCGGCGCCGTGCCGGAACGCAGCACAGCGGCGCGGCGTGCATTGTTGATGACCACCGTACCGAGCACGATATCGTGCAACAGGCGGCGCCTTTCGTTGAAAAAACATACCAACAGGATTAACGGCGAAAGCGCCGAAATTGAGAACCAGAAGATGATGGCGTGCACCGCGCCGAGCACGAAATAGGCGGGTGCGCCGTACCAGGTGCGCATTTCGAGGTCCATCGCGCGCATGCCGATGGTGGCGGATTCGGGCGCGCCCAAGGTCAATCCGAAATAGCAGATGGCCCAGATCACCGTGCCCGGCGGCAAGAGCCAATAGAGCGCCCAGCCAAGCCCCAACGTCACGATGCCGAAGGCGAAAATGAGCATGGCCGCTAGCACGACCGGCACGGCGATGATCACGAAATCGATGGCAAACGCGACCACCCGGCGCGACAGCACGCCCTCGAACAGTTCCGGCTGGGTCGCCGGGTCATAGGCATGCGGTTTGATGTCGATCGGCATGGCGGTCGCCTAGTCCATCGCTACCGACATGGAGAAAGAATCGGTGGCGCGCAAGGGGCTTTTGCGCCCGCTGGCACGGGCGGCGTTGTTGCGGCATTGTGCGGCCGGAGGCAGCCTTGAGCATCACCCTCGCAGACATCGAAGCCGCCCGCCGCATCATCAAAGGCGCGGTGCTGCGCACCCCCATGTTGCCGGCGCCGCGGCTCTCCGCGCTCACCGGCGCCGACGTCTACGTCAAATACGAAAATCTCCAGGTCACCAACTCGTTCAAGGACCGTGGCGCGCTGGTGAAGCTCGCCTCGCTCAGCGAGGCCGAACGCAAACGTGGCGTCATCGCCATGTCGGCGGGCAATCACGCCCAGGCCCTGGCCTACCACGCGGCGCGGCTGAAAATTCCGGCTACCATCGTCATGCCGGTGACGACCCCGTTCGTGAAAGTGGCGGCGACGCGCTCGCACGGCGCCGAAGTCGTGCTCGACGGCGAGACCGTGGCGGAGGCCGAAAAGCGCTGCGGCCAGATCATGGCGGAGCGTGGGCTCACTTTGGTGCATCCATACGACGATGCGCGCATCATCAGCGGGCAGGGTACCATCGCGCTCGAAATGCTGGAGGAAGCCGGCGACCTCGACACCCTGGTCATCCCGATCGGCGGTGGCGGCCTGATCGCGGGCAATGCCATTGCCGCGCGTGCCGTCAACCCGAAGGTCGACATCGTCGGGGCGGAATGCGCGCTGTACCCGTCGTTCTGGAACGCGCTCAACGGCGATCACCGGCCGATCGGCGGCGCGACGCTGGCCGAAGGCATCGCGGTCAAGAACGTCGGCAAGCTGACGCTGCCGGTGGTGCGCGAACTCGTGTCCGAGATCATCCTGGTGGACGAGGCGCAGCTCGAACGCGCGGTCAACGCCTACCTTACGCTGCAGAAGACGATGGCGGAGGGCGCGGGTGCGGCCGGGCTTGCCGCGATGCTTGCCAAGCCGGACCGTTTCCGTGGCAAGCGCGTCGGCCTCATTCTCTGCGGCGGCAACATCGACCCGCGCATTCTCGCCTCCATCATGGTGCGCGAACTCGAACGCGAGAGCCGCATCGTCTCTTTTCGTCTCACCATTCCCGACCGCCCGGGTGTGCTCGGCCAGATCGCGACGCGGCTCGGCGAGCTCGGCGCCAATATCCTGGAGGTTCACCACCACCGGCTGCTGCTCGACGTGCCGGCCAAGGGCGCCAAGCTCGACGTCACGGTCGAGACGCGCGACGGCGCGCATGCCAGGGAAATCCTGGCGGCGTTGTCGGCCGAGGGTTATCAGCCGGCGGCCATCGACACCGGCGCGGCGATGGAGTGAGCGTCGGAGGTGAGTATTCTCCGCGTCCGCCTCCGAAGGTTATTTCAATTCCTGCCACTGCCGTGCCCGGCAAAATGCAACCTCATTTTGCAATATCGTTTCAGGGGCCACCGACTGCCGGCGATAAATTCTCTTGCAGCGCGTGTTCGGCAATAAAAAAGTTCTGGTCGTTCAGTGCGGATGCCGCGGTACAGGCGTGCTGCCCGTTCGACAATCACGGCGAAGTTTGCAGCGCTGACGCGCGCAAAATGCGAATTATATTTTTCATTTTCGCTGCAATTCCAGAGCGCGCATAAGAATTGAATGTTCGATGCGCCCACGATTTCCTAATGCAACGAGGCGCCGGCCGATGGCTGCGCGCAGGCAGATGCCGGACATGTCGATTTCGACCTCGACGTGCTCACCGCCTTGCCGCTACCCGACTGTCTCGTCGAGCTGCGCCGAGCCATTCAAGGGCCGATGGTCTTCACCCACGGGTTCGGCATCGAAGGCCAGCTCATCTTCCATTGGATCTGCAAGCGCGATCTCGACATCGATGTGGTGACGCTCGATACCGGCCGGCTGTTTCCCGAAACCTACGCGCTGTGGGCCGAGACGGAGCGCCGCTACGGCCGGCGCATTCGCGCGATCCTCCCCGCGCGGGCGCGGCTGGAGCGCATGGTGGCGCGGCACGGCATTGACGGGTTCTATGAATCGAAAACGGCGCGGCTTGCCTGCTGCGTGCGCAAGGTCAGGCCGCTCGACCGTGCGCTGGCCGGTGCCAAGGGCTGGGTCACGGGCTTGCGCAAGGATCAGTCGCCGATGCGGGAGCGGGCTAGGCTGATCGATTTCGAGAATGGTCGCGGCCTGTTCAAGATCAACCCGTTGTTCGATTGGACGCGCGATGGCGTGCTCGACGCCATAAAGGCCAACGCCATCCCGATCAATTCGCTGCACGCCAGGGGCTTCGCTTCGATCGGCTGCGCGCCGTGCACGCGCGCCATCGCGCCCGGCGAGCCCGAGCGCAACGGACGCTGGTGGTGGGAGCACGACGGCCACAAGGAATGTGGCCTGCATTTGCCGCGCGCTAAAAAATCGGCCGGCTGACGCTTACGCCGCCGAGGATTGCGCCGGCGTCTCGGGCACCTGCAATTCGTTGGCGACCGGGTCGCTCTTGTGGATCGCCAACAGATTGATACCAGCATCGGCCATCTTGTAGCCGTGCCTTTCGAAGAAGGCGCGCAGGTTATCGCGGCCGGCCTTGATCGTCTCGACAAGGAAAATCGGATGGCTGCGTGCGATGGTCTCCGCCGCACCTGCGAGCGCCTCCATCTCCATGCCTTCGATGTCGAGCTTGATCAGGTCGACGCGCGGCAGCGCCAGCGCATCGATTGAAATCTTCTGCACCGCGACCGTCTTGCCCTCCGAATAGTCGATCGGCTGGCCGATGAATTCGGTTTCGGCGCGCGGCTTCAGCTCCAGGCTGCCGAAGCTCGATGGCGTGAAATAGTCGGGCACCGGGATGTTCATGATGCCGGGCTCGGACGCCACGGCGGCGTGCATGGCAATTGCATTGAAGCAGTTGTTGATCGCGATGTTGCCGGCAAGCGCATAGTAGATGCGTTCCTGCGCCTCGACCGCGATCACCGAGCCCCAGCCGGTCATGGCGGTTGCCCATTCGATCGCATGAACGCCGATATTGGCGCCGCAATCGATCGCCACCACGTCGCCGCCGTGCAAGCGCCGCCGCGCCTCGAGCAGTTGCAGCGCCAGTTCGACCTCGACCGGATCGAAGGCCCCCGCTTCAAGCAGCTGGAAGCCGACGCCGATGCCGGCGTTCGGACCGTTCATGCGAAAATCGAAGCGATTGACGATCATCGTGCCGTGATTGGAGGCGGCGAGCACGAAAGCGAGCTTGCGTCCGACATTGCGCATGGAGGTCTCCTTAAGCGCGGGACGCAATACGGCGCGGGATGAGATCGAAATCAGCGGCCAGTATAGGGCCTATTCCGTCAGCCGCGCATGGCCCGCCAGACGCGCTCGGGGGTCGCGGGCATCTCGATATGTTTGATGCCGAATTCGGACAACGCGTCGACCACGGCGTTGGCGACGGCCGGCAGTGCGCCGACATTGCCGGCTTCGCCGGCGCCCTTGGTGCCGACGGGATTGGTCTTGGTCGGAACCGGGTTGGAATTCGACCTCGATATCGGACAGGTGGTGCGCGTGCGGCATGGCGTAGTCCATGAATGACGCCGTCACCAGCTGGCCGGTCGAAGTCGAAATGGATGTCTTCCATCAGCACCTGGCCGGCGCCCTGGGCGACGCCGCCGTGGATCTGGCCGTGCAGCAGCAGCGGATTGAGCACGGTGCCGACGTCGTCCACCACGCTGTAGCGCACGATATCGACCACGCCGGTTTCCCTGTCGATTTCCACTTCGCAGACATGGCAGCCGTTCGGGAAGTTCTGGATGCCCGCCTTGTAGACGGCGGTGGCGGCAAGGCCCGGTTCCATCGCCGCCGGAATCTTGGCCGGGTTCGCGGCGTCGATCGCGACCTCCTTGATGGTCATGGTCCGGTTGGTTTTTGGCGACGAGAACACACCCTCTGCGAAGTTCACGTCGGCCACCTCGACCTTGAGCGCGTGCGCGGCGATCGCCTTGGCCTTGTCGATGACCTTGTTGGTCGCCATCGTGAACGCCGCGCTCGACATGGTGGACGTGCGCGAGCCGCCGGTACCTTCGCCGTAGAACACTTCGTCGGTGTCGCCCTGAACGTAGCGAACCTCGTCGGGGTTCAGCCCGAGCTTGTCGCACACCAGTTGCTTGAACACGGTTTCGTGGCCCTGGCCGGCGGTGACCGAGCCGGAGAACAAGGTCGCGGTGCCGCCGCGGTCGAAGCGCACTTCGGCGCCTTCGGTGCCGCCGGCGGCGGCGCGCTCGATGGTGTTGGAAATTCCGATGCCGCGCAGCTTGCCGCGCTTGCGCGAGTCCTCGCGCCGCCGCTTGAAGCCCTTGATGTCGGCGAGCTCCAGCGCGAGATCCATGTTCTTTTCGAACTCGCCGCAGTCGTAGGTGAAGGTCAGCCCGGTCTTGAACGGCATCTGCTCGGGCGCAATGTAGTTGCGCCCGCGCAGTTCGGCCGGGTCGAGGCCAAGTTCGTCGGCCGCGATATCGACCATGCGCTCGATGATGTAACCGGCTTCGGGGCGGCCGTTGCCGCGATAGGGCCGGACCGGATTGGTGTTGGTGAACACGCCGGTGATGTCGACATGCATTGCCGGCGTGCGATAGACGCCGGCGAGCGTGCCGGCATTGAGGATGAAGGCCGGCATGTTGTTCTGCAGATAGGCGCCGATCGCCGCGATCGTCTTGACCCGGAATCCAAGGAATGTGCCGTCCTTGTCGAGCGCGAGCTCGGCTTCGGTGACGTTGTCGCGCGCCTGTGCGTCGGAGAGGAACGCTTCGGTGCGCGTGCTCATCCATTTCACCGCGCGCCCGGTCAGCTTGGAAGCGAACATCGTCAGCGGCGCCTCGTTGAACACCGGCGTCTTCATGCCGAAGCTGCCGCCGACGTCGATGCAGATCACGCGCACCTTGCTTTCGGGTACGTTCATGACCTTGGCGATTTCGTTGCGATAGGGGTGGGCGCGCTGCACCGGCGAGTGGACGATGTAGCGGCCTTCGGCCGGCAGATAGAGGCCGACGGCGCCGCGCGGCTCCATCGCGGCGGCGGTCACGCGATTGATGACGAAGCGGTGCTTGACGACGTGCGCGGCCTTGGCGAAGGCGGCGTCGGTCGCCGCCTTGTCGCCGAGCAGCTCGACGAAGCAGATGTTGTCGGCGCAACCGTCCCAGACCTTCGCGGCGCCCGGCTCGGTCGCCTTGGCGGTGGAGACGACGGCGGGCAGCGGCTCGTAGTCGACCTCGATCATCTCGGCGGCGTCGGCGGCCTGTGCAGTGGTTTCCGCGACCACGAATGCGACCGGGTCGCCGACCCAGCGCACGCGGTCTTCGGCCAGCACCGGATAGGACGCTTTGAACATCGGTGAGCCGTCGCGGCGCTTGAGCCCGGCATGCGAGGGCAATTCGTTGAGGCCTGCCTTCTTCCAGTCGGCGGCGGTGATGACGGCAAGCACGCCGGGCGCGGCCTTGGCGGCGTCGGTCTTGATCGACAGGATCTTGGCGTGGCCGTGCGGCGAGCGCAGCACGACGCCGAACGCCATGCCCGGATAGACGACATCATCGATGTAGCGGCCGCCGCCGCGCACCAGCCGCGGATCCTCGAAGCGCGGCACGCCTTGACCGATTGCAAACTCACCCATGGAAAACGTCCAGTCTTGAGGCGGCGCTGACACCTGGCCGTTCATCTCCGCGAAAGCGGGGACCCAGGGTGGCTTGCACGGGTTTTGGTCGTGGCTCTGGATTCCCGCTTGCGCGGGAATGAACGGAGGGTGGGGCAGTCATTGCGCTGGTTATTTCTCGGACTTTAGTTTTTCCGCCACGCGCGGCGCGAAATAGGTCAGCACGCCGTCGCAGCCGGCGCGCTTGAAGGCGATCAGGCTCTCGACCATGGCGCGCTCGCCGTCGAGCCAGCCGTTGTTCGCGGCCGCCATGATCATCGCGTATTCGCCGCTGACTTGGTAGGCGAAGGTCGGCATGCCGAAGACGTCCTTCACGCGGCGGCAGATGTCGAGATAGGGCAGGCCGGGCTTGACCATGATCATGTCGGCGCCTTCCTCGATATCGAGCGCGACTTCGCGCAGCGCCTCGTCGGTGTTGCCCGGATCCATCTGATAGGTGCGCTTGTCGCCTTGCAGCGTCTTGGCCGAGCCGACCGCGTCGCGGAACGGGCCGTAGAAGGCGGAGGCGTATTTCGCGGCGTAGGACATGATCGAGACGTCGGTGAAATTCGCGGCGTCGAGGCCTTTGCGGATGGCGCCGACGCGGCCGTCCATCATGTCGGAGGGCGCGATGATGTCGCAGCCGGCCTCCGCCTGCACCAGCGCCTGCTTAACCAGCACCGCCACTGTCTCGTCGTTGAGAATGACGCCGTCGCGCAACAAGCCATCGTGGCCGTGGCTGGTGAACGGATCGAGCGCAACGTCGCAGAGGATACCGACGTCGGGCACCTCCTTCTTGATGGCGCGGATGGCGCGGCAGACGAGATTGTCCGGATTGAGCGCCTCGCTGCCAGTGTCGTCGCGCAGCTTTGGATCGGTGTAGGGGAACAGCGCGATGCAGGGGATGGTGAGTTTGGCGGCGCGTTCGGCCTCGCGCACCACCTGGTCGACGCTCAGGCGCTCGACGCCTGGCATCGACGGCACTGGAGTCCGCGCCTTGTCGCCATCCATCACGAACAGCGGCCAGATCAGGTCGTCCGTGGTGAGGGTGTGCTCGCGCACCATGCGGCGCGACCAGTCGTGCTGCCGGTTGCGGCGCATGCGCACGGTCAGGTCGAGGGGATTGCGCTGAACGTCGCCAGCGTCCGCCTCGACCGGCACAAAGCCAATCTTGCGCTCCAGGGAGCGGCCGAATTTGATCGCCATCATCGTCTCCGGCCGCCTTTTTAGCCGGTCCAGGGAGAGCCCGCTACCCGGCTGTTGCCGCGGCGCGTTCCATCTCGGCGGCCGCTTTCAAGCTGTCGCCATCACGGTAAATGGACGCAACCGCCAGCGGCTTGCCGCCCTTCATGTAGCGCACCACGCAGTCGCGCTTCATAACGTCGCCGTCGATGTCGATTGTGTCCCAGCTTTCCGCGTGTCCGACATAATTGATCGGCACGTCGTAGTGCTGGCTCCAGAAAAACGGCACAGACCGGAAAGGCTTGCGCTCGCCCATCATGTTGAGCGCCGCGGTCTGGCCCTGGCGTTCGGCGACGACCCAATGCTCGACGCGAATTTCATCTCCCGAAATCGGGTCGGGCCATCGCGCGATATCGCCGGCGGCATAAATTCCGGGCGCGCTGGTCTCGAGGTATTGGTTGACGACGACGCCCTTGTCGATCGTGAGCCCCGCCTTTTCGGCGAGCGCGATGCGCGGCCGAACGCCAACGCCGATCACGACCAGTTCGGCGTCGAGTGTGCCGCCGGTCTTGAGCGTGACATTGTTGGCGCCGATCGCCGTGACGCTGTTCTCGAGATGGAATTTAACGCCGTGCTCCTCATGGAGCGCGCGGATGAAGTCGCCGAGCTGCGGTCCGAACACGCGTTCGAGCGGACGCTTCTCCGGCGCAACGACGTGGACTTCGATATCGCGTGCGCGCAACGCAGCGGCTGTCTCCAGCCCGATGAAGCTCGCGCCGATGACGACCGCGCGTTTGACCTTGGGTATCTGCGCAATGATGCTGCGACAATCCGAGAACGAGCGCAGGGTGTGGACGTGCTTCTGCTTGGCGCCTGGAAGATCGAGTTTGACCGGCTCGGCACCGGTCGCCAGCAACAGCTTGTCGAATTTCTCACTGCTGCCGCCGGCGAGCGTCAGCTCTTTGGCCTTCACATCGAGGGCCGTGACCTCGGTTTTCAATTTGAGCGTGATGCGATTGTCCTTGTACCAATCGTCGCCGCGCAGCGGCACCCAGTCTTCGGGCGCGCTGCCGGCGAGATAGTCCTTCGACAAATTGGGCCGGTCGACGGGTGCCGCGTCGTCGCTGCTCAGCATTGTGATGCTGCCGGCGTAGCCGCGCCGCCGCATCATCTCGGCCGCGGCAAAGCCGGCCGCGCCGCCACCGACAATGACGACACGCTCTGACGCCGATCCGGTCGGTTTGGGTGGCGGCGGCTCGATCTTGGCCCCGACGACGATCTTGCCGCCGCGTTCCTCGACGCGCCAGCACTGGAGCGGGCTGAGCGCGGGCGCGGCGAGCGCCTCGCCGCTGCGCAGGTCGAAGCAGGCGTGGTGCCAGGGACAGCGCAGCGTGCTGCCGACGACCAATCCTTCGGCAAGTGGACCGTGATAATGCGTGCAGTGGGCGGCAATGGCGGAGACCTTGCCGCCGTGACGGACCAGCAGGACTTCGTCGTCGCCGACGCGACCCGTCAGCATACCGCCTTCAGCGAGATCGCCGGCCGGCACGCCTGCGGCCAGATCCGGTCCGCTCGGCTTCTTGGTGTCGTCGGCCATGGTGTCCTCCTGTCTGACCCTACTGACATTAGACGCATTGGCAGCGAAAAAATTCTGGCCGAATCCGGCCCTTTGGCATCAATGCCGTGCCCACCGCGCCGGTTGCAGCGGTCCGGCCGCCCTTGCTAAGTCCAATGGCACAAATTGGGCCGGTGCCATGGATTTCTCCCTGACCGACGAACAGCGGGCCTTCCAGGCGACCGCGCGGCAGTTTGCGCGGGACGAGATGATGCCTCATGCGCGCGATTGGGACGAGGGCGAAGTTTTCCCCGAGGACGCGCTGCGCAGGGCGGCGACGCTCGGTTTCGGCGGCATCTATGTCAAGGAAGACGTCGGCGGCTCGGCGCTGACGCGGCTCGATGCCGCGCTGATCTTCGAGGAACTGGCGCAGGGCTGCACCTCGACCGCCGCCTATATCTCGATCCACAACATGGCAGCCTGGATGATCGACGCGTTCGGCGGCGAGGCTGCGCGCAGGAAATTCCTGCCCAAGCTCTGCACCATGGCGCACTTCGCCAGCTATTGTCTGACCGAGCCGGGCGCCGGCTCCGACGCCGCGAGCCTCACCACAAAGGCGCGGCGCGACGGCGACGCGTACGTGCTCGACGGCACCAAGGCTTTCATTTCCGGCGGCGGGCGTTCGGACATTTATGTGGTGATGGCGAGGACGGGCGAAGCCGGCCCGCGCGGCATCTCCTGCATCGTGGTCGAGAAGGGCACGTCCGGTCTTTCCTATGGCGCGCAGGAGAAGAAGCTCGGCTGGAAGACGCAGCCGACGGCGATGGTGATGTTCGAGAATTGCCGTGTGCCCGCCGCGAACCTCATCGGCAAGGAGGGGCAGGGGTTCAAGATCGCGATGGCCGGGCTCGACGGCGGCCGGCTCAACATCGGCGCCTGCTCGATCGGCGGCGCGCAATTCTGCCTCGACCGCACCATCGACTACATGAAGGAGCGCAAGCAGTTCGGCTCGCGGCTTGCCGATTTCCAGGCGCTGCAATTCCGCATCGCCGATTATGCGACCGAGCTCGACGCCGCCCGCCTTCTCCTGCACCGCGCCGCGATCGCGGTCGGGGAGGGCGAGCCAGCGGCGACGCGCCTTGCTGCGCAGGCCAAGCGCCTCGCAACCGACGCCGGCTTCGAAGTGGTCAATGGCTGCCTGCAATTGCACGGCGGCTACGGCTATCTGCGCGATCATCCGATCGAACGCGTGCTGCGCGACGTGCGCGTGCACCAGATCCTCGAGGGCACCAACGAGATCATGCGCATGATCATCAGCCGCGCTATGCTGGCGAACTAGAAACGACGGAGGAAACGATGGAACGGTTGCAGAGGCGCTACCTCTCGCGCAACGAGATGATGAAACGGGTCGCCCGCTTCAAGGACCTCAAGGGCTCCGACGGCGGCCTGCCGGACAGCAAGATGCCCGGCTGCGAGCGCACGTTGTTCAACGTCATCGGCTTTCAGCCGCCGGAAGATGTCGGCGAGAACGCCACGTCGCCGGTCGGCGACCACGCCGCGCGCATGGCCGCGATCAAGATCCGCGAAGGCTTCAATCTCGGCTACTGCAAGGCCAAGCCCGGCCACGGGCCGGAGATGCACAACCACGACACCAACGAGACCTTCATCCCGATGACCGGTACCTGGCGCGCCAGCTGGGAAAACGAAAAGGGTGAGGTTGAATACGTCGACCTCGGGCCGCTCGATGTCGTCTCGTTTCCGCCGGGCATGATCCGCCGTTTCGAGAACGTCACCAAAGGCGATCCGAACGCGGAATCGATCCTGATGTTCGTCATCGGCGGCGACGCGCCGCAGGCCGAATTCTCCGACCAGGCGATGCAGCGGCTGGAAAACGCCGGCGTCTGGCCGCAGCACTGACGCGACGATACCACCGCGATGACCGACGAGATTCTTTTCGATCGTCGCGGCGCGGCCGGGATTGTCACGCTCAATCGGCCGAAAGCGCTCAACGCCGTCACGCACACGATGGTGCGCGCGTTGCGCGTGCAGCTCGACGCCTGGGCCGATGATCCGGCGATTACGCGCATTGTCATCAGCGCGAACGGCGAGCGCGCCTTTTCCGCGGGCGGTGACATTCGTGCGCTGACTGACCTCGGCCGCGCCGGCAAGAACGATGAAATGCTGTCGTTCTGGCGCGACGAATATCCGCTCAACGCCGCGATCAAGAAATTCCGCAAGCCTTATGTCGCGCTGATCGATGGCATCGTCATGGGCGGGGGCGTCGGCGTCTCCGTGCACGGCTCGCATCGCGTCGCGGGCGACCGCTTTCAGTTTGCCATGCCGGAGGTTGGCATCGGATTTTTCCCGGACGTCGGCGCCACCTGGTTCTTGCCGCGTATGCCGGGTGAGCTCGGCGCCTACTGCGGGCTGACGGGCGAGCGCTTCGATGCAGACGACGCAATCGGTGCAGGCGTCGCAACGCATCGTGTTTCGTCGGCACGGTTTCCTGAATTGTTAGAGGCGCTCACCGGGACCGTGTCCGTCGATGCTGTACTGGCGGCCTTTGCCGAGCCGGCCGGGGAGGGCAGGATCGCGGCGCAACGCCCGGCGATCGATCGTCTTTTTGCCGGCGACAGCGTCGAGGCCATTCTGGCCGCACTCGACGGCGACGGCAGCGACTGGGCGCAAAAAACCGCCGCCACAATTCGTACAAAGTCGCCGATGAGCCTCAAGCTCGCGCTGGCGCAGGTGCGGCGCGGCAAGTCCTGGGATTTCGACACGTGCATGCGCGCCGAATTCCGCATAGTGTCGCGCATCATCGAGGGCCATGATTTCTATGAGGGCGTCCGCGCCGTGATCGTCGACAAGGACAATGCGCCGCGTTGGCAGCCGGCGACGCTTGACGGCGTCGGCGCAGCCGACGTCGAGCGTCACTTCGCGCCGCGCCCCGGCGACGAACTGGTGCTGCCGTGAGCGAGCCCTTCATTCCCGAGGAGGTGCAGAGCCTCGAACCGGTGCATGAGGATGAAGGCGGCCCGAAGATCGGCCGCTGGACGCAGCGGCTGGTGCTGTTCCTGCGCGTCATGGCCTTGGTGTCGATGCTCAAGGGTCTCTATCACTGGTCGCGCGTCTGCGGCATCGGCGTCGGCGGCGCCGACCTGTTCGAGTACCAGTCGATCGCCTGGCAGACCGGGACGATTTTCTTCGCTGTGATTGATTTGGTTGCCGCCGTCGGCCTGTGGCTTGCGGCCGCCTGGGGCGCGGTGATCTGGCTGATGTCGGTCGCCTCGATGCTTGCGGTCGAAATATTTTTCCCGCAGGTGTTTGGCGCCGGTGTCCTGATCGGGCTCGCCGAAGGCGCGTTGCTTGCAATCTATCTTTGGCTTGCGCTGAAGTCGGCCAAGGAGCATCCGGAGTAGAAGTAGGGGAGGGCGTCATGGCGCGCATCGGATTCATCGGCCTCGGCAATATGGGTCTGCCGATGGCGCACAACCTGCTCAAAGCCGGCCATCAGGTCGAAGGCGTCGACGTCAATCCGGCTGCGGTCGAAAAGCTGAAAGCGGCGGGCGGCGTCGCCGTCGAGACCGCGAAGATCGCCGCGGCGCGTGCCGATGTCGTCATCACCATGCTGCCGTCCGGCAAGGAAGTGCGGGAAATTTATCTTGGCATCGGCGGCATCGTCGAAGACGCCAATCCCGGCACGCTGCTGATCGATTGTTCGACCATCGATGTCGAGACCGCGCGTGCGGTAGCGAGTGCTGCCGAAAAGAAGGGCCTGCTGATGCTCGATGCGCCCGTGTCGGGCGGCGTCACCGGCGCCGCGGCCGCGACGCTCACCTTCATGGTCGGCGGCAGCGCGCAGGCTTTCACGCGCGCGGAATCGATCCTGCAGAAGATGGGCAAGACCATCGTGCACGCCGGCGGCGCCGGCAACGGTCAGGCCGCCAAGATCTGCAACAACATGATCCTCGGCATTTCGATGATCGCGGTGAGCGAAGCCTTCGTGCTCGCCGAGCAACTCGGCCTCGATCACCAGAAGTTGTTCGACATCTCGTCGAAGTCGTCGGGGCAGTGCTGGGCGATGACGAGCTATTGCCCGGTGCCCGGTCCGGTTCCGACGTCGCCCGCCAACCGCGATTACCAGCCCGGATTTACCGCCGCGATGATGCTGAAGGATTTGAAATTGTCGCAGGACGCGGCGAAGGCGTCGGGCGCGCGTACCGAAATGGGAGCGTCGGCGGCAAAACTTTACCAGCGCTTTGCCGAGAGCGGCGGCGCAAACAAGGATTTCTCCGGCATCGTTCGTTTCATTCGCGGCTGAGCGCGAACGAAGAGGGAATAGGCGGTCGCTGTAGTGAACGGAATCTTTCCGCGTTCGATTCAATTGCGCATTCAACGAAGCGTTCACTGTTGCAAATAAATCTAATATTGAGGGTGTTATTTAAGCCGATTTTAGACTGCCCCTTATAGGTTGCGTCATCCGGAGCGGGGAAGACAGGGCCTCGTTACCGGTGAGTAACTAATAAAACGCAAGGGGCGTTGAACATGAAAGCCGTTGCGAAGACGGTCGAGCCCGCCGAACGTGAGGCGCGCTTCGACCACATCCGGCCGCTTTATCTCGAGGCCTTGACGCTCGTCGAACGGCTGCATCGCCGGCTGCTCGACGTGATCAAGGACGAGTTTGATCGCCGCGGGCGGGCGGACATCAATTCCGTGCAGGCGCTGCTGCTCTACAACATCGGGGATAAGGAGCTCACGGCCGGCGAGCTGCGCACGCGCGGCTACTACCTCGGCTCCAACGTTTCCTACAACTTGAAGAAGTTGGTGGAGATGGCCTTCCTCGATCATCAGCGCAGCCGCGTCGACCGCCGGTCGGTGCGCATCAAGCTCACCGACAAGGGCCGCGACGTGCGCGACATCGTCGAGGCGCTCTATCAGAAGCACGTCCGCACCGTCGAACAGGTGGGCGGCATCAATGCCGACGAGTTCTCGACCTTGAACAAGTCGCTGCACCGGCTTGAGCGCTTCTGGACCGACCAGATTCTCTATCGCCTCTAGACCTTCGCGGGTTGTACTGGCGGACGACTTGCCCCGGCTGCTTTCGCGGCCGGGGCCTTGTCGTTTTCGCGGCGTCCGCGGGCTGGCACCGCGCGGCTTGAAACCCTAGATATTGCGGCTACCGAGCCGTCCACATGCCAATACTTGGCGGTCGGCGGCCGATATGCTATTTCCGGAGCAATCCCGGACTTCGGTCTTTATGCGGCGCCGGATGCGTTTCCGGCGCCAGGAGAGCGTGAATGTCGGCGACGTCGAGCCCCAAGGCCGCCAATAAGACCGCCAGCGAAATCGAGGCGCTGTTCACCACGCCTTTGCACGACAGTGACCCGGAGATCGCGCATGCGATCGACCTGGAACTCGGCCGCCAGCGGAACGAGATCGAGCTGATCGCGTCCGAGAACATCGTTTCGCGCGCCGTGCTCGAGGCGCAAGGCTCGGTGCTCACCAACAAATATGCCGAAGGGCTGCCCGGCAAGCGCTATTACGGCGGCTGTCAGTTCGTCGACATCGCCGAACGGCTGGCCATCGAGCGCGTCACCAAGCTGTTCGGCTGCAAGTTCGCCAACGTGCAGCCGCATTCCGGCGCGTCCGCCAACGCGGCGGTATTCTTCGGGCTGCTGCAGCCGGGCGACACCTTCATGGGGCTCAATCTCGCCGCCGGCGGCCATCTCAGCCACGGCATGGCGATCAACATGTCGGGCAAATGGTTCAAGCCGGTGCCGTACAATGTGCGGCGCGAAGACCAGCGCATCGACATGGACGAGGTCGCGCGGCTTGCACGCGAGCACAAACCGAAACTGATCATCGCCGGCGGTTCTGCCTATCCGCGTATCATCGACTTCCGTGGCTTCCGCCAGATCTGCGACGAGGTCGGCGCATTGTTGATGGTCGACATGGCGCACTTCGCGGGTCTCGTCGCCGGCGGCGTGCATCCATCGCCGTTTCCGCACGCGCATGTCGTTACCACGACGACGCACAAGACGCTGCGCGGTCCGCGCGGCGGCGTGATCCTGTCCGACGACGAGGAGATCGCCAAGAAGATGAACCAGGCGGTGTTCCCCGGCCTGCAGGGCGGCCCGCTGATGCATGTGATCGCCGCCAAGGCCGTCGCCTTCGGCGAAGCGCTGCGGCCGAGTTACCGCATCTACGTCAAAAACGTCGTCGAGAACGCCAAGGCGCTCGCCGAAACGCTCAAGTCGCACGGCCTCGACATCGTCTCGGGCGGTACCGACACGCATCTGATGCTGGTCGACCTGCGGCCGAAGAAACTCACCGGCAAGGTCGCGGAACTGGCGCTCGGCCGCGCCCACATCACCTGCAACAAGAACGGCATCCCGTTCGATCCGGAAAAGCCGACGGTGACGTCCGGCATCCGGCTCGGCACGCCGGCCTGCACCACGCGCGGCTTCGGCATCGCCGAATTCCGCACAGTCGGCGACATGATCGTCGAAGTGCTCGACGTGCTGTCACAGAAACATACCGACGAAGACTCGCTCACCGAAGCAGCGGTGCGCGACAAGGTGAAGACATTGATTTCACGTTTTCCGATCTATCAAAGCGCATGATCCCGAAAAGTGGAGCCCGGTTTTCGGATAAGATCATGCGCAAATTAGCATAGAGGCGAGGGGGGACCGATGCGTTGCCCGAGTTGCGGAAGCCTCGACACCCAGGTGAAGGATTCGCGGCCGACCGAGGATTCGGCCGTCATCCGCCGCCGGCGCGTCTGCCTGTCGTGCAATTTCCGTTTCACCACCTTCGAGCGCGTGCAGTTGCGCGAATTGACCGTCATCAAGCGCAACGGCCGCCGCGTGCCGTTCGATCGCGACAAGCTGCTGCGTTCGGTGCAGATCTCCCTGCGCAAGCGGCCCGTCGAGCCCGAGCGCGTCGAGCAGATGGTGTCGAAGATCGTGCGCGAACTCGAAAGCCAGGGCGAGAGCGAGATTTCGTCGGAGACGATCGGCGAGGCGGTGATGGCGCATCTGCGCGAGATGGACGACGTCGCCTATGTTCGTTTTGCCTCGGTCTACAAAAACTTCCGCGAGCCGAAGGACTTCGAGGACGCGCTGGCCGAGCTGTCCGGCGACGACGAGCAGCGGCCCGCGACCACCGCGCGCAAATGAACGAGCAGACTTCTTCCGCCCCTTCCACGCCAGCGACGGCCGCCGATGACGAGCGCTTCATGGCGCTCGCGCTCAATCTCGGCCGGCGTGGTCTCGGCAATACCTGGCCCAACCCGGCGGTCGGCGCGGTGATCGTCAAGGACGGCGTCATCCTGGCGCGCGGCTGGACGCAGCCGGGCGGACGTCCGCATGCCGAAGTTGAAGCCCTGCGCCGTGCCAAGAAGTCGGCCCAAGGCGCCACGATGTACGTGACGCTCGAGCCGTGCTCGCATCAGGGCAAGACACCGCCTTGCGCCGACGCCATCATCAAGGCCGGCATCATGCGCGTCGTTTCGGCGCTGGAAGATCCAAACCCTGAGGTGAAGGGAAAAGGCCACGAAATGCTGCGCGCCAAGGGCATTGCGGTCGAAGTCGGCCTCGGCGCCGCGGAAGCGCGTCGCGTCCATGCGGGCCATATCACGACGGTCGCGCAGGGCCGTCCGCATGTCTTGCTGAAAATGGCGATCTCGGCCGACGGCAAGGTTGGCTTGGCCGGGCGCAAGCAGGCGCAAATCACCGGCGAAGTTGCGCGCGAACGCGTTTTCCAGATGCGTGCTCAGAGCGACGCAATCCTGGTCGGCATCGGCACGGTGCTGTCCGACAACCCGCAGCTGACCTGCCGCCTGCCCGGCATGATGGAACGCTCGCCGGTGCGCGTTGTGCTCGACGCCAAGCTGCGCACACCGCTCGCCACCTCGGTCCTGGCGACGGTGCGCGAGACACCGACTTGGGTCGTCGCTGGACGCAAGGCCTCGCCGATCGCGCAGGACATTCTGGAGCAGCGTGGCTGCAAGGTGTTCCGCGTCGACGACGACAACGGCAAGGTGGACCTTGACGGCGTGCTCAAGCTTCTCGCGGGCGAGGGCATCACGCGGCTGATGGTCGAGGGTGGGCCGACCGTCGCCGCATCGTTCGTCGCTGCCGACCTAGTGGACGAGGCAGCGCTCATCCATTCCGACAAGGTGATCGGCGAAAGCGGCATCGCTCCACTCGAAGGGCTGGCGCTCGATGCGCTCACCTCCCGCATGCACGCGCGCGGCAGCGAGGCGCTCGGAACCGATACGCTCGAACGTTACGAGCGGGCCTGATGTTTACCGGCATCGTCACCGATGTGGGTGAAGTGCGGTCGGTCAAGCCGCGCGCCGACAACCTGCATCGCATCACGATTGGCTGCGCCTATCCGCGCGCCGAGCTGGTCGAAGGCAATTCCGTCGCCTGCTCCGGCGTCTGCATGACCATCGTCGGCGCCGGCGAGGAAGATGGCCGGTCCTGGTTCGCCGTCGATGCCGCGGCGGAATCCTTGCGCCTGACCACGGCGGGCCGCTGGCGCCACGGCAGCAAGATCAATCTCGAGCGTCCGTTGAAGGTCGGCGACGAACTCGGCGGCCATATGGTCGCCGGCCATGTCGATGGGTTGGCGAGCGTGGTTGCGCGTGAGGACTTGACCGACATGGCGCGCTTTTCGCTGCGCGTGCCGAAAGATCTCGCGCGCTTCATCGCGCCCAAGGGCTCGGTTGCGCTCGACGGCGTGTCGCTCACGGTCAACGAGGTCGCGGGCGACACGTTTTCGGTGCTGATCATTCCGCACACGCTCGAAGTCACGACGTTTGGCGCCCTGCGCAAAGGCGACGATGTCAACCTCGAGGCCGACACCATGGCGCGCTACGCCGCGCGGCTGATCGAAGCGCGCTAGCACTTGTGAGCGCGGCGCGCGCTTGCTACCACGCCGCTGCAACACAAGGACCTCGTCATGGCCAAAAAGGCGCGCGCGAAGAAGAACAACAAGCCGGCAAAGCGCGGCGCATCCTGCATGCTCATCGTCGAGGCCCGTTTCTACGATCATATTGCGGACGCGCTGCTGTCCGGTGCGCGCGCCGTGCTCGACGAGGCCGGCTGCGAGTATGACGTCCTCACGGTGCCGGGCGCGCTGGAAATTCCGGCGGCCGCCGCAATGGCGCTCGATACCCGTAATTATGACGGCGTTGTCGCGCTCGGCTGCGTCATTCTCGGCGAGACCTATCATTTCGAGATCGTGTCGAACGAGTCGGCACGCGGCTTGATGGACCTCGCGCTGCGTGAGCGCATCGCGCTCGGCAACGGCATCCTGACCGTCGACAATGAAGAGCAGGCGAAGGCCCGCGCCGGCGGCAGCGTCGGCAACAAGGGCGCCGACGCCGCGCGCGCCGCCTTGGCGATGGCGAAGCTCAAGCGAGACCTCAGCGCATGACCCCGAAAAGCGGAAACCGGTTTTCGGATAAGATCATGCGCCAAACAAAACGGCTCAAATGATGGCCCGCAACGCGCCCGCGAGCGACAAGGAGGCGCGCAAGGCCAACAAGCGCGGCGCGGCGCGCCTTGCCGCGGTGCAGGCGCTCTATCAGATGGATCTCGCCGGTTCCGGGCTCAACGAAATCCTCGCCGAGTTCGAGAGCCACTGGATCGGCCGCGAGGTCGAAGGCGCGCAATATCTGCCCGCCGAGAAGGCGTTCTTCGAGGATATCGTGAGAGGCGTCGTGCGCGAGCAGCGCGCGCTCGATCCATTGATCGACAAGGCGCTCGCCGAACGCTGGCCGCTGAAACGCATCGAAGCCGTCCTGCGCGCTGCGCTCCGTGCGGGTGCCTACGAGCTCGGGCACCGCCGCGACGTGCCGGGCCGTGTCGTGGTGTCGGAATACGCCGACGTCGCCGCCGCCTTCGTCGAGCGCGAAGAGACCGGCATGGTCAATGCGGTGCTCGACCAGCTGGCGCGCAATCTGCGCGCCGACGAGTTCAAGGGCGCGTGACGCCATGACGAACGAATTGGCGAACGAGCCGTCAGCCGAGGACAAACTGATCGCGCGCTTTTTCGCGCCGCTCGCCATTCATCCGGGCGCGCTCGGCCTGTCCGACGATGCGGCCTTTATCAAGCCACCGGCGGGCTGCGATCTCGTGCTCAAGACCGATGCCATCATCGGCGGCGTGCATTTCTTCCCTGACGACGCGCCGCAGAACGTCGCCGGCAAGGCATTGCGCGTGAATTTGTCGGACCTCGCCGCCAAGGGGGCAAAGCCGCTCGGCTTTCTTTTGTCGCTGGCGTTGCCGTCCGATATCGGCGAGCGCTGGCTCACCAGTTTTGCCGAAGGCTTGCGCAGCGACGCCGTGCTCTACGGTTGCCCGCTGTTCGGCGGCGACACCGACCGCACGCCGGGGCCGATCACCGTTTCGATCGCCATGTTCGGAAGCGTGCCGGAAGGCACCATGGTGCGCCGCGCCGGCGCCAAAGCCGGCGACCGGGTTTTTGTGAGCGGTACGATTGGCGACGCGGCGCTCGGGCTTGCAGTGCGAAAAGGCAAGGACTGGAAGCTTGCCGAGCCGCAGCGCCAGCATCTGCTCGGGCGTTACATCCTGCCGCAGCCGCGCAATGCGCTGGCCGAAACCGTGCGCACGCACGCCACGGCCGCGATGGACGTGTCCGATGGTCTCGCCGGCGATTTCGCCAAACTCTGCCGCGTATCCCAGGTCGCGGCATCGATCGAAGCCGCAAAAGCGCCGCTGTCCGATGCGGCCAAGGCGGTGATCGCCGCCGATCCCGCGATGCTCGAAACCGCACTCACCGGCGGCGACGACTACGAGATCGTCTGCACCGTGCCGCCGCACAAAGTCGAGAGCTTCCGCGCCGCAGCCCAGGCCGTGAAGGTTCCCGTCACGGAAATCGGCACGGTCGAAGCGGGCGAGGGCGCCCGATTCCTCGGCGCGGACGGCCAGCCGCTTGTCTTCAAGCGCGCCGCCTTTAGCCACTTCTGAAGTTCGGCCGAAACTGTATAATACGTTCCATCTCCGATCCGGGATTTCCCATGCACGACATGACGGCCAAGAAGGCGGCGCTCGAGGCTTACACGCAGCACCCCAATTTCGCGAAATATCACAAGCTGTTTCCGACGACCGCCTGGCTGCGGCGCGAGGCGCCCAAGCACGTGCCGCTGTTCTCGTTCGAATACGGCGACACCGGTGCCGGCAACGACACCGGTATCGCGCACAACTGGGCCGCCTTTGACGCCATCAAGATCACGCCGCGCTATGGCGTCGTCGTCACGCCGCCTCCGGTCGAGGTCGAATTGTTCGGCCGCCGCTACAACGCGCCGATCGGCATCGCGCCAATGGGCGGGCCGTCGCTGGTGTGGCCGGGCGCCGACCTGACGATGGCGCGTGCCGCGCAGCGCGCCCGCGTGCCGTACAACCTCAGCGTCGCAGGCGGCGCCACCATCGAGGCGGCAGCCGAGGCCGCGCCCGACGTGTTCTGGCTGCAGCTCTATCGCTTCTGGCGCGACGATCACAAATTCGGTTTCGATCTGATGCGCCGCGCCGAAGCCGTCGACGCCAAAGTGTTGACGCTGACGCTTGACGTCCCGGTGCGCACCACGCGCTCGCGCGAAACCTATGCCGGGCTGGCGCACGAATTCCGGCCGAACGCGCGCATGATCTATGAGATGCTGGTGCGGCCGCGCTGGCTATGGACGCTGCTGCGCAAAGGCTATCCGCGGTTCGCCACGATGCGCCAATACGCGCCGCCCGGATCGAACTCGAACCAGATCATCGCCTATGCGCGCCAGCACATGGGCGGCGCCTTTACCTGGGAAGAAGTCAAGCGCTACCGCGACAAGTGGAAAGGTAAGATGGCGGTGAAGGGCGTGCTGCATCCGGCCGACGCCGAGAAAGCGGTCGCGCTCGGCATCGACGGCATCTGGGTGTCGAACCATGGCGGGCGTCAGATCGAGGCGCTGACGCCGTCGATCGATTGCCTGCCAGCGGTCGTCTCCGCGGTCGGCAAGAAGGCGACCATCATCCTCGACAGCGGCATTCGTTCCGGTCAGGACGTGATGCGCGCGCTGGCGCTCGGTGCGAACGCGGCAATGGCGGGCAAGTCGTTCCTCTGGGCGGTCGCGGCGCTCGGTGACGACGGCCCGGCGCACCTGATCGACCTCTACATCGATGAGTTGCGCGCGTCCCTCGGCCAGATTGGTGCCCCGACCGTGGCCGATGCACCGAACGCCACAATCCACCATCCGAACGCGATCGTGTTTGGGCCCTCTGCTGCAACCGCGAAACGGCCCGCCACCAAGCGAGCCAAGCGATAATCAGCCCGGGACGGGTGTTGAGGAGCAGCCCTGCGCTGCGCGCAATGGCGATTCAGGCTGCGCCCCGCTAGAAGGGACCGCCTGCCGGGAACCTGACCATGTCGGCCGTCGCCGAAACCATCGAAGCCGAAGACCAGCATCCTGCGGTTAACGACGCGCTCGCGCGCCGCAACGCGATGGTGCTCGCGGTGGCGCAGGCGCTCGCCGGTGGCAACAACACCGTCATCGTTTCGACCGCCTCGATCGTCGGCGCCATGCTGGCGCCCGACAAGGGCCTCGCCACGCTGCCTGTCACCGCCATGGTGCTCGGCATGTGGCTCGGCACGCTGCCGGTCGGCTGGCTGGCGCGCCATTTCGGCCGGCGCTTCGCGCTGCAAAGTGGCTCGGCCTTCGGCATCCTCTCCGGCCTGATCTCCTATTCTGCGGTGACGCACAGCCAGTTCTGGCTGCTGCTGGTCGGCACGTTTTGCGGCGGCCTCTACGCGGCCGCGCACCAGTCATATCGTTTTGCCGCCGCCGATACCGCGAGCGATGCCTATCGGCCAAAGGTGGTGTCCTGGGTGCTGGCCGGTGGCGTGTTTGCGGCCGTGATCGGGCCGCAGCTTGTTATCTTCACCAAGGACATGCTGCCGCCCTACACCTTCGCCGCCAGCTATCTCGGCCAATCGGTCTGCGCGCTGATCGCCGCGCTGGTGCTGATGCTGATCAAGATCCCGCCGCTCGGCAAGACACGCCACGACAATGCGCGCCCGCTCGCCACGATCGTGCGGCAGCCGCGCTTTCTGGTCGCCGTCGCTTGCGGCGTTGCCGCGTACTCGATGATGAACATGGTGATGACGTCGGCGCCGCTCGCCATGGTCGGCTGCGGCCACTCGGTGACCGACGCTGCATTGGGCATCCAATGGCACGTGCTGGCGATGTACGCACCGAGCTTTTTCACGGGCGGGTTGATCGCGCGTTTCGGCGTCGAGCGCATCACCGGCATTGGCCTCGTCATCATCGCGCTCACCGCGGTGGTCGGCATCGCCGGCGTCACGGTCGCGCATTTCTGGACCGGTCTGGTGCTGCTCGGCTTTGGCTGGAATTTCGCCTTCATCGGCGCAACCACGATGGTCACGCAATGCCACCGCACCGAGGAGCGCAACAAGGTTCAGGCGTTCAACGACTTCCTGATCTTTGGCAGCATGGCGCTGGCGTCGTTCTCGTCAGGCCAGTTGCTGGCGAGCCTCGGGTGGACGGCGATCAATACGGTGATCTTCCCGACCATCTTCGCCGCCGCCGCGCTGCTCGCCTGGCTGAGCGCGCGTGAGCGGGCGACCGCGGCAGCGGCCTAAGGATCAAGAGCTTCAGCGCTGCTTGGTGTTCGGTGTTTCCTGCCGCGCGCCCGCCCATGGATCGTAGGGCTGCTTCTTGTCGGGCACCTTTTTGAGCGTCGCTTTGTAGTTCTTGTCGATCTCCTGCATTTTTTCTTTTTCTTCCGGCGTGTAGCGACGCGAGCTTCCGTCGGGGGTGAGATCGATGCCCGGCATGCCGAACTGTGCCGCGGCAGGCTGCGCGAACACGGCAGTCAGCGCCGACGCGGCGAATAGCAGGGCGAGGCGTTTGGTCATGTCATCAGTATGAATCCAATTCGACCCGGCGGCTAGGCTCCCCCGCGCATCGGCCGCATCGAGAATATTGTCCTACTGGACTGTTATGCCGGCGCTTCGAAGACGTGGGTGGGGGTGTTGATGGCTGCCCGCTGCGGCAAAGAATACCGTTGGCGGCGTTTTTTCCGCGTTGCAACTCCATGCCGTTTTTGGCTATATCCGCGCGCTTCCCGGTCGGGGTGAAGCGCCCTCAAAGCGGCCATCCTCGACGCTCCTGGCACCGGCGGGAGCGTTCCTCCCGCCAGCCGTTTAAAAATTGAGGGTAAATTCCACCATGAATACGTTGTGGGTGATCGTCGGTTGCGGCGCGCTCGCAATTCTGTACGGCATCTGGGCGACCGGCTCGGTGCTGAATGCGGACGCCGGCTCGCCGCGTATGCAGGAAATCTCAGCGGCCGTGCGCGAGGGCGCGCAGGCCTATCTGAAACGCCAATACACCACCATCAGCATCGTCGGCATCGTGATCTTCGTGGTCATCGGTCTGACGCTCGGCTGGCTGGTTGCCGTCGGTTTCGCCATCGGCGCGATCCTGTCCGGCGCGACCGGCTTCATCGGCATGAACGTCTCGGTGCGCGCCAACGTGCGTGTCGCCCAGGCCGCAACGAAGTCGCTGGCCGGCGGTCTCGAGCTCGCCTTCAAGTCTGGCGCCATCACCGGCATGCTGGTCGCCGGTCTCGCGTTGCTCGGCGTGACGCTTTATTTCGGCTTCCTCACAGGCACCATGCACTTGGCGCCCAATGACCGCACCGTGATCGACGCGATCGTCGCGCTCGGGTTCGGCGCATCGTTGATCTCGATCTTCGCCCGTCTCGGCGGCGGCATCTTCACCAAAGGCGCCGACGTCGGCGGCGATCTCGTCGGCAAGGTCGAAGCCGGCATTCCGGAAGACGACCCGCGTAATCCGGCGACCATCGCTGACAACGTGGGCGACAACGTCGGCGACTGCGCTGGCATGGCCGCCGACCTGTTCGAGACCTATGCGGTGACCATCGTCGCCACCATGGTGCTCGCCTCGATCTTCTTCGCCGGCACCCCCGTGCTGCTGACGATGATGACGTATCCGCTCGCCATCGGCGGCGCCTGCATCATCACCTCGATCATCGGCACGTTCTTCGTGCGGCTCGGCGCCAACAAGTCGATCATGGGCGCGCTCTACAAGGGCTTCATCGCCACGGCGGTGCTGTCGCTCGGCGCGATGTATCTGCTGACCCAGCAGTTGATCGGCCTCGGCGCCATTCCCGGGGTGCCGTTCACCGGCATGGACCTGTTCATCTGCACCATCGTCGGCCTCGTCGTGACCGGGCTCATCATCTGGATCACCGAGTATTACACCGGCACCAACTTCCGTCCGGTGAAGTCGATCGCGGCGGCCTCGGTCACGGGCCATGGCACCAACATCATCCAGGGCCTCGCCATCTCGCTGGAGTCGACCGCGCTGCCGGCCATCGTCATCATTGCCGGCATCCTCACCGCTTACGCCTATGCCGGCCTGTTCGGCATCGCCATCGCGGTGTCCTCGATGCTGGCGCTTGCCGGCATGGTGGTGGCGCTCGACGCCTTCGGTCCGGTCACCGACAATGCCGGTGGCATTGCCGAAATGGCGGGCCTGCCGAAAAACGTCCGCAAATACACCGACGCGCTCGACGCGGTCGGCAACACCACCAAGGCGATCACCAAGGGCTATGCCATCGGTTCGGCGGGCCTGGGCGCGCTGGTGCTGTTTGCGGCCTATAACCAGGACCTGCAATTCTTCACCAAGGAAGCGGCGACGCATCCGTACTTTCAAGGCATCAAGCTCGACTTCGCCTTGACCAATCCGTACGTCGTGGTCGGCCTGCTGTTCGGCGGCCTGCTGCCTTACCTGTTCGCCGCCATGGGCATGACCGCCGTCGGCCGTGCCGCCAGCGCGATCGTCGAAGAGGTGCGCCGCCAGTTCCGCCAGAAGCCCGGCATCATGAAGTACAAGCAGAAGCCGGACTACGGCCGAGCGGTCGACATGCTCACCAAGGCCGCGATCAAGGAAATGATCGTGCCGTCGCTGTTGCCGGTGCTGTCGCCGATCGTGGTCTATTTCGTGGTGTTCACGATTGCCGGCGGCTGGGGCGCTGATGCCGCCAAGATCGCGGCGGCAAAATCCGCAGCCTTCTCGGCGGTCGGCGCCATGCTGCTCGGCGTCATCGTCACCGGGTTGTTCGTCGCGATCTCGATGACCTCGGGCGGCGGCGCCTGGGACAACGCCAAGAAGTACATCGAGGACGGCCACTATGGCGGCAAGGGCTCAGATGCCCACAAGGCCGCGGTGACTGGCGACACCGTCGGCGATCCCTACAAGGACACGGCGGGCCCCGCCGTGAACCCGATGATCAAGATCACCAACATCGTCGCGCTGCTGCTGCTCGCCGTGCTCGCGCACTAACGCGTAGCGGCCATCAAAACGGAAAAGGGCTCGCCGCAAGCGAGCCCTTTTTCATTGCGCCAGCAAAACGCGCCTAGCTGCTCTTGAGCGGATTGAGGTTCTTGAAGATGCCGCGCAGGTAATTGAGGTCCTGGCCGCCGGTCGGTGTCGTCTGCGATACGAAATCGAACAGCTTGCCATCCCTGAGGCCATAATTGGCGAGCTTCCGGACCTGGCGGTTCTGGTCGAAGTAGACGGCAACGACGCGCTGATCGATGACCTCCTGGTGCAGGAAGGCGGCGGCGCGCTGGGCCTTCTGCGAGATGTAGTAGAACACCTCGCCGTTCACGGTCGCGACGGTGGAGGGGGTGCCCAGCACGATCAGCACCTGCTCCTGCGAGGCGCCGATCGGAATCTGCTCGAGCGCGCCCTCCTGCAGCACATAGCCACGCTGGAAGGTTTCGGTGAACCGGCCGCAGCCGGTGAGAAGGATACCGCAGGCAAGCGCCATAGCCGGCACCAGCCGAACGCCGGCCTTTGAGGAAAAATCCCGCAATCTCATTGGTCTTGCATCGGCGAAGGCCATGACTTAATCGGCAGCAGGCCCGATCAGTCCCCATTCAACGCGATGATTTTCCCCCTCTTTCGACGCCCGGCGCGGCCCGACACCATTTCCACCCTGTATGGCATGATCGTGGCGCAGGCGCGATTGCCTCAGCTTTACCGGGACTACGCGGTACCCGACACCATTAATGGCCGATTCGACTTAATAGTCCTGCACTTGGCGCTGGTCTTGGATCGGCTGACGGCGAGTCCGGAACTTGGCAGGCTGGGACAGGGGCTTTTCGACCGCTTTTGCCAGGATATGGACAGCAATCTGCGTGAAATGGGTGTCGGCGACCTCAAGGTGCCCAAGGAGATGCGGCGCATGGGGGAGGCCTTCTACGGCCGCGCAGGGACCTATCGGGCAGCGCTCGCAGATGACGATGATCAGGCTCTGGTAGACACGCTGAAACGCAATATCTATGGCGGCGCGCCGGTCGCGGAGGCGAGCCGCCTTGCGGCCTATGTGCGGGAAGCGGTACGTCAACTTAAAGCGTTAGATGAAGTGGCCCTGACGGCTGGGGCTATAGTATTTCCTGGGCCTGCTTCAGTAACGGTTTGAGCTAATGGAAAAAACGCCGTGGCGCGTGCCGGTTGCCGTGGACGATATCCCGGAAACCGGTCTGCATATCGAGAGCGAGGCGCCGCCCGCCGCCCGAGAGGCGGTGGCCAAGCTCGCCTCTGTTCGCGAGTTGCCGCGGCTATCGGCCGTCTTCGATGTCACCCGTCGGGGCGCTGGCGCCCATGTCTCGGGGCGGGTCGATGCGCTGGTCGGGCAGACCTGCGTGGTCAGCCTTGAGCCGATCGAGAGCAAGGTCGAGGAGGGCATCGCCGTCACCTTCGCGCCGTCGGCTGATGCAGCGGCCTCTGGCGACGAGGAGCCGCCGGAACCGCTGATCGGCGGCACGGTTGATCTCGGCGCGATCGCAACAGAATTTCTTCTTCTCGCCATCGATCCGTATCCGCGCAAAGAAGGCGTCCAATTCGCCGCGCCCAAGGCTGAGGAAGGCGGAGAACGCCCCTTTGCCGCGCTCGAGACGCTGAAAAAACGCCTGGGCGGCGGCAAACCGTAAATGGTGGGCAAGCGGTGAAACTCGTCCAGGACTGCCTTGTTTGCCGGCCCCCAGTCTGTAAGGTCGCCAACTTGCATCGAAGCCGGTCGATCCATGCCCGATAAGGTCCGCATCGCGCTTGACGCCATGGGCGGCGACCATGGTGCGTCGGTGGTCCTGCCGGGCGCCGATATTTCACTCACCCGCCACCCCGATATCGAATACGCGCTGTTTGGCGACCGCGCCGTGCTGGAGCCTATCCTCAACGGGTTGCCCCGGCTCAAGGCCAAGTCGCGCGTCGTGCACACCGACGTCTCGATCCGGATGGACGACAAGCCGAGCCAGGCGCTGCGCTATGGCCGCTGGAAGTCGTCGATGTGGCTCGCCATCGACGCCGTGAAAAAGGGCGAGGCCGATGCCGTCGTCTCGGCCGGCAATACCGGCGCGCTGATGGCGATGTCGCGCTTCAATCTGAAGATGATCGAGGGCATCGAACGCCCGGCGATCGCCGCGGTCTGGCCAACGCTGAAAGGCGAGTTGATCGTGCTCGACGTCGGCGCTTCGATCGGCGCCGACGAGGCGCATTTGGTCAATCTCGCCGCGATGGGCAGCGCGATTGCGCGCGTGCTGTTCGATGTCGAGCGTCCGACTGTGGGCCTCCTCAACATCGGCGTCGAAGAGGTGAAGGGGCTCGAGCAGGTGCGTGAGGCCGGCCGCATCTTACGCGAGGGCAATTTCCCGCACTTCGATTATCACGGTTTCGTCGAGGGCGATGACATCGGCAAGGGCACCGTCGACGTCGTCGTGACCGAAGGCTTTGCCGGCAATATCGCGCTCAAAACCGCCGAGGGCACCGCCAAACAGCTAGGCTCGTGGCTGCGCGCTGCCATGAGTCGCACCTTGGCCGCTCGGCTCGGCTATCTGCTCGCGCGCGGTGCGTTCCAGACACTGCGCGAGAAGATGGATCCGCGGCGCGCCAACGGCGGCGTGTTCCTCGGCCTCAACGGCATCGTCATCAAGAGCCATGGCGGAGCCGATGCCGAAGGCCTCGCCGCTGCGATCGACATGGGCTACGACATGGTGCGCTACGAATTGCTCGCCAAGATCGGCGAGACCATGGCGCGGGACCTTCAGGCGACGGCCACGGCGCGGCTCGCCAGCGGAGCCGGCTCGTGAGCGTGTTGCGTTCGGTCGTGTTGGGGTGCGGCAGCTACCTACCGGCACGAATTCTCAGCAATGACGAGCTGGCGCGCTCGGTGGAAACCACCGACGAATGGATCGTGCAGCGGACCGGCATTCGCGAGCGCCATATCGCGGCGCCGGGTGAGCTCACGTCCGACCTGGCGATCCACGCCGCGCGTGCGGCGCTCGCCAACGCGCATGTCGAGGCAAGCTCGATCGATCTGATCGTGGTTGCGACCTCCACTCCCGACCAAACATTTCCCGCGACCGCCGTCTCGGTGCAAGCGGGCCTCGGTATCACAGGCGGCGCCGCCTTCGATCTGCAGGCGGTCTGCTCAGGCTTCGTCTTTGCGCTGTCGGTTGTCGACGACATGCTCAAAGCTGGCCGCTTCAAGCGCGCTCTGGTCATCGGCGCGGAAACCTTTTCACGCATCCTGGATTGGAGCGACCGCACTACCTGCGTGCTGTTCGGCGATGGCGCCGGCGCCGTGGTGGTGGAGGCGCAGGCCTTGCCCGGCGACAAGGGCGATCGCGGCGTCCTGACCACCCATTTGCGCTCGGATGGCCGCCACAAGGCCAAGCTTTACGTCGACGGCGGTCCGTCCTCGACCCAGACCGTGGGTCATCTGCGCATGGAGGGGCGAGAGGTGTTCAAGCATGCGGTGGCGATGATCACCGACGTCATCGAGGATGCCTTCAAGGCGACCGGAACCACTGCGGCCGACATCGATTGGTTCGTGCCGCACCAGGCCAATAAGCGCATCATCGACGGTTCCGCCCATAAGCTCGGCATCGCACCGGAAAAGGTCGTCATGACCGTCGACCGCCACGGCAATACCTCGGCCGCCTCGATCCCGCTGGCGCTCGCGGATGCGGTCGCTGACCGGCGCATCAAGCGCGGCCATCTGATCTTGCTCGAGGCCATGGGCGGCGGCTTCACCTGGGGCTCGGCGCTGCTGCGTTGGTGAGCCAAATGGGGTCCCGGCAGGTCGGTCGGGCGCCGCTTCATAATTTGCAAAGCCCCGTTGACCCTTGCGGACGATGCTAATATCGTTGACTTTTCAGCGGGATATCTCGCCGGGGGCTAGGCAGGATGACCGGAAAGACTGTGACGCGGGCCGACCTGTGTGAGGCGGTCTACCAGAAGGTGGGCCTTTCACGCACCGAATCCGCTTCGCTTGTTGAATTGGTGCTGAAGGAAATCACGGATTGCCTGGAGCGAGGCGAGACCGTGAAGCTGTCGTCGTTCGGCTCTTTCGTCGTGCGAAAGAAGGGCCAGCGCATCGGGCGCAATCCGAAGACCGGCAAGGAAGTGCCGATCTCGCCGCGCCGGGTCATGGTGTTCAAGCCGTCGGCAATCCTCAAGCAGCGCATCAACGGCGGCGGCGAAGGCCATACTCCTGCCTAGAGCCTGTGTTCGTGTAGCGTCGCGTTCGCGTACTGCGTTCAATTAAATCTTTAACGGAGTGAGCCGCTTTGGAAACCAAGGCGCCTGACGCATTTCGCACCATCAGCGAGGTGGCGGACGATCTCGATCTGCCGCAGCACGTGCTGCGTTTCTGGGAGACGCGTTTCCGCGACATCAGACCGATGAAGCGTGGCGGTGGCCGCCGCTACTATCGGCCCGATGACGTCGATCTGTTACGCGGCATTCGTCACCTGCTTTACTGCGAGGGCTACACCATTCGCGGCGTGCAGCGGATCCTGCGCGAGCAGGGCGCCAAGTTCGTCCAGGTCGTGTGGCAGGAGGGCGCGCCGCAGCCGCCGCATGGCGCAAGCGAGGACGAGGAGTTCGCCGAAGAGGCAGCCTCCGCAACGGAGATGCTCGAAGAGGAGACCGGCCTCGGCAGCCGCCTCACGGGCCTGATCGGCCGCGATCTCGGTGAGCGCCATGACGACGCGCGTCAGGAGCCGCCAATGCGTAGCGCGCCGATGCCGCGCATCGAACCCGACGAGCGCCTCACACACGTGGCGGCTGAGCCCCAGGTGATGGCGCGGCCGCCCGAGATGCCGGCCCGGATGCCACGGGACGATCTGCGCCGTCTGCACGCCGCGCTGCATGAGCTTGCCGAGTGCCGCAAACTGCTCGACGCTGCGGTCCGCCACGACGCTTAGCGCGCGATAAGCCTGTCAATATTGAACCCGACACGTGTGGCGGCGCACAAAGCTCCGTGTAGAATAGCCGTGCTGGCCGATTGATCGGGGTTGAGTGGATGCGTCGACTGAGTACCGTTGCGTTTCTGGCGCTCGCTCTGCTTGTGAGTGCGCGAGAGAGGGCATCCGCGCAACCGGCGCCAACGCCCACACCGTCATATGCCGCGACCAGCGCGGCGGGGCTCTCGCCGGCCGCCGGCATCGTTATCGGCTCGGTGGCCGCCGCCGCCGTCGCACCCATGATCGGCAGCGTGATCGCAGGCCGCGAGCTGACGGTCGGCGAGGTCTGGCACATTGAAATGAGCCTCTTTCTCGGACCGGTCGGCTGGGCAATTGCCGACCGCTGGTTCCCGCCCGGCAGCGAAGGCCCTCGAGGCCACAGGCCGCCGGGGCAAGCGGGACGCGGTGGCAACATCAGCGTGCCGCCTGCCGGCGCGGCCGATTTTGTGTCGAACGAGGTTCTCGTCGAATTCCGCGCCGGTGCTTCACCGCAACAGCGGGCCCTCGTCACGAGCCGATTGCAACTGACGCAGCTCGAGCAGCAGACCTTCTCGCTCACGGGACGCACGATCGGCCGCTTCCGCATCGATAGCGGCCAGCCGGTGCGCGCGACGCTGCTGGCGATGCGTGCGTTTGCCGGCGTCGCCGCCGGGCAAGCCAATCATCTGTTCGCCGGCGCGCAAACGCAGACCACTCCGGCGGCGCCAGCCCCGCCGACGCAATACGTCGTCTCCAAGCTACATCTTTTGGAAGCGCATCAAGTCACGAATGGCGACGACGTGCTCGTCGCGGTGATCGATTCACAGATTGACACCGATCATCCCGATCTCGCCGGCGCGGTCGCAGGCAGTTACGACGCGCTCGGCGGGGCGGCGACACCGCACATGCACGGCACCGCGCTCGCCGGCGCCATCGCCGCGCACCAAAAGCTGGTCGGCGTCGCGCCGAAGGTGAAATTGCTGGCGGTGCGCGCATTTTCCGGCACCACCGCCCAGAGCGCGCAGGGCACGACCTTCAACATTCTCAAGGGCCTCGACTGGGCGGCGAGCCAGAAGGCGCGCATCATCAACATGAGCTTCGCCGGACCCGCCGATCCCATGATGGGCGATATGTTGGCGAAGGCCTATGCGCGCGGCATGATACTGATCGCGGCCGTCGGCAACGCGGGCCCGACGTCGCCGCCGCTTTATCCGGCCGCGTATCGCGGCGTGATCGGCGTCACCGCGACGGACGCCGACGACAAGCTGTTGCCGGTCGCCAATCGCGGACCACAGGTTGCGGTGGCAGCGCCCGGCGTCGACATCATCGCGCCTGCGCCTGATGGCAAATATCAGATTACATCCGGAACCTCGATCGCGACGGCGCATGCGGCTGGCGTTGCCGCGCTCTTGCTCGCGCGCGATCCGAAGCTGACGCCCGTGGCGCTGCGCAACGACCTGATCCGCTCTGCGCGCGCGGTTCCCGCTGCACGACGCGATGTCGGCGCCGGCGTGATCGACGCACTCACCGCCGTTAACGAGTTCAAGAAATAGGGTGAAAAAGGATTTGGTCGGGGCGGCGGGATTTGAACCCACGACCCCTTGTCTCCCAGACAAGTGCGCTAACCGGGCTGCGCTACGCCCCGACCGGAACGGCGCGGACTATAGGGATGCGTCTAGGGCCGCGCAATAACGCATGGCTACGGATTTACCTATCCGGCGATTGGTCGGCCTTTCTGGCAATGAATTAACGGAAAGTGCACTGGTGCCGGACGAATCCTCGTCGCGGGCGCCAATGGCGGCGCACGGGCGAATTCGCAAGGTCATGACCGAAGCTGCCTACGCGCGCGTCGACGCGTTGCCCGCCGCAAATGCGCGGCCGGCGACGGAGCGTGCGCGTGCCCGCGACCAGGCGCTGCCCGGCGGCTTGAGCATTACGATCCACGATGATCTCGCCGCGATCGAGCGCGACTGGCGCGCCTTCGAACGCGACGCCGACGGCACCGTGTTCCAGACCTTCGCATGGCTTTCCACGTGGCAGCGCTGCATCGGCGTCCACCGCGGCGTGCAGCCGGCGATCGCCGTCGGGCGAGATGCGGCCGGCGCCATGCTGTTCCTCTTTCCGCTCAGTGTCCGCCCGGTGCGCATGGCGCGCGAACTGCAATGGCTCGGCTCGGATCTGTGCGACTACAACGGCCCGCTGCTGGCGAGTGCCTTTTCGGCGAGCTTCGACGAAGCCGCCGCCGCCGAATTGTGGGACGCGATCGCCAGCAAGGTGCAAAGCCATCCGCGACTGCATTTCGATTACGTCAACCTGACCAAGATGCCGGCAGTCATCGGCGCGCAGCCGAACCCGCTCCGCGCGCTGGCGCTCACGGCCCATCCGAGCGGAGCCTATCGCACACCGCTTGGGCAAGACTGGGAGACGTTCTACACCGAGAAGCGCTCGTCATCGACGCGCCGGCGCGACCGCACCAAACGCAAGCGGCTTGCTGATTTCGGCGAGGTGCGCATGGTCAACACGTCGGGTGACGACACGGACGCATCGCTCGAGACCTTGATGACGCAAAAGGCGCGCGCCTTCGCCCACATGGGCGTCGCCAACCTCTTCGCCAACCCGGGCTATGCCGATTTTTATCGCGCGCTCCTCGGCGATCCGGCGACACGCGCTGTGGTTCATGTCAGCCGGCTCGATGTCGGCGCAACACCCGCCGCCGTCAATCTCGGGCTGGTCTGGCGCGGCTGCTACTATCATCTGCTGGCGAGCTACACCGACGGCGAGATCATGCGCTTCGGCCCCGGCGCCGCGCATCTGCACGAGTTGATGCATTACGCGATCGAGCACGGTTGCTCGGTGTTCGACTTCACGATCGGCGACGAGTCCTACAAGCGCGATTGGTGCGGCGAAGCGAACACGCTCTACGACTACATCGCACCGGTCACCTGGCGCGGCGCGTTGGCCGTCGGTCCGATGATCGCCAAGCAACGCGTCAAACGCTGGATCAAGCAGACGCCGGTGGTATGGAACGCGTTCAGTCGCGTCCGCGCCCTTATCGGCTCCCTGGCACGGCGACCGAGCGAGCACTGATCGGCGGTGTCGCTCGCTTGCCCGCATCGCCGTCATAGGCGAGCCGGATCGGGCCGCGGATCATGATCACCAGCGATCCGAGCGCCCCGCCGGCGTAGACTGCGGCGTAGGCTTCAAGGAAACCGACGATGTCGAGATGCGCGAACACAGCCAGCGCGCCGACGCACGTCATGGCCGCGACATTGCATAGCCCGAGCCGCGCGACGTCCCTGAAGTAGCCGTTGTGCACCAGCACGCTCTGCGTGACCATGTAGACGAGATTGCCGGCAATCAGCACCAGCAGGATCGGAATCGTCGCCGGCGGCATGGTCGCGGCCTTGCCGAGCAAGGTTGCAAACATCCATTCGCCGGCAAAGACCAGGATCAGGCCCGCAATCGCCGCGGGGATGGCGCATAGGCCGGCCGCGATCAAAGTGGCGCGCAGCAGCGTGGGTCCGTCGCGTTCGGCCAGCGCGCTGGTCTGGCGCGGCACCAGGATGTCGCACACCGCGCCGAACACCATGGCGCCGCCGCGGAAAACCTTGAACGTGGTGTCGAGGATGATCGGCGGCGCGCCGAGGCCGAACAGGGCGGTCACGATCAGGTAGGGGAAGTTATAGATGTAGATGTCGCTCGCCGCGTAAGTGCCGCTGCGCGCAAGTTCGGCGCGATTGGCGCGGAAGAACGACAGCAGGCTCGCCGCAAAGCCGCGGATGCGCGGCACCAGCGCATGTCGCGCGATCATGCGTTTGATGCAAACGAAAAGAACGATGGCCCAGAGCACGTTCAACGCGACCAGCATGCTCAGCATCGGCATGCCGATATAGAGCGCGGCGAGCCCAACGAAATAACCGGCGCGCCGCGCTGTTTCGAGCGCCTCGAACAGCACGTATTCGTCGACCGCGATCGCGATGTTGCGCAGCGCGAACCAGGTGAGATTGAGCGAGACAAACAGGAAGAACAATCCGAACTCGGCCGCCTCGCGTAGCGACGCGCCGCTTGGCGCCGCCATGAACACGAAGCACACGAACGAACTGCCGGCGACAAGCCCCGAGTAGAAAATCAGAACCGCGGTGGCGTGGCTTGCGACCTCGTCCATCCTCTCGCGCGCGAGGAAGCGGGCGCGCAGCCGCACGAACAGGATCTTGACGATGCCGAAATCGATCAGCCACAGCGAGTAGCCGATCGCGGCGACGATGATGAACAGTGAAAATCGCTGCGGCGTCAGCACATGCGCGAAGACGAAAGTCTGCAACAGCCCGGTGACGAGGGCGGCCCCGGCTGTGCCGGCGCGCAGCAGAAAAAACGGAACCGAGATCATCGGCTTCTTCATGTCAGGCCGCCTGCTTTGCGCCGATGCGCTCGCAGTGATCGAGCAACGAACGCGCGGTCGCGGCCCAGGTGAAACGCTGCGCCCGGGCCTTGCCGAGTGTTGTGAGCTTCCGGCGCAGATTGGCGTCGCTGCTCAGCGAACGCATGTGCGTCATGATGGCGTCGGTGTCGTCGGCGCCGCAGTGGAGCACGGCGCTGTCGCAGACTTCCATGAGCGCGGGCTGTTCGCTGACGATGACAGGGCAGCCGCAGGTCATGGCCTCGAGCGGCGGCAGGCCGAAGCCTTCGTAGTACGAAGGGAACACCAGCGCCAAAGCGCGTTCGTACAGCGCGCGCAACTCCGCATCGGAAACGAAGCCGACGAGGTGCACGCCGTCGGATTCGGTGAGGTCGAATTGGCCGAACACCCGCGTGTCCTTGGCGCCAGTCAGGACAAGCGCGGCATCGTTGAGGCGCGCGCGCTTGAAGGCCTCGATCACGGTCTTGATGTTCTTGTTGGCGGAATCGACGCCGACGCCGAGGAAGAACTTGCGGTCGCCGAGGCCCAGCCGGTCGATCACCGAGGTATCCGCGGGCACGGCGGTGATGTGGTCGCCGCCCTCGAAACAGACCGGCATGTGCTTGACATCGGCGCAGTACCATTTGCCGATCTCGCTGCGCGAGAATTCCGACACGGTTACCGTCAGCGCCGCACGCTTGCACAGTCGCGGAATGAGGAACTTGTAGGCGGCGCGAAAGCGCGGCGAGAAGTTCTGCGGCAGCGCCTGCACGGTCGCATCATGCACCACGAGGACCTGATTGCGCGTCACCAGTGGCCCGAGCATGCTCAGGTTGAGCAGCAGGTGGCCGGCTGCATGCAGCGGGAATTCGACCTGTTCCCAGAAATAACCGGACGAGAAGCCTGCGCGGCGCAGCGGGATATTCTTGAGCGGGAAATCGCGCGCCTTCGGCGGCGCGACGATCTCGACACGCCCCTTGAGCGCGGCATAGTCGGTGTCGAGCAGCGCGTCGATCGCCTTGATGGTCTCGGCGGCGAAACGCTGCACGCCGGAGAGGCGCTGGGCGAGAAAGCGGCCGTTGATTGCGATTGACGGCTGCATCAGTGACGTTCCCCGGCTTCGATGAGCGCGGCGACGGTTTTGGCAAAGCGTTGCGGCGACAATTGCGCGCCGACGTCGGCAGCGGCCGTCGAGCCGAGCTTGGCGCGCAGCTCTGCGCTGCCAGCGAGATGCTTGAGCCATTCGGCTGCTGCGCCAACATCGGCATCGGCCCAGCTTTGGCCGTCGGCGCCGAAGGTGCCTTCGGGATCGTCCACGGGGATGAGCGAGTAGGGCACGAGGGCTGAATTCTTCTCGGTCATGAATTCGAGATTGCCCGACCAGCCGGTGGCAACGACCGGCTTGCCGAGGCTCATCGCCTGCGCGGGCACGAGGCCGAAACCCTCCGAACGGTGCAGCGAGATCACGATGTCGCTCGCGGCCATCAGACCGAGCATGTCGGCTTCCGGCAGCATGCCCTCGATCAGACGGATGTTGCTTGCTCCGGCGATCGCCTCGTCGAGCGCGCGTTGCGCCCACTCGGTCGCCCCACCGGCAACGAGCTTGATGACGAGAACGCGGTCGCTTGCGTCGTCGAAAGCGCGGCGGAAAGCATGGATCGCCGCCAGCGGGTTCTTTCGCGCGAACGAGGAGCCGAGGTGAACGACGTTGAGCACCAGCAGCGCATCCGAAGGAAGGCCGAGCTTGCCGCGCATGTTCGGCGTCACTGTCGCGGGGGATAGCGGATGCGGCACGACATGCACCGGCTTGTCGGTCGCTGCCGCGATGGCGTCGCGCGTGAAGGACGACGGCACCCAGACTTCGTGCACGTAGCGTAAGCCGGGCTGCCAGTCCTCGGGCAGGCGCGGCAGTTCCCAAGCCCAATAGCCGACGATGCGGCGCGACTGGATGCGTGCGCGGCCGAGCGCCCACAGCGCATGCGGCATGAAGGGACCGTTGTGATGGACGATGAGCGTGCCGGATCCGGGGACAAGGGCGCGGCGTTTGGCCGCGTCTGGCAATTCCACCTGGCCGAAGGCCGGGCTCAGGTCGTAGGCCGACGGCGAATAGCCCGCGGCTTCGAACGCGGACAGCGAAAGGCGGGCGCCTTCACCGAGACCGCCGGCGCTGGTCAGCAGGCCGGCAATGCCGACGGGAAATCCGCCGCTCGGATTGGCGTCCGGCAGCGGCGCAATCGCGCGGCTCAAATCGAACAGGAGCTGGCGCCGCGTCGACTGCGGCAGCCGTTGCCACAGCCGCCGCAACGCGCTGCGGCGCGGTGCCGCCAGTTCCTGCGTTACCGGTTCAAGCTGCGCCGACATAGGCCGGTCCCCCAAACATGCGTGGTTGCTGGCGCAAAAACTTCGACGTCGCCGCGGCCAATCCCCAGATCATGCCGAGCAACAAGAAGAAGTGCCGCCAGTGGTCGGTATCGATCACGAAGCCTTCGGCCATCTCGCCGACGAAGGCCGCGATCGCTGTGATGAGATAAGGCTGCCAGGGCGTCCGCACGAAGACGGCGCGCAGGCCGATCAAAACCGTCGAGAGCAGCAGCAGGATGTAGGCCATGGCGCCGCCCCAGCCGTACACCAGGAAGGCTTGCAGGTAGACGTTGTGCTGCTGCAGGCCGTTGACGCGCGAGAATTCGAACGGCCCCATGCCGCCCGGGAAATTGAGCACCGAGCCGATCGCGAGCTCTTGCAGCTGGAAGCGGCCGCCGGAGCCGACGTCGTAGGATTGAATGAGCTGCGCGCGCTCCGTGAACATCGTCGAGATCGAGGAGAACGACAGCAGGAAGACAACGAAGGCGGCGAGCAGAGCGAGCGCCACGGCGCTCAGCGTCAGCACGCGCAGCCGCTCGCGGTTCGTGGGCGCCGTGATGAAGGCAAGCCCGATCATCACCAGGCACGACACCGCGAAGTGGAACCAGGCGCCGCGCGAGAAGCTCAGCAGCAAGCCGAACAGCAGAATGCCGGCAACGATGACGTCGGTGAGATGGATGCGGCGCGCGACCATGCGGTCGAGCGTGAACAGCGCGGGCCATATCAGAAACGGGCTGTAGACGTTCGGATCCTTGAACAGCGCGAGCGCGCGCCCGCCGGGCGCCAGCAGTTCGCCGGTGCCGCCGATGTTGAAGTAGCCGGCAATGCCGAGGAGCGAAGCGGCAACGGCGGTAGCGACATAGGCGATCCGCATGGTCGTCAGGCGTGGCATGGTGTTCTGCGCAAACAAAGCGGCGAACACCATAGCAGCCGTCGCGAGATAGACCGAGGTGCCGGCGTATTGGACGGTCTTTTCTTCGCCGATCACGCGGAACAGCGCCCAGAGGCCGCCGAGATTCCAGAGCAGCAGCAGCACGAACGGCACGAGCAGAGTGCGATCGAAACGCACGCCGGCGATCAGCGCGGCGAGTGCGAGCAGGCCCATCAGCCCGTCATGCGGCGAGGGTTCGACGATCGCGACCGAGCTTGCCAGCACGGTCACGAACAGCACGCATAGCAAAATGCGCTCGCGCAACGGCGCGGCAGCGACCGTCGCAGGCGCATAGTGGCGAGCCGTCATGTTCCCTGCGGCGATCAATACGCGTTCTCGGTCTTGAGCAGCGCAAAAGGTGTGCGCAGCATGATGTAGAGGTCGAGCAGCAGCGACCAGTTTTCGATGTAGTAGAGGTCGTGCTCGACGCGCTGCTGGATCTTCTCGTGCGTGTCGGTCTCGCCGCGCCAGCCGTTGATCTGCGCCCAGCCGGTGATGCCCGGTTTGACGCGGTGACGCGCGAAATAGCCGTCGACCGCCTCATCGTAGAGCCGCGCCTCGGCCTTGGCATTCACCGCATGTGGACGCGGGCCGACCAGCGACAGGTTGCCCTTGAACACCACATTGAAGAGCTGTGGCAGTTCATCGAGGCTCGCTTTGCGGATGATGCGCCCGACGCGGGTGACGCGCGGGTCGTCTTTGCTGACGAGCTTGTTGGCGCCCGCGTCGGCCGCGTCCGCGTACATCGAGCGGAACTTGTAGACCTCGATCAGGTCGTTGTTGAAGCCGTAGCGCTTCTGCTTGAACAGCACCGGGCCGCGGCTGTCGAGCTTGATGGCGAGCGCGATCAGCGCCATCACCGGCAGCGCGCACAGCAAGGCAAGGCCGCCGACGATCTTGTCGAACAGCCATTTCATCACGACGTCCCAATCGGCGATCGGCCGGTCGGCGACGTCGAGCACCGGCACCTTGCCGATGTAGGAATAGGAGCGGGGGCGGAATTGCAGCTTGTTGGCGTGCGCGGCAAGCCGGATATCGACCGGCAGCACCCACAGCTTCTTCAGCATCTGCAGGATGCGACCTTCGGCCGAAATCGGCAGCGAGAAGATCACGAGATCGACGCGCGTGCGCCGGCCGAACTCGACCAGGTCGTCGACCGTGCCGAGCTTGCGCTCGCCGGCGCATTCGGCGCCGGCGCGATCGTCGCCGCGATCGTCGAACAGACCGATGATCTTGACGCCGGTGTCCTTCTGGCGCTTGAGCTCGTCGATGACATGCGCGCCGGGATCGCCGCCGCCGACAATGACCGTGCGCCGCGTCAGGCGTCCCTGCTGCGTCCACTTGCGCACCAGCAGGAACACCATGCGCCGCGACAGCATGAGCGCCGCGAAGCCGCTGACGTAGAACGTGCCGAGCCAGACGCGCGAGAACATCTCGCCGGCCTTGGCGAAGAATGACGCGCCGATGATGATCAGGAACACGATCGACCAGGCGGACGCGAGGCGCATGTACTGCTTCTCGTGGCCGCGGAACGCCTGCACCTGGTAGATGTCGGCGGTCTGGAACGCCAGCATCGACAGCAGCGCGATGGCGAAGGTCGCCAGCGGATAGCGCCATTCGAAGCCGTCGTAGCGCCCGACGTAACTCATATAGAGCCCAAGCCCGACCGCAACGATCAGCGCAAATTCGCCCATGCGCACGAAGCCCGCGAGCACGATCGGCGAAATCGGATTGGCGGCCGGCTTGGCGGCGACCGCGAGGGCCTCGGGCGACAGCGAGCGTGGCTTGGTATCGGATTGGCGTGGCAGCGCCCGCGCGCGTTCGATCGCCGCGGCGGGGCCCGCTTCGGTGACGCGGGGACGCGTGTTGGTATCACTCATGACTAAACGCCACAAAACACCCCGACCGGCGACAGCCCGGTCAGGTGAACAAAGCCCCCGGAATTCGCAGTATTTTGTAGGGAAAGAACCTCAAGAAAGGCTTATCGGGATGCTCAAAACTGTCTTAACGCCGGCCGGTTTTTTGCAGCATTTCAAGGGCATCCCGATACCCGGCGAGGACGCCATCGACCATGGTTTCGACCGAAAAACCGGCCGCCACCCGGTCGCGCAGCTGACGGGCGACGTCCTCGGCTGTGCGTTGGCTGTCGAGAGTTCCCGCGATCGCGTTGGCCAAGGCGGGCGCGTTCTCGGGCAGCACCAGCCCGTCGGATAGAGGCCCGTAGATCTCCGGAACACCGCCCACTTTGGTGGTAATCAGCGGCTTGCCGGCGGCGGCGGTCTCGAGAACGACGTAGGGCAGGGATTCCGCCCGCGACGGCACGACCATCACGCGGCCGAGCGCCAGCGCCTCGCGCGCCGGCATCGCGCCCTTGAAGCAGATATCGGAAACAAGCCCCAGCCGTCCCACCAGGGCCTGCAGCATCTCGCGATCGGGTCCGCTGCCGACAAGCGTCGTGGTGATGCTGCGCCCGGCGCGTTTGAGGATTGCGACGGCTTCAATCAGCACGTCGATGCCCTTCACTGGCCGTAACTCGCCCATGAACACCAGATCGGTGGCGTCGGGCCGCGCCATAATCGGCGCGAATTCGGCGCGCGAAACGCCATTGTGGACGACGCGCACCAGGCCCGGCGGATTGCCGATTTTGCGGCGGAAAATCTGCTCGCTATAGGCGCTTTCGAACAGAAACAGATCGCCGCGCAGTTTCAGCAGTTTCTCGGTCGAGAGATAGAACTTGCCGGCGAGCGTATTGTGGCCGAACAGCAAGCTGCCGCCGTGCGGCGTATAGGCCCGCACCGCGCGCGGCTCGTTGAAGGTCAGGCGTGCATAGGCGCCGCCTTTGGCGCCGTGACCGTGGATGATGTCGGCCTTGGCTTTGGCAACGCGGCTCATGACGTGGGCGAGCGCTGACAGGTCGCTCGGATTGGCATGCCGGCGCATCGGATAGCGGGAAAGCCCGAGCGCCAGGGAAGGCTCAAGTTCGCCGAGGATCCGTTCGGCGTTGGCGCCGCCGGTGAGGCTGTCGGCGATGATGCCGACGCGGTGGCCGCGCGCGGTCTGCTCGCGCGTCAGGTCGAGCACGTGCCGGAACAGGCCGCCGACCGGCGCGCGAAAGACGTGCAGGATGTTCAAGGGCGCCATCGGCGAAACGAATCCAGCCCGAGCCAGCGGGGACGTCGGGAGGGATTAGGCGGGCGGATAGTTAACAAAAGCTGACTGCCAGTGCGTTTCCGTCGCCGATTAACGCGGTAGCAACCATAATAGTTTGTCATCACGCTGGCGCCACAGAAGCCGTGTGTTGGAGTCGCAATGTTTTTTAGTAGGAAGTCGAAAGTCGCAGTCGCGCCGGCTCCCGTCATCCCCGTCGTCACGCCCGATGGCGAAGCCGATATGGCCGGTTTAGGCCGGGCTTTGTGGCGCAAGAAGACGACGATCCTCGGCCTGACATTGCTCGCGGCGGGCGCCGCCTTCATCGTCGTCAATGCGATTACGCCCCGCTACAATTCCGAATCGCGCCTGCTGCTCGAGGCGCGCGAGAACGTCTTCCTGCGCGCCGAGGCCGACAAGAACGCGCCCGACCGCGCGGCGCTCGATCCGGAGGCGGTGACCAGCCAGGTGCAACTGGTGCTGTCACGCGATCTCGCGCGCAAGGTGATCGAGCGGGAAAAGCTCGCCGACAATCCTGAATTCAACGGCGGCTCGCCGGGCGTGGTCGCGGCGCTGCTCGGCGCGATCGGCATCGGGCGCGACCGCAGCACCATGACGCAAGAAGAGCGCGTGCTGGAGGCCTTCTACGACCGCCTCAATGTGCAGGCGATCGAAAAGTCGCGCGTGATCTCGATCGTGTTCAGCTCCGCCAGTCCGCAACTCGCGGCTGACGTCGCCAACGCGATCGCCGAAGGGTATCTGCAGATGCAGCAGAACGCCAAGCTCGATCAGACGCGCGAGGCCGGCACGTGGCTCGCCGGCGAAATCGACAAGATGCGGACCAAGGTCGCCGACGCGGAGGCCAAGGTCGAGCAATATCGCGCCAGAACGAATCTCTACGTCGGCTCAAACAACACGCCGCTGCCGACGCAGCAGCTGACCGAGATCAATTCGCAGATTTCCGCCGCGCGCGGCCAGAAGGCGGATCTCGAGGCGAGGGCGCAGCAGTTGCGCAACCTGATCCGCTCGGGCAAGTCGATCGATTCCTCCGACATCGCCAATTCCGACACCATGCGCCGACTCGTCGAGCAACGCATTGCGTTGCGCGCCCAGCTTGCCGAGCAGTCGACCACGCTGCTCGATCAGCACCCGCGCATCAAGGAGTTGAAGGCGCAGATCGCCGAGGTCGACCGCCAGGTCAAGGTGGAGGGCGAGCGTCTCGCGCGCCAGCTCGAGAGCGACGCCGCGGTCGCGGGCAATCGCGTGCAGACGCTCACGGCAAGCCTCGACCAGGTGAAAAAAATCGCGTCGCAGTCGAACGAGCAGGACGTCGAATTGCGCGCACTCGAGCGCGAGGCCAAGACCCAGCGCGATCTTCTGGAATCCTATCTCTCGAAATATCGCGAGGCTTCGGCCCGCGACAGCATCAGCGCCGCACCGCCGGAGGCGCGCATCATCTCGCGCGCATCCGCCGCCATCAAGCCGTCCTATCCGAAGAAGGGCCCCACCGTGCTGATCGCGGCCTTCGCAGCTTTCATGCTGTCGGCAGGTTTTACGGTGACCGGTGCGCTGCTCGCTGCCCCGGCGAGCGCGTCTTATGGCTACGCCTACGCACCGCAAAGTTACGCCGCGTCTGGTTACGCGCCGCCGATGATGGCGCCCGCACCGCCGCCGCCGATGCCGCGCGTCGTCGCGCCGCCGCTGGCGCCGGCGCCCTCCGCCAATCTCGCCGCCGTCCCAATGGCTGTCAGTTCGATCGATCAGATCGCTGCGCGGTTGCGGGCTGCCGGCGAGGCTGGCCGGCGTGTGACGGTCGTCGGCACCGCGCACAATGTCGGCACGACTTTCGCCGCGATTACGCTGGCGCGCACGCTGGCCAAGGACAGCAACGTCGTGTTGGTCGACCTCGCTTTCGGCGCGCCCAATCTGTCGGTGATCTCGACCGATCCCAATGCGCCCGGGATTGCCGAATTGGTGCGCGGTACGGCGTCGTTCGGCGACATCATCACGCGCGACCAATATTCGCGCGTGCACCTGGTCGCGACCGGCAATGTCGGCAACGATGCGGCGGCGCTCGGTGCGTCGCCGATGCTTGCGACGGTGATCGAGGCGCTGGTGCAGAGCTACAATCACGTGGTGATCGACGGCGGCTCTGCTGCCGACGTGGCGGTCGAGCGCTTTGTGCCGCTCGCCACGCAAGCCGTGTTGGTCACGGGCGACCCCGCCAACGCGGACACGCGCGCCGCGCGCGAGCGCATGATGCGGGCAGGGTTCGGCGAAGTCGCCGTTCTGGCTGGCGGCGCCCAGGCCGCGGCGGCCTGACTAGATCGAGCTTGAAAATCGCGCGCGCAGCCGGCGCGTCGCGCGTACCAGCGACCACAAAGCGGCGCGGCCCTTGATCGAGCGTTTCACCGTGGCCGTTGCCGACAATGCGGCTCCGAGCAGGCGGCCGCTCGTATTCAACGGCAGATAGCTGTCGAACAGCGGTTCGGCGTCGTTGCAGAACAGCATCTTGTAGCTCGCTTCCCCGATGCCGAGGTCGAACGAGTCGAGGCCGCGCTCGCAGCAGCGCTGCACCAATCGCCCGAGCAATTGCTCGCCGGGGCTTTCGGCCGCGTAGCGATCCTGGATGATCGAATTGAACATGGCGCAGAAGCGCCCGCCACCGACGATGCCGCCATAGGTCGCAACCACGATGTCGCCGACCGACAGTGCGTAGAGCTCGATCAGCGGTTCGCCATTGCCAAGGCGTTTGGTCGCGGCCGCCTCGATGAAGCGGCGAACCTCCGGCGGCGCAAACGCGTCGGCGACGCCCAGCGTGCGCATGCGCGCGCTTTTCTGCTTGAAGAAGACGTCGAGCATGCGCCGCACATCGTCGGCCTCGCGCGGCTGCGCGACGTCGACCGCGCCGAAGCTCGCCAGCGCGCGTTCCTTCTTGCGCATCTTCTTGCGGGTCGAGGAGTTCGTGCGCGTGCGCAGCAGGGTGTCGAAATCCGGGATCAATGCGCTGCTGAATCCGGAGTTGGCCGAACGCTGCTGCGGCAGCAATGCGAAAGGATTGGTCGTGCCGCCCCAGGTCAGCGGCTGATTGATGAGCTGCAGCACGTCGGCGTGGCCGGCAAGCTGCGCCAGCACCGCGCGCATGTCGTCGGCGCCGATGCCGGCGGCGACGTCGCGGCGCCAGAGGCCCATGTTGAAATTGGCATGCTTGCCGCCGAGGAATTCCACCGCGCGCCGGCCGGCTAAAGCGCGGCGGCCGAGCGGCAGGAGAAACAGCGGCACGTCATTGTCATTGAAGCCGATGACGATGAACGGGTTCACACCAACAGCCGCGCCGACGTGGTGCTGCCAGAGCTTGAGGAAGTCATACCGTTGATAAGGCGTGCTGAGGCTATGGCCCGCCTCCAGCGCGCGCCAATGCGGCTCCGCAGCCGCCATGTTTTCGACGATCTCGACTCGCGCTATGCGGACATCGGTGGCGGGCGCGGAGCGGTCGGCGCTCGGCCAGGGGCGCAATGCCAGGACATTCATGGGCGACGGCTGCGGCTAAGTTGGTTAATCTCGGTCACAGCGTTGCAAAGAAATCTCAATAAAGAGTTGGAATATTGGGCCCAATTGGCCCGGAGCCTGAGCAAAGCGTGGCAAAACTGAAGAAAACCATCATTCGCGGCGGCCTGGAGACGCTTTATTTCAGCGGGCTCCACCACTGGATGCGCCCGCTGGTCGGCGGCGTCGGCTCGATCCTGACGCTGCACCACGTGCGCCCGCCGCGCCCCGAGGCCTTTCAGCCGAATCGGCTTCTCGAAGTCACGCCGGTTTTTCTCGAGCGCCTGCTGCGCCGGCTCAAGCGCTCGCGTCTCGATGTGATCTCGCTCGACGAAATGCACCGGCGTTTCATCACCGGCGAATTCAAGCGCCGCTTCGTCTGTCTCACTTTCGACGACGGCTACAAGGATCTCGTGCGCTGGGCCTATCCGCTGCTGCGCAAATACGAGGTGCCGTTCGCCGCCTATATCGCGACGAGTTTCCCCGACCGGCTCGGCGAACTGTGGTGGCTCGCGCTCGAAGCGGTGATCGCGCAGAACACGCGCGTCGGCCTGCTGATCGACGGCAAACAGCAGTTCTTCGAGTGCGCCACGGTCGGCGAGAAGCGCGAGCTCTACGACGCGATCTACGGCTACCTGCGCAGCCTGAAAACGGAAGACGAACTGCGCCTGGTCGTCCGCGACCTGTGCGCGACCTACAGCGTCGACATCGTCTCGTTCTGCCGCGAGCTGTGCATGGACTGGCAGGAGATCATCGATCTCGCCGCCGATCCGCTCGTCACCATCGGTGCGCACACCGTCAATCACAAGATGCTCAAGAAAGTGCCGGACGATTCCGCCGTGCGCGCCGAAATGGAAATGAGCCGCGCCGTGCTCGAAGCCGCGCTCGGCAAGCGGCCCGATCATTTGTCCTATCCGGTCGGCGATCCGACGTCGGCCGGCCCGCGCGAATTCCGCATTGCCGCCGAACTCGGCTTCAAGACGGCGGTGACGACGCGACCGGGCGTGCTGTTCAAGGCGCACCGCGATCATCTGACCGCGCTGCCGCGCATTTCCGTCAACGGCGAGTTCCAGCAGCAGCGCTATCTGAAGGTGCTGATGTCGGGCGCCGCCACCGCGATGTGGAACGGCTTCCGCCGCGTCAACGCGGCCTAGCGCGCAATCGCTAGGCGTCGTCCGGCTTGACCATCCAGCGCACCAGCACCATCGCCGGCAACACCCAGCCGAGACCGGCGACGACATAGTAGATCGCGGCGACGAAGCCGTTGATGTCGGTCAGCGCCGACTGCGCGAGCGCCATGGCGAGCAGGCTCCACACCGCGGCGAGTGCGAACAGGCCGAGGGTGCCGATCAGCTTGCGGGTGCGGATTGTCATGGCAGGCTTTCGCTGACGTCATTTGCAGGGGAGCAAGGCTGACTATATGGTCCGCGCCGCCTCCTGCAAGCAGTCATCAATGGCCGAGCACCTGTCAGTTCCTGATCACGCGCGCGCCGTGCGGCTGTGGCTGCTGGTCGTCGCGGCGATGATCTTTCTCACGCTGGTGGTCGGCGGCGCGACGCGGCTCACCCAGTCGGGCCTGTCGATCACCGAATGGAAGCCGGTCTCGGGCGTGCTGCCGCCGCTCACGGACGCGGCCTGGCAAGCGGAGTTCAAGGCCTATCAGGCCATTCCGCAATACCAGCAGCTCAACAGCGGCATGAGCCTCGATGCGTTCAAGGTGATCTTTTGGTGGGAATGGACGCATCGCTTGCTGGCGCGTTCGGTCGGCATGGTTTTCCTGTTGCCGTTGCTGTTTTTCCTCTGGCGCGGCGCTGTACCGCCGAGCCTGCGTACACGGCTGTGGGCGATCTTCGGCGCCGGCGCGTTTCTCGGCGCGGTCGGCTGGTGGATGGTGTCGTCGGGCCTTGCCGGCTCGGACCGCGTCAGCGTGTCGCAGTATCGCCTGGCGTTCCACCTGACCCTGGCGACGGCGATCTACGCCGCGGTGTTGTGGACGGCGCGGCAAATCGCGCCGCAGCCGGACAGCGATGCATCGGCGCGCGCGCGCTTCGGCGCTGTCGCCATCGCGGCGGTGATCCTCGGGCAGATTTATCTCGGCGCGCTGGTCGCCGGTTCGGGCGCGGGGCTTGCCTACAACACCTGGCCGCTGATCGACGGCGCGTTCATCCCGGCGGGGTCAAGTCTGTTCTTCCTGCAACCCGCATGGCGCAATTTCTTCGAGAACACACTGACCGTGCAGTTCGATCACCGCATGCTGGCCTACGCGATCTGGCTCGCCGTGCTTGTGCACGCCTATGACGCAAGAAATAAAGGCGCGTTGACGCTTGCCGCCATCGCCTCGCTCCAGGTCGTGCTCGGTATCGCGACGCTGCTGATGCAGGCGCCGCTGGCGCTGGCGCTGACGCATCAACTGCTGGCGATCGTCGTCTTCACGGTCGCGGTGGTCCACGCCGAGCATCTGTGCCATCGTCCGCTGGTCGCGCCAAAGCTTGCCGGAGCCACAGCATGATCGACACCAAGATGATCGACGGCGTCGCCGTGCTGACGTTGCAGCACGGCAAGGTCAACGCGCTCGACACCGAATTCTGCGAGGCGCTCGCCGCGCGCTTTACCGAGCTGCGCACATCGAACGCAAAGGCGGTCGTGATCACCGGGCAGGGCAAGGCCTTCTCCGCCGGCGTCGATCTTATCCGCCTGAGCAAAGGCGGCGCCGACTACATCCGACAATTTCTGCCGGCGCTCAACAAGCTCTGCGATGCGGCGTTCTTCCATCCCAAGCCCGTGGTCGCTGCCGTCAATGGGCACGCCATCGCCGGTGGCGCGGTGCTCGCAGCTTGCGCCGACCGCCGCATCATGGCGCGCGGCACAGGCCGCATCGGCGTCACCGAATTGCTGGTGGGTTTGCCGTTTCCGTCGCTCGCCTTCGAGGCGGTGCGCGCGACGATCCCGATGCGCTACCTCGCCGAGGTCACCTATAGCGGCGCGACCTATGAGCCGGACGCTGCGCTCCAGCGCGGCTGGGTGGATGAGCTCGCCGAGCCGGGCGAATTGATCGAGGACGCCGTCGCCGTTGCGAAAGAACTTGGCGCGTTGTCGCCGGCGGCGTTCGCGCACACCAAGGCGCGCGTGCGTCAGCCGGCGGCCGACTATCATGCGCGCTTCGGTGAAGCGACCGACAAGGCGGCCACCGAAATTTGGTGCGCGCCGAAGACGCTCGACTACATCCGCGCCTACGTCGCGCGCACGCTCAACAAATAACCGTCACTTCCCGGAGAGGCCCTGCTCGAGGTCGGCGATGATGTCGGCGACGTCCTCGAGCCCGACCGACAGCCGCACCACGTCGGGACCGGCGCCGGCCTGCACCTTCTGCGCATCGGAGAGCTGCCGATGCGTGGTCGAAGCCGGATGGATGATCAGCGAGCGCGTGTCGCCGATATTGGCGAGATGCGAGAACAGCTTGACGTCCGACACCAGTTTGACGCCGGCGTCGTAGCCGCCCTTGAGCCCGAAGGTGAACACCGCCCCGCAGCCCTTCGGCACGTATTTCTTGGCCAGCGAATGATACTTGTCGCCCGGCAGCCCAGGGTAGCTGACCCAGGCGACTTCTGGCCGCTTCGACAGCCATTGCGCCACCGCGAGCGCGTTCTCGGAATGACGTTGCATGCGCAGCGGCAGCGTCTCGACGCCGGTGAGGATGAGGAACGCGTTGAACGGCGACAGCGCCGGCCCGAGATCGCGCAAGCCGAGCACGCGGCAGGCGATGGCGAAAGCGAAGTTGCCGAAGGTCTCGTGCAGCACGATGCCGGAATATTCCGGGCGCGGCTCGCATAGCATCGGGTATTTCTTGTCGCGCGACCAGTTGAAGCTGCCGCCGTCGACGATCATGCCGCCGATCGAATTGCCGTGACCGCCGAGGAACTTGGTGAGCGAGTGCACGATGATGTCGGCGCCGTAATCGAACGGCTTGCACAGATAGGGCGTCGCCAGCGTGTTGTCGACGATCAGCGGAACGTTGGCCTTGCGCGCGATGTTGGCGACCGCCTCGATGTCGGTGATGACGCCGCCTGGATTGGCGATCAATTCGATGAAGATCGCCTTGGTCTTCGGCGTCACCGCCTTCTCGAACGTGCTCATGTCATCGGGATCGGCCCAGACCACGTTCCAGCCGAAATTCTTGTAGGCGTGGTTGAACTGGTTGATCGAGCCGCCATAGAGCTTGCGCGAGGCGATGAACTCGTCGCCGGGGGTCATCAGATTGTGCATGACGATGACCTGCGCGGCATGGCCGGAGGCAATGGCGAGCCCGGCGGTGCCGCCTTCGAGCGCGGCAATGCGCTCCTCGAGCACAGCGTTGGTCGGATTGCCGATGCGGGTATAGATGTTGCCGAAGGTCTGCAGGCCGAACAGCGCGGCGGCGTGATCGACGTCATCGAAGACGAAAGAAGTGGTCTGATAAATCGGCGTTGCGCGCGCGCCAGTTGTCGGATCGGGCTTGGCGCCGGCGTGGATCGATAGCGTGGAAAATCCGGGAATGCGTTCGGCGTCAGCCATGAAAGCCTCTTTGAAAAAAGTGCGCGGCCAGAGCGGCCGGTGACGTGTTGTTGGGATTAAACGGGCGCGTGAGGCGCGCCGTCAAGCTGAGTTACGGAGCGCCTGATTAGTAGAATGACAGCAGCGAGGAAAGCTCTGCATCCATTAAATTATTTGCTGAATCGATGGCTCCTCTGGAATAGATCGTTTTGCGCAGTTGCTAGCTTTTGTCTTTTTCCGTGCCGAGGCTCATCCGCTGCACGCCTTTGCCGAGCGTCTGCGGACGCCTGGACGATAACGTCCGCGAATTGACACCGATCCACGAAATCTCGGATGAGAGGCGGCCGTACTCGATTTTCGGACAACGGTTCATCACGACCTTCAGCCCGGCATCTTCGGCGAGCTTGGCGGCCGCGTCGTTGCGTATCGTGAGTTGCATCCAGATCACTTGCGGCTTCGGCTTGAGCGTCAAAGCCTCCCGCACGATCGGCAGCGCATATTCGGGGGCGCGGAAAATTTCGACCATGTCGATCGGCTCAGGCACGTCGGCGAGCTTGGCATAGACCTTCTGCCCGAGCACCTCCTTGCCGGCGTGGCCGGGATTGATCGGGATCACGCGATAGCCGCGCTCGAGCAGGTATTTGAAGACGAAATAACTCGGCCGGTTGTCCTTCGGCGAGAAGCCGACCATCGCGATGGTCTTCACCGTGTTGAGGATGCCGCGGATGTAGGTGTCGGGATATTGATCGTGATTCATTTGGCGGGTTCTGGCGCGGGCGCAAGCAGCGCGCGTAGCCGCGCATTCTCGGCTTCGAGCTCGGCAATCTTGGTCTGCACCGCCGCGAAGGCCTGTTCAAGATCGGCTTCGGTAAACCGCGTAACGATATGCTGCGAGCAGTTCACATCCCAGGCTTCGATGGTGAACAGGATGACGCGCTCGGGCTTGGCCTTGTAGCCCTTGTCGAACAGTTTTTCGATGAGCGCCGGATCGTTTTCGACGACGCGAGCACGGCCCCACAATTTGATGCGCTGCCGTCGTGCCGGATCAAGCAAAAACAGATAGGCGCGGTCGTTCTCCGACAGGTTGGCGAGTGTGATGTATTGCCGGTTACCGCGATAGTCGGCAAAGCCGAGTGTGTGCTCGTCGATGACCTTGATGAAGCCCTTCGGCCCGCCGCGGTGCTGAACGTAGGGCGCGCCGTCCGCGGTCGCAGTGGCGAGAAAGGCCGTGTCTTGTTCGGCGATGAACGCCGCGAGCTCCGGCGTGACCGTGTCGGGGAAGCCTTCGGCGACCCGCTTCGCATAGTGCTCGGACGAACCGCGCTCGGCCTGCGCCTTTTGCGCGGCCGGAGTGAAGACAAGAGAGGCGTTGTTCATGCAGCAACCTGGCTGATGGAAATTCGCTCGAACATAACCAGTCAGGACGTTTTAAAAAGCGGGGCGCCGATCAATGCCGCGTGAGCCATTCATCAGCGGTCTTCCCAGGTTGGATCACGTTTTTCGATGAATGCGCAAATGCCTTCCTCGGCGTCCGCGGACAGCAAATTCTCGACCATGATTTGCGTGACATAGGCATAGGCGTCGGCAAGCTTCATCTCAGCCTGGCGATAAAAGCCTTCTTTGCCGAGCCGCACGGTGTGGGCCGATTTGCTCGCAATCTGCTGAGCGAGTGAAATCGCCGCGTCGCGCTCGCTGCCGGACGCCACCACGCGGTTGATCAGGCCGAAACGTAGGGCGTCTTCGGCCGGGATCATGTCGCCGGTCAGCAACATCTCCATCGCATGCTTGCGCGACACGTTGCGCGACAGCGCGACCATCGGCGTCGAGCAGAACAGGCCGATGTCGACGCCGGGCGTTGCGAATTTCGCGGCGGGCGAGGCGAGGGCGAGATCGCAGCTGGCGACCAGCTGGCAGCCGGCGGCGCTTGCCGCGCCTTGTACGGCGGCGATCACCGGCTGCGGCAGATTGACGATCTGCTGCATCATGGCGCTGCACGTCGCCATGATCTTGCTGAAATAGGCGCGGCCGCCATCGGCATCGCTACGCCGCGCCGTCAATTCCTTGAGGTCGTGGCCGGCGCAGAAGCCGGGCCCGTTCGCCGCAAGCACGACGGCGCGCACCGACTTGTCGTTGGCGATGTCAGTGAAGGCGGCCGACAGCGCGGCGAGCAGTGCCTCAGACAGGCTGTTGCGCGCCGCCGGACGGTTAAGCACCAGCACGGCGACATCCTTGGCGCGTTCGCGCAGCAATACGGGGGCAGCAGTCTGGACGTTCATGCGACCTGTCCGATGCCTTGAAAGCTGCCCGATACTTAGCCCGAAGCAGCCCCGGCAGGCCAGTTGACGGCGTCGCCCTCCCGTCTAAGACGGGACGCCGGATCAACCGGCGTGGGGGCGAGAATGCCGGCGCCGGTTCTCAATGCCGAGCAGATCGGGGAATTGCTGCATGAGGTTTTCCCGCAGGCCTTCTATCCGGGCTGCGGCTTGAGCCTTGAGCGGGTCGACTACGGCGACATCCGGGTGCGGCGGGAATTCCATGAGGATCACCTGCGCCCGGGCGGCACGGTGTCGGGCCCCACGATGATGGAGCTTGCCGATTTCGCCATGTACGTCGCGGTGTTTTCGGCCATCGGGCGCCAGCCGCTGGCAGTCACCACCAATCTGAACATCAACTTCCTGCGCAAACCCGGCCAGGCCGACCTGATTGCCGACGCCAAGCTGATGAAAGTCGGAAAGCGGCTGGCGGTCGGCGAGGTGACCATCTATTCGGACGGTTCGGACGAGCCGGTGGCCCATGTCACGTCGACCTATTCGATCCCCAATGACCGCTGATTAGCCCGTGGTATCAAAATACCAATCTTATAAGACATTGAAATATCACATTAGTTTGTTGGGCAAGTACATTGACCGGGTCTGACCGCTCGGCTACAGAACCCGCGACTTCGGCGCGCCAGGCGCACGAAATTCCAAGGATCAGACATGAACACCTATTCGGCAAAGCCGGCCGACATCGAGAAGAAATGGGTGACCATCGACGCCACCGGGCTCGTGGTCGGCCGTCTCGCCTCGATCGTCGCCCTGCGGCTGCGGGGCAAGCACAAGGTCACCTATACGCCGCACGTCGACGACGGCGACAACGTCATCGTCATCAACGCCGCCAAGGCGGTGTTCACCGGCCGCAAAGCCGAGAAGAAAGTCTACTATCACCACACCGGCTACATCGGCGGCATCAAGGAGCGCACGGCCAAGCAGATCATGGCGGGCCGCTTCCCCGAGCGCATCGTCGAGAAGGCGATCGAACGCATGCTGCCGCGAGGACCACTCGGCCGGGTGCAACTCGGCAATCTGCGCGTCTATCCGGGCGCCGAGCATCCGCACGAGGCGCAGAAGCCCGAAAAGCTCGACGTTGCCGCCATGAACCGCAAGAACGTGAGGAGTGCCTAACCGTGGCCGAGACCGTACAGTCGCTGGAAGGTTTGGCGAGCCTCAAGCCGGCAGCGCCCGAGGCGCCGAAATACGAAAAGAAGGTCGACGCGCAAGGCCGCGCCTATGCGACCGGCAAGCGCAAGAACGCGGTCGCCCGCGTCTGGATCAAGCCGGGCTCCGGCAAGATCCTGGTCAACACCAGGGCCGTGGAGCAGTTCTTCGCGCGTCCGGTGCTGCGCATGCTGATTCAGCAGCCGCTGGTCGCCGCCAACCGTGCCGGCCAGTACGACGTGATTTGCACCGTCTCTGGCGGCGGTCTGTCGGGGCAGGCGGGAGCCGTGCGCCACGGCATTTCCAAGGCACTCACTTATTTCGAGCCGGAGCTGCGCGGCGCGCTCAAGAAGGGCGGCTTCCTCACCCGTGACTCGCGTGTGGTCGAGCGCAAGAAGTACGGCCGTGCCAAAGCCCGCCGCTCGTTCCAGTTCTCCAAGCGCTAGGCAGACCCAATACGCAAATTTCAAAGGGCGCGCATTCGGCGCGCCCTTTTTGCATTCATGCCCACCCGGTCGGGCGGATTTGGTGCAAGTTTAGCGACAATTGTCGCAACAGTTTCATCGAAGCACACCCAACCGGGCAACGGATTCTCCAATTCCGCCCGCCTATTTTACCGCCATCGCCCGCGTATTCGGGCGCGGACCGGTCAGGCGGAATGCGCGACGGTAGTCAGTTCCAGCTTTCATTCCTCGACGAGCCGACTTTGGCGTTCGTCACGGTTTGCATTGCCGCACTGCTCGGTCTCTTCCTCATTCTCGCCTGGCTGCAGCAGCGCGACATGCGCGCGCTGGCCTGGTGGGGTGCGGCCTATCTGATCGGAGCGTCCTCGCTGGCGCTGTGGGCGGCGCCGCAGCCCTGGGTCTCGCTGCCGCAAGAAATTCCGTTCGCCATGATCTTCGTCGCCTGCGGCATGATCTGGAACGGCGTGCGCCTGTTCCGCGGCCGGCGCCTGTTGCCGATCGCCGCCTTTACCGGCGCGCTGGCATGGCTGCTGCTCTGCCAGCTGCCGCTGTTCGTCGTCGGTAGCGCCGAGCGTGCGGTGCTCGGTGTCGTGGTCGTAGCGACCTATACTTTCTTCATCGCGTTCGAACTGTCGCGCGAGCGGCGCAAATCGCTCCATTCGCGCACCGCGGCGATCATCGTGCCGTGCCTGCACGCCGCGATCTTCCTGATGCCGCTCGTCATCCGCTCGCTGACGCCGGATGTCATTGCGGCGCGATGGACCGCCGTGTTCACGCTCGAGACCATCATCTACGCCGTCGGCACCGCCTTCATGGTGCTGCTGATGGTGAAGGATCATTCGGTCAGCATCCACAAAGACGCCGCCTCAACCGATTTCCTCACCGGCCTGCTCAATCGCCGCGCCTTCATGGAAAACGCGCTGATGCTGTGCGCGCGGCAGGCCGACGGCACCAAGCCGGTGACGCTGATGATGTTCGACCTCGACCATTTCAAGTCGATCAACGACCGTTTCGGTCATGGCGCCGGCGATGAGGCGCTGCGCGTCTTCGCCCAGGTCATCCGCAAGAGCATGCGCGCAACCGACATCATCGGCCGCCTCGGCGGCGAGGAGTTCGCGGCCGTTGTCGATGAGCCGATGCAGGTGGCGACCGCAATCGCCGAGCGCGTGCGCGCCAATTTCCAGGCCGCCGGCGTAATGATCGCGGGACATGCCATCGGCGCAACCGTGAGCATCGGCGCCGCTACCTCGACCGATGTCGTCACCAATATCGACGCGTTGATCGCGCGCGCCAACTCCGCGCTCTATCGCGCCAAACGCGAGGGCCGTAACCGGGTGCGCACGTCCGATGATGAACCGGCCCGCGAACGCGCCCGGCTGATTGCCGCAGCGCGTCACAGCCAGGTGGCCAAAGCAGCCAACGTGTTGCAGCGCACCAGCGCGGCCTGAGGCGGCAACCTCTCGTTTACTCTATCCGCCTAGCATGCAACTCATGTCGCGTTCGCTCGCCATTCCGCAATCCGACATGCTGACGCTTGAGGCGACCGCCGCAGGCACCGCTTTGGCTTGTGCCTATTCGTCGTCGGACGAATACGATGCGGCTCTCATCGCCGAACGCCGCGCCGCCGGCGTCTACGGGCCCAAGCGCCGCCGCAAGCAGTTGCTGGTGACCGTTGCCGGCATCGCGGCCGGCTTTGCCGTCATCGCGCTTCTCATCATCTGAACGATCGCTGCCAAAGAAAAAGGGCGCCCCGTTTCCGGAGCGCCCGATATCCGACGTTGACAGTCCTTAGGCCGCTGCTTTCTTGGCGCTCGCCGGCACCGAAGCAACCGTCTTCAGGATCTGCGACGCGATCTGGTAGGGGTCGCCTTGCGAGTTCGGGCGGCGATCTTCCAGATAGCCCTTGTAGCCATTGTTGACGAACGAGTGCGGCACGCGGATCGACGCGCCGCGGTCGGCCACGCCATAGCTGAACTTATTCCACGGCGCCGTCTCGTGCTTGCCGGTCAGGCGCTTGTCGTTGTCCGGACCGTAGACGTCGATGTGCTCCTTCCAATTTTTCTCGAACTCCTTCATCAGGCTCTCGAAGTAGTCCTTGCCGCCGACTTCGCGCATGTACTTGGTCGAGAAGTTGGCGTGCATGCCGGAGCCGTTCCAGTCGGTGTCGCCGAGCGGCTTGCAGTGGAATTCGATGTCGACGCCGTATTTCTCGGTGAGGCGCAGCATCAGGTAGCGGGCCATCCACATTTCGTCAGCGGCTTTCTTGGAGCCCTTGCCGAAGATCTGGAATTCCCACTGGCCCTTCGCCACTTCGGCGTTGATGCCTTCATGGTTGATGCCGGCCGCGAGGCAGAGGTCGAGATGCTCTTCGACCATCTTGCGCGCGATGTCGCCGACGTTCTTGTAGCCGACGCCGGTGTAGTAGGGACCTTGCGGCGCCGGATAGCCGGACGTCGGGAAGCCGAGCGGGCGGCCGTCTTTGTAGAAGAAGTATTCCTGCTCGAAGCCGAACCAGGCGTCGGGATCGTCGAGGATGGTCGCGCGCTTGTTTGAGGCATGCGGGGTCTTGCCGTCCGGCATCATCACTTCGCACATCACCAGCGCGCCGTTGGTGCGCGCGGCGTCCGGAAACACGGCGACCGGCTTGAGCACGCAATCGGAGCTGTGACCTTCCGCCTGCATGGTGGACGAGCCGTCGAAGCCCCAGAGCGGAAGCTGCTCAAGCGTCGGGGACGAAGAGTAGTCTTTGAGTTGCGTTTTGCCCCGCAGACTTGGCACCGGCGTGTAACCGTCGAGCCATATGTACTCAAGTTTATACTTCGTCATTTTGCGGTTCTCTCATCAATGAGTTGGCGGCGGCAGCCAAGTGCCGCACAGCTAATGCTACTCAAATAAGCAAAAACCCCGATGCCTATAATGTCGTCAATTGACGAATTTCTCTAGGCAAACTGCGTAAAGGGGGAGCAAAGCGTTTACAAAGACGTTATGTGAATGCGGCAAAGCTGCATCGGTTGATGCGCACGTCATTCGAAGGAGGCCGAACAATGCTGACGTCGGCAAAGATCTACGAATTCCCCGCACGGGGTCGCTTCGCTCAAGTCGAGCGTTGCGACAACGCAATGCCTGCGACGAGCTTTGTGTCGCCGCGTGTTGCGAAAGTTGCGGCGAGCGGTGCGTGGTATCACGACGAGGCGATAGAGGCGGAGCAAACCCGCAAGAACTGACGCCTCGTCTGCGGTGCTTCAGCCGCGAAAATCCGACAAAGAAAAAAGGCGCCCGCGAGGGCGCCCTTTGAAGTCGCATCGCACTCGGTTGCGATGTTTTGGGAGGAACGCTTTACGCCGAGTAGTACATGTCGAATTCGACCGGATGCGGCGTGTGCTCGAAGCGGATCACTTCCGTCATCTTGAGGTCGATGTAGCTGTCGATGAAGTCGTCATCGAACACGCCGCCGGCGGTGAGGAAGCCCCGATCCTTGTTGAGGTTCTCGAGCGCCTCGCGCAGCGAGCCGCACACCGTCGGAATGTTCTTCAGTTCGGACTTCGGCAGATCGTAGAGATCCTTGTCCATCGCCGAGCCGGGATCGAGCTTGTTCTTGACGCCGTCGAGGCCGGCCATCGTCATCGCCGAGAAGGCGAGGTACGGATTGGCGAGCGGGTCGGGGAAGCGAACCTCGACGCGCTTGGCCTTCGGGTTGGTCGTGTACGGAATGCGGCACGACGCCGAGCGGTTGCGCGCGGAGTAGGCGAGCAACACCGGCGCTTCGAAGCCCGGCACCAGGCGCTTGTAGGAGTTGGTGGTCGGGTTGGTGAAGGCGTTGATCGCCTTGGCGTGCTTGATGATGCCGGCGATGTAGGACAGGCAGGTCTCCGACAAGTCGGAATACTTGTTGCCCGCGAATACCGGCTTGCCCGCCTTCCAGATCGACTGGTGGCAGTGCATGCCCGAGCCGTTGTCGCCATAGATCGGCTTCGGCATGAAGGTCGCGGTCTTGCCGTAGATCTGCGCGACCTGCTGGATGCAGTACTTGTAGATCATCATCCGGTCGGCCATCACGGTGAGCGGCGAGAACTTCAGGCCGAGCTCGTGTTGGGCGCTCGCCACTTCGTGGTGATGCTTCTCGACCACGCAGCCCATGCGCGCCATGGCGCCGAGCATTTCCGAACGCATGTCTTGCGCCGAGTCCTGCGGCGGCACCGGGAAGTAACCCTTCTTGGTGCCGACGTGGTGGCCGAGATTGCCGCCTTCGTACTCGGTGTCGGAGTTCGACGGGAATTCCGTCGAGTCGAGCTTGAAGCCGGTGTTGTACGGATCGGCGGCGTACTTGACGTCGTCGAACACGAAGAACTCGGCCTCGGGTCCGAAGAAGATGGTGTCGCCGATGCCCGAGGACTTCACCATGCCCTCGGCCTTCTTGGCGATGCCGCGCGGATCGCGGTTGTAGGGTTCGCCGGTAGTCGGCTCGAGCACGTCGCAAACCAACGACAGCGTCGTCTCGGCAAAGAACGGATCGATGCACGCGGTGCTCGGATCGGGCATCAGGTTCATGTCGGACTCGTTGATCGCCTTCCAGCCGGCGATCGATGAGCCGTCGAACATTTGCCCTTCAGCAAAAGTCTCTTCTTCGATCATCGTGACGTCGAAGGTGACGTGCTGCCATTTGCCGCGCGGATCAGTGAACCGGAAATCGACGTATTTCACGTCGTTGTCCTTGATCAGCTTCATGACATCCTTGGCTGTCGTCATAGATTGCATTCCCCCTTTTTATGGAAATTTCCGCGAGGTCGTCGCCCCTCGGGTCTAGATCGCGTCAGCTCCGGATTCGCCGGTCCTGATGCGGATGGCTTCTTCGATGCTGGACACGAATATCTTGCCGTCGCCAATTCGGCCAGTCTGGGCCGCGCGCCGGATCGCCTCGATCGCCTTCTCCACCATGTCGTCGCCGAGCACGATCTCGATTTTCACCTTGGGAAGAAAATCGACGACGTATTCGGCGCCGCGATAGAGCTCTGTGTGTCCCTTCTGCCGGCCGAAGCCTTTGGCCTCGGTGACCGTAATGCCTTGGAGTCCGACCTCCTGCAGCGCCTCTTTCACTTCATCGAGCTTGAAGGGTTTGATGATGGCCTCAATTTTTTTCATTGGTTTTTCCTTCCCCCCAGCCCGTCCCTTGAACAGAACGGGCCGCGCTAGCGGTTAGCAGGTCCCGTGCCAAGCTGGCAGGCTGATGAAAATGTTGGCGGCACAACAGCTTAGCACAAAGCGACGCCAATGATCGGGCAGTTGCCTAATGTTCGGTGCCCAGAAACTAAGCACCCTGCATAAGTTTTTGCCAGCAGGAACGGCCCATTGCACGGGCGCAATGATCGACGAATTGTCGCTGCGAAGGCGCCTCGTTAGTGTCGCGCGCCATGATCGAACTGTTGACGACCGCCGAGATGGCCGAGGCCGACCGGCTCACCATCGCGGGTGGAACGCCCGGCATCACGCTGATGGAGAACGCCGGCCGTGCGGTCGCCGATGCGGCCTGCCGCACGTTGCAGGGCCGCAGCGTCGTCGTGGTCGCTGGCCCCGGCAACAATGGCGGCGATGGCTTTGTGGCGGCACGGATCCTGGCCGACCGCGGCCACACGGTGCGGGTCAGCTTTGTCGGCGACAAAGGCCGCCTCAAAGGCGATGCCGCCACAGCAGCCGGCCGCTGGCGCGGCCGTGTCGAGGCCACCGAACCGGCGGCAATCAAAGGCGGGGAGTTCGTTATCGACGCACTGTTCGGCGCCGGTCTCGATCGTGCCGTCGAGGGGCTGCCGCGCGCTATGATCGAGGCGATCAACGCGCGCGGCTCCGCAGTCCTTGCGGTCGATCTGCCCAGCGGCGTCAACGGCACCACCGGAGCCATCTTGGGCGCCGCCGTCAACGCCACCACCACCGTCACGTTCTTCCGCCGCAAGCCCGGCCACCTGCTGATGCCGGGTCGGCTCCATTGCGGCACTCTCGAAGTTGCCGACATCGGCATTCCTGCGAGCGTGCTGGACCGGATCAAGCCGGCGGCCTTCGCCAACGAGCCGGCGCTTTGGATGGGGCATTTTCCTGTTTTCAGCCCCGAAGGTCACAAATACAGCCGCGGCCATGCCGTCGTGGTGTCGGGAGGGCTCACCACGTGCAGCGCGGCCCGCCTAGCGGCGCGGGGTGCGCTTCGGGCGGGGGCGGGGCTGGTCACCATCGCCAGCCCACGCGAGGCGCTGGCGGTCAATGCCGCGGCGAGCCTCGCGGTGATGGTTCGGCCGGTGGACGGCGCGCTGGAGCTGGCGGAATTCCTGGCGGACAAGCGACGCAACGGGGTGGCGATCGGGCCGGGCGGCGGTGTCGGGTCGGCCATGCGGGAAGAGGTGCGGGCGGCGCTTACGACTGAGGCCGCCGTCGTTCTCGATGCGGATGCGCTGACAAGCTTTGCCGACGAGCCGGGCGCGCTGTCGACCGCCATAGGCCGCACTCAGGGCGGGGCGTTGTCCTGACGCCGCATGCGGGCGAGTTTTCTCGCCTATTCAATGAGATAGAACAAAACCATAAAGCTAACTCAAAACTTGAAAAAGCACGCCTAGCAGCCCACGAAAGCGGGGCGATCGTGCTTTTGAAGGGGCCGGACACCGTCGTGGCTGCGCCCGATGGCCGCGCCTGCATTGCCGCCAATGCTCCGGCCTACCTCGCCACGGCGGGTGCCGGCGATGTCCTGACCGGCATGATCGCCGGGTTGCTGGCCCAGGGCATGCCGGCCTTCGAGGCTGCCAGCGCGGCGGCTTGGCTGCATGGGGAGGCCGCCAGCGCCTTCGGCCCCGGGCTGATTTCAGAGGACCTGCCGGACGCCCTGCCGGGCGTCTATCGGCGCTTACTGGGCTTCTTGGCCGCGCGTTAAGGGCTCGCCGATCCGGCCTAGTTTCATAGTGCGGACGGGATTTCGCGTGATATAAGCCGGCCGCCGCTCGGCCCGCCTTGCCGGGGCAGCGGCGGTTAAGCTGCGGCGCGATGAGCCGAACTTCGAGAAGCCCTTTGCGGGCGTGGCGGAATTGGCAGACGCGCTGGATTTAGGTTCCAGTGTCGAAAGACGTGGGGGTTCAAATCCCTCCGCCCGCACCATGCCGGGAGGCTAAAGCCATCCGACACACTCCAACGCGCGCAGCGTTGCCAGCGAGAAATGTGTGACCAATGCAAGTGACCGAAACGCTCTCCGAAGGCCTCAAGCGCGAATTCAAGGTGAACGTGCCGGCATCCGAACTGGATGCCAAGGTCAACGCACGTCTGGACGAACTGAAAGCCCGTGTCCGCATCGACGGCTTCCGGCCCGGCAAGGTGCCCGTGTCGCACCTCAAACGGGTCTATGGCCGCTCCGCCATGGCGGAAGTGATCGAAGCGACCGTGCGCGACGCCAACAACCAGATCGTCAGCGAGCGCGGCTTCAGGCTCGCGTCCGAGCCGAAAGTGACGATGTCGGAAGAGAAGGATGCGATCGAGCAGCTGATCGCCGGCAAGAGTGATCTGACCTACACGATGGCGGTCGAGATCGTGCCGGCCATCACGCTCGCGAATTTCAAGGACATCAAGCTCACGAAGCTGACGAGCGATGTCACCGACGCCGAAATCGATGAAGCCATCGAGCGTATCGCCGAGCAGAACAAGCCGTACAGCGTCAAAGGCGACGGCGCGAAGGCCGCCAAGGACGATCGCGTGATGATCTCCTACGCCGGCACCATCAACGGCGAGCCCTTCGAGGGCGGCACCGGCGACGATGCCGCCGTGGTGATCGGCTCGAATACCTTCATCCCTGGGTTTGAGGACCAGCTCATCGGCATCGGAGCAGGCGAGACGCGAACGCTGAAGGTGAAGTTTCCCGAACACTACCAGGCCGAACACCTCGCCGGTAAAGACGCCGAATTCGTTGTCACCGCAAAGACGATCGAGACGCCCGGCAACGTTGCCATCGACGAGGAATTCGCCAAGTCGCTCGGCCTTGAATCGATCGCCAAGTTGCGCGAGGCGGTGAAGGACCGCATCACGCACGAGCACAGCGCGGCCTCGCGGCAGAAGACCAAGCGCGCGTTGCTCGACGAGCTCGACAAGCGCCACAAGTTCGAGCCGCCGCCGTCGTTGGTGGAGGAAGAATTTGACCGTGTCTGGAAATCGGTTCTCCAGGAGCTCGAGACCGAGAAGAAGACTTTTGCCGACGAGAACACCACCGAGGACAAGGCCAAGGCCGAGTATCGCGGCATTGCCGAGCGTCGCGTGCGGCTCGGCCTGGTGCTCGCCGAGATCGGCGAGAAGAACAACATCACCGTGAGCGAGGACGAATTGAGCCGCGCCATCATGGAGCAATCGCGCCAATTCCCCGGCCAGGAAAAGCGCGTTTGGGATTTCTACCGCCAGAACCCGCAAGCGGTCGCCGGCCTGCGGGCCCCGATCTTCGAGGAGAAAGTCGTCGACTTCCTGCTCGAACTCGCCCAGGTGGACGAGAAAAAGGTGCCGCGCGAAGAGCTCTACAAGGATGACGAATCGGCTGCGTGATAACGCCGCTTGCGCTTGCCGCTTCGCGAAACTAGATCGTCCACCTGCGCGTGCGAGCGGCTAATCTGGCTGCCGTGATTCGCGTAAAGGACCCAAAATGAAAGACCCGGTCGATACCTATATGCAGCTCGTCCCCATGGTGGTCGAACAGACCAACCGTGGCGAACGGGCCTACGATATCTTTTCGCGCCTTCTCAAGGAGCGCATTATCTTCATCACGGGGGCCATCGAAGACGGCATGGCCACGCTGGTGGTGGCGCAGCTCCTCTTTCTCGAAGCCGAGAACCCGAAAAAAGAAATCTCGATGTACATCAATTCGCCTGGCGGGGTGGTGACCTCCGGCATGGCGATCTACGACACCATGCAGTTCGTGCGGCCGCCGGTCTCCACGCTGTGCGTGGGGCAGGCGGCGTCCATGGGCTCGCTGCTGCTTGCGGCCGGCGCCAAGGACCAGCGTTTTGCTCTGCCAAATGCCCGCATTATGGTCCATCAGCCGTCCGGCGGGTTCCAGGGCCAGGCGACCGACATCATGCTGCACGCGCAGGAAATTCTGAACCTGAAAAAGCGGCTCAACGAGATCTACGTCAAGCACACCGGTCAGTCGCTGAAGAAGATCGAGGACGCGCTCGAGCGCGACTACTTCCTGACTGCCGAGGCGGCCCAGGATTTCGGTCTGGTGGACAAGGTAATCGACAGACGCCCGGAAGAAATGATGCCGAAGCCGGCCTGATGCTGTCCTGCCACGGGTTCCAATCCTTTGACTAAAGCCGTGGACTGCCCGTGTTTGGCCGCTTTTATGGGGCGGGTTGAGCGGGCATTATCGTTAACAGATTCTTGATTATCCCATCGTTAGCATGCTTCGCTTATGGTGGGGGGTCTGGATAGGGTGATCGGGCAGCCGTACGACGTTTAGCCCGGCGCGAAACTTGCTTCGTTCGTGGTGATTGTAGAGGCGGGACCTTCCCCGACCACGGCCAGTACGGACGAGTGTGACGGAGAATGGAATGAGCAAAGTCGGCGGCAGCGATTCCAAGAACACGCTCTATTGCTCGTTCTGTGGCAAGAGCCAGCACGAAGTGCGCAAGCTCATCGCCGGCCCGACCGTCTTCATCTGCGACGAGTGCGTCGAACTCTGCATGGACATTATCCGCGAGGAGAACAAATCCTCGCTGGTGAAGTCGCGCGACGGCATCCCGACGCCGAAGGAAATCCGCAAGGTTCTCGATGACTACGTCATCGGCCAGGATCACGCCAAGAAGGTTCTCTCGGTCGCGGTCCACAACCACTACAAGCGGCTCAATCACCAGAGCAAGCACAACGACGTCGAGCTCGCCAAGTCGAACATCCTGCTGATCGGGCCGACCGGCTCGGGCAAGACGCTGCTGGCGCAGACGCTGGCGCGCATCCTCGACGTGCCGTTCACGATGGCCGACGCCACGACGCTGACCGAAGCCGGCTACGTCGGCGAGGACGTCGAGAACATCATCCTCAAGCTGCTGCAGTCGGCCGACTACAACGTCGAGCGCGCGCAGCGCGGCATCGTCTACATCGACGAAATCGACAAGATTTCGCGCAAGTCGGACAATCCCTCGATCACGCGCGACGTGTCGGGCGAGGGCGTGCAGCAAGCGCTGCTGAAGATCATGGAAGGCACGATCGCCTCGGTGCCTCCGCAGGGCGGCCGCAAGCATCCGCAGCAGGAATTCCTGCAGGTCGATACGACCAACATCCTGTTCGTCTGCGGCGGCGCGTTTGCCGGCCTCGACAAGATCATCTCGGCGCGCGGACGCTCGACTTCGATCGGCTTCAGCGCCAAGGTACTCGCGCCGGAAGACCGCAAGCAGGGTGAAATCTTCCGCGAGGTCGAGCCCGAGGATTTGCTCAAGTACGGCCTGATCCCGGAATTCGTCGGCCGCCTGCCGGTGGTCGCGACGCTCGAAGACCTCGACGAGCCCTCGCTCAAGAAGATTCTGGTCGAACCGAAGAACGCCTTGGTCAAGCAGTACCAGCGGCTGTTCGAGATGGAGTTGATCGACCTTACGCTCGCCGAAGAGGCGCTTGGCGCCATCGCCCGCAAGGCGATCGACCGCAAGACCGGCGCGCGCGGCTTGCGCTCGATCATGGAGGGCATCCTGCTCGACACCATGTTCGACCTGCCGAGCCTCGAAGGCGTCGAAGAGGTGGTGATCTCCAAGGAAGTCGTCGAAGGTACCGCCCGGCCGCTCTATATCTACGCCGACCGCTCCGACCGCACCGCCAAGTCCGGCAGCGCCAGCGCCTGATCGACCCCTCGTTCGGGGCCTCCCGCCAAGAACCAAGGCCCTCGATTTGCGTTGTTTTGTGCGGCGTTTAGGGCGTCAGCAGCCGTTTTAACGTGAATTTACGGCGTTACTTGCGGACCCCTGACCCCCGGCATACGTATTGCGTGTCTCACGAGCGGGGGTACGAAAGATCGTAGTTTCTGAGTAGCTCCGAATCCGCGTACGTTCGCGACTGACACTCCGGCACTGATCTTGCGGGGCTGCTTCGGCGGGTCGCAGGGCAGGGGCACCACAAGAAAAGGACTTATGGAAATGACCACCAAGCCACGACCCACGCTGCAGCCGGGCGAGACCCGGGCCTATCCCGTTTTGCCGCTGCGCGACATCGTGGTGTTCCCGCACATGATCGTTCCGCTCTTCGTCGGCCGCGAAAAGTCGATCAAGGCGCTGGAAGAGGTCATGCGCACCGACACCTTCATCCTGCTGGCGACGCAGAAGAACGCCTCCGACGACGATCCGGCGACCGACGCGATTTTCGAAGTTGGAACGCTGGCGAGCGTGCTGCAATTGCTCAAGCTGCCCGACGGCACCGTCAAGGTGCTGGTCGAAGGCGCCGCGCGCGCGAAGGTCCAGAAATACACCGACCGCAGCGATTATTACGAGGCTGACGCCAGCGCGCTGGTGGATGACACCGGCGATCGCGTCGAGGCCGAGGCCATGGCGCGCTCGGTGGTCACCGAATTCGAAAACTACGTGAAGCTCAACAAGAAGGTGTCGCCGGAAGTCGTCGGCGTGGTCCAGCAGATCGAGGACTATGCCAAGCTCGCCGACACCATCGCTTCGCATTTGGCCGTCAAGATCCCGGACAAGCAGGACATCCTGGAGACGCCGGTCGTCACCCAGCGCCTGGAGAAGGTGCTCGGTTTGATGGAGAGCGAGATCTCTGTCCTGCAGGTGGAAAAGCGCATCCGCACCCGCGTCAAGCGGCAGATGGAGAAGACGCAGCGCGAGTACTACCTCAATGAACAGATGAAGGCGATCCAGAAGGAGCTCGGCGACGAGGAAGGTCGCGACGAGCTGCAGGAACTGGAAGACAAGATCAAAAAGACCAAGCTCTCCAAGGAAGCCCGCGAGAAGGCGACGCACGAGCTCAAGAAATTGCGCCAGATGTCGCCGATGTCGGCGGAAGCCACCGTCGTGCGCAATTATCTCGACTGGCTGCTGTCGATCCCGTGGAGCAAGAAGAGCAAGGTCAAGAAGGACCTCAATCTGGCCGAGCAGATCCTCGACGCGGACCACTATGGCCTGGAGAAGGTCAAAGAACGCATCGTCGAGTATCTCGCCGTGCAGCAGCGCGCCAACAAGCTCACCGGGCCGATCCTTTGCCTCGTCGGACCTCCCGGCGTCGGCAAGACCTCGCTCGGCAAGTCGATTGCCCGCGCCACGGGACGCGAATTCGTCCGCGTGTCGCTCGGCGGCGTGCGCGACGAGGCCGAGATCCGCGGCCACCGCCGCACCTATATCGGCTCGATGCCCGGCAAGATCATTCAGTCGATGCGGAAGGCCAAGACGTCGAACCCGCTCTTCCTGCTCGACGAAGTGGACAAGATGGGCGCCGATTTCCGCGGCGATCCGTCGTCAGCGCTGCTTGAGGTTCTCGACCCCGAGCAGAACCACACCTTCAACGATCACTACCTCGAGGTCGACTACGATCTCTCCAACGTGATGTTCATCACCACGGCGAACACGCTCAACATTCCGCCGCCGTTGATGGACCGCATGGAGATCATCCGCATCGCCGGCTACACCGAGGACGAGAAGATCGAAATCGCGCGGAAACACCTGATTCCGCATGCGGTTACGAAGCACGGCCTCGACAAGGATGAGTGGAAGATCGACGACGAAGCGCTCATCACGCTCATCCGCCGCTACACGCGAGAGGCGGGCGTGCGCAATCTCGAGCGCGAACTGTCGACCCTGATCCGCAAGGCAGTGAAGGAGTTGATGACGTCGAAGAAGAAGTCGATCAGCGTCACGGCCGAGAGCCTCGGCGACTATCTCGGCGTCCCGAAATTCCGCTTCGGCGAGATCGAGGCCGAGGATCTGATCGGCGTGGTCACCGGGCTTGCCTGGACTGATGTCGGCGGCGAACTGCTCACCATTGAAGCCGCCATGATGCCCGGCAAGGGCAGGATGACCGTGACCGGTAACCTGCGCGACGTGATGAAGGAGTCGATCTCGGCGGCGGCGTCCTACGTCCGCTCGCGCGCGGTTGCCTTCGGAATTCAGCCGCCGTTGTTCGACAAGCGCGACATCCACGTGCACGTGCCGGAAGGCGCGACGCCAAAGGATGGACCGTCGGCGGGCGTTGCCATGGTGACCGCGATTGTTTCTGTAATGACAGGCATCCCGGTGCGCCGCGATGTCGCCATGACCGGCGAGATCACGCTGCGCGGCCGCGTGCTGCCGATCGGCGGCCTGAAGGAGAAATTGCTTGCCGCTGCGCGCGGCGGGATGAAGACCGTGCTGATCCCGGAAGAGAACGCCAAGGACTTGGTGGAAATCTCCGACACGATCAAGAAGGGTCTCGACATCATCCCGGTCACGCGCATGGACGAGGTGCTCGAGCGCGCGCTTACCCGCAAGCTCGAGCCGATCACCTGGGACGAGGAAGCTGCCAAGCTCGCGGAAGCCGCGACCGCATCCGAACCGGTCGTCGAAGACGATGGTTCGGGTCTGACGGCGCACTAATCCGCGCCAATAGCGCTATGAATTCGAAAACGGCGCCCTGCGGCGCCGTTTTCATTTGTCCAAGGTCGTTTGGTGGGCGGTGACGGACTCGAACCGCCGACATCCTGCGTGTAAAGCAGGCGCTCTACCAACTGAGCTAACCGCCCGTTCGGGAAGCCAATAGCGCCGGATGGAAGCGTCGCGCAAGCGTGCAAACGAACAACGGCAGGCGCGGAGCGCTCAAGCTCCACGCCCGCCGTATTTATCCCCGGAGGGTCCGCTTCGTCTGCCCGTCAGATCGATTCTTTCAACTCTTTCGAAGCGCGGAAGGCGACCTTCTTGCTCGCCTTGATCTGGATCGCTTCGCCAGTGGCGGGATTGCGGCCCATGCGGGCGGCGCGCCTGCGCACCTGAAGAATGCCGAGGCCGCCGATGCGGATGCGCTCGCCCTTCTTCAGATGTTTGACGATGTTGCCGACGAGATCGCCGAGCACTGTCTCCGCCTGCTTCTTCGACATCTCATGCTGTTCGGCGAGCGCAGCGGCGAGATGCTTCAGCGTCACCGTCGGCGGTGTCGGTGCTTTTCCAGGAACGGTAGCCATCAGTGGGACCCTCCTCTTGAATCCGCAGGTTTGGCGAAACGCCAAACAAACCGCCCATAAACGATTCTTGCGGACGGCACCATCGATTCCTCGCGATAAATAAGGCTTTTTCGCAATTTTGACAGCCCGGCCCAGACTTTCCTTGACTATGGGTAGGGGGGTCATTAACTCGGACCCACGCCCGCGGGGGCGTAGCTCAGTTGGTTAGAGCGCTGCCCTGTCACGGCAGAGGCCGCGGGTTCGAGTCCCGTCGCTCCCGCCATTATATCAATCACTTAGCCGCGGTTCCGGACTCCCAAGCCGACCGCTTTTGGGCGCACTTTCATGGTCGTAGAAGGGCCGATCCTCGGGGTCCGAGCGCTGTTCTTCGACGTGTTCGGCTCGATGGTCGACTGGCGGACCTCGGTCGCCCGCGAGGCCGAAAACATCCTCTCGAGCCTCGGCTATAGCCTCGACTGGGTCGCCTTGGCCGACGCCTGGCGCGGCGAATATCAGCCTGGCTTGGAGGAGGTGCGCTCGGGGCGCATGCCATTCTGCAAGCTCGACGTGCTGCACCGGCGCGGCCTGGTGCGCCTCCTGCCTCGCTTCGGTTTGCAGAACTTGTCGGACGAGGTGCTTGACGCTCTGACGCTGGTCTGGCACCGGCTCGACGCCTGGCCGGATGTGCCGGCCGCGCTCGCGCGCCTGAAAACGAAATTCATCCTCGCGCCGGTGTCGAACGGCAATATCTCGCTGATGGTCGATCTCGCCCGCCGCAATAATTTTCCGTGGGACGCGATCCTCGGCGCGGAAATTGCCGGCGACTACAAACGCAAGCCGCGCGTTTATCTCGCATCGTGCGCGGCGCTCGATCTCGCGCCGTCGCAATGCATGATGGTGGCGGCGCACTCGGACGACCTTGCCGCAGCCAGCGCGCTGGGCCTGCGCACCGCACACACCGCACGCGTCAACGAATACGGCCCGAACACTGGCGAGCCGAAGCCGACGGTGAAGGTCGACTTCGCGGCGAAAGATCTCGCCGATCTCGCGAGCCAGCTCGGCGTCTAGCCCCGATAGACCGGCGCCGGCTGCGTGAAGAAGCTCATCAGAATGTGGTAGACGAGCATGTAGTTTTTCTGCTGGAAGCTCGCGTGCGAGACGCCCGGCATCACGGTGAACTGCTTGTCCGGGTTGGGCAGCTTGGCGAAGAACTTCACCAGATCGTCGAACGAGGCGATGCCATCGTGCTGGCCGCGCATGATCAGCGTCGGCACGCTGATCTTCGCAGGGTCGACCACCGGCAGCTTCGAGCACATATCGAGATAGGTGCCGGTCGGCACCGAGCTATCGAGCGCGGTCACCGCGTCGGCGAATGCGTCGATAACCTTCTTCTCGGCGGTGTCGGGATGGTCGCGCTCGAAGATCGAATGGATGAACGCCTTGTCGATCGGCCGGCGATTCTTGGCGATGAATTCAGGCAGCTTCTTCCTGCGCTGCTCGAGCGTGGGCGAGCCTTCGCCGGTCCACACCATGGCGTCGAGCGCAAGCCGCGCCACCATCTCGGGATGGCGCTCGGCGAACAACGCCGCGCGCAGCGCGCCTGACGAGATGCCGTAGACGAGGAGAGGACGCTTGCCGCGCAGCTTCTGGATATAGAGCGCGGCGGCGTAACAATCGTCGGCGCCCTGGCTGATCGGCGCATTGTTGTCGCGGTCTTTGGTGGAGCGGCCATAGCCTTCCATGTCGACCGACCAGCAGTCGAAGCCGTGGCGCGCGAAATAATCCATGGCGGAGGAATCCGCTCGCCCCGGCACCTGCAGATCGAAGGTCGGCTGCGACGCCATCGAAGAGCCGTGCACGAATAAAATGGTCCCGCTCGCTTTGGCCGGGTCGCCGGCGCACTTCTCCCACATGAACAGCTTCACGCCGCCGTCGCGCGTGGTCCAATGTTCCTCGCCCTTTATCGGCGCCTTGATCATTTCGTTCATTGCTCACCTGTACGGTTGGTCACTCGCCATTATCAGAAAAGGGCGTCGGGCGTCGAGGCACAGCTCAGCTTCGCGCGGCGAAGCCGCTCCAGTTGAACTTGTAGTTCACGCCGAGTTTGACCAGGTCGATTGTCTGCCGGAGACCGATGGTCTGGGCATTGACCAATCCGACCGACGGAAAATTCACGCCGATTGTGCCGAGGTCGATGTGCTCGTAGTCGAACATCGTGCTCCAGTTGTCGGTGAGGGCATACTCCAGACCACCGCCCGCCATCCAGCCATAGGCCGAAACCGAGGTAGTGCCGTAGCCCAGCGCGTTGCCGGCGGTGGCGCCGAGCACCGTGTATTCGATCCTGGCTCCCGCGCCGCCGCCTTTGGCGTAGACGAGCGCGCGGTCCCACGCATAACCGAACCGTCCGGCCACCGTGCCGACATCCTTGACGATGTTCTGGCAATTGAGACCGCCGATCCCGGAGAAACACGTATTCTCGCCGCGAAGGTCGGCGGCGCTCCAGTCGCCCATCACGCCGACCAACCAATGTCCGGTTTGCCAATCGATCCCGGCTTGCGCACCGCCGACCGGGCCCGTGCTGTGGATGGTGTCGCCGAAGCCCGGCACGTTGACGAGACCGGAGCTTATGGTCGCGCCGAACGGGTCGGACCAGCGGTTGTTGGCGATGGCGCCGCCGAGATGGCCGCCGACATAGACACCGGTCCAATTCATCGGTGCGCTTCCGGCGCTTGCCATCGCGGCCTGTGGCGGACGTGTCGTGTCGCCCCAGCGATAGTCTGATTGCACGAAGACGCCGTAACGCTCGGTACTGTAGCGCCCGTATTGCGGAATCGTCGGCGCGCCGCCGAGGAAATCGAAATAGACCTGGCCGTCGCGCATATTCCAGGCCCAATAGCGGCCGCCGACGCCGACGTTCCAGTTCGGAGTGACGTTGTAGCCGAGGATCGCCTCCAGCATCGCGCCATCGCCATCATTCGCGGATTCCAGAAGCAGCAACTCGCGCAAGTTATGATCGTCCTGCCCGGTGAACTTGACCCGCGGCAAATAGGCGGCGTCAGCGGAGAATTTCCACTTTTCGCTGAGCATGAATTCTGCCGTCAAGCCGAGGCGGAGGGAGTCGTAGCGCTCGTCCTCGGCAAAGACCTGGAAGTTCGGATCGACGCCGACGCAGGTCGTATCGCCGGCGACCTGGTTGCAGCCAAATCCGTTGATGTGCTGCGTGAAGTAATTGTAGCCGACGAAGGCGCCGACCTTCGCACCGGGCGCCCGCAAGAACATGTAGCCAACGTCGATATTGGCGTAGCCGATGTGTCCGTTGAGCGGCGACGTCGTGTTGGAGTAAGCGCCGCCGAAGCCGGGGAAATCTTCATCCACCAGCGTGCCGCGGGTAATGCCGCCCCCGCCAAGAAAGCCTTTGACGAAAAATCCGGTCCTGTGATCGATGCGGGCAAAGGTTTCACCCGACCAGGCATCCACATTCTCGTAGGTCAGCCGCGAGTTCATGAGCGATGGCGGCGGCGTGATGTCGAGTAACGGGTTCGGCGCACCGACGGTGCCGGTGCTGAGCCACAGCCTCGTGCCGACATCAAACTCCCAGTCCGAGGGCTCAGGCATCGCCCGCGCGAATATCGCGGACGGCTTGCTCCATGGATCGCTGGCCAGGGCTCCATTCGGATCGCCGAAATTGTAGTTCAGACCGACGCGGACAAGGTGCGCTTTCAAGTCCATCGACACCGTCGAGGGCTGCGTCGCGGGCGGCGTGAAGCAGCATTGCAGATTGGTGGAGGTTTGCTGGCCGTAGACCGTTCCAAAACTGAGATAGTCATACTCGGCTCTCAGCCGAATGTGGTCGGTGACCGCAGTCTCGATGCCGCCACCGACGATGTAGCCGGTGCGCCAGGAGTTGATGTCGGATTCCTGCGCCGCGCCCGAAACGAAGCCTCTGGCATTGCCATCGGTGAACAGGAACTGGCCCTGCAGTTTCGTCACGGCAAGTCCGCCCGCGCCATAGAACAACCAATTGCCAGCGGCGATGCCGAGGCGAGGGCGAAGAGTCAGGAGCCAATTAGCGTTGGTGTATGAACTGATGACGAACTGGTTGAGCCGAAAACCGCCGTTGGTGAAGCCGGAGCCGCCGGCGGGGTAGCGCACCGCACCGCTGTTCGCGGCGCCGTTGAGATTGAGATAGTCGAGGCCAGCCTCGAGCCCGCCAACGAGCGGGCCGAACTGCTGATTATACCCGGCTTGCACGCCGCCGATAAAACCGGCCGGCTTGATGCTCTGCTTGCCGGCGGCGTTGACGGCGTCCACGTCGCGCGGGTGGAAGATGTAATTATTGGCGCCTTGGGGAAATGACGTTGTCGGATCGTAAGAGCCGTTGGCCGATCCGGCGTTGACGCCGACATAGAAGCCGGTCCAGTCGTAGGGGAGCACATCGCCTGCGCTCGCCGTTTGTCCGGAAGCTGCGGCAAACACCAGCGCCGCGGCGGCAAATCCGCCGAGCCAACCCGCGCGCATCGCAGCACTCCCCCAACGCCACTGTCGCCGTCAAACAGTGTCACACAAGCGGGCAGCGAATTCTATGCCGCCGCTACTTGATCAGTGCGATGTGATTGTCGCTGATCACCTTTGCCCACTTGTCGACCTGGGCCTGCATGAAGGTCGCAAATTGCGGTTGGCTCATCACCAGGGGAGTCGCGCCCTGTTTTTCCCACGACGCCTGGATGTCTGGGCGCTTGAGGATCTTGGTGATCTCGCTGTTGAGTTTTTCCACGATCGGCATCGGCGTGCCCTTGGGCGCCATGAAGCCGACCCACAGCGTTGCCTGGAAGCCCGGCACCGTTTCCGCAATCGTCGGCACATCGGGCAGGCTCGGCGAGCGCTTGGTGCCGCTGGTGCCGAGCGCGCGCACTTTGCCCTGCTTGACGAAGGCCGCCATGGTCGGGACGCTGTCGAACAGCATCTGGATCTGGCCGCTGAGAATGTCGGTGCGCATGCCGGTCGAGCCCTTGTAGGGCACGTGCACGATGTCGATGCCGGTCAGGTTCTTCAGCAGCTCAGCGGCCATGTGGTAGTTCGAGCCGGGACCTGACGAGCCGAAATTGAGCGTGCCGGGCTTGGCCTTCGCCAGCGCGATGAGCTCGCTCATGCTCTTTGCCGGCACAGACGGATTGACCACCAGCACGAGGTCGCTGTCGACCAGCGGCGAGACCGGCACCAGGTCGGTCATCAGGTGGTAGGCCTTTTTCGTATAGAGCGTCTCGTTGACGGTCTGGGTGCCCGACACCATCAGCAGCGTGTAGCCGTCGGGCGCCGACCGCGCGACATATTCGGTGCCGAGCGTGGTGCCGGCACCCGGCTTGTTCTCCACCACGAAGGGCTGGTGCAGCGCCAACTGCAGTTCCTGCGCCACGATCCGGCTGAAAACGTCGGTCGGGCCGCCGGCGCCGAAGGGGGCGATGATTCTGACCGTGCGCGAGGGGTAGTCGTCAGCGGCGCTCGGTCCGCTGGTCAGGGCCAATGCCACCAGAGCAAGGGCGCCGAGCGTCGCTCGCAGAATTGGCATGCTCAAATCTCCCGGACTTTCCTCGACGCCACCCGGCCGGGACTATCGTTTCGGGCTGCCGCCCCTGTCAAATTGTGACCGTTGCGTGTCCCGCAAAGCGGTTCGTGGATGCCGCTTAATGTCGTCTTGCGCCCCCTTGTGCGCTGCGCTAAGCCTCAAATCGCTCCCGTCCATGAGGCTATTTCCACCACGGCGAAGGCATTTTGTGCGGGGCTACGGCGCCGAGTTAGGCCGCCGAGCAGAGCCGGGCGGGCACATATCCGGGCAGGGGCGCGGGGGCTCGCTTCGCTAGAGGTCGCCGATGCACGCATTGCTCATGGACTATCTGCCCCTGGTCATTTTCGTCGCGGTCGCGCTCGCCATCGGCATCGTGCTGCTGATCGTGCCTTTCATCGTTGCCTTCAAGCAGCCGGATCCGGAAAAACTGTCCGCCTACGAGTGCGGGTTCAACGCCTTCGACGACGCGCGCATGAAATTCGACGTGCGCTTCTACCTGGTCGCCATCCTGTTCATCATCTTCGACCTCGAGGTGAGTTTCCTGTTCCCGTGGGCGGTGGCGTTCCGCAAAATCGGCGTTTTCGGCTTCTGGGCGATGATGCTGTTCCTTGGCGTCCTCACCATTGGCTTCATATATGAATGGAAGAAGGGGGCGCTCGAATGGGATTGATCCCGAGGATCAACTCATGACGCTGATCGCACCCGAGGCGAAAGGCATTCTCGACCCGCGCACCGGCAAGCCGGTGGGCGCGGACGATGCCTACTTCCGCGACGTCAACAATGAACTGTCCGACAAGGGTTTCCTGGTCACCGCTGCCGACGACCTCATCACCTGGGCGCGCACCGGCTCGCTGATGTGGATGACGTTCGGACTTGCGTGTTGCGCGGTCGAGATGATGCAGATGTCGATGCCGCGCTACGACGCCGAGCGCTTCGGCTTTGCGCCGCGCGCCTCGCCCCGGCAGTCCGATGTGATGATCGTCGCCGGCACGCTGACCAACAAGATGGCGCCGGCGCTGCGCAAGGTCTACGACCAGATGCCGGAGCCGCGCTACGTGATTTCGATGGGATCATGCGCCAACGGCGGCGGCTACTATCACTATTCCTATTCGGTGGTGCGCGGCTGCGACCGCATCGTGCCGGTCGACATCTACGTGCCCGGCTGTCCGCCGACCGCGGAAGCACTGCTTTACGGCGTCATGCTGTTGCAGAAGAAGATCCGCCGCACCGGCACGATCGAGCGGTGACATGGACGAGACGCTCGACAGGCTTGGCCAGATCATCAAGAGCGCACCGGGCGGCGCGGTGACGGGCTATGAGGTCGTGCGCGGCGAACTGACGGTGCACGCGCGCGCCGCCGATATCGTCAGGCTCGCGCGTTTCCTGCGCGACGATCCGTCGTGCGAGTTCATCTGCATCATCGACGTCACCGCGGTCGATTGGCCCTCGCGCGAGCAGCGTTTCGACGTCGTCTATCATTTCCTGTCGCCGCGCCTGAATCAGCGTGTGCGCGTCAAGATCATGACCAATGAGGTGACGCCGGTCGCCTCGCTGGTTGAGGTCTATCGCGGCGCCGACTGGTTCGAGCGCGAGACCTACGATCTCTATGGCGTGCTGTTCACCGGCCATCCCGACATGCGCCGCATCCTCACCGATTACGGCTTCGAGGGGCATCCGTTGCGCAAGGACTTCCCGCTGACCGGCTTCGTCGAGGTTCGCTACGACGACGAGGAAAAGCGCGTGCGCTACGACAAGGTGCGTCTCAATCAGGAATTCCGCACCTTCGATTTCCTCTCGCCCTGGGAAGGCACCGACTACGTGCTGCCGGGCGACGAGAAGGCGAAGGAGGGCAAGCCGTCATGAAGGACACGCTCAAGCCCGGCCTCAAGCACACGTTCGCGTACACGGTGCCGGAGAACAAGACGGTACCGTACACCTTTCCGGAATCGCCGATCATCGCCGGCATGCCGAAGGTGTTCGCGACCGGCTTCATGATCGTGCTGATGGAATGGACCTGCGCGCAGCTGCTCGAGCCGCATCTCGATGCGGGCGAAGGCTCGCTTGGCACCCATGTCAACGTCTCACATCTGGCGGCGACGCCGCCGGGCATGACGGTGACCGTCGACGCCGAGGTTGCCGAGGTGCGCGGGCGCAAGATCATCTTCAACGTGCGCGCCCATGACGGCGCCGACCTGATCGGGGAAGGCCAGCACGAGCGCGTGGTGGTGGCGTGGGATCGTTTCAACGCCAAGGTCGCCGACAAGGCGAAGGCGGCGGAGCTGGTGAGCTGATGGCCGAAACGGACGTCCGCAATTTCACCATCAACTTCGGGCCGCAGCATCCGGCGGCGCACGGCGTGCTGCGTCTGGTGCTCGAACTCGACGGCGAGGTGGTTGAGCGCGTCGACCCGCATATCGGCCTTTTGCATCGCGGCACCGAGAAGCTGATTGAGTACAAGACCTATACGCAGGCGGTGCCTTATTTCGACCGGCTCGACTACGTCGCGCCGATGAACCAGGAGCACGCTTTCTGCCTCGCGGTGGAAAAGCTGCTCGACATCAAAGTGCCGCGGCGCGGTCAACTGATCCGCGTGCTCTATGCCGAGATCGGGCGGCTGCTCTCGCATCTGCTCAACGTCACCACGCAGGCGATGGACGTCGGCGCGCTCACCCCGCCGCTGTGGGGCTTCGAGGAGCGCGAGAAGCTGATGGTGTTCTACGAGCGCGCCTCCGGCAGCCGCATGCATGCGGCCTATTTTCGTCCCGGCGGCGTGCATCAGGACCTGACGCCCAAGCTGATCGACGACATCGAGGCGTTCTGCGATCCATTCCTCAAAGTGGTCGACGATCTCGACACACTGCTCACCGGCAACCGCATCTTCAAGCAGCGCAACGTGGACATCGCGGTGGTCAAGCTGGAGGATGCCTGGAACTGGGGCTTCTCGGGCGTGATGGTGCGCGGCTCTGGCGCTGCCTGGGATTTGCGCAAATCGCAGCCTTACGAGTGCTACGCCGAGATGGATTTTGATATTCCGGTCGGCAAGAACGGCGACTGCTTCGATCGTTATCTCATCCGCATGGAGGAGATGCGGCAGTCGACCAAGATCATGAAGCAGTGCATCGCCAAGCTGCGCGAGCCGGACGGGCAGGGCCCGGTCGTGGTCGAGGACAACAAGATCGTGCCGCCCAAGCGCGGCGAGATGAAGCGCTCGATGGAAGCGCTCATCCATCACTTCAAGCTGTATACCGAGGGCTATCACGTGCCGGCCGGCGAAGTTTATGCCGCGGTGGAGGCCCCCAAGGGCGAGTTCGGCGTCTATCTGGTCGCCGACGGCACCAACAAGCCCTACAAGTGCAAAATAAGAGCGCCCGGCTTTGCGCATTTGCAGGCGATGGATTTTCTTTGCCGCGGCTACATGCTCGCGGACGTGTCGGCCATCCTCGGTTCGATCGATATCGTGTTCGGGGAGGTCGACCGATGAGCGTGCGCCGTCTTGCTCCGCCCGAGGAGCAGCCGAAGGAATTCTCCTTCAGCAAAGAGAATCTTGCCTGGGCGAAGCAACAAGTGAGCAAGTATCCGGATGGCCGCCAGCAATCGGCGATCATTCCGCTGTTGTGGCGCGCGCAGGAGCAGGCGGGCGGCTGGCTGCCGGAAACGGCGATCCGTTACGTCGCGGATTTTCTCGGTATGGCGCACATTCGCGCGCTCGAGGTGGCGACCTTCTACACGATGTTCAACCTGACCCCGGTCGGCAAATTCCATGTTCAGCTCTGCGGCACGACGCCGTGCCGGCTGCGCGGCGCCGACGATCTGGAAAAGATCTGCAAGAAGCGCATCGGCGAGCAGATGGAAGTGACGAAGGACGGCAAGTTCTCCTGGGTCGAGGTCGAGTGCCTCGGCGCCTGCGTCAACGCGCCGATGGCGCAGATCAACTACGACTATTACGAGGACCTCGACGCCGACTCGTTCAACAAGATTCTCGACGCCATGGCGGCGGGCAAGAAAGTGAAGGCCGGTCCGCAGATCGACCGGCAATTGTCGGCGCCGGTCGGCGGGCCGACCACGCTCAAGGAAAAGGCGTGATGCTGGCAGACAAGGACCGCATCTTCCGCAATCTTTACGGCCAGTACGACTGGGGCCTCAAAGGCGCGCGTGCGCGCGGCGCCTGGGACGGCACCAAAAAAATTCTCGAGCTTGGCCGCGAGGCGATCGTCAACGAGGTGAAGAATTCCGGCCTGCGGGGGCGCGGCGGCGCTGGCTTTCCGACCGGCCTCAAGTGGTCGTTCATGCCCAAGCAGGTCGGCGAGCGGCCGCACTATCTTGTGGTCAACGCCGACGAGTCCGAGCCCGGCACCTGCAAGGATCGCGAGATCATGCGGCACGATCCGCATCTTCTCGTCGAAGGCTGCCTGATTGCCGGCCGCGCGATGGATTGCCGCGCCGGCTACATCTATATCCGCGGCGAATTCATTCGCGAGCGTGAGCGGCTGCAGGCGGCGATCGACGAGGCCTACGACGCCAAGCTGATCGGCAAGGACAATGTCCACGGTTATCCGTTCGACCTCTATCTGCATCACGGCGCCGGTGCCTACATCTGCGGCGAGGAAACCGCGCTACTCGAAAGCCTGGAAGGCAAGAAAGGCCAGCCGCGGCTGAAGCCGCCATTCCCGGCGAATGTCGGGCTTTATGGTTGCCCGACCACCGTGAACAATGTGGAGTCGATCGCCGCGGTGCCCGACATCATGCGGCGCGGCGCGGCGTGGTTTGCCGCAATCGGCCGGGCCAACAACACCGGCACCAAGCTGTTCTGCATTTCCGGCCACGTCGAGAAGCCCTGCAATGTCGAAGAGGCCATGGGTATTCCGCTTCGCGAATTGGTGGAAACTCATGCCGGCGGCGTGCGCGGCGGCTGGGACAATCTGCTGGCGGTCATTCCGGGCGGCTCATCGATGCCGCTGGTGCCGGCCGGCAAGGATTGGGCCGACTCGCTGCTGATGGATTTCGACGGTTGCCGGGACAAGAAATCGGCGCTCGGCACCGCCGCCGTGATCGTGATGGACAAGTCGACCGACATCGTCCGCGCCATGGCGCGCATTTCGTATTTCTACAAGCATGAGAGTTGCGGCCAGTGCACGCCGTGCCGCGAAGGCATGGGCTGGATGTGGCGCGTGCTCACGCGCATGGCGGAAGGTCGCGCGCAGAAGCGCGAGATCGACATGCTGATGGAGGTGACGACCCAGATCGAGGGCCACACCATCTGCGCCTTCGGCGACGGCGCGGCCTGGCCGGTGCAGGGCCTGCTGCGGCATTTCCGGCCCGAGATCGAGCGGCGTATCGACGCCTATACGCGCAACGCCGATGCCAAGGGCGCGGTGCGCGAGCCGGAACCGGCGCAGGCGGCGGAGTGATGGCTATGCACCTCGTCCAGTTCAATATCGCGCGCATCCGCTACCCGCTCGACGATCCGCGGATGAAGGAGTTCGTCGACAATGTCGCGTGCGTGAACGGGCTCGCCGAGAAGATCGCAGGCTTCATCTGGCGTCTGCAGGACGACAACGGCAATGCCATGGGCCTGACCGTTTATGACGACCCGCGCATCCTGCCGAACCTGACCGTGTGGGCCAATGTCGAAGCGCTCGAACGTTTCGTCTGGAAGACGGCGCATAGCCGCTTCTACGGCCGCCGCGACGAGTGGTTCGAGCCGATTGAGACGCCGCTGGTGATGTGGGGAGTGGCGCCGGGCGCGCAACCGACGTTGGAAGAGGGCGTCGCGCGGCGCGATCATCTCATCAAGCATGGGCCCAGCGACCACGCCTTCGGCTGGCAGCATTTGCCGCAGGCGCAGCATTGGAAGACGGCGCGCTGTGGCGCGCCGAGCGAGGTCGCCGCATGACCAAGATCATCGTCGACGGCAAAGAGATCGACGTTCCGCCGGAGTATACGCTGCTCCAGGCCTGCGAAGCTGGCGGCGCCGAGATTCCGCGCTTCTGCTTCCACGAACGGCTGTCGATCGCCGGCAATTGCCGCATGTGCCTGATCGAGGTCGTCGGCATGCCGAAGCCGCAGGCGTCCTGCGCCATGGGCGTGAAGGACCTGCCGCCCAACAAGGATGGCTCGCCCAAGATTCTCAACACCAAGACGCCGATGGTGAAGAAGGCGCGCGAAGGCGTCATGGAATTCCTGCTGATCAATCACCCGCTGGACTGCCCGATCTGCGATCAGGGCGGCGAGTGCGATCTGCAGGACCAGGCGATGGCCTACGGCGTCGATGCGTCGCGCTACGCGGAGAACAAGCGCGCGGTCGAGGACAAATATATCGGGCCGCTGGTCAAGACGATCATGACGCGCTGCATCCATTGCACGCGCTGCATCCGTTTCTCGACCGAGGTTGCCGGCGTGCCGGAGCTCGGCGCCATTGGCCGCGGCGAGGACATGGAGATCACGACTTATCTCGAGCACGCGATGAGCTCGGAGCTGCAGAGCAACGTGGTCGATCTCTGCCCGGTCGGGGCGCTGACGAGCAAGCCTTACGCCTTTTCGGCGCGGCCGTGGGAGCTCAACAAGACCCAGTCGATCGACGTGATGGATGGGCTCGGCTCGGCGATACGCGTCGATACGCGCGGGCGCGAGGTGATGCGCATCCTGCCGCGGCGCAACGACGATGTGAACGAGGAGTGGATCTCCGACAAGACACGCCACGTCGTCGACGGCATGCGCACGCAGCGGCTCGACCAGCCTTATATCCGCGTCAACGGGCGCCTGAAGCCCGCGACCTGGAAGGAAGCGTTTGCCGTCATCGCCGGCAAGGTGAAGGCGGCGCGACCGGAACGCATCGGCGCGCTGGCCGGCCAGCTGTCCGCGGTCGAGGAAATGTTCGCGCTGAAGGGGCTGATGAGCGCGCTCGGCTCGCAGAACATCGATGCGCGTTATCCGGGTTCGCCGCTGCATCCGAAGTTCGGGCGCAGCAGCTATCTGTTCAACTCGACCATCGCCGGAATCGACGAGGCCGACGCGATCATGATGATCGGCGTCAACCCGCGGCGCGAAGCGGCCGTGCTCAATGCGCGCATCCGCAAACGTTATCTTCGCGGCAACGTGGTGCTGGGGCTGATCGGTGCGAAGGCCGATCTCACCTATCCCTATAACTATCTCGGCGCCGGACCAGACAGCCTCGGTCAGCTCGACGCAGGCAAATCCCAGAAGCCGATGGTCATCATTGGCCAGGGCGCGCTTAATCGCGCTGACGGCGCGGCGGTGTTGGCGATGGCGGCGAAAGCCGCGGCCTCGCTCGGCGTCGTGAAGGACGGCTGGAACGGCTTCAATATCCTGCACAACGAGGCGGCGCTGGTCGGCGCGCTCGATATCGGTTTCGTGCCCGGGGAACGCGGGCTGGACACTGGCGCGATGCTCGCGCAGGTCGCGCTCGACGTGCTGTTCCTGCTCGGCGTCGACGAGGTCGAGGTGCCGGGCGGAAGTTTCGTCGTCTACATCGGAACACATGGCGACCGCGGCGCGCATCGCGCGGACGTGATCCTGCCCGGTGCGGCATATCCGGAAAAATCCGGCCTTTACGTCAACACCGAAGGCCGCGTGCAAATGGGTGAGCGCGCCGCGTTCCCGCCGGGCGACGCGCGTGAGGACTGGGCGATTTTGCGTGCGCTATCGGCCGCGCTCGACAAGACGCTGCCGTTCGACTCGCTCGGCGGCCTGCGCCGCGCGCTCTACGCCGCGCACCCGCACATGATGCGCATCGGCGAGATCGCGCCGGGCGACGCCGGCGACATTGGCAAACTCGCCAAGCTCGGCGGTAATGTGGACAAGGCGGCGTTCAAGCCCGCGGTCACCGATTTCTATCTGACCAATCCGATCGCGCGGGCCTCGGCGGTGATGGCGGAATGCTCCGCGCTCGCGGCTGCGTCGGCCAAGAATCCGTCAATGACGGCGGCGGAGTAGGGCCCCATGGATTTCCTCTGGACCTATCTCTGGCCGGTGATCGTGATCGTGGCGGAATCCGTTCTGCTGCTGGTCGTGCTGCTGATCGCGATTGCCTATATCCTGCTCGCCGACCGCAAGATCTGGGCGGCGGTGCAGATCAGGCGCGGTCCCAACGTCGTGGGGCCGTGGGGCCTGTTTCAGTCCTTCGCCGACCTGCTGAAGTTCGTCCTCAAGGAGCCGGTGATCCCGGCCGGCGCCAACAAAGGCGTCTTCCTGCTGGCGCCGCTCGTTACCTGCGTGCTGGCCCTCGCGGCCTGGGCGGTGATCCCGTTCAACATCGGCTGGGTGATCGCCGACATCAATGTCGGCGTCCTTTACATCTTCGCCATCTCCTCGCTGATGGTCTACGGCGTGATCATGGCGGGCTGGGCGTCGAATTCGAAATATCCGTTCCTCGCCGCGCTGCGCTCGGCGGCGCAGATGGTGTCCTACGAAGTGTCCATCGGCTTCGTCTTCATCACTGTGCTGCTCTGCGCCGGCTCGCTCAATCTGTCGAAGATCATCGAGGCGCAGAACGGCCACTACGGCATGCTGTCGTGGTACTGGCTGCCGCTGTTCCCGATGTTCGTCGTGTTCTTCGTGTCGGCGCTGGCCGAGACCAACCGTCCGCCCTTCGATCTGGTCGAGGCGGAATCGGAACTGGTTGCCGGCTTCATGGTCGAATATGGCTCGACGCCCTACATGATGTTCATGCTCGGCGAATACGTGGCCATCGCCACCATGTGCGCCATGGGCACCATCCTGTTCCTCGGTGGCTGGCTGTCGCCGGTGCCGTATCCGCCGTTCACCTGGGTGCCCGGCATCATCTGGTTCACGGGGAAAGCGCTGTTCATGTTTTTCCTGTTCGCCATGGCCAAGGCAATCGTGCCGCGCTACCGCTACGACCAACTGATGCGGCTCGGCTGGAAGGTGTTCCTGCCGCTGTCGCTGGCCATGGTCGCCATCGTCGCCGCCGTCATCCAGTACGGCGGCATCGCCACCGCGGCGGCAAAGTGAGGAAGCGATGAGGCTCGCCGGCACAGCCAAGGCGCTCTTCTTGTGGGAGTTCGTGACGGGCTTTGCGCTCGCCATGCGCTATTTCTTCCGGCCGAAGGCGACGCTGAACTATCCCTTCGAGAAGGGGCCGATCTCGCCGCGCTTCCGCGGCGAGCACGCGCTGCGCCGCTACCCAAACGGCGAGGAGCGCTGCATCGCTTGCAAACTGTGCGAGGCGATCTGCCCGGCACAGGCGATCACCATCGAAGCCGGCCCGCGCCGCAACGACGGCACGCGCCGCACCACGCGCTACGACATCGACATGGTGAAGTGCATCTACTGCGGTCTCTGCCAGGAGGCTTGCCCGGTCGACGCCATCGTCGAAGGGCCGAATTTCGAATTCGCCACCGAGACGCGCGAGGAGCTCTATTACGACAAGGAAAAATTGCTCGCGAATGGCGACCGCTGGGAGCGCGAGATTGCCAACAACCTGGCGCTCGATGCGCCGTACAGGTGAGATGAGATGATCGCCGCGCTGTTCTTTTATCTCTTTGCCGGCATCTGCGTCGCCAGCGCCTTCATGGTAATTGCGGCGCGCAATCCTGTGCACTCGGTACTCTATCTGATCCTCGCCTTCGTCAATGCCGCCGGCCTGTTCGTGATGATGGGCGCCGAGTTCTTGGCGATGATCCTGATCGTCGTCTATGTCGGCGCGGTCGCGGTGCTGTTCTTGTTTGTCGTGATGATGCTCGACGTCGATTTCGCCGAGCTCAAGCAGGGCGCGCTGCAATATCTGCCGATCGGCGCGCTGGTGGGCGCGATCTTCCTTGCCGAGCTATTGCTCGTCGTCGGCGCTTGGGCCATCGGGCCGGGCGTGCCGCAAGCGATCGTCGCGCCAATCCCGGCCAATATCGCCAATACCGAGGCGATCGGCCTCGTGCTCTACACCAAGTACGTCTACTTCTTCGAGGTGTCCGGTCTGGTGCTGCTGGTCGCCATGGTCGGCGCCATCCTGCTCACGCTGCAGCATAAAACGCGCGTGCGCCGCCAATCGATCGCCGCTCAGGTCGCGCGCACGCCGGCGATGTCGATTGAGGTTCTCAAGGTCCGCTCGGGTCAGGGCTTGGGGAGCAACACATGACCATCGGCCTCGGGCACTATCTGTCGGTCGCAGCGATCCTGTTCACGCTCGGCATCTTCGGCATTTTCCTCAACCGCAAGAACATCATCATCATCCTGATGTCGATCGAGCTGATCCTCTTGGCGGTGAACATCAATCTGGTCGCCTTCTCCACGCATCTCGGCGACATCGTCGGACAGATTTTCGCGCTGATCGTGCTGACGGTGGCTGCGGCCGAGACAGCGATCGGTCTTGCCATTCTGGTCGTGCTCTACCGTAACCGCGGCTCGATCGCTGTCGAAGACGTCAATCTGATGAAGGGCTAAGGCAGAAATGTACCAGGCGATCGTCTTCCTGCCTTTGCTCGGCGCGGTGCTGGCCGCGACCATCGCGCTTGCCGGCGCGCGGGCGCGCTGCCCCGGCGAGAGCCCGCCGCCGGGCGCCGAGGACACCGCGACCGATCAACACGCCACCCATCATGCGGCGTCCACCCACGGCGGTGCGGTTATTCATCAGAGCCATCACGAGTCGGACGAGCATGCGCCGGCGGCCGCCGGGTCGCGCACAACGGAGCTGATCACCACCACGCTGCTGATGGTCTCCATGATCCTGTCATGGATCGCCTTCGTGCAGGTCGGCTTCGGCCATCACGATGTGCGCGTGCCGATCTTCACCTGGATGGCGTCGGGTAATCTGATCATTGATTGGTCGCTGCGCGTGGACACGTTGACGGCGGTGATGTTGGTGGTGGTGACGTCGGTGTCGGCCTTCGTGCACCTCTATTCGATCGGCTACATGCACGAGGACCCGTACCGGCCGCGCTTCTTCGGCTATCTGTCGATGTTCACCTTCGCCATGCTGATGCTGGTGACCGCGGACAACCTGGTGCAGTTGTTCTTCGGCTGGGAGGGCGTCGGCCTCGCGAGCTACTTGCTGATCGGGTTCTGGTACCACAAGCCCGAAGCCAACGCGGCCGCCATCAAGGCCTTTGTCGTCAACCGCGTCGGCGATTTCGGCTTCGCACTCGGCATCTTCGCGATCTTCATGCTGGTCGGCAGCGTCGAGTTCGACACCGTGTTCGCGCAGGCACCGTCGCTCGTCGGCAAGACTTTGCCGCTATTCGGTTGGCGGGTCGATGCGCTGACACTCACGTGCCTGCTGCTCTTCATGGGCGCGATGGGCAAATCGGCGCAATTCCTGCTGCACACCTGGTTGCCCGACGCGATGGAAGGTCCGACGCCGGTTTCGGCCTTGATCCATGCCGCCACCATGGTGACCGCCGGCGTGTTCATGGTGGCGCGGCTGTCGCCACTGTTCGAGCTCGCGCCGCACGCGCAGGAATTCGTCACCTTTATCGGCGCGACCACGGCGATATTTGCTGCCACGATCGGCCTGGTCCAGAACGACATCAAGCGCATCGTCGCCTATTCGACCTGCTCGCAGCTCGGCTACATGTTCGTCGCCATGGGCGTCGGCGCCTATTCGGTCGGCATGTTCCATCTGTTCACGCACGCCTTCTTCAAGGCGCTGCTGTTCCTCGGCTCCGGCTCGGTGATCCACGCCATGCATCACGAGCAGGACATCCGCCATATGGGCGGGCTGAAGGATCGCATCCCCTTCACGTATACGGTGATGATCGTCGGCACGTTGGCGCTGACCGGCTTCCCGCTCACCGCCGGCTATTTCTCCAAGGACGCGATCATCGAGGCCGCCTTCGTCGGCAAGACGCCGGTCGCGCTCTACGCCTATATCTGCGTCATCAGCGCGGCGCTGCTGACCTCGTTCTATTCATGGCGGCTGATCTTCAAGACGTTCCACGGCGAGCCGCATGACCGCGGGCACTGGCGCGCGGCCCACGAGAGCCCGATGGTGATGCTGATCCCGCTCGGTTTCCTTGCCTTCGGCTCGATCTTCGCCGGCCTGCCGTTCAAGGAAGTTTTCGCCGGCCACGGCGTCGAGGGGTTCTTCCGCGAGTCGCTGACTTTCGCCAAGAGCAACCATGTGCTGGAAGAGATGCACGGCGTGGCTTTGTACACGGGCCTGTTGCCGACCGTGATGATGGCACTCGGCTTCATCATCGCCTGGCACTTCTACATCCGCCGGCCGGATATTCCGGTTGAACTCGCGCGCCAGCACGAGGTGCTCTACAAATTCCTGCTCAACAAATGGTACTTCGACGAAATCTATGACGCGCTTCTGGTGCGGCCGACCAAGCGCCTCGGTTATCTGCTGTGGAAGGGTGGCGACGGCTGGTTGATCGACGGCTTCGGCCCGGACGGCGTGTCCGCGCGCGTGCTGGATGTGACGCGCAACGTCGTTCGCCTGCAGAGCGGCTATCTCTACCACTACGCCTTTGCCATGCTGATCGGCGCGGCGATCTTCATCACATGGTTCATGTTCGCGTTCCGCTAGGGCAGGGCACACGATGAATTGGCCGATCCTCTCCGTTGTGACCTTCCTGCCGCTGTTCGGCGCGATCCTCGTCATGCTGCTGGCGCGCGGCGATACGCCGGCGGCGCGTGGCACCGCGCGCTGGATCTCGCTATGGACGACGCTGCTGACGTTCGCCATTTCGCTGGTGATGGTGTGGCGCTTCGACCCGACCTCACCGGAATTTCAATATGTTGAGAAGCTGCCGTGGCTGGGCGTCGCCTTCTACCACATGGGCGTCGACGGCATTTCGCTCCCCTTCGTGATCCTGACCACGGGGCTGATGCCGCTCTGCATCCTGGCGAGCTGGACGGTGATCCAGCGGCGCGTCAAGGAATACATGATCGCGTTTCTCATTCTTGAAACGCTGATGATCGGCACCTTCTCGGCGCTCGACCTCGTGCTGTTCTACCTGTTCTTCGAGGGCGGCCTGATCCCGATGTTCCTGATCATCGGCGTCTGGGGTGGACCGCGGCGCGTCTACGCCAGCTTCAAATTCTTCCTCTATACGCTGCTCGGCTCGGTGCTGATGCTGCTCGCCATCATGGCGATGTATTGGGACGCGGGCACCACCGACATCGCCGTGCTGCTGCGCCACGGTTTCCCGCTCGGCTTGCAAAAATGGGCGTGGTTCGCGTTCTTCGCTTCGTTCGCGGTGAAGATGCCGATGTGGCCGGTGCATACGTGGCTGCCCGACGCGCACGTCGAAGCGCCGACCGCCGGCTCCGTTATTCTCGCCGCCATCCTGCTGAAGATGGGCGGTTACGGCTTCCTGCGGTTCTCGCTGCCGATGTTCCCGGTCGCGAGCCATGACTACGCGCCGATCATCTTCACGCTGTCGGTCGTCGCCATCGTCTACACGTCGCTGGTCGCGCTGATGCAGGAGGACGTGAAGAAGCTGATCGCCTACTCCTCGGTCGCCCACATGGGCTTCGTCACCATGGGCATCTTCGCTGCGACCGTGCAGGGCGTCGCCGGCGGCATCTTCCAGATGATCTCGCACGGCATCGTTTCCGGCGCGCTCTTCCTTTGCGTCGGCGTCGTCTATGACCGCATGCACACCCGCGAGATCGCGTTCTACGGCGGCCTGGTCAACCGCATGCCGCTCTACGCCATGGTCTTCATGGTGTTCACGCTCGCCAATGTCGGGCTGCCCGGCACGTCGGGCTTCATCGGTGAGTTTCTGTCGCTGATCGGCACCTTCAAGGTGAATACCTCGGTGGCCTTCATTGCGACGCTCGGCGTCATCTTGTCGGCCTGCTACGCGCTGTGGCTCTATCGCAAGATGATCTTCGGCAACCTCAAGCCGGCCCTTGAAGGCATCAAGGACATCGGCTGGCGCGAGAGTGTCATCTTCGCGCCGCTGGTGGTGCTCACCATTCTGCTTGGCGTCGCGCCGAAACCGGTGCTCGACATGTCGGCGGCGTCGGTGACGCAGCTGCTGGATCGCTACGGCCGCGCCGTGAAAGCCGCCGAGATCGAGCGCGCCAGCGTGAAGCTTGTTTCGGCCAAAGATGCAACGACGGACGCGGCGCGATGACCGAGCTCACGCAACTCTCGAGTCTGATGCCGCTGTTGCCAGAGATCATCCTCGCTTGCGGCGCCATGCTCGTTTTGATGTTCGGCGTGATGGGCGGCGAGCGCAGCGGACCGGCGGCCAATGGCTGGTGCATCGGCGTCCTGGTGCTGGTCGCCTACGCGCTCATCGCCTGGGTGCCTCATGGCCGCTTCGAGATGTTCGGCGGCAGCTTCGTCCTCGACGATTTTGCGCGGTTTCTCAAGCTGTTAGCTCTGACCGGCTCGGCCGGCGCGCTGGCGCTGTCGCTCGATTATCTCAATCTCCAGCACCAACAGAAGTTCGAATACGGCGCGATGTTCCTGCTGTCGACGCTCGGCATGATGCTGCTGATTTCGGCGAATGACCTGATCGCGCTCTATCTCGGGCTCGAGTTGATGAGCCTTTCGCTCTATGTGGTCGCCGCTTACGACCGCGGCAATGCGCGCTCGACCGAAGCGGGACTGAAGTACTTCGTGCTCGGCGCGCTGTCATCCGGCATGCTGCTCTATGGCGCGTCGCTGATCTACGGCTTCACCGGCACGGTCAGCTTTGCCGGCATTGCGAAAGCAACCAGCGCGGGGGCGGGGATCGGCCTCATCTTCGGCCTCGTCTTCCTGTTCGTCGGCTTCTGCTTCAAGATTTCGGCGGTGCCGTTCCACATGTGGACGCCCGACGTCTATGAGGGCGCGCCGACGCCGGTGACGGCATTCTTCGCCGCCGCACCCAAGGTGGCGGGTATCGCCATCTTCGTGCGCGCGACCGTGGTGGCGTTCCCCGGCATCACGCACGAGTGGCAGCAGATCGTGGTGTTCGTCTCGATCGCCTCGATGGCGCTTGGCGCCTTCGCGGCGATCGGCCAGCGCAACATCAAGCGCCTGATGGCCTATTCCTCGATCGGCCATATGGGGTTCGCCCTGGTCGGCTTGGCCGCGGGCACCGCGGAAGGCGTGCAGGGCGTGCTCGTCTACATGGCGATCTATGTCGCGATGACGCTCGGCACGTTTGCCTGCATCCTGTCGATGCGGCGCGACGGCAAGATGGTGGAAACCATCGCCGATCTCGCCGGGTTGTCGCGGACGCAGCCGACGATGGCGTTCCTGCTGGCGATGCTTTTGTTCTCGCTCGCCGGCATTCCGCCGCTCGCCGGCTTCTTCGCCAAGTTTTACGTGTTCCTCGCCGCCATCAAGGCCGGGCTTTATCCGCTCGCCGTCATTGGCGTGCTGACCAGCGTGGTCGGCGCCTACTACTATCTGGCGATCGTGAAGCTGATGTATTTCGACGAGCCGACGACGCGCTTCGAGCCGATGCCAGGGCTGTTGCGCGTCGTGCTCGGCATTGCCGGCATCATCAACATCCTCTTCTTTGCCTATCCGGCGCCGATCGTCGGCGCGGCGACTGCGGCGGCGCAATCGCTCTTTTGAGATGAACCGCGAAGCCACGGGCCTGGCGGGGGTCCGGCACATAGCTCACGATACGCTTGGCTCGACCAATGCCGAGGCGCTGGCGCTCGCACGCACCGGCGAGCGCGGCCCGTTGTGGGTCACGGCGAGGACGCAGAGCGCGGGTCGCGGGCGGCGCGGCAATGCCTGGGTCTCGATGCCCGGCAATCTCTTCGCAACGCTTCTGCTGACCGAGCCGTCGGCGCTTCCGACTGCGCCGCAACTGTCGTTCGTCGCGGCACTCGCGCTGCATGACGCGATGTGCGAGTGCGCGCCGCAGCTCGGGCCGGCACTGAAGGTGAAATGGCCCAACGATCTTCTGCTCGGCGGCAAGAAGGTGGCCGGCATTCTGATCGAAGGCGACAGCGAACCGGTCTTTGCGGCCGCGATCGGCGTTGGCGTCAATTGCGCGTCGCATCCGAGCGACACCGGCCATCCCGCGACCGATCTCGCCGCGGCGGGCGCTGCCGTCGGTCCGGAGCACTTGTTCGCAGCGCTCGCGCGGGCCATGATGACGCGCCTCGCCCAATGGAGCCAAGGCTCCGGCTTCGCGTCGATCCGCGCCGACTGGCTCAAGCGCGCTGCGGGCCTCGGCGAGGACATCCGCGTTCGCCTGCCGGAGCGTGAACTGTCGGGCCGCTTCGAAGGTCTCGACGAGGCGGGGCGACTGCTGCTCAAGGGTGAAAACGGTGTCACCACCGTTACCGCCGGCGAAGTGTTCGGGCTCTGACCATGGCGCAGGCCGGCAAACAGGAACTCGTGTTTGCGCCGCTTGGTGGCGTCGGCGAGATCGGCATGAATTTGTCGATCTACGGCCTCGGGCCCGAGCGCGAGCGCAAATGGCTGGCGGTCGATCTCGGCGTGTCCTTCGCCGCCGAGGAGCATCTGCCGGGCGTCGATCTGATCCTGCCCGACATCCGTTACCTGGTGGAGGAACGCAAGAACCTCGCCGGCATCATCCTCACCCACGCCCACGAAGACCATTTCGGCGCGCTGCTCGACCTGTGGCCGAAACTGAAAGTGCCGGTTTTCGCCACGCCCTTCTCGGCGGCGCTGCTCGAAGCAAAATGCGCGAGCGAGCCGGGCGCGCCGAAAATTCCTGTCACTATCGTCAAAGTCGGGAGCCGCTTCAACATCGGACCGTTCGATATCGAGCTCTGCACCATGGCGCATTCGATTCCGGAATCGAACGCGCTCATCATCCGCACGCCGCTTGGCAACGTGCTGCACACCGGCGACTGGAAGATCGATTCGACGCCGATCCTCGGCGATGCCACCGACGAAAAGAAGTTGCGCGCTCTTGGCGCGGAAGGCTGTCTGGCGTTGGTCGGCGATTTCGACCAACGCGGTGCGCGAGGGCCGCTCGCCGTCGGAGGCCGACGTTGCCAAGACCATTGCCGAACTGGTCAAGACCGCGCCCGGCCGCGTGGCGGTCACGACCTTTGCTTCCAATGCGGGGCGTCTGCGTGCGGTGGCCGAAGCGGCGCGCGCCGCTGGGCGCGACGTGGTTGTGGTCGGCCGCGCCATGGACCGCATCGTGCAGATCGCGCGTGAGCTTGGCTATTTCGACGGCCTGCCGGATTTCCATCCGCCCGAGGCCTACAGCTATCTGGCGCCGAACAAGATCGTCGCGCTGTGCACCGGCAGCCAGGGTGAGCCGCGCGCGGCGCTCGCCCGCATCGCCGAGGACCAGCATCCGGACATAAAATTCTCGCGCGGCGACCGCGTGATCTATTCGGCGCGCACCATTCCCGGCAACGAGAAGGCCGTCGGCCGCGTCATTAACGGGCTGATCGAACAGAGCATCGAGGTCATCACCGATCGCACGCATCTGGTGCACGTGTCGGGGCATCCGCGCCGCGCCGAGCTCGAGGAGCTGATCGGCTGGGTCAAGCCGCAGATCTTGATTCCCGTGCACGGCGAGGCACTGCATTTGTCCGAGCACGGCGCGCTCGCCCGCCGCTGCGGTGTCAAGCACGTGATCCAGTGCCGCAACGGCGACCTGGTGCGCCTCTCGCCCGACGCCCGCCTCATCGACGAGGTGCCGGCCGGGCGGGTCTACAAGGACGGTACCTTGTTGGTCGAAGCCGATGCGCGCACCGTCGCCGACCGCCGGCGGCTCTCCTTCGCCGGCGCTGTCTCGATCGCCTTGGCGCTGACCGAGGACGGCCAACTGGCGGACGATCCGTCATTCGACCTGATCGGCATTCCCGAGCGCGACCGCGAGGGCGGCTTCATGCACGAAGCCGTGCACGACGCCATCATCGAGACCTTTGAATCCCTGCCGCGCGGACGCCGCCGCGATCCCGATGCCGTCGCCGAGGCCATCCGCCGCGCCGTGCGGTCGGCGGTGGTCGAGCGCTGGGGCAAGAAGCCGATGTGCCACGTCCACGTCTTGGCGGTATGATGGAGTGCCGGCAATGAGCAGGGGACAACAATGATCGGCCGTCTCAATCACGTCGCCATCGCCGTGCGCGATATCGCCAAGGCATCCGCCGTCTATCGCGACACGCTCGGCGCTGACGTTTCGGCGAAGGTTCCGCAGCCGGACCATGGCGTCTCGACCGTGTTCATCACGTTGCCCAACACCAAGATCGAATTGCTCGAGCCGCTGGGTGAGGGCTCGCCCATCGCCAAATTTCTCGAGAAGAATCCTGACGGCGGCATCCATCACGTCTGCTATGAGGTGCCCGACATCCGCGCCGCGCGTGACACACTCAAGCGCCAGGGTGCGCGCGTGCTCGGCGACGGCGAGCCGAAGATCGGCGCGCACGGCAAGCCGGTGCTGTTCCTGCATCCGAAGGATTTCTGCGGCACTCTGGTTGAACTGGAACAGGCCTGATGTCGGTCACCACCGCCCTTGCGATCTACTTCATCGTCTGGTGGGTGGTGCTGTTCGCCGTCTTGCCTTGGGGCGTGCGCAGCCAGGACGAGAGCGGCGACGTCGCGCCTGGTACCGACCCGGGCGCGCCGGCCGTGCACACGGTGTGGATGAAGCTGTTGTGGACCACCATCATCGCCAGCGTCGTCTTCGCGATCATGGCGGCGGTCTATCTGCTCGGCCTGATCCCTTACGATTTTCTCGCGGCGATTTCCGGCCCGCACCACTGAGGACGAAAAAAAGAGCAGGGCGGTTGGCCCTGCTCTCGGCGTCTCTGTCCTGTCCCCAATTCTTGTGCTTTTCGCGATCGAGGCGGCAGCGGATCCCGCGCCTAGGACTTGCTTCCCTCCCAAGACTTGGACCGCAAGTAGAGCCCGGTCTTTGGTGCCGGATCTCCGTCCACGCGGACAAACAAACGCTAGCCGATCACCGTCACGCTGTCACCAATTTTTCATCAAGGCGCGGGCGCAATCACGATCGGCGCGTCGAGTACGATCTGGTGTCCTTTATCGCCGGTAAAAATCACCCGCACGGTCCAGTTGCCGGGCTGTGGAAGCGAGATTCCATCGACCTCCCAGGTTCCGTCGGGCTGCCGAACGGCGGCGCGGCTGACAGGCTCCGGGCCCTGAGCCGGTGGGTCAAGCATCAGCCGGACCCGATCGGTCAGGAACTGTGATAAATCTTCGTGCATGACGCGAATAGAGGCATTGGCGCGGCCGGCGTGCCCGGGCTCGATGGTGACCTCGGCCATACCCTCCTCGGAATGGATGTGGGTGAAGGCGGCGTTGGCCGGAACGTCGGCTGTCGGCAAATGGTGGTGGGAGGTCGGTGACAGGGTTCCGAGCACCGCGACCAGCACGACGATGCCGGCACCGAGCGCCGTTTCCGCCAGGCTGTTGCGCCTAAGCGCGGCGCGGGCGCCGGCCTTGGCCAGCCGCGGGGTAAGGTAGAATTTGTTGACGGCTGCAACTCCCAGCATCGAAACGAACAGCCCGATCTTGAGCGACAAGAGTTGGCCGTACTCCGTCGTGAGGAGATCGCGCGGGCTGCCGAGCAGCATCCAGCTGTTGACGATGCCCGACGCCAGGATCGCAGCGACGGCGGCGATGCCGAGCACAGAGAATCGCTTGGCGGCGCGGGCGGCGATCCCATTTGGCAGGTGAGGCAGCGACAGCAGCATGGCGAACGCTGGCAGGCCGCCCAGCCAGACTGCGGCTGCGACCAGGTGCACCGCATCCGAGGCCAGATGGAGTTGTCCGGCGCCGCCCCGCGTCGCGCCCGCATGGCCGGTCAAAGCGAGGAGGGCGATCAACGCCGCCGCGGCGGCCACCTGCAGCCAGCGCAGGACGGGCCACAGCAACAAGAGCGCCAGCACAAGCGCGAGCGCCAGCCGCGTCATCCACACGACGCCGAAGCGTGTCTCGGTCAGGACGCTCCACAGGCCGCCATGCAGGCAAACATCGGCCAGAGGCGCGCCATAGATGTCGGCGGCGAGCAGCGCGAGCCAGGCTGCGCCGGAGACAATCGCGACGGCAAGCGCGCTCCAGATCGTCGCGTCGCAACGGCGGCGCAGTGTCTGGAACGCGCGGCCGCGCGCGTGGGCGAAGGCGGGCCCTGCCACCAGCACCATGAAGCAGACCATGCCGGCCGCGAGCACGGTGGCGGCGATGTGCACGGCGCGCGCCAGGATGATCGGGTCGGTCACGCTTGCCTCGAAGATGCCGCCCGCAGGGTGTCTTAGGGGCCGACTTTGAAGCTGAAGCTACCCTGCGTGCGGTGGGTGTCTACCGAAAGAACACGCCAGATCACCTTGTAAGTCCCGGGCGGCAGCGGCTTGAGCGAAACTCGCAAGTCGGTCGCCGCGCCGCCCAGCATGGCCTTTCCGGTTTGCATTTCTGCGCCCTTTGCATCGCGGACCTCGATGCTGCTGAATTTGGGCTCGAGTTTTTCGGTGAACGAGATCACCACGTCCTTGGGCGGCGACGCGACCGTGCTGCCGACCGCCGGCGAGGCATGATCGAGCATGGCGTGGGCGTACGCGCTCACGGGCATCGCGAGCAACGCAAGAATGATGAGGATGGTTCTCATGGTCACTGACCGAACGTCGGCCTCCCTGGTGGCGTGAAATTGCTGAAGAGCGGCCGGCCAATCGTGTCCGGCGCGATGTCGTCGAGATAGAAATGCAGCTGCGCGATGACGCCGACGTTCGAGCCGCTGTCGCGGTTGACCGGGATCATGGCTTCGACGCCGAACTGCGCGTATTGGCCCGTAAAGATCACGCCGGGATTGATGGTGCCGGTCGTGACCGCGCCCGAGGTCGCGACATTCGACACCGGCGTTTGCAACGATGCCTCAACGATCGGGATCATGCGATTGACGATATCGGGCAGGCCGAGATCGACCACCGCAGACTTCAGATACGGCATGCTGTACTGAAGCGAGCCGCCCCAGACCAAAACGCGCGGATTGAATTCGGTGTCGACCTCTTGGTCGCCGCTGTCGGGATCGGTGCTCACAGTGACCGTTGTCGACTTGCCGGGAATGGCATAGCCGACCTGACCGGTGACGGCGAACGGCCGGACCCAGTCGACCGGCAGATCGCCGAAGCCTTTGCCGAAATAGATCGTCGGGGTGTAGGTCGTGAAGCGCTCGGCGCCGACACTCTGCGCGCCGCTGCCGCCCCATTCGATGCTGAGCCCCGTGGAGAACACGAATTCGTGCTCCTCGTTCTTGAACAGGCGGTACTTGAATGTCGTTTCCAGGTTCTGGAATCCGTTGGCACCGGTCATGGCTGGCCCGCCTGGCGGCGAAAAGTGGGACCAGGCCGGGCCGATCGAAATGGCGAAGTCGTCGGTGATGCGTTTTGAGAATTCGCCGGAAATGTCGGTCTGCCGATAGGCTGGCGTATCGGGCGTCGTCGCGGTCTTGAAACGAGCGATCGTCGGAAAGGCGAGTTCATCGTTGACGCCAGGATCGTCGATGGTCAGCGTTGCCGGAAATAAACGATTGCCGACGATCTCATGCGCGCTCGCTAACGTTATGGAGATGGCAGCGAGCGAGCCGGCGAGCGCGGCCGAACGCCATGAATGTTTGGACATGCGAAACCCATTTTCGCGTTGACGGAAATTTTCTCAGCCGCCGGGCGGCGGCTGCATCGTCAGGCGAAAGCGGGAGGACCGCGCGCAAGCTTGGGGGTGGTGGCGAGGCTGATGGCTGCGGCGGTCGAGACCGGCCGCAGAACTTGGAGCAGACGGGCCGGGAGAAGCTGGCCTGCGAGAACGTCGTCGACGGCGGCAGGTGTCGCGGCGGCGCTGCACAGATTGCAGTGGTCGCAGCCGTGCAGCCCGATGTCGGGGTCTGCCGGCGATTGATCCTGCTCCGGCGCCGACTGCGGGACGCTGTGACAGATGACGGTGAACGGGTCATTCGCGGCCGCCGCGGCAAGCGGTGCGAGCCCGAGCAAAAGGCCGTGGAGCGCGATCGCGAGGATCGCCACCAATCCAACGGTTCGCCTCAAGCCGCGCATGGATGCTTCGTTCCGACAAATGCCGCCGCGACTATGCCTATCCAGCATACCCGCCGCCAAGGGGTTTTATTCCCCGCGCAGGCATGACAAAAGCATGCGAAATCGCCGATTCAACGAGCCCGCAATGCGCCTGTCCCGCTACTTCCTGCCCATCCTGCGCGAGACCCCGAAAGAGGCGGAAATCGTCTCGCACCGGCTGATGCTGCGCGCCGGCATGATGCGGCAAGAAGCCGCCGGCATCTATGCCTTCCTGCCGCTCGGTCTCCGAGTCTTGCAGAAGATCTGCCAGATCGTGCGCGAAGAGCAGAACCGCTCCGGCGCCATCGAGCTCCTGATGCCGACCATCCAGTCGGCCGACCTGTGGCGCGAGAGCGGACGCTACGACGCCTATGGCAAGGAGATGCTGCGCATCAAGGATCGGCACGAGCGCGACATGCTCTATGGGCCGACCAACGAGGAAATGATCACCGAGATCTTCCGCGCCTACGTCAAGTCGTACAAGGACGTGCCGCTCAATCTCTACCACATCCAATGGAAATTCCGCGACGAAGTGCGTCCGCGCTTCGGGCTGATGCGCGGCCGCGAATTCCTCATGAAGGATGCCTACTCGTTCGATCTCGATCAGGCGGGCGCGACGCATTCCTACAACAAGATGTTCGTCGCCTATCTGCGCACCTTTGCGCGCCTGGGCCTGAAGTCGATCCCGATGCGCGCCGAGTCAGGGCCAATCGGGGGCAATCTGAGCCACGAATTCATCATCCTCGCCTCGACCGGCGAATCCGAAGTGTTCTGCCACAAGGACTATCTCGATTTCGACGTGCCGGCCGCGGACGTGAATTTCGACGATATCAAGGGCCTGCAGGGCATCGTCGATAACTGGACGTCGCAATATGCCGCGACCTCCGACATGCACGACGCGGCAGCGTTCGCCAAAATCCCGGCCGACAGGCAGGTATCGGCTCGCGGCATCGAGGTCGGCCACATCTTCTATTTTGGCACCAAATACTCCGAGCCGATGAAGGCCACCGTGCAAACCGCGGATGGCAAGGAGGTGCCGGTGCACAGCGGCTCCTACGGCATCGGCCCGAGCCGACTGGTCGCTGCCATCATCGAGGCCTCGCACGACGATGCCGGCATTGTCTGGCCGGAGCCGGTCGCGCCGTTCAAGGTCGCGATCCTCAATCTCAAGCAGGGCGATGCCGCGACCGACGGCGCCTGCGAGCAGCTTTACCGCGACCTCACGGCCAAGGGCGTCGACGTGCTCTATGACGATCGTGACGAGCGCGCCGGCGCGAAATTCGCCGCCGCCGACCTCATTGGACTGCCGTGGCAGGTGCTGGTCGGGCCGAAGGGGCTTGCCGAGGGCAAGGTCGAGGTCAAAAAGCGCGCCGGTGGCAGCCGCGAGATGATGACGCCTCCGGCGGTGCTCGATCTGCTCACCCGCTAGCGGACGAAGAAACCTGTGCGCTGCCAAGGGCTTTGGGTGGGATACGGGGCACGAATCCGCCAGAATTGCGTGTAACTCCCGGGGGCGGGAACCAGCAATCAAATGACCGAGCCAAACGGCACGCGGCCTTTCTCTCCGTTCGAATGGATGTTGTCGCTGCGCTACCTGCGCGCGCGACGCAAGGAAGGATTCATTTCGGTCATCGCCGGATTTTCTTTCCTCGGCATCGTGCTCGGCGTCGCGACGCTGATCATCGTGATGGCGGTGATGAACGGCTTCCGCCACGAATTGCTGGAAAAGATTCTCGGCCTCAACGGCCATCTGCTGATCCAGCCGCTGGAAAAGCCGCTTACCGATTGGGAAGACGTGTCCGGCCGCATCGCCAAGGTGCCGGGCATCACGCTTGCCGCGCCGATCGTCGAGGGTCAGGCGCTCGCGTCCTCGCCGTTCAATTCCGGCGGCGTGCTGGTGCGCGGCATCAGGGTCGCCGATCTCGAGAAGCTTCCCTCGATTGCCAAGAACATCAAGCAGGGCACGCTGAAGGGCTTCGACGAAGGGCAGGGGCTCGCCATCGGCCGCCGGCTGGCCGACCAGCTGTCGCTGCGCTCGGGCGACAACATCACGCTGGTGGCGCCACAGGGCGCGGTAACGCCGATGGGCACCATGCCGCGCATCAAGGTCTACAAGATCGCGGCGGTGTTCGAGATCGGCATGTCGGAATACAATTCCGCTTTCGTGTTCATGCCGCTGAAGGAAGCGCAGGCCTATTTCAACCGCGCCGGCGACGTCACCGCAATCGAGGTCTATACGCAGAATCCTGATCGCGTCGACACTTACCGAAAAGCGGTCGAGGCCGCGGCGCAACGGCCGATCTTCATGATCGACTGGCGCCAGCGCAACGCCACGTTCTTCACGGCGTTGCAGGTCGAGCGCAACGTGATGTTCCTGATCCTGACCCTCATTGTCTTGGTGGCCGCGCTCAATATCGTCTCCGGCCTGATCATGCTGGTGAAGGACAAAGGCCAGGACATCGCCATCCTGCGCACGATGGGCGCGACGCAGGGCGCCATCATGCGGGTGTTCCTGATCACCGGCGCCTCGATCGGCGTGGTCGGGACGTTCGTCGGCTTCCTGCTCGGGATTCTCGTCTCGCTCAACATCGAGAGCCTGCGTCAGTTCCTGTCTTGGATGACCAACACCGAGCTGTTCTCGCCCGAGCTTTATTTCCTCTCGCATCTGCCCGCCGACATGGATTCGAGCGAAACCATCGCCGTCGTGGTGATGTCGTTGACGCTGTCGCTGCTCGCGACGCTCTATCCATCGTGGCGTGCTGCGCGCCTCGATCCGGTGGAGGCGCTGCGTTATGAATGAGCAAGTGACAGCGGTGGAAGTGCAGGTCGAACAGCGGGACGAGGATGTCCCGATCCTGTTCCTGCATGACGTCGAGCGCATCTACCGGCAGGGCGACGAGACGCTGCACGTTCTCAGCGGCGTCGAACTGGCGCTGTGGCCCGGGCAATCGGTCGCACTGGTCGCACCATCCGGTGCGGGCAAATCGACGCTGCTGCACATTGCCGGTTTGCTCGAGCACCCCGATCACGGCGACGTCTATATCGACGGCCGCTCGACCGCGATCCTGCCGGACCACGAACGCACGCGCATCCGCCGCCAGGAGATCGGCTTCGTCTACCAGTCGCACCGGCTGCTGCCGGAGTTTTCCGCGATCGAGAACGTGATGCTGCCGCAGATGATACGCGGCCTCGGCGCGGGCGAAGCCAAGAAGCGCGGCACGGAATTGCTGTCCTATCTCGGGCTCGGGCAGCGGCTGACGCACCGGCCGGCGGAATTATCGGGCGGCGAGCAGCAACGCGTCGCGATCGCCCGTGCGGTGGCCAATGCGCCAAGGATCCTGCTGGCCGACGAGCCGACCGGCAATCTCGATTTGCACACCGCCGACCACGTGTTCGAGGCGTTCAATCAGCTGATCCGCGCCTCCGGCCTCGCCACCATCATCGCCACCCACAACATGGAGCTTGCCGCCCGCATGGACCGGCGGGTGACCCTGCGTGAGGGCCGGCTGGTGGAGATGGACTAGCATCTCCCGATAACTATCTAAGTTTTCAGCGATATTCTTTTTTGCCGGATCGCTTGGGTAGTGGGTCAGTCTAATTAAGGCAGCCATTGCGCCCGGGCTGGAACGGCGCATATTTTCCGGTATGTGGGGAAAGATAGCGGCGGGGGTCTATATCTTCGTGCTGCTCGCGATATGGGTCGCGGCGATCCTCTACGGCTTCGGATACTGGAAGATATGAAGAAACGCCCGCGCGACCCCAATCAGCTCGCCAAGAGCATCATCGGCATTGCCATCGGCCAGATTGATGATCGGGAGCCGGATAGCGGCAAAGACCCGGCGGCGGTCGCCTTAGGCCGAAAGGGCGGCAAAGCGAGAGCCGCCAAACTCTCAAAAGACGAAAGAGAGACTATCGCTAAAAAGGCTGCTCGTGGACGCTGGCAAAAGTCCTAGCCAGCCAACTTCTCCAATTGCTGCAAAAATCTTTCGTGCTGATCAGTTCGCATGGGAGCGGCGCAATAGTATCGTTCCTGTCCAAACGAGAGTCCCGGCTCTCCGTTCGATGATTACGCGCGGAGGGGGCCTTGGTGACTGGCCATCGGTTGGATCCATCTGGAAATCGAGACGGGAAAAGCCAAAAGACGGCACCTCTGTCTCGTAAATATTCGCAGTGCCTTCTTTCATCGCAGACAGGAGCTTGTCATATGATCCCAACAAACCAGAAAGCGGCGTCTCAAATTCAGCAATAATTTGGCTGCCAAAAAATTTTCTTGGCCTTGAAGAAAACTCTCTGAATTTAAATTCCGTTCGCAAGAATACGAGCAAATCATCTAGAAATGCATCGGCGCGATCTGTGGTATTGGCATCGATATTCAGACCATCCGAATACACGGCCAGTAGCTGGACGGCGACCTCTTTTCCTTCAAACTCAAATTTTCCGCTTTCGAACTTAACGCCATTTTTTTCTATTTCTTCTTTTGGAACGGCCAAGTTTGGTGGCCGCCTAAATGAATATCTTTTTGTGACAGCTTCGCTGATCGCAGGGCCATCCGCGCCGGCGGGAGGGGCGAACTCTTCAAGCGGGAAGAGTAGCGTTACACGCGAAGATTCGTAGGAAATTACTCGCATAACGCACTCGTACGGTTTTCAGATTGCCCGAAGTCTTGCAGGGCTCTTTGTGCACCTTCGGTCTTAATTGCCCCTTCGAAAATCGCAGTCGATGCAGAAGCCGTGCTGATTTGTTTTGGTTGCACCGCCATTTCTGCCAAATGATCTGTATGCGAATAATTCTTCGCAGGGCGATTAACTAGACTTGAAGAAGCTGGGTCCAATTCCTCTGCGCTTATGCCGATAAGCAGGTCGCTAATGGTGTCGATTGTCAGATTGCTTGGAGCGGCCAAAAGTGGATTGACGATCGCCTGATCTTTTCCAATCCGACGCGCAAGTTTCGCTTTGGTTAGTCCGTTGAGCTGCTGCTCAACAAATTTGCGGATGATAAAATCGAACAACCGACCGCGCAGGCGCTCTTGAAAATAGGCGCGCGTGGGCAGTGGAATTGTCGGGCCATCATGGCCCGCGACAATTTCATTCAGTAATAGCGTCTGAGAAATAGTCATTGAGATTGTCACCTTTTACTGGGTCATGCGCGGGGAATAGCTTCGACCATTGTTCCTTGCAGTCAGCTACGCCTCTGCGCCACTCACGGGAAAACCGATCGCCAAGCGGACCGCGTTCAAGCCAATCGACGATGACGGATCGCGGCGCGCAAATCAGAGCGACAAGAACGTCTTTCTCCGCAACGCGGCTGAAAACTCGCAGCCCAGGCTCGTCTCGCGACCGAATGTAGAAAACGGCATCATCAGCGCGGTCCAAACGTCCGATATGCGCGCTACGCGCTTTGAACGGTGTCATGCAAACGACCAACATTTCACCGCTGACGATCCGTTGTTGCATCGCAAGCAGCTTCGTGCATCGCGCGCCCATCTCTTCGTCCTCCCACGGTCCCGTCAGAAGTCGGTTGATCTCTTCCGACATCAGAACGGTTCGGTGCGCTCCGGTCGCCCGGATAGGGGTCGAGCTTGCAAAGGCGTCCGCGCCGATCAGCACGTCCGCAATCTCAAATCGAAGCGCATCCAGATGGACGAAATCTGGAGCTTTGTTTACGCGAAGCAGGACCATGTAAAGCGCACGAAGAATGCGCCCGCCGATGCTGGCGACGTATGGACGTGGACCGCAATCGACGCGGACTCAAAATTGCTGGTGAGCTGGCTTGTCGGCAATCGTCGCGTCGATAGCGCAATGCGTTTTGTTGATGATCTTAAATCGCGGCTTGCCAATCGCGTTCAACTCACCAGCGACGGCCACCGTCCGTATCTCGTCGCAGTCGATAGCGTGTTTGGCGATGATGTTGATTACGCGATGCTCAATAAAATCTATGGCAGCGATCCGGTAGGGGAGAAGCGATACAGCCCTGCCATCTGCATCGGCGCACAGAAGACGACGCGTCACTGGCAAGCCCGATGCAAAGCACATCAGCACAAGCTTTGCCGAGCGGCAAAATCTGACGATGCGAATGCACATGCGCCGCTTCACGCGATTGACCAACGCGTTTTCAAAGAAGGTCGAAAACCACACCGCAGCGGTCGCTCTACACACAATGTTCTACAATTTCGTGCGGGTTCATCAGACTTTGAAAGTGACGCCTGCAATGGCTGCTGGCGTTACTGATCGGCTTTGGGAAATGTCAGATCTTGTGAAAATGCTGGAGGACTGGGAAGCGCAGCAAGATAGCGAACCGTTCTTCGATGTTGATATGCACGCAATCGACGGCAAGCCATTCGTGCGTGTCACGTTCCCCGATGGAGAAGAGGAAACGATTTACGGTTTCACCAATCGCGCCGATGCAATCAAATGGATTAGGTGTGAGGCTGTTGTTTGGCTTTATGATCGCCGTCAACAATCAAAACAAATTGCGAGCTAATTAGTACTGGCGCTTCGATATATAAGCACCGGGTATTGATTCGAGTTTGAGGACTTTTGTTTCTGTCTTTTGTGCTTCTGCAAGCGTACTTGTAGCTGGCCCGACGATGACAGGGTAAAATTCGTTGCAAGGAGCACGCTCGCCAACAAAAGCATGGAGTGTGGAATCTTGTTTATTTATTTTCTCCGCGAGCGCCTGCGCTTCGTTCGTATCTTTGAACGAGCCAACAACGACGCGATATCCGGATTTAGTTAAGCCAAAAAACTGGAGCACACCTGTGCCAAGCGAAAATTGCGCCTCGTCACATTTAGAACCGTCAGAAGCATAAGCCATCGTTATTGGAGCAATATCGACACGCTTCACTAGCTTTGCAAAACCAGGCAATGCGGTAGTGCCAATAGACGTTGCCGCCGCACCAGCCAAAAACAGCGCCCACCGATTTTCGGTTCTTGCTTGCAAGAAGTGAGCGACTACCGCGCCGGTAATCGCCATCAGCCCAGTACCAATTAGAAATGCGCCAATCTGCGTCATCGCTACGTTCGTTTCTCCATCAGCAATGTGCTGAATTACTTCGTTAAATGTCTGACCAATGAACTGACCGAGCGCGGCAATCATCCCGCCAGCTGCGCCACAGACCCATGCCGGGATATGATCCAGCGGGGTGTTGGTACGGTGGTGTGGTTTCCGCTTTGGCGGTTTGGGCATACCGAAAAGTCTACATAGAGAACTCAGCAGATACCCATAGGTTGTGTACGGAACCGAACCGGCCAAAAATGTGGCAGTGCAGCAATAAGCACGCATAGCAGTTAAGCCCCGGCTACCCTTGAGGTTCCGCCACAATTGAAACTGACCCACCACCATCGCTTGACTTTAGAACATAACATGAACTACGTTCCCTGTCCGTTCTTGGGAGGGATTCGATGTTCAAAGCTGTCATCCAGGAAGCCGCTGCGCTGACCTCGCTCACGCTGTTCGTCGGCATGATCGCCATCTGGTCGCAGGTGCTCGGGAATTTGTAAGCCGCCTTATGTCCGCCTGTTTGTGTCGCGTATCCGCGTCGTCATGACCGGCTGCCCAGGCCGGCATGACCCGCGGAATGACGCGGCGCCGTGAAAAGCGGGCATAGCGCCGCCCGCTGCGGTCTTGGTGATGGACTTGCGCGGTCGTCGTCCCCACTCTGAGCGGGACAGGGAATCACCAAGTTCCAAAATGGCCGATCTCGATTTCGTGCACCTGCACGTGCACTCATCCTATTCGCTGCTGGAAGGCGCGCTCACCATCGCGCGGCTGGCCGAGCTTGCCAAAGCCGACCATCAGCCGGCGCTTGCGCTCACCGACACCGACAACATGTTCGGCGCGCTCGAATTCTCTGAGAAGCTGAGCGGCTCCGGCATTCAGCCGATCGTCGGCTGTGCGCTGGCGCTCGATTTTGGCGACACCGATCATGGCCAGCGCAACGGCAACGCCGCGCCCGAGCGCACGCGCGTCGTGCTCTTGGCTGCGCGCGAGCAGGGCTACCGCAGCCTGATGCGGTTGTCGTCGCGCGCCTTCCTCGATTCACCGCCGAACGAACCGCCGCGGTTGAAGCTGGCCTGGCTCGAGGGCGAAACCGACGGCATCATCGCGCTGACCGGCGGGCCGGGCGGCCCGCTCGATGGTGTGATCGCGGCCGGGCAAAGCCATCTCGCCGCATCGCGGCTCGACGCGCTGCAGGCCCTGTTCGGCGACCGCCTCTATGTCGAATTGCAGCGCCATGGCACCGCGGCCGAGAAACGCAGTGAGCCGCTGCTGATCGATCTCGCCTACAGCAAAGGCATTCCGCTTGTCGCCACCAACGAGCCCTACTTTGCGACAGCGCAGGACTACGAGGCGCATGACGCGCTGATCTGCATCGCCGAAGGCCGCTTGATCGCCGAAGGCGACCGCCGCCAGCTCACGCCCGAGCATCGCTTCAAGTCGCGCCGCGAGATGTCTACGCTGTTCGCCGATCTGCCGGAAGCGCTCGCTTCGACCGTCGAGATCGCCGAGCGCTGCTCGTTTCGCCCGCGCACGCATCAGCCGATTTTGCCGCGCTTCACTGCCGGCGAGGACGAGGCCGCCGAACTGCGCAAGCGCGCGGAAGAGGGCCTCACACTGCGTCTCACGACCGCCGGCGTGGCGCCCGGCCACACCGAGGACGAATACCGCGAGCGGCTCGCGTTCGAACTCGAAGTCATCGCTGGCATGAACTATCCCGGCTACTTCCTCATCGTGTCCGATTTCATTCAGCACGCGAAGTCGCTGGGCATCCCTGTGGGCCCCGGCCGCGGCTCTGGCGCCGGCTCGCTCGTCTCCTACGCGCTCACCATCACCGATCTCGATCCGATCCGCTTCGGGCTTCTGTTCGAGCGCTTCCTCAATCCCGAGCGCGTGTCGATGCCGGACTTCGACGTGGACTTCTGCCAGGACCGCCGCGACGAGGTGATCCGCTACGTGCAGGAGCGCTACGGCCGCGACCAGGTGGCGCAGATCATCACCTTCGGCACACTGCAGGCGCGCGGCGTGCTGCGTGACGTCGGTCGCGTGCTGCAGATGCCGTACGGGCAGGTCGATAAGCTCTGCAAGCTTGTGCCGCAGAACCCCGCCGCGCCGGTCACGCTTGCGCAGGCGATCGAGGGCGAGCCCAAATTGCAGGCCGAACGCGACAGTGATCCGGTGGTCAAGCGCGCCTTCGATATCGCGCGCAAGCTCGAAGGCTTGACGCGCCACGCCTCGACCCACGCCGCCGGCATCGTCATCGGCGACCGGCCGCTCACCGAGCTGGTGCCGCTCTATCGCGATCCGAAATCCGACATGCCGGTCACCCAGTTCAACATGAAATGGGTTGAGCAAGCCGGCCTGGTAAAATTCGACTTCCTCGGCTTGAAGACGCTGACCGTGCTCGATGTCGCCTGCAAACTCGTCCGGCGCCGCGGCATCGATATCGACCTCGGCAAGATCCCCCTCGACGACAAAAACACTTACGATTTGCTGGCACGCGCCGAAGCGGTCGGTGTGTTCCAACTGGAAAGCGCAGGCATGCGGCGCGTTCTGCTCGACATGCGGCCCGACCGCTTCGAGGAAATCATTGCGCTGGTCGCGCTTTATCGCCCGGGTCCGATGGCCAATATCCCGAGCTATTGCGCGCGCAAGCACGGCATGGAGCCGTCCGACTACATCCACCCCAAGCTCGAGCCGATCCTGAAGGAGACCTTCGGCGTCATCGTCTATCAGGAGCAGGTGATGCAGGCCGCGCAAATCCTTGCCGGCTACTCGCTCGGCGAAGCCGACCTTCTGCGTCGCGCCATGGGCAAGAAAATCCGCAAGGAGATGCAGGCGCAGCGCGAGCGTTTCGTGTCCGGCTGCGTCGAACGCTCGATCGGCAAGGCACAAGCCGACGCCATCTTCGATCTGCTCGAGCGCTTCGCCGAATACGGCTTCAACAAGAGCCACGCCGCGGCTTACGCGCTGGTCGCCTATCAGACTGCGTATATGAAGACGAATTATCCGGTCGAGTTCCTGGCGGCGTCGATGACGCTCGACATGGGCAATACCGACAAGCTCGCCGAATTCCGCGCCGAGGCCGAGCGCCTTGGTATCCGCGTCGATCCGCCGTCGATCAACCGCTCGAGCGTCGAGTTCGAGGTCGAAGGCAACACCATCATCTACGCGCTGGCGGCGCTGAAAGGCGTCGGCCGGCAGGCGGTGGAAGCGATCATCGCCGCGCGCGGCGAACGGAAATTTGCCGATCTCGCCGATTTCGCCGACCGCATCAACCCGCGCGCCGTCAACAAGCGCGTGCTGGAGAGCCTGGCGGCGGCCGGGGCGTTCGACGAATTCGAAACAAACCGCGCCCGCGTCCTTGCGGTGATGGATACCGTACTGGCGCGCGCGCAGCGCAGCCACGACACCGCCGCGGTCGGGCAGAGCGAATTGTTCGGCGGCGGCGGCAACCGCGAGCCGGTGACGCTGCCGTCCGTCGAGCCGTGGCTGCCGGCGGAACGCTTGCGTCGCGAGTATGAGGCGGTCGGCTTCTTCCTGTCGGGCCATCCGCTCGACGACTATGCCGCGGTCCTGAAGAAACTGCGTGTGCAGCCGTGGGTGGAATTCGCGCGCGCTGTGAAAGCCGGCGCTACGGCCGGGCGAGTTGCGGCGACCGTGGTCTCGCGCCAGGAACGGCGCACGCGGACCGGCAGCAAGATGGGCATCATCGGTCTCTCCGATCCGTCGGGGCATTTCGAGGCGGTGATCTTCTCGGAAGGCCTCGCCGAACATCGCGATCTGCTCGAGCCCGGCACCGCGGTGCTGCTGTTCCTGTCGGCGGAAGTGCAGGGTGACGACGTGCGCGCGCGCATCCAGTCGGCCGAACCGCTCGATGCGGCCGCCGCCAACTTGCACAAGGGCCTGCGCGTGTTTCTGCGCGACGATAAGCCGATCGAGGCGGTTGCCAAGCGGCTCGAGCCGGCCCCGCAACGCACGGCGGCGAACGGCGACGGCGAAGTCAGTGTCGTACTGATGTTGAAGCAGGGCACGGAAGTCGAGGTGAAGCTGCCCGGCCGCTTCAAGGTCTCGCCGCAGATCGCCGGCGCCATCAAGGCTGTGCCCGGCGTCGTCACGGTCGAGGCGCTCTAGTCACAAAAGTCACTCGCCCGTCATGGATTTGCGCGGCTCGCTTTAACGCAACGCTAGCCGTGTTAGTTGAGCCTCCTTCAACCTGAAGGTGAGATGTTGCGGCCACTGCAATGGGAGGCCGCCATGCTGGCTGAAATCTTCTTGCTCAGACTTGAACTCATGACGCGCGCCGCCGCCGCAAGCTCGGCCAAACTTATCCGCTCGCGTTTCGTCCCCTACGTCGCGCCGCGCGTCGATCTGTCACCGATGGGCGCATAAACGCCCCGTCTATCGCGGCGGCCGTCTGCGACGGCTGCCATGCGCTCTATGTGAAGCAGGGCGAGTAAGCGGGGACCGGCCAAATCCGGTTGCGGCCGGCCGCCTTGCATACCCTGAAAACCGCCTATATAAGCCCCGCACATCACTCACGCGGACGATGGCTTTAGGCCCCGACAATGGGTCAAAAAGGCCGTCCGGTGGCCCAAATGGGCTCACAACCGTCCGCGGCGGATCAACCGGAGAAGAACTTATGTCGCTCCCTGACTACTCGATGCGTCAGCTGTTGGAAGCTGGCGTGCATTTCGGCCATCAGGCCCACCGCTGGAACCCGAAGATGGGGCAATACATCTTCGGCACCCGCAACAATATTCACATCGTCGATCTCGCGCAGACCGTGCCGATGCTGCATCAGGCATTGAAAGCGGTCAGCGATACCGTCGCGAAGGGCGGCCGCATTCTGTTCGTCGGCACCAAGCGGCAGGCGCAGGACGCCATCGCCGATGCCGCCAAGCGTTCGGCGCAGTACTACGTCAATTCGCGTTGGCTCGGCGGCACGCTGACCAACTGGAAAACGATTTCCGGTTCGATCTCGCGCCTGCGCAAGCTCGACGAGATGCTCAATTCCGGCGAGTCCGGCGGCTACACGAAGAAAGAGCGTCTGACCATGCAGCGCGAGCGCGACAAGCTCGACCGCTCGCTGGGCGGCATCAAGGACATGGGTGGCGTGCCCGACCTGCTGTTTGTGATCGACACCAACAAGGAAGACATCGCGATCAAGGAAGCGCAGCGCCTCAACATCCCGGTCGCCGCCGTCGTCGATACCAATTGCGATCCGGCCGGCATCACCTACGTGATCCCGGGCAACGATGACGCGAGCCGCGCCGTGTCGCTCTACTGCGACCTCATCGCGAAAGCCGCCATCGATGGCATCTCGCGCGCCCAGGGCGAGGCGGGGGTCGACGTCGGCGCGCAGGAGAAGCCGCTCGTCACCGAACAGATCCCGACGCAGCCCGCAGCCGGCGATCTCGGCTTCGAGCCGTTGGCGGGCCCGCGCGGCGCCGCCGACGATCTCAAGAAGCTGCCCGGCGTCTCGCCGGCGATCGAGAAGCAGCTCAACGATCTCGGCATCTTCCATTTCTCGCAGATCGCCGAGCTCAACGACAAGGCCGCGCATAATATCGGTGAAGAAGTCGGCCTCCCCGGCCGCGTGCCCGGCTGGATCGCCAAGGCGAAAGAGCTGACGGCGGAGGCCGAGTAAGTTCGATCAGCGCCCGGCGCCGTGAGCGCCGGGCTTGCTCGCTTCAGATTCAATGCCCTTAAGCGCCGGCCGAACTTGGGCACGGCGGATAGAGGAACGGGTGATGGCGAATATCTCTGCGCAAATGGTCAAGGAGCTGCGCAAGTCGACGGGCGCCGGCATGATGGATTGCAAGGCCGCGCTGACCGAGACCAATGGCGACCTCAAGGAGGCGCAGGATTGGCTGCGCAAGAAGGGGCTGTCGAAGGCCGCCAAGAAGGCCGGCCGCGTCGCGGCCGAAGGTCTCGTCGGCGTGCTCGTGCAGGGCACCAAGGGCGTCGTCGTCGAGGTCAATTCGGAAACCGACTTCGTTGCGCGCAACGATCTGTTTCAGGGGCTGGTCAAGATGATCGCCGACGTCGCGCTCAGCGCCGGCACCGACGTCGAGAAGATCAAGGCCGCCAAGGCGGGCTCGATCACCGTTGGCGAGTCGATCAGCGAGACCATCGCCAAGATCGGCGAGAACATGACGCTGCGCCGTGCTGCTTCCCTGTCGGTGAAGCAGGGCGTGATCGGCTCCTATGTGCATAACGCGATCACCGACGGTCTCGGCAAGATCGGCGTCATCGTCGCGTTGGAGTCCGCTGGCAAGGCCGACGTCCTTGCGCCGATCGCGCGTCAGGTCGCCATGCATGTCGCTTCCGCCAATCCGCAGGCGGTCGACCCCTCGGGACTCGATCCGGCGGTTGTGGAACGCGAGAAGAATGTGCTGGCCGACAAGTTCAAGCAGCAGGGGAAACCCGCTAACGTGATCGAGAAGATCGTCGAGTCGGGCCTCAAGACCTTCTACAAGGAAGCCACCCTGCTGGAGCAGCCGTTCATCTTCGACGACAAGAAGAGCGTCGCGCAGGCGCTCAAGGAAATCGAAGGCCAGGCGGGCGGCGCCATCAAGGTCACGGGCTTCGTGCGTTACGCGCTCGGCGAAGGGATCGAGAAGCAGGAAACGGATTTTGCCGCCGAGGTCGCGGCTGCCGCGGGGCAAAGCTGATCGAAACGTCGCCGCGGCTTGTGGGGAATTGAATGGCTGACCCGCTCTACCGCCGCGTCATCGTCAAATTATCGGGCGAAGCGCTCGGCGGCGCCCACGGCTCGGGCTTCGACCAGGCCATGGTCGAGCGTATCGCCATCGATCTGGTCGCCACTGCGAAGATCGGCGTCGAGCTCGGTGTCGTGGTCGGCGGCGGCAACATTTTCAGAGGTGTCGAAGTTTCCAGCCGCGGCGTGCCGCGGCCGGTCGGCGACACCATGGGCATGCTGGCGACGGTGATGAACTGCCTCGTGCTCGAGGCTGCGATCGAGCGCGCCGGCCGCGAGGCGCGCACGCTGTCGGCGCTGGCCATGACGGCTGTCTGCGAGACCTATAATCGCAAGCGGGCGATGAAGAACCTCGCCAAGGGCCGCATCGTGCTGCTGGCCGCCGGAACCGGTAATCCGTTCTTTACGACCGACACCACGGCGGTGCTGCGCGCCGCGGAGCTTGAGGCCAAGGCCGTGCTCAAGGCCACCAATGTCGACGGCGTCTACAGCGCCGACCCCAAGAAAGACCCCAAGGCCCAGCGCTACGACAAGCTCGGCCACCAGGAGGCAATCGAGAAGAATTTAGGGGTTATGGACTCGACCGCCTTCGCGCTTGCCCGGGAAAACCGTATGCCTATCATCGTGTTCTCGATCGCCGAGAAGGGCGCGATTGAGGCCGTATTGCGCGGCAAGGGCAGGGCGACGGTGGTCGGCTGATCGGCCGGCGAAACGCTTAACTGGAAACCCGGCCGCCGCTGAAAGCGTCGAGTTCGGGGATTGGCAATGGCAAACGCAACGTACGATTTGAATGAAATCAAGCGCCGCATGCACGGCGCGAGCTCGGTCTTGAAGACCGAACTGTCCGGCCTTCGCACCGGCCGCGCGTCTGCGCACATGCTTGATCCGATCATGGTCGATGCCTATGGCGCGCAAATGCCGATCGCCCAGGTGGCGACCGTCAACGTTCCGGAGCCGCGGCTGATTACCGTCAACGTCTGGGATCGCTCGCTGGTGCACGCGGTAGAGAAGGCGATCGTCAACGCCAATTTGGGTTTGTCACCGGCGACCGAAGGGCAGACGCTACGTTTGCGCATCCCCGAGCTCAACGAGGAGCGCCGCAAGGAGCTAGTCAAGATCGCGCACAAGTATGCCGAGACCGCGCGCGTCGCCGTGCGTCACGTACGGCGTGACGCGATGGACGTCGTCAAAAAGCTCGAAAAGGATCACAAGATCAGCAAGGACGATCACGACAAGTTTTCCGCCGAGATCCAGAAGGCGACTGACGCCGGCATATCCGAAATCGATCAGATGCTGGGGACGAAGGAAAAGGAGATCCTCACGGTCTGAGGTCTTACGATCCATGACTGAGGTCAAAATTCCGCAGGACGGCGAGCCGTTCAAGGTGCCGCGCCACGTCGCCATCATTATGGACGGCAATGGCCGCTGGGCTGCGGCGCGCGGCTTGCCGCGCGTGGAAGGCCACCGCCGCGGCGTCGAGGCGTTGCGGCGCACGATCCGCGCCGCGGCCGACATCGGAATTTCCTACGTCACGATTTTTTCCTTCAGCGCCGAGAACTGGTCGCGTCCGGCCTCCGAGGTCGGCGAGCTGATGGGGTTGCTGCGGCGCTTTATCCGCAACGATCTGGCCGATCTGCACAAGAGCAATGTCCGTGTCCGCATTATTGGCGAGCGCCAGTCGCTCGACCCCGAAATCGGGCGGCTACTGGTCGAAGCTGAAGAGCTCACCAAATCAAATACCAGCCTGACGCTCATCGTTGCGTTCAACTACGGCGCGCGGCAGGAGATCACGCGCGCGGCACGGCGGATCGCCGAGGAGGTCGCGCAAGGCCAGCTCAAGCCCGCCGACATCACCGCTGAAACGTTCGGCGGTTATCTCGACGCGCCCGACTTACCGGATCCTGATTTGATCATCCGCACCAGCGGCGAGCAGCGTCTGTCGAACTTCCTGCTTTGGCAATCGGCGTACAGCGAACTGGTGTTCGTGCCGACCTATTGGCCTGATTTTGATCGCACCACGCTCGAGGCCGCAATCCGTGAATACCAGCAGCGCGAGCGCCGCTTCGGCGGTTTGGTCGCCAAGACCGGATCCTGACGTGATCGACGTCGGTCCCGCGTCCACCCCCGGTAAAGCTGAAGGCGCCGTGGCCGCGCCGGCGCACAATCTCATGCTGCGGATTGTTTCCGCCGCGGTGATGGCGCCGGCTGCGATCCTGATTGCATGGCTCGGCGATCTGCCGTTTGCCATTTTCTGGTGCCTCGCCGCCATCGCGGTGCTGTGGGAGTGGATTCATTTGGTGGTCGGGCCGCGCTACCCGTTGATGCTTGCGTCCGGCGCCGGTGCGATCGCGGTGGGCACGCTGATCGGCTGGCGCCACCATCCGATTACGGCGATTTTGTTTGTTGTCTTGGGCGCGCTTGCCGCCACGATTTTCGCGCCGCGCGAGCTGCGTTTCTGGGTGGCGGCCGGCATCGGCTATGCGGGATGCATAATGCTCGCGCCGATGCTGTTGCGTGCCGATACGACCTACGGTTTGTCGGCGTTGCTGCTTCTGTTCGCCATCGTTTGGTCGACCGACATCGTTGCTTATTTTGCCGGGCGCGCGATCGGCGGACCCAAACTCGCGCCGATGATCAGTCCGAAGAAGACTTGGTCGGGCGCAATCGCCGGTACGCTCGGCGCGATTATCGCCGCAGTCGTGCTCGCCGGCTTCCTCGGGCCGTTCGACAAGGGAACGATTGCGATTGTCGCGTTGTTGTTGTCGATCGTGGCGCAGGTCGGCGACTTGTTTGAATCATGGATCAAGCGCCGGTTCGGCGCCAAGGACGCAAGCCACATCATTCCGGGCCATGGCGGCGTGATGGACCGGCTTGACGGATTCCTGGCGGCAGCGGTCGCCGGTTGCCTGGTCGGATTGTTGCGCGGCGGCTTTGATAACGCGGCGCGTGGACTGCTGGTATGGTGAGCCGATGACGGTCACTCTTGCCCGCTCGAAGCCCGCACCGACCCTTGGTCAGCGGCGCATCACCATTCTTGGCGCCACCGGTTCGATCGGCGCCAGCACCATCGATCTCATCAAGCGCGAGCCCGACCGTTACCGCGTCGTGGCGGTCACGGCGCGCAAGAGTGCCGCGGTGCTGGCGAGGGTCGCGCGCGAGGTCGGCGCGCAACTTGCCGTGGTCGCCGATCACGGCGCCTACGACGAACTGAAACAGGCGCTGGCCGGCAGCAACATCGAAGCGGCGTCCGGTGAAGAAGCGCTGCTCGAAGCCGCGCAACGTCCGGCCGATTGGGTGATGGCGGCGATCAGCGGGGCGATCGGGCTCAAGCCGACCTTGGCCGCCATCGAGCGTGGCGCGACGGTCGCGCTCGCCAACAAGGAATGCCTCGTTTGCGCCGGCAGCTTGTTCATGCGCAAAGCGCTGAGCTCCGGCGCCAACGTGTTGCCGGTCGATAGCGAGCACAACGCGATTTTTCAGGCGCTCGGCGCCGGCCCGCGCGAGGACGTCAAACGTATCATCCTGACGGCGTCCGGTGGACCGTTCCGCACCTGGTCGCTCGATCAGATCAGGCAAGCCACGCCCGAGCAGGCGCTGCGTCATCCCAACTGGTCGATGGGCCAGCGCATCACGGTCGAACTCGGCCAGCATGATGAACAAGGGCCTCGAGCTGATCGAGGCGCAGCATCTGTTCGGGCTCAAACCCGACGAGATCGACGTTCTGGTGCATCCCCAGTCGGTCGTGCACGGGTTGGTGGAATTCCGCGACGGTTCGGTGGTCGCCCAGCTTGGTTCGCCGGACATGCGGATTCCGATCGCGCATTGCCTCGCCTGGCCGCGTCGCATCGATACGCCATCCACGCGTCTCGATTTGGCACGGGTGCGTGAGTTGACCTTCGAGGCGCCGGATCCTGTCCGGTTCCCGGCCGTGGCCTTGGCACGCAAGGTGATGGAGCTGGGCGGGGCTGCGCCGACTGTCATGAACGCGGCCGACGAGATCGCGGTCGGGGCGTTCCTCAGCGGCCGCATCGCATTTCCAGCCATTGTGTCGCTGGTCGAAGCGACCCTGGAAGCAGCTTCCGCCCGCGGCCTTTTGGCCGAGCCCACAGGGGTCGACGCGGCCATCGCCGTTGACCATGTTGCGAGAAGTATTGCCCAGGGCCTCTTGCCCGAAATTGCCGTAAAGGCATCCTAGGTAAGGTTTTGGTAACTCTAGCGCGCCGGACGGGCGGGACGAGGACGTAATGGGGTTGGACATTATTGCAGGCTTGACTGCGTTCATTGCAGGCTTGACTGCGTTCGGCGGCGGCCTGGTGGGTTACCTGGTTCCCTTCCTGTTTGTGCTGACCATTGTCGTATTCTTCCACGAGCTTGGTCATTTCCTGGTGGCCCGCTGGTGCGGCATCAAGGTGCTCACGTTCTCGCTGGGCTTTGGTCCCGAGCTTGTCGGCTTCTACGACCGTTACGGCACGCGCTGGAAGCTCTCGGCGGTGCCGCTTGGCGGCTATGTGAAGTTCTTCGGCGACGAGAATGCCGCCAGCGCCCCTGATCACGCGGCGCATGCCGTGATGACCGAGAGCGAGAAGAAAGACAGCTTTATTGGCCAGGCGGTCGGTGCGCGTGGTGCCGTTGTGGCGGCCGGCCCGATCGCCAATTTCGTGCTGGCTATCGCCATTTTTGCTGGCATTTTCATGATTGTCGGTAAGCAGACCACTAGCGCGCGGGTTGACGCCATACAGGAAGGCAGTGCCGCCGCCGCCGCCGGCTTTCAACCCGGAGATCTGGTTCTGTCGATTGACGGCGAGAAGATCGACAGCTTTGCCGACATGCAACGCATTGTGAGCATCAGCTCAGGCGAGCCGCTGAAAATCGTGGTCGAGCGTCAGGGCGCTCCCGTCTCGCTGAACGCCACGCCGCAGCTCAAAGAGATCAAGGACGGTTATGGCAATACACATCGCTTAGGTGTGCTTGGCATCAGCCGCTCGATGGCGGCCGACGATATCAAGACTGAGAGGCTCGGGCCGATCGATGCGGTCAAGCTCGGCGCGCAGGAAACCTGGTTCGTCGTGGATCGTACGCTGTCCTATATCGGGGGGGTCTTCGTTGGGCGGGAATCTGCGGACCAACTTGGCGGGCCGATCCGCATCGCGCAAGTGTCTGGCCAAGTTTGCCATACCTTCCCCGCGTGCATGCACCTCACTGCCGTGTTGTCGGTCTCGATCGGACTATTGAACCTGTTCCCGATCCCGCTGCTCGATGGCGGTCATCTTTTGTTCTATTTGATTGAATCAATTAGAGGCCGGCCACTTTCGGAACGCGCGCAGGAGGTCGGATTTCGAATTGGCCTCGCAATTGTCGTAATGCTCATGCTTTTCGCGACATTCAATGACCTTCATGGGATCTATTCTTCTTGGCTTTCAAAGACTTAATCCTTATCAGTCGCGCTCCGCTTCTATTGGCTTTACGGGCGGGTCAACCGCGCAAAATACAGGGCGTTCATAAATTAATGACATCCTGCACCTGGCCACCTCACAATCGTTGCTTGGGGGCAACTTTTTGAGGGTAAAGGGGAAGTTGGCCGGGTCTTTCGTTTGCACTGCCACCAAAACGCTATAAAAAGCCGGGTAGAGTCACCAGCTAGCCGGCCACAGCGGGGCGGCCGCGAGGGGTTGGGGTTAGAGGGCGCATAGCGCATGGGACTGTGTGTGCGGTGGGTGCGGGGGCTGGCTGTTAGCTTAGCTGTCCTCGGCAGCCTCCTTGTCAGTGCTGGGGTGGTGGCAGTTGCGTCCTCAAGTGTAGCGGGTGCGCAAACCGTCAATTCTATTGTCGTCGAGGGTAATCGGCGCGTCGAAGCCGTGACCATTCGGTCCTATTTCAAGGCCGGCCCGGGCGGCCAATTGGGCCCCGGCGAAATCGACGAAGGCATCAAGGCGCTTTACGCGACAGGACTGTTTTCCGACGTCCGGCTTAATCGTACCGGCGGCCGTTTGGTCATTTCCGTTACCGAAAATCCGGTGATCGACCGGGTGGCCTTCGAGGGTAACAAGAAGGCGAAGGACGCCCAGCTCCAGACGGAAGTGCAGTCGAAGCCGCGCGGCACGCTGTCGAAGCCGACCGTGCAGGCGGACGTCCAGCGCATCATCGAACTCTATCATCACACCGGCCTATTCGACGTCACGGTCGTGCCGAAGATCATCGAACTGCCCAACAACCGGGTCGACCTGGTCTTTGAGATCAACGAGGGCAAAAAGACCGGCGTGAAAGATATCGAGTTCAACGGCATCCATGCCTTCTCGCGCAGCCGTTTGCTTCGCGTGATCAAGACTACCGAAACCGGTTGGTTCAGCTTCCTGCAAACGACGGATATTTATGATGCGGACCGCATTGAAGCGGACCGCGACCTGCTGCGGCGATTTTATCTGTCACACGGCTATGCCGACATTCGCGTCGTCTCCGCCGTCGGTGAATATGATCCCTCGAAGAAGGGCTTCAACATCGTCTTCACGATCGATGAAGGCGCGCAATATCACGTCGGCACCGTCGATGTGATTTCAAACGTTCATGCGCTCGATCCGGGGATTCTGCGCGCCAACGTCAGGCTGAATCCCGGCAATGTCTACAACGCGGATCTGGTGCAGAAGAGCGTCGAGACGATGACGATCGAGGCCGCCAAGCGCGGCTACGCCTTTGCCAATGTGCGCCCGCGCGGCGATCGCGACTTCCAGAAAAAGATCATCAATCTCGCGTTCGTCGTCGAAGAGGGTACCCGGGCCTATATCGAGCGCATCAACATTCGCGGCAATACCCGCACGCGCGACTATGTCATCCGCCGCGAGTTCGATATCGGCGAAGGCGACCCCTATAACCGCGCCCTGGTCGACCGCGCCGAGCGCCGACTAAAGAACCTCGACTACTTCAAGACCGTCAAGATCACCAACGAGCCGGGCTCGGCCCCGGATCGTGTCGTCGTCAATGTCGATGTCGAAGAGAAGCCGACCGGCGAGTTTTCGGTCTCGGGCGGATACTCCACGGCGAACGGCTGGATCACGGAGCTCAGCGTTGCTGATCGCAACCTGATGGGCCGTGGTCAATTCGCCAAGGCATCGATCAGCTACGGCCAATATTCGAAGGGCTTCCAGCTTTCCTACGTCGAGCCTTATTTCCTCGGCTATCGCATGGCCGGTGGTATCGACCTTTATGGACAGCAAAATCTGGCGACGAATTATGTTTCGTATAATTCGCAAACGATTGGCGTCAACTTGCGGCTCGGTTTTGCGCTGACGGAAGAGCTGGCCTTGCAGCCGCATTATTCGATTTACAGGCAGGAAATTACGCTGCCGGATGCCAACAACTGTTTCCCTGCGGGTACAGTCCTAAGCTCGGGCGTCACCTGTACGCCCGCCTCACTGCCGGTGCGTTTGGAACTGGCGGCCGGTCCCGTCACGGTGTCGATGCTTGGCTATACACTTAGCTACAACACCGTCGACAACTTGAAGTCGCCCACCAGCGGCATGTTTGCGAGCTTGACGACCGACGTGGCGGGCATTGGTGGTGATGTAAACTTTGTTCGCAACACCGCCGAGTTCCGCGATTACTACGAGATCTTGCCCGACGTCATCGGCGTTCTGCACTTGCAGGGTGGTCAAGAGACGGGTTGGGGTGGCCAACAATTGCGCATGCTGGACAACTTCTTCATGGGCCCGAACCTGGTGCGCGGCTTTGCGCCGGCAGGCATCGGTCCGCGCGACCTGACACCCGGCACGACGAATGACGCACTTGGCGGCAGCTTGTATTGGGGCAGCAGCCTGGAGTTCCAGACGCCACTCTACTTCTTGCCGCGTGACGTGGGCGTCAAGTTTGCGGTTTTTGCGGATGCTGGCTCGTTGTGGAACTATACGAGTGTGACCTCCGGTTCGGCGCCACCCGGATCGCCGGTTCAGACCGTCCAAGTTGGCCTCGACAAGTTCTCCGACGTCCGATCCTCGATCGGCGCAGGCCTGATCTGGGATTCGCCGCTTGGTCCGCTCCGCTTCGATCTCGCCTATCCGATCACGAAGTACTGTGACAGCAGTTCCGGTGTCGCTGTTTGCGACCGGACGCAGATCTTCCGCTTCAGCGGCGGCGCCAAGTTCTAGGCCCAGCCGAGAACCACGGCACGATGAGCGAGCCTGTCTTTTTGAGATACGCCCGCGGCCTCTCTCTTGATGAGGTCGCAAGCCTCGTCGGTGCCGAACCGCCGCCGGCGGCCGCTCGCGAACGCCGTATCGTGAATGTCGCGGCGCTCGATCGCGCGGCGCCATCCGATCTTGCGTTTTTCGACAAGAGAAACCTGGCGGCCGCCGCTGCGGCAACCCATGCCGGCGCTTGTCTCGTGACGGCCGCGCTCGCCAGGGAGCTGCCGGCGCGTGTTGCGCCGTTGATTGTGCGCGAGCCTTACCGTGCTTTCGTGCAAGTCGCCCGCGATCTGTTCCCGCACGCGCTGCGGCCTTCGTCTCTGTATGAGGCCGGCAAATCGGCCGGCGCTCATGTGGATGCAAGTGCGCGTCTTGAAGACGGGGTCACCATCGAGTCGGGCGCGGTGATCGGGCCGCGCGCCGAGATTGGCTCGGGCACGGTGATTGCAGCCACTGCCGTGATCGGCGCGGAGGTGCGCGTCGGGCGCGACTGCGCCGTCGGCGCCGGTGCCTCCATCAGCAACGCGTTGATCGGCGACCGCGTCATCGTTCATCCAGGCTGCAGGATCGGCCAGGATGGTTTCGGCTACGTCATGGGTGGCAAGGGCCACGTCAAAATCCCACAGGTCGGCCGCGTCATCATCCAGGACGACGTCGAAATCGGTGCCGGTTCCACCGTCGACCGCGGCGCCATCCGCGATACCGTGATCGGCGAGGGCACCAAGATCGACAACCTTGTGCAGGTCGGTCACAATGTCAGCATTGGCCGGCATTGCGTGCTGGTGGCACAAACCGGGATTTCCGGCTCTTCGACGCTCGAAGACTTTGTTGTGCTGGGCGCCCGCGTCGGCCTAAATAACGCCGTCACGATCGGGGAAGGGGCGCAGATCGCCGCGACCAGCATCGTGCACGGCGATGTGCCGGCAGGCGCCCGCTGGGGTGGCACGCCGGCGAAGCCCGTGAAGCAGTGGTTCCGCGAGATGATGATTCTCGATCGTCTCGGCCGCAAGGGCGGCAGCGGAGTGGCTGCCGAGGAATGAGACGTTAGCCATGGACGAACAGGTCAAAAAGCTGGAAGCGGCCGACATCGCAGTGGTGCTCAAGATGCTGCCGCACCGCTATCCGTTCCTCATGGTCGATCGTGTGATCGAAATCCGCGGCGATGAAAGCGGCATCGGCATCAAGAACGTCACCATCAACGAGCCGCAGTTTCAGGGACATTTTCCCGAGAATCCGGTTTTCCCCGGCGTGCTGATGATCGAGGGCATGGCGCAGACCGCGGGTGTGCTCTGCATCGCGGCAACTCCGTCGATCGAGCCTCGCTCGGTGTTCTTCCTCACCATCGACAAGGCAAAATTCCGCAAACCGGTCCGCCCGGGGGATACCATCGAATACCACATGAAGAAGATTGCCCAGCGCAAGACCATGTGGTGGTTTCGCGGCGAGGCCAAGGTTGCCGGCCAGATTGTGGCCGAGGCCGAAGTCGGCGCGATGTTGACCGACACATGAGCGCACGCATGATCGATCCCTCGGCGCGGATCGAGGCCGGGGCGCAAATCGGCAAGAATGTATCGATCGGTCCCTACTGCACCATCGGCGCAAACGTCACCATCGGGGACGACTGCCGGCTCGTCGGCCACGTCAATCTTGCCGGCCACACCACGATCGGCCCGCGCACAGTCATCTATCCTTTTGCTTCGCTAGGCACTCCGCCGCAGTCGTTCAGCTATCGCGGCGAGCCGACCAAGCTCTTGGTCGGCGCCGACTGTGATATCCGCGAAAGCGTGACGATGAATATTGGCACGGCACAAGATCGCGGTGTGACCAGCGTTGGCGACAAATGCTTTTTGATGGTCGGCTCACACGTCGCGCACGATTGTCAGGTCGGCAACAATGTCGTATTCGCAAACAACATCATGCTCGGTGGTCACGTCGTGATCGGCGACAACGTCGTGTTCGGCGGCGGCGTCGCAGTGCGCCAATTTGTGCAGGATCGGCGAGGGCGCGATGATTGTCGGCCTGAGCGGCGTCCGTGCCGATGTTATGCCCTGGGGCATGGCACATGGACCGCTCGCCAGCATGATTGGGCTTAACGTCATCGGCATGCGGCGTGCCGGCGCGTCGAAGGCGGAAGTCCTCAATGTCCGCCGCGCCTACGAGGCGCTGTTTTTCGGCGAGGGTGAATTTCGCGCGCGGCTCGATCAGGTCGAACGGGAGTTCGGCAACGACCCACGCGTCCGTAAGATCATCGACTTCATCCGCGCGGGCAAACGCCCGCTTTCCCGGCGATCAAGCGCGGCGAGGCCGACGAGGACGCATGAGCGCCGCCGAGGCCGTGAGCCAGGAGGCCCCGCTCGCGATGATCTGCGGCGGCGGCAGTCTTCCGCTCTCGGTCGCGGATTCGGTTGCATCGCGTGGGCGCAAGGTGCTGTTGTTTCCGTTGCGCGGCTTTGCCGAGCCAGCGGATTTCGTCGACCGCGAGCACCATTGGGTTCACCTCGGCCAGTTCGGCACGGTCGCTCGTATTGCGCGCGACAATGGCTGCCGCGATATCGTCTGTCTTGGTTCGGTGGTGCGGCCGTCGCTTTGGCAGCTGCGCCCCGACCTTTTCACGCTGAAGGTGCTGCCGCAGGTTGCCAAGGCTTTTCGCGGCGGCGACAACCATCTGCTGTCGCGCGTCGGCCGCGTCATCGAAGGCCACGGCTTTCGTCTGCTGGGCGCGCAGGAAGTGGCGCCGGAAATCCTGGTGCGGGAGGGTGCGCTTGGTCGCAACGAGCCGTCGGAGCGCGACCGCGCCGACATGGCGCTTGGCTTCGACTATCTGCGCGCCGCGGGCCCATTCGACGTCGGGCAGGCGGTCGTCGTGGCCAACAGGCATGTGCTGGCGGTCGAGGCCGCGGAAGGCACCGACCAGATGTTGGCTCGCGTTGCGCAATTGCGCGCCAGCGGCCGCATCCGCGCCTCTGCCGGCGCCGGCGTCCTTGTGAAGGCGGCAAAGCCTAAACAAGATCGCCGCTTCGATTTGCCGTCGATCGGGCCGTCGACGATCGAGGGCACAGCGCGCGCCGGTCTTGCCGGTGTTGCGGTGGCGGCGGGCGAGACCGTGATCGCGGAGCCGGAACGATTGGTCGCAGCGGCGGACGCCGCCGGAATTTTCGTGGTCGGCGTACCGGCCGGACCCTCGCGATGAGCGGCGCCAGCGGGCCGCACATCTTTCTGGTTGCGGGCGAGGAGTCCGGTGACCGTCTGGGTGCTGCGCTGATCGGCGCAATTAAACGGCGCAATAACGGCGCGCGCTTTTCCGGCGTCGGCGGTCCGCATATGGCGGCGGAAGGAATGCCGAGCCTCTATCCGCTCAGCGATCTCTCGTCCTTTGGTTTCGCATCGTTGCCTGGCCGGTTGCCGACGATCCTGCGGCGTATCCGTGATGCTGTTGCCGCCGCCGCCGCCGCCAAGCCGGATGTCCTGGTCATCATCGACAGCCCGGACTTCAGCCACCGCGTGGCGCGGCGGGTACGGGCCCGCGACGCCACCATCCCGATCATCGACTATGTGTGCCCGACGGTGTGGGCGTGGCGACCGGGCCGCGCGCGCGCCATGCGACCCTATGTCGACCTAGTATTGGCGTTGTTTCCCTTCGAGCCCGAAGTGATGAAGCGCCTGCACGGCCCACCATGCACCTTCGTCGGACATCCGCTTGGCGAACAGGTCGCTGCGCTGCGGCCGAATGCCGAGGAGGTGCGGCGGCGCATGAGCGACCCGCCCATCTTGCTCGTGCTGCCGGGCAGCCGGACCGGGGAGCTCCGCCGCATGGGTCATATATTCGGCGACGCGGTTCGGCTGGTGCGTGAGCGGATCGGACCGCTCGATGTTGTCGTGCCGGCGGTGCCGCGGCTTGTCGAAGCCGTGCGGACAGCGGTCGCCCAGTGGGATGTGCCGGTGCGGGTTGTGACCGACGTTGCCGAAAAACAGGCGGCGTTCCGGAGCGCGCGGGCGGCGTTGACCAAGTCCGGCACCTCGACGCTGGAACTGGCGCTCGCCGGCATTCCAATGGCGGCCGCCTACAAGGTTCCCTTGGTCGAAGAACTGGTCGGCCGCCTGCTGATCACCGCGTCGAGCGCGATCCTGCCTAATCTGATCCTCGGCGAGAACGTCGTGCCGGAGCTTCTGCAAAGAGACTGCACGGCCGAAAAGCTTGCCGCCGCACTGCTGCCGTTGTTGGCCGATACGCCGGACCGCCGCCGCCAGACGGAGGCCTTCGTCCGGCTCGACCGGATCATGGAGATCGGCCAAGCCGTACCGAGCGACCGCGCGGCCGCTGCCGTTCTGGACTGCGCCGCCCGCCTTAACCAATCCACGCGCGCAGCCATGGCGCCCGCCGGTTCAAAAGGCTAGGTTGCCCACTCCCGGCCGGTCGGCCGCGTAACCACTGCCGAAAGCTGGGATTTTCCCGTTGCCGATGCAAACCCGCGCCGCGATTACTGCTGTCCACGGCTACGTCCCGCCGGACGTGCTCACCAATGCCGATCTCGCGCGCATGGTGGACACGACCGATACCTGGATTACCGAGCGCACCGGCATCAAGGAACGCCACATTCTGAAAGGCGAGGGGCTCGGCAGTTCCCACATGGGCGCCGAGGCCGTGCGCGGCCTCCTCATAAAGACGAACACGAGGCCGGAAGACATCGAGCTTCTGATCTGCGCGACGACGACGCCAGATTTCATCCATCCCTGCACGGCGAATCTTATTTGCGACATGGTCGGCATCCGCAATGTCGGCAGCTTCGACATCCAGGCGGCCTGCTCGGGTTTCATCTACGCGCTGACAGTCGCCAACCAGTTCATCGCTGCGGGCACCTACAAGAAAGTCATCGTGGTCGGTACCGACAAGATGTCGGCGATCGTCGACTACACCGATCGCGCGACTTGCGTGCTGTTCGGCGACGGCGCAGGCGCTGTGTTGCTCGAGCCGAACAGCAACGGCTACGGCATCATGGATACGGTGCTGCACTCCGACGGCTCGGGCGCGCAATATCTGCATCAGAAGGCGGGTGGCAGCCGCATGCCGCCGACCGCGGAAACCGTCGCCAAGCGCATGCACTACGTCCATCAGGAAGGCGCGTCGGTCTACAAGTTTGCGGTCGCCGGCATGTCTGAAGTCGCGCGCGACATCATGGCGCGCAACAATCTCACCGCCGAAATGCTCGATTGGGCCGTGCCGCACCAGGCGAACCGTCGCATCATCGAGACAACGGCCGAACGCATCGGTTTGCCGCTCGAGAAGGTGATGTTCACCATCCACAAATACGGCAACACCACCACGGCGACGATCCCGCTCAGCCTGTGGGACTATGAAGAGAAGCTCAAGACTGGCGACCGCCTGCTGCTCGCCGCGTTCGGCGGCGGCTTCACCTGGGGCGGCGCCTACGTGACCTGGGCCTACGACGGCGCCAAGGCACCGAAGCTCAACGGCAACACGCCGAAGACCCGGTTCGGCAAATCGTCCTGGCTCTGAAGATTACTTGCGCCGCGAGATCGGGGTGTAGTCGCGCCTGGTCGCGCCGGTATAGAGCTGACGCGGACGGCCGATCTTCTGCTTCGGGTCCTCGATCATCTCTTTCCACTGCGCGATCCAGCCGACCGTGCGCGCAACCGCGAACAGCACCGTGAACATCGTGGTCGGGAAGCCCATCGCCTTGAGCGTGATGCCCGAATAGAAATCGATGTTCGGATAGAGCTTCTTCTCGATGAAGTACTCGTCGTGCAGCGCGATCTTCTCCAGCTCCATCGCGACGTCGAGCAGCGGATCGTCCTTGATCCCGAGCTCGTTCAAGACCTCGTGGCAGGTCTTCTGCATGATCTTGGCGCGCGGGTCGTAGTTCTTGTAGACGCGGTGGCCGAAGCCCATCAGGCGGTAGCTGTCGTTCTTGTCCTTCGCGCGCTTGATGAATTCCGGAATGCGCTCGACCGTGCCGATCTCGCGCAGCATGTTGAGCGCGGCCTCGTTGGCGCCGCCATGCGCCGGACCCCACAGGCAGGCGCAGCCGGCCGCGATGCAGGCGAACGGATTGGCGCCGGACGAGCCGGCGAGCCGGACCGTCGAGGTCGAAGCATTCTGTTCGTGATCGGCGTGCAGGATGAAAATGCGATCCATCGCCCGCGCGAGCACCGGGTTCGGCTTGTATTCCTCCGACGGCACCGCGTAGCACATGCGGAGGAAGTTGGTGGAATAGTCGAGCTCGTTCTTCGGATAAACGAACGGCTGGCCGATCGAATATTTGTAGGCCATTGCCGCGAGCGTCGGCACCTTGGCGATCATGCGGATCGACGCGACCATGCGCTGATGCGGATCCGAGATGTCGGTGGAGTCGTGATAGAACGCCGACAGCGCGCCGACCGAGCCCACCATCACCGCCATCGGATGAGCGTCGCGGCGGAAGCCCTGGAAGAACCGCATCATCTGCTCGTGCACCATGGTGTGGCGCGAGACGCGGTAATCGAAATCGGCCTTCTGCGCGGGCGTCGGCAGTTCGCCGTAGAGCAGCAGATAGCAAGTCTCGAGGAAGTCGCCATGTTCGGCGAGTTGCTCAATCGGGTAGCCGCGATAGAGCAGCACGCCCTCGTCGCCGTCGATGTAGGTGATCTTGGATTCGCAGCTTGCCGTCGACGTGAAGCCGGGATCGTAGGTGAACATCCCGCTGTCGCCGTAGAGCTTGGCGATGTCGACGACCGATGGGCCGATCGTGCCCTCGTAGACGGGGAAGTCCCAGTTCTTGTTACCGACCGTGATGGTGCCGGTCTTGGTCTTGTCCGTCTTGGCGTCCATAGGCGAGCCCTCGAAATGGCGAGCGATGCGCAAAAGCGCTATGGCCGGGGGTGGCGGTTGCGCCGGTTAGGGCGATTTCCGGCCGCTTTTTGCGTAGCCCATTCAAGTGTGCGCTGCAAGACAGCGCATACCGGTAGCATGCCCGCTATGTAGGCATTGGACGTTAATTTCGTCTAAGCAGCCGGCCGGGCCGCGGCCTGATCACGCAGGCGTGCGAGGCTCTCGTCGCGGCCAAGTACGGCCAGCACATCGAAGATCGGGGGCGACGTCGTTCGCCCGGTGAGGGCCGCCCGCAACGGCTGCGCTACGGCACCCAGCTTGAGCCCCGAGCGTTCTGCATAAGGCCGCACCACGGCCTCGACCGAGCCCGGATTCCAGTCGGCCACAGCCTCGAGTTCCGGCAGCAGCGCCGCGATGAGCCCTTTGGCTTCGTCGGTGAGGAGGGCCTTGGCTTGGTCATTGGGGTCGAGCGGCCGGCGCGCCCAGATGAAGCGCGAGGCGTCGAACAATTCGACCAAAGTCTTGGCGCGCTCTTTCAGGCCGGGCATGGCCTCGATGAGCTTTTGGCGCAGCGCCGGTGTCATCTGGCCGGCAAGTTCCTGACCGCCGGCGATATGCGGCAGCAGTTGCTCGAGCGCGGCGAGCAATTCGGCGTCAGACGTTGCGCGGATGTAGTAGCCATTGAGATTTTCGAGCTTGGCGAAATCAAAACGCGCCGGGGAACGTCCGATCGCCGGCAGGTCGAAGGCCGCGCTCATCTCCTCGGTCGTGAAAATCTCCTGGTCGCCATGCGCCCAGCCGAGACGGACGAGGTAGTTTCGCATCGCCGCCGGCAGATAACCCATCGCGCGGTAGGCATCGATGCCGAGCGCGCCGTGCCGTTTAGACAGCTTCGAGCCGTCCGGGCCGTGGATCAGCGGGATGTGTGCGAAGATCGGGACGGTCCAGCCGAGCGCATCGTAAATGTGCTTCTGCCGCGCGGCGTTGGTGAGGTGATCGTCACCGCGGATAACGTGGGTGATCGCCATGTCGTGGTCATCCACGACGACCGCGAGCATGTATGTGGGCGTGCCATCCGAACGCAGCAGCACGAGGTCGTCGAGGTCAGAGTTCTGCCACACGACGCGGCCCTGGACCTGGTCCTCGATCACGGTCTCGCCGGTCTGCGGCGCCTTCAGGCGGATGACCGGCTTCACCCCTGCTGGCGCCTCGGCCGGATCGCGGTCGCGCCAGCGGCCGTCATAAAGCTTGGAACGGCCCTCGCGGCGCGCGGCCTCGCGCATGGCGGTGAGTTCCTCGGGCGAGGCGTAACAGCGATAGGCCTTGCCGGCGGCGAGCAGCTGCTCGGCCACCTCGCGGTGCCGCTGGGCGCGCGAGAACTGGAACACGATCTCGCCGTCCCAGGTGAGCCCGAGCCAGGTCAGGCCGTCGATGATGGCGTTGATAGCGGCGGCGGTCGAACGTTCACGGTCGGTGTCCTCGATCCGCAGCAGCATCTTGCCGCCATGGCGGCGCGCAAACAGCCAGTTGAACAGCGCGGTGCGGGCTCCGCCGATATGGAGAAAGCCGGTCGGGGACGGCGCAAAGCGGGCGACCACAGGCTCGGTCATCGGTCAGGCGTGTACCACAATTGCGGGCAAATTTGACATTGAGCCGAGCCCTACGTCATGGCATAGGCCGCCGTTCGCGGCATTTCTAGCGGATTCGAGGACGCATGGCGAAGGTCGAAATGACAAGCGGAGAGGCGGCCGAGGCGGGCCGCGACTTCATCCGCGACATCGTCAAAGCCGACCTCGACGCCGGACGCGCCAAAGGGGTGGTGACGCGCTTCCCGCCCGAGCCGAACGGCTACCTGCATATCGGCCACGCCAAGTCGATCTGCCTGAATTTCGGCATCGCGCAGGAATTCGGCGGCCGCTGTCATCTGCGCTTCGACGACACCAATCCGGCCAAGGAAGAGCAGGAATATATCGACGCCATCGAACGCGACGTGCGCTGGCTCGGCTTCGACTGGGGCAAGCACCTCTATCACGCGTCGGATTATTTCGAGCAGCTTTACAATTGGGCCGAGGATCTGATCCGCGCCGGCAAGGCCTATGTCGATGACCAGACCCACGAGCAGATGCGCGTCAACCGCGGCACGCTGACCGAGCCGGGCAAGAACAGCCCGTTCCGCGACCGCAGCGTCGAGGAGAACCTCGACCTGTTCCGCCGCATGCGCGCCGGCGAATTCGAGAACGGCAAGCGCGTGCTGCGCGCCAAGATCGATATGGCGTCGGGCAACATCAATCTGCGCGATCCGGTGATGTACCGCATTCTCAATGCGCCGCACCCGCGCACCGGCACGACGTGGAAGATCTATCCGAGCTACGACTACGCCCACGGCCAGTCGGACGCGATCGAGCACATCACGCATTCGATCTGCACGCTGGAATTCGAAGACCACCGTCCGCTCTACGACTGGTTCATTTCCAACCTGAAGGTGCCGTCGCAGCCGCATCAGTACGAATTCGCGCGGCTCAATCTCACCTACACGGTGCTGTCGAAGCGTGTGCTGACGCTCCTGGTGCGCGACGGCCATGTCAAGGGCTGGGATGATCCGCGGATGCCGACGCTTGCCGGTCTGCGCCGGCGCGGCGTGCCGCCGCCGGCGATCCGCGATTTCGTCAAGCGCATCGGTGTCGCCAAGGCCAACAGCGTGGTCGACGTCGGAATGTTCGAATTTAGCGTGCGCGAGGCGCTCAACAAGACCGCGCTGCGGCGCATGGCCGTGCTCAAGCCGCTCAAGGTCGTGATCGAGAATTACCCGGAAGGGCAGGTGGAAGAGCTCGACGCCGTCAATCATCCCGACAATCCGGCGGCGGGCTCGCGCAAGATCAAGTTCGCGCGCGAGCTGTTCATCGAGCAGGACGATTTCATGGAGAACCCGCCGAAGAAATTCTTCCGGGTGTCTCCCGGCGCCGAGGTGCGGCTGCGCTATGCCTACTTCATCACCTGCAAGGAGATGAGGAAGAACGCCAAGGGCGAGGTGGTCGAGCTGCGCTGCACCTATGATCCGGCGACCAGAGGCGGCAACGCGCCGGACGGCCGCAAGGTCAAGGCGACAATCCACTGGGTCTCGGCGGCGCATGCGATGCCGGCCGAAGTGCGCGTTTACAATCCGCTTTTCCTGAAGCCCGACCCCGACGCGCAGAATTTCGCCGCCGATCTCAATCCCAACTCGCTGGACGTGCTGGCGGATGCCCGGCTTGAGCCGGCGCTGGCGGAAGGCAAGAATCCCGAGCCGGTTCAGTTCGAGCGCAACGGTTATTTTTGCCCCGATGCCGACAGCGCGCCGGGTAAGCCGGTGTTCAACCGCACCATCGGCCTGCGCGACACCTTCGCCAAGGAAGTGGCGAAAGGCTGAGGGTTCGCAACCGTTCTCCTAGGCACAACCATAGATTGATCTAGCATCCGGCCCTGCGACCCTTGGGGGCGTGGGCTGTGAGTCAGCAGGAGCAAACGCGCGCGAAGGCCCGGGCCGCGGGCATCGATGGTGCGCGCCGCGGCGCCGGCCTCGTGCTGCCCGAGGGCGTCAGCGTTCCGGCCGAGCAGCTACGCCGCCTGCTGTCGCAATGGGCGCTCGCCGAAGTCGCGCCCGGACGGCTGATGCCATGGCTGCCGGTGGCGTATGGCTTCGGCACCGTCGTTTATTTCACCGCCGCGCATGAGCCCGCTTGGTGGGCGGCGATTGCCGCCGCGCTTGCCGGACTTATCGTCGCGATCCTCGCGTGCAGGAACAGCATCGGCTTTCCGCTCGCGCTCGGCGTTGCGGCCATGCCGATGGTCGCGCCGCGGCGATCCGGGGAGCGGATGGGCGGCTCGCTGTGCTGGCGAGCGGCCGCGACACCTTCGCGATCAAGGAATGGCTGATGGCGGACGCCGATGATCGCCTGCCGGCCGACAAGAGCCTGCACGACGGCATTCGCTGCGACGCCGTCGGCTGCCTCGGCCGTTTGGCGGACGGGCGCCTCGTGTCGATGGCGTTGGACGTCGAAGCCTTCGCCGAGGACTGCGCGCGCGCCTCAGTCGTCGTCAGCGGGCGCGAGGCGCCTGGCGATTGCGCGGCAAAGCTGGTCGACCGCAGAACATGGCGCGCTTACGGCGCGACGTCGTTGCGCTGGACGGGGCAGGGCTTTGAGGAAAGTTACGCGCAGCCGCCCGGCTACGACCGGCCCTGGGCGCCCGCACATACAGTGTCCGGCGAAGCGGCGCAGCCATCATCGCAGTCGCGCGATGCAACACCGCGCGCCGAGGATCGCGAAGCCGGGGACTAGCCTCAGTAGCGGCGGAACAGCCCCACCAGCTTGCCCTGAATGCGCACGCGATTGGGCGGCAGGATGCGCACCTCGTAGGCCGTGTTGGCGGGCTCGAGCGCAATCGAGGCGCCGCGGCGGCGGAAGCGCTTGAGCGTCGCCTCCTCATCGTCGATCAGCGCGACCACGATATCGCCGGTGTCGGCGGCCTCCGATTTGCGGATGAGCGCGATGTCGCCGTCGAGAATGCCAGCCTCGATCATCGAGTCGCCGCGCACTTCGAGCGCGAAGTGCTCGCCGGTCGACAGCAGGTCGGGCGGCATATTGATGACATGGCTGCGGGTCTGGATCGCCTCGATCGGCGTGCCGGCGGCGATGCGGCCCATCACCGGCACCGCGATCGGGCGGGTGCTGTCCTCGTCCACATCGTCGGAGGCGACGGACGCACGGACCCGGCCGAGGTCGCCCTCGATCACGCTCGGATTGAAGCCGCGGGACCGGCCGCCGCCGCTGATGCCGTGGGCGACGGAATCGGGCAGCTTGATCACCTCGATGGCCCGGGCGCGGTTGGCGAGCCGCCGGATGAAGCCGCGCTCTTCCAGCGCCGTGATCAGGCGGTGGATGCCCGACTTGGAGCGCAGGTCCAAGGCATCCTTCATCTCGTCGAAGGAGGGCGGTACCCCGCTCTCGGTCAGCCGCTCGTGGATGAAGCGCAAGAGCTCGAATTGCTTGCGGGTCAGCATCGGTATCTCCCCGGTCGCGGCTGCCCCAAACGGGTCCCCAGCCGAAAACAAATCATGAACGGACACTATCTGTTCGATATGTGTTCCGCAACCATTTAATTTGGAGTGAAAAAATCGATCAGCCGCTAAAGGCCGAGCTTAAGGATGACACAGCGTGAACCGGAACTCGCGGCAGGCGCGTGCGGCTCGCGAATCAGCAGGCAGCCTGCGCTGGCGAGCGGCGCCATTAGGGAACTGTCCTGGTTGGCCACGGGCGTGGCGATGAGGCCGTCCGGGCCCTGCTCAAGCGTCGCCCGCAGATAGTCCTGGCGCTCGTCATTGGCGGGAAGGTCGCGGCCAAGGCGGGCGGGCTCCGGCGCGTAGGGCGCCTCGCTGCGGCCCGTCAGGCGGCCGATCAGCGGCGTGAGGAAGAGGAAAGCGCAGACATAGGCCGATACCGGATTGCCGGGCACGCCGAGCACGTGCATGGCGCCTAGCCGGCCATGCATCATCGGCCGTCCCGGGCGCAGCGCCACGCGCCAGAACCACAGGTCGAGCCCTTCGGATGTGAGCGCGCGCTGCACGAGGTCGTGTTCGCCGACCGAGGCGCCGCCGGACGTCACCAGCACATCGGCGCCCCAATCGCGTGCCTGGCGAACGGCGGCGGCGATCGCCTCGACCTTGTCACGGGCGATGCCGAAATCGCGCACTTCGGCGCCGGCATTGCGTGCCAGCGCGATGACGGCGAAACCGTTCGAATAGACGATCTCGCCGGGCTTCGGCGTCGAGCCAGGCGGCACCAGCTCGTCGCCGGTCGCGAGCACGGCGACCTTGGGCCGCCGATGCACGGGCAGGGCGTCGTAGTTCATCGCCGCAGCCAGCATCACGTCACGGTCGGTGAGGCGACATCCCTTGCCCAGCAGCACCTGGCCCTGGGTGAAATCGATGCCTTGGGCGCGCACATTGCGGCCCTTGGCGGCGGGCTTCTGGATGGTGACGCTGTCGCCGTCACGCGCGGCATGCTCCTGGATCACCACGGTGTCGCTGCCTTTAGGCATGACGCCGCCGGTGAAGATGCGCGCGGCGTGGCCGGTCTTCACCTCGCCGGCGAAGGGATGCCCGGCTGCGACTTCGCCGATGACCTTCAGTGTCGCCGGGACGTTTGCGACGTCGCTTGCACGCACCGCATAGCCGTCCATGGCGGAGACCGCGTCCGGCGGCTGCGTGCGCCGCGCCGCGAGATCCTCGGCCAGCACGCGGCCGTCCGCTGCGTCGAGGGTGACGGCTTCCACTGGCAGCGCCTCGGCGCCTTCGAGCACGCGCGCCAAGGCGTCCGCGACCGGCATCAGCGGCATTGCTCTAGCCTCCGCCCTCGGGGGTCGCGGATGGCGCCGGCTGTGCCTCGGCCTGCGGCGCGGCAGGCTCTGCTTGGGGCGCCGCGGCGGGGGCGGGCGTTTGCTGGTCTTGTGCCTTCCACGGCCCGGATTTGCCGCCGGTCTTGTGCAGCAGACGGATGCCCTCGATGCGCATGCCTTTTTCGAGCGCCTTGACCATGTCGTAGATGGTCAGGCACGCGATCGAGACCGCGGTCAGCGCCTCCATCTCGACGCCGGTCTGGGCCGTTACCTTTACCGTCGCCTGCACCAGGAAGCCGGGAAACGCATGCTCGGGGTCGATCTCGATCTCGACCTTGGTGATCGGCAGCGGGTGGCAGAGCGGAATCAGGCCGTGGGTGCGCTTGGCCGCCATGATGCCGGCGAGCCGCGCCGCGCCAAGCACGTCGCCCTTGAGCGCGTTGCCCTCGAGCACGCGATCGAGGGTCTCCTTCGTCATGATCACGCGGCCTTCCGCTGTCGCGACCCGCTCGGTCGCGCCCTTGGCGGTGACGTCGACCATGCGGGCTTGGCCGCGCTGGTCGAGGTGACTCAGGCGGGGCGCGGCGGGCGCCAAGGCGGGCCTCGCCTTGGCCTTTGGACGGGTTTTAGCGCGGGTCTTGGCGCGGCGGGCTTTCGAGCGAGCGGGGCGCGCCCTGGGCCGCAACTTGGGCCGCGGTTTCGCCTTTGCGCGCCGGGCGGCTTTCCGTCTGGGCGTGGCCTTCTTTGCTCGCTTGGCTCGTTTGGCCACTGGCTTACTCCGCGGGCGCACGGTGAGGGGCACGCTTCAGGACGGCGCGGGTCGCGGCCGTCACGTCGGCCTGGCGCATCAGGCTCTCGCCGATCAGGAAGGTCGAGATGCCGATCCGGGCGAGGCGGGCGAGGTCGGCAGGCGTGTTGAGCCCACTTTCGGCCACCACGATCCGTTCGCGCGGGATTTTCGGGGCGAGGCGCTCGCTGATTTCCAGCGAGGTCTTGAAGGTGCGCAGGTCGCGGTTGTTGACGCCGATCAGCCGTGATTTCAGGCGCAGGGCCCGCTCCAATTCATCTTCCTGATGAACTTCAATAAGAACATCCAACCCATTGGAAATGGCTGATGCCTCAATTTCGCTTGCCGCAACGTCGTCGACACCGGCCATGATGATCAGGATGCAATCAGCGCCCAAAACGCGAGATTCCACAACCTGATAGGGCTCGTAGATGAAGTCTTTCCTCAACACCGGCAATCCCGTCGCGTCGCGCGCCTGGGCCAGGAATTCCGGCTTGCCCTGAAAGGACGGCGCATCGGTCAGGACGGACAGGCAGGCAGCGCCGCCGGCCTCGTAGGCCTTGGCCAGCGCCGGGGGATCGAAATCCGCCCGGATCAGCCCTTTCGACGGGCTCGCCTTCTTGATCTCGGCAATCAGCGCATAGTCGCCGGCTGCCACCCGCTTTTCGATGGCGCGCAGGAAGCCGCGTGGCGGTGACGCCGCCTTGGCCGCGCGCTCAAGCTCAGCCAGCGGGCGGACGTGCTTCGCCGCGGCGATCTCCTCGCGTTTGTAGGCTTCGATTTTCTTGAGGATGTCCACCTCAGGCCACCGCGGGGGCTGCATTGGACACCGCAATGAGGCGGTCGAGACGTCCTTCCGCCTCGCCGCTGTCGATCGACTTGCGGGCGATGTCGGCCCCGCCCTTGAGGTCGGTTGCCTTGCCGGCCACCACCAAGGCAGCCGCGGCATTGAACAGCGCCACGTCGCGGAAGGCGCTGGCTTTGCCCTTGAGCACGTCGAGCAGCGCGCGCGCATTGTGCTCGGCATCGCCGCCGCGCAGCGCCTCGGGCTTGGCCCGCGGCACGCCGATATCCCCCGGCTTGATCTCGAAAGTGTCGATCTTGCCCTTGGCGAGCGCGGCAACGCTGGTCGGCCCCGACGTCGTGATCTCGTCGAGCCCGTCCGAGCCATGCACGACCCAGACGGTTTCCGAACCGAGGTTCTTGAGCACCTGCGCCATCGGCTCGACCCATTGCTTGGAGAAGGTGCCGATCATCTGCCGCTTCACGCTCGCCGGGTTCGACAACGGTCCGAGCAAATTGAAGATGGTGCGGGTGCCGAGTTCGACGCGGGTCGGTCCGACGTTCTTCATCGCCGGATGGTGCGCGGGGGCGAACATGAAGCCGATACCGGCGTCACGGATACAGTGGCCGATCTGGTCGGCGCTCAGATCGATCTTGACGCCGAGCGCCTGCAGCACGTCCGCCGCGCCCGACTTCGACGACAGCGCGCGGTTGCCGTGCTTGGCGACCGGCACGCCGGCACCCGCCACGATGAAGGCAGCGCATGTGGAAATGTTGAATGAGCCGGAGGCATCGCCGCCGGTGCCGACGACGTCGACGGCGTCGGGCGGCGCCTTCACGGCCAGCATCTTGGCGCGCATCGTGGTGACCGCGCCGGTGATCTCGTCGACCGTCTCGCCGCGCACGCGCAACGCCATGAGGAGCGCGCCCATTTGCGAGGGCGTCGCTTCACCCGACATCATGCGGTCGAAGGCGGAGGCCGCCTCCTGGCGCGTCAGGCTTGCCCCGGTCGCGACCTTGGCGATGAGCGCTTTGAATTCGTCGGCCATGTGAGCGGTCCCTGCGCCGCCTCTATTCCGCGGCGGTGAGCGCGCGGCGCCCGGCCTTCGCGTTCCAGGCCGCGGCGATGTCGAGAAAATTCTTCAGCATCAGGTGGCCGTGCTCGGAGGCGATGCTCTCGGGATGGAATTGCACGCCGTGCACCGGCAGGCTCTTGTGCATCAGGCCCATCACCAGATCGTTCGTCTCGGCATTGGCGACGAGATCGCGCGGCAGGCTCGATCGCTCGACCACCAGCGAATGATAGCGCGTCGCCTTCAGTGGACCGTTGATGCCGCGGAACACGCCGGTGCCGCTGTGCTTGATCTCGAACACCTTGCCGTGCTGCGGCGTCGCCCGCACGACCGTACCGCCAAACGCTTGTCCGATCGCCTGATGGCCGAGACAGACGCCGAGGATCGGGATGGTTGGCGAGGCCTTGGCGATGAGATCGAGGCAGATGCCGGCTTCGTTCGGCGTGCAGGGTCCCGGCGACAGCACGATCGCGTCCGGTTGCGAGGCGATGACCGCCGCGGTCGAAATCTTGTCGTTGCGATGGACGACGACGTCCGCCCCCAGGCTCCCCAGATAGTGGACCAGGTTGAAGGTGAAGCTGTCGTAGTTGTCGATCAGAACGATCATGTTTTCCCGCCGATTTAAGGTCTTAAGACCGGGGGCGGAGGGGGTCAAGCAGCCTCAAGGCGGTTCGTCGGGCGGCGGCGGCAACATGTCCCTGAGGCGCTTATTGATTTCATCCTCGGGCACGACCGTGACCGGGCCGCGGGTCATGTCCGCCGTATTGTCGGTAAGGTGAACGAGTTGCGGAACAAAGAGCACCAGCACCAGCAGCAGCCACTGTGCGATGAGAAATGGCGCCAGCGCCCTGATGAAGGCACGGAAAGGTGCCGCCGGCTTCATCGCGCCGCGCACCATCATCAGCGCATAGCCGAAGGGCGGCAGCAGGAAGCTCGACTGCAAGGTCAGCAGCACCAGCACCGATACCCAGCGCGCATCGGCGACGCGGATCAGTAACGGCGGGATCGCAATCGGTATCACCACGAAGATGATCTCGAAGGCATCGAGCACGAATGCGCACAATCCGATCACGGCCAGCACTGCGGCAACCGCAACGGTATTGCCGCCGGGAATGCCGACGACCAGATTGTTCACCAGGCGGTCGGTCCCGAGCAGCCGCAGAACGAGGGTGAAGGTCGTCGCCGCCAGCAGCAATGAAAACAGCGCGCCGGTGATGGCGATGGCGTCGTGCAAAAGCGCGCGCAGCACGCCGCCGCGCAGGTGCCCGCTGATAAGTCCGGCGCAGAGCAGGGTAAATGCGCCCATCGCCGCAGCCTCCACCGCATAGAAAAATCCTGTGGCGACCCCGCCAAGCAGGACGAGCAGTGCGGCGAGCGTGAGGCCGGCAAGCGCCGCCTCGCTGCCGGTCAGCTTTTCGCACGGCGGCAGCTTGGTCGCCGAACGGCCGGCAAGCCACGACAGGACAAAGCACAGCACCAGGAAAATCCCCGCCGGCAGCAGCGCGGCATGGAAAATGTCCTGCGTGTTGACAACACGGTCGCTGCGGCCGGTTTGTGTCACGGCGACGGTATGCGCGTTGAGCATCGCGTCGCTGAGCAGGATCAAGACCAGCGACGGCGGCACCAGCACGCCAAGCGTGGCGGCGACCGCGATTGCGGCTTCGCGCGTCGCCGCCGGAATGCCTTCGGCCTTCAGCCTTGGTGCCACCACACGCGACAAGCCGAGCACGCTGGCACCGACCGAGCCGTTCATCGGGCCGAGCAGGGCGCCGAGTATCATGCCGGAGACCAACGGCGCCGAGGGTCGGCGAGGCAGGATCGCGTTGCCGGTGCGGTACAGCGCGTCGGCGACCGGCAGGCGTCCGAGCAGCAGACCCATGGTGACGTAGAGCGGCAGCGCCTGCAGCAGATCGTTCTCGAACAAATTGATCAGCCGGTTCGGCAATGCGGACAGCACCGCAAAGGGAATCGTGTCGCTGGCGATGCCGACGAGCGCGCCGATTGCGGCAACCGTGATGAGAATAAAGGCGGCCGGCAGCCCGGTCGTAACGATGCCGACGCCGACCAGCAGCAGCAAAACCAGACCGGTCCACTCCATCACGTGTCATCCGCCGGCAAGGGGCGGAAAATGTCGAACGCAGACTGCGCGATCACCAAGAGCGCCATGAGCCAGAGCGCGAGCTTGATGATGAAATAACCGGGGTTTGCCGTATCGGTGAAAGCCTCCAATCCGAGCGCCGATTGCAGCACGAAATTTTGGCTGGCATAGACGATGAACAGCGCCCAGGGCATGAGCCCGACGGCGGTGCAAATCCGCCGCAACCGGTGACGCGTACGCGGCGAATAGCGATGCGCCACGGCGTCCGCCGCAAGGTGTGTGCCGGCGCGCGTCGCTGCCGTCACGCTGACCGCGACATAGAGCGCGAAGACGATCTGCCCGAGATCGTTCGCCTCACGCGAATAGGCGTGGAAAATGTCGCGCAGCGGCCATTGCAGGAACAGTAGCAGCACCAAAGGCAGCGCCAGCCACATGAACGTGTCGACGATCCGGCCGATCAGCCGGTCGAGCATCCCCAGCGCGCGCATGACGATCCTACTGGCCGCGTTTGGCGGCGCTGGCGAATCTACGCGCTTCCTCGGCGGCGCGGAACAGGGCCTTCGCCTTGTTGATGCATTCCTGTTGCTCGAAGGCGGGATCGGAATCGTAGACGATGCCGGCGCCGGCCTGCACGTACATCTTGCCGTCCTTCACCAGCGCGGTGCGCAGCACGATGCAGGTGTCCATCTCGCCGGCGGCGGAGAAATAGCCGACCGCGCCGGCGTAGAGCCCGCGCTTTTCCTTCTCCAGCTCGTCGATGATCTGCATGGCGCGAACCTTCGGCGCGCCGGACACGGTGCCGGCTGGAAATCCCGCGGCCAGCGCGTCGAGCGCGTCGTATTTTCCGTCGAGCTCGCCCTCGACGTTCGAGACGATGTGCATGACGTGGCTGTAGCGTTCGACGAAAAACTGGTCGGTGACCTCGACGGTGCCGATCTTGGCGACGCGGCCGACGTCGTTGCGGCCGAGATCGAGCAGCATCAGGTGCTCGGCGCGCTCTTTCGGATCGGCGAGCAATTCTTCTTCGAGCGCCTTGTCCTCGTGCGGCGAGGCACCGCGCGGGCGTGTGCCGGCGATGGGACGAATGGTGACGACGTCGCCGGCAACCTTGACCAGAATTTCTGGACTGGAGCCGGCGACCGCAAAGCCGCCGAAGTCAAGGAAGTAGAGATAAGGCGACGGGTTCGTCCGCCGCAGCGCGCGATAGAGCGAGAATGGCGGCAGCGAGAACGGCGCCTCGAAGCGCTGCGCCAGCACGATCTGGAAGGCGTCGCCGGCGACGATGTAGTCCTTCGCCTTGAGCACCATCGCCTTGTATTCGTCGGGCGTGGTGTTCGATTTCGGCGGCACGTCGAGCGGGCCTTCGTCATACTCCGCGAGCGATTTGTCGAGCGGCTTGTCGAGCGCGTCGACCACGCCGGACAGGCGCTCGATGGCGCGTTTGAGCGCGGTCTTGGCATCGACGCCCTTTTCCGCCCGCACCGGCGTCACCACCGTGAGCGCATCCTTCACCGCGTCGAACACCACGATCAGCGTCGGTCGCACCAGCACCGCATCGGGAATGCCGATCGGATCGGGATTGGGCTGCGGCAGCTCTTCCATCAGCCGCACCATGTCGTAGCCCAGATAGCCGAAGACGCCGGCCGCCATCGGCGGCAGGCTCTCCGGCAGCGCGATGCGGCTTTCCTTGATCAGCGCGCGCAGCGCGACGAGCGGCGGCTCGTTGAGCGGCGAGAAGGCATCGGGCTTGGTGCGGGCATTGCGGTTGATCTCGGCCTTGGCGCCGTTGGTGCGCCAGACGAGATCCGGTTCGAGCCCGATGATCGAGTAGCGGCCGCGCGCTTCGCCGCCTTCCACCGACTCCAGCAGAAAGCTCATCGCCTTGCCGCCGCCGAGCTTCAGATAGGCCGACACCGGCGTCTCGAGATCGGCAACCAGCGTCGTCCACACAACCTGCGGCTCGCCGCGGGCGTAGCGTTCGGCGAAAGCGTTCTCCGGCGGCTCGATCTGCATGACTTATTGGTTGGGGCTGCCGCCGCCCATCACTTGCTGGAGCACCTGCTGATTGGCGTCGACGCCGAATTGATTTTCCAGGTGCGCGACGTATTCGGCGCTGATGTCGTCGACGTAGGAGTTCTGCAGCTGGGATGTGATCGCTTTGCTCTGCGGGGAGTCCGGATCCGGTTTCGGATCGGTGACGGTGTTAACGCGGAACACGTAGCGCTCGGTCGGCTGATCGCCTTCGGCGCTGCCGGCGCCGTCCTTCGGCGTGCGGAACGCGGCGGCGACGAGCTTCGCCGGCAGCTTATCGGCTGGTTTGTTGCGTTGCAGGCCGACGGCCGTTTCGACCTTGAGGCCGGCGCCGTTCGCGACGTCGGCCAGCGACGTTCCCGCCTTGAGCTTGCCGAGAAGTTCATCGGTTTTGGCGGCGAGGCGCTTTGCGACCTCGTCATCGCGCCAATGCTGCTCGACCTGCGCCTTGACGTCGGCGAGGTTGCGGTCGTGCGACGGCGTGATGCCGGTGACGTCGTAATAGAGGTAGCCGCCGTTCGGCAGCTGCAGGGCTTCGTTGTCGACGCCGACATCGGTTGCGAATGCGGCGCTCACCAGCTTGGGGTCGGGCAGGTTGGCGACCGGCTTGCCGTCCGGGCCATTGCCGGCGCGGTCGATGGCGTCGATGACGCGGGCCGTAAGGCCGAACTTCTTGCCGGTCTCGCTGAGCGTCGCGCCGCCGGCGCGTTCGTCCTCGACCTTATCGCGCAGGTCGTTGATCTCGACTCTTGGCCTTGGCTTCGGCGATCTCGCGCTTGATCTCCGCCGAAACCTCCTCGAATGTCTTTTGCGTGCCGGGCTCGATTTTGCCGACGGTGAGGAGCACGGTGCCGAACTGTCCAGTGATCGGCTGGCTGACATCGCCCGACTTTGCCGAGAATGCGGCATCGGCAATGGCGGGATCGATGATCGCGGTCTTCGGCACCAGCCCGAGATCGGTGTCGGCCGGCTTGAGGCCGAGCTCTTTAACGAGATCGTCGAACTTGGCGCCATTGTCGATGCGCTCGCGCGCCGCCTTGGCATCCTCAGCCTTCGGATAGGCGACCTGACGGATCTCGCGCTTTTCCGGCGTGCCGTACTGCGCCTTGTGCTGCTCGTAATATTTCTTGGCCTCGTCGTCGCTGACCTGATCGGGCTTGGCGAGTTCGGACGGCGACAGCGACAGCACGCCGACCTTGCGGTACTCGGGCGCGCGGAACAGGACCTTGTGCTCGTCGAAATATTTCTCAAGCGCGTCGGCGGACGGCGCCGCGATTTCGCCGGCCTGCGCCGGACCGAGCGTGAGATAGGAAATGTCGCGCTGTTCGTTCTGGAACTGGTTGACGGCAGCAAGCGCCGCGTTCGGGACCGTCAAGCCGCCGGCGATGCTGGTGGCAATCTGCCGGCGCAGCAGAATGCGGCGGCGGTCCTCGACGAAGCGGGCTTCGGTGAAGCCGGCGTCGCGGATCATTTGCTCGAAGCGCATGCGGTCGAATTGGCCGCTGACGCCTTTGAAGTTCGGATCGTTGGTGATGCGATCGGCGATCTCGGCATCGCTGACGCCGAGCCGCATCGCCTTGGCCTGTTCATCAAGTGTGGTTTCCATCACCAGCTTGCTGAGGATTTGCCGGTCGAAGCCAAGCGCGCGCGCCTGTTCGGCCGTGATCGGCCGGCGCGCGCGGACGCTCAGTTCGCGCAGCTGGTCGTTGTAATATTGCCGGAACTGATCGGGCGAAATGTCGACATCGCCGACCCGGATCGCCGAGTTGCGCCCGAAGCCGCGGAAAATATCGTTGATGCCCCAGATCGCGAAGCTGACAACGATCAGGCTCATGACGGCGCCCATCAACAAGCGGCCGAGCCAGGTCGAAGAGGCTTTGTGGATTCCGCGAAGCATGAAATGCCTTGGCTACTCGATGACCAAATGGAGGGGTGGTGGCGACCTTATAGGGAGCAGGCCAACGCCCCGCAACTCAAGACGGATCGGGCAAAGATCGGGCAAAACCGGGCTTAAATCAGGCCGCTCTGGCGCTGTTCCTGCGGGTCTGATAACCGCACGCGGAAAGGGACTTAAGGATGGCCGCGGCTGCGCTCCGCCCGCTGGTGGCGGGCAACTGGAAGATGAACGGGCTCGCCGCCTCCGAGGCAGAGCTCGCCAGGATCATTGCCGGCGCCGGGGGTTGCCGCTGCGATCTGATGGTCTGCCCGCCGGCAACGCTGATCGTTGAATTTGCCGCCGCCGCGCGTGGCTCGCCCGTGACGATCGGCGCGCAGGATTGCCACCCGGAGGCCTCCGGCGCCCACACCGGCGATATTGCCGCCGAGCAATTGGCCGATGCCGGCGCCCGTGCCGTCATCGTTGGTCATTCCGAGCGCCGCGCCGACCATCACGAAACCGATGCGCTGGTGCGGGCCAAGGCGCTGGCGGCGCGCCGGGCAGGGCTGCTGGCGATTGTCTGCGTTGGCGAGCAGCGCGCCGAGCGCGAAGCCGGCAGGACGCTCGACGTCGTCGGACGCCAGCTTGAGGGTTCGCTGCCCGACGGCACCACCGACGCCAATCTGGTGATCGCCTACGAGCCGGTCTGGGCGATCGGCACCGGCCTCACCCCCACGCCCAAGGACGTGGCCGAAGTGCACAGCTTCATCCGCAAGACGCTCACCCAGCGCTTCGGGGGCGAGGGCGGTGGCATCCGCATCCTCTATGGCGGCTCGGTCAAACCATCCAATGCGCAGGAACTCCTGACGGTCGCCGACGTCAACGGCGCTCTGGTCGGCGGCGCGAGCCTCAAAGCGGCCGATTGCCTCGGCATTGCGGCCGTTTACCGGTAGTCGGCGCAAGGGTGGAAAATCGCCGCATGATCGTGTAGAGACCGCCGCGAATTCCTATATGAATGGCGCGGCCGCCTGGGCCCGAGAGCCCGGACCGGTTCGGATATTGGATGGATTTGGAATGCAGCAGGTCGTCATTGTCGTCCATTTGATGCTGGTGCTCGCCTTGATCGGGGTCGTGCTTCTGCAGCGCTCCGAAGGCGGCGGGCTCGGCATCGGCGGTGGCGGCGGCTTCATGACCAACCGCGGCGCCGGCAACGTGCTCACGCGCGCGACCGCGATCCTCGCCGGACTGTTTTTCCTGACCAGCCTGGGGCTGTCGATGATCGCCGGCCTCAACCGCGCGCCGTCGACGATCATCAAAAGCGGCCCGGCCGCGCCTGCGGTGCCCGGAGCGCCGGCCGAAGGCGGCGGGCTGCTCAAACAGCTGCAACAGGGCGCGCCGCCGCAACCGGGCGCGCCTCCGGCCCCCGCCGCCCCGTCGGCACCGGCGGTGCCACAGTCGAAGTGACTTCAACGAAGGGCCGGGAAACCGGCCCTTCAGCGTTATGGAGGTGCGGGGTGGGAACCCGTGAGCGAAAGTTGAGCAAACCGATGCAATCAACGCCGAGGACGAAGGCTTCCACAGCTACGCACAGGCGCAGATCACCCTTTCGGTTTTCGCGCTCGTCGAATCAAATCGGGAGGGCTAAAGCTTAGGTCCCATGGCGCGGTATATTTTCATCACCGGCGGCGTGGTCTCCTCACTCGGCAAGGGTCTTGCGTCCGCAGCCCTCGGCGCGTTGTTGCAGGCGCGCGGCTACAAGGTCCGGCTGCGCAAGCTCGACCCCTATCTCAACGTCGACCCCGGCACGATGTCGCCGTACCAGCACGGCGAGGTCTTCGTCACCGACGATGGCGCCGAGACCGATCTCGACCTCGGCCATTACGAGCGCTTCACCGGGCGCCCGGCGACACGGCACGACAACATCACCACCGGCCGCATCTACCAGGACATCCTGACGCGCGAACGCCGCGGCGATTATCTCGGCGCCACCATCCAGGTCATTCCGCACGTCACCAACGCCATCAAGGATTTCATCCGCGAGGGCAATGACGGCTTCGACTTCGTGCTGTGCGAGATCGGCGGCACCGTCGGCGACATCGAAGGCCTGCCGTACTTCGAAGCCATCCGCCAACTCGGCAACGAGTTGCCGCGCCATCATGCGGTTTACATTCATCTGACGCTTTTGCCGTTCATCCCGAGCGCCGGCGAACTCAAGACCAAACCGACGCAGCACTCGGTCAAGGAATTGCGCTCGATCGGCATCCAGCCCGACATTCTGCTCTGCCGCACTGACCGGCCGATCCCGCCGGGCGAACGGCGCAAGCTCGGGCTGTTCTGCAACGTGCGCGAAAGCGCCGTCATCGAAGCGCGCGACGTCGACAACATCTACGCGGTGCCCGAGGCCTATCACGAGGCCGGCCTCGACACCGAAGTGCTCTCGGCCTTCGGCATGGAAGCCGGCGCGCCGCCCGATCTTACGCGCTGGCACACCATCAACGAGCGCGTCCGCAATCCGGAAGGCGACGTCACCATCGCCATCGTCGGCAAATACACCGGCATGAAGGACGCCTACAAATCGCTGATCGAAGCGCTGTCGCACGGCGGCATCGCCAACAAAGTGAAGGTCAATCTCGACTGGATCGAGTCCGACGTGTTCGAGAACGAGGACCCGACGCCGTTCCTCGAACAGGTCAATGGTATCCTTGTGCCCGGCGGTTTCGGCCAACGCGGCGCCGAAGGAAAAATCAAAGCGGCGCGCTTCGCGCGCGAGCGCAACGTGCCGTATTTCGGCATCTGCTTCGGCATGCAGATGGCGGTTGTCGAAGCGGCGCGCAACCTATGCGGCATCGAGGACGCGAACTCGACCGAATTCGGCGCGACGAAAGAACCGGTGGTCGGTCTGATGACCGAATGGCTCAAGGGCAACGAATTGCAGAAGCGCACCGCAAGCGGCGACATGGGCGGCACCATGCGGCTCGGCGCCTATCCGGCGACGCTGACGCGCGGCAGCCGTGTCGCCAACATCTACGGCGCGACGGACATCACCGAGCGTCATCGGCATCGCTACGAAGTGAACACCGCCTACAAGGGACGGCTCGAGCAGCGCGGCATGCGCTTCTCCGGCATGTCGCCCGACGGCATCCTGCCCGAGATCATCGAATACGAAGATCACCCGTGGTTCATCGGCGTGCAATTCCACCCCGAACTGAAGTCGCGGCCGTTCGAGCCGCACCCGCTGTTTGCCTCCTTCATCGGCGCGGCGGTGGAGCGAAGCCGGCTGGTCTAACCATGTGGCGCGTCATCGTCGCCGCCGCGATTGTAGCCGTTGCACTTCCAAGTTTTGCCCAGGCCCCGGCGCCACATCCGCTGGCGCTCAACGATTGGTCGGGCTTGATATTTCTCTTCGACGTCGAACCGAAGTTCAACGTGCCGTCCGATTTGTGTCCCGGCATCACTGCCGAGGCGGCACGCCAGGCCGCGGCGGCGAAGATAAAATTCGCCGCACTTGCTCCCGGCGACGGCGAGAGCGGCAAGGCGGCCAAGGCGAAAGCGGCCGGTTTCGACGACAACTCGGCCATCGAGATGCGGGTGCATCTGCGCCCGCCGCATAGTCCGTATCGCGCCGCCGTCATCGACTTCGACGCGCTGTCGCGATTGCATCCGGTTCCGCAACAGGTTGCCGGACAACCCAACATGTTCCGGAAGATTTACACGCAGGGCGCGGACCCCGATGCCGACCCGAACTGGAGCAAGCAAGCGCTGCGCGATGTCGGCCTGATGATCCACGGTTTCTTCGCGATGTATTCCGCGCCGGAGCAGCGCTGATGGCGCGACGGGCCGGTGGAGCGAAGCCGGCCGGAGTAGTTTCCGCCGCCGTTGCGCCTATACTCTGCGCATAACAACCTTCGAGGAAAAATTCATGCTCTATGAGTTGCGCGTCTATCGCTGCATACCCGGCCGGCTGCCGGCCCTGATCAAGCGTTTCGACACCGTCACGCTCAAGCTTTGGGAAAAGCACGGCATCCGTCAGGTTGGATTCTGGACCACGCTGATCGGCAAATCCAATCAGGAACTCACCTACATGCTCGCGTGGAATTCGCTGGCCGAACGCGAGCAGAAGTGGAACGGGTTCATGGCCGACCCGGAGTGGATCAGCAAACGTGCCGAGTTGCAGAAGGACGGTGAGATTGTCGCCAACATCGTCAGCCAGATCCTGCAGCCGACGTCGTACTCGGCATTGAAATAGCGGCGCGATGCCCCGCGGCATCGATCATATCGTCCACGCCGTGCGCGATCTTGACGCCGCGGTGGCGCTGTATCGCGGGCTCGGCTTCACCGTTGGCGCGCGCAATACGCATCCGCGCGAATGGGGCACGCAAAACCACATCATCCAGCTGCCCGACACCTTCATCGAATTGCTGGGCGTTGCCGACGAAACCGGCATGGTCCCGCACCGGCCGAACCATTTTTCTTTCGGCGCCTTCAACCGCGATTTCCTCAAGCGCGATGAAGGCCTGTCGATGCTGGTGCTGAAAGGGCAGGGCGTGGCGGATGCGGAAGACTTCCGCGCCAAGGGCATCGGCGATTTCGCGCTCTACGATTTCGAGCGTGAGGGCAAGCGGCCGGACGGCTCGGCTGTGAAGGTGGCGTTTTCGCTCGCTTTCGCGCGCGACGCAGGTGCGCGCGACGCTGGCTTCTTCACCTGCCAACAGCACTATCCGGAAAACTTTTGGAGTCCGGCGTTTCAGAAGCACGCGAACAGCGCGACCGGCGTCGCCGGCATCGTCGCGGTTGCCGGCGATCCGGACAGCCACCGCGCCTTCATGCAAACGTTTTCCGCAGGCGAAGCGCGTCCGATAGAGAGCGGCTTCGCCATCGACACGCCCCACGGCACGATCGAAATGATGACGCCGGACGCGTTCCTGCGACGCTTCGGCGTTGCAGCGCCGGACGTTTCGCGCGGCGCGCGGCTGGCCGCCATCCGATTTGCCGTGGCCGATGCCAGCCTCGTGCAAAACGCACCCGAACTGGCCGGCATCGCCGGTATTTACGCGGAAAATAAAGCGATAATCGGCGCCAATGATGCAATGGGCGCAGTCATCATATTCGAACCTGCCCGTTGACCGGGCGCGGGCGCGGCTTCATGGTCGCGCCCGCGAGGGCTAAACCTTGGACCAAACCCTGCTTCCGAATTCCGCCGTGACTGTCGGCGCCGTGCGCTTCGGCAACGACCTGCCGCTGGCGCTGATCGCCGGGCCGTGCGCGCTCGAGAGCAAGGCGCATGCGCTGGAGATGGCGAGCGCACTGAAGGAGATTGCCGCGAAAGCGGGCGTCGGCCTCGTCTACAAGACCAGCTTTGACAAAGCCAACCGCACCTCGTCGCGCAGCGCGCGCGGCATGGGACTCGACGCGGCTTTGCCGATCTTTGCCGAGATCCGCGACAAGCTCAAACTTCCGGTGCTCACCGACGTGCATGACGCCGCGCAGTGCGCGCCCGTCGCACAGGCCGTCGATGTCCTGCAGATTCCCGCCTTCCTCTGCCGTCAGACCGATCTGCTGATCGCCGCGGCGAAAACCGGCAAGATCGTCAACGTCAAGAAAGGGCAGTTCCTCGCGCCCTGGGACATGAAGAACGTCGTCGAGAAAATTACCGGCGCGGGCAACCGCAACGTGTTGGTGACCGAGCGCGGCGTGTCGTTCGGCTACAACACGCTGGTCTCCGACATGCGCGCGCTGCCGATCCTCAAGCGCACGACCGGCGCGCCCGTGATCTTCGACGCCACCCATTCGGTCCAGCAGCCTGGCGGGCAGGGCACGTCCTCCGGCGGCGAGCGCGAATTCGTGCCGGTGCTCGCGCGCGCAGCAGTCGCGGTCGGTGTCGCCGGCGTGTTCATCGAGACGCATCAGGACCCCGACAAGGCGCCCTCGGACGGACCGAACATGCTGCCGCTCAAGCAGATGGAGCCGCTGCTGCGCGAGCTGGTCGAATTTGACCGGCTGGCGAAGCGCTAAGCGCGCGCCTGACGCATGATCCCGAAAAGTGGGAACCGGTTTTCGGCCAAGATCATGCGTAAGCAAAAATGACCCGTACCCTCAACGTCATCGCCTTCGTCGTTTTCGCCAGCGCGCTGTTTATCCGCTCGACCGATCCGGTCATTCCGCAAATTGCCGAGGGTCTACACGTCGAGACGGCAACCGCCGCGCTGCTGTCGACCGCGTTCACGCTGCCTTACGCTCTGATTCAGCCGGTTCTCGGCGCGCTCGCCGACATGTTCAGCAAAGCGCGCCTGATGCTGATCTGTCTGCTCGGCGTCACCATTGCGACTTTGGTGTGCGGCTTTGCCCCTGGCTTCAAGTTTCTGATGATCGCCCGCGTCATCGCGGGACTTTCGTCTGGCGGTGTTGTGCCAATTGCGTTTGCGCTCGTCGGCGACAAGATCCCGGTTGCCGAGCGTCAGGTGGCGATGGGCCGGCTGCTGTTCGCCATCATGACCGGCAATCTCTTGGGCGCGACCTGCGCCGGCGTGGTCGGCGATCTGCTCGGCTGGCGCGGCGTGTTCTTCGTCATTGGCGGGATCGGCGCGGTTGCGTCAACCGTCGCGGTCTATGCCCTCAAGAGCGAGCACGAAACGTCGGGACGCTTCGATCTGTCGACCTTGCTGCCGAACTATCGCACGATCTTCCGCAATCCGCTCGCCAAGTTCTGCTTCGGGGCCGTCTTCCTCGAAGCGCTCTTCATGTATGGCTGCTTCCCGTTCATGGCGACGATGCTGCGCCAAGCCGGCGAAACGCGCGCCTCGATCGCCGGCATCGTCATTGCCGGCTTCGGCGTTGGCGGCGCCTTCTATGGCGTCATGGTATCGCGGCTGCTCGCCTATCTCGGCGAAACGCGCATGATGCGCCTCGGCGGCATCGTCATGGGCGTCTGTCTGACCGTGATCGCGGCGCGTTTGTATTGGCCGCTTGAGTTCGTGAACTTTGCAGCACTCGGCCTCGGCTTCTACATGCTGCATGCCGTCATCCAAATTTACGCCAGTGAACTCGCGCCGGCCGCGCGCGGCTCGTCGATGGCGCTGCACTCGTTCTTCTTCTTTCTCGGCCAGGCGGTCGGACCGATCGTCTACGGCGTCGGCCTGTCGACCATCGGCCTCAATCCGGTGCTGCTGTTCGGTGCCGTCGTGCTGATCGGCGTCGGCCTGGTCTGTGCGCAGCAGTTGCGGCGGCCTGAAGAAGAGGCCGCGATCTAGCCGCGCCCGCGGTAGGGCGCGACGCCTTGGTCCGCCGGCAACCACACATCCTTCGGCAGCTTGCCCGATTGCCAGAACACGTCGATCGGCATGCCGCCGCGCGGATACCAATAGCCGCCGATGCGCAGATATTTCGGCTTGAGCAGCGCGGCGAGTTTTTTGCCGATGGCGACGGTGCAATCCTCATGGAATGCGCCGTGATTGCGGAAGCTGTTGAGATACAGTTTCAGCGACTTCGACTCGACGAGGAATTTCCCCGGCACATAATCAATCACAAAATGCGCGAAGTCCGGTTGCCCGGTGATCGGGCACAGACAGGTGAATTCCGGCGCCGTGAAGCGCGCGACATAGTTGGTGCCCGTGTGCGGGTTAGGCACGCGGTCGAGCCTCGCCTTGTCCGGCGAGGCGGGGATGGGCGCCGGGCGCCCGAGCTGGAGCGGTTTTCTTGCCGGTTTTCTGGTCATGGCGCGCACCATAGTGTAGAAGCCCCGCCATATCCAAGCCGGAGCCGTTACGGGCAATGACCGCCATCACCGATATCATCGGCCGCGAAATCCTCGACAGCCGCGGCAATCCGACCGTGGAAGTGGACGTGGTGCTGGAGGACGGTTCGATGGGCCGCGCCGCGGTGCCGTCAGGCGCTTCGACCGGCGCGCACGAGGCGGTGGAGCTGCGCGACGGCGACAAGGCGCGCTACGGCGGCAAGGGCGTGCGCAAGGCGGTCGACGCGGTCAACGGCGAGATCTTTGACGCGCTCGGCGGCATGGATGCCGAAGCGCAGGCCAAGATCGACGAAACCATGATTTCGCTCGACGGAACACCGAACAAGAGCCGGCTCGGCGCCAATGCCATCCTCGGCGTGTCGCTCGCCTGCGCCAAGGCGGCGGCGAAAGCGAAACGCGAACCGCTCTATCGCTATGTCGGCGGCGCCGCGGCGCGCGTGCTGCCGGTGCCGATGATGAATATCGTCAATGGCGGCGTGCATGCCGACAATCCGATCGACTTCCAGGAATTCATGATCATGCCGGCAGGCGCGCCGAGCTTTGCCGAGGCGCTGCGCTGCGGCTCGGAAATCTTCCAGACCCTGAAGGCGCAACTCAAGGCGGCGAACCTCAACACCAATGTCGGCGACGAAGGCGGTTTCGCGCCCAATCTGAAATCCGCGGCCGACGCGCTCGACTTCGTCATGCAGGCGATCGCCAAGGCCGGCTACAAGCCGGGACAGGACGTCTGGCTTGCGCTCGACTGCGCCGCCACCGAGTTTTTCAAGAACGGGTCTTACGTCTACGAAGGCGAGGGCAAGAACTCGTTCGCCGCAGCAGCAGGCCGACTATCTCGCCGAGCTTGCCGGCAAATATCCGATCGTCTCCATCGAAGACGGCATGTCGGAGGACGACTGGGACGGCTGGAAAATCCTGACGCAAAAGATCGGCGCCAAGTGCCAGCTGGTCGGCGACGACCTGTTCGTCACCAACGTGACGCGCCTAAGCAAAGGCATCAAAGAAGGCATCGCCAATTCGATCCTGGTCAAGGTCAACCAGATCGGCACGCTGACCGAGACGCTCGCCGCCGTCGAAACCGCGCACAAGGCCGGCTACACCGCGGTGATGTCGCACCGCTCCGGCGAGACGGAAGATTCCACAATCGCCGACCTCGCCGTCGCCACCAATTGCGGGCAGATCAAGACCGGCTCGCTCGCGCGCTCCGACCGCACCGCGAAATACAATCAGCTGCTGCGGATCGAGGAAGAGCTTGGCGCTCAGGCGAAATATGCCGGACGCGGCGTGATCAAATCGCCGCGCTGAGCCTGTTTACAATCATTCCAGGCTGCGACCGCTGCGCCCTTGCATCGCCCGCCAAATCGCAGCACATTTCCGCCGCAACGGAACCTTGCGAGCCACCGCGATGGATCAGACTACGACGCTTGCCCTGAACGACCGCCGCCGCGCCGCCGCGCGCCTGGCCTCCTTTATCGCTCAATCGGTGGACGAAGCGCGCGCGGTCGAGAAGCCGTTCTTCCATCTCGAATTCGACCGCGTCTTCCCCGACGACGTCTATGCGCAAATTCTCCGCCTGATGCCGGAGTCCTCCGACTACCGCTCGATGCATGGCCAGAGCAAGGTCAAGGAAGGCACGCAGACGCGCGTGAAGATCGATCTGTTTCCCGAATACATCCGCAATTTGCCGGCCGAGAAGCGCGCGCTGTGGGATGTGGTCGGCCGCGCGCTCTGCTCGGAGCCGGTCAAGCACGCGTTCATCCGCCGTCTCGCGCCCGGTCTCGAGAAGCGCTTCGGCAAGGATTTCGCCAGGACCGGCATGTATCCGATCCCGATTTTGACGCGCGACATCCCGGGCTACATGATCACGCCGCACACCGACACGCGCTGGAAGGGCATCACCGTTCAACTTTATCTGCCGGCGGACGACGCCAACACCGACATCGGCACCATCTTCCACGACGTTAAGCCCGACGGCTCGAAGCCCAAGGCGACGCAGATGCGCTTTGCGCCGAACAGCGGCTACGCCTTTGCGGTCGGTGATGACACCTGGCATTCGGCCGATCCGGTGCACAACCGGGTCAAGACGCGCGACTCGATCCTGCTGACGTATTTCGTCGATGCCGGCATGCTGAAGATCCTGCGCAATCGCGGCAAGCGCATCGGCAATTTCGTGCTCAACGAGATCCGCCAGCGGATCTGACGGCATTAAAACCGCCTTAACGCGATTCCCGTCATATCGGCGGTCATGGTCACCCATCGCCGCCGCCGCACCATCCTGACCGCGCTCGGCCTTTATACCTTCGCCGCGCTGTTCATCGGCTATTTCGGCGTCAACGCTTTCACCGGCGCACACGGCCTGCGCGCTCAGGCCGACCTCGACAAGCAGTTGGCCAGCATGGACGACGAACTCGGCCACCTCAAAGCCGAACGCGCGGTGTGGGAGCGGCGGGTGGCGCTGTTGCGCTCCGACAAGATCGACCCCGACATGCTGGACGAGCGTGCCCGCGCGCTGCTCGGCTATGTCGATCCGCGCGACGTGACGCTGTTGCTCCACCCGCACTAGAACCCCGTCCGGGGTTGCGCGTTATCCACCGCTTCGTATTGCGCCTTGCCGTCAAGTCCTTGGCGGGGTGCGCTGCAATACTGCCCCGCTGCCCCGCGCTTCCGCCCCTTGCGGATTTACGCTAAGTGGGGTGCCGGAATAGCCCGCGCCCTGCGCCGCCGCCCGCCGATCGTCGTTTCAGGAGTCCCAATGGCCGCGCCACAAAAAAAACCGAGCGCCGACGCCAAACCGGCGCCTGTCAACGGCAAGCCGGTCGCCGAATTCAACAAGGATCAGGAACTCGACGCCTACCGCACGATGCTGACCATCCGCCGCTTCGAGGAGAAGGCCGGGCAGATGTATGGCATGGGGCTGATCGGCGGTTTCTGCCATCTCTATATCGGCCAGGAGGCCGTCGTCGTTGGCATGCAAATGGCCTTGCAGGAGGGCGACGAGGTCATCACCGGCTATCGCGATCACGGCCATATGCTCGCCTGCGGCATGGACCCGAAAGGCGTGATGGCGGAATTGACAGGCCGCAGCCATGGCTATTCCAAGGGCAAGGGCGGCTCGATGCACATGTTCAGCGTCGAGAAAGGTTTCTACGGCGGCCACGGCATCGTCGGCGCGCAGGTGCCGCTCGGCACGGGGCTCGCCTTCGCCAATAAATATCGCGGCAACAAAAACGTCAGCGTCACGTATTTCGGCGACGGCGCCGCCAACCAAGGCCAGGTCTACGAGAGCTTCAACATGGCCGAGCTGTGGAAGCTGCCGGTCATCTACGTGATCGAGAACAACCGCTATGCCATGGGTACCGCAATAACGCGCTCATCGGCGGAGGTGAACCTGTCGCGGCGCGGCCTGTCGTTCAACATTCCCGGCGAACAGGTCGACGGCATGGATGTGCGCGCGGTGAAGGAAGCGGGCGCCAAGGCCGCCGCCTGGTGCCGCACCGGAAAAGGCCCGTTCATCCTCGAGATGCTGACCTACCGCTATCGCGGCCACTCGATGTCGGATCCGGCAAAGTATCGCACGCGCGAGGAGGTCGAAGAGGTGCGCACGCATCACGATCCAATCGACATGGTGCGCCACCGCATCCTGGAGCGGAAAATCGCCACCGAAGATGCGCTGAAGAAGATCGACGCCGGCGTGCGCGACCTGATCAACAACGCGGCCGAATTCGCCACGCACGATCCCGAGCCGGCCGCGGCCGAGCTCTACACCAACGTCTATCGTTGAGCGGTCCCATAGCGCCATGCCGACTGAAGTACTGATGCCCGCGCTCTCGCCCACGATGGAGAAGGGCAATCTCTCCAAGTGGGTCAAGAAAGAGGGCGACAAGGTCAAGTCGGGCGACGTCATCGCCGAGATCGAGACTGACAAGGCGACGATGGAAGTCGAGGCCGTCGACGAGGGCACGCTCGGCAAGATTCTCGTGCCGGAAGGCACCGCCGACGTTGCGGTCAACACGCCGATCGCGGTGATCCTCGGCGAAGGCGAAGACAAGTCGGCGATCAAAGCAAGCGCGCGCAGCGCGGCAACCACACCGAAGTCTGCCGCCGCGCCAACGACCGAAGAGGTCGCGGAATCCGAGCCGCGCGTCGAGGAACAACGGATCATCAAGGCACCGAAGGCGCCGACCGCACCGCAGCCGCCCGAAACCAAGGTCGCCGCCGATCCGGCCATCCCCGAAGGCACCGAGATGGTGACGATGACCATGCGCGAAGCCTTGCGCGACGCCATGGCCGAGGAGATGCGCCGCGACAAGGACGTCTTTGTGATGGGCGAGGAGGTCGCCGAATATCAGGGCGCCTACAAGGTGACGCAAGGGTTGCTGCAGGAGTTCGGCGCGAGCCGCGTCATCGATACGCCGATCACCGAGCATGGTTTCGCAGGCCTCGGCGTCGGCGCGGCGCTCGCTGGCTTGAAGCCCGTGGTCGAGTTCATGACTTTCAACTTCGCCATGCAGGCGATGGACCAGATCGTCAATTCCGCCGCCAAGACGCTCTATATGTCGGGCGGCCAGATGGGTTGCCAGATCGTGTTCCGCGGACCAAACGGCGCGGCCGCCCGCGTCGCCGCCCAGCACAGCCAGGATTATTCGTCCTGGTACTCACATATTCCCGGTCTCAAGGTGATCGCGCCGTCGAATGCCGCCGACGCCAAAGGCTTGCTCAAGGCCGCGATCCGCGATCCGAACCCGGTCGTATTCCTCGAAAATGAAATCCTCTACGGCCATTCGGCGCCGGTGCCCAAGCTCGACGATTTCGTGCTGCCGATCGGCAAGGCGCGCATCGCGCGGCCCGGCAACGACGTGACGATCGTCGCCTGGTCGATGGGCATGTCCTACGCGCTGCAGGCGGCCGAAGAACTGGCGAAAGACGGCATCAATGCCGAAGTGATCGACCTGCGCACGCTCAAGCCGATGGATGTCGAGACTATCGTCGAGTCGGTGAAGAAGACGGGCCGCGCGGTGACGGTGGAAGAAGGCTGGAAGCAATCCGGCGTCGGCGCCGAGATCGCGGCCCAGATCATGGAAAACGCCTTCGACTATCTCGACGCGCCGGTTGCCCGCGTCACGGCCAAGGACGTGCCGATGCCTTACGCCGCCAATCTCGAGAAGCTGGCGCTGCCGTCGGTCGCCGAAGTGATCGAGGCGGCGAAGGCCGTTTCCTACAAGTAGCGGCCAGACGATGCCCACCAACATCCTCATGCCGGCGCTGTCGCCCACGATGGAGAAGGGCAACCTTGCGCGTTGGCTCAAGAAGGAAGGCGATAAGATCAAGTCGGGCGACGTCATCGCCGAGATCGAGACCGACAAGGCGACGATGGAATACGAGGCGGTCGACGAAGGCACGCTCGCCAAGATCGTGGTGCCGGAAGGCACCCACGACGTGGCGGTGAACGCGGTCATCGCCGTGCTGGCCGGCGAGGGCGAGGACGTGAAGGCCGCCGCTGCCGCTGGTGCAAAGGCGGCACCTGCGCCGAAGCCGACCGAAACGCCGAAACCGCAGGCCGTGCCGGCAAAAGCTGCGGCGCCCACGCCATCGCCAAAGCCAGCTGCGGCGCCCGCGCCGCAACCGGCCGCTTCGAGCGGCGGCAATCGCATCTTCTCGTCGCCGCTGGCGCGCCGGCTGGCGAAGGAGGCGGGCGTCGATCTCGCCCGCGTGTCGGGCTCGGGGCCGCATGGCCGCGTCATCGCGCGCGATATCGATGCGGCAAAATCCGGCAAGGGTCTGCGTGCGCCGGGCGCCGCGCCTGCCGCAGGGGCGCCCGCCATCGCAGCCTCGATGTCGGATCAACAAGTCCGCGCGCTGTACGAGGACGGCTCCTACGACTTCGTGCCGCACGACCAGATCCGCAAGGTCATCGCGCAGCGTCTCACCGCCTCGGTGCAGACCGTTCCGCATTTCTACGAGACAGTGGACTGCGACGTCGGCAAGTTGATGGCCGCGCGCGAGGAGATCAACGAGGCAGCGCCCAAGGACAAGGACGGCAAGCCCGCCTACAAGCTCTCGGTCAACGACTTCGTCATCAAGGCGCTGGCGCTGGCGTTGCAGCGCGTGCCCGACGCCAATGTCAGTTGGACCGAAGGCGGCATGCTCAAGCACAAGCATTCCGACGTCAGCGTCGCGGTGGCGCTGCCCGGCGGGCTGATCACGCCGATCATCCGCAACGCCGAGAGCAAGTCATTGTCGGTCATCTCCAACGAGATGCGTGACCTCGCGGCGCGCGCGCGCGCCCACAAGCTCAAGCCGCACGAATACCAGGGCGGCACGACGTCCGTGTCGAATCTCGGCATGTACGGCATCAAGGATTTCACCGCCGTGATCAACCCGCCGCAGTCGACCATTCTCGCGGTCGGGACCGGTGAGGAGCGTGCGGTGGTGCGCGAGGGAAAGCTTGCCGTCGCCACCATCATGAGCGTGACGCTGTCCTGCGATCACCGCGCGGTTGACGGCGCGCTCGGCGCCGAGCTCGTCAGCGCTTTTAAGACGCTGATTGAGAATCCGGTAATGATGGTGGTGTGATGCGCCTCGTGCCGTGGTTCACGCTCGCGGCGGCCATCGTCGTCGCGATCAGCCCGCTCGGCCAGGACGTGATCCACTCCTCGTTCTTCTCCGGCGAGCAACTGTCGCGCTCGATCGGTCAGTTCATGTTTGCGACCGGCATTATCATCGCGGTCGTTCTGGCGCTCATCGAGTGGACGATTCGCTATTACATCCGCAAGCGCGGCAAACAGGTCGCAGGCGGCTGACCGTCACGCCGGATCGAAGCCCTTCGCCTTGAACACCGCCTGCGCGTCGGGCGTGGTCAGGAATTTCAGCAGCGCGTTGGCAGCGGCCGCGTCCTTGGCGCCCGCGCCGACGCCGGCAGCAAACACGTTGGTCAGGCCGAGATCGCCTGGCGGCGGGCCGACGACATCGACGCCTTCGGTCGTGGTCAGCTCAGGCTTGGTCTGGAACGCGATGTCGACCTCGCCGCTGGTCAACAGGGTGCCGACGAAGCCGGCGGGCGGCGGGAACTTGCTCTTGGCCTTGATCTCCGAAGCGATGCCGAGCTTGTCGAGCATCTTGGCGAAATACATGCCGCTCGCGCCGCCGGCGGCCGGATCGGTGTAGCCGACGGCGCGCGCCGACAGCAGCGTCTTCTTCATCGCGTCGACCGTCGAAATATCGGGCTTTGGCGCGCTGTGCTTGACGCCGAAGGCGAAAATGGATTTGCCGAGCGTGACGCCGCCCGGCGCGATCTTGCCGTCCTTGGTCAGGCTGTCGATCGAGGCGCGCGACACGATCAGCACGTCCGGCACGTCACCTTCTTGCGCCTTTTTCGTGAACCCCGTGATCAGGCCCCAGGTGATGGTGAGCTTGTTGCCGGTCGCCTTCTCGAACTTTGGCGCCAGGTCCTCGATCGCGCCTTTGACGCCAATGGTGCTGTAGACCTTGAGTTCGGCAGCCGACGCGACGGCCGGCGCAAGCAAAAGGGCCGCGACGGCGGCACGCGCAATAATCTTCCTCATGACGTTTCCCCAGGCTACATTTTTGTCTTGCCGCAATTAGATTCCGGAATGGCTGCTCCTTCAATGGGGGGAGGCCAGCTTGATCGCCGCGTGGCCTTATGGGACACGGAATGCCGAAATCCGGCATTGGAGACGCTTTGTGGCCGATACTTCGTTCGACGTCCTCATCATCGGCTCCGGCCCCGGCGGCTATGTCACCGCGATCCGCGCGGCCCAGCTCGGGTTCAAGACGGCGATCGTCGAACGCGACTATCTCGGCGGCATTTGTCTCAACTGGGGCTGCATCCCGACCAAGGCGCTGCTGCGCTCGGCGGAAATCTTCCACTACATGCAGCACGCCAAGGACTACGGCCTCACAGCCTCCAACGTCGGCTATGACGCCTCCGCCGTGGTCAAGCGCTCGCGCGCCGTATCGAAACGTCTCAACGACGGCGTCGGCTTCCTGATGAAGAAGAACAAGGTTTCCGTCATCTGGGGCGAGGCGGCAATCGACGCACCCGGCAAGGTGACGGTGAAGGCGTCGAAGAGCGAGGCGCCCAAAGGCGCGCTCGGCGCCGGCCAGTATCAGGCCAAGCACATCATCATCGGCACCGGCGCTCGCCCGCGCGTGCTGCCCGGCCTCGAGCCTGACAAGAAGCTGGTCTGGACCTATTTCGAAGCGATGGTGCCGCCGCAGATCCCGAAGTCGCTGCTGGTGATCGGCTCCGGCGCCATCGGCATTGAGTTCGCGTCGTTCTTCCGCACGCTCGGCGCCGACGTCACGGTGGTGGAAGTGCTGCCGCAGATTCTGCCGGTCGAGGATCAGGAAATCCAGGCCTTCGCCCGCAAGAGCTTCGAGAAGCAGGGCATCAAGATCCACACCAATGCGAAAGTCACCAAGCTCGACAAGAAGGCCGACAGCGTCACCGCCACCATCGAAGCCGACCGCAAGTCGCAGACCATCACCGTCGAGCGCGTCATTTCCGCCGTCGGCGTCGTCGGCAATATCGAGAATCTCGGGTTGGAAAAAATCGGCGTAAAGACCGAGCGCGGCATCATCAAGGTCGATGAGTACAACAAGACCAGCGTGCCCGGCATCTACGCCATCGGTGACGTCTCCGGCCCGCCGATGCTGGCGCACAAGGCCGAGCACGAGGGCGTGGTCTGCATCGAGGCGATCAAGGGCCTGCATCCGCATCCGATGAACAGACTGATGATTCCCGGCTGCACCTATTGCACGCCGCAGGTCGCCTCGGTCGGCCTGACCGAGCAAGCGGCGAAGGAGAAGAAGCTCGATATCCGCGTCGGCCGCTTCCCCTTCGTCGGCAACGGCAAGGCGATTGCGCTCGACGAGGACCAGGGTCTCATCAAAGTCATCTTCGACAAAAAAACCGGTCAGCTGCTCGGCGCGCACATGGTCGGTGCGGAAGTCACCGAGCTGATCCAGGGCTACGTCGTCGCGATGAATCTCGAGACCACGGAAGAAGAGCTGATGCACACCGTCTTCCCACATCCGACGCTGTCGGAGATGATGAAGGAAGCGGTCCTCGACGCCTATGGACGCGTGTTGAATATGTAGCTGCGTGACGTCAGGGGGTGACAATGGCCAAATTCGACAACATTCTCGGAACCGTCGGCCGCACGCCGGTGGTCAGGCTCAACCGGCTGGCGCCGAAAGGCATCGACCTCTACGTCAAGATCGAGGCCTTCAATCCGCTTGGTTCGGTGAAAGACCGTCTCGCGCTCGGCGTCATTGAGGCCGCCGAACAGACCGGCGAGCTCAAGCCAGGGCAGACCGTCATCGAGGCGACATCCGGCAACACCGGCATTGGCTTGGCCATGGTGTGCGCCGCCAAGGGCTATCCGCTGGTTGTCACAATGGCGGAGTCGTTCTCGGTCGAGCGGCGCAAGCTGATGCGCTTCCTCGGCGCCAAGGTCGTGCTGACGCCGGCGGCCGAGCGCGCCTTCGGCATGGTCAATAAAGCGCAGGAGCTGGCCAAGGCGCACGGTTGGTTCATGACGCGCCAATTCGAGAACCCGGCGAACCCCGACATTCACTCGCGCACGACCGCGCGCGAGATCATCGACGACTTCAAGGGTTCGCGGCTTGACTACTGGGTCACCGGCTTCGGCACTGGCGGCACGCTGACCGGCGTGTCGCGCGTGTTGCGCAAGGAGCGGCCGGAAACCAAGATCGTCGTCTGCGAGCCGGCCGACGCGCCGATGCTCACCAGCCATATCGCGCAGGAGCGCAAACCGGATGGCTCGCCGGCGAAGCCGCACCCGTCGTTCAAGCCGCATCCGATGCAGGGCTGGAGCCCTGACTTCATCCCCAAAATCACCGGCGAGGCTGTCGACATGAAGGCGATCGACCGCGTGCTGACCATCGCCGGCCCCGATGCCATGAAATGCAGCCGCGAGCTGGCGCAGAAGGAAGGCATCTTCGTCGGCATCACCGCCGGCGCCACGCTCGCCGGCGCGCTCGAAGTCTGCAAGACGGCAAAGCCCGGCGACACGGTGCTGGTGATGCTGCCCGACACCGGCGAGCGCTATCTGTCGACGCCGCTGTTCGCCGACGTCCCGGTCGACATGACGGAAGAGGAAATGAAGATTTCCAATTCGACGCCTGGCAATCGCCTGGCGCCAAAGGCGGCTTAACGGCGCATAGGGGAAACCATGGGCATTCTCGAGTGGATCGTTGTCGGCTTGATCGCCGGCTGGCTCGCGCACCAGCTGCTCGGCGGCCGTCCCGGTGGGCTCTTGTACAATCTTGCCGTCGGCCTGGTCGGCGCCATCGTTGGCGGGCTGATCTTCAACAGCCTGCACATCATTCCTGAAGGGTTCGTCGGGGCGCTGGTCAGTGCCACAATCGGTGCCGTCGTGTTTCTGCTGATCTGGCGGGCAATTCGGCGAGCCTGACGCGTCTTTGACGCGCCTTGCGGCGCAGCCGTCGCAGCCGTAAGTAAAGGCTATGGCCGTCGTCTACGACATCGACAAGCAACGCCCGCGCCATCCGGAAAAGGCGCATCGGCCGGATTCGCCGGTGCTGCCGAAACCCGACTGGATCCGCGTCAAGGCGCCGGTGTCGAAAGGCTATGAAGAGACGCGCGCATTGATGCGTGCCAACAATCTGCACACGGTGTGCGAGGAGGCCGGCTGCCCGAACATCGGCGAGTGCTGGGAGAAGAAGCACGCCACGTTCATGATCATGGGCGACACCTGCACGCGCGCCTGCGCCTTCTGCAACGTCAAGACTGGATTGCCCGGCGCGCTCGACCCGCAGGAGCCTGCGCATGTCGGCGAAGCGACCGCCAAGCTTGGGCTTGCGCACATTGTGGTCACCTCGGTTGATCGCGACGATCTTACCGACGGCGGCGCGCAGCATTTTGCCGACACCATTCGCGCAATCCGCAAAGCCTGCCCGCAGACCACGATCGAAGTCCTGACGCCGGATTTTCTGCGCAAAGATGGCGCGCTCGAAATCGTGGTCGAGGCCAAGCCCGATGTGTTCAACCACAATCTCGAGACCGTGCCGTCGCTTTATCTCACAGTGCGGCCGGGCGCGCGCTATTTCCATTCGCTGCGCCTGCTGCAGCTGGTGAAAGAGCTCGACCCGACGATGTTCACCAAGTCGGGTATCATGGTTGGCCTCGGCGAAGACCGCAACGAAGTGCTCCAGGTCATGGACGACCTGCGTTCGGCCGACGTCGATTTCCTCACCGTCGGGCAATATCTGCAACCGACGCGCAAGCATCACGAGGTCAAACGCTTCGTACCGCCGGATGAATTCAAGGCGCTGGAGACGATCGCCTATACCAAAGGCTTCCTGATGGTGTCGGCCTCGCCGCTGACGCGCTCATCGCACCATGCGGGCGACGATTTCGCGCGCCTGAAGGCCGCGCGCGCTGCCAAAGCCTGATGCCGCAATTCTCGACGAAGCGCCGCGTTGCCCACAGCGCGGCCGAGATGTTCGACCTCGTCGCCGACACCGAGAATTATCCGCAATTCGTTCCGCTCTGTGAATCGCTGCGCGTGCGGAGCCGCACGCCAAAAGGCGAGGGAGTCACAGTCCTCGTCGCCGACATGACGGTCGCATACAAGCTGGTGCGCCAGACCTTCACCAGCCGCGTCACGCTCGACAAGCCGAACCTGAAGATCCTCGTCGAGTACGTGAACGGCCCGTTCCGTCACATGCAGAACCGCTGGGCCTTTTACGCTGCGGGGGACCAGTCCTGCGATGTCGAATTCTTCATCGATTACGAATTCAAAAGCCGCACGCTCGGCATGTTGATGGGCACGCTGTTCGACACGGTATTCCGCCGCATGGCGGTAGCCTTCGAGCAGCGCGCCGATGTCGTCTACGGCCGCAAGCGCGCCTAGCGATTGAGCGACCACACCGCGGCGTTGAGCAGGCTCGCGTAGCCGACCCAGGTGACCAAGGGAACGAGACACCAGCCGGCGATCCGGTCGATCCGGAAGAATGCAATGGCCGTTGCGGCAACGGCGACCAATTGCGGGATGACGTCGATGAGGCCGAGCAGCGGGCTGTGGGCTGCAAAGAACATCCACGACCAGGCCGCGTTCAGCGCCAGTTGCAAGAAAAACAGGATAAGGGCGAGGCGGCGCGCGAAGGAGGGTGGCAGGCGCAGAATCCGCCAAACCGCGAACGCCATCAGCAGATAGAGCGCCCCCCAGACCGGGCCGAACACCCAGTCGGGCGGATTGAACGACGGCTTGGTGAGAGCCGCATACCACGGCGCCAGGTTTCCGCTGGTCGCGAACTGGCCGGAGATCGAGGTCACCAGAACGGCAAGGACCGCCAGCGTTCCAGTGTCGGCGTTGCGCCAGGAAATCTTTTGTGTCGGTTGCATGATGCTCCAGTGACGGCTGTCGCGCCGGGTTCCAGCGGGCGCGACCAAAGTCCGGGGACAATGACACAAGAACGCCACCTTGGTCCGGTGAAATCGATGTGCTGGAGGGCAACTGGTCTCTGCTTCGCGCAGCAAGAGGAGTGCCTTCGATGTGCGACTACAGTCTTCACGCCGTCGAGACCCGGCCCGCCAAGGTCGGCGACAAGCTGATTTCGACAAGTTTCCTCAATTGCTTCACACGCGGATTTGCCGGCCTCGGCGAGCCACACGTCGCGGTTTGCTTGCGGCCGGGCACCGAGGTTGCGTTCGATCGCGACGTCGAGATCGATCACGGGTTCGGCCGTCTGCTGCCGAGCCTTGGCTTTGGCAAAATTCCCGAACGGGTCGCGCGCTTCCGGAAAGTCGACGAGGAGCATCTCGACGCGCATCACGACGCGCTCGAGTTCCCGAACGGCCGCATCGTCCTGCTGACACGGCTGTGTGAGGGTCAGGTCGCGACCGTGCTGCAATTGCCGGCCGGCAGCCAGCCCGCGCGCGAGGAGCAGGACGGTCACGGCGCGCAAGCGACCGCAGCGCCGCAGGATACGCAGATCGCCTGAGGGACCTCGGGCGCAGTAAAACGACGCGCGGCGCCGCGTGACGCGGCGCGCGACGTCCGATGGTTTTGCCTGGGTTAGGGCTTGCCGGGCTTGCGCTTGAGCGGGGTGATTGGCTCGCCGGTCTTGGCGTCGCGGCCCATCTCTAGACAGGCGGCAAGTTCGGTATAGGTCGGCTCGAACCACTGGATCGTCTTGATGCATTGCGCGCGGTCCGCGGCAGAGAAGTTTTCCCAGCCTTTTTCCAGCAGCACGCGGGTGCGTTGCTCGCTCTCGAGGCAGCCTTTGAGACGTTGCTGGCCTTGATCGCCTTCGCCGGCAGCGGCGGCCGCGCCCTTGCAGCTTGCGGTGACATCCCAACGCGGCAAGCCTTCGGAGGCTGCGACTTGGATCACCAGTGGAACCGCGAACAGTGGAACAAACATGGCAACATCTCCCCGAATCCTGCCGTGGCCAGTTTCCGCCAACTCCCGCAGCAACTGCAAGGGCTTCGACGCTGAATTAACGTCCGGATAAGACGTGGCCGAGCCGCTCCCGGATGTTCAGCGGCCGGTTTCGGCCAGCGTCTTGAGCATTCCGAGAGCCTGCAGCACGGATTTCTCGCGTACCTCGCTGCGGCCGATGTCGCCGTAACGCATTTCCTGGTGCGCGAGCGCGCCACTGCGCGAGGCGGCGGCAAAATGCACGAGCCCGACCGGCTTGTCCTTGCTGCCGCCGCCGGGGCCGGCGACGCCGGTGATGGCGACGACAATATCCGCGTCACCGCGGCCGAGCGCGCCGCGCGCCATTTCCTCGGCCGTTTGCCGGCTGACCGCGCCGAATTTGTTGATTGTCTCGGAGGAGACACCGAGCATTTGCTGCTTAGCCTCGTTCGAGTAGGTGACGAAGCCGCGATCCACCACATCCGACGAACCGGCGATCTCGGTCAGCGCGCCGGCCACCAGGCCGCCGGTGCAAGATTCCGCCGTCGCAACTTTCAGCTTGCGCGCGCGGCAGGCGTCGAGCACGGCGACCGCAGCGGCGCGCAGCGCCTCGGTCACGGCGTGCCCCACGGCAGGCGGATGGTTGCCGTCGCATAGGCCGCGATGCCTTCGCCGCGGCCGGTGAAGCCGAGCTTCTCGCTGGTGGTCGCCTTGACCGCAACGCGGTCGGAGGCAATGCCGGCGATCTCGGCGATCTTCAACCGCATGGCGTCACGGTGCGGTCCGATCTTTGGTGCCTCGCACACGACGGTGATGTCGATATGGGCGATGCGGCCGCCGCGCGCTTTCACGCGCTCGACCGCGAATTTGAGAAACTGGTCGGAAGCGGCGCCCTTCCACTGCGGGTCGCTCGGCGGGAAATGCGCACCGATGTCGCCATCGGCCAACGCGCCGAGCAGGGCGTCGGTCGCCGCGTGCAGGACCACGTCGGCGTCGGAATGGCCGCTCAGCTTCTGCCCGTGCGGAATGCGCACGCCGCCGAGCATCACATGGTCGCCGGGCGCGAAAGCATGCACGTCGATGCCGGTGCCGGTGCGCACATCGGCGAGCTGCGCGAAATGCATCTGCTCCGCGCGCACAAAATCGTCGCTGTTGGTGATCTTCATGTTGCCCGCTTCGCCTTCGAACACTGAAACTTTCATGCCGGCCCATTCCGCGAGCGCGGCATCGTCGGTGAAATCCTGGCGGCCTTGCGCCGCCGCTTTGCGGTGCGCCTCGAGCAGCGGCGCAAAAGCAAAGCCCTGCGGTGTCTGGATGCTGCGCAGCCGGCCGCGGTCGAGGGTCTGGGCAACGTAGCCGCCGTCATCGACCAGCTTGACCGTGTCGGTCACGGCCAGCGCGGGAACGGCAGCGCCGGTCTTGGCCGCGGCATCGATGGCGCGTGTGACCAGCGCATGCGTGGCGAAGGGGCGGGCGGCGTCATGCACCAGCACGATGTCCGGCTTGCGCGCGGCGAGGGCTTCGAGGCCGGCGCGCACCGAGGCCTGGCGCGTGGCGCCGCCAAAGGCCGGCGGCAACACGTCGAGCTCGGCCGCCGCGGCATCGAAGAACTCGCGATCCTCGGAGCGGATCACGGGCTGGACGAGCCCGACGTTCGGCGCTTCTACGAGCATTACCAGGCAGCGGCGGAGCATGGTCTCGTCACCAATCCGCCGGAATTGCTTGGGCTTATCCCCGCCCGCCCGCGTCCCCCGCCCGGCGGCAACAACGACTACAGCCACCTCGGCCATGCTGATTTCGCTCCCGTTTTGCGCTCTCAGCCTTAGCGCGTTCCACGGCCAGCGGGTATCCGCCGCGTGCTATGGGCGGCACGTTGACCATGAACAGTTTTTTGCAGTGCAGCACTTGCGCCGCGCTTTAAATTGTCTAAACTCTGAGCAGCCACTGAGACGCGCCTAAATGATGGGCACAGACCAAAAAGTACAAGAAATCAACGTGTTACCGACCCATTCGCTGCGTATTGGCGGTGTCACATTGCCAAATCGCGTGGTATTGGCCCCGATGTCGGGGATCACCGATGCGCCGTTCCGCCGCCTGGCTGAAAAGCTCGGGGCCGGGCTTGTCGTGTCGGAAATGACGGCCTGCGCCGGCCTCGTTCGCGGTGAGCGTGAGGCGCAGGTGCGCATGGACAGCAAGGGCGTCGCGATCCGCGTCGTGCAACTCGCGGGCTGCGAAGCCGCCTGGATGGCGGAGGGCGCGCGGATCGCGGAAGCGCAAGGCGCCGACATCATCGACATCAACATGGGCTGCCCGTCGAAGCAGGTGACCAATGGCGCGGCCGGTTCCGCGCTGATGCGCGATCTCGATCACGCGCTACGGCTGATTGAAGCAACGGTAGGCGCGGTTCGTGTACCCGTGACGCTGAAGATCCGGCTTGGCTGGGATCACGACAGCATCAATGCCCCGGCTCTTGCGCGCCGAGCCGAGGCGGCAGGCGTGCAGATGATCACCGTGCACGGCCGCACGCGATGTCAGTTCTATGACGGCGATGCCGATTGGGCGGCAGTACGCGCGGTAAAAGATGCAATCATAATTCCTGTGGTCGTCAATGGAGATATCTGCACGTTCGACGATGCCGCACGCGCGATCGCTATCGCCGGCGCCGATGCCGTGATGATCGGGCGCGCCGCGCAGGGCCGTCCATGGTTCCCGGGGCAGGTGGCGCGCCATCTTGCGACCGGCGCGCGCGAACAGACGCCCTCACTTGCTGAGCAGCATGCCATGACGGCAGCGCTCTATGACGAGATGATCGAACATCATGGGGCGGCGATTGGCCGCCGTCACGCACGCAAGCACCTTGGCTGGGCGCTCGACACGGCAAGCGCCAGCGTTGGCGCGCCTGTTGCTTTGCTGAAGGACCACCGCGCGCGCGTGCTCACCGCCGAGGAGCCGAAGGTCGCGCGGCGTTTGTTGGCCAACGCCTTCGACGCCTTTACATCAGATTGGAGGGCTGCGGCATGAGCACGGCCCGCGCCGTTTCTCCGACAATCAGTTCGCCGGCCGATGCTGTCCTCAACGCGCTGCCGCATCCCGTGATCATGGTGGCGGCCGACGGCAAGATTTCGGACGCCAATGTCGCCGCCGAGCAGTTCTTCGAAGCCTCCATTTCGGTGCTGCGCCGACACCTCGTGCGCGACCTGGTGCCGTTCGGCTCGCCGCTCTTGGCGTTGATCGAGCAGGTGCGCCGCACCGGCGCTGCGGTCAACGAATACAAGGTCGATCTGGCGACGCCGCGCAATCCGGGCGAACGGCTGGTCGATCTGCACGTCGCGCCGTTGCCGGAATATCCCGGCCATGTCGTGGTGATGCTCCAGGAGCGCACCATTGCCGACAAGATGGACCGTCAACTCACGCATCGCGGCGCCGCGCGTTCGGTAATCGCGCTTGCCGCCATGCTCGCGCACGAGATCAAAAATCCGCTGTCCGGCATCCGCGGGGCAGCGCAGCTGCTTGAACAATCCGCGGCCGACGACGACCGTTCGCTTACCAAGCTGATCTGCGATGAGACGGATCGCATCGTGAAGCTGGTCGATCGCATGGAGGTGTTCGCCGACGAGCGTCCGGTCGAACGCGAGCCGGTGAATATCCACGTCGTACTCGATCACGTGAAGCGGCTGGCGCAGTCCGGTTTTGCCCGCCACATCAAGTTCGTCGAAGAGTACGATCCATCGCTGCCGCCGGTGCTCGCCAATCGCGATCAGCTGGTCCAGGTCTTCCTCAATCTGGTGAAGAACGCGACCGAAGCAATCGGCGAGACGGCCATCGACGGCGAAATCCAGATCACCACGGCATTCCGGCCGGGCGTGCGGCTGTCGATGCCGGGCAACAAGGCACGGGTGTCGCTGCCGCTCGAGTTCTGCGTCAAGGACAACGGCCCGGGCGTGCCCGAAGATTTGATGCCGCATCTGTTTGATCCCTTCGTCACCACCAAGCAGACCGGCAGCGGGCTCGGGCTCGCGCTGGCGGCCAAGATCATCGGCGATCACGGTGGCATCATCGAATGTAAATCGCAGCCGCGGCGGACCATCTTCCGCGTGCTGATGCAAATCTATAGTGGCGAGGGCGGCGCGACCGAGGATGCGCCCCCCGGCCCGAGCGCGTGAGGTCGGTCATGCCGACGGGAAGCATTCTCATTGCCGACGACGATGCCGCGATCCGCACCGTCCTCAATCAGGCCTTGTCACGCGCGGGTTACGAAGTGCGCTCGACCGGCAACGCGGCGACGCTGTGGCGCTGGATCAGCCAGGGCGACGGCGATCTGGTGATCACTGACGTGGTGATGCCGGACGAAAACGCCTTCGATCTCATTCCCCGCATCCGCAAGGCGCGCCCCGACCTGCCGATCATCGTCATGAGCGCGCAGAACACCTTCATGACCGCAATCCGCGCGTCCGAACGCGGCGCCTATGAGTACCTGCCGAAGCCCTTCGATCTGAAGGAGCTGATCACGATCGTCGGCCGGGCGATGTCGGAACCGAAAGAGAAACGCGGCGCGGCCGCCGCCAAGTCCGAGGAGTTCGACAGCATCCCGTTGGTCGGCCGCTCGCCGGCGATGCAGGAAATCTACCGCGTGCTGGCGCGGCTGATGCAGACCGACCTGACCGTGATGATCTCCGGCGAGTCCGGCACTGGCAAGGAACTGGTCGCGCGTGCGCTGCACGATTACGGCAAACGCCGCACCGGCGCCTTCGTCGCCATCAATATGGCGGCGATCCCGCGCGATCTTATCGAATCGGAATTGTTCGGTCACGAGAAGGGCGCTTTCACCGGTGCCAACACGCGCTCATCAGGCCGCTTCGAGCAGGCTGAAGGCGGCACGCTGTTTCTCGACGAGATCGGCGATATGCCGATGGAAGCGCAGACGCGCCTGCTGCGCGTCCTGCAGCAGGGCGAATATACGACGGTTGGCGGCCGCACGCCGATCAAGAGCGACGTGCGCATCATCGCCGCCACCAACAAGGATTTACGCCTGCTCATTCAGCAGGGTCTGTTCCGCGAAGATCTGTTCTTCCGCCTCAACGTCGTGCCGCTGCGGCTGCCGCCGCTGCGAGAGCGCACGGAGGACATCCCGGATCTGATCCGGCATTTCTTTGCGCAGGCACAACGCGAAGGATTGCCGCCGAAGCAGATCGACCAGGCCGGTCTCGAACGCCTCAAGCGTCACCGCTGGCCGGGCAATGTGCGCGAATTGGAAAATCTGGCGCGGCGCCTCGCGGCGCTTTACCCGCAGGAGATCATCACCGCGGCCGTCATCGATTCAGAGCTTTCGCAGCCTGCGGCGGCACCGGCAAGCGAAGAGCATCGCCCGGAAGAAAACCTGAGCGCCGCGGTCGAGCGGCATCTCGCAGCCTATTTCGCCGGCTTCGAGGGTCTGCCGCCCGCCGGGCTCTACCATCGCATCCTGCGCGAGATCGAATACCCGCTGCTGACCGCAGCGCTTGCCGCCACCCGTGGCAACCAGATCCGGGCGGCCGATCTGCTGGGCGTCAACCGCAACACTTTGCGTAAGAAAATCCGCGACTTGGACATCCAGCTCTTCCGCGGCGGCAACTGACCCTCCCGGCGTCTTAACCGAATCTGTGATTATCGCGCCGCTGTTTTGTCGCAATTCGGCAACAATGTTGTAGAAAAGCATCAGTGCCCGGGAGGCCACACCCTCCCGCGCGTGCACCAACGGGGTCATAGAGCCCCGCCAGCCGCCCGGGGGTTACTTGAGCGTCGAACAGGCTGCCACCGCCGAAACTGCGCTCGCAACTCCGGCAACCAAGCGTGGAGAGACGCGGGTGCTTGGGCCAATCGCCGTCGGGCTCGCGCTGCTGTCTGCCTTCGCCACCTTCATCGTCCTTGCCGACCTGACGCCGATCCTGCCGACCCACAACGTGGTCGTCGTGTTGCTTGGCGTGAATGCCGCGACCGTGCTGCTGCTGCTCAGCGTCATCGTGCGCGAGGTTTGGCTGATCGTGCAGGCGCGCCGCACCGGCCGTGCCGGCTCGAAGCTCCACGTCCGCATCGTCGGCCTGTTCTCGATCATCGCGGCGGCGCCCGCCATTCTTGTCGCCATTGTCGCCAGCGTCACGCTCGACCGCGGCCTCGACCGGCTGTTCTCGACCCGCACGCGCGCCGCGATTGAAAATTCGCTGGTGGTGGCGGAGGCCTATCTGACCGACCACGCCCAGATCGTGCGATCCGATCTTCTGGTCATGGCCTTCGATATCGCGCGCGACGAGCCGATCTACAAAGACGATCAGGAGAAGCTGCATCAGTTTCTGAATTTTCAGGCGTCCGTACGCGGCCTTGCCGCCGCCATGGTGATCGACAAGGACCTCAACATCATTGCCCGCGCCGACCCCAAGATCGCGGAAACATTTGCCATGCCGCCGCGCGACGCGCTGCCGCGCATCGGCACCAAAGATCCGCAGGTCGTGCTGCTGCCTGACACCAACTACGTGGCGGCGGTGATCAAGCTGCAGAAGTACGACGACTATTATCTTTACGTGACGAGGCTGCTCGATCCCCGCGTGGTGCCGCAGTTGCAGGCGACGCGCCAAAGCGTGACCGAGTACACTGCGATCGAGGCGCGCCGCGCCGGCGTGCAGGTCGCCTTCGCGCTGATGTACACCGTCATCGCCCTGACGGTGATGTTGTCGGCGGTCTGGATCGGGCTGAATTTCGCCAACGTGCTGGTAGCGCCGATCAGGCGCCTGATCGGCGCAGCCAACGTCGTCTCGACCGGCAATCTCTACGTGCGCGTTCCGGTGCGTGAATCGGAAGGCGATCTCGCCCAGCTCGGCGAAACCTTCAACCGCATGACGCAGGAGCTGCGCTCGCAACGCGACGACATCATGCGCGCGCGCGACGTGATCGACAGCCGCCGCCGTTTCACCGAAGCGGTGCTTGCCGGCGCCAGTGCCGGCGTCATCGGCGTCGATGGCAAGGGCTGCGTCAGCATTCTCAACCGGTCGGCGGAACGGCTGATCGGCTGCAGCGAGGCCGACGCGCTCGGCCGTCCGTTGGCCGAAGTGTTTCCCGAGCTTGCCGAATTCATGACGGCGGCCCAAACGGGCGAACGGACGCAGGACCAGGTGACCATCACGCGCAAGGGCCGCGAGCGCAATCTGTCGGTGCGCATCACCAGCGAGCAGGCGCGGGAATCCGAGCACGGCTTTGTGGTGACGCTCGACGACATCACCGAGCTGGTCGCGGCGCAGCGCACCTCGGCCTGGGCGGATGTTGCCCGCCGCATCGCCCACGAGATCAAGAATCCGTTGACGCCGATTCAGTTGTCGGCCGAACGGCTGCGCCGCAAATACGGCAAGGTGATCGGTGAGGAGAAGGGCGGAGTCTTCGATCAGTGCACCGACACGATCGTGCGTCAGGTCGATGATATCCGCCGCATGGTCGACGAGTTCTCGAAATTCGCGCGCATGCCGAAGCCCGTGATCGCCGCCGAGGATGTCGCCGATACCGTGCGCCAGGCGGCGTTCCTGATGCGGGTCGGCAATTCCGACATCGATATCGAAGCCGAGATTGCCGAGGATCCGATGCCGGCGCGTTTCGACCGCCGGCTGATATCGCAAGCGCTCACCAATCTGATCAAGAATGCGACCGAGGCGATCGCGGCGGTCCCGCCGGAGGAACTCGGCAAAGGATCGATCCGCGTATTCGCCGGACGCGAAGGCAGCGATATTGTCATCGACATCGTCGACAACGGCATCGGCCTGCCGAAGGAAAACCGCAGCCGCTTGCTCGAGCCTTACGTGACCACGCGCGAGAAGGGCACAGGCCTCGGTCTCGCCATCGTCGGCCGTATCGTCGAGGAACATGGCGGCCATATCGAGCTGCATGACGCCGCCGAAAAGATCGCCGGCCAGCGCGGCGCCTGGATCCGCCTGCGCTTTGCGTCATCCGGCGAAGCTGCGCAGCCAACCGACAACAAGAAGAGCGTAAACGAGCATGTCAGCTGATATTTTGATCGTTGATGACGAAGCGGATATCCGCGACCTGGTCGCCGGCATCCTGCAGGACGAGGGCTACGCGCCCCGCACCGCGCGCAACAGCGACGAAGCGCTGGCCGCGATCGCATCGCGCCGGCCGAATCTCGTCTTCCTCGACATCTGGCTGCAGGGCTCGAAGCTCGACGGCCTGCAATTGCTCGACGCGATCAAGCAGGACCATTCCGAATTGCCGGTGGTGATGATCTCGGGCCACGGCAATATCGAGACCGCGGTCGCCGCCATCAAGCGCGGCGCCTATGATTTCATCGAGAAGCCGTTCAAGGCCGACCGGCTGGTGCTGGTCGCCGAGCGTGCGTTGGAGACTTCGCGGCTCAAGCGCGAGGTCAAGCAGCTCAAGCAACTCGCGCCGGTGCCGGCGACATTGGTGGGCAAATCGGTCGCCATCGCGCAATTGCGCCAGACCATCGAGCGCGTCGCGCCGACCAACAGCCGCATTCTGATCGTCGGCCCGTCGGGCTCCGGCAAGGAGTTGGCGGCGCGGACGATTTACGAACTGTCGGCACGCCAGAGCGGGCCGTTCATTGTCATCAATGCCGCCGCCATCACGCCCGAGCGCATGGAGATCGAGCTGTTCGGCGTCGATCAATCGAACGGCTCGGAGGGTGGCCGTAAGCCCGGCGCGCTCGAGGAGGCGCACGGCGGCACGCTGTTCATCGACGACATCGCCGAGCTGCCACGCGAGACGCAAAACAAGATTTTGCGCGTGCTGGTCGACCAGACCTTCCAGCGTGTCGGCGGCACCAGCAAGGTTGCGGTCGATGTCCGCATCGTGTCGTCAACCGCGCGCAATCTCGAAGCGTTGATCGCGGAAGGGAAATTCCGCGAGGACCTCTACCACAGACTTTCGGTCGTGCCGATCCGCGTGCCGCCGCTGGCCGAGCGGCGGGAGGACATTCCCGGGCTCGTCGACTATTTCATGGATCAAATCTCGCAGGCGACCGGCCTGCCCAAGCGGCGTATCGGTGACGACGCCATGGCCGTGCTGCAGTCGCACGACTGGCCCGGCAACGTACGCCAGCTGCGCAACAACATCGAACGGCTGATGATCCTCGCCGGCGGCGATGCCGACGCCGTACTCGATGCCTCGATGCTGCCGCCCGACGTCGGCTCCATGGTGCCGTCGATGCCGAACGGCAACGGCGGCGAGCACCTGATGGGACTGCCGCTGCGCGACGCACGCGAAGTATTCGAACGCGAGTATCTGGTGGCGCAGATCAGCCGCTTCGGCGGCAATATCTCCCGGACCGCGGAGTTCGTCGGCATGGAGCGCTCCGCGCTGCACCGCAAGCTCAAGGCGCTCGGCATCGGCTAACGCATGATCCCGAAAAGTGGGAACCGGTTTTCGGGCAAGATCATGCGCAAGGAATAAGCCATGTCGCGCATTGCCTACGTCAATGGCCGCTATCTGCCGCGCGAGCGCGCCAGCATCTCGATCGAAGATCGCGGCTTCCAATTCGCCGATGGCGTCTATGAAGTGTGCGAGGTGCGGGGCGGGCGGCTGATCGACGAACGCCGTCACATGGCGCGCCTCGATCGTTCGCTGTCCGAATTGCGCATCACGCGCCCGATGACCTCTGCTGCGCTCGCCATCGTCATGCGCGAGACCATGCGGCGCAACCGGGTGCGCGACGGCATCGTCTATGTCCAGATCACCCGCGGTATCGCGCGCCGCGATTTCCCGTTTCCCCCGGATGCACGCCCGTCCCTCATTGTCACCGCGCGCAGCACCGACCAAGCGCGCCTCGAGCAACTCGCGGCCGAAGGCGTTGCCGTGGTCACCGTGCCCGACATCCGCTGGGGCCGCGTCGACATCAAGTCGGTCGCGCTGCTGCCGAACGTGTTGGCGAAACAAAACGCGCGCGAGCAGGGTGCACGCGAGGCCTGGCTGGTCGACGCACAAGGCCGTATCACCGAAGGCGCCTCATCGAACGCCTGGATCGTGTCGCGCGAAGGCAAGCTCGTCACGCGGTCGCTCGGCAACGACATCCTGCCCGGCATCACGCGCTCGGTCGTGATCGAAGTGATCAAGGCGCAAGGGCTCGCCTACGAAGAACGCGCTTTTACGCTCGACGAGGCCTATGCCGCGCGCGAAGCTTTCATCACCTCGGCGAGCCAGATCGTCATTCCGGTCGTCAGCATCAACGGCCGCCCGGTCGGCAATGGCGCGCCGGGCCTGATCGCGGCGGGGTTGCGGCGCGACTATCATCGCCACGCCGAGGCCTCCTGAGCCTGCCGGGCGCGACGATAATTCAAAGACAGTTCAATGGCTTGGATAGCACCCCCCGGCTTGGCTTGCACAGGATGCCGCCGTGCAATCTAATACCTCACTCCTAAAGCCCTGCACCGCGTCCTCTCGGGGAGGCGGCGCAAAAAACAACAGAACTGACTGCGAAGGGCTGAAGGCAAATAATGGTCTCGCGCACTAGACGCGAGCAAAAAAACGGGGCGCGGCCATGGCAGCCGATCGTGCGCAAAACTTACAAGACACGTTTCTCAATCACGTCCGCAAGGCAAAGATTCCGCTCACCATCTTTCTGGTGAACGGCGTCAAGTTGCAGGGCGTAGTGACCTGGTTCGATAATTTCTGCGTGCTGTTGCGAAGGGACGGTCATTCCCAGCTCGTTTACAAGCACGCGATCTCGACGATCATGCCGGGTCATCCGATCCAGCTGTTCGAAGGCGGAGACGAGCCGCCGGCGACTGAGAAAGCCTGATCTCGATTGGAATCACGCCGCCGCGACAAGCGCGCCGATCTCCTGAGCCCGACGACAACGGGTGCCGAGACCGGCCGCGCGATCGTCATTGAGCCGTGGCTGAAGCAGACCGCGGCGCGGGCAGGGGGCGCGCGCGACGCGGAAATGCGCACGCCAGAGGAACGTCTCGCCGAGGCGTCAGGCCTCGCGCGGGCGATCGACCTGAACGTCGTGCAGGAAGGGCTGGTGACGCTTAGCGCCATTCGGCCTGCGACCTATATCGGCAAGGGGAAAGTGGACGAGATCGCCGGTCTCGCGAAAAGCCTAAGTGCGTCCATCGTGGTGATGGATTGCCCGATCTCTCCCGTGCAGCAGCGCAACCTGGAAAAAGCCTGGGGTACGAAGGTCATCGACCGCACCGGTCTTATCCTGGAGATTTTCGGCCGGCGCGCCCGCACGCGCGAGGGTGCGCTGCAGGTCGAGCTGGCGCATCTGACCTACCAGAAGGGTCGGCTGGTGCGCTCGTGGACGCATCTCGAGCGGCAGCGCGGCGGCTTCGGCTTCCTTGGCGGGCCCGGCGAAACGCAAATCGAAGCCGACCGGCGCGCGCTGGAAGAGCGGATCGGCCACATCGAGGGCGATCTCGAGAAGGTCAAGCGCACGCGCGCGCTGCATCGCGACAGCCGCAAGCGCGTGCCATATCCGATCGTCGCGCTGGTCGGCTACACCAATGCCGGCAAGTCCACCTTGTTCAACCGCATGACGTCGGCAAGCGTGCTGTCGGCTGACATGTTGTTTGCCACGCTCGATCCAACCTTGCGCGCTCTCAATCTGCCGCACGGCCACCGCATCATCCTGTCCGACACAGTCGGCTTCATTTCCGATCTGCCGACCATGCTAGTCGCCGCGTTTCGCGCGACGCTTGAAGAGGTGATCGAGGCCGACGTGATCCTGCACGTGCGCGATGTCTCACATGATGAGACCGAGGCGCAATCTCACGACGTGAGACGAGTTCTTGGCGAGCTCGGTATCGAAGCGTCCGATCCACGCTTGATCGAGGTCTGGAACAAGATCGATCGGCTCGATTCCAACGAGCGAACGCGCGTTTTCAACCTAGCGGAGAGATCATCGGATCGACACCCGCAAGTGACCGTGTCAGCATTGACGGGCGAGGGGATCGATCAACTCATCATCGCGATCGAACAGCGGCTGGCGCAAAAACGGCAGACGCTGCACGTGTCGCTCGATCCTTCCGACGGCGCGGGGTTGAGCTGGCTCTATCGCCACTCGGAAGTTCTCTCTCGCGAGATGAAGGAAGACGGACGCCTGGCGGTGAACGTGCGAGCCGATGCCAAGAACGCGGAGTTGGTGAAACACAAATATCCGGAGGCGATCGAACACAAATCGGACTGACGGGGTTTTCGGTCAGACCAAAACTCAAACCAAGAACAATGCTCGGGGGAGGGCTTTCATGGCCAAGAACGCGGCAATAGCCGACCAGGATATCAGGCGCGTCGTCGCTGCCAGCATGATCGGTGCGACGATCGAATGGTACGACTTCTTTCTGTACGGCACGGTCGCCGGCATCGTCTTCAACAAGCTGTTTTTTCCGGTTCAGGACCCGCTGCTCTCGATCCTGCTGGCTTATACGACTTTCGCGATCGGCTTCGTCGCGCGTCCGGTCGGCGGCCTGATCTTCGGCCACTTCGGCGACCGCATCGGCCGCAAGAGCATGCTCATCCTCACACTGATGATCATGGGCGTCGCGACTGTGCTCATCGGGTGTCTGCCGAGCTATCAGCAGATCGGCATCGCGGCGCCGATCCTGCTTTTGGTGCTGCGTATCCTGCAAGGCATCGGGCTCGGCGGCGAGTGGGGCGGGGCGGTGCTGATGACGTACGAATATGCCGACGAGGACCGGCGCGGCCTGTTTGCGAGCCTCCCTCAGATCGGTCTTTCCATCGGCCTGTGCCTGTCGGCCGGCGTGGTGGCGGTGGCATCGAGCCTGCCGGAGCAGCAGTTCCTGTCCTGGGGCTGGCGCGTCGGATTTATCGCCAGCTTCGTGCTGGTGGTCGTCGGCCTCTACATCCGCTTGCGCATCATGGAGACGCCGGAATTCACCAAGCTCAAGGCCCAGCGGCGGGAAGTGCGCATCCCGTTCATGAACATGATCCGCGAATATCCGCGCAACATCGTGCTCGGCATGGGCGCGCGCTATATCGACGGCGTGTTCTTCAACGTGTTCGCGGTGTTCAGCATCTCCTACATCGTCAACACGCTGCACCTGTCGCGTACCACTGCGCTCTGGGCGGTGTGCAGCTCGGCCTTCGTCATGATCTTCTTCATCCCGATGTTCGGGCGCTTGTCCGACACCTGGAGCAGGGGCAAGACCTACGCCATCGGCTCGGTGCTGCTCGCAATCTCGGCCTATCCGGCCTTCTGGGCGATGAGCAGCGGCAACGTCGTGGCGATCTTCGCCGCCATCATCATCCCATTCGGCATCATCTATGCGATGTGCTACGGGCCGGAGGCGGCGCTGTTCTGCGACCTGTTCGATCCGCGCGTGCGTTACACCGGGATCTCGTTCGTCTACCAGTTCTCCGGAATCTTCTCGAGCGGCATCACGCCGATCGTGGCGACCTATCTGGTGGCGGCGAACGGCAACCAGCCTTGGTATCTGTGCGGCTACGTCGTGTTCGCCGCGTTGATAAGCGCGGCTTGTTCGGTGGCGATCAAGGGCACGGCGGCGCAGGCCGCCCCGGGCTCGACAATGCGGCGCGCCGCGGCCTGAAAGCAGTCTTCACTGCAAGCAAAAGCCCGGCAGCGATGCCGGGCTTTTTTGTTGCGGGCTAGGCGCCCGATTTCTCTGCGGCCTTGGCTGCATCCCATAGCGCGTCCATCTCGGCGAGCGTTGCGTCTTGCGGGCGCTTGCCGCGCGCGGCCAGCGCGCGTTCGATAGAGGCGAAGCGGCGCTCGAATTTGACGTTGGTCGCGCGCAGCATGCCTTCCGGGTCGGCAGCGAGATGCCGCGCCAGATTGACCACGGCAAACAGTAGATCGCCGACTTCCTTACCGGTATCGGCCTTGTCGCCGGCGTCGAGCGCGGCTTCGATTTCGTCGGCTTCCTCGCGGATCTTGGCAAGCACGGCGCGCGGGTCATTCCAGTCGAAGCCGACGCGGCCGGCCTTGTCCTGAAGCTTCAGCGCGCGGGTTAACGCGGGCAGGGCGACTGGGACGCCCGCCAAAGCGCCCTCTGCCGGCTTTGCGCCACGCTCGGCCTTTTCCTCGGCTTTGATGCGCTCCCACAGGCCCTTGACGGCCTCGGCGGTCTTGCCTTGCTCGTCGGCAAAGACATGCGGATGACGACGGATCATTTTGGCGGTAATGCCCTCGACCACATCGCCGAAGTCGAAGGCGCCTTCTTCTTTTGTCAGTTCTTGCGCCATTCGGGCGTGGTAGACGACCTGCAGCAGCAGATCGCCGAGCTCGTCCTTGAGGTGGACCAGGTCGCCGCGGGCGATGGCGTCGGCCACCTCATAGGCTTCCTCCAGCGTATAGGGCGCGATGGTCTGGAAGCTCTGTTCGAGGTCCCACGGACAGCCGGAGCCGGGCGTGCGCAGCGCGGCCATGATCTCGAGCAGGCGGGCGATATCGCGGGAGGGTTTCAAAGGGGTTCGGGCCTGAAGTCCGGCGCGACCGTATCAAGCCCGCCGCTTGGCGCAGCGAACCGTGGCCCGTGATTCGCATAAGACATATTATGGAATATTATATTCACTTGTGATATCAAAAGTCTATGCAGACTATCTTGCCTCAAACTTTAACTATTGAAGCTCATGCGGTCATAGGCCGGTTCGACATTCGGCGGCAGCTTCGCTCGTAGCGCCTCGTAGTCGAGATCGCTGTGCAGGTTGGTCAGGATCGCGCGCTTGGGCTTGATGCGGGCGATCCAGGCCAGCGTCTCGTCGACGTTCATGTGGCTCGGATGCGGGGTATGGCGCAGCGCATCGACGATCCAGACATCCAAGCCAGCCATGGCCGGGATGCTTTCCGGCGGCAGGCCCTTGATGTCGGCCGAATAGGCCACGTTGCCGAAGCGAAAGCCGAGCGAGGAGATGTCGCCGTGGTCCTGCAGGATCGGCAGGACCTCGATCGGGCCTCCCTGCCCCTGAATTGTTACCTTGTTGCCGGGCGTCAGCCAGTGCTCGGTCAGGATCGGCGGATATTCGCTGCCGGGCGGCGTCGTGAAGCAGTAGGCAAAGCGCTCGTGCATGACCCGCGAGGTCGGCTCGTCCATGTAGATCGGCACGCGATGGCGCTTGCGCACGTAGAGCGGCCGCAGATCGTCGATTCCGTGGGTGTGGTCGGCGTGTTCATGGGTGATCAGCACGCCATCGACCCAGTCGACCTCGGCATCCAGCAGCTGCATGCGCAGGTCGGGGGTGCAGTCGACAAGAGCGCGCGTAACCTTGCCCGGCTCCTGCGCGCGCTCAACCAACAACGAGCAGCGCCGGCGGCGGTTTTTTGGATTGTTCGGGTCGCATTCGCCCCAACCCAAGGCGACGCGCGGCACGCCCATCGAGGAGCCGCAGCCGAGGATGGTGAAGGTGAGACTCATGCGGCGTTAGCGAGCGTCTTGGGGACTTTATTGAACAGGCGGAAGAAGTTTTCCGTCGTCTGGCGAGCGATCTCATCCGGCGAAACTTTGCGTGTTTCGGCCAGTATGCGCGCGGTCTCAACGACGAAGGCCGGCTCGTTGCGCTTGCCGCGATATGGCCCGGGCGCGAGATAAGGCGCATCGGTCTCGACCATGATGCGCTCGGCCGGCAGCGCGGCGGCGATCTCGCGCAAGCCCGCCGAATTCTTGAAGGTCAGAATGCCGGTGAACGAGATGTAGAGGCCGAGATCGATGGCCTTGAACGCCAGGTCGCGGCCGCCGGTGAAACAATGCAGTACGGAGCGGAAGGTGCCCTTCCCCATTTCCTCCGCCAGCAGCGCCGCCATGTCCGCGTCGCAGTCGCGCGAATGGATCACCAGCGGCAAGCCGGTTTCGCGCGCCGCGGCGATGTGCTCGCGGAAGCTTTTCGCCTGATCGGCGCGCGGGCTGTTGTCGTAGTGATAATCGAGCCCGGCTTCGCCGATCGCCACGATCTTCGGGTGCTTGGCGCGCGCGACCAGATCCTTGGCCGTGATGTCGAGTTCTTCCTGCGCGCTGTGCGGATGGGTGCCGACCGAGCAGAAAACATCGGGGTATTTCTCGGCGATCGCCTGCACCTGCGCATGCTTCTTCACCCGCGTCGAAATCGTCACGATGCGGCCAATGCCGGCGGCGCGGGCGCGCGCGACGACCGCGTCGAGCTCGCTGGCAAAGTCGGGAAAATCGAGATGGCAGTGGCTATCGACCAGCATCGTCAGGGCTTTTCTTCCGGGTCGAAGTAGCGTGGGAAAACCGGTTTTGGTGGCGGCAATGTGGCGCCCGCCTTGATGCGATGTGCATGCGCGGACATGCCGACCTTGCGTTGGCCGCCTAGTGCCTCGAAGGTTCGCTCATCTACAGATATGTTGAGGAGATCGAGCAATTTGCTAGCCGATTGCGGCATAAAAGGCTGAGCTAAGATCGCAATCTGACGGATTACTTCGGCCGTCACGAAAAGTACGGTAGCCTGCCTCTGTGGATCTGTCTTCGCCAACGCCCAAGGTGCCTCGCCGGCGAAATAGCGGTTGGCATCCGCAATAACCTTCCACATTCCTTCGAGAACTCTGTGCAGTTGTTGCGTCTTCATAACGCCACGAGCGTATTCGATAAGGCCATCAGTTGATTCAAGTAGAATTCTGTCGGCCTCTGAATAGTCTCCGGGCGTCGGTACTATGCCGCCGAACGCCTTGCCGATCATCGACAGCGAGCGCTGCGCCAGATTGCCGAGATCGTTCGACAGGTCAGCATTGATGCGATTGACGATCGCCTCGTGGCTGTAATTGCCGTCCTGGCCGAACGGCACCTCGCGCAGGAAGAAATAGCGCAGCTGGTCGACGCCATAGGCGTCGATCAGCGCAAAGGGATCGATGACGTTGCCGACGGACTTCGACATCTTCTCGCCGCGGTTGAACAGGAAGCCGTGCGAGAAAATGTGCTGCGGCGGGTCGATGCCGGCCGACATCAGGAAGGCCGGCCAGTACACCGCGTGAAAGCGTACGATGTCCTTGCCGATGACGTGCAACGCCGCCGGCCAGTAGCGCTTGAACATCTCGTTGTCGGTGTTGGGATAGCCGACGCCGGTGATGTAGTTGGTCAGCGCGTCGACCCACACATACATGATGTGTTGCGTGCTGGTCTTCTGCGGGTCGGACGGCACCTTGACGCCCCAGTCGAAGGTGGTGCGCGAGATCGACAGATCCTGCAGGCCGCCGCGGACGAAGCTCGCAACCTCGTTCAGCCGCTCCTTGGGCAGCACGTAATTCGGCTGTTCGTAGAGCGCGAGCAGCTTGTCGGCGTAAGCCGAGAGGCGGAAGAAATAGCTCTCCTCCTCCACCCAATCGACCGGCGTGCCGGTCTTGGTGGCGATGCGCTTGCCGTGCTCGTTGAGCTGCGTCTCGTCCTCGGCGTAATAGGCCTCGTCGCGCACCGAGTACCAGCCGGCATATTTGTCGAGATAGATGTCGCCCGCGGCTTCCATCTTCTGCCAGATGGCCTGCGAGGCGCGATGGTGACGCTCCTCGGTGGTGTGAATGAAGTCGTCGTTCGAGCAGTTGAGCCGCTCAACCATGGCCTCGAACTTCGGCACGTTGCGGTCACGCAGCTGGCGCGCGGTCAGGCCCTCGCGCGCCGCCGTCTGCATCATCTTCTGGCCGTGCTCGTCGGTGCCGGTGAGGAAATAGACATCGTAGCCGTCGAGCCGCATGAAGCGCGCGATGGCGTCGGTCGCGATCGCCTCGTAGGCGTGGCCGATATGCGGCGGACCGTTCGGGTAGGAAATGGCAGTGGTGATGTAGAAGGGCTGCTTCGAGGGCATTTGCTGAAATGTGGCCGCGTTACGGGAAGCGTTTGATCATGCGGGGTTAGGTATCAACCATGGTTGCCCCCGGCAAGTCGAGCTTGCGTCTGCTCGCCATGCTTAAAGCTGGGCATAATCAATGGTCTCCCCGTCCACGATATATTAAAGACAAAATTGGCAGAGAACTGCCAAGAGAACTGCCAAGACGAGTGACGCGGCAAGCGACTCTTGCCTGCGATTGACGGAGTTGTCCGATGGAAACCACGACGCGCCCCGCAACGTCGAGTTCGCGCGGTCTTGTGATTCTGCTCGTGCTGGCCCTGCTGGCCGGGCTGCCGCTCGCGGTCTGGCTCGACCTGCGCAACTTGACCGAGACGGCGCTGCGTCGTCAGGCGAGCGATCTCAACTCGGTCATCAGCAGCGTGCGCGGCTACTATGCGAGCAACGTCGTGGCGCGCGTGCTGTCGTCGCCCGGCGAGACCAAGGTCGTGCACAATTACGAGTTGATTCCGGGGGCGATTCCGATTCCGGCCACGCTGTCGCTCGAGCTCGGGCGCGTGATCAACGAACAGCAGCACAATATCTCATATCGCTTCGTCTCGGACTATCCGTTCAAGGGCCGCGCCCCGCACACGCTCGATGGTTTTGAAGTCGATGCACTTAAAGAGCTGCGCGAGAACCCGAAGCAAACGCCGATCAACGTGTCGGCGTCGGTGTTCAACGACCAGGTCCGCTTCATCACGCCCGTCATCATGGGCGCGCCCTGCGTCGCCTGCCACAATTCGCACCCCGATAGCTCGAAGCGCGACTGGAAGGTCGGCGACGTTCGCGCCATCCAGGAAGTCACGATCAGCCAGCCCTTCGCCGCCAACATCTTCTCGTTCAAATATCTCCTCGCCTATTTCGTCTTCATGGCGGCGTCAGGCGTGAGCTTCATCGGCCTGCAGCGGCGCCAGGCCGCGACCATCCAGGGCATGAACAAGGAGCTCGAGACCGCAAACGAATTCCTGTCCGGGCTGTCGCTGAAGATCTCGCGCTATCTATCGCCGCAAATCTACAAGAGCATTTTCAGCGGCGAGAAGGACGTCACCATCCATACCGAGCGCAAGAAGCTGACGATCTTCTTTTCCGACATCAAGGATTTCACCGCGCTGACCGAACGGCTGCAGCCGGAGCAGATCACGGCGCTGCTCAACGAGTACTTCACCGAGATGTCGAAGATCGCGCTCTACTACGGCGGCACCATCGACAAATTCGTCGGCGACGCCATGTTGATCTTCTTCGGCGACCCCGACACCGAGGGCGAGGCGCAGGACGCCAAGGCCTGCCTGCAGATGGCGGCCGAGATGCAGCACCGGCTCGCCGAGCTCAACACCAAATGGCGCAAGGAAGGCGTCGAGAGCCCGTTCCGCGTCCGCATGGGCATCAACACCGGCTACTGCAACGTCGGCAACTTCGGCAGCACCGACCGCATGGACTACACCATCATCGGCGCCGAGGCGAACCTCGCCGCGCGGCTGCAATCGATCGCCGAACCGGGACACATCGTTCTGAGCTACGAGACCTATGCGCTGGTGCGCGATTCCGTCGTTGCCCACGCGCTGCCGTCGATCACGATGAAGGGCATCAGCCGAGACGTTGTCCCCTATTCGGTCGAAGGCATGCTCGACGGCTCCGGCAATAAGGTCGAGATCTTCAGCGAGCATATGACCGGGCTCGATTTCTATCTTGATCCGAGCATGGTCACTGCCGGCTCAGCCGACCGCATCCGCGGCATCCTGCGCAGTGCCCTCTCGGCGCTGGAGCGCCGCCGCCCCGACGAGGCCGGGCAGCCGAGCTGAAGGCGTGGAACGAGAATTGCCGCGACAACGGCAGCGGTTTTGCACTAGGTTTGCGCATCTGACAGTTGGATGACAGCTGCCTCCTCGCGCGGGGTGCGATAGTCGATGTCTGCGCTGTCCTTGAGCCCCTACGATCTTGCCGCGCGGCTCGCGCTGGCGCTCGCGCTTGCGCTCTTTCTCGGCCTCACCTTCGAGGAGGTCTACAAGAGCGAGCAGCGCCTGATCCCCGGTGGCATCCGCAGCTTCCCGATGCTGGCGATGGCCGGCGCCATGCTGATGCTGATCGAGCCGACCTACGCGCTCGCCGTCGTCGCCGGGCTGCCGATCCTCGCGCTGTGGCTCTACGCCTTCATGCGCTCGTCGCCGCCCGCACCGTCGCGATCGAGCATGATGATCCCGGCCTGCAATTTGCTCGCCTACGTCATCGGGCCCGTGGCGCTGACGCAGCCGCATTGGGTGTCGGTGGCCGTCACGGTTGCCGCCGTGCTGCTGCTCTCGTCGCGCGACAGACTGCACGGCCTGATCCAGACCGTACCGCGCGAAGAGCTGCTGACCGCCGGCGAATTTCTCATCCTCATCGGCATCATCCTGCCGCTGTTGCCGCGTCAGCCGGTGACGACGCTGACGCCGCTCACGCCCTACGGGCTGTGGCTCGCCGTCGTCGCGGTCTGCACCCTGTCCTACGCAAGTTATCTGCTGCAGCGCTATCTGCCGGCGCGCAATGTCGCGCTGTTGCCCGCGATCCTCGGCGGCACTTACTCCTCGACCGCCACCACGGTCGTCTTCGCCAAACGGCTGCGCGAGGCTGGGCAGCCGCGCCCGGATATTTCGGCCGGCATCGTTGCGGCGACCTCGATGATGTATCTGCGCATCGGCGTCGTCATCGCGATTTTCAACCTGCAGATCGCGCTCACATTGGCGCCCGCTTTGCTGGTGCTCGCCGCGATCGGTGGCGGACTGGCTGCCTATGAGTGGAGCCGCATGTCGAAGCGCACTCGCACGTCGAGCCTTAGTCTCGCGCCGCACAACCCGCTGCAGATCCAGGCCGCGATCGTTTTTTCCATTCTGCTGGTGGTCGTGTCGATCGTCACGGCCTGGGTGCGCACCACATTCGGCACCACCGGCATTCTCGAATTGTCGGTGGTGGTCGGCGTCGCCGACGTCGATCCTTTCGTCCTGAACATTGCGCAGGGCGGCATCACCGACGTGCCGACGACGGTGCTATGCGCCGCCGTGCTGATCGCGGCGTCGTCGAACAATGTGGCGAAGGCGATCTACGCGGTCGCATTCGGCGGCGCCACCGCGGCGCGGCGGCCGGCCGCGCTGCTGGTGCTGCTGGCGGTGCTCGGCGTCGCGGCGGCGGCGTTCTATGTGATGCGGGGATAAGACGCCGGCTTGCGCGGCTATTTCGCGCAGAGCTTGTCGAGCCCCTGCATCGCCGCGGCGATGGCCTGGCCCTCTTTCGAACTCTCGTCGACGTCCTGCAGGCCGCTCATCAGCTTGTCCCAATCGGGACCGAGCTTTGCCGCCAGGTCGTCGGCTTTTTGCGCCAACGCATCCGCCGCCTTGTCGTCATGCTTCTGCTGCGCCTGTTCGATCTGGTCGCTGAGCTTGGTCATGTCGCAGTAGGCTTGCGTCTTCGTCTTGTCGTCGCTGATCGTTTTGACGACGCGCTGCGCGTCGGCGCTGGTCACTTTCGCCGCCTTTGGCGGCTGCTGCGCTTGCGCGCAAATCGGCAACGCGACGACAAGCGCGACGACGAGTTTCAGCTTCATGAGAGGCCCCCTGTCAGCGGTCGAGGAATTGAGACCGCCATTAAGGCCTATGATTACGCGCAATGACTTTGTCGCGAAAGTGGCAGGCGCGAACAGTTTACACGGACTTATGTGTATTATTCGAGCGCCACTGCCTCGATTTCGATCTTGAAGCCGAAGTGCAATTCGGGCACCGGCACGACGCAACGCGCCGGCCGCGCGGCCCCTGCCCACTCGGCATAGAGCGTGTTGAAGGCGGGCCACGATCCGATGTCCGTCACATAGACGCGGACCTGGACGAGTTTACTCACTGCGCTGCCGGCCGCGGTCAATGCCTTGGCGACGTTGTCGAGCACCTGGCGCGCCTGCGCCTCGAACGGCGCCTCGTTGAGCTTGCGGCCGTCGGGCGCGATCGGCAGTTGCCCGGAAACGAACACGAAGCCGCCGGCCGCTACGGCGTGGCTGTAGTGGCCGCCGGGCTTGGCCATGCTGTCGGGATTGGTCGCAACGATCTCGGCTGTCATATGTGTCGCTCCCCCATTACCGGCGATACCGCTGTTGGCCCCGGCTTTCTCGAGCATCGTTAATGCACGGGAAAGGATAACACGCGAGCGTGGCGCTCCGCCGCACGTTTTGCCCTCGAGAACAGGCTTAATGGCCGAAGTTTCTGCGATCGGATTCGGGAACTGATAACGAAGGCGTCATAAATTGTGCGCTCTCCGCTAACGAAACGAACACCGAGTTTGAGCCCATGAACATCGCCGTTGCTCCCGTCGGCAGTCGTAACGATTGCCAAGTCGCCATCATCGGCGCCGGTCCTTACGGCCTTGCGGTCGCCGCGCATCTGCGCGCGGCCAATGTGGCGATGCGCGTGTTCGGCAACCCGCTGTCGTTCTGGCGCAACAACATGCCGGCCGGAATGCTGCTGCGTTCGCCGTGGGTCGCGACGCACATCGCCGAACCGAACGGACGCTACCTGCTCGACGACTATTACCGGCAGGCCGGCATGACGGTGCCGAAGCTGCTCCCGGTCGAGAACTTCATCGACTACGGCTGCTGGTTCCAGCAGCAGGTCGCGCCCGATGCCGATCGCCGCAAGGTGACGCGTGTCGAACCGTTCGACGGCGGCTTCCGTCTGACGCTCGAAGATGGCGAGCCCTTCTTCGCGCGTCGCGTCGTGATGGCGATGGGCCTGCTCGGCCACGAATACCGGCCGGCCGAATTCGATGGCCTGCCGCGCAGCCTCGTCAGCCATTCCAGCGAGCACACGGATTTAGAACGCTATCGCGGCAAGCGCGTCGCCGTGATCGGCCGCGGCCAGAGCGCCTGCGAGTCCGCGGCGCTGCTGCATGAGGCCGGCGCCAACGTCGAACTCATCACCCGCGGCGGCTTGGTCTGGAACGCCGATCCGGAAAAAAGAAGCGGCTTGCGCAAGTCGGTGCGCGCCTTGCTCGGCAACATGCTGATCCCGCCGTCGCAGGTTGGTCCGTTCCCCTACAATTGGGTCAACGAAACGCCGGGCGTCATCCATCATTTCCCGCAAGCCTACCGCGACAGCTGGAACGAGCACTCGCTGCGGGCGACCGCGATCCTCTGGCTGCGCCCGCGCCTGAAGGACGTGCCGGTCGACCAGAACCGCAGAATTCTCGCCGCGCGCCGCGCCGGAGACCAGGTCGCGCTGACGCTCGACAACGCTACCAAGCAATTCGACCACGTGCTGCTGGCGACCGGCTACCGCACCGACGTCGACAAGATGGGCGTGCTGGACAAGCACATGCGCTCGCGGATCGCGCGGCATAATGGCCTGCCGGTTCTCTCCGGCGGATTTGAATTGAGCGTGCCGGGTCTGCATTTTGTCGGCGCCTCCGCGGTCGGCAGTTTCGGACCGCTGGTGCGCTTCATTGCCGGCGCCGGTTTTGCCGCGCGCCGCGTCGCCAGCGTGGCGGCACGCATGCCGGCGCAGAGCCGCCTTGAGACCTTTAGCAGCCCGCCGCTTGCAATGGCTGCGGAACGCGAGTGATTTAATGCGCCTGGGGACGGCCGCAACACTGCCCGGCGCGCTGATTGTCGGCGGCGCGCATGTCTCTATTGGCGTGGCGCGCAGCCTCGGCCGGCACGGCATTCCGGTCTGGCTGATGGCCAACCATCCGATCGCGAAATTTTCCCGCTACGTCGCGCGCAGTTTCGATTGGCCCGGCGCCGACCACCCGCAGGGCGTATCGTCGCTGGTCGATCTTGCGGTCGAGCATCGTCTCGATGGCTGGGTCCTGATCGCCACCGGCGACCAGGACGTCCGCATGATCGCTCAGAATCGCGATCTGCTGGCCAAGCATTTCCGCGTCGCCACGGCCGACTGGGACACGATCAAGTGGACCTACGACAAGCGCCTCACCTACCAGCGCGCGGGCGAGCTCGGCATCGATTGCCCGTGGAGCTTCCATCCGAAGACGCTCGATGACGTCCGGGTTCTGGATTGCCGCTTTCCGGTCATCCTCAAGCCCGCCATCCGCGAAGGCGCGGACGAATTCACGCAGGCCAAGGCCTGGAAAGCCGATGACCGCGCCGCCCTGATGTCGCTCTATGCCCGGGCCGCGGCCCTCGTCGGCAACGATGCGGTCATCGTGCAGGAGTGGATACCCGGAACCGGCGAAGCGCAGTTTTCCTACGCCGCGTTGTGTGACCGCGGAGAGCCGCTCGCCTCGCTCGTCGCGCGCCGCACGCGTCAGCATCCGATCGATTTTGGCCGATCAAGCACCTTCGTCGAGACCGTCGAAAACCCGCAAGTCGAAGCTCTGGCCACGCGGTTTCTGCAGTCGATCGGCTACACCGGAGTCGCCGAAGTCGAGTTCAAGTACGACGCGCGCGAAGACCAGCACAAGCTGCTCGACGTCAACGGACGGTTCTGGACCTGGAACGGCCTCGGCGGGGCCGCTGGCGTCGATTTCCCTTATCTTGCGTGGCGGCAAGCGACCGGCCAGACGATCGAACCGTGCCGTGCCCGCGCCGGCATTGGCTGGATGCATGCGAGCCGCGACGTCATCGCCGCCTATCAGGAAATGAAAGCCGGCGCACTGACGCCGGGCGGCTACCTGAAATCGCTCGGCAAGCCGCTGTCGTTTGCGAACTTCGCGCTCGACGATCCGTTGCCGGCTTTGGTCGAACTCCCGGTTGCCGGCCTCAATCGCATCATGGGCGGATTGGATCGCGACGACAGGGCAAACCCGATGATCGGCCGGCGCCGGCGGATGGCGAAATAGATTTACGCCCGCGCGGCCTCCGCCAGCGCGCCGAAGACCGCGAACGCAAACGGCTTGCGTTCGAGATTATAGCTCTCGACGTCGCGCGCCGCGCGATTGACCTTCTCCCAGGTTTCAGCGACGCGCTCCATCTGCGGCTTGCTGCGCGCGGCCGCGGCCAACTGAGCCGACAACCAGCCATTGACCAGATCCATGAAGGCCTCGAGCGTCTGCGGATCGCTGCCGCCGAGCGCATCGCCGAGCGCGTGCAGCGCGCGCGGATCGGGGTTGGGCAACTGCGCGAACAGGTCGAGCACGCGCTGGCGCAAAGTCTGTGCGTCCTCGTCGAGCAGCGCGAGAGCGCGGGCAACGCTGCCGTCAGCCACGTGTGCCGCGGCCAGGATCTCCGCCTGTTTGGCGTCGCGGCCGGTCGCATCGGCAGCGGCGCGCGCGACATCGGCTTCATCGAGCGGCCGCAACAGCAGGCGCCGGCAGCGCGAGCGAATGGTCGGCAATTCACGGCCCGGCACGTGGCTCACCAGCAGCAGCAGCGCGCGTTCGGGCGGCTCTTCCAGGATCTTGAGCAGCGCGTTGGCGCCCTCGCGCTGCAGGTCGTCGACGCTGTCGACGATGGCAATGCGCCAGCCGCCCTCGCCCGCGGTTGAGCCGAAAAACGACACGCTTTTGCGCACGTCCTCGACGCGGATCACCGTATAGAGCTTGCCGGTCTGCTCGTTGATGACGCGCTCGAGCGCCAACAGATCGCCCTGAGCCTGCACGGCGATGCGCCGCGTGACGGGATGCGCGGGATCGATGCTGAGCGACGTCGCTTTTTGGACGTCCGGCGCCTGGGGATCGGGATGCGCCAGCACGAAGCGCGCGAAACGATAGGCCAACGTCGCCTTGCCGATACCCGGCGGGCCGCCGATCAGCCAGGCATGGGGAACGCGGCCGCTCTGATAGCTCGCGAGCAGGGCCTGCTCGGCATCGTGGTGGCCGAACAGCGCCGTCGTCTCGCGCGGCAGCTCGACCTCCCGACCGTCGTCATCGCTCACGGTGCGGCGCTTTCCGCAACGCGCGCCTGTTCAGGTTTCAGGCGTTCCTTCACGGTCATCCAGATACGTTCGGACACGATATCGCGCGGCGGCCGCCCATCGATGATGACGATGCGCTTCGGCTCGGAATCGGCATCGGCCTTGTAAGCGTGACGCAGTGCTTCGTGGAATTCGACGGTCTCGGATTCAAAGCGGTCGGCCGCGCCGCCTTTGCGGCGGCGTGTCGCGCGGGCAAGGCCGACATTGGCCGGCACGTCGAGGATGAAAGTAACGTCGGGCATTGCCGCGCCGACGGTGACGCGCTCGAGGCCGCGGATCAGCTTCTGGTCGACGTTGCCGAGAACGCCCTGGTAGACGCGTGTTGAGTTGATGAAGCGGTCGCAGATGACCCATTTGCCTGCGAGCAGCGCCGGCCGGATCACTTGCCGAACATGGTCGTCGCGTGCCGCGGCAAACAAAATCGTTTCGGTCTCGGCGCCGAGCGGCTTTGCCGCGCCGGACAGCAGAATGTGGCGGATGATTTCCGCGCCCGGCGAACCGCCCGGTTCGCGCGTCAGCACGACCTCGATGCCGGTGTCCTTGAGTTTCTCGGCGAGACGCTTGGCATGCGTGGACTTGCCGCTGCCCTCGCCGCCCTCGAAGGTGATGAAGCGCCCCCGCATCGCGTTACCGGGTCACGACCCGCTCGGCGCCGGCGCGGAACAGTCCGATCATGGATTCGGTGACGGCATCGAAGGCACGCTGCGTCAAGCCGCCCTTCTCGACATTGCCGGCGGCATGCACCGGCGTTTCCAGCGCCACGTTGTCACCGCGCCAAACCTTGAGCACGCCGACCGGCGTACCTTCCTTGACCGGTGCGGGCACCGGTCCTTGATAGACGAGGCGCGCAATCAGTCGCTCGCCGCCGGCCTTCGGCATCATGATCTTGACCTCGCCGACGTCGGCCTTGAGCGGCACCGAGCCGGCCGCGCCGCCATAGACCTTGGCCGCGCCGAGCGTCTCGCCTTCGGCAAAGAGCGAGCGTTCTTCGAAATTGCGGAAGCCCCACTCGAGGAGCTTCTTGGCTTCGCGGGCGCGATCAGCCGGCGTCTTCTCGCCATTGACGACGACGATCAGCCGGATGCCGTCCTGGACCGCGGAGCCAACGAGGCCGTAGCCGGCTTCCTTGGTGAAGCCGGTCTTGAGGCCGTCGGCGCCGGACATCGAGCCGAGCAGCGGATTGCGGTTCGGCTGATGGATCTTGTTCCAGGTGAAGTCGGCTTGGCCGAAGATCGGATAGAGATCCGGATAATCGAGAATGATGCGGCGCGCGAGCATGCCGAGTTCGCGCGTCGTCACCTGTTCGTTCGGATTGGGCAGGCCGTTCGCGTTGGCGAACACCGATTTTTCCAGTCCGATCTCTCGCGCGCGCTTGGTGAGTTCGTCGGCAAATTCGGTTTCGCTGCCGGAAATGCCTTCGGCGAGGATGATGGCGCCGTCGTTTGCCGACTGGATGATCATGCCGTGGATGAGCGCGTCGACCGGCACCTTGCTGTGCAGGGCCGCGAACATCGTCGAGCTGTGCGAAGGCGCGCCGCCGGTGCGCCAGGCATGCTCGCTGACCTCGTATTCGTCGGTGAGATTGATCTTGCCGATTTTGAGCAGATGAAAGACGTACTCGGCGGTCATCAGCTTGCCGAGGCTTGCCGGGAAGATCAGCTTGTCCGGGTCATGCTCGTAGAGCACGCTGCCGCTCTTCGCCTCGATCAGGATGGCGTGCGGCGCGGCAAGCCCGAGCTCGTCCTTCTTGGGCGCGTCCTTCTTCTGGGCGGCGGCCGGCTTGGGCGCAGGCTTCTTCTGTTGCGCTGGCGACGGCGACGCCACCAACACCAACGCGACGGCCACCGCCGTCACCATCCCTGCAAACCGGAAACGCCAGTCAGCCATCAGCAATACTCTTGAGCCGAACGCACGCCAAACCGCGGGCTCCTTGACCTCAATAATAGCGGTTCTTGGCGGAGATTTGCGGCTCAGTAAAGGCCGCGGCCGAAGCCCGTGGCGCCATCATAGCGCACCGGCGCATAGGCCGAAACAGGCGCCTGGGCGGCCTCCGGCCGCGAGGCAGCGGCCAATTCGACGGTCGGGCCCTGCTCGGCAGGCTGTGCCTGTTGTTCGGGCATGGCGCCGTAAGGCCGCTCGGGCGGCGTCGGCGCATTGCGCAGCGGCGCCATCGGGCGCGGATTGAAGAACGTGCGGGCGAAGCTGCTGGTGTCGGCCGAGGCGACCTGCACCTGCTGCCCGGGTGGCGCGCCCTCGTGCTCACGCAGCGTCGCGGCGAGCTTGGCGTCATCCGAACCGGTGAGCGGCGCGCGGCCGATATATTCGACCTTCACCTTGGTGATCCCCTTGCCGTAGAAGCCGAGCAACTTCGCGGTCTGTGACGACACGTCCATGACGCGATCGCCGACATAGGGTCCGCGATCATTGACGCGGACGACGATCGACTTGTGGTTCGAAAGATTTGTGACACGCGCATAAGACGGCAGCGGCATCGTCGGCGACGCCGCGGTGATCGAGTTCATGTCGTAGACTTCGCCGTTCGCGGTGTAGCGGCCGTGGAAGTCGTCGCCATACCAGGAGGCTGGCCCGACGGTGCTGTAGTCGTTGTTTTCGCCCGGCGTGTAGACGCGCCCGGCGACCATATAGGGCTTGCCGACGCGATAGACGCCGCCGCCCTTCGGCACCGGTTCGCCCGGCTGCACGACACGGGCGCTGGAGGCGACGCCGTAGCGAGGATCGATCCGTCCCGCCATGTTGCCGCCCGAGCAATTGGCGAGCAGCAAACCGCCTGCGATCAGGGCCAAAAGGCCCGCCGTGCGGCGCAATGCGCAGATGTCCCCGAACCCGCCCATGCCCCTCTCGATCCCCTACGATGAGAAGTTCCACAATACCGTGGAACGCTCCCGGCGGGAACGCCGCCGAGCCCGCGTGGTAAACACTTGGTTCCCATGACAGTTTGGCAATTCGGCGGCAAAGCTGTGGCTGCCACAATTGCAGCGCGGCGGCGCCATGAGTTGCCGTTCGGGTTTCTTGGTGTATTCAGACGCCAACGGAAGGGTGGCCGAGTGGTTTAAGGCACCGGTCTTGAAAACCGGCAGTGGCGCAAGTCACTCGTGAGTTCGAATCTCACCCCTTCCGCCATTTGGCGACTCGACGATATAAGACGTCGACGAACATGGGTAGGTCTGCGGGTAAGACGCTGCACTCGGGCTTTCGAAAATTGAAAACCGGCCAGGAATGAGCGTTCTGCAAAACAGTTCGACGGAAGATGTTTCGGTAATGACAATTATCGGAAGCTTACCTGTTTTTCTCCGTACCAACTTGAACCAGCTCGGGCGCAGAAGACCTGCTAAACACCCGCCTGTCTTGCTGAGCGTCACCTCGTGCGCGTGACTTTGCTTAAATGGGGTGGGTTATCTGGATCGAGCCCCCGCCGACGCGCTGCCTGTTCGATAGCTCGATAAGTCGGCGCGAGCATGACGATTGGATCGCACGCCGGATGCCGATCGCCGATCCAAGGAAGCACCCCATGCGGGCCACCAACGCTAAATACTTCTGTGTCCCCTTGCCTCAAATCCCGTATCAGATCATCGATACTTTCTGCTGCTTCATCGTTTTGGCGAAGCACCAGTACAGGCGTTGATGATGAAATCGCGGCTCGAGGTCCATGCCTTAGCTCGGCCGCACTATAGCCCAGAGCGGGAATGCGAAGGATTTCGGACGTTTTAAGGGCTATCTCGCGGGCACAGCCGAGGCTGTAGCCTCGGCCGACGATGAAGGCAGCGGGCGCGTTTGCGGCGCTCTCGGCCCAAACAGACCAGTCGCAAAGCGCAGTGCTTAAGAAGCGCGCCGGCAGTTCGCTAAGGCTGTTAAGCAATAGGTTGTCGTCGGCAAGCGTTGCTATAAGCCTCGCGCCTGCAATCATCGACAGCACCACGGTTTTGGTTGCGGCAACAGCGCGCTCAGGTCCGGCGCCAATCGGAAGCACAAGCTCGGCGGCTGAGGCTACAGGCGAGTGTTGATCGTTGACGATCGCTAATGTCAGCGCCCCTGCCTTGCGCGCTATCTCGGTCGGCTCAATGAGATCCGGACTCCGTCCGGATTGTGAAATGACGATGAAGAGCGCTTCGCGGAAATCCGGCGGACGCTGATATGCCGTCATCACGGAGGGCGCGGCTGCCGACGTCAGCCAGCCGAGGCGGGTTTCGAAAAGATAGCGCAAATATACGCCCACATGACCGGAACTGCCGCGCCCACACAGGACCACGATGCGTGGCTTCGCCTGTTCAATCCGGCTGGCGATCTCGGCAAACAGCTCAGCGCGCGCCAGTAGGTGCTTCGACTTCGCCGGAATCTCGGCGATTTCGCGTGCCATAGCAGTGTCAACAGGCGGCTCAGCCATCGCCCCTCATCGCGGCAATTGCGGCGCGCAGATTGCGTCCATGGCGGTCCAGCAACCGTGTCGCTTCGTTTGGCTCCAGTCCTAGAGCAACAAGAACCGCTGCCTTGATCTCACCGCCCGTCTTCTCAAGATGCCCTGCCGCCTCGTTTTCCGAACATCCGGCAAGCTGGCTGACGATGGCTTGCGCACGCCGCCTTAGCTTCGCGTTGCGTGCGCGCATATCGACCATCAAGCCACGATAGACGCGGCCCATCTTCACCATGATGGTTGTCGAAATGAGGTTCAGAATGATCTTCTGAGCGGTCCCCGCCTTCATGCGTGTCGAGCCCGCGATCACCTCGCTGCCTGTCTCAGCGAAGACATGGTGGCGAGCGGTGGTAAATATGGGGGCACCGGCATTATTTGCGATCGCGATTGTGACCGCACCCGCGGCGCTGGCTGCCCGCAAGGCACCGATGGTGAATGGCGTCGTCCCGCTCGCCGCAATGCCCATGACGACGTCATTCGGCCCGATTTTGGCGTTGACCATAGCCTGCGCACCGGCGATCTCGTCGTCCTCGGCACCCTCAGCGCTGTGGATGAGCGCTTCCAGGCCGCCGGCCATGGCGAACACCAGGCGGTCCGCGGGCCAGTCAAAGGTTGGCGGCAATTCGCTGCCATCCTGCACCCCGATGCGGCCTGAAGTGCCCGCTCCGACGTAGACGAGACGTCCGCCACGCTGGAGTGCCGGAACCGCATCTTCGACTGCCGTCGTGATCGACTTCAGCGCGCCACGAACCGCCGCGGCGGCAGCTACCTGGCCGTCGTAAATTGCGGCGATGATGTCGCGGGTGGGCCAGGCGTCGAGGTCGACATAGCGTGGATCGATCTGCTCGGTGGCCATGGCCTGTTTCGTCCTATGTCTTTAGCCCGGCGCGTCGCGCCAGATGCAAGGCGCCATCAACTGCATCGCCCTCGGGGGCAACTAACCTCCGATGCACGTCCGGCGCCAGCCAGGCATCAATCGACGATGCCAGCCCGCCAAGCAAGGCAATCCGAGGTGCGCCACATTCGGACAGGCGGCGCACCAGTTCGTCAATTTGTTCTGCGGCATCTCGGACGATCCGCCGCGCGATCGAATCTCCATCATCCGCATGACGCAAGACTAGCGGCGCGAAACTCGCATAGTCGGTCGCAGTTGCTTTATCCATCCAGGCGACTGCCTCGAATGGGTCGTTACGAAACCGCATCATGACGTCTTTGGTAAGATTGGTGCCGACTATCCGCTCATCATAAGCGCGCAAGGCCTGTCGGATCGCATGCAGTCCGAGGTCAGCACCGCTCCCCTCATCGGATATCGGAAAACCATAGCCACCGACCCTGATCTCCCGCCCCTGAGCGACCGCAAAACCAACGCTGCCCGTGCCCACGATAACGATGCCGCCATCGCGCCCCCCGTGGGCTCCAATGCATGCAATCGTCGCATCATGTGCGTAAACAACGGATTTGAATGGATGCGGCTGCTGTATGAGGTTTTCGAGCGCACCTTGGCGTCCGACACCAGCAAGCCCGACGGCGGCATGCACTGAGTTCATCGCATCTTCGCCAAGCCCGGCATCGACAAGCGCCGCACGGCAAGCAGCTTTCACCTCGCCGAGCGCTTTTTCGACTTCGACGCGCAGTGCGGCAGGGCCGGCGATGCCAGTCCCGAGCAGACGGCCAGTCGCGTCCTCAATGCGCGCGCGACAACCCGTGCCGCCGCCATCTACACCGACAAAGAAGGGCCCAGCCGTCATGCGGATACCCGACGAATATCCGCGCCGCACTGGACGAGCTTGTGATCGAGCGATTTATAACCGCGGTCGAGATGATAAATGCGATGCACTGTCGTTTGACCTTCAGCCACCAGCGCGGCGAGAACCAGGCTGACTGACGCCCGAAGGTCGGTCGCCATCACCTCAGCGCCATAGAGTTGCTCGACGCCGCGCACGAGCGCCGTCGACCCCTGCAGCGAGATGTTGGCGCCCAACCGTCCCAGCTCTGGCACATGCATAAATCGGCCTTCGAAAACTGTTTCACGAATTACGGATGCGCCCGGCGCAATTGTCATCAACGCCATGAATTGGGCTTGCAGGTCGCTAGGGAAGCCTGGATATGGCTCTGTCGTCACGTCCACCGCGCGCAATGGACCGGAGCGAGAAACCATCAGGCCGCGGTCAGTTGGCCAGATCGCAACGCCAGCACTCTCGAGGATGGCGCCGACAGTACCGAGGTGCTCGAGATGAGCGCCCAAAATCTCAAGATGGCCACCCGTAATGGCAGCGGCGACGGCATATGTTCCGGCCTCTATACGGTCCGAGATAAGGTCGTGGCGAGCCCGGTGGAGCGCATCAACGCCTTGTATGAGAATTCGATGAGTGCCTATCCCTTCGATGTGCGCTCCCATCGCAGCAAGACAGTGTGCCAGATCGCAAACCTCGGGATCGCGCGCAGCATTTAGAATTTCCGTTTCACCTCGCGCCAGACTTGCCGCCATAAGTGCAGTCTCGGTGGCGCCTACAGAGGCCGTGGATAGAACAACACGGCCGCCGTGCAACCTGTCCTCTTTAAGGCGGGCATCGATGTATCCGGAGTCCATGCGGACCTCAGCCCCGAGCATCTCAAGCGCTTTGAGATGAAGATCGATCGGTCGCGCACCGATGGCGCAGCCGCCTGGCATCGACACGCGTGCAGAGCCGAACCGCACTAACAGGGGTGCTAGAACGAGGATGCTTGCGCGCATGCGACGTACAAGATCATACGGGGCATCCGAATTACGGGCCCCACTCGCATCGAGCGTCAGCAGCCGGCCGGCGCCGCGGGTCGCAACAACACCGAACTCCCCTATCATCGCCAGCATGGTATCGACGTCGGTGACTGCCGGGATATTCGTCAATTCCAAGGGCTCTAGACTGAGCAAAGCTGCCGCGATCTGTGGCAGCGCCGCATTTTTGGCCCCGGAAACTTGAACGGAGCCCTCGATGCGCCTGCCTCCGCGAATAATCAAACGATCCATGCTGCTTCTCTCTATCGGGCGCCCGACCGCTAGGGTGGCGCTTTGCGCCACGACGCCAAACGGCGCATCATCGGGTCCACAACGCTATTGAGACCCGGATGGCCCTGCGTATTCGACGTCCTCTAACCTACATTGATTTGGTGGTGTCACTCCACACGGACCTATGCAAGCAACAGACATAAATCCAGGGAGTACGGACGCCCAGGCCGTTCTGGCTGACCGAGTTTTTGACGGCTACCGCTGGCACGCCGAAGCCGCTGTGCTGTTCCGGGGCGGCCGCATCTTGGATGTCGGCCCCCAAACGAAGGTCCCGGCGAATTGGCCGCAACGGCGCCTACTTCCGGGGATGTTTCTGGCGCCCGGCTTTATCGATCTCCAAGTTAACGGTGGTGGCGGCACCCTCCTCAACGACCATCCATCAACCGAAACGTTGCGGGCAATCGCTCGTGCGCACCGGCGCTACGGCACAACAGCGTGTCTGCCGACGCTGATCAGCGGTACGCGCGAGGAAATCCGCACTACCATCGAGGCTACACGATCGGTTGTGGGCCACGGCGGCATCATCGGTTTGCATTTAGAGGGGCCATTCATCAACTCACGACGCCGAGGTGTGCACCCACCTGATCGGATTGCCAAACCCATAGCCTCCGACGTGGATCTATTGCGAGCGCTTGCTGACGTTGGCCGCTCCCTAGTGACGCTCGCACCTGAATGCGTGCCTGATGGATTTGTTCGCGCGCTGGCGGCGTCAGGAGTGCGCATTTCAATTGGCCACAGCGAAGCATCCGCCGGCGTTGTGATGCAAGCGATCGCGGACGGCGCGACAGGCGTAACGCATCTATATAACGCAATGCCGCCGTTGAGTGCGCGAGAACCGGGAATCGTTGGAGCGGCCCTAGCGGATGATCGTTTGACCGCCGGTCTAATCGCCGATGGCATTCACGTTGATCCAATCTCGATACGTGCAGCCTTTGCAGCAAAGGGCTGCGCCCGCATCGCGCTCGTCACCGATGCGATGCCGACGGTCGGGGCGACGCTTGATCATTTTGATCTAGGCGGCCAAACCATCAGACTCGTGAACGGAAAGCTGAGCACCGACCAGGGCACGCTGGCGGGTGCTCATCTTGATATGGCGACCGCCGTGAGCAATGCCGTGAAACTTGCGAGGATTCCACTTGAAGATGCGCTGCGCGCGGCGTCATTGACGCCGGCGCAATTTCTCGGCTTAGACACGGAGCGCGGCGCGCTCGTCTATGGCGCACGAGCAGACTTCGTCGCGCTCACAAAAAATCTGGAGGTCTTCGCCACGTGGATTGACGGCATTGTCGAGGAAGTCGCGCCCTGACCTGCTAAGCGTAACTAATGGGTTGGATAGCGCAGAAACTCCTTGCGCTCCTTAAGCCACGCTTGCTCGTCCGCCGCCGCCGCCGCATCGAAATCGCTTACGGTGGCTGATGGATCATCGACCCATTGCCGCAATAATGGACTGCCATTGATGAGGTCGATGGCCACTCTGTTGCGCTCGTATTCATACACGAAATCGCGCCAGAGCGGATAGTCAGGGCGCAGCGCCCGAATTGCTTTGAAAGCCAGCGCTTGGATCCGCCACGGCTTGAACATCCGATGATCGTAGCCAGGTCCCTCGGTATGGATTTGGATCCCGTGGCAGAGCTTGCCCGCATGTTTGTGGAAGGTCGGCTCAAACCAGCATTCTCGCAGACGGCAGCCATCTAGCCATCGCGGCGCCAAGGCCGTCATCTTCTTAATGATGGCCACCGCGTCGATATCGGGGGCGCCAAAGAGTTCTAGGGGTCGCGTGGTGCCCCGCCCTTCCGAGAGAGTGGTGCCCTCGACCATCACCGTGCCGGCATAGGCCCGCGCCATCCACAAATTCGCGGCATTCGGGCTGGGATTAACCCAGACGCGTTCCCCTAATGGCCAACCGAATCCCGGCGCGGCATCGGGCTGCCAGCCCTCCATATCGATCGTTCGGTACTCCACATCAAGCTTCAGGTTCTTGATAAACCAGTAACCCAGTTCGCCGAGGGTCAGGCCATGCCGCATCGGCATCGACCCTGCACCAACAAAGCTTTCCCAGCCGGATCGTAGTGTCAGACCTTCGACGGGACGGCCGGCAGGATTTGGCCGATCCAAGACCCACACTGCCTTGCGATAAGCCGCGGCCGAACTCGAGGACGTAACGCAAAGTGGTGATGAACGTATAGATGCGACAACCCAGATCTTGGAGGTCGACGAGAAGGACGTCGAATGTGTTCATCATTGCATCTGTGGGCTTGCGCACCTCACCATACAGGCTGAACACCGGAATGCCGTATGCCGGATCTGTAAAGTCCGGCGACTCCACCATGTTGTCCTGCTTGTCGCCACGCAAGCCGTGCTGCGGCCCGAAGGCGGACGTGATTTTCAGGTCAACGCATGCGGCGAGCGCATCAAGCGCATGTGTCAGATTTTCTGTCACCGACGCGGGGTGCGCGAGCAGGGCAACGCGCCGGCCCTTAAGCGGCACCCGCAGGGCAGGTTCGGTGACAACGCGGTCAATGCCGAATTTCATGGCGGAAGGATCGGAGAAAATTCGTACACAAAGGACTCCGGACGGTGAAAGTCGGGCTTATTTGCCGTATGAGCCAGCGCCCAATAGGACAGGCCCCCAGTTTTGTCCTCGATCACGGCCGACAAGCCCAAGTGCCATAGTTGCTGCTCGGGCCGGTACAGTGAATTCAGATTTAGTGAGGCTTGCAAGGAATACCGGTCGGGATCCGAATGCGCTACGATAGCGGGAATAGGAATCGCAGCTACTGACTTGCCGCGTCGATACCCGGTGAACCGATAGGCCGCCCATGCCGTGGTCGGCGCAAAGTTGAGTTCGTAATATTCGGTATCGGCGGTTCGAATAAACGCCTCGAAACAGGTGTGCCGCCAAAGTTCGTCCGCTCGCTCGGGCGTCATTGCTGCTGGGATCAAAATCTCTTGGAGTTTGCCGGTTACGACATATGACAATTCGAGGCAACAAGAGCTTGGACGCGCGGTCACTACTTCAATCTGAATATCCGCACTACACTCGGCCTGAGGATGTTTTTTTAGAAACTCGCGCATGCCCACATTCTAATGGCCTGAATCGGCGTATTTTGGAAGCCGTGAGCGCGGCTGGTCCTGAGAGCGGTACCGCGAATAGCGGAGCATGAAGGTTCCAAAATAAGGAGGCGGAAGATGTTTCCGAGTGCCGATGTCCGTTGTTAGTCCAATAGCGGACATGCAAAAGACGCTTTGCGAATAAGCAATACCGCTTGTGGCATCATTGAATTCGGCCTCGGCGATATTGTGGATGCCAAGAGAACGCCATATATCCTGGGCCTGAATTCCCCTTAGGAGAATGAATGAGCAGCTTCAGAAGCCCCGACCTTCTTGAGCGTCGGAATAATGCCGCCACTGTCAAAAAAGCGATGCTGAAAAGGTTTCGCGCCGCTCGCCAGGACCCCATTGTCGAACAGCAGCGCCTTAAAAGAATTGCCGTAAATGAGGCGCGCGTCGTCCGCGCTGCGGAGCGCGAAACCGCGAAGAACGCGCGCGAGGCTGAACTCGCCGCGCAAGCCGCGCGTGATGCCGAACTCGCCGCTCAGGCGCAACGCGAGGCCGAAAAAGCCAAAGCGCTCGCTAAGGCCGAAGCGGCCGAGCGGGATGCGGCGCTTGCCGTGGAGCAAAAAGCCGAGCGCGATGCCCGCTATGCGGCACGCAAGGCCGCAAAAAAGATCAGGCGGCGTGGATACTAGTGCCGTATGAATCCGGCAGTCCCCAGCTTTGGCCAGCACTTTTGAGCATTGGAACATAAGATCGATAACTCAACTTCCGAAGCCCGTATCTGGCTGAAGACCCTCAACAGCTATCGCGATCCGAGTAGCGTCCGCAGCGTGGTTGAATTGGCAATCACGGCATTGCCGCTCACCGTGCTCTGGGGCGCGGCCTGGTTCACTTATTCGCTCGGCTTCTGGTGGGTCTCGTTGTTGATCGCGATTCCCGCGGCTGGATTTTTGGTTCGGCTGTTTATGATTTAGCACGACTGCGGCCACGGCGCTTTCTTTCCGAACCGATTGGCAAATGACTGGGTCGGCCGGATCATCGGCGTGGTCACACTGACACCTTACGATTTTTGGCGCCGCACTCACGCTATTCATCACGCCACCAGCGGCAACCTCGATCGACGTGGGATTGGCGACATCGACATGCTGACGGTACGCGAATATCTGGCGCGCTCGCGTTGGGGGCGGCTGAGATATCGTATTTATCGACATCCGCTGGTGATGTTCGTCGTGGGGCCCGCCTATTTATTCTTTCTCCGAAACCGCTTGCCGCTTGGATTGATGCAGGAGGGCTGGCGACCATGGATCAGCACGCAGGCGACTAACGCGGCGATCGCGCTGACCGCCGCCGCGCTGATCTGGCTCATCGGCAGCCGGGCCTTCTTCCTGGTGCACATGCCGATCATGCTGCTTGCTGCAACGTTCGGCGTCTGGCTGTTTTACGTACAGCATCAGTTCGAGGATACCTTCTGGAACGAGAGTCGCCTGTGGAATTTGCCTGAGGCCGCACTGCACGGCTCATCACATTACGACCTGCCACAGCCGCTGCGCTGGTTCACCGCCAATATCGGCATTCATCACGTGCATCATTTATGTAGTCGCATTCCCTATTACCGGCTGGGGCGCGTGCTGCGCCACCACCCGGAGCTCCGCGATATCGGCCGGCTCACCCTGCCACAGAGCCTTCGCTGTATCCCACTTGTTCTCTGGGACGAGACGCAACGTCGGCTGGTCTCTTTCGAAGAGGTCTGACCGCCGATTTGCTCGTAAGTATCCGTCGCGTACGTCTGCTCTTGCCCTACAAGCGACCGAAGGAACAGATCCGTGATCTCCTGGTCCCTGCTCGATAAGGCGCAAGTGCCCGGCGGCGGCGAGCTGCGCCTGCTGCGGCGCGGCGCCGAATTCTCGATCAAGCTCGACAAAAACGAACTGATGAACAGCCGGCTGAGCGCAACCGAGCAGGCGCTCGCAACCATTGGCTGCGCCAAAATCAAGACGCGCGCACGGCCGCACGTTTTGATCGGCGGATTAGGCATGGGCTTCACCTTAAGGGCGGCGCTCGCTGTGCTCGGGCCCAAGGCCCAGGTCACGGTCGCCGAATTGGTGCCGGCGGTGGTCGCCTGGGCGCGCGGCCCAATGGTGAAACTGTCGGGCGATAGCCTGAGCGACCCCCGGTTGCACATCCACGTCACCGACGTCGGCGAACTAATCCGCGACGGGCGCGTCGCCTATGACGCGATCCTGCTCGATGTCGATAACGGACCGGTGGGCATGACGCGCAAAGCCAATGACGCGCTCTATGATGCCAAAGGGTTGCGCGCGGCTCTTGCGGCGCTGCGGCCCGGCGGCGTTTTGGCGGTATGGTCGTCGAAACCCGACGCCAACTTCACGGCACGGCTGCGTAAGACTGGCTTTGGCGTAGTCGAGAATCCCGTGCGTGCCAAAGGCCCGCAGGGCGGCGCGCAACATTTCATCTGGAACGCGACGCGCCTCGCTTAAGCAGCTTCAGCGATTTCGAACAGCGGCTTGCCCTGCAGATGACGCCCTCGGCTTAGTCGCGGTGTCTGCTTTACCCCCAAGAACGGACACCAGAAGCGACAAGCAGCATGTCCGCTAAGTGCCAATAGCGGACATTCCATATCACTTATCCGCTAAGCGCTCCCAGTCGAGAAATTCGATTTGGTTGAAGGCCCGGCGCGGCTCGTTGAGGAACAATACGAGCCGCAAGCCGTCGGTCAGATAGGGATCACCGGTAAGATTTTCTCGTGGATCGAGTGGGGACGATACACCCACGCCACGTACAAAACCAAAGCGCGAAACAGCGCCGGACACCATTAAGTCCTGCAATAGATAGAAACGGTCCTGATCCACTTCGGGGCTAATACGATGAGTCGTCAGATACCAGGATTGTGTGGTCAGCTTTATGCCGACGTCACGGCTGATTTGGCCCACCCACACCTGCAACCCGTCAATCGTGAATGGGGCCAGCCACAGCCGAAAATGATTGCGCAGGCTGATGGTGTCGCGTGCCTTTTGCAGCGCGATGTCCTGCTGACGCCCAAAAACATAAAGCGGGCTGACCGGTGCGTTGAAATATTCGTTGCGAAACAAGAAAGCGCGTATTGTCCGATAAATGCTGTGGAGATCGAACGGCTCATCGAGCCTCCAACCGCGCTCGATGAATGCAAAAAGTGCGTCAATGCCACGCCCGACAACTACTATATTGAGAGGATCACCATTGTCGTCGCCGACCTTGTTGGTAGTGCAACAGTTCAACTGTGCCAACTTTGTGCGTAGCGTTGTGAGATCGACGGCCTCGACTGCGTTAGGCGGGTAAATGCTTCCAAAATCAACTTTTTGGACCGCGTATGAGACGCCGCCGACGGGCAGCACAAATCTGAACCGAAGCATCTCCCTATCGGTCTCAAACCCGACCTGAAGCAGCTTCAATCCACCTTCCCGGTGCGTAAAGACGAATCCGGCAACGGTTCGCTTTTGAGCGATCACGTCCGGTACTGGGGCTTGCGCTACTACTGCTTCAACCGGCGCATTGGCACTACCCCACCACCAGACGTGAAGCAGCCGTGCGACTTCCGCGGCCGTGAAGTAATTCGGATCAGTGACGATCGGCAAAAAGCGGAGTAGCAAATCGCTAGCGTTGTCCACTCTCAACCAGACGGCTTGGACGCCATAGTCGGCCAGTGATGCGCCGAAATAGCGTTTACTTTCGTCGTCGGTCAGCACCGCGGCGCGAACGGTCACCGCGCCCTGCTGACTAACCGCAGCGCGGGACATCAAGCTCTGCTCCACCGCCCGGTCAGGGCCAACGCCCGTGGGCCGATTAAGCGCCGCGAGCAGTAAAGGCAGGAGCAAAGCTAGGAACAGCCAATACCATTTCTTCATGATTTGCCGAATCCGGCGCGACTGACGCCGTTGCGCCGCAGCAACGCGATGAGCGGGTTCGCCGTCGCCCCATGGGCGATAATGCTAAGCAGCACTGTGCAGGCAGCCGTTAACACGAGTGTTTCTTTGCCGGGCACATCAGCGTCGAAGACCATCACGGCGAACACAATACTGGCGAGCCCGCGTGGGCCGAACCATCCCATGAAGAGCTTGGTACCGGCGTTCATCCCTGTGCCAACGAGTGATAGGAATACCGGCACCATACGGATCACAGTCAGACTTAGTACGGCATAGATCAGCATTGACCATTCCATACGGTCCAGCAGCCGCCCCAGCACCTGCCCGCCGAACACCACCCAAATCAGCATTGCCAGCACCTCGCCGGTGCTGGCTGCACCGCCTAGCATTTCCTTCGGGTGATCATGCAAATAGCCGAACAGCAGCCCACCAACGAAGCAAGCAATGAAGCCGCTGCCGCCCAGCGCTTGCGCTGCCGTGAAACAAAGGGCGGCTAACGCGACAACTGGGATATGAAACCAGTGTTCACTAGTCCAGTGGTGGCGCGCAGCGACCCGCAGGATCGACACCGCGATGACGGCCAACACAACACCTGATAGGAGGCCGATTCCGATCTCCTCGGCGACGACCGTGGCCAAGCGCTGTATCGTGCTGTGCTCAATTTCCGTTCCGATCGCGAAGTCGAGAAGGATGATTATAATAGGTACGCAAATCCCATCGTTCAGGCCGCTTTCGAGGTTGAGCGCCTCGCGCGTCTCGGCGGGCACCGTTTCGTTCGTTACCACAGGCGCTCCGAGCGCGGCATCCGTCGGCGCCAGCAATGTCGCGAGCAGCGCAGCTGTGAAGAAATCCAACGTCGGAAACAACGCCACGGCGGCCAAGAACCCCAGCATAATAGTTAGCGGCAGGCCGATCAGCAGCAGCCGCCGCGGCAGGCCAATATTGCGGCGAACCACGTCAAGATCGGCGTGCGCCGCATCCGTAAACAGGACCATCGCCAGCGCAGCTTCCGCAATTGCTTTAAGATCGGCGGCTCCGATGTCAATTCGCAGCACATTGAGGCCGAGAGGACCGAGCATTAGCCCGGCACCAGTGAACAAGATCGGGCCGCTTAGCCACGATCTAGCCACACGGCCCGCTACGGCGCTGTAGATCAAGACGGCCGCAGCAAGGATCGCTGCGTTCTGGTACATCGCACCAACTACATATTGCTAACGTTAGTATTTCTCAGCAACAAAGTTCTTTCCCTTCAACGCTGCTTCGTCGTCATGCGTATTCATTATTATCGCGCACCGAACGCTCTCCGTTGCGTTGATATAGGTCAACACGGCCTGATCATTACGGACGTTCATGGCACGTGTGTAACAGGACAACCTCTTGCAAGGGTGGATGCGTTGGCCAAACTCGAAGTGAATCAAATGCGTTGCCGGTTATCCCGCACCGCTATCATGCTCGTCGCGGCGATGCTGTCGCTGTCCTCCGCTGCTGATGCGCAGCAGCCTACAGGACAACCTATTCCAGTCGGTACCGTGGTTGCCACGAAGCAGCCGGTAAATCAGGCGTCCGAATTTGTCGGCCGAGTGGAAGCGATTGACCGGGTCGAGATCCGAGCCCGGGTCACCGGATTTCTGCAAGAGACGTTCTTTAAAGAAGGCGACACGGTCAAGGAAGGTGACAAGCTGTTCCTCATCGATCCCGCGCCATTCGAGGCCGCGCTGCAGCAGGCTCAGGGCTCTCTACTCCAGGCCCAAGCGATGCTGACCAATTCAACTGTGCAGCGTCAACGCGCGGATGTGTTGGTCAAGACCCAAGCGACTTCGGAAGCTGACCGAGATCAAAAAGTGGCACTCGAGCGCAATGCCCAGGGTGCCGTGGTGATCGCCGAAGCCAATCAGAAAACCGCCGCAATCAATCTCGGCTACACGACCATCGTCGCGCCAATCTCCGGACGGATCGGCCGAGCCAAGGTGACCAAGGGCAACGTCGTTAGTCCCGACACCGGCCAACTGGTGCTGATCGTGAGCCAGGATCCGATGTATGTTACCTTCCCGGTCAGCCAGCGAGAATTCCTGCGGTTGCGTCAAGAAGGCAGCAAGACCCGCAAGGGGGACTATGCGGTCAAGCTGCGCTTTGCCGACGGCGCCGCCTATGACCAGGATGGCAAGATCGACTTCGTGGACGTAACCGTCAACAAGGGGACGGACACAATATCGGTCCGCGCGCGCGTGGCGAATTCCGCGAACGCCCTAACTGATGGGCAGTTCATGCGTGTGGCTGTGCAGGGCGACAGATCACAGGAAAAGATCGTCGTGCCACAGGCGGCGGTGCTGGCCGACCAGGAAGGTGTCTACGTATTCGTGGTTCAGGACGGCAAGGCCGTCGTGAAGCGCGTCAAGACGGGTCCCGAGGTCGGTACCGGCATTGCTATCGAGCAAGGTTTGTCTGGTGGTGAGCTGGTCATCGCGTCCGGGCTGCAAAGCCTGCATCCGGGCGCCCCCATTGTCGCCTCGCCGATGCCGGCCGCGGTTGCCGTTTCGCCCTCCGGCGGGGGCTGAGCCATGCTCTCATCGCTTTTTGTCGACCGGCCGCGGCTGGCAATGGTCATTGCGATAGTGACCACCATCGCCGGACTGATCTCGCTGCTCGGAATCCCGGTTGCGCAGTACCCAGATATCGTACCGCCGCAAGTTTCTGTGACCACATCGTATCCCGGAGCATCGGCCGCGGTGGTGGAGGCGACCATTGCACAGCCTATCGAAGCTCAGATCGTCGGCGTCGATAAGTTGATCTACATGAAGAGCGTGTCAGGCAACGACGGCAGCTACTCGCTGCTGCTGTCTTTCGAGCTTGGCACCAATGCCGACATCAACACTGTCAACGTCAACAATCGGGTGCAGGTGGCGCTGTCGAAGCTACCGTCCGATGTGCGCACCCAGGGTGTGACGGTGAAGAAGCAATCTTCGGCGCTGCTCGGCGTGATCAGCCTTTATTCGCCCAATCACACTCACGATGAACTTTTCATCAGCAATTATGCCACGATTAATCTGATCGACTCTATTCGCAGTACGCCAGGCATCGGCGATGCGCGACTGTTCGGCCCGCAGGATTACGCAATGCGCGTCTGGCTACAGACCCAGCGGATGACGGGGCTCGGCTTGGCCGTATCGGACGTGATCAGCGCCGTCCAGTCACAAAATACTCAGGCGCCGGTTGGCCGCATCGGCGCGCGACCAGTAGAGAACGACCAGCAGGTCCAGTTGAACATTGAGACCAAGGGAAGGCTCGTCTCGGTCGAGGAATTCCAGGAGATTATCATTCGCACCAATGCCGACGGGTCGGTACTGAGGCTGAAGGATATTGCCCGGGTCGAGCTCGGAGCTGCAACCATGGACCGCAGCACCAGACTGAATGGGGCCGGCGCGGCGTTGATCGCAATCTATCAATCCCCCGGTGCGAACGCGCTGACCTCACTGGGTGCGGTCAAGAAGTTGCTTGGCGATGCGCAGAAGACTTTCCCCGACGATCTCGCATGGAAAGTTACCTACGATCCAACTACCTTCGTCACTGCCACTATCCATGAGGTACAGAAAACCCTGATTGAGGCTTTCGCCCTGGTGGTGTTGGTCGTCTATCTGTTCCTCGGCAGCTTTCGCGCCACGCTTATTCCCACCATCGCGGTGCCGGTCAGCCTGATTGGCACGTTCATCGTGCTGAACGCCATCGGTTATTCGGCTAACTCCGTCTCCTTGCTCGCTATCGTTCTGGCGATCGGGATCGTGGTGGATGATGCCATCGTGGTGGTGGAGGCGGTCGAGCAGCGGATGGAGACGCATCCTGACGAGTCGCCAGCGAAAGCAACCAAGGCGGCGATGGGACAGATTACCGCACCGATCATCGCCATTACACTTGTGCTGTTGTCGGTGTTCGTACCGATTGGCTTTATCTCAGGCATTTCCGGCGAGTTGTTCCGCCAGTTTGCAGTAACGGTCGGCGTATCGATGCTGCTGTCGGCGATCAACGCGCTGACCTTATCGCCGGCACTGTGCGCCTTATTACTGAAAGCACACCATGGTCCTCGCCGTGGACCGATCGGTGTGATTATGCGGTCCATCGACTGGGTGCGCGACGGCTACGGCCTTGTCGTGGCGCGGCTCGTACGCATTGCCATTATCAGCATTCCCATCGTGGGCGTGGCGGCCTTTGCCATCTACGGCTTGGGCAAGATAACGCCGACGGGCTTCTTGCCGGAAGATGACCAGGGCGCATTCTTTACCATCGTCCAGTTGCCGGACGGCGCTTCGGTCGGACGAACCCTCGGGGCTGTCCAGCAAGTCGAGAAGATCCTCGCCACCGAGGAGTCCGTGGCTGACGTGTCCTCCGTCGCCGGCCTCAATTTTATCGACAATTACAGCCAGCCGAACGCAGCGTTTATGATCGTTTCGCTGAAACCGTTTGAGGAACGGACTGACCCGTCGCAGACCGCACGGGCTATTATCGCGCGGCTAGCGGGAAAATTGCGGGCCATACAGGGTGCTATCGCGGTGCCGTTGGCACCGCCTCCGATTATCGGACTCGGCTCCGGCGGCGGCTTCGCGTACGTGCTACAGGACACGCGCGGCGGTGATCCGAAGGCGTTGGCGCAAGTGATGCGGGGGCTTCTGGTCGCGGCCAACGAGGATGCGTCGCTGGGTCGGGTGTTCAGCACATTCTCCGCGGCAACGCCTTCGATCTATCTGGATATCGACCGAGAAAAGGCATCTGTGCTTGGGCTGAGGCTCAGCTCCATTTTTCAGGCTTTGCAGACCTCGCTCGGCGGCTACTATGTGAATGACTTCAACCTTTTCGGCCGCACATGGCAGGTGCAGCTGCAGGCGGAGGCGGCTGATCGGTCCTCGGTCGCCGACATCTATCGGATCAATGTCCGTAGTGAGTCCGGCGAACTAATTCCTCTACGAAGCGTCGTCGAGGTTCGCTTGGTGCTCGGGCCGCAGTCACTGATCCGCTACAACAATCGCCGCGCCGTGACGATCCAGGGCAGTCCGGCACCCGGCGTATCCTCGGGCCAGGCGCTAGCAGCGATGGAATCAGTGGCGGCACACACATTGCCACCTGGCTACCGCGGCGATTGGACAGACACAGCGTTTCAGGAGAAGCGGGCGGAGGGGCAGACCACGATCGTGCTCGGATTTGCGATCCTGTTCGCCTATTTGTTCTTGGTCAGCCTATATGAAAGCTGGACCATTCCGGTGCCGGTCCTGTTATCGGTATCAATCGGCATCGTCGGCTCGTTCGTCGGCTTAGTGCTGTGCGGACTGACCTTGGACCTCTATGGGCAAATCGGTTTGGTGGTTCTAATTGGTCTGGCAGCGAAGAATGGCATCCTGATTGTCGAATTTGCCAAGGAAGAGCGCGAAAAAGGCGTCCCGTTGTTGGAAGCAGCGACAAACGGGGCACGGCTGCGGTTCCGCCCTGTGATGATGACTAGCTTCGCCTTTATCCTGGGCCTGCTGCCGTTAGTCATCGCGGTCGGCCCAAGCATGTTGGCCCGGCGCAATGTCGGCACCCCAGTGTTCGGCGGCATGATCGCCGCGAGCTTCCTCGGGGTCTTCGTTATCCCGATCCTGTACGTCGTGTTCCAAGGATTGCGGGATCGGATCAAAGGAACAAAAGCAAAATCCGTGGCCGGCGCTGCGAAGTGAAAGCACGGGTCCATTCAACGTGACCGACAGTCCAAGAATTTGACGGCGACTTAGGCCATGAACCGCTATGTGGGCTTAGTGTATAAATTTCAAAACGTCGATTGACCGATTGAGAGTCGATGATGCGGCGGCAGGCGGACAGCCTCACTTCCTTTGTTGCTGTTCCTCTTTCAGAATGACGTCGATCGCCTGAATGATCCGTTTGTCTTGGTTGGCCTTGCAGTAAACGATGACCTTATGAATTCCCTCTTTGACTCTTGGCACGTTGATCGCGTTCTTTTTGGCAAGGCCGTTATACCAGCCGCTGTACCAGATACCCAAGAAGTCAGCGTCTTCCTGGTATGTGTTGGCGAGCTGAGCACACGTCAGCTTTTGGACGTAGATGTATCCATTCGCGTCTGCATATTTGGATAACTCAACCTGCGCTGAGGCGGTTGATATGGACAGGAAAAGACCTGCCGTAATCACGGCAAAATGTTTATTCACAATGTTTTATCCCTTGGGTTGTGAGTTCGGACATGGAGGCTGGTTCGTTCAAACCTTCAATGAACTGCATTTTTAGAAAGCAGTTTGATCCAAATCAAAATGATGTAGGCAGCTTGGCTCTAGCGGACATCCGCTATAGGCCAATAACGGACATTCCAATTCAAAACTATTGACCGGCGGAAATTTTGACTGGTCCGCCTACCATCGTGTTCGGTAAAGACGAAACAAACTCGCCCGAATTCGCAGCGCCATCATTCGCGCTTATGCCCTGCCCGAGAACAGCGAGCAGTTCCGGCGCAACTGTAGTCAGTTGAACAAATTTGTCGTGGTTGGACGGATCGTCACCCCGAACATCGGTCAAATCGATCACTGTGGCACCCAGCAACTCCAGTTCCTGAATGTTGTTGTCAGCGCCTACTCGGTTCTCTCCGCCGGCGATGAATTTTGATAATCCCAACGCCTTATCGTCCTTCGACAGAACGATATAGAACGGCTTGCGAGGCTTTCCAAAGCTGCGCATCTCGGATTTGAAAACATCGACGTCTATATCGGGCGCTGCAAGGAAAACATTTCCAAACTTGCTCGCGTACTGGAGGTTACCGGATATCTTGATCTGCCGAAGCGCCTCAACCGTGACCCAATTTCCCATTGAATGCGCAAGGATGTTGACCTGATCGGCATTGCTCGCCAAGAGAAGACGGAGCGTATGCGCTAGATCGTCGCGCGCGGCTGTCGCGCTGTTATTGTCGTAGACATAATCCGCGAGCTTCCCACGCGAGGCCCAAGTAAACAGCACGGGAACGCCCGGCGCCCTTAAATCGTGGACAACCTGAGCGAACCGATACGCCCCTTCAGCAAAGAGCGTATTGTAACCGTGAATAAACACGAATACCTTGCGGCTTCCTTTCGGGCGCATTGCAAGTTGAGCACTCAACGCCTGCACAAAGGCCTTGTCGCCATCGAGATACGCTTCGTCACGAACAACAAAATCGGCGGCCGGATTGCCGGGCGGTATTATCGCCCATTCGATTTTGCCTGGGGTATGCGTTGGCGGGATCGAGACTGTTAGAGTTGCGTACTGAAGAGATCCTCCTCTCTCGCCATTGAAAAGCGTGCCAGGCCGTTCGTCTCGTTGACGAGTCGTCGCAATGAGCAACGTGTGATTGCTGGCGCCCGTCACATTCTCTGCGACAGGGCTTAGAAAGCCGCTTTCCGGTCTGGAAGCACATGCTGTCAAAGGCGCAACAGCAACTAGCACTGCTAGTATCGAAAGTACCTGCCTCACGGCAATACCAATCGCTCGGCCATTATTCTCTGCATCTTGGCCTTTGGCCTTTGCGGGAGGTCCCATGTCGCAGCTTCGCGGCAGAAGCCATACCGATCCCACGACTACTCACGACAATTCTTGATCCAGATCAAGGAGGCCCCTTTGGAGGCGGATGTCCGCTATGGGTCATTAGCGGGCATAGCCGCGCATCCGTGCGATGTCGGCCTTACCCCCAAAACGCGACATTGATTGCTGCCGCTAGAATGTCCGCTCAGTGCCAAAAGCAGACATCACGCACTTTGCGATCAGTCGCGCGCATCGCCCGTATTAGAATGGTTACTGCGGCGCGGCTCAAAGTACAGACGCAACAGCGTGCGTTCGCCGACAACGTGGCCCAATTCGCGCAGCGCAAAAAACGGAAGCAATATCAAGAGTCCAAGAATACTGCGCGCAATCAGCTGATTACGCGTGCCACCACTGACCTCAGCGAGCGACGCTATGATGGGGCGTGCATGCAGCAGACCGACGATCACCTCCTCCACAGTGTCGAGGAAAAGCAACAGCACCAAGAAAACGACCGACTTGTGCAATGTCGGCCAGATAAGCGCGACCTTCTGGTAGCGGTCGCCCAGGTGGGCCATGTGTCCCAAGGACATAAACTTGGCGCAGATCAAAGCTTTCGCGGCGGCAAAACTAAAAGGTGCGAAGGCAATATCGTGCGGCTGCAGTATCGCGAATTTGAAGTAAGTGATCGCGCTGAAGCAAACACAAAGATAGGCCGCGCTGATAGCAAGCTCTTTCAATTCATCACTGACCCGCTGCTTAAGCGAGACTTTCCGGCTGGTGTCGATCATCACAAACTCCAACTGCCAAACTGTGCAAGCCAAGACGAGAGCGGGGTCACCGATTTTCGGCCTAAGGCGAACCGCACCTCCGGATTGGTCTGTCAGAATTCCACGACATCAACAATCAACGCGGAGTCTTATCAACTATCTTTACAAGACGCTCGCGTATGAGACCGATGTGAGATCGCAGCGTGTATAGAGCACTTGCGTAGGTAGTCGGCAGACTTAAACGGTTTGCGCGACTTTCAAGGTGATCGAGCTTTGCATTTATGACGTTGACGTCATAGCCTTGCGCCTCGATATCACTCTCGATCAATCTCATTTCGTTATACAGTCGTATTATTCTCGTCTGCATCATCCAATTATAAATTTGTGGGACGAATTTGAACAAAGGATACGATAAGGCTGCTAACGGCACGAAAACCACAAGTACCCGCTCGACTAACGTTGCGATCCAGAACGGGAGATGCTCTTGGAGAAATGGCCGCCCAGTTTTGTAGAAACGTTGAGCCTCCTCACTCAGCGGGAGATCAATCGACTCGGCCGCGGGAAATTGCCCGGCTTTCTGGAAAATCCCAGGCTGTGAATGAATCTGGAGCGCGGCACTAAGTAGCAGATGCTGAATGGCCGAATTCAGATCCGCTCTCACAGCAAGACTTGCCTTCGGTGCCAATAGAACAACATCCGCAGGCGGACGGTTCGCTAAAAGATCAACGACGCCAGCGGGCAACACCAGTTTATGCAGGAAAGGATAAAGCGCAATGTAAGCATCGGCGCGCGGGAAGCCTGCAAGCTCGATGCCTTTCGTATTGATGAGAGTTTGAACAACCGGCGATTCCCAGGCCGTCACCATGAACGCCGCGTCGATATCACCCGCAATTAGTTTTGCTGCCGCTACCTGGGGCGTATACCCAAACAGTTCGCCAATGATGGTATCGAGCCTAGTCCGGTTAACCAGTTCGAGCGCCAGCTTGCGCGCGCCACTTCCCTCGGGACCAATCGAAACTCGTCTGCCGCGCAGCGCCTCCATTCCCCCACCGATTTCACTTCGGTAGAAAAACCACAGTGGCTCGTAAAATACAGTTCCCAATGACTCCAGTTCAGGTGACTCTTTCTTAGAAGTGGTGCCACCCTGTACGAACGCAACATCCACTCGCGATTTTCGGTCACGTAGCCGCTCCAGATTCTCTAGACTACCAGTCGTCGGCAGCAGCTGTAACTTAACACCTGCATGCGCCAGGAATTCGCGGTAGCGCAGACCCAACTCGTAATTGGCGCCACCTTCCGCGCCGGTTGCCATCACTACAGTGCGGGGCGGTAGCGTCTCCACGACGAGAACGCTGCCACCCAGAAAAATCGCCGCTATTCCTATAGTCGCGAAATAACGCCAGAACCTTTGAAAATAATCTCTGGCGTTCATTGGATGGCGGCTACCGATTTAATGCACTACACAGCTACGCTTCTTCCCAGCGGAAAGCGGTCATGGATGCGATGGTCCCGTCATTGGCGATCCCCCCACTGCGATCTATCGCGAAACCTTGCGCGAAATCGCCTGTGTAGAATTGACCTGCGTCAAATTGAGGCAGACGAATTTAACTACCCTGCACCCTTTCAACTCCGACCAAGAGGAATGCAGGGATGCAAAAGTCAAAGGTTCTGATCACAATTATTGCGGCTACGATTGCAATTGCCAACGCAGCTCAAGCTCAACCGGCAGAAGAGTCGGTCGATATGTCGGCGTTCACATGCGAACAATTGCTCGCGGGCACGGCTGACTTGCTTTTAACAGGCGTATGGCTCAGCGGGTATTACAACGGGCTGCGGAAGAACACTAAGCTCGTGGTTGGCAAGCTTCAGCACAACTCCGAACTCGTGGCGAAGGAGTGCGCCGCCAATCCAAAGCAAACGGTCATGCAAACTATCGAAGGGGTAATGCCAAGCATGAAGTAAGCACCGTAGGAGGCTAGCCCTAATGCACTTCCACATCATGTCCGCTTTGGGTCACTAGCGGACATTGCCACACCTCTGCGGCATGTCTGCTTTACCCTCCAATAGCGGACATTCGTCAGTGCGCTCTTTCCTGACTATGCAGGCAATTCCACCGCGGTCCGTGTTCGCTCTTTTGCATCGTACACGCAGACCTGGATAAACGGATACTTTCGCTTCAACTCCTGCCCGGCTTTGGCAGCCGCTTCTGCGGTATCGTATTGAGCTTTGACTTTCCCATCGACTTCCAAGCCATAACCATCGATCGGCAATAGATTAGCTTTTAGATTCCTAGGTCTCTTTTCATCCTCGCCCACAGGTCTCTCCGCCATTGTGGATTTCAGTGCATTGTCACTAACACAAAGAAACCCCGCCGGTTTACGCCGGCGGGCTTTCGGCTTCACGGACGATTTCACTTGACCTTGAGGTTGCCGGCGGATTCCTTGCCTCGATCAGAAATTATCTCGTAGTCGACCTGTTGACCCTCATTGAGGGTGCTGAGGCCGGCGCGTTCGACCGCCGAGATATGAACGAACACGTCCTTGTTGCCACCAGTCGGTTGAATAAAACCATAGCCCTTGGTCGGGTTGAACCACTTCACAGTGCCGCTCGCCATCGTCGCTCTCCATGTTGAAGAGCAATGGTATCGGGAGTGGCAGGTCATGCATAGCCTAAGCGTGGCCTAGGCCTGATGTCCGCTTTACCCCTGAAAGCGGACATAGCGTGCGCCGGCTTTATGCGGCACCAATCGGGTTATATTCGACCCTCCCGACATGGAGCATTCGCAATGCTGCTGCAGCAAGGCGAGGTCAAGGGTTACGATTTCAATCGGTCGGTCGTCGAGTTCACGATGCTCAATCAGGGCAGTGTAATTCTGTGCGCGATCAGTACCGCAGCGATGGACGATCTTGAAGGCAGGCGCAACGTGAGGCCAGATCAGCGCGTAGATCAATTTATGCGGCTGCGCGAAGTGATCGAAGGGCGAGCATCGCGCAAGCTTTTCGAAGAGCAAGCCCAGTCCAACCAACCCGTTTTATTGCGAGTCACCGATTTTCCTAAATAATCCGCCCATGACTGTCGCCCCATGTCTGCTTCGGTGCAATAGCGGACTAACGCTGGTGCAATGTCCGCTAAGTACCAATAGGCCCACAGCGGACGCTTGGCCTTAAATGAAAGAGGCCCCCAACTGAGGCGCCCTACTCTTCATCAGCGGATACGCCTTCGCGCTCCAACTTCTTGCGTCTGTTCTCCGCAAGCTGCTCCCACGTGGCGGCCATGTTCTCTAGTTGCTGCCTCTGATCTGCGCGAGCCTTGAGAGCCATTTCTCGACACTCTTTGGCATGTTCTAGGTACTCGGAGATTTTTCGCACCCAGCCCCCTTTTTCGAATCCCCTAACGCAAAGGTGGTAATTTTGTTCATCGGCGCGCCACAGCCGAGTACGTGTCGCATACCTTGGCTATTCGATTGGCTTCGGCTTTAGCTCGTCCGCGCTAGCGTTGACGAAGCCGTATTTGGCGTAGGTTTGCTGGCATTCCGGCGAGCTCAGGAACTTCAAGAACGCCTGCGCGGCCTCGGCGTGCGGCGCAGCCTTCAGCACGCCGATCACATAAGATACTTCCTGGCGCAGGCTGTCCTGATCGGGCAATGCGACCGCGTCGATTTTGGCTCCGCCCCGCTCCGCCGCCAGCACCTCTGTCTTCCACACCATGCCCGCGTCCGACTGATTTGCCAGGATGCGGTCCGGCGTCTCGCGGTGATGCACCGCGGTGAACCAGCTATTCGGCGTCACCTGGCAATGCACACACTCCTTCCCGCCAGAGATGGTCTGCCAGATGCCGTGCCGCTCCAGCACCTTGCGGATATAGAACTGCATGATGCCTTCGTTGACCGGATTGGGCATCGAGGTGCGCACGTCGGCGCGCGCGAGATCCTGGACTCCGGCAATCTTTTTCGGGTTACCCTTCGCCACCATGATCTGCAGCTCGTTGTGCATGTATACGCTATAGCTATCCATCATCCCGGACGCCTTCAGCTGCTTGAGATGACCGAGGCTGACCGAGGCATAGACGTCCGGCATGCCGCGATAGTCCTTGTCGCCATACGTCCAGCCACCGGCTTTGATCGCCTGCAAGAGCAGGCCGGGCGGCAGCGTGATCAGGCCGACGCCCGTATTTGGATGTTGTTTTTGGTAGGCTCCGATGACGTCGTCCATGGCGAAGAACTGATTACCGGCGAGCCACAGGATCAGACCGGCCTTTGGCATCTGCGTGAAGGCGTCGCCGCCGATGGCAGGTTTTCCGCCATTCGGCGGATAGAATTTGACGTCGGTTTCTTTGCCGTTTGGGATGGCCGGCGTGGGATTGGAAGGGGCCGTTTGCGCCGACGCCAAAGTCGCCACAGCAATAAGCCAGACCACAGCAGCCGCTCGTACGGCCGGTCTCAATCGGTGCATCGTTTCCCCCTTTTTGTTTTTTGTAGCTCCAAAATCTGTCCCTGCCAAAGACAGGGGCCCAAAGCGTCATTGGCGGCGCGGGAAGCGGGTTTCGCGACGCTTAGAATTGTTTGAGGCTATAGATCGGCCATAAAATTAAAAACAATCGCCCCACGGGCTTCCTGATGACGCCGGGGCGCTCAAGACGAGCGTTCGTTCGCCGACGGTCGCCCAAATTCGCCTTTTTTGCGCGGGACCGACAGTGGGTTCAGATCAAATTATGCCTGAAAATCAAGTAATATCAGATTGTTCACGGGGTCACCCCTTCCGCCAACCCCAATCAGTCGATCGGCAGGAACGGTCCGCCGTCCGAGCGGCAGGCGCGCTGACAAACCAAGTCGCAGGAGTCCGTGTTGACCACGCAGCTGCCTTGCGTCGTGTCGTTGTAGAGGCAGGCGTTGAGCGCCGCGGCGCAGTAGGCGCCGCACGTGCTCCAACAGCTGCCGTCGTTCCAGACCGCCTGGGCGGGGTTGCTGCGCGAGAATGGCGGCTCCTGCGGCGGGCCGTTGAAACGCCAGATCGGCGGATGCGGCCCGATCACCGGCGGCGGCGAATTGGCCCCGGCCCGGTCGCCAGCCATCGCTGCCACGGACGAAAAAAGCCCGGCCAGCAGCACAAAGATGAGGACGAATGAACGCATGACTCAGCCAGGATAGCGCATGGCGCGCGCTCGCGCCACCCGTACCGGCCCGCCGCTCGCTTGCTTTCACAGGCATTCGCCATTAGCTCCTGCCCGCATGCGCGCCCCGGATAACGACGCCCCTGCCCCCAAAGTCAGTTTCGTGTCGCTCGGCTGCCCCAAGGCGCTGGTCGACAGCGAGCGCATCGTCACGCGCCTGCGCGCGGAGGGCTACGAGCTGTCACGCGAGCACGTCGGGTCCGACCTCGTCATCGTCAACACCTGCGGCTTCCTCGACAGCGCCAAGGCGGAGTCGCTGTCCGCCATCGGCAAGGCGCTGAAGGACAACGGCAAGGTCATCGTCACCGGCTGCATGGGCGCGGAGCCGGAGAGCATTTCGTCCGCGTATCCCGACGTGCTGGCGATCACCGGGCCGCAGCAATACGAGAGCGTGGTCGACGCCGTGCATCGCGCCCTGCCGCCCAAGCACGATCCGTTCCTCGATCTGGTGCCGCCGGAAGGCATCAAGCTGACGCCGCGGCACTACGCCTATCTGAAGATTTCCGAAGGCTGCAACAACCGCTGCTCGTTCTGCATCATCCCGCGGCTGCGCGGCGATCTGGTGTCGCGGCCGGCGGCCGACGTGCTGCGCGAGGCAGAGAAGCTGGTGAAAGCCGGCGTCAAAGAGCTGCTGGTCATCTCGCAGGATACGTCGGCCTACGGCGTCGATCTCAAATATGCCGCCAGCACGTGGCACGAGCGCGAGGTACGCGCCAAGTTCATCGATCTCGCGCGCGAACTCGGTGAGCTCGGCATTTGGGTGCGGCTGCATTACGTCTATCCCTATCCGCACGTCGACGAGGTCATCCCGCTGATGGCCGATCGCAAGGTGCTGCCCTATCTCGATATCCCGTTCCAGCATGCCTCGCCCGACGTGCTGAAGCGGATGAAGCGCCCCGCTGCGCAGGAGAAGACGTTGGAGCGCATCGCGCGCTGGCGCGAGATCTGCCCCGACCTGACGTTGCGCTCGACCTTCATCGTCGGCTTCCCCGGCGAGACCGATGCGGATTTCGAGTATCTGCTGCAATGGCTCGAGGAAGCCGCGCTCGATCGCGTCGGCTGCTTCAAATACGAGCCGGTGCGCGGCGCAGCCGCGAACGACATCGCCGCGCCAGTGCCGGACGAGGTGAAAGAAGAGCGCTGGCACCGCTTCATGCAGACGCAGCAGAAAATCTCCACACGCCGCCTGAAACGGAAGGTCGGCACGCGCCAGCAGGTCATCATCGATGAGGTGGGCCCGAGCGTTGCTAAGGGCCGCTCGATGGCCGATGCGCCGGAGATCGACGGCGCGGTCTATGTCGCAAGCCGCCGCCCGTTGCGCGTCGGCGAGATCGCGACGGTGAAGATCGAGCGCGCCGACGAATACGACTTGCACGGCACAGTGGTGGGCTTCTAGTCGTTTAGCCCGCGCACTATCTTCACCACGGCATTGATCAATGTCTTGAGCTCGGCAGGCGCAATCGTAAACGCCGGCGTCAGATAGATCACATTGCCGAAAGGGCGCACAAACACGCCTTCGTGGATAAATTTCGTGCGCAAGACATTGAGATCGGCGATGCGATCCATCTCGACGACGCCGATCGCGCCCTTCACGCGAACATCCTTGACGCCCGGCAGGCCGCCGCACGGTGCTAGGCCCTCCGTCAGCGCCGATGAGATCGCTGCGACCTGAGCGAGCCGCGGCTCCTCCTCGAACAGGTCGAGCGAGGCGTTCGCTGCGGCGCAAGCGAGCGCGTTGGCCATGAAGGTCGGCCCGTGCATCAGCGCCTTCGTCGGATCGTCGGACCAGAAGGCGTCAAACACCTTCCGGGTCGCGACCGTCGCCGCGAGCGGCAGCGTACCGCCGGTCAGCGCCTTCGACAGCGTGATGATATCGGGCACGACGCCAGCCGCCTCGCAGGCGAACATGGTTCCCGTGCGGCCGAAACCGGTGAAGATCTCGTCGAAGATCAGCAGCATCTCGTATTTGTCGGCGAGCGTACGCAGACGCTTGAGGACATCAGCATCGTGGAACAGCATCCCGCCAGCACCCTGTACCAGCGGCTCGACGATTATGCCGGCAAGATGGTCGCGGTAGCGATGCAGCACGCGGTCGAGCGCGTGCGTCGTTTTTTCGTCGCGCGGAAGAGCCGAAACCGGATGATTCGGCGCGAGCTCCGCCAGCACGCCATGCATGCCCACCGCGGGATCTGACATCGCCATCGCGCCAGCCGTGTCGCCGTGATAGCCGCCGCGGAAGCTGACAAAGCGGTTGCGCTCTCGCGCGCCGCGATTGATCCAGTACTGCACCGCCATTTTCATCGCGACTTCGACGGCGACCGACCCGGACTCGGAAAAGAACACGCGCTCGAGATCGCCGGGCAGCAACGCGGCAAGCCGCCGCGCCAGTGTCAGGGCCTGCTCATGCGCCAGCCCGCCGAACATCACATGTGGCATTTGATGCAATTGATGCGCCACCGCCTCGCGGATGTGCGGATGGTTGTAGCCGTGGCAGGCGGTCCACCAACTGGCGATGCCGTCGATCAATTCGCGCCCGTCGGCGAGCTTGGTGCGCGCGCCTTGCGTGCCCACCACTGGCAGCGGCGGCGCAACGGTCTTCATTTGGGCGTAGGGCAGCCAGATGTGGTCGATGCCCTCGGCGTACCAAGCGGGCGGCTTGCTGTTTTTGCTCTTTTCGGCCGGCATTTTTCGCGCTTCCCCGCCTCGCCTCGCGCATTTTGCGCAACTGTGCGCTAAAGTCACCTGATGACGTCACTCGATCGTTTTGCGCAATCAAAACTGGACGATCTCGATCGCCGGCACCTGCGCCGCGCGCTGGCCGAGACCTATCGCGAAGACGGCATCTGGGTCGAGCGCGACGGCAAGCGGCTGCTGTCGTTCTCGTGCAACGATTATCTCAACCTGACGCAGCATCCGGCGGTGAAAAAGGCGGCGGCGGCCGCGCTCGAGCGTTACGGTGCAGGCTCCGGCGCCTCGCGGCTGATCACCGGCAACCATCCGCTCTACGCCGAGCTTGAAGCCCGCCTCGCGCGCATCAAGGAGGCCGAAGACGCGGTTGTTTTCGGCTCGGGCTATCTCGCCAATTCCGGCATCATCCCGGTGCTGATTGGCCGCGACGGCTTGGTGCTGCTCGATGAATTGTCGCACGCTTGCATCTACGCCGGCGCGCAGCTGTCGCGCGGGCGCGTCCTGACCTTCCGCCATAACGATGTTGCGCATGCGCGCGAACTGCTCGCCGCGCATCGCAGCCAGCACGACCACGCGCTGATCGTCACCGATGGCGTGTTCTCCATGGACGGCGATCTCGCCCCGCTTTCCGACTTGCTTGCGCTGGCGAACGAGCACGACTCTTGGCTGATGTCGGACGATGCCCACGGGCTCGGCGTGGTCGGCGGCGGACGAGGCTCGTCGTTCGTCGGCAATACGCACATCCCTATTCCGCTGCAGATGGGCACGCTGTCGAAAGCGGTCGGCGCCTATGGCGGCTATCTCTGCGCGTCGGGTCCGGTGATCGAACTGATGCGCAACCGCGCCCGCACGCTGATCTATTCCACCGGCCTGCCGCCCGCCATTGTCGCGGCCGCCATCGCCGCGCTTGATGTGATCGAGCGCGAGCCCGGGTATGCCGCTCTCCCCGTCCAAAAGGCGAAGGCCTTTACGAAGGCCGCCGGTCTTCCTGCGGCGCAAAGTCCGATCGTGCCGGTGATCGTCGGCGAAGAAGAAAAGACGCTCGCCGTGTCCAGGATGCTCGCCGATGAAGGCTTCCTGGTCGCGGCGATCCGGCCGCCGACGGTCCCCGCCGGCACCGCGCGTCTGCGCCTGACCTTCACCGCGCAACATCCTGACGGCCAGATCGTGCGGCTTGCCGATATCATGCGCGACAAAATCCCGGCGGTCTGACGTGGGCGCGTACTTCGTCACCTCGACCGGAACGGATGTCGGCAAGACTTTTGTCACCGCCGGATTGATCCGCTATCTGCGCACGTCCAACCAGGCGGTCGGTGCGCTCAAGCCGGTGGTGAGCGGCTACGATTCCTCCGTAGTCGAGACCAGCGATCCGGCGGTGCTGCTAGGTGCGCTCGGCCGTTCGGTCACCGCCGATGAAATCGCCGGTATCGCGCCGTGGCGCTTTCGCGCACCGCTGTCGCCCGACCTCGCCGCCGCACGCGAAAACCGAAACATCGCCTTCGACGAGCTGATCGCCTTCAGCCGCGCGGCGGTCGAGCGCAACAACGGCATCCTGTTCATCGAAGGCGTCGGCGGGATCATGGTGCCGCTCGACGCGCAGCGCACGGTGCTCGACTGGATGGCGGCGCTCGGCATTCCGCTGCTGCTGGTGGTCGGCGGCTATCTCGGCACCATCAGCCACACGCTGACCGCGCTCGACGTGCTGGCGCAGCGCAAGCTGTCGCTCGCGGCCATTGTCGTGAGCGAGAGCGAGCGCAATCCAGTCGAGCTCGACGACACGGTCGCCAGCATTGCGCGCTTCTCCGGCGGCGTCGACGTTATCGGCTTGCCGCGCCTGCCGGCTGGCATCACCCAGCATCCGGCCTTCGCCCGCATCGCCGCGCACCTTTAGCGGTGCAGCGCGATCAGCGTCTCCAGCATGCCCTCGAAGTTGATGAGCGCGTGCATCAGCATGGTCAGGATGGTCGAGCCAGTCGCCCAGCGCAGCCAGCCAAGCAGCAGGCCGAAACAGAACACCTGCGCGATAATGTACCAGTCATACTGGACGTGGACGATCGCCCACAGGAACGCAGTGATGGCGATGACCGGCCAGGTATCGCGCGGCGCGCGCAGCCAGCCGCGAAACAGAAAGCCGCGGAACAGGCTTTCTTCGCCAATCGGCGTCACCACGACGACCGCGAGCCACAACGGCAGCAGCCAGCCGGCCGCATCCGCAGTGCGGTAGATATCGAGCTGGAACGGCGTGACAATGAAACGCCCGAGGAAATAGCTCAGCACATTGCCGGCGACGATCAGGGCGACGGTCGCGCTCACACCGAACATCACCTCGCCGCGGCTCGGCAATCTGAAGCCGAGATAGGCCGCGGCAGTCCCGCCGCGCTGCGCCATCAGATACAGCAGCACCATTTGGACCGGGATCGAGACGAAGATGACGATCGTGACCGCGACGCCGTCTCCGCTGAAATCCGGCATCTGCGCAAAGCTGCGCCCGAACCACCAGGAGAGCGCCACCAGCGCGGCCGCCTGGCTGCCAAACAGCGCAACCAGCCCGAGGCCAAAGGTCGCCACTCGCCCCCAGGGTTGCGGGTCGTCTGCCATCGCGTGCCTGTAAAACAAGTCCGGCCGTACGCCAGAGGCGTACGGCCGGACTGAGCGATTCGCAATTACGGGACGAGGATCGACGAGCCGGTCGTGTCGCGGCCTTCCAGTTCCTTGTGCGCCTTTTGCGCGTCCTTGAGCTTGTAGGTCTGGTTGACCGGGATTTTCACTGCGCCGGAACCGACTTTGTCGAACAGATCCTTGGCGCAGGATACGAGATCCTCGCGCTTGGCGACATAATGGTTGAGCGTCGGACGAGTTGCGAACAGCGAGCCCTTGGTCTGCAGGATGTTGATGTTGAAGGCGTCGATCTGGCCGGAGGCCGAACCGAAGCTGACGAAATAGCCGAGCGGCCGCAGGCAATCGAGCGAGGCCGGGAACGTCGTCTTGCCGATGCCGTCATAGACCACGTCGCAGAGCTTGCCGCTGGTGATCTCCTTGATGCGCGCAACGAAATCCTCGTCGCGATAGAGGATGGTGTGGTGGCAGCCGTTCTTCTTGGCGAGTTCCGCCTTATCCTTGGAACCGACAGTGCCGATCACCGTCGCGCCGAGATGGTTCGCCCACTGGCACAAGATCAATCCGACGCCGCCGGCCGCAGCGTGCATGAGCACGACCGAGCCCTTCGTCACCTTGTAGGTGCGGTTGACAAGATATTGCGCCGTCATGCCCTTGAGCATCATGCCGGCCGCCTGTTCGTAGGAAATATTGTTCGGCAGCTTGACCGCGCGGTCCGCGGCCAGCACGCGCTCCGCCGCATAGCCGCCGAGCGGGCCAACGTAGGCGACGCGGTCGCCAACCTTCAGATCGGTCACGCCGGAGCCGACCGCGATGACTTCGCCGGCGCTCTCGTTGCCGGCGATGAACGGCATGCCGACCGGCGACGGATACATGCCCATGCGGAAATAGGTATCGATGAAATTGATGCCGGCGGCATGCGTCTTGATCTTGATCTGGCCGGGTCCCGGCGCCGGAATTTCGACGTCCTCGTAGGTCAGGACTTCGGGACCGCCGTGCTTATGAACGCGTACTGCCGCGACCATTGGTTCACTCCCTAAATATATTGGATTTTCGATGTGTTGATTTCGGCGGCGATCATATGCGCTCAAACGTCGAGCGCAAGGCGAAAACTCGGCCCATTACCGCCCGCCGGAGACGTTGAGAACCGCGCCGGTCACGTAGGATGCCACGTCCGACAACAGGAACAGGATGGTCTCGGCGATCTCCTCCGGCTCGCCCGCTCGTCCCATCGGCAGCAGCGGCGTGATGCGTTCGAGACGGCCGGGCTCATGGATCTCGGTTTTGGTGGGCCCGGGCCGCACGCAATTGACGCGGATGCCTTCTTTCACCACCTCGCGTGCAAGCCCGTTGGTCAAGGCGTCGATGCCGCCTTTGGCGGCGGCGTAGAAGACGTACTCGCCCGCGCCGCCGGTAACCGACGCGATCGAACCGATCAGCACGATCGAGCCGCCCTGCCCACCTTTGGCGGTCGACATGCGCCGCACCGCCGCGCGCGCACAGAGGATGCCGCCATAGAGGTTGACGTCGATCACATCGCGGATCGTCGCCGTGGTCGCCGCTTCGAGCTTGGAATTTTTGCCGCCGATGCCGGCGCTGTGCACGAAATGCGTGATCGGCCCGAGCGCGCGGGTTGTCTCGTCGAACACACGCTCGATGTCGGCCTCGACGCCCATGTCGCCTTGTAATGCGATCGCCTTGCCGCCCGATTTATTCACGGCGGCGGCGACGCTTTCGGCGGCCTTTGCATTGCTCTTGTAGTTCACCGCGACGTCGTAGCCGCGCTCGCCCGCGAGCCGGCAGGTCGACGCGCCGATGCCGCGGCTGCCGCCGGCGATGAGCAATACAGGGCGGGTCATTGTGGGACTCCTTGCAATCAGCGGCGGGACCGCTTGCGGCGGCTGCGGTGCGCCAGGACGTTCAATGCTTCGACGCCTGCCGCAAACGCCATGGCGGAATAAATGTACCCGCGCGGGATATGGAAATGGAAGCCGTCCGCCATCAGCGCGAGGCCGATCATCAGCAGGAAGGCCAGCGCCAGCATTTTCGTGGTGGGATGGCGTTCGATGAAGTCGCCGACCGGTCGCGCCGCAAGGAACATCACGACCAGTGCGATCACCACGGCGGCGACCATCACCTCGAGCTGATCGGCGAGGCCGACTGCCGTGATGATTGAGTCGAGGGAAAACACGAGATCGATGACCGTCAGCTGCACGATGATCGCCCACATCGCGCGCTTGCGCGCTGCCTTTCGGTTGCCCTCGCCCGCATCCGGATCGACCTCGCCGTGGATTTCGCGGGTGCCTTTGGCGATCAGGAACAGTCCGCCGGCAATCAGGATGATGTCGCGCCATGAAAAGGTCGCGCCATAGACCACGACCACCGCGCTGGTCAGGCCCATGATCCAGCTCAGCGACGCCAGCATCACAACGCGGAAGATGAAAGCGAGCGACAGGCCGACGGCGCGGGCTTGCCGGGCATCGCGATGGCTGAGCGGCGATGTCAGGATGGCGATGAACACCAGATTGTCGATACCGAGGACGATCTCGAGCGCCGTCAGCGTCAGCAGCGCGGCCCAGGCATTGGCATCGGTGAAGAGGTCGAGCATGTCAGGCGCGCTGCGGCAGCAGCCCTACGCCGAAGAAGTAGATTGCGATCGCGACCAGCGCCCAGGTCACGAAAGGCTCCGGCGACAGATCGTCGACCACGGCGAAAAGCGCAAGTGCAGCCCACGCGGCCAGCAAGACGATATTGACTAAGCGCAGGCGCTTGACCCGCAGCGGATGCAGAAATTTGATCGGCGCGAAGGTCAGGACGGCGAGTACCGCGACGATCGCCGCGGTGATCCATTCGCTCGGCTGCAGCAAGTCGATGTAGAAGGCCACGAGATTCCACAGCACGGGAAAGCCGCGGAAGAAATTGTCCGAAGTTTTCATGTCGCGGTCGGCGAAGTAGATCGCGCCGGTGATGACGACGAGGAGTCCCGCCGGCAAGGCAAGCGAGGGCGGCAGCAATCCGCTGCCGGCGATCGCATAGGCCGGGACGAACACGTAGGTCGTGAAATCAACGACGATGTCGAGCGTATCGCCCGACCAGCGCGGCAGCACCTCGGCGACCTTGAAGGCGCGCGCCAACGGGCCATCGATGCCGTCCACGATGAGCGCGAGGCCGAGGCAAAGGAACATCGCCTGCCACTGACCGCCGGTCGCGAGGATCAGCGCCAGAAACGCCAGCGCCGCGCCCGACGCGGTCAGCACATGGATCGCGAAAGCGCGTACGGTGACGAGGCTCGCCACTTAGCTGTTGCCCCAGTTGAGCTTGACGATTTCCGCCGAGCGGCCGGCGAGATTCCAGTTGCGGCCAAAGCCGCGGAAGCGCGACTTGTCAGCGCGCGACACGATGATGTCCGGGCCGATCCAATATTCGCTGTTGCGGATGACGACGTTCTCGCCCTTCTGCTTGCCGGGCACCGGCGTGATCGCGCCGTCGACGTATTTCTCGATGCGCACCACGCGGGTCTCGCCTTGCGTCTCATAGGTGATTGGCACCTGGTGCACGCCGAGGAACTGGCCGACCAAAATCGACAGCAGGTGCGTGGTGCCGCCGACACGGCCGGTGAAGATGCGCGTCAGTCCCTTCACTGCCTGGATCGGCGCCTTGTCGTCGACGAAGAGCGCCGCGGTCCAGTTGCCGCGCGCCATGATGCCGGGCAGGTCCATCATCAGGCCGACCTTGATGCCGGCGAGATCGACGGTGTCGAAATTGCCTTCATCGATGCGGATGCAGGCCCATGTCTGGCAGCGCTCTTCAGTCGGCGGATGATTGCCGAGCGAGATCACGCAGGGGCAGAACACCGTGCAGCTGCACGACAACGCCATCTCGCCCTTCAGGCTCCAGGTCTCGGTCAACGCTTCGCTCCCAGGCTTTTTTGTTTTTCTAGCTTAAAATCCGTGCGGCGGCCAATGGGCGGCGAAGCCCGCGAAGATGAACGCAACACCGATGGCAATTAACGTTACGCCAAGGCCATGGGTCAGGCGGTTGCCGCTGCCGATCTTCTCCAGCGTCATCAGAATGGCGAGCGCCGCCATCCAGATCACGTTCATGACGCCGACGGCGAACATCACGACCATCATCGCCCAGCAGCACCCGACGCAATACAGCCCCTGCTTGAGCCCGAGCCGGAACACACCACGCGGCGTCGTTTCCCAATGAGCAAAGAAGAACGGAAACGGCTGGCGGCATTGCGTGAGGCACGCATGCTTGAGCGCCGAGAATTGGTAGACGCCGGCGCCGATGAAGATCGCGCCGGAAAACAGAGCGCTTACCGATGCCATGCCGGTATCGAGCAGTGCGGCGCGCGTCAGGGCGAACTGCGCGAGCGTCGCGATGGCGGCAAAGCCGAGCCACACGACGGCGTAGCCCGCCGCAATCATAAACGGCGACACGATGCGCTCGCCCTTGCGCGCTGCCGTTTCGGCGATCTCGGCGTAAGTGAGGATCATCGGGCTGGCGCTCGGCAGCATCATCGCCAGCACCATCGCCGCCCACATCAGCGCGACGAGTGCAAAACCAGCCGCGCCCCATGTCGCCTGGATCATGCCAAGGCCGAAAGTCGGCTGGCACAGCGCGACAAGCGCGCGCGGCAGCAGATCGAGCGCGCCCATGCCGGGGCCCAGCATGCCGAAATCGCCGCCCATGTCGGCGATCAGCAGCGCGAGATAAAGCCAGCCGAGCGCGGCGAGCGCGACAACGCAAACAATCGCCACCAGCTTCGGCCGCGCGAATGCCGCGCCGAGCCGGCCGGCGGCAGCCGGCAAATGCCTGAAATCATGCCCCGCCGTGTTGCTCATCCCTCACGCATAGCGCATCGCCGCGACTGGTGCTAACTCGGTAGCGGAAATCGAGATCGGTGAATTTGATGCCGGACAAAGTGTCAAAAGCGATTGTGGTCGGCGGCGGCCCGGCGGGCCTCACCGCCGCGATTGCGCTCGCGGCGGGCGGGATCGGCACGGTCCTCATCCACAAACGGTCTGCGGCGCAGGACAACCGCACCACCGCGCTCCTTTCCGGTTCCGTCACGGCACTCAGAACCCTCGGCGTCTGGGACCTGTGCGCCGCGCACGCCGCTCCGCTGCGCGTGATGCGCATCGTCGACGACACTGGCCGACTGTGGCGCGCGCCGGAGGTGAAATTCGATGCCCGGGAAATTGGCCTGGACGCTTTCGGCCACAACATCGAGAACCGGCATCTTGTCGCGGCGCTCGATCGCCGCGCGCACGGCCTCCCCAATTTGCGAATCGTCGAGGACGAAGTATCGAGCGTCACTCCAAGCGAGCGTTCGGCATTGGTCGCGCTCAAGACTGGAGAACAACTGGATGCGCAACTCATCGTCGGCGCCGACGGACGGCGTTCGCTCTGCCGCGACGCCGCCGGCATCGGTTTCGAGGAGCAAGAGTATCCGCAGGTGGCGCTGACGCTCTGCCTGAAACATTCGCGCCCGCATCATGACACGTCGACCGAATTCCATACGCCGAGCGGGCCGTTCACGCTCGTGCCGTTGCCCGGCAATCGTTCGAGCCTCGTCTGGGTGCTCGATCCGGCTGACGCCGATGATCTCGCGGCGCTCGACGACGACGCACTGTCGACCGAAATCGAGCGCGCCGCGCATTCGATCCCTGGCAAGATCGAGGTGGAGCCCGGCCGCGGGTTATTCCCCCTCACCCGTGCCCGCGCCAAGAGGTTTAGTGCCAACCGTGTCGCGCTGGTCGGCGAAGCGGCCCACGTCATTCCGCCAATCGGTGCGCAGGGACTCAATCTCGGTCTGCGTGATGCCGCGACCATCGGCGAGCTCGCGATCTCGGCCGATCGCGCCGCGCGCGACATCGGTGGCATCAACGTGCTCGCCGCCTACGACAAGATGCGCCGCGCCGACGTCGGCAGCCGTACAGTGGCTGTCGACCTGCTCAACCGCTCGCTGCTCAGCGACGTCCTGTCGGTGCAGGGCGCCCGTGGCCTTGGCCTTTATGCCATCGATCGCATCGGGCCGCTGCGCCGCGCGCTGATGCGCGAAGGCGTCACCCCGCACGCTGCGCAGCCGAAACTGATGCGCGGCGACGTGCCATGAGCCGCCCACTTGGCGCAGTCCTTGCGTTGTTTTAAACGGCACCCGTTGAGGGACTTTCGTTCGTGAAGCCGCCACGCCAGTTCTTTGCCCCGCTCGCCATCGGCGCGCCTGCGCCGTTGCGCGAGCTGCCGGTGCGGCTCGAGCGCATGATTCATTTCGTGCCGCCGCATAACGAGAAGGTGCGGGCCAAGGTCCCGGAGCTGGTGCGCCAGGTCGACGTCGTGCTCGGCAACCTCGAGGACGCCATTCCGATCGACGCCAAGGAGGCGGCGCGCGCCGGGTTCATCGCGATGGCGAAGGCGGTCGACTTCGGCGCCACTGGACTGTGGACGCGCATCAACGCACTCAACTCGCCCTGGGCGCTCGACGACGTCACCCAGATCGTCGCCGCCGCCGGCGACAAGCTCGACGTCATCATGCTGCCCAAGGTCGACGGGCCGTGGGACATCCACTATCTCGATCAGCTGCTGGCGCAGCTCGAGGCACGCCACAAAATCAAGAAGCCGATTTTAATCCACGCCATTCTCGAAACCGCGCAAGGCGTCAACAATGTCGAGGCGATTGCGGTCGCCTCCCCGCGCATGCACGGCATAAGTCTCGGCCCTGCCGATCTTGCCGCGTCGCGCGCGATGAAGACGACGCGCGTCGGCGGCGGCCATCCCGACTACAAGGTGCTTGCGGACGCAGACGGCGATAAGCCACGTGCGGCGTTCCAGCAGGACCTCTGGCACTACACCATCGGCAAGATGGTCGATGCCTGCGCCGCCGCCGGCATCAAACCGTTCTACGGTCCGTTCGGCGATTTCGCGGACGGCGCCGCCTGTGAGGCGCAATTCCGCAATGCTTTCCTCATGGGTTGCCTTGGCGCGTGGTCGCTGCATCCCTCGCAGATCGACATCGCCAAAAAAGTGTTCTCGCCCGATCCGGCGGAAGTTGCCTTCGCCAAGAAGATCGTCGAGGCGATGCCCGACGGCGCCGGCGCGGTGATGATCGATGGCAAGATGCAGGACGATGCCACCTGGAAACAGGCGAAGGTGCTGCTCGATCTCGCCAAGCTCGTCGCCGCCAAGGACCCGGCGATGGCCGCGCGCTACGGGGTGTGACGATGAACAAGATGCGCAACGCCAAATTCAAGCTCGGCCAGGTCGTCAAGCACCGGCTGTTCTCGTTTCGCGGCGTGATCTTCGATATCGATCCGGAGTTCAACAACACCGAAGAATGGTGGCAGGCGATCCCGGCCGAGATCCGGCCGCGCAAGGATCAGCCGTTTTATCATTTGTTCGCGGAGAACGACGAAAGCGAATACATCGCTTACGTCTCCGAACAGAATTTGCTGCCCGATACTTCGGGCAAACCGGTGCGCCATCCGCAGATCGCCGACGTGTTCGAGCGCGACGACAGCGGCAGTTACCGCCCGCGTAGCAGCCAGTACCATTGACGAGCGCGCATGAAAAAAGGCGCGGCCGTTAAGCCGCGCCTTTCATCGATCGTTATCGAGGCGTTACTGCTTCGGCGCGGGAGCTGGCGCTGCGCCGCCCGGCTGTTGCTGCTCGAGCTTCTGGCGGGCTTCTTCCGCCTTCTTCTGCAACTCGGACTGCAGCTTGCGCTGCTGTTCCTCGAACACCTTCGGATCGGTCGCCGGGCCGTCATAGGCCTTGGCGAAATCGCTGAGCGGCAACGGCAGGCTGATCGGAGTCGCCTGCATGTTGATCGCCTGCACGACGATCTCCTTGCCCTTCTTCATCTGCTTGATCATGTCATCCGTGACCGGATAGTCCGACACGCAGCCGATCGGGAAGCAGATCTTGTACGGCTCGTTGACCGGCTGGCCCTGGTCGATGATGACGCGGGTGCCGTGCTGGATCTGCATGCCGAGCGGCACGGTGACGCGCATCATCTTCGGCTGGCCTTCCGGCTCGAACAATTGCACGACCACGACGGGCATGCCGTTCTCGAGGCGGCCGTCCTTGGTGAGCACGCAGACCTGCTTGCCGCCGGTGTCCTGGCCCTTGCCGCAGACCTTCATCCACGGCGAATACATCAGTTGCGGCGGGCTAGCACCTTCCGCCTGCTGCTGCGGCTGGCCGGGTTGAGCGGGTTGCGCCGCAGGAGCCTGGGCGGGCTTGCCGGCGGGCGCAGGCGCGGCCGGCTTGGCAGCCGGCGCGGGTTTCTTGGCGGGGGCCGCAGGCTGCTGCGCGAAGGCGGCCGGCGCCACGCACAAAGCTGTCGCCAAGCTGAATGCGCCCAATGCGGCGGTCAGCGCCCGGCCCAGCGGCCGGGCCGATGCGATCCGTTGATTCATTGCAAACTGGTCCCTTGTTGTCCCGCCGGCGGCAAAAAGCCCCGCCCGGGCGGTCGCCTCTTTGATCGGCTCTCTCCGCGTGAAATACGGCGGGAGCGTGACATCTAACCGCCGCCTGATAGCCGAATTCGCGCCTGCAATAAAGCCACGAATGAACCAAAAAGTACGAACCGGGCGGAGCGCCCGCGCTCGTGGTAAATTACTGCAATATCGGAGCGAATCGCATTCGAACTATGCTCTCGCCCCCGCTCGACCTGCGCGCCTTGACGCAATCTTCCGCGTCGCGTCGTGACGTGCTGCGTGGCGGCCTCGCCGCAGCCGTGGCGATGGCGACGCGGCCCGCGCGCGCCGAGCAGGTCGCCCACGCCATCGCCATGCACGGCGAGCCGGCGTGGGGGCCGAACTTCGATCATCCGACTTATTCCGATCCCGCAGCGCCCAAGGGTGGCGCGCTGCTGCAAGGCGTGCTCGGCACCTTCGACTGTCTTAATCCGTTCATCGTCAAGGGACTGCCCGCCGCCAACATCCGCAGTTACGTGGTCGAGAGCCTGCTGTCGCGCGGCTACGACGAGCCGTTCACGCTCTACGGTCTCATCGCCGACGGCGTCGAGACCAATGCGGCGCGCACCGAAGTCACCTTCACCATCAACAAGACGGCGCGCTTTGCCGACGGTAAACCGGTCACGCCGGACGACGTGATTTTTTCCTGGGAACTGCTGCGCGACAGAGGCCGGCCGAATTTCCGCATCTACTACGCCAAGGCGGTCAAGGCCGAAATCGTCGGCGAGCGCGGCGTGCGCTTCGATCTCACGGGCTCCGATGACCGCGAGTTACCTCTGATCATCGGGTTGATGCCGGTGCTCGCGAAGCACGCAACCAATCCCGACACGTTCGAGGAGACGAGCTTTACCGCGCCGCTCGGCAGCGGGCCTTACACCGTGACGAATGTGCGGGCCGGCGCCAGCGTCACCTTCACGCGTGACAAGAATTATTGGGGCCGCGACCTGCCGATCAATCGCGGCCTGTGGAATTTCGACACCATCCGCTACGAATATTATCGCGACGGCAACACGTACTTCGAGGCGTTCAAGAAGGGCCTCTATGACGTGCGCGCCGAGACCGACCCCGGCCGCTGGCAGACGGCATACAATTTCCCTGCGCTGCGCGACGGCCACGTCGTGAAGGAGGAATTCCCCTACGGCCTGCCCAAGGGCATGCAGGGCCTCGTCTTCAACACGCGCCGTAACATATTCGCGGACATCCGCGTGCGCGAAGCTTTGCTGCATCTGTTCGACTTCGAATGGATCAACCACACCTATCTGTTCGATCTCTACAAGCGCACCGCCAGTTATTTCGACGGCTGCGATCTATCCGCGCATGGCACGCCGGCCAACGCGCGCGAGCGCGAATTGCTGACGCCGTTTCCGGACGTCGTGCGCCCCGGCATCATGGAAGGCAAATGGGCGCCGCCGAAGACTGACGGCTCGGGCCGCGATCACGAGGGCCTGCGGCGCGCGCTCGGTCTGCTTAAGCAAGCCGGCTACGCGCTCAAGGGCACGCAACTCGTGCATCTCGACAGCGGCCGGCCATTTGCATTCGAGATCCTCACCACCACGCGCGATCAGGAGCGGCTGGCGCTCGCCTACGCGCAAAGCCTCAAGCGCGCCGGCATCCTCGCGCAGGTACGCAACGTCGATCCGACGCAATTCGAGCATCGCTTGCTGAGCTTCGACTTCGACATGACCGAGTATCACTGGGAGCAGTCGCTCTCGCCCGGCAATGAACAGCTGTTTTACTGGGGCTCGGAGGCCGCCGAGCAGCAAGGCAGCCGCAACTACATGGGCGTCAAATCGAAGGCGATCGATGCCATGATCGCCGCGCTGCTGGCGGCAACAGCGCGCGAGGACTTTGTCTCCGCCGTGCGCGCGCTCGATCGCGTGTTGCTGTCCGGCTTTTATGTCATTCCGCTCTACTACCCGCCGTCGCAATGGATCGCGCGGTGGACCCGCATCAGGCATCCCTCGCGTACGTCGTTGTACGGCTACCTGCCGGAAACCTGGTGGCATCAGGACGCCCGCTCATGATCCTCGATGGCGACAAGACGACAGGTGGCGCCACGCTCGACGAACTCTTCCGCCGCGCCGGCGTGCGCGCGCCCGAGGCGGTCGCACTTCGCGATTCGCCCAATCGTGAGAGCTTCACAGACGGCGCGCCGCGAACGCTGACTTACGCGGAGGCTGACCGCGTAATTTCCACTCTGGCGGCGCGGCTGCACAATCTCGGCCTCAAGACCGACGCCGTGATTGCCGTCCAGCTGCCGAACACGGTCGAAGGCGTCATCACTTTGCTCGCCATCTTGCGCGCCGGGATGATCGCCGCGCCCCTACCCTTGTTGTGGCGGCAGCACGAGATCGTGAGTGCGCTGCGCGGCATCGGCGCCAAAGCCATCATCGCCTGCGGTCGCGTCGGCGCCGAAGAGCCGGCCAAGACCGCCATGCTCGCCGCGGCTGAGCTGTTTCCGATCCGCCATGTCTGCGCCTTTGGCGGTGATTTGCCCGACGGTGTCGTGCCGCTCGATGATATCTTCGTGCCCACGGATGAGCTCGCTCACGCCGCGGCGCGGCCGGGCCCGGCAGCCGGGCATGTCGCTGCCGTCACCTTCGATGTGACCGCGGGCGGCGTCGTGCCGGTTGCGCGTAACGCCGCCCAGCTCACCGCCGGCGGGCTTGCCGTTTATCTGGAGGTCGGCCTCGTCCAGGATGTCAGGATTCTCTCGACGATCCCGCCATCCTCCTTCGCCGGCATTGCGGTCACTGTCATGCCCTGGTTGCTCGGCGGCGGAACATTGGCGCTGCATCACGGCTGCGATCCGCACGCGCTCGGGGTGCAGAGTGAAACGCTTCCCGACGCGACGCTGATGCTGCCGGGTCCGGCAGCCGCGCCACTCGCCGAAGCCGGTCGGCTGCTGCCGTTCAAGAACGTCGTTGCGCTCTGGCGTGCGCCGGAGCGGCTCGCCGGTTGTCCCCTTTGGTACCACGAGGCGTCGCTGACTGACGTTGCCGCATTTGGCGAAGTCGGCTTGATCGCGGGCAAGCGCGGCGACAACTGCAAACCGCTTCCGATTGCCTGCGGTCTGATCAGCGCGCCGCGCGGCACGCCCGGTGCGGTCGGTGTGGCGCAGTGTGCGCGCACGCGCCACGGCACCCTGGCGCTGCGCGGCACCATGGTTCCAACGCTGCCTTTCCCGCCGAACCCGCACGCCAAGCCGGAGGAATTCGTCGACACAGGCTTTACCTGCGCCATCGAGGACGATGGCTTCGTCATCACCGGGCCACCCGCCAGTATCAGCACGACTGGCGGCTATCGCTTCGTGCAACAGGCTGTCGATGCCCTGGTCACGGAAAGCGACGGTGCGGCGACCATCATGCCGGTTCCGGACGGCCTGCTTGGCCAGCGCCTCGCCGGCCGCAGCCCCGATCCACAAACCCTGATCGGCGCCTTACAGGCGAAGGGCGCAAGCCCGCTGATCGCCGGCGCCTTCGGGCGGCAGCGGCGGGCCAGCGCCGCCTGATTTCCCGGTTTCGTTGACGCAGTATTAACAGCCCCGCCGTTAAGCTGGCGCCGTCTTAACGGTGGCGTTGCGTATCCATGTCGCTGCATGGTCCGATTATTGTGGTTGCGGAAAATCCGGCCGCCGGCCTTGCGCAAGCGCTCAGCACCGCAGGTGCCTTTCCGATCGTCGAAACCAAATGGGCCGACGCGCCGACCGCCTTCGTCGCGATAAAACCTTCGGCCGTTGTCATTGCCGAGCCCGGCGCGCCAAAATCCGAATCCTCAGCGCGCATGCTGGGTTTGCAGATCGCGACCGCCGCCGGCCCGATCGTGCCGACCATCGCGCTGACACGGGGCGAACTCGGTGCCGCGGTACCGGTCGCGCTTCCCGCCGACGCCGCGCAGCCGGTTGAGCGTATCGTCGCCCGTTTGGAATCGGCCATGCGCGTGCGTGCGCTGCACGCCACCGTGCTGCGTCGGATCGGGAGCTTCACGTCCCAGGTCGGCAAACCGCCATCACTCCCCGTTGGCGACGCGCTCGACGATGCAACGGTGCTGATCGCCGGCCGCGGCCCACTTTATCCCGCGCTTAGCGTTGCCATGGGCGAACGGGTCAGCATGCTGGGCGCGCTTAGCGTTGACACCGCGGCAAAGCATCTTGCCTCACGCGATATCGACGGCATCGTCGTCGGCGACGGCTTCTCGCCGCGCATGGTCGAGGCCTTTCTCACGTTCCTCGCCCAAGAAACCCGTTTCCGAGATATTCCGGTCGCGGTGATCGGAGAGGCGCCGGCCGATCTTGTCGCGGAGCTGCCCAATGTCGATCAGGTCGACGGCGACGCGACGCGCATCGTATCACGCATGGTGCCGCTGGTGCGCATGCACGCTTTCGACGCCCGCCTCAAGCGCATGCTCAAATCGCTCGATGCCCACGGCACGCTCGATCCGCGCACCGGCCTGTTCATGCGCAACGCTTTCTTCCGCGAACTGACAAAGGCGATTGCCGAAGCGAACGCACAGAGCCAGGCGTTGTCGGTCGCACGGTTTTCCTTCGCCAGTGCGCACAACGACCGTGCCGGCCTCGAGCGCGCGCGGCTGGTGACGCGGCTCATCCGCACCATCGATTTTGCGACCACCGAGGACGATGGCACGATCCTCGTCGTGTTCACGCAGACCGACCTGCAGAGCGCGCATGTGGTCGCCCGCCGCATCGCCGCCGACCTCAAGAACGCGGTCGGCGCACCCGCGGATGCTGCCGCCAATGTCACGCTGGCGACGCTCAAAGCCGCCGACACGCTCGACAGCCTGATGATCCGCGTGATGGGCAGCAAGGTGGTTGCCGCCGAGTGACCGGAAGCATAGCTTAGCTCCGAAAGGAGCCGTGCCATGCCCGATCAAACCCCCGTCCGCATCGACGTCGTCTCCGACGTGGTTTGCCCCTGGTGCTTCATCGGCAAGCGACGCCTGGAAAAGGCGCTGGCGCTCAAACCGGACGTGCCGGTCGAGGTGCATTGGCATCCCTACTTCCTCAATGACTGGATCCCGCGCGACGGCATTGCGCGCGAGGAGTACCTCACGACCAAATTCGGCTCGCCCGAACGCTACAAGGGCATCGCGCAGCGGGTCTCGGCCGCGGCAGCCGCGGAAGGCCTCGACTATGCGATGGACAAGATCAGCCGTCAGCCCAACACGCTCGATGCGCATCGGCTGATCCGATGGGCCGGCGGCATCGGCAAGGCCGCCGAGATGAAGGAGAAGCTGATGGACCTCTATTTCACAGACGGCGCCGACCTGAGCAACCGCGCGGTCCTCGTGCAGGCCGCCACCGACGTCGGCCTCGATGCCGAGGACGTGCGCGAAGCACTCGCCAGCGACCAAGACGTCGCCGAGGTCGAGCAGGAAGCGCAATCCGCCAAGGAGGCCGGCATCGAAGGCGTGCCGTGCTTCATCTTCGGCGGCAAGTTCGCGGTGTCGGGTGCGCAGGCGCCGGAATATCTCGCCGAAGCGATCGAGCGCACAGCGGCCGGCCGCGACGCCGCCGAATAGCGGGCGCATGATCCCGAAAAGCGGGCACCGGTTTTCGGGCAAGATCATGCGCAAAATAAGAAATAGCTTCCCATGAAAATCACCGCCGCGGTGGTGCGGGAGCGTGGCGGCGCTTTCGGCATCGAAGAGGTCGATCTCTGCGATCCGCGCGCCGACGAATTGCTGGTCGAGGTGCATGCCTCCGGCATGTGCGCGACCGATCTGCACGGCCGCGATGCCTATTACACCGCACAGTTTCCGAAAGTGTTCGGCCATGAGGGCGCCGGTATCGTGCGCGCCGTCGGCTCGGGCGTCACCAAATTCAAGCCGGGTGACCATGTGGTGATGGCCTATCCCTGGTGCGGCGAATGCCCGAATTGCAAGACGCAGCGCCAGACGTATTGTCTGCACGCCAATGATCTCAAGCACGGCGGCACGCGTGCCGACGGCTCGACGTTGCATTCAAAGAACGGCCAGCCGATCTACGGCGCGTTCTTCCAGCAGTCGTCGTTCGGCACCTACACGATCGCCAATGAGCGTTTCGCGGTGAAGGTGCGCGACGACGTGCCGCTGACCAGCGTCAGCGCCCTTGCCTGCGGCGGGCAGACCGGCGCCGGCGCAGTGCTCAACGTGATGAAGCCAAAACCCGGCGACAGCTTCGTCGTATTCGGCGTCGGCGCCGTCGGCCTATCAGGCATGCTCTCGGCGAAAATCGCCGGCTGCGATCCGATCATCGCGGTCGATGTCCACGAGCATCGCCTCAAGCTCGCGCGCGACCTCGGCGCGACGCACACCATCAATCACAATGACCGAACCGACGTCGTCGCCGAGATCAAGAAGATTGCCGGGCTCGGCGCGCGCTATACGCTTGAGACGTCGGCCATCGCGTCGGTGTTTCGCGAAGCGATCGAGGCGCTGATGCCGGCCGGGACATGCGTGCTGCTCGGCAGCGCGCGCAAGGGCACCGAGGTGTCGTTCGAAACGCCGTTCCTGCAGAACGGCCGCACCGTGCGCGGCGTTATCCAGGGCGACAGCGTGCCACAGGAGTTCATCCCGAAGCTGGTCGATCACATCGCCGCCGGGCGCTTCCCGGTCGAGCGCATGATCACGTTCTACGACCTGGCGGATATCAATCGCGCGGCGGCGGAATCAGCCTCGGGCAAGACCGTCAAGCCCGTGCTGCGCATGCCGCACTAAAACTTCAGTGGACGCCGAGCTGTGAGGTCGAGCCGGTGATCTGGCCGCGCGCGAACGCTTCGGCCTTCGCGGCGACCGGCCGGCCGTAGAAACGGCGCCCGACCACGTCGGTGACGAACTTGTTGACGACATTGGCGGTCGCCGGCAGCGGCCGGCGCACATCGACGATCAGCACCGCGCGCAGCTCTTTGCTCTTGTTGACCACCTCGTGCGGCCAGCTGTCGTCGAACAGCACGCCCTCGCCTTCCTTCCAGACATAATCCTGGCCGTTGACGATGATTTTCGGCGGCGCATCTTTCGGCACGACCAGGCCGAGGTGATAACGGAGGTAACCGAGATAAGGCCCTTCGTGCTCCGGCACGGACTTGCCCGGGTCGAGGATCGAGAAGAACGCTTGCACCATGTTGGGCACGCCGGCAAGCGCCTTCATGGTCTCCGGGCAGCGCGCCACGTTGGGCGCCACCTTGTAGCCGAGGCACTCGAGGATGAAGACGTTCCAGCGGTTCGGCGTCGTGCTCGAGATCGCCCGCTCGCCGGAATCGACTTCGTGATATTCCGGTAGCGACAAGCCTTCAGCGAGCAGCTTGTTAAATTCCCCGCGGATGGCGGGATAGGCTTTGGTCACCACATCGAGACCGGGATAGTCCTTCGGAACATCGAAGAACGTCGGACGGTTTTTCACGTCCATGTGCAGGCCGAGATAGCCGTTCACCGCAGATTTGAAGATGTGATAGTCGACTTTCATGGCAGCACGCATACCAGCTAAGCGTTAACAAACGGCAATCTGGTAGCACGGCAGCCGCGTTAACGCCAACCGACCGTCAGGCGGCCTTGTCACGCAGCTTTGGCCGGCTCGGCGATCGCAACGAGACGCCGTAAAATTGCGGCGCTGCCCTTGAGTCGCTCGACCGGCCGCTCCCAGTCCTCGAAGAACACGAGCTGCTGCGCCTTGGCATTCTTCGGATCGTTGCGCATGCGCACAGCCGAGCCCTGCTCCTGAATGTAACGCAGCAGGCCGTCCGGGTTCGGAAAGATGTTTTCGCGGAATGCCAGCACCACGCCCTTCGGCCCAGCCTCGATGCGCTCGACATTGGCGCGCCGCGCCAGCGCCTTGATCTCGACCACCTGCAACAGATGCTCGACCTCGACCGGTAACTTGCCGAAGCGGTCGACCAGTTCTGCAGCAAAGGCATCGATCTCGCGCTCGTCCTCGATATCGGCAAGGCGGCGATAAAGTGCAAGGCGCACCGACAGATCGGCGACGTAGTCCTCCGGAATGAGTACCGGCGTGCCGATGGTGATCTGCGGCGACCAGCGGTCGGCGACTGGAGCGGTAATGCCGGCCTTTAGGCTCATCACCGCCTCTTCCAGCATCTGCTGATAGAGTTCGAAACCGACTTCCTTGATGTGGCCGGACTGTTCTTCGCCGAGCAGATTGCCGGCGCCGCGGATGTCGAGATCGTGCGACGCGAGCTGGAAGCCGGCACCCAGCGTGTCGAGCGATTGCAGCACCTTGAGCCGCCGCTCAGCCTGCAGCGTGATCGGCTTCTGCGCCGGCAGCGTCAGCAGCGCATAGGCGCGCAGCTTGGCGCGGCCGACGCGGCCACGCAGCTGATAAAGCTGCGCCAGGCCGAAGCGGTCGGCGCGATGGACGATCAGCGTGTTCGCGGTCGGAATATCGAGGCCGGATTCGATGATCGTGGTCGACAGCAGAACGTCGTATTTGCCGTCGTAGAAGGCCGACATGATGTCGTCGAGCACGGTCGGCGGCATCTGTCCGTGCGCGACCGCGACGCGCACCTCCGGAACGTGTTTGTCGATGAAATCTTTCGAGCCGGCGAGATCCTCGATGCGCGGGCAGACATAGAACGACTGGCCGCCACGATATTTCTCGCGCAGCAGCGCCTCGCGCACGGTCACCGGATCGAACGGCGACACGAAGGTCCGTACCGCCAGGCGATCGACCGGCGGCGACGCGATGATCGAGAGGTCGCGTACGCCGCTGAGCGCCAACTGCAGCGTGCGCGGGATCGGCGTCGCGGTAAGCGTCAGCACGTGCACTTCGCTGCGCAACGTCTTGAGCTTTTCCTTGTGCGCGACGCCGAAATGCTGCTCCTCGTCCACCACCAGCAGCGCCAGGTCCTTGAACTTGATGGTCTTGCCGAGCAGCGCATGCGTGCCGATGACGATGTCGATCGTGCCGTCGGCGAGACCCGCCTTGACCTCGGTCAGCTTCGCCGCCGGCACGAGGCGAGACGCTTGCGCCACATTCACCGGGAAACCGCGGAAGCGCTCGGTGAAGGTCTTGAAGTGCTGCCGGGCGAGCAGCGTGGTCGGCACCACAACGGCAACCTGCTTGCCACTCAGCGCCGTCATGAACGCGGCGCGCAGCGCAACTTCCGTCTTGCCGAAGCCGACATCGCCGCACACGAGCCGGTCCATCGGCCGGCCCGAGCCGAGATCCTTGATGGCCGCTTCGATCGCCGCGAGTTGATCGTCGGTCTCCTCATAGGGAAAGCCGGCGCAGAATTCGTCATAGGCCCCCGGCCCGACCGTCAGCCGCGGCGCCTCGCGCAATTGCCGTTCGGCCGCGATCTTGATCAGTTCGCCGGCGATCTCGCGGATGCGGCTCTTCATCCGCGCCTTGCGCGCCTGCCAGTTGCCGCCGCCGAGCCGATCCAGTTCGACGCCGCTCTCTTCGGAGCCGTAGCGCGACAGAAGATCGACGTTCTCAACCGGCAGGAACAGCTTGGTGTCGTCGGCGTAATGAATTTCAAGGCAGTCGTGCGGCGCGCCCGCCGCCTCGATGGCCTGTAAGCCGAAGAAGCGCCCGATGCCGTGATCGACGTGGACGACGAGATCGCCGGGCGCGAGGCTCGTCACCTCGGCGATGAAATTCTCCGCGCGCCGGGTCGCGCGTCGCGGCCGAACTAGCCGATCGCCGAGAATATCCTGCTCGCTGATGATTGCGGCGTCTGCGGTCTCGAAGCCGGACTCGATGCCGAGCACCGCCAGCGCGATGGCCGGCTTGGGCAGACCCTGCGCCTGCGGCCATGACTCGACGGACGTCAGGTTGTGCAATTTGTGGTCGGCGAGCACATGGCTCATGCGCTCGCGTGCGCCTTCGCTCCACAACGCAATGGCGACGCGCTTGCCCGATGATTGAAGCGCAAGGACCTGCTTACCGACGGCCTCGAACACGTTGGCGTTGGGTTCGGCGCGTTCGGCCGCGAAATTATGGCCGGCGCGGGCGCCAACTTCGACAACACCGCTTGTTTCGGGCACGGCGAACGGCGTGATCTTCGCCACTGCGCTGGTATCGAGCCACGCGCTCCAGTCCTTCTCGGTCAGATAAAGCCGGTCCGGCGGCAGCGGTTTGTAAGGTGGCGTGACGCCTTCCTTCAGCGCCTGCACGCGCGCCTCGTAATAGTCCGCGATCTGCTCGAAGCGCGACGTCACGGCATCGTCGGCCAGCGGCTCGAGCGCCAACGGCGTACCGGGCAGATAGTCGAACAGCGTCTCCAGGCCGGTGTGGAACAGCGGCAGCCAGTGCTCCATGCCAGGATAGCGGCGGCCTTCGCTCACTGCTTCGTAGAGCAGGTCGTCCGGCGCCGCCGCGCCGAATTGCGCGACGTAACCGGTGCGGAAGCGCCGGATGGTTTCCGTCACCAGTTGGAATTCCGCGACCGGCACCAGATCGAGCCCGCGCAGCTCGCCTTCGCTCCGTTGCGTCTCGGGATCGAAGGCGCGAATGGTCTCCAGTGCGTCGCCGAAGAAGTCGAGCCGCACTGGCAGATCCATGCCGGGCGCGAACAAATCGAGGATGCCGCCGCGCACGGCATAGTCGCCGGGCTCGCGCACCGTGGAGGCACGCGCAAAGCCGTTGAGTTCCAGCCATTCGACGATGCCCGCCATGCCGATCACGTTGCCTGGCGCGACCGAGAGCGCGTGCGTGGCGACGAACTCGCGCGACGGCACGCGTTGCAGCCCGGCGTTCACCGTCGTCAGCAGCACCGACGGCTTGTCGCGGCCCTTCACGCGCACGAGCCGCGACAGCGCGGTCATGCGTTGCGCGACGGCGCTCGCATTGGGCGACACGCGGTCATAAGGCAGGCAATCCCATGCCGGGAATTCCATCGTCAGGATGTCGGGGCCAAAGAACGCAAGTGCGCGCGACAACTGCGCCAGCCGCTGGCCGTCGCGGCAGACGATGGCGAGCGAAATCGCCGGCGCGTCCTTCTTTGCGGCAATGGCGCGCGCCAGATCGGCCAGTACCAGGCCTTCGGCGCCATCGGCGACCTGCGACAGCGTCAGCGGCTTGCCGGCGCGCAGCAGTTCGGCGGGTGATTTGACCTTGGCGTCCACGTCACGTGCGCCCATGCAAACCGCGAAGCTGCTTGAACAGCGCACTGTCGAATTCGGCTGGCGTCGGTTCCGAGCCGTTGACCCAGGCGAAAATCTGCTGATCCGGAATATCGAGCCAGCGCTCGAGCTCGGTGAGCTCGGCCTCGCTCAGTGAGGCGAGGCGCGCGTCGGCGAACTTGCCGAGCACCAAATCCATCTCGCGGATGCCGCGATGCCGGCAGCGGAACAACAGCCGCCGCCGCCGTCCGTCCAGACCCTCGCTCGATAGTTCGTCCAACTGCCGCTCCAGACGCCAAAAGCCCGGACGGGGCCGGGAGCGGTTTATATAGAGGGCTTCGGCGGCGCTGTCAGCGTCCGCTTTGCACAGGCCTGCATTGCGTCGGAAAAGCGCGCAAGCCAGCATGCCGGCGATGCGGCCGCTCGTGCTCTATCCGCTGTTCGCTGCGCTCACCAGCCTGCCCGGCGTCGGGCCGAAGCTGGAGAAGCTCTATGCGCGACTGCTCGACCGCGACAATCCGCGCGTCATCGACCTGCTGCTCCACCTGCCCTCAGGCACCATCGACCGCCGCGCGCGGCCGAAACTGCGCGACGTGGTGCCGGGCCAGGTCGTCACCGTCGCGGTCACCGTCGTGAAGCACCGTCCCGGACCGCCGCATCGCTCGCGCGCGCCCTATCGCATCGAAACCGAGGACGAGACCGGCACGCTCACCCTCGCGTTTTTCCACGCACGCCAAGACTACCTCGAGAAGCTCCTGCCCGAAGGCGAGACGCGTTACGTCTCCGGCACCGCGGAGCTCTACGACGGCATGTTGCAGATGGTGCATCCCGATCGCGTTGTCGACGAGAAGGGCTTTGCCGATCTGCCGCTGGTCGAACCTGTTTACCCGCTCACCGAAGGTCTCGCGCTGGGAAACATCCGGCGCGCGATGGACGGCGCGGTCGCCCGCCTTCCCGACCTGCCGGAATGGCAGGATGAGGCCTGGGTGTCGCGTGAACGCCTTCCTCCGTTTGCCGACGCGCTCCGCCGTCTGCACCGGCCGCCAGAACCGCACGATGTCCTGCCGGAGAGCCTTGCGTGGACGCGGCTTGCCTATGACGAATTGCTCGCCGGGCAACTCGCGCTTGCTCTGGTGCGCGCGCACATGCGCCGGCAATCCGGCAAAGGCACGGCGAGCGAAGGCCGCCTGCGGGCGCGCATCCTGAAAGCGCTGCCCTACGCGCTCACGCATTCGCAGCAGAAGGCGGTCGACGACATCGTCAACGACCTCGCCTTGCCCACCCGCATGTTACGCCTGCTGCAAGGCGATGTCGGCTCGGGCAAGACGGTCGTCGCGTTGGTCGCCGCCGCCGCCGTGATCGAGGCCGGCCGCCAGGCCGCCTTCATGGCGCCCACCGAAATTCTGGCGCGGCAGCATCTCAAGACGATCGCGCCACTCGCCGAGGCAGCCGGCATCCGCGTCGCCATCCTCACCGGCCGCGAGCGCGGCGGCGAACGCGAAACGATCCTCGACCGCCTGGCGCTCGGCGATATCGATCTGCTGATCGGAACGCATGCGCTGTTCCAGGAGACCGTCGCCTTCCACGATCTCGCCCTCGCCGTCGTCGACGAGCAGCATCGCTTCGGCGTGCACCAGCGCCTCGCGCTCACGCAGAAAGGCAACTCCGTCGACGTGCTGGTGCTGACCGCAACGCCGATCCCGCGCACGCTGGTGCTGACCTATTTCGGCGACATGGACGTGTCGGAGCTGCGCGAGAAGCCGGCCGGCCGCCAGCCGATCAATACGCGCACCATTCCGCTGTCGCGGCTCGAGGAGGTCGAGGACGCCGTCGGCCGCGCGCTGGAGTCAGGCCAGCGCGCCTATTGGGTCTGCCCGCTGGTCGAGGAGTCGGAGAAGATCGACCTCGCCGCAGCCGAGGCGCGGTTCAAGGAGCTGCGCAAGAAATTCGGCAAGGCCGTCGATCTGGTGCACGGCCGCATGAAGGGCGCCGACAAAGATGCGGCCATGGCGCGCTTCGCCGCCGGCGAGACACAGCTCCTCGTCGCCACCACCGTCATCGAAGTTGGGGTCGACGTGCCGGAAGCAACTGTGATGGTGATCGAGCACGCCGAACGCTTCGGGCTTGCGCAACTGCATCAGCTGCGGGGCCGCATCGGGCGCGGCTCAGGCCATTCGACCTGTCTGCTGCTTTACAAGACGCCGCTCGGCGAAACCGCCAAGGCGCGGCTCAATACGCTGCGCGAGACCGAAGACGGCTTCCGCATCGCCGAGGAAGATTTAAAGCTTCGCGGCGAAGGCGATCTGCTCGGCACGCGCCAAAGCGGCATGCCTGGCTTTCGTATCGCCCGCCTGGAAGTCCACGGCAAATATCTCGGCGCCGCCCGCGACGACGCGGCGCTCATCCTGTCGCGCGATCCGAGCCTCGCGACGCCGCGCGGCGATGCGCTGCGCCACCTGCTCTATCTGTTCGGCAAGGACGAGGCGATCAAGCTGATCCGCGCCGGCTAGCCGCCGGCCAGCGGATCGGGGCCGAACCGGTTCGGGCCCGTCGTGCCTTTAATACAGTCCCAGATCCACAACAGGATGATGCCGACGATCGTGAAGATAATCAGCAACCACCATGCGCTGCGGTCGAGGTCGTGCAGGCGGCGTGCCGCCACCGCGAGGCCGGGCAGAAAGAATACAAGCGAGGCCAACGGCCCGAACACGCCGGTCGTCGTCGACTCCTCAAAGTCAAAGAGTCCGCGGTCGAGGATGCCGGCCGCAATGGTGACGAGCACCACGAACAGCGCCCAATACCAAAATTCCGAACGCGACGCGCGGCCCGAAAATGTCACGTAATTTACGAAATCCGGATTTGATCGCTTGGCCAAAGTTCATTGCCGCCCCCATCTGTGACTTGCAGAGGCGAGCCTAGCAGCAACGGCACGGCTCTGCGAAGAGCCTTAGTCGACCGCTTCTTTCTTCTTTTTCCGGGCCGCTTGCGCCGCACGCGCATTGGCGGCAAGCGCCGCAAATTTCTTCGGCTCATCGCCTTCGGGCTGAACCATGCCGGCGGAGATCAGCAAAGTCATCGCGTTCTCGACCGTGATGTCGAGCTCGATGACGTCCTTGCGTTTGACGTAGAAGAAGAAACCCGTGGTCGGATTCGGCGTGCACGGCAGGAACACCGACACATGCTCTCCGGACGGCAGCTTGTCGGCGATGTCGCCGCCAGGCGCGTTCGACAGGAACACCAACGACCACATGTCGGGCGACGGAAACTCGACCAATCCGACCTTGCGGAAACTCGAGCCCTCCTTCGAGAACAGCGCCTCGAAGATCTGCTTCATGGTCTTGTAGATCGGCCGCACGATCGGCATGCGGTGCAGCAGGCTCTCGCCCCAACCGACCAGCGTGCGCCCGATCAGGTTGGCGGTGAGGAAGCCGAGCAGTGTCAGCGCGAAGAAGGCGATCACAAGTCCGGTGCCGGGGATCGGCCACGGCAGATAGGTCTCGGGCCGGTACATCGGCGGGATCAGCGGGCGCACGAAGCCGTCGACCCAGTTGATGATCGACCAGATCAGCCAGGCTGTGATCGCCAGCGGACCGGCGACGACGAGCCCGGTGAGGAAATAATTGCGGATGCGCGCCGCGGGCCCCGCATGCGACGATGCCTGCACGGTCGCGACGTCGGCGGCGAGTTCATCGCCCGGTTTGGGTTCGATGTCGGCCATCAGCTTTCCTTGCGCATCGTGTTATGCGCGCTTATTCCACCGTCACCGATTTCGCGAGGTTGCGCGGCTGGTCAACGTCGGTGCCGATTGCGGCGGCCGTATGATAGGCGATCAGCTGCACCGGCACGGCATAGACCAAAGGCGTGACCGTCGCCGCCATGTCGGGCAGCGTCAGCGTCTCGATCTGTTCCTTGGCCACTTCCGCCGCGCCTTTGGCGTCGGTCATCAGGATGATCTTGCCGCCACGCGCCGCGACCTCTTCCATGTTCGACAGCGTCTTCTCGAACACGCGGTCGTGCGGCGCGATCACGATCACCGGCATGGTTTCGTCGATCAGCGCGATCGGCCCGTGCTTGAGCTCGCCTGCGGCGTAGCCTTCGGCGTGGATGTAGGAAATTTCCTTGAGCTTCAGTGCGCCTTCGAGCGCGATCGGGAAGCTGGTGCCGCGGCCGAGATAGAGCACGTCGCGTGCCTTGGCGAGCGTGTGCGACAGTGCCTCGATTTGCGGCTCGAGCATCAGCGCCTGCGACATCAGCCGCGGCACCTCGATCAGCGCATGCACGAGCTTCTGCTCATCAGTATCGGATAGTTCGCCGCGCGCATGGCCCGCCGCGATGGCGAGGCAGGCGAGCACCGTGAGCTGGCACGTGAAGGCCTTGGTCGAGGCGACGCCGATCTCCGGGCCCGCCAGCGTCGGCATCACGACCGAGCTTTCGCGCGCGATCGTCGAGGTCGGCACGTTCACCACCGACAGCACATGCTGCTTGTGCTCCTTGGCGTAGCGCAGGCTCGCCAACGTGTCGGCGGTTTCGCCCGACTGCGAGATGAAGATGGCAAGGTCGCCGTCTTCCAGCGGCGCCTCGCGATACCGGAATTCGGAGGCGATATCGATTTCGACCGGCAATTTGGCGAACCGCTCGAACCAGTATTTCGCCACCAGTCCGGCATAGAAGGCGGTGCCGCAGGCCGAGATCGACAGACGCTTGAGCTTCTTCCAGTCGAACGGCAACGTGCCCGGCAGGACGACCTTCTCATGCACCATGTCGATGTAGTGCGCGAGCGTGTGGCCGACGACTTCGGGCTGCTCGTGGATTTCCTTGGCCATGAAGTGCTTGTAGTTGCCCTTCTCGACCAGCATGCCGGACGCCGACGACTTGATGATCGGGCGCTCGACCTTGTTGCCTTGGGCGTCGTGGACCTCGACGCTCTTGCGCGTCACGATCGCCCAATCGCCGTCCTCGAGATAGCTGACCTCGTCGGTGAAAGGTGCGAGCGCGATTGCGTCCGAGCCGAGATACATCTCACCCTTGCCGTAGCCGACGGCGAGCGGCGAACCCTTGCGCGCGCCGATCATCAGGTCGTCTTCGCCCGCGAACAGAAACGCCAGCGCAAACGCGCCGCGCAGTTCTTTGAGCGCCGCGGCGACCGCATCGGCCGGCGACTTGCCCTTGTTCATTTCGTCGGTGACCAGATGCGCCACGACTTCCGTGTCGGTCTCGCTGCCGAACTTGTGGCCGTTCTTGCTGAGCTTCTCGCGCAGTTCGCGGAAATTTTCGATGATGCCGTTGTGCACGACGGCGACGCGCTCGGTGGCGTGCGGATGCGCGTTGCTTTCGCTCGGCTTGCCGTGCGTCGCCCAGCGCGTATGGCCGATGCCGATATTGCCGGGCAACGGCTCCTTCTCGAGCCGGCTTTCCAGCGCCTTCAACTTGCCCTGGGCGCGGCGGCGCGCGAGCTTGCCGTGATCGAGCGTGGCAACGCCCGCGGAATCATAGCCGCGATATTCGAGGCGCTTGAGCGCATCGACCAGATGGGCTGCGACCGGTTCGCGCCCAAGAATTCCGACGATCCCGCACATTGGGCCGAAGGGCCCCCCTTACTTTCGATCTCGGTTTAGCCGCCGCCGCCAACGGTATGGAAATCAAAACGCATTGCGCCGTGTGACAAGGCTGGAAACGGCGGTTCCGCGCTGCTCAAGCGCGCTTTTTCGGTACCGCCTTGCGCAAGCTTTTGCCCAAGGCCTTCACCTGGTGCAAGCGCTTGACCCAGCCTTCCTTAATCGCTTGCCTCGCCCGCGCAACCGCCAGCGCGCCAGCCGGCACGTCCTTGGTGATCACCGAGCCGGAGCCGATATAGGCGCCGTCGCCGATCTTGACCGGCGCGACCAGCGACGAATTCGTGCCGATGAAGGCGCCCTTGCCGATATCGGTGTGGTGCTTGGCGACACCATCGTAGTTGCAGGTGATGGTGCCGGCGCCGATGTTGGCGCCCGCGCCCACGCGCGCGTCGCCGATATAGGCGAGATGGTTGGCCTTGGCGCCCGCCTCGACAGTCGCCTGCTTCACCTCGACGAAGTTGCCGATGTGAACGTCGGCCTCGAGCTTTGCGCCGGGCCGCAACCGGGCATAAGGCCCGACGCGCGCGCCCTTGCCGACATGCGCGCCTTCGAGATGCGAGAACGAACGGATGGTCGCGCCATCGTCGATGGTGACGCCGGGCCCGAACACGACGTTCGGCTCGATCGTCACGTCCTTGCCGAATTTGGTGTCGGACGACAGAAACACGGTCTCCGGCGCCACCATGGTGACGCCCGCCTCCATGGCGGCGGCGCGCAGGCGTTGTTGCAGGACGGCTTCGGCCTCGGCGAGCTGCGCCTTGGTATTGATGCCGCGCACGTCGTCCTCCGTGGTTTCGATTGCGACTGCCTTCAAGCCCATATCGCGGGCGATAGCAACCGCATCGCTGAGATAATATTCGCCCTTGGCGTTGGCATTGCCGATGCGCTCCAGCATGGCGAGCGCGTGGCGCCCCGACAGCGCCATCAGCCCGGCATTGCAGAAGTCGATCTTGCGCTCGTCCGGCGTCGCGTCGCTGTCCTCGCGGATCGCCAGAAATTCGTCGCCGCGCGTCAGCAGCCGGCCATACCCTTTTGGCGTTGCAGCCCTGAATCCGAGCACCGCCACCGCCGCGCCGTTCGCCAGCGCCGCACGCAGCCTGGCAAGCGTCTCGGCCCGCACCAGCGGCGTATCGGCAAACATGACGATGATATCGTCGATGCCACGCATGACGGCCTTGCGCGCCGCAAGCACCGCATGCGCCGTCCCGAGCCGCTCTTGCTGCACGAAAGTTTGTGCATGCGGCGCAACGGCGCGCGCTCCAGCCGCGACCGCGTCGTGGTTGGGTCCGACCACCACCGCGATATCGCCGCAGCCGGCCGCCTCCGCCGCCGCCAGCACGTGCGCGAGCAAGGTGCGGTTGCCGACCGCGTGCAGCGCCTTGGGCAGGCTGGCGCGCATGCGAATGCCTTCGCCGGCGGCGAGAACGATCGCGAGACATGTTCGTTGGCTCATCGGCTTTACGTTCGCGCTATTGCCGCAATCGGGACGCAGATTCTGAGAGGCAGATATCACGGAAGCCTAATGAAGCGAGCATTGCCGGATTCTGCTAATGTTTTCAATGATGTGATTCGGCCTGTCGGGAAGGTGCCATGGCGGTCGAGTTAGTTCCTCCAGAACCGGAGTCGATTGAACTGCGCCCGCCGCGCCGCTTCGATCTGCGCGCGCTATGGCGGCTGTCCGCCTGGGGCGGCGCGGCCGCGGTGGCGCTTGTCGCCGTGGCGATCGCCACGCAAACCGAGACCGGCAGCCGGCGGCTGGCCGCGATCGAAATCCGCGTCGCTCGACCTGCCGGTACGCGCGGTCGCCACCGTCCAGATCCCGAAGCAGGATGCGCAGGTCGCCAAGCTCGAAGCGCAGATGCGCACGCTCGCCGCCGACCGCGATCGCCTCGCCGAGCGGGTGGCCGGCCTCGAGCAGAACATCGAAGACCTGACCGGCTCCGTCAAACGGCAGGCCGCGCAGATCTCCCAGCCCGCGGGGCCGCCGATCCTGTCGATGGTGCCGGGTTCAAGCACGTCGCCGCGCGCGGCCGCACCGGCGGCATCGTCGCCTATGACAGTAGCGGCCAAAGCGCCGGACAACCCCAGTGAAAACGCCGAAGCGTCGCAGCCGAACGTCGCGCCTTCGTCCGCGCCCGAGCAAACCGCTGAACCCGGGCATGACGCCGTTCCGATGCCGCCGGTTCGCGTCGCCTCATTGCCGCCGGAACCCGCCAAGCCTGAATTTGGCGTCGCGCTGGCAAGCGCGTCGAGCCTCGACGTGTTGAATCTGCAATGGGCGGCGCTGAAAGCCAATTACGGGCCGCTGCTCGGCGGCCTGCGGCCGATCGCCTCGCGCGAGCAGCGCGGCACCGCCACCTATTACCGGCTGGTGCTTGGTCCGTTGCCGAACCTCGCCACCGCGACGAAATTGTGCGCCCGCCTCACCGCCGCCCGCGCGCCCTGCCACGCCGGCAAGTTCGCCGGCGATCCGCTCTAGGTTTGCGGCGGCCGCATCCCGGCGGCATAATCGATCCATGAAACTTTTTCTGCCGAGTGCGCGCGCCACCAATTATCTGCTGATCGTCGGCTTCTGCTCGCTCGGCTATGCGCTGTTCATGCGCTACCTCGCCATCGAGCAGACGCCGGTCGGCCTCGCCTGCGAGGGCGGCCTCAACACATGGCTTTGCTTTACGCGGCATATCGCGATCATGCTGTTCACCTATTCGGTGTTCGGCTGGGCCGCATTGATCGTTGCGGCGCTTAATCTCCTGCGGCCGTCGCTGGTGCTGTTCGCCGTCGCGCTCGGCATCTCGTGCCTCGGCGCGGTCCTCTACAATGTCGGCCTATCCGGCCTTGCCGTCGGACTGCTGCTGCTCAGCTTCGCCCGTCGCGTACCTGAGCCAGAGTGACCGCGAGCGCAAGGAGCGCCGCGCACAGCCACAGCGCCTGCCAGTTGGCGAAGCCCTCATCGAACACGATGTAAAGCGTCGAGAGCGCCAGTAGCGCCGCGGCCAAAAGCTCCGACGTGCCACGCGCGCCAACTGGCCGCGGCATCGTCAGCGTGTGCAACACGAACGGCACTGCCGCCGCCGTCAGCGGCGCGAACGGAAAATCCTTGTAGCGCGGATCGAATACCAGCCCGAGCGCGGTCAGCACGGCAAGCAATGTCGTTGCGATCAACAGTGCTCCGACCGCAAGCGCCAGCGGATCGTGGATGCGTTGCGCGGACGGCCCGAGCAGTTTGGAAAAACGTGGAATTGGTTCGCCGCGCATGATCGCTGCGCTCACGACCGGCGCGCTCAGCAACGCGACCGCGGCCAGTGCGCACGATCGCAGCCAGCCGCCGACGCCCAGGCTTTCGATTGGCACGTTGGCGACCGTCCAACCGATCAGGGCGCCGCCGGTAATCGCGTTGCCTGTGACCGCGATCCAGCCGGACGGCCGTGCATTCTTGCGGCCCGCGAGGTATGCGACGCCGAACACGATCGCCGCCAGCGCAAGACCCGCGATCATCTGCCAGAGCCACAGCGGGTGGTTCGACAGTGGTTCGCCCCAGACGAATTTGAATTGCCGCCGGCCGTCGCCGATCAATCCCCAATGACCGCCGGTCGTGCCTTCGAGCGCCCGCTTCCACGGCTGGTCGTAGGCCTCGATCAGATTGACGCGGAAGTTTTCGCGCGCAGCGAGCGCCAGAACATCCTGGATGACGCGCGCCTGGTTGACGGGAGACGGCAAGGCGCCCTCGCGCATGCGGCCGGCGCTCGGCCAGCCGACTTCGCCGATCAGGATTTCCTTGCCCGGAAAAGCGGCAGCCACCTTCAACCGGATTGCCTCGACGTGCGCGGCGGCATTGGCCGCGGCGATCGGGAAGTCTTCCCAATACGGCAGGATATGGATGGTGATGAAATCCGCGGCGCTGGCGACCTGCGGATTGCGCAGCCAAAACTCCCAGACGTCGGCATAGGTCACCGGCTCCGGAATGCGCGATTTCACTTCGCGCATGATCGCAGCCAGGCTGTCGCCGGACATCTCGCCGCGCAGCAGCGTCTCGTTGCCGACCACCACCGCCTTGATGGTGGCGGGATAGCGCTTGGCGAGCGCCACCGTGGTTTCGATCTGGGTGCGGTTATAGTCGGACTTGCCGGACAGCCAGAGGCCCTGGATGACCTTCAAGCCGTGGCGAGCCGCAATTCCGGCAATCTGGTCGAGGCCGAAATCGCTCGAATAGGTCCGCACGCAATCGGTCAGCTGGGCAAGCTGGCCGAGATCATGGTCGATCTGCTCGGCCGAGATATGGGTCGATAGGTCGAGCGGCGTCTGCCGGCCGTGAAACGGGGCATAGGAGATGCAGTAAAGCTTTTGGCCCGGCTTGAGGGGCGCGTGCGGCATGGCAAGCGGGATGCCGAGCCAGGCCCAGAATGCGGTTATGACCAACGCCGACAGGGCAAGACCAGCAAGACCGAGGCGCATCGGCTCCCCAATTCGGCAGAAAAGCCACTGGCCCGGCTTATCGCGCGCGCCCGCCGCTGCCAAGCGCGCCGGGCGCTGGACAAAGCCCGTCCGTAAGGTCAAGTTTTGCCGTCCGGATCGGGGTTGGAAATCTGGGCCGAGGGGTGGGGTAAGCGGGGCTTCCTAAGAAACAATCGAACGCGGGCGGCGTCAGCCGCAATAGCGTCCCAATCCGGTCCCAGAGGATATCGGAGCGGGCGTTTGGGCTTCATCAATCCAGCGGGACGAAGGCGTCTATGGCGTGGCGTGGGTTTTGTAGTGCGTTTTTCGCGCTGGCTCTCGGTCTGACCGCGAGCGCGGCGTTTGCCCAAGGCAGCGGCAGCGGCGCGCCATCCGAGAAGCCCCCGGCCGAAAAGCCCGTTAAGGATGGCCAAAAGAAGATCGATGAGATCGCCGAGGCCTCCCGCGTCCTCACCGGCCCTGCCGGCAACCCGGAATGCGTCTGGCTAGGCCGCCGGGTGGTCAGCCTGCTGTGGCGGGACGACCTCGATACGGCCTTCCGCCACCTCGACCTTTACGACCGCTTTGGCTGCCCCAGCGGGCATATCCAGGCCACTTTCCGCTGCCTGGTCCGGCAGGGCGACATCGATCCCAAGGCCCAGGAAACCCTCAATGGCCGGGTCCATTCCTGCTGGCTCAACCCAGGCCTGCCGCCTGAGCCCGCCACTGCGGCCAAAACACCCGCCGCCACGTCGGGCGGAACCACGCCCCACTAAGGGAGTTTCCTGACTACGAAATATTTGTAGCCCGCGTTATGCGGGTGCCTAGGATTTGCCATGTCCTGTTCCTACTTGTTGGCACGGCTGATGCAAGGCTATTCTACAACAGTGCAGACCGAGCGTGGGGGCCCAGGGGACGGGCTCAAGGGTCTGCTCTCCTGCCCCGTTTGGTATTGAAGTCAAATGCGCACCGTCGCTGCCGTGATCGCCCTTGTGGCGTGCGTGCAAGCCGGACTATGGGCCCTCGTGCAGTCGCACGTCAGCGCGCCCGACGTCGATGGCCAACTCACCAGCGTTTCCTACGCGCCGTTCGCCAGCTCCACCAATCCCGACGATGGCGGCAGAGCGACGCCGCAGCAGATCCGCGCCGATCTGAAGAAACTCGCGCCGTTGACACGCGCGATCCGTCTCTATTCGTCGACCGGCGGCGTGGAACTGGTGCCCGCCATCGCCCAGGAATTCGGACTCAACGTCACGGTCGGCGCCTGGATCGACAAGCACGACGAGCGTAATGAACGCGAGATCAATTCGGCGATCGAGCTCGCCCGCCGCAACAGCAACGTCAAGAGCGTGATGGTCGGCAACGAGACCATCTTCCGCGGCGAAGAGACGGTTGACGACCTCATCAAGAAGATCCAGCGCGTCAAGCGCGCAACCAACGTCCCGGTGTCCACCGGTGAAATCTGGCACGTCTGGATCGCGCATCCCGAGCTCGTGTCGCAGGTCGACTACATCGCCGCACACGTGCTGCCGTACTGGGAAGGCTTCTCGGACAGCCAAGCCGTCGATCAAGCCGTCATCATTTACGACAAGCTGCGCCAGGCTTATCCCGGCAAGCGCATCGTCATCGCCGAGTTCGGCTGGCCGAGCGCTGGCTATAACCTGAAGGATGCCGAGCCTGGCCGCATCGAGCAGGCCGCCGTGCTGCGCGACTTCGTCGCCCGCGCCCGCGCCTACGGCATCGACTACAACATCGTCGAAGCGATCGACCAGCCGTGGAAAATCTTCGAAGGCGGCGTTGGTCCCTATTGGGGCCTGTTCGACGCCAAGCGCGAAGCGAAGTTCAACTGGACCGGTCCGCTCGGCGATCCCGATCACTGGCGGCTCGCCGCGATCGCGCTGCTCGTCAGCGTTCTGCTGTCGCTGCCGATCCTGGCGATGACCACGGTGACGCTCGGCCAGGCCGCGGTGCTCGCCGCCGGCGCCAACGTCGTCGGCGCATGGTTTGCCGCTGTGTTCGCCTACTGGAACGGCCACTATTTCGTCTGGGGCGCGGCCTTCGCGCTCGGCCTCGGCACCTTGCTGCTGATCCCGCTCATCATCATCGCGCTGGCGCGCATCGAGGAAATTGCCGCGATCGCTTTCGGCCGCAAGCCGCTCCGCCTGATTGCCGGGCCGCCGCTCGCACCCGAAGCCGTTACGCCGAAAGTCTCGATCCACATTCCGGCCTATCGCGAACCGCCGGAAATGCTGAAGCAGACGCTCGACGCTGTTGCGCGTCTCGAATATTCGAATTTCGAATGCATCGTCGTCATCAACAACACGCCGGAGCCCGAGCTGTGGCTGCCGATCGAGGAGCACTGCAAGCTGCTCGGCGAGCGCTTCAAGTTCGTGCGCGCCGACGACCTCAAGGGCTTCAAGGCCGGCGCGCTGCGCCTTGCGCAGGTGCACACCGCGGCCGACGCCGAGATCATCGGCGTCATCGATGCCGACTATGTCGTGCAGCCCGACTGGCTGCGCGATCTGATGCCGCAATTCGCCGATCCACTCGTTGGCCTCATCCAGGCGCCGCAGGATCATCGCGACGGCGAGCGCAGCGTCATGCACCACGCCATGAACGGCGAATATGCCGGCTTCTTCGACATCGGCATGGTCCAGCGCAACGAGTACAATGCCATCATCGTGCACGGCACGATGTGCCTGATCCGGCGCGCCGCGCTTGAATCGGTCGGCGGCTGGTCGAGCGACACGATCTGCGAAGATACCGATCTCGGCCTGACGCTGCTCGAGCAAGGCTGGCAGGCGCATTACACCAACAAGCGCTACGGCCACGGCCTGCTGCCCAACTCGTTCGAGGCCTACAAGAAGCAGCGCCATCGCTGGGCCTATGGTGGCTTCCAGATTCTCAAGAAGCACTGGCGCCGCTTCCTGCCCGGCGCGAGTCGTCTGACGCGCGACCAGAAGCGCGAGTTCGCGCTCGGCTGGCTCAACTGGCTCGGCGCCGAAAGCCTCGGCGTCGCCGTCGCGATCCTCAACATCATCTGGGTGCCGATCGTCGCCTTCCTCGACATCGCCGTGCCGGACAAGATCCTGACCTTGCCGATCGTCGCGAGCTTCATCGTGTCGGTCGCGCACTTCTTCACGCTCTACCGCCTACGCGTGCGCGTACCCCCAAGCCAGCTCGCCGGCGCAGTGTTCGCCGCGATGTCGGTGCAATGGACGGTGGCGCGTGCGGTCGGCTTCGGCCTGATCAAGGATCACCTGCCCTTCGTGCGCACCTCGAAGGGCGGCCTGCGCCGCTCGACCGATTTCCACGCCTTCTGGGAAGCCGTGCTTGCGGCGTTGCTGATCCTCGGCGCCATCACGCTCTACGTCACCAACGTCAAGCAGATCCGCGAGATCAACATCTTCGCGGTCGTGTTGATCGTGCAGAGCCTGCCGTTCATCGCGGCACTGGCTTTGGCGGCGATCGAGCGCACGCCGCTCAACGACTTCGCCTACTGGCGCGCGCTGGAAGTCCGCTTTGGCGAAATGCTCGGCCGGCGCGCCGCGATTGCGAGCGCTGTTGCCCCAGCGCCGGTCGCTGTCCCCGTGGTTCAGCCGGCTGCGCCGGCGCAGAGCCAGGCCAACACCGTCCCGTAATCGGTATCGGCCTTAGGCGCCGAGGGCCGTCTCCGCCAGCTTCACCCAATAAGACGTGCCGACGGGGATCGCTTCGTCGTTGAAGTTGTATTTCGGGTGATGCAGCCCGGCGCTGTCGCCGTTGCCGATCCAGATGAAGGCGCCGGGGCGCTCGTTGAGCATGAAGGAGAAATCCTCCGCGCCCATCATCGGCGGCAGGTCGGTGTCGACATGCTTGTCGCCGACGATCTGGCTGGCGACCGAAGCGGCAAAATCGGTCTGCTTGTCGTGGTTGACCAGCACCGGGTAATTCCGCCGGTAGGTCAGCGTCGCCTTGGCGCCATAAGCTGCCGCCGTGTGCTCGACGAGTTCCTGCAGCCGCTTTTCGACGAAATCGCGCACGCCGGCCTCGAGCGTCCGCACCGTGCCGCGCAGCTTCACCGTCTGCGGAATGATGTTGTCGGCGGTGCTCGCTTCGAACATCGGGATCGATACCACCGCCGACTTGAGCGGATCGACGTTGCGCGACACGATCGACTGCACCGCGTTGATGATCTGCGCGCCCACCAGCACCGGATCGACGCCGAGATGCGGTCGCGCCGCATGCGCGCCTTTGCCCTCGATCGTGATGTTGATGTAGTCGGCCGCCGCCATCACCGGGCCCGGCCGGATGCCGAAGGCGCCGACCGGCATGCCGGGATAATTGTGCATGCCGTAGACTTCTTTGATCTTGAAGCGATCCATCATGCCGTCGTCGACCATGGCCTTGCCGCCGGCGCCGCCTTCTTCGGCCGGCTGGAAGATCACGACCGCGGTGCCGGTAAAGTTGCGCGTCTCGGCAAGGTAGCGCGCGGCGCCCAGCAGCATCGCGGTGTGCCCATCGTGCCCACAGGCGTGCATCTTGCCCGGCACCGTCGACTTGTACGGCAGGCCGGTAGCCTCCTCGATCGGCAGCGCGTCCATGTCGGCGCGCATGCCGATGACCTTGTCGGATGTGCCCTTGCGGCCGCGAATGACGCCGACCACGCCGGTGCGGCCGATGCCGCTCACCACCTCGTCGCAGCCGAAGGCCTTGAGCTTCTCGGCGACGGTGCCGGCCGTGCGCTGCACGTCGTAGAGCAGCTCGGGATGCCGGTGCAGGTCGTGCCGCCATTCGGTGATTTCGCTGGCGAGATCGGCGACGCGGTTCACGATCGGCATTGCTGAGGCTCCTTGCAGGCAAGATTGTAGCAAACCGCGCGGGACTTGCGCGAGTTCAAGGATATTGCGGGGCCTGCCTATTGACCGGGCAGGCCCACGCCCCTACACAGCGCCCATAAATCACTCGGATCAGCGCATTTTCGGATAGGATCGAGCGCTGCCTCGAGCGAGCACATCGCTCAGCCGATCGAGCGACTGACTTTTAAAGAGCGGGCCGGTAGCTCAGTGGTAGAGCACTTGACTTTTAATCAAGTGGTCGATGGTTCGATCCCATCCCGGCTCACCAGTCCCGCCGCCGGCATCAGCGAAGCCGCCGTCCGCAAATAAGACGAAAGCTTGACCGCGCTCGCGTCCGCTGCAGTGCGAAAAGCCGCAATCGCGCAACAGCCTCAGCAAAAGCCAGCAAGACTTACCGCTCGGCCTGTCGCAAAAACTTGTTGCAATGGTCATGGCAGTTTCACTCCGCGGTCTCGCCCCCGCCATGATCATCTTTTAATCAGCGCTCACAGGGGAAGGACGAGAAAGAAACAGGAGGCCGAGACATGCTTCATTGCAACGCGGCAACGCTGTCCGGTGTGCGTGCTTTCGCGAGCCCCGCCCGCTGTCCCAACTGCGGCGACTGCATGGTCGCCCCGCTGGTGTCCGAGTTCGTGGAAGGCGGCGAGATCCGTCACCACTGGGAGTGCGACTCCTGCGGCGAAGCCACCACCACCTTGATCCCGCTGGATCGGCTCTGACGCGTATTCGGCGGCGGAATAGCTGCTAGGTTGACGGTGTTCGCGCTAGTGGCTGTGCACAGCCGATCAAGGAGGAGCAAACATGACAACGACGTTTCTGCGTCCGGCACTGGTCGTTTTGGCCTGCGCTGGCGCGCTGACTTTTGCCTCGCCGTCGATGGCCGACATGATGAAGATGAAGGCCGACCTCAAGGCTTCGAACGAAGTCCCGCCGACCCAGAGCAGCGGCACGGGTTCGGTCGATGTCACCTACGATAGCGCCAGCAAGAAGCTGTCCTGGAAAGGCACCTATTCCGGCCTGACCGGTCCAGCGACCGCCGCGCATTTCCACGGTCCGGGCGCCTCCGGCAAAAACGCCGGTGTGATGGTTCCGATCTTCCAAGGCGCGGCGGCCATGAGCCCGTTTGAAGGCTCCGCCACGCTGACCGATGCCCAGGCCAAGGCGCTGATGGATGGCGACATGTACGTCAACATCCACACCGCCGCCAACAAGGCTGGCGAGATCCGCGGCCAGGTTGTGAAGTAAGCGTCCCACGCATCGTTCTTGGCATCAATTTGCCCGCCGGCCAGTCCAGCCGGCGGGCTTTTTCATGCTCGTCCCGCGCGCTTTACCTTGCCCGCGCGGGCGCACTATGTTGGGCCAACGACAAAAAGGAAACGCCCAATGGCCAAGACGAATGGCGGCGCAGCGCCGTTTTTGATTTCCGGCGGCGGCATCGGCGGGCTAATCACCGCCTACGCGCTCGCCCATCACGGCTTCCCGGTCCGGGTCTTCGAGCAATCGCCGGAATTCAAGGAAGTCGGCGCCGGCATCCAGCTCGGGCCGAACATTTTCCGCATGCTTGAGAAGATCGGGCTGAAGGATGCGGTGCTGGCCGACGCCCACCGCCCGCCGGCGCAGGAAATGCGCGACGCGCTGACCGGCAAGCTGATCACCAACATCCCGCTCAGCGACGCCTTCATGAAGCGCTTCGGCCAACCCTATGGCGTGACGCACCGCGCCGACATTCACGGCGCCTTCCTCAAGGCCTGCCAGGGCAGCAACCTGATCACGCTCGAGACCAGCCGCCGTGTCGACGACTTCAAGGACCATGGCGACCGCGTCAGCGTCACGCTGAACAACGGCGAGACGGTCGAAGGCCGCGCGCTGATCGGCTGCGACGGCATGTGGTCAAATATCCGCGAGCGCATCGTCGGCGACGGCAAGCCGCGTGTGTCCGGCCACATCGCCTACCGCGCCGTGCTCAAGCACGACGAGGTGCCCAAGGACTTGTGGCGCCCGGACGTCGTGCTGTGGGCGGGGCCGCGAACCCACTTCGTGCACTACCCGCTGCGCCGTGGCGAACTCTACAATCTCGTCGCCGTGTTCCACTCCGACCGTTACGAGGAAGGTTGGAACGCTGAAGGCGCCAAGGACGTGATGTGGCAGCACTTCAAGATGCAGGTGCCGCAGGTCACGCGGCTGCTCGAACGCATCGAGACCTGGCGCATGTGGGTGCTGTGCGACCGCGAGCCGGTGAAGAATTGGTCGCAGGGCCGCGTCACACTGCTCGGCGATTCCGCGCACCCGATGCTGCAATATCTTGCGCAAGGCGCCTGCATGGCGACGGAGGACGCCGTCGTGCTGGCGGACAAGGTCGCGGCCAAGCCCGACGACGTTGCAGCCGCGTTCCAGGACTACCAGCAGGAGCGCTATCTGCGTACGGCGCGTACGCAGATCATGGCGCGCGTCTATGGCGAGTTCTATCACGCCCGCGGCGTCACCGCCGAACTGCGCGACATGGCGGTCGGCGGCCGCAGCGTCGAGCAGAGCTACGACGGCATCGCCTGGCTCTACGGTGGCCCTTGAAGCACGTCAGTTGATCCGCTCGATGCTGATCTGCGGATGCTTGTTGTTCGGCGTTTCCAGCCGGCCTTGCATGATTCCGTCCGGCATGATGTGGAACTGATATTTGTACTGGCCATCCGGCGAGATGAAGTTGAGACCGTCGTCGTGGATGGTGCCGGTGAACACCCAATAGTTCGCTGGCCGTTGATTGTCCGTGAACGGCGTCGGCGGCCCGAACGAAACAATTCCGGTCGCCTCGCCCGAGGCAGCAACATAGGTCACGACCAAAATCATCTGCCGTCCGCGCCCGCCCCAGCGCCGGTCGCCGCCCCAAGCGCCGAGGAACTCGGACGACTTCTTCGGCACACCCGCCAAAGGCTCGACAAGATGTACGGTCCGCGGCAGCGGCAAATTCAGTTGCCCAGCGAGACCGCGAAGTTTGGTCTCGTCGATGCGGGAGGCCGTCGGTGCCGCATTCGCGATGACCGTTTGCGCGGGTGGAGCCGGCGGCGCAGCGGCTTCCTGCGGGGCCTGTTTCGGCGGCTCGGGCTGAACCGAAGCAGCGGGCGCAGTCTGCGCCGGTGTCTTCGCAGCCGGCGCCGACGGCGCCTGCATCGCCACGGTCGGAGTCGTTCCGGGTTTTGATATGTTGGAGACCCAATAGACGCCGCCCGCGGCAACGATCGCCGCAACGCAAGCCGCGGCGATGACCGCCGGCCACGGCATTCCCCTTGCCGGGATCGGCCCCTGTTCATGCCCGGGCGACGAAACGACGTAGGCATGGATCGGTGTCGGAATATTCTTGACCTGCTGTTCGCCGATGTCGGCGAAGCGAACCGACAGCTTGTTCGTGACCTGCTCGTAGATCGAGCGCGACACGCAAATCCCGCCGGGCTCCGCGAGGCCCTCGAGCCGCGCGGCGATGTTGACGCCGTCGCCTAACAAATCGCCGTCACGTTCGACGACGTCGCCAACCGTGATGCCGATCCTGAAGTTCATCTGCCGGCTCGGCGGATAGGCCAGATTGCGGGTCCGCAGGCTTTCCTGAATGTCGATCGCGCAGCGCACCGCCTCGACCGCGCTCGGAAATTCCGCAAGCACCGCGTCGCCCGCGGTATTGAAAATGCGGCCCGAAGCCTTGGCGATAAAGTCGTCGAAAACGGAACGGTAAGACGCGAGCCGCCGCAACGTCTCTTCTTCGTCTTCAGCGACGAGCTTGCTGTAGCCGGCGATATCGGCCGCCATGATGGCCGCAATTTTTCGCTTCATCGCGCTACCCCCACGACGTCACAAAACTTTACGCGCGTGCGGCCACGGCCTCAATAGGCCATGCGTGCGACATGCGCCTTGATTGATAATTTACGCCGCCTGCGAATGCGCCTGTTCGACAATCGGCCGACAGGCGTTGCCGTCACTTTTCGCGATCAGGCCGATACTTGGTTTCGGGCTTGAGCCCCTTGCGGCGCAGCTTTTCGCTGATCTTGCCGTTGTCGAGATAGCGCCCCTTCGCTGCGCGTTGCGCCGCCTCGTCCCACTGCGGCAGCCAATCGCCGAGCGAATAGCCAAACCACGGCGCCTGCGGCCGCAGCGGTCCGAAATCGAGCTTGTCCCAGATCGCCTTGGCGCGCTCCATGTATTCCTGCTTCGGCAGCGCGAGTGGCGGCAGGTCGCCCTTCATGGTGGCGTCCATGAGCATCGTCGAAATCTTCCTCGTTGTCATGCTCGCGCTTCGGCCCATGCCCTTGGCCGCGATGCGGCACCAGCATGACGTCTTCGACCGGATTCATGCGGTAGGCCATCGCCCACAAGAGCGCGTCGGCATTGTCGACATCGATGTCTTCGTTGACCGCGATGCAGATTTTGCCGCAGTCGCCCTTGAAGAAGGCCGCGCCGTGCAACGCGCGCCAGATCTCGGTGCGCGCGATGCCCTTCTCCAGCGTGATGACGGTGACGCGCAGCAATCCGGTCAGCGGCTCATGCAGCGACACCTTCTTGACACCGCGAATGCCGAGCGTGTTGCGCAAATGTGCGGTGAACAACGGCTCGTAGGCGACGCGCTTGATGACGCTCAATTCACTCGGCGCTACCTGGCTGATGTAGGACGGGATGATCGCATTCTTGCGATGCGTGATCGCCGTCACCCGCATCGGCATGTTGAACTCCTCGAGCGCGACATGGCCGTGGGACTCGCCGAACGGCGCTTCCGGCTCGAGATATTCGGTGTCGATCAAGCCCTCGATGACGACCTCGGACTCCGCCGGGATCGTCAGATCGACCGTGCGCGCCCGCACGATATTGATCGGCGCGCCGGCGAGCCCGCCCGCCACGGTGATCTCGTCGACGCCGATCGGCAGCTTCTGCGGCCCCATGAAGGCAACATATGGCGGACAGCCGAGCACGATGGCGCACGGCATCGGCTCTTTTCGTTTCTGGTACTTGAGATAGTGCTGGTAGCCGCCGGCGCCGCCGACCCGCGTCGCCATCCGCACCACAAGCCGGTCCGGCGCCTTCAGCGCCGCCCGATAGGTGCCCATGTTCTGGATGCCGGTTTCTGGATCGCGCGTGATGACGTTGGTCGCCGTTAGCGTCGGCGCACTGTCGAAGCCCGGCGTCGACACCGGGATCGGCAGCATGTCGAGGCCGTGGCCCTCGCCTTTGAGCGCATCGCCCTCGATGACGACCTCGTGGCAGACCGCCTCGTTGACCAGCCGCGGCTCGATCGGATTGGCAATCGCGTGATCCCACTTGGCCTGGATGTCGGACAGCGGCGTCTGCATGCCGACGCTGTAGATTTCGGCGTTCGCCGCGACCGCGCCGACCACGACCGGCATCTTGTACTTGCGGCCGAGCCCGTCGGTGATGTTGGTGAACAGAAAGGCCTTGCGGTCTTCCTCGGCAAGGCCGCCGACGAATTGCCAGCGCACCAACGGATGCATCTCGGCGTCCTTGTCGATCGGCACATCGACTGTCCGCAGCAGGCCGCGTTTTTCCAGCGCCGCGATATGCTCATGCAGGTCGGGATAGGCTCGCGCCGCGTCGCTCATTCCATTACGCCTCTTTCACTCGTGTCTCGCTCAGCGCCCCGCGCAGCACCGCGTAAAGTACGACCGCGTTGAGGATATGCCAAAGGAAATGTGTGCCGGTCGGAAATGCCCCGCAGATGTCGAGATCGATGATGCGGAAGAACAGCGAGGCGATGAAGGCCGCGGCTGCGATCAGCAGAGCCCTGCCCGCCGCGCGCTCGCGGATCAGCCAGCCGATGACGATCAGCGCCGCGAGCGCCGGGAAGTAGCCGGCCGAGCCGTTGAGAAAAGTCCGCGGCACGTAGACCGCAAGCCCGAATGACAGTGCGACGAACGTGACGAAGGTGACGACGGCTGCCGGCCACGGCAACGCCAGAAAGCGCCGCAGCGCGAACAGAAAGTAGCTGTAGATGAAGACGCCGATCGGGCCGACGTCGAGCATCATGGCGCCGCGCGTCGCGACTGTGTGGAAGATGAAGGAGCCGGCGCCGACGACCGCGACAATCGCGATCAGCGCCAGAATGACGCGATCGCCCCCGCCCACCTTGCGCCATTCCACAAACGCCGCCCAGGCCGCCAGCAGGAAGGCGACGTTGCTCAGCGCATTGACGGGCTCCGCCCAGAAGGACGGGTCGAGCCGCTCGCAATAGAGATCAATCGGCTCGGACCACATCGCCTGCGCGCGGGCTACTTCCGCGGAATACCCGCCTTGTCGATCACGGCGTTCCACTTCTTGATGTCGGCGATGGTGCGATCCATCAGTTCCTTGGGCGAGCTCGCATGCGCCTCGGCGCCGACTTTCAGGAACTGCGCCTTGACGTCATCGCTGGCGAGGATTTCCTGCATCGCCTTGCCCATGGTGTCGATCACCTCTTTCGGCGTGCCCTTGGGCGCGAAGACGCCGTTCCACGACGTCACCTCGAAGCCCGCAATGCCGGATTCCGCGACCGTCGGCACATCCTTCATGTCCGGCTCGCGGTGCGGACCCGTGCTCGCCAGCGCGCGCAGCTTGCCGGCCGAAATCTGACCCTTCAGCGCCGGCGGAAAATCGACGACCATCTGGATGTCGTTGCGCAGCAGCGCCACCACGACATCGGGCGAATTCTTGAACGTCACGATCTGCACGTTCAGGTTCGCGCTCGACTTGAAGAGCTCGGCGCCGAGATCCTGCGTGCTGCCGACCACGATCGAGCCGATATTGAGCTTGCCCGGGCTGGCCTTGGCGTCGTCGATGAAATCCTTCAGCGTCTTGTATTTGGAATTGGCATCGACCGCGAGCAGCAGATTGAACTCGCCGAGCCCGGAAATCATGTCGAAATCCTTGACCGGGTCGAACGGCAGCTTGTTGAACGAGGCGACGCTGATCGCCGTCGCGTTGGTGACGAGGCCGAGCGTATAGCCGTCAGGCACCGAGGCCGTTACCGCGCGCACAGCGTTGATGCCGCCGGGCCCCGGCATGTTCTCGATGACGAAGCGCTGGCCGAGCTTCTTCTCCAGGCGGTCGGCGAGAATGCGCGCCGTCACGTCGGCGACGCCGCCCGGACCGAATGGCAGCACGATCTTCACCGGCTTGTCCGGCCACTTCGCCTGCGCTTGCAACGGCGCGAGTGCCAGAACCGCCGCCGGCAGCGCGAACAGCATGCGGCGCGTCACGCGCCCCGCGTCGAAATAGGTCATGGTCAATCCTCCCTATGCGATTTTCTTGTCGTTACTTGAAATCATAGAGCCTGGCCGGGTTGTCCACCAGCAGGCGTTTCTGCATCGCCGCGTCGGGCGCATACTGCGGCACCAGGTCGACCAGATCGGCCTCGTCGGCCTCGTGCGTCGGGTTCGGATGCGGGAAATCCGTGCCCCAGAGCACGCGGTCGGGCGCCGCCTCAACGATCGCATGCGCGATCGGCACCGCCTTGTCGTAGGGCGGCATGGAAATACGCTCGGCGCCGCACACCTTGATCCAGCAGTTTTCGAGGCGCGAAAGCACGAGCAGTGCGCGCAGCGGCGGCTGGTCAACGCCGTCTTTCGCCGGCACGCGGCCCATGTGATCGATGACGAAGGGCAGCGGCAGCTTCCGCATCGTGTCGGACAGCGGAACGATGTCCGGCGCATCGAGATGCAGCACGACGTGCCAGCCGCGGCCCTTGATGCGGTCCATGACGCGGTTGAACACGGTCATGTCCGGCGCGCCGCCGAGATGCTTGACGAAATTGAAGCGCACGCCGCGCACACCGCCTTCGTGGAGTTTATCGAAGTCCTTGTCGGTGAAGCTGTCATTGACGATGGCGACGCCGCGATAGCGCGTCGGATCGGAGGCGATGCAGTCGAGCATCGCGGCATTGTCGATACCGTGGCAGCTCGCCTGCACGATCACCGCACGATCGATGCCAAGATGCTCATGCAGCGCGCGCAGCATTTCCTTCGGCGCGTCTTCCGGCGTGTATCGCCGCCCCAGCGCATACGGGAACTTGCTGGCCGGCCCGAACACATGGCAATGCGCGTCGGTCGCGCCCGGCGGCAGCTTGAAGCGCGGCTTGCGCCGCTTCGACAGGAATGGGGCGTTGATGTTCATGGGGAGCGTTTAGCCAAGCGCGCGCGGCCTCACAAGGCCGGGATGTCGCCCTTCTCCCAGCCCGCCATCGTCTCCGCGCGGAACGCCGCGAACCGCCCCGCTTCGATCGCCGCGCGCATGCCGGCCATCAGCGCCTGGTAGTAGGCGAGATTGATGGTCGACAGCAGCACAGCGCCGAGCATCTCGTTGGCCTTGGTCAGGTGATGCAGATAGGCCCGTGAGTACGTTCGCGCCGTCTCGTGCGGGCTCTGGTCGTCGAGCGGCCGGGCATCGTTGGCGTGGCGGGCATTGGCGAGATTGATCGCGCCGAAGCGCGTGAAGGCCATGCCGTGGCGGCCGTTGCGCGTCGGCAGCACGCAATCGAACATGTCGATGCCGCGCGCCACCGCTTCCAGCAGATCGTGCGGCGTGCCGACGCCCATCAGGTAACGCGGCCGGTCTTGCGGCAGCAGCGGTATCGTCTCCTCGACGATCGTCAGCATCACCTCCTGGGGCTCGCCGACGGCGAGGCCGCCAATGGCGTAGCCCTGGAAATCCATGCCGACCAGCGCTCGCGCACTCTCGCCGCGCAACGCCGCATCGTCGCCGCCTTGCACGATGCCGAAGAGGGCGCGCCCTCCTCGTTCCGCCGCCTCGAATGCGCGCTTGGAACGCTCCGCCCAGCGCAGCGACAATTGCATCGCCCGCGCGATCTCCTCGCGCTTGGCCGGCAGCTTCAGACACTCGTCGAGCTGCATGGAAATATCCGCGCCGAGCAGCGCCTGGATCTCGATGGCGCGCTCCGGCGTCAGCTCGACCATGGTGCCGTCGAGATGCGAACGGAAAGTGACGCGGTGCTCCTCGAGCCGCCGCAGCGCCGACAGCGACATCACCTGAAAACCGCCGGAATCCGTGAGGATCGGCAGCGTCCACTGCATGAACGCGTGCAGGCCGCCGAGCGCGGCGATGCGCTCGGCCCCCGGCCGCAGCATCAGATGATAGGTGTTGCCGAGCACGATCTCGGCGCCGGTTGCGCGTACCGCCTCGGGCGTCAGTCCCTTGACCGTGGCTTGCGTGCCGACCGGCATGAAGGCCGGCGTCTGCACGGCGCCGTGCGGCGTGACGATCTCGCCGCGGCGCGCCGCGCCGTCGGTCTTGGTCAGGGTGAAGGAAAACGCGCTCATTCGCCCGCAGGATAAAGCAGACACGCGTCGCCGTAGGAATAGAACCGGTAGCCGCTGGCGATCGCGTGCGCGTAAGCGCGCTTCATGGTGTCGAGACCGCTGAAGGCCGAGACCAGCATGAACAGAGTCGAGCGCGGCAGGTGGAAGTTGGTCAGCATGAGGTCGACAGCGCGGAATTTGTACCCCGGTGTGATGAAAATCGAGGTTTCGCCGGCAAATTCACGAATTTGACCATGCTCGTCTACGGCGCTCTCCAGAAGGCGGAGTGCGGTCGAGCCGACGGCGATCACCCGCCCGCCTTCCGCCCGATAGCCATTCAACGTATCCGCCGTTTCCGCGGGCACGACGCCGAATTCGGCGTGCATCGTGTGGCCCTCCGTGTCGTCCGACTTTACCGGCAGAAACGTGCCGGCGCCGACGTGGAGCGTCACGCGACGCACATTGATCCCGCGACGCATAAGCCGATCGATCAACTCGGGTGTGAAATGCAGCCCGGCGGTCGGCGCTGCTACCGACCCCTCGTCATGGGCAAAGACGGTCTGGTAGTCGCTCTTGTCCTGCTCGTCGGGGGTGCGGCGGGAGGCGATATAGGGCGGCAAGGGCATGTCGCCGCGCTCGGCGATGGCTTGATCCAGAACCGGGCCATGGAAGGAAAATGAAAGGGTTACCTCCCTTCCCTCATCTTTCTGTGAAACTTGCGCATCGAGTTCGCCGAGGAAACAGACCCGCCCCTCGGTGCCAAAGCGCAGCGTATCGCCCTCCTGGACCTTCTTGGCGCCGAGAATGAAGGCCTTCCAGTGCGAGCCGTCGATGCGCTTGTGCAGCGTCGCCTCGATCTCGGGTTCGGTGGTGCCCCGCCCGATCCGGCGGCCCTTGAGCCGCGCCGCGATCACCTTGCTGTCGTTGACCACAAGGCAGTCGCCGGGCTGCAAAAGCTCCGGCAGATCACGAATAGTGCGGTCCTCGAGTGCCCCGCCCGGCCGAACCACCAGGAGCCGCGCGGCGTCACGCGGGCTCGCCGGCCGCAGCGCAATGCGGTCGGCCGGCAATGCGAAGTCGAACAGCCCGGTGCGCATGGCCCTTCCTATACCTCCCCCTGCGAGGGGGAGGTTGACCGCTTGCGCGAAGCGCAGGCGGTCGGGTGGGGGTCACTCATCGCAACGCGAGGACTAACCCCACCCGGCGCGCTGCCGCGCGCCACCCTCCCCGTTCCGGGGAGGGATTACGCCCCCATGGTCGCCTTGACGATCTTGTCGGGGTCCTTGACCGGCTCGCCGCGCTTGATCTTGTCGACGTTCTCCATGCCCTCAATGACCTTGCCCCAGGCGGTGTAGTTCTTGTCGAGGAAGCGGGCGTCGTCGAAGCAGATGAAGAACTGGCTGTCGCCGGAATCCGGATTGGCGGCGCGCGCCATCGACACTGTACCGCGCACGTGCGGCTCGGCGTTGAACTCGGCCTTGAGCTTCTTGCCGGAGCCGCCGGTGCCGGTGCCTTCCGGACAGCCGGTCTGCGCCATGAAGCCGTCGATGACGCGGTGGAAGACGATGCCGTCGTAGAAGCCGTCTTTCACCAGTTCCTTGATGCGCGCGACGTGGCCGGGCGCAAGATCCGGGCGCATTTCGATCACCACCTTGCCCTTGGTGGTTTCCAGCGTGAGCGTGTCTTCAGGCTTTGCCATCTCAAATCTCCTCCTGGCGGCGTCCCGCGTTATTTCTCGATCGTCGCCTTCTTCACATAGTCCATGCGCGAGAATTCGCGCGCGAGATAGGCGTTGCCCTGCGACTGCAGCTTGCCCTGATCGGGACCGCGGCCGCGCGGCGCGCCCTCGCCGTACTCGGCGTTGATGGCGTCGACGACATTCATGCCTGTCACGACCTTGCCGAACGGCGCAAAACCCATGCTGTCGAGCTGGCTGTTGTCGGCGAAGTTGATGAAGACCTGCGTGGTGCGCGTGTTCGGCCCGGCGGTCGCGAACGTGATCATGCCGCGAGTGTTGTGCTGCGTCACCGGATCGTCCTGGATCGAGGCTGCGCGCCAGCGCGCCGACAGCTGCGGATCGCCGTTGATGCCGAACTGCACCATGAAGCCGGAGATGACGCGGAAGAATCGGACGTTGTCGTAGAAGCCGTTCTTCACCAGATTGTAGAAGCGGTCGGCGCCGTTGGGCGCCCAGGCGCGGTTCACCTGGACGACAAACGCGCCCTTGGTGGTGTCGAACTTCACCTTGTAGCTCGCCGGGGCCTGCTCGGTCAGCGCGGCGGGGTTCGCCAGATTGGGCGACTGCGCCAGCACAGGCGACGCGAGCAGCGACAGGGCGAGCACGAGGATCGAACGGCGGCTGGTCATGAACGCTCCTTGGGGTCGGCGCCGATCAAATCAGCGCGCAAATTTCTTTTTCAAACGCGCGGCAACGCTCGCCGGCACGAAGGCGGAAACATCGCCGCCCATGCCGGCGATCTGACGCACCAATGTGGCGGTGATCGGGCGTACGTCTGGCGATGACGGCAGGAACACAGTCTGCACCTTCGGCGCCATGGTCGCGTTCATGCCGGCCATCTGCATCTCGTAATCGAAGTCGGTCGCGTCGCGCAGGCCGCGGATCAGCAGGCTCGCGCCCTGCTTCTTGGCCGTGTCGATCACGAGCTTGTCGAAGGTGATGCAGACCAGCTTGCATTTTTCCCGGCGCGCGACCGGCCCGCAGGTCTCCTCCAGCATGGCGATACGCTCGTCGGCGGAAAATAGCGGCTTCTTGCCGGGATGAACGCCGATCGCGAGCACGAGTTTGTCGGCGAGGCGGGCGGCCTGGCGCACCACGTCGAGATGGCCGTTGGTGACCGGGTCGAATGAACCCGCATAGAGGGCGGTTCGCGGCATGGGTTGGGGGTCTACCCTGCCCCCGGTTCCCCGGCAAGGTGCCTTAACCGCGGTCCCGCGCCGGGCTAGGCTTTCCGGCAAACGGCGGCCGTTGGGCTGCCGAACAGAAACTTCAGGGAGGATTTCATGCGCCGCGTCATGCTGGCCGCTGCCGTGCTGCTCACCGCAAGCCTTGCCCAAGCCGATAACTATCCGAGCCGGCCGGTCCGCATCATCGTGCCGACACCGGCCGGCGGGCCGGTCGACGTGATGGCGCGCATCCTCGCCAATGCGCTGCCGGCGCAGCTCGGACAGAACGTCTTCGTCGAGAACAAGCCGGGCGCCGGCAACACCATCGGCTCGAAGCTTGTCGCCCAGGCCGACCCGGACGGCTACACGCTGATGGTGTCGGCCGCGAGCGGCCTGATCATGAGCCCGATGATCATCAAGAACGCCGGCTACGACGCCGCGAGCTTCGCGCCGGTCGCGCTGGTCGCCGAGACGCCGCAGGTGCTGGTGATCAACCCGCAGCAGCCGTTCAAGACGGTCGCCGAGCTCGTCGCCTACGCCAAGGCCAATCCCGGCAAGCTCAACTATTCGACCGGCGGCATCGGCACGCTGCCGCATCTCAATGCCGAGCTGTTCAAGAAGGAGAGCGGCGCCAACATCGTGCACGTGCCGTACAAGGGCGGCGGCCCCTCGCTCACCGGCGTCGTTGCCGGCGAAGTGCAGATGACCTTCGACACGCTCGCGACCTCGCTGCAATTGGTCAAGGCCGGCAAGTTGCGCGCGCTGGCGATCGTCGGGCCGAAACGCGCGCCGGACCTGCCGGACGTGCCGACGATGCCGGAAGCGGGCTACCCGGCCATCACCAGCGGCGCCTGGACTGCGTTGCTTGCGCCGAAGGGCACGCCGCCCGACATCGTCGCCAAGCTCAACGCCGCGGTGAACAAGGCGCTAACGTCCGAGCCGATGATGAGCGCGCTCGCCAAGGTCGGCGCCCAGCCGCGCGGCGGCAAGCCGCAGGATCTTGCCGATTACATGGCGCGCGAGACGGCGAAGTGGAAGCCGATCGTAGCGGCGTTGAATTTGAAAACGGAGTGACTACTCGCCGTCTTCCTCGGACAGCCGGCCGACCGACACCACCCGCTCGTCTTCGGCGGTGTTGAGCACGATGACGCCCTGCGTCGAGCGTCCGGCGATGCGGATGCCGGCGACGCCGGTGCGGATCAGCTTGCCCTGGTCGGTCACCAGCATGACCTGGTCGGCTTCCTCGACCGGGAACGAGGCGACGAGACGACCGGTCTTCTCGCGGATCGTCTTTGCGCCCTTCTTGCCTTCCATCACCGCCATCGCAACGATGCCTTTGCCGCCGCGATTGGTGATGCGGTATTCGTAAGCCGACGAGCGCTTGCCGTAGCCGCGCTCGGACACCGTCAAAACGAACTGCTCGGCCGCCGACAATTCGACGTAGCGCTTCTCGCCGAGCTCGATCGCGCCCGTAGCCTCCTCGGCGTCGGCCTCCTCCTCGGCTTCGACGACCTCATCCTCGCCGCCGCGGCGCACCGCGCTGGCGCGCTTGAGGTAGGCCGCGCGTTCGTCGGCGCTGGCGTCGGTGTGATGCAGGATCGACATCGAGATTACCTTGTCGTCCTTGCCGAGCGCGATGCCGCGCACGCCGTCCGAGGTGCGGCCGGAGAACACGCGCACGTCCGGTACCGGGAAGCGGATGCAATGGCCGCTCGCCGTCGTCAGCAGCACGTCGTCCTTCTCGGTGCAGATGGTGACGTCGACGATGGCGTCGCCCGCGTCGAGCTTCATGGCGATGATGCCGGACGGCCTGATCTTCTCGAAGTCGGACAGCTTGTTGCGCCGGACTTTGCCGCTGGTGGTGGCAAACATGACGTCGAGCGCGCCCCAGGTCTTCTCGTCCTCGGGCAGCGGCATGATCGAGGTGATGGTTTCGCCCGGATCGAGCGGCAGGATATTGATCAGCGCCTTGCCTTTCGCCTGCGGCGCGGCCAGCGGCAGCCGCCAGACCTTCTCCTTGTAAACTTGGCCCTGCGAGGAGAAGAACAGCACCGGCGTGTGCGTCGAGGCGACGAACAGCCGCGAGACGAAATCCTCCTCGCGTACCTGCATGCCGCCGCGGCCCTTGCCGCCGCGCTTCTGCGCGCGATAGGTCGAGAGCGGCACGCGTTTCACATAACCGAGGTGCGAGACGGTGACGACCATCTCCTCGCGCTGGATCAGATCTTCGTCCTCGACCTCGGCTTCCGCTTCCGTGATCACGGTGCGCCGCGGCGTGGCGAATTCCTTCTTCACCGCCTCGAGTTCGGTCTTGATGATGGCCTGGATGCGTGCGCGCGAGCGCAGGATGTCGAGATAGTCGGCGATTTCCTTGGCGAGCTTGTCGAGTTCGTCCTTGATTTCGTCGCGGCCGAGCGCGGTCAGGCGCTGCAGGCGCAGATCGAGAATGGCTTTGGCCTGTTCGGCGGACAGCTTGGTGGTGCCTTTCGACGATACCTTGTGGCGCGGATCGTCGATCAGCGTCACCATCGCCGCCATGTCCTTCGCCGGCCAGTCGCGCGCCATCAAGCCTTCGCGCGCCTCGGTGGCGTCTTTGCTGGCGCGGATCAGCTTGATGACCTCGTCGATATTGGCGACCGCAATGGCGAGGCCGACCAAGACGTGCGCGCGATCGCGCGCCTTGTTGAGCAGGAACTTGGTGCGCCGCGAGATGACCTCTTCGCGGAAGCCGACAAAGGCCGTCAGCAGGCCCTTGAGATTCATCACCAGCGGCCGCCCGCCGTCGAGCGCCACCATGTTGGCGCCAAACGAGGACTGCAGCGGCGTGAAGCGATAAAGCTGGTTCAAGACGACATCGCGCTCGGCGTCGCGCTTGAGCTCGACCACGACGCGGTAGCCGTCGCGGTCGCTCTCGTCGCGCAGGTCGGCGACGCCGTCGATACGCTTCTCCCGCACCAGCTCGGCGATGCGCTCGACCATCGTCGCCTTGTTCACCTGGTACGGGATTTCGGTGATGACGATCGCCTCGCGCTCCTTGCGGATGGTCTCGAAGTCGACCTTGCCGCGCATCACGATCGAGCCGCGGCCTTCATGGTAGGCACTACGGATGCCCGCGCGCCCAAGGATGATGCCGCCGGTCGGGAAATCCGGCCCCGGCACGATCTTGATCAGATCGTCGATGCCAAGCGTCGGATTGCCGATCAGCGCCACGCAGGCATCGATCACCTCGCCGAGATTGTGCGGCGGGATGTTGGTCGCCATGCCGACGGCGATGCCGCCCGCGCCGTTGACCAAGAGGTTCGGAAAGCGCGCCGGCAGCACGACCGGCTCGCGCTCGTTGCCGTCATAGTTCGGCTGGAAGTCGACGGTGTCCTTGTCGATGTCGTCGAGCAGCGCCATCGCCGGCCGCGCCAGCCGGCACTCGGTGTAGCGCATGGCCGCCGGCGGATCGCCGTCGACCGAGCCGAAATTGCCCTGCCCGTCGATGAGCATCAGGCGCATGGAAAAATCCTGCGCCATGCGCACCAGCGCGTCGTAGATCGCCTGATCGCCGTGGGGGTGATATTTGCCCATCACGTCGCCGACCACGCGCGCCGACTTCACGTATTTCTTGTCCGGCGTGTGGCCCTGCTCGTTCATCGAATGCAGAATGCGGCGATGCACGGGCTTCAAGCCGTCGCGCGCATCGGGCAACGCGCGCGACACGATCACGCTCATGGCGTAATCGAGATAGCTGCGCTTCATCTCCTCGGTGATGGAGATAGGACGCACGTCGGAGGGTGTTCCGTCCCCCGATTTCGGAGCTTCGGTGTCGGACAAGGATCGCTTCCTGAGCGGAATTCCGTGGCGATTTTTCTAACTGATTCAGCCGCGCATGGCTACCCGAAACGACGCGCTGTACAAGCTTATTTCAAGATATATTTCAATGACTTATACTATGTTTTGCAGCGGTATCCGGCGGCCTTTCGGCGCCGCCTTGCGGGCGCCATTTTCACCCAACCGAGTGGGCGGTTCCGCGCTAGCATCGCCTGCAAATCATGCCGGCCGAATTCCTCGTCTCAGCCTTCGTCACGCTCTTCGTCGTGGTCGATCCGATCGGCCTGGTGCCGAGCTTCATCGCCGTCACTCACGGCATGCCGGCGCGCGCGCAACGCAAGGTGGCGCTGCGCGCGGCGCTGATCGCGTTCGGCGTTCTCGTCGGCGCCGCGCTGATCGGCGACTGGCTGCTGCGCACGCTGGCGATCACGCTGCCCGCCTTCCGCATCGCCGGCGGGCTGCTGCTGTTCTCGATCGCCTCGGAAATGGTGTTCGGCGTGCGCGTCGCGCGTCAATCGCAGCAGGCCGAGGAAGCGATCGAGGAACGCGTGCGCAACGTCGCCGCCTTTCCTTTGGCTGTGCCGCTGATGGCCGGCCCCGGCGCCATCACCGCGACCGTGCTGCTCGCCGGCCGCGCCGACAACGACATCATGCGCCTTGGCATGCTGCTCGCCGTGATCGCCGTCGTGGCCGCGCTTTGCTTCGTCACGTTTCTCTCCGCCGGCCGCATCGCGCGCCTGCTCGGCACCACCGGAAACGTCGTGCTGTCGCGCCTGCTCGGCGTGCTGCTCGCCGCGCTCGCGGTGCAATACGTCATCGATGGCGTGCGCGCGGCGCTGTCCGGCTGAGATTGCGGCGCTTTAGCTCTTGGGAAACGCCACTTCGAAATGCATTCCGTCTTTCCGGCCTTGGTAGTGACCGCCCCAGAAGAAGCCCCAGTTGTTGGCGATCGGCACCAGTTCCCGGACCGATCCCTTTTCTCCGACCAGAGCCGGTCGCGCGCCGAGATGGTTGAAGCGTTCGTTGATATCGAACGCACTTCCGAAGGCATGATTGCTCAGGACTGAATTGCTGCCGCGTACAAATCGCGGCACAAACGAGCCGTCATAGACCAAGACGCGGTCGAGCAATTTCGCGCGCTCCCAATCCGCCCACATGCCTTGAAGTTGTTTCATGGCCAGGCGATGGAATTGCATGGTCTGCGGCGCCCTGTTGCCGAGCGCCTTGCGCAACTGCGGAATCGGAACATCGACGATGTTGTTCTGCCACCCACCCAGAATGCGGATCGCCTCCGGATCGTCCGCCGTGGGCGCCGGAACGAAATCATAGTGGCCGAACAAGGCCGCGCGCTGCGCATTGGTGGTGAGCGGAGGAAAGGCAGGCCGCGGTGGAAAATTAGAACTGGTGTTGTTGGCCGCCGGTTCCTCGATCAATTCGAACCCGAGCGATGCGGCTTTGAGCAGCGTCTGCCGGCCGGCCACGCCATCGACCGCAAGGCCGTTCTTTTTCTGGAATTGCATGGTGGCGTCGCGCGCGTGCTCGCCGAAAATTCCGTCGATGCCGCCGCAGTCGAAGCCGTTCCCGGTCAAGAAGCTCTGCCACGCCGTGACGCGGTCGCCCCGCATCCCGATCCTGACCGCGGGGAGAACCGCGGGAACCGGCGGCCCGGGCGCAGTCGGTGTCGTCAATCCACCGGTCGAAACCGTCACCGGCTCGCTGACCTGAGGCGGCGCCGCTTGAGGCGACGACGTCATGGGAAACGTTCGCGCCACGGTCAGTGCGTTATTCCAACGGTTGACGAGCCCCTGCCAAAGATTGCGGCGCACGCCGACAACCTCGCGTTCGTAGTCCTCACGTGCGGCCCGCAACTTCGACAGGAATCCGGCGGCGTCCTGCTCCGCGGTCGCCAGCGCAGCCTTTGTGATGCTGCCGACTACGCCGTCATCGGTCACGCCGAGAGCGCGCTGGGCGATGTGGGCGGCGCCGCCGAGACCGCGGTTGAACGCACAGTCACGCAAATAGAATTCGATGGCCGGCACGCTGACCCACGGCGCGACCCGATCCGTGTCCTGAGCGATGAAATCGATCGCCAATGATTTCAGCTTCGTCGTACTTGCCCTCGCCAATGAGCTCGACGAGCCTGTCGCAGGTTGCCTTGTTGAAACGCTCGTTGATGCCGGCAACCTCGAACCGTCCACCGCCGTCGTTTTTCGGAAGCTTGTAGACAGCGATATGACCGTCGACGCGTCGCGCTTCGAAATTGACGATTGCGGCTGCCATCTGCCGCCGTTGCACGTCCGTGGCCATGGGTCGCCCCCAAACTCGGTGCTACAACCTTAAGTTTAGTCGCTTTGGATATGATTGCAGGCGTGGGTCCTCGGCGACAAATTTGCGCCTTGCCGGCGCGGCAGCGGAATCGCTCCGTAAAATCCGCATCAATAAAATCGGCATTAATTCGAATGCGCGGCGGTTATGATTTACCAATCATAAATCCGGCGAACCCTATGTCGTGCGCGGGGCGCGACGATTTCGGAATCACGATTCCAGGAGAGCCATGATGGCCGTCGCCGCCGTTTCATCGAACAATCCGCCGCCACAAAATCCCTACGCGCAGATCGGACAGGCTTTCAGCCAGCTCTCCAATGCCCTGCAATCTGGCAATTTGACCGCCGCGCAGAGCGCCTACGACACCCTCGCCGCGTCGCCGCTGGCGCAGAACAGCCAGTTCGCATCGGCGCTTAGCCAGATCGGCCAGGATCTTCAGTCCGGCAACACCGCCGACGCGCAGAACGCCTTGAATGCCTTGCAGCAGCAGGTGCGCGGCGGCCATCATCACCACCATCACGGCGGCGGCGTCAAGGCGCCGGACCAGACGGACTCGACCAGTCAAAGCCAGTCGACCAGCAACAGCCAGTCGAGCGCGAACGATCCCGATGGTGATGGCGACCCGGGCACGTCCGGCGCCGGCGCAACGTCCGCGACCGATCCCACGCACACAGTCAACCTGACCGTCTAGCCTCTTCCGGTCGCTGTAAGCCGCCTGGACGTCAGAACGGAATCTCGTCGTCCATGTCGTCGCGCTTGCCGCCGCCCGCGCCGGCCATCGCGGGCTTGCGCTCGCGTGCGGCGCTTGGTCCGGCCGAGCCGAAGTCGCTATTGTCGGCGCCCGCGCCGCCACCGCCGCCGGCTCGGTCGAGCATCGTGAGCTGCGAGTTGAAGCCCTGCAGCACGACCTCGGTCGAATATTTGTCCTGACCGTCCTTGTCCTGCCATTTGCGTGTCTGCAGAGCGCCTTCGAGATAAACCTTCGAGCCCTTCTTGAGATATTGCTCGGCGATCTTGCAGAGGCCTTCGTTGAAGATGACCACGCGATGCCATTCGGTCTTCTCGCGGCGCTCGCCGGTGGTCTTGTCGCGCCAGGTGTCGGAAGTGGCGACGCGCAAGTTCGCGATCGGCCGCCCGTCCTGGGTGCGGCGAATTTCCGGATCCGCACCGAGATTGCCGATGAGGATCACCTTGTTGACGCTACCCGCCATGTTGGTCTCCGCGCGTGACGCTGTCGTCCGCTGTTTGAGGCTCAGCCGCCGCGAGGCCGCCTGCTTGATTGATCGCTCACCCTAGACCTCGGCCTAGGCGCAGCAAGCGCGATTGCTCCTAATCCACAGCGCTTATGCCCTTGCCGCCGCAGGTTGCGGCCCGCACCCAGCCACAAGCGTGTTCTGTATTTGTTCTAGTCGTTCTTTTGCACCGATGCAACTGATTCGCTTGGGAAATTGAGATTTTTTGTTGCGTAAAGGCCACAGATCGAATCATCCACAACATATAGACCTCGCCGCCAGTAGCAGTTGTTTTCGGCCGAAATTCACTAGGAGGTCACACAATGAAGCGTCTCACTCTTATGGCCTGCGCGAGCCTGTTCGTCGCAGCGATGGCAGGTCCATCGCTGGCGGCGGACATCGCGCGGCCTGCCTACAAGGCGCCGGTTTACGTAGCGCCTTTCAGTTGGTCCGGCTTCTACGTCGGCATCAACGGCGGCTACGGCTGGGGCAACTCGGATTGGAGTAGCCCCGTGACGACGGGACATCCCAAACCCGCTGGCGGTCTGGTCGGCGGGACCCTTGGCTACAACCTGCAGACCGGAAACTGGGTCTGGGGCGTCGAAGGCGACATGGACTGGGCCAACATTCATGCCACTGACAACACCGGCACCGGCCTTTGCAGCAGCCCAGGGTGCGAAACCCGCAACCGCTGGCTCGCCACGGTGCGCGGACGCATCGGCTACGCCTTCGATCGCTGGATGCCCTACTTCACCGGCGGCGGCGCCTTCGGCGACGTGAAGATGTCCGCCTTGTCCGGCGGCGCAAATCAAACCGATACCCGCGCCGGCTGGACGGTCGGCGCCGGCCTCGAATGGGCCTTCATCGGCAACTGGTCGGCCAAGATCGAATATCTCTACGTCGATCTCGGCGACGAGACCTGCAGCGTCGCCAATTGCGGCGTCAGCACGACGGTCAGCGACAAGCTCAATCTGGTCCGCCTGGGCGTGAACTATCGCTTCTAGGCGAACCGGGAGCGCCGAGCGCTCGGCGTTCGATGCGGCATAGATCGAGGCCGGCGAATTTCGCCGGCCTCTTTTTTTGGCTACCGTCACGCGAACGAAAAATAAAAGACATCCTCCGGACGAAATCCCGGTAACGGGCTGCTCCCGAGTTCGATCCGGTATGCGGAAATGCGCCGTCACAATTTCCGATCTGCAACATTAGCGGAAGCGAAATTCCGCGGCGTGTGCGAGCATATTCATGCCGGCATCTCAAGTGGTACCGCAGTGAAATGCAATTTCTCTCTCGCACGCGGCGATCGAGTCCCACTCGCCGGCGCGGCGCCAAGAACAAGAAACTTGTCCTGAAATGAGGCCGTCGTGCCTCGACCTCAGGTTTGGAGGTTACGTCGAGCACCGCAAGTTCGCACACCGAAGACGAATTCCATAAGGGCGACATCAGCGCAGCGTTTGTGACTGTCGGCTTCGGCCGCAGCCACAGCGCAATCATAGTGATCAAACGGAGGATTGCACATGAGTTACATCGAGACCAAAGACGGCGTTGAAATTTTCTACAAGGACTGGGGCAAGGGTCAGCCCATCGTGTTCAGCCATGGCTGGCCGCTGTCGGCCGATGACTGGGACGCGCAGATGATGTTTTTCGTCAATCAGGGCTATCGCGTTATCGCTCACGACCGCCGCGGTCACGGCCGCTCCGAACAGGTGAGCGACGGTCACGACATGGATCACTATGCCGACGATCTCGCGGCGGTGGTCGCGCATCTCGACCTGAAGAATGCAATCCACGTCGGCCATTCCACCGGCGGCGGCGAGGTCGTCCACTATCTGGCGCGGCACAGCGAAAACCGCGCGGCCATGGCGGCTCTGATCAGCGCCGTGCCGCCGCTTCTGCTGAAGACGGCCGCAAATCCGGGCGGCACGCCGATGGAGGTGTTTGACGGCCTGCGCAAAGGGGTCGCCGACAACCGGGCGCAATTCTATCTCGATTTCGCGTCCGGCCCGTTCTACGGCTTCAACCGGCCGGGCGTGAAACCGATTCCCGGCGTCATTCAGAACTGGTGGCGGCAGGCAATGATGGGCGGCGGCAAGGCCCACTACGACTGCGTCAAGGCGCTCTCGGAGACCGACTTCACCGACGACCTCAAGAAGATCACGGTGCCCGTCCTGGTCATGCACAGCGAAGACGATCAGATCGTTCCTTACGCCGACTCCGGGCCGTTGTCCGCCAAGCTGCTCAGGAACGGCACGCTGAAAACCTACAAAGGTTTCCCGCACGGCATGCCGACCACCCAGGCCGACACGATCAATGCCGACCTGCTGGCGTTCCTGCGTGCCGGACTTGCGGCGAAGTCCGCCGCCTAGCAACGGCTAAGAGCCGGGGAGCATCTCTCCCCGGCTTCGAGCGAGACAGAGCCGGCCAAGCTCGAGGCAGCGCCATGAGAACCTACCGTGACGTCGCAATCGAAGGCATGCTGGGGACCGTCCAGGAGGCGATGTCTCAGGCGATAGATTGGTGGGGCGACCTGCCGCCACCGATGAAGGACGCCATCGAGACATTTCGGGGCCAGCTTGGGGCGGCGATCGATTCCGTGGAGTTCGTCAGAAAGGCCCTCGACCGGCGGGTGCACGACACCGACCACGGCAAGGGCCCACCCTGAGATCTGCGTCGCCGAAAGAGTCTTTGGAGGTTTCCATGAGCGAAGTGCAAGTCGAGGAACAAACCTATCAGATGCCGCCGCACGACGGGTTCACCGTCGCGCACTTCATCACCGTCGCCGACATCGAACGATCGACCCGATTTTACGAAAAAGTCTTCGGCGGCCGCACACTGAGCCGAGGCGACAGCAAAGGCGCGCCCGGATACATCCAGATCGCGAACACCTGGCTCATCGTCAATGTCGGCGGCGGCCCGACACCCGACAAACCGACGGTCACGCTCAGTGTCCCGCCCGACCCCGATGCCGTCAGCAGCTTCATGAATATCCGGGTCGCGGATATTCAAGCGTGCTACAAACTATGGCGAAGCCGCGGAGCCGAGTTCATCACCGAGCCGAAAGACAAATACGGCGAGACGCGCTGCTACATCCGCGACCCCGACGGCTACATCATTGAAGTCGGGCAGAGCAAGCCGGACTTCACCTACGGCTGAACGGCCGCTTCCGGGCGCATATGCGCAGCCGCAGCCAAAAGCCGCGGATGGCCCGCGTGAGGATTCCGCTAACGCAATTCGTCGGCTGCTATTGCATACCGATGGTGAGGCCGCCCAGGCCCAGCGATGCTTCGAAGCCGACCTGCTTGCCTTGCAGGTGCAGGACGACGCCGTTTGAGTTTCGCAGCGTTGCCACTTTGTGGCCGCCCACGACCGCAATGCTGCCGGTCACGGCCGAGTATGCGCCGACAATGTCGCCGGGAGCATGAAGATTGGATGCTGTACCAACCAACTCTGCGCCGGCCACGCCGATAGTGCCCGCGCCGATGCCGCCGAGCGTGAGCCGATAATGCTTGCCCTTGAAAGTCAAAACACCCGTTCCGCCGCCAACGCCGACGATGAAGCCGGCTTTGCTGACTCTGAGATGGACAGAGCCGGTATCGGCATAGGCGAGCGATAGCGAAGCGAGCACGACAACCATGGCCCCAATGACGGCACTCAGACGAGACAAACCACGCATCGGAACCTCCCAGCTAAGATCACAGCGCTCAAAGAATGGGACGAGTTTCAGCACGGCGTCTCATGTTCGCCTCTCGGGCAAATCATGATCCGCTTCCTTGCGTTCTTCTTCGGCGAGCAATTGCAGCAGTTGCTGACGTCGCGCTGCGTCCGTCGTTTGCGCGAGCTGCCGGCGGTAATTCGTTAGATTCGCCTGATGGACGAAACTGATGAAACCGTCCATGGGGCCGCCCTCCATTGACCGATTTCTTTTTTTTTAATGCTGGAACTTTGATGCCCGCTTGTCGAGTAACAAATTGGGCATTCAATTCCGCCGAATGCGGTATTTAGGTAGCTTTTGATTTGAGGCGTCAGTGCGCTTCCAGGTAGACGAAATTCTTCCAGCTGATCATGCGCAACAAAATGCGCCGAATGAGCGAAAGATGATGAAAGTGATGCGTAGTCAGCGCCACCTGAGCGGCTGCGCCCATTGGAATCTGGTACTTGGAGAGGTCGTCCGTCACTTCGATCAACGCAAGCGCCCGGCCCTCGCCTTTGATCTGCTCCGGATCAATCAGCAGTTCGCCGGCCTGGATTTGGCCCTACGCGATGGCGTCGATCACCGTCGTGACTTTGCCCTCGAATACCCGGCCCATCGCGGATCGACGCGGTGCCGTCGGCTACTTCTTCGTGGCCTGCAGGCTCGCGCGGTAGTCGAAGGTCTTGTCGGCGTCCTTGAGCGTGCGCAACGCCGCGACCGTGGCCGCATCGAGCGGCGCCATGTCCTTGGGCCGCAGTCTGTCGTTGCCGAACGCGCCGCGCACGTAATTGACCACCGCGGCGATCTCGTCGTCCTTGAGTAACTCGCCAAGCGGCGGCATGGCGCCGTCGATCGTCTGGCCTTTCACCGCGATCTTGCCGCTCATGCCGAACAGCACGACGCGCGGCGGAAAATCGCGCGCCAGGAACAGGTCCGGATTACCGGCGAGCGGCGGGAAATTGCCGGGCACGCCTTTGCCGTCCGGCTGATGGCAGGCGATGCATTGCTGGCTAAAGATTTCGCGGCCATCCGGCTGCGCCTGCACGGCAACGCAGGACTGAACGACCAACGCGACGGCGAACGCTCTCAGTCGCATCCCGAAACGATCTCACCCGACCGCGGCGACTTTACGCCACGACATCGGTTCCCCGGCTGCCTCGCGCCCTTTTAACGGCCGGCAGCCAAAAGCGGCAGCGCAAAATTTTCGCCGCCGCGCGGAATATCCAGCGAAAATACCACCCCGCGCGTTATCCCCACGGCCGCGCGCCCGCCGTGCGGGGGACTGGCGAAACGCCGCCGTTCTCACTACGTTCCTGAGGCCAATGACCGAATTTCCCCGCAAAAGGCCCGGCCGCGAGGAGGCCCGCGTGATCGCCATCCGCGGCGCCCGCGAGCACAACCTAAAGAATGTCGACGTCGCCATTCCGCGCGACCAGCTGGTGGTGTTCACCGGCCTGTCGGGTTCCGGCAAGTCCTCGCTCGCCTTCGACACCATCTATGCCGAAGGCCAGCGCCGCTACGTCGAGAGCCTGTCGGCCTATGCGCGGCAGTTCCTCGAGATGATGCAGAAGCCGGACGTCGACCAGATCGATGGCCTGTCGCCCGCCATCTCCATCGAACAGAAGACCACCTCGAAGAACCCGCGCTCGACCGTCGGCACCGTCACCGAGATCTACGATTACATGCGGCTCCTATGGGCGCGCATCGGCGTGCCCTACTCGCCGGCGACGGGATTACCGATCGAAAGCCAGACCGTCAGCCAAATGGTCGACCGGGTGCTGGCGCTGCCCGAGGGCACGCGCATCTATGTGCTGGCGCCGGTCGTGCGCGGCCGCAAGGGCGAATACAAGAAGGAGCTCGCCGAGTTCCTGCGCAAGGGCTACCAGCGCGTCAAGATCGACGGCGCCTTCCACGAGATCGCCGAGGTCAAGCCGCTCGACAAGAAGTTCACCCACGACATCGACGTCGTGGTCGACCGCCTGGTGGTGAAAGGCGACATCGGCGCGCGGCTGGCGGATTTGCTCGAGCAGTGCCTCAAGCTCGCCGACGGCCTCGCCGTGGTCGAGCTCGCGGATTCCAAGGCGACCGGCGCAACCGCCAATCGCGGCCGCAACGCCAACGCCGAGCGTCTCATCTTTTCGGAGAAATTCGCCTGCCCCGTCTCCGGCTTCACGATCCCGGAGATTGAGCCGCGGCTGTTCTCGTTCAACAATCCGTTCGGCGCCTGTCCGGAATGCGGCGGGCTGGGCGTCGAGCAGCACATCGATGCCGAACTCGTGATCCCCGACCGCGACGCCACGCTGCGTAAAGGCGCCATCGCGCCCTGGGCGAAATCATCCTCGCCCTATTACATCCAGACGCTGACGGCGCTCGCCAAGCACTACAAGTTCACGCTCGACACCAAGTGGAAGGACCTGCCGAAGAAGACGCAGGACGCCATCCTCTACGGCTCCGGCGAGGACGAGATCAAATTCGTCTACGACGACGGCCTGCGCGGTTACACGACGAAGAAGCCGTTCGAAGGCGTCATCACCAATCTCGAGCGCCGCTTCAAGGAAACCGAGTCCGACTGGGCGCGCGAGGACCTGCAGAAATATTTCACCGACGTGCCCTGCAAGGCCTGCCACGGCGCCCGTCTCAAGCCCGAGGCGCTGTGCGTCAAGGTCGGCGGCCAGAACATCTCGCAGGTCGCAGAACTCTCCGTGCGCAAGGCCGGCGACTGGTTCACCGAACTGCCGAAGGCACTCAACGCCAAGCACAACGAGATCGCCGCGCGCGTGCTCAAGGAGATCCGCGAGCGCCTGCGTTTTTTGGTCGACGTCGGCCTCGATTACCTGACGCTCGCCCGCGCCTCCGGCACGCTGTCCGGCGGCGAGAGCCAGCGCATCCGCCTCGCCTCGCAGATCGGCTCCGGCCTCACCGGCGTGCTCTATGTGCTCGACGAACCCTCGATCGGCCTGCACCAGCGCGACAATGCGCGCCTCTTGGAAACCCTGAAGCGTCTTCGTGATCTGGGCAACACCGTCATCGTTGTCGAGCATGACGAGGACGCCATCCGCGCCGCCGACTACGTGCTCGACATCGGACCTGGAGCGGGCATCCACGGCGGCCACGTCGTCGCGCAAGGCCAGGTACCGGACCTCATCGCCGCGCCGCAATCATGGACCGGCAAATATCTCTCCGGCGAGTTGACCGTCGCGGTGCCGGAGCGCCGGCCGTTCAACAAGCGCCGCACGCTGCGCGTCGTCAACGCCCGCGGCAACAACCTCAAGAACGTCGACGCCGAGATCCCGCTCGGCCTGTTCACCTGCGTCACCGGCGTCTCCGGCGGCGGCAAGTCGACGCTGCTGGTCGACACGCTCTACAACGCGGTGGCGCGCAAGCTCAACGGCGCCTCGCTCGCCCCCGCCCCGCACGACCGCATCGAGGGCCTCGAGCACATCGACAAGATCATCGACATCGACCAGTCGCCGATCGGCCGCACGCCGCGCTCGAACCCGGCGACCTACACCGGCGCCTTCACGCCGATCCGCGAATGGTTCGCGGGCCTGCCGGAGTCGAAGGCGCGCGGTTACGAGCCCGGCCGCTTCTCCTTCAACGTCAAAGGCGGCCGCTGCGAGGCCTGCCAGGGCGACGGCGTCATCAAGATCGAGATGCACTTCCTGCCCGACGTCTACGTCACTTGCGACGTCTGCAAGGGCAAACGCTACAACCGCGAGACGCTCGACGTCACCTTCAAGGGCAAGACGATCGCCGACGTGCTCGACATGACGGTCGAGGAGGCGCTCGAGTTCTTCAAGGCGGTGCCGCGCGTGCGCGACGTGCTGGCGCTGCTGCACCGCGTCGGCCTCGACTACATCCATGTCGGCCAGCAGGCCACGACGCTCTCCGGCGGCGAGGCGCAGCGCGTCAAGCTCGCCAAGGAGCTCTCCAAGCGCGCCACCGGCCGCACGCTTTACATCTTGGATGAACCTACCACCGGGCTGCACTTCCACGACGTCGCCAAGCTGCTGGAGGTGCTGCACGAGCTCACCGACACCGGAAATACTGTTGTCGTCATTGAGCACAATCTCGAAGTGATCAAGACTGCCGACTGGATCATCGACCTCGGCCCCGAAGGCGGCGACGGCGGCGGCGAGATCGTCGCGGCTGGCACGCCGGAGGATATCGTCAAGGTCAAGCGCAGCTACACGGCGGAGTTTTTGAAGCCGGTGCTGGCGCGGCCCGAGGCAAGGCCGAGGAAGAAGCGCATTGAGGCGGCGGAGTAGTTACTAACCGAAAGTTGTGGCATCCTCCGAGGCCGAACAGCGAGCCGGCCGGGGGACGTCGTGGCAAAAAAGGCGAAGCGCAAGAAGTCCGCACGTCAAAAGGCCGCGCGCCGGCGAACGACGCCGCCGCCCCCACAAACCGAAAAGCCGCCGGTGCCGAAACAACCTGCCTGGACCTCGCTCGATCAGAAGGAGAAGGTCCAGATTTTGCTGGCTGCCTATCAAAAGCACGCGACCGAATTGCGCGACATCGAAGCAAGCCAGGAGAAGCTGATCGCTCTCGTCCTCGGCATTTACTCCGCCGCGCTGACGCTCATCGGCGTCACCTTCAAGCAGGACGTCGTCACCACCCTGCTCCGGAGCGGTGGCAAGCCGAGCCTTGCTCTGCCTGCACGCGATGTGCGGCAAGGCGGCGTGCCGCCACGCGCACAAATGCCGCGCCAATCCTGAAACCTGCCTGCGCGGCCTCGGCCCGCTGGCGCCGGAAGAGGCGCGGCAAGGCGGCATTTCCATCGTCACCGGCCTCTGCCTCGGCATGCCCGCCGAGGAGGTGCGCAGGCACGACGTGTTCAACGTCAGCGCGCTCGAGCGCTGGAAGGCGCGCGTCGAAACAGCGCAGCGACAGGCTCGCGCCGCGCGCCATGCCACGCACGTTGGCAATGGACAGCCGCGATGAATCCCGCGATCATGGCGCCCTCGCCTTTGCACGTTGTTCCCGCCGAAGCCCGATCATGCGCCGTGTCCTGACGCTCACCCTGCTCGCCCTCGTTTCGGCGTTCGCGCACGATGCCGCGATCGCCAAGCAGGTGCGCTTCCCGGCGACCGGCAAGCACGGCTTCACGCTCGACCTGCCGAAAGGCTGGCACACCAAGACCGACGAGAAGAACGGCATGCTGCTGATCCCGCCGGCGGTGGCGCAGCACGCCATGGTCTATGTCGGTTTCATCGCCGACGATGCCTTGCGCGGCAAGCCGCTCGACGCGGTCGCCGACAAAGCGGGCGTCGCGGCCGGCGTCAAAAGCTTCGACAAGCAGGAGGACGCGCGCGTCACCGACGCCAAAGGCGGCGCGCTGCATCGCGGCACGGCGTTCTATGGCAACATTCCAGAAAAGCGCGGGCACACGCGCCGCGCCAAGATCGTCATCATCCCGCTCGAGCCCGGCACCTGGGCGCAGGTCTGGACCATCACGCAGCCGGGCATGAACTCCGTCGAGTACAAGGCGCTCGACCACGTGCTGGAAAGCCTGACGGTCGAATGAGCGATCAGCTCCTGCGGCCCATCACCCAGCCGGCGATCAGGAACACAATCGCCACCACGCCGGCGAGCACGCCATGCTTGTAGTGCGCGCGCATGACACCCGCCTGGTGGCCCGGCATGAAGCTCGGCAGCTGGTCGGCCGGCATGACGAAATAGGCGACGGCAACGACGATAAAAACGATGCCGAGCAGATAGCAGATGAGCTTCATCGGAACGCCCCCTTACAGTGTCACTGGCCGCGCAGTCTAGCGGCCGCATCCGCCGGGACAAGCGGGCGGCCCTCCGCTATGGTCTGCCGCCCATTGTCTTTGTATCCATGCGTCTCATCCTCGCCACACTGTTGTTCTCGACGACCGCCGCATTGGCCGACGACCCGCCCATCGTCCGTTCGGAGGATCGCGCGGTGATCGACGCCTGCCTCGAAAAGCAGAAGGACGAGCCCGAGCGCTGCATCGCCGCCGTCATGCAACCGTGCATCGACGCGCCGCGCGGCGACAACGATCCCTACCCCCATGACTCGACGCGCGGCCAGGGCGATTGCGCCGAACGCGAGATCGCCGTCTGGGACGAAAAAAGCGTCGCGAGCCTCAAGGCGCTGCGCGAGGGGCCGCTCGGCAAGACGGTGGCGCAGCCGTGGAACCGGCCGCCGCAGAACAAGCGCGACCACGCCGTGCCGGGCACCGACATCATCGACGACATGGAGCGGACCTGGGCGCTCTCCCGCGCCAAGCTTTGCGACACCGAGGCGATGCAATATGAGGAAGGCTCGCTGTCGCGGATCATCTACATCAAATGCATCAATCGCGAGGCCGCCCGCCACGCCCTCTGGCTGGTGCAGCAGGTCGAAGACAACGCACACTGAGAATGGAGGAAACGATGTCGGGACAAACGATCAAAGTGAAATCACGCGACGGCAAGGCGTTCGATTGCTATCTCGCGCTGCCGGCCGGCAATGAGGCTGTGCCCGCGGTCGTGCTGGCGTCGGCCATCCATGGCGTCGACAAGGATCTGCGCGATATCGCCGACGCCTTTGCCGCGCAAGGCTTCATCGCCGCGGCGCCGGACCTGTTCTGGCGCACCGCCCCCGGCCCCATGAGCCGCGCCGACGGCGAGAAAGTCGGCGCCCGCGCGCAACCCCGCGCCGAAAAGATCAAGACCGGCGAGGCCGACATGACCGACACGCTCGCCCACTTGCGCACGCTCAAACAGTTCAACAGCCGCGCCGCGGCGATGGGTTTCTGCTACGGCGGGCCCTACGCGATGATCGGGCCGAAGCGCCTCGGCTATGCCGCCGGCATCTCCTGCCACGGCAGCCGCATGCAGGATTACATGGCCGATCTCGACGGCGTCACCGCGCCGGTCTGCATCATCTGGGGCGACGACGACAACCAGGCGCCGCCCGACGTGCTTGAGTTGTTCCGCAAGGCCGCGGCACGCATGAGCAATCTCGAGCTGCACATCTTCCCCGGCATCAAGCACGCCTACATGATGCCCGACGCCGGCGCCGCCTACGATCCGAAGACGCGCGACTTCTCGATGGCGCGCGCCGCGGCGATCCTCGGTGGCCTCCGCGGAGGCGGCGCGGCGATGAAGAAGGCGTCTTAGCCTCAGCGCGAAGGCAGCCGGTCGAGCAGCGCCTGCGCCGCCCTGGCCGCGGCAGCGTATCCGGTTTGCTGCGAGGCCTTCTCCGAAAAGCAGCGCAGGAATTCGGAATCGGATTTACCGCTCATCTCGTCCGATTTCTTCTGACGCGCGTCGTCGTCCAGACCCGGTTCGGTTCCGGCATCGATCGCCTTTTGCGCGTAGTCCTTCCGGATCGCCTCGCACGCGGCGATCGAACCGATGGCGCCAAATTCTCTCGTATAGGCAAGGAAGACCTTGTCGCCTTGCGCGACCAGCACAAAGATTTCATCGGCCTTCTGCGGGATATCGCTCTGCGTGCGTGCCGCTAGCATGGCATAGGCGAACGACGCGCCGGCCGATTTGCGGATCGGCAGTTCGGCAAAACGCACGACCGCCGAGTTGGTCAGAATTGCGTGCGTATAGAAATTGTTGTTCTTGGCGATGTCGGCCAGCTGTGTCTCACTGCCAAGCTCGTCCGACCATGTGCGCAGCCAGCGCTTGAACATACCGTCCGTCGTTACGATCACGCGGGTCTTGTCGTCGAGCCCGCCGTAGACCATGCCGTCGAGCATGCCAAAGCCTTCGTCCCCCTCGTTCAGCGTATCGAGATTGATCTTGCCGTCACGCGGCATGCCCTTGATGACGACGGGACCGACGATGGCGCGCATCTGCTGTTCGAGGCCGGCGCGCGCCCGATTGTCCTCGTCATCGATCTTGCTGGACGTGGACCCCATGGGCCCATGGTTCTCAGCCGCCTCGTCGGCCTTGATCTTGGCGATCGCGGTGTCGCGCGTGGCGATATAGGCGTCCTCTGGGCTCGCGCCTGACGCGGAATAACTTATCCCCGCCGTCAAAACAGCGGCGATAATGGACGCGATGAATCCCCTCATGCTCCTTAGTCGCCCCCGCCCCGCCCCCGGTTCACGACGCGCTCAATTCCTTGTCCTTGGCCTGCGCGCGTTGCGCCGCCGGGCGTTGCGCAAAACGGCCGATGTAATCGACGAACTCTTTGCGCTCCGGGATCAGCTTGAACATCATGCCGTAGCGCAGGCCCGAGCCGATCACGACGTCGGCCGCGGTGAACTGATCGCCCATCAGGTAGGGGCCCTTGCCGACCGCCTTGGAGACGATGTCCAGCACCGTATCGAAGTCGCGCCAGCCGAGCCCGGCGGCGCGTGGATCCTCCTTGCGCGGAAATGCGCGATCGGTCATCGCCGGCTCGATCACGCTCGGGCCGAAGAACAGCCACTTGAGATACTCGCCGCGCCGCGGCGTTCCAACCGGGACATTGAGCTTGTTGTCAGGGAATTCATCGGCGAGATACGTGCAGATCGCCGCCACCTCGGTGATCACCGTATCGCCATGCTTGAGCGCCGGAACCTTGCCCATCGGATTGATGGCGAGATAATCGGGCTTGAGATTGTCGCCGGCGCTCAGCTTGATGAGCTTGATATCATATGGCTGCCCGACCTCCTCCAGCATCCACAAAACGATAGACGAACGCGACGGCGCAGCGTGGTAGAGCGTGAGTTTGGCCATGAAATCACCTCTTCGGGGACGACAGTCGTTACTTATGTTGGGATGCGCCTAACACAATATTTACTCTCCAGTAAGACATTGGGCGCTGCCCTTTCCGGAGCCCGTCTTGCATCTTCCGCCGATCATCGAGTTCTTTTTCCATCAGCTGACCAAGTTGATTTTTTCGCTCGGCTCGCATTTTTCCGCGACGTCGCTGTTTGCCGCATTTGTCATCGCCGCGCTGTTCTTTGCCTGGCAGCGCGTGAAGCGGGGCCGCCGCGTGCGCTGGCGCGTCATCCTGCGCGCGCTGTTCCCCAAGCGCATCGTGCGTCATCGCTCGAACCGCGCCGATATCGGCTACATGCTGTTCAACGTATTTCTCTACGGCATCATGATCGGCTGGGCGGTGCTGACGTATCAGTTCATCACCAACGGCATCATCGCAATGTTGGTCGCCGTGTTCGGCCCAGTCGCGCCTTCCACGTTGCCGGTCATCGTCTCTCGCGCTGGCGTCACCGTGCTGCTCTTTCTCGGCTACGAGCTCGGCTACTGGTTCAATCACTGGCTCAGCCACAAGGTGCCGTTCCTGTGGGAGTTCCACAAAGTGCACCACTCCGCCGAGGTGCTGACGCCGGTCACCAACTTCCGCGTCCATCCCGTGTACTCGTGGGTCTTCGCCAACATCCTGGCGTTCTCAGCTGCGACCGCCGACGGAACCGGCAATTACCTGTTCGGCAACACCGCCTATCAATACGCCATCAACGACACCAACCTGATCCTGGTGGTGTTCATCCACACCTACGTGCATCTGCAGCACTCGCACATGTGGATCTCATTCCGGGGCGCGCTCGGCCGCGTTTTCGTATCGCCGGCGCATCATCAGGTGCATCATTCGGGCAATCCGAAGCACTTCAACAAGAACTTCGGCAGCTGCCTGGCGCTATGGGACTGGATGTTCGGCACGCTCTACGTGCCGACGAAGGAGCGCGAACCCCTCACCTTCGGCTTTCCCGGTCGTGCCGACGCGCACACCTTCAAGGGCGAAGTCGTCGATCCCTTGATCAATGCCGCCGGACACCTCAAGCCGCTGTTGCCGAAACGCGCGCCGGTGTTGCCCACAGTTCCGGTTGCCGAGCGCAAACGCATCTAGTTAAAAGCGCCGCATGCGCCGGCGCACCGTGACCGTCAATGACAAGATGCAGAAGGGCTATCGCTACGCGCTCAGCGCAGGCGTCGGCCGTGGCTTCGATCCGGATTTCAAGCCGCAACTGACGCCGGCGCAGATGCTCAAGCTCGGCGTGTTCTGCGGCAAGTACATGACCGATTGCCGCCGCGAATTCCCCAAGAGCTGGTTTGCGAACGCCAAGTTTGCGCGCGGCAAGCGCGACTGCGCGCTGAATTTCTTCGGCGTCGACGCCAGCCAGCCGCTGTCGGAATGGAAACGCAAGGGCTGGATCCACCGCGACGATCCGCGCGGCTGGTTTCAGTGGTATTGCCGCTACTACATGGGCCGCCGGATGCCGGACGAAGACGCGCGACAGATCAAGCGCTGGAAAGCGATCCGCCGCCACGTCCGGCAAGTGCAGAAGAACTGCGAGCCCGGCGATTTACTGTGCCGCAAGCGCCAACGCCAAGCGCTGCTGCACTGGGCCTATGACAGCCGGAAAATCTAAATCGCGATCCGCGCCAGCAAATCCGCGAGCACGTCCGGACAGGTGATGTGCGGGTTGTGGCTGGAGTTCGATCTCGTAGGCGCCCCAGGACTTCGCGCCGAGCGCGCTCGAGAAACTGACGAAAGCGGTCGTCAGGCGTATGACGCGTGCAATAGATGTAATGGCGCGGCAATTTCAGTGGACCGTTTTGCAGCCGCAGCTTCTGCTCGAAAGTCTTGCCCGGCTGCGGCTTGCGTCGCGGCTGGCACCAGGCAACGTCCTCCGGCGATGTATCGGCCGGCATCGGCCCCGAAGGAATGAAGCCGTCCGGTCCCACCTGACGCTGTGCACGCGCTGCCGGTGGCAGCAGATCGAGCACGCTGTCGCCGTCGTTCGGCGCGAAAGCATCAATATAGATGAGTTGCGCAATGCGGGCTCGCGCGCGATCGGCAACGCCGGTCGCGACCATGCCGCCATAGGAATGCCCGATCAGATTGACGCCTTCCAAATCCTCCCAGTCGAGCACGCCGAGGATGTCGGCAATGTGTGTGTCGAGATCAATGTCAGGATGCGCAAGATGCGCGCGCTCGCCAAGGCCGGTGTGGGTCGGCGTGATCAGCCGATGCCCCCGTACACTCATCAGCGGATGCATCTTCTTCCACGCCCAGCCGGCCGACCAGGCGCCGTGCGCCACAACAAAAATTGCCATGTGAGTTCCTATTCCGCCGCGACCGGGCGTGCAATGCGCGCGCGCCAGCGCCCGCGGACGAAATCGAGCGCGACGACGGCGAGACCCGCGCCGAGCACCTCCCAGCCTGGCCTGATGCCGGCATTGAAATCGAATGCGACGGACAGCACGCGCATCGGCGACACGTGGAAGGCGATGGCGATCCCGAACGCTTCGCCCACGAAGGTCAGCGCCGCGACGGCAACGCTCAACCCGAGCAAGCTGAGCGTCGACAGATCGCCGCTGCCCTGCCACCACGCGAGCAGCCGATACGCCATCAGCCAGCCGAACAAACTCGCGGCGAATGTCGGCACCGTGACGTCGGCTTTGGTTTGCTGGAAATAATGGATCAGCGCCAGCAGCGCGATCGCGTAAACGAGTTGATGCAGCCTGCGCCATCGCATGCCGCCGAGCCGGCGCACCATGCCGTCGGTCGAGGTCGCTGCCAGCACGGCCAAACCGAGCCACGCCGTGCCGCCAATAATGAGATACCAACGATGCGTAATCTCGTAGGCTGACTTGCCGAGATCGAAGCTTTGATCGTCCCAGAACAGCGTCAAGTGTGCGGCGATATAGCAAAACGCGCCGACGCCCAGCATACGCCGCACGTCGCTCAAGCCACCGTAACGCGCAATGCGCCGGAACGGCGTCACCGCAAGCGTCACACCGAGAAAGACAAGCGCCCAGAAGCCGGCCCGGTGGATCAGATCGTTGATCGGCCGCGCGCCGTGGAAAATGGCATTGGCATCGTAAAAAGTTTTGGCGAGCGGCAGCAGAAGAAGAATGAGCGTGACAATGCGCAGGAGCGACACGCGCCCGCGTCGATCGCGCCAAATTTGCCAGGAAGGTCTCATCGACTTGGCAACACGATACCGTTTTGAAAAGCCGGCACTGAAAGCTCCAACATCCTTGCATGGCGGTTATACCGCACCGCACAATTTTACGTCGCGAATACAGTAGAACGTGCTAGCATTTTTGCGCTTATCCGATTCGTCACAACCGTTTGACAAGGTTGGGCGCAAGGAGCCGGCTGGAACCAAACCAGCGGCGAGTACTTACGGGAGGTGAGGAGAGCAAGACAAGACGCCGTGCCGGGGGAGCTTTTGATGGAGGCCACCCATGCCGCGCAGCCTGACGCGCTCTCTCTTTGCTGTCTTCCTCGCCCTTTCGACATCCGCCGCTTTCGCGCACGATCTCTGGATCAGCCGCGGCACGTACAAAAATCCCGCGGGCGAATGGTGCTGTGGCGCCGAGGATTGCGGCGTCGTCGATAAAAGCGCCGTGCACGCCAAGACCGGCGGCTACTCGGTCGTCGGCGCCGTAACATACGGCGAAGCCGTCACCGGCAATCCGACCGACGGTCCGACCGTCCATCAGGATGTCAACGAGACCATTCCCTACAGCCAGGCACTGCCCTCGCCCGACGGCGCCTATTGGCGCTGCAAACGACCGGACGGCACGCCGCGTTGCTTCTTCGCACCGCCGCCCGGAAGCTGAGCGGACGCCAAGCAGCGTTCGGCGGACGCCCGCGGCTCACATGTCGCCGTGCGCGCTCGCTTTCAGGATCAGTGAAATCATCGCGGCGGTGCCGACGAGAATCAACACGGCGCCTGTTTTGTCGAAAGCGACGAAGAACGCCGTCCCCGCAAAGACCATCGCGCACATACCAAGCGAAATTGCCCACAACGCCAGCCAGTCGACCGACCTTTCGGCTCGATGGAGTGCCTTCGCGCGCGGCTTGAGTGGTTGCTGGTTCAGCATAAGGCCCTCTCAATGTGCCCTATGCCATGTAATTTCCGGGCCCACTTTGACCTAACGCAAAGTCGGCGGCACCGTTCCTCGCGCGTCACGCGTTGACGGTATTCAAATGCGGGGTAGAGGCCGGCCGCCGGCTTCTTTCGAAGGCACCTTCACCCATGCTTCGCCGTCGAGCACCGTCTCGCCGTCGACCGAACATGTGCACGAAAGCCGGGCGCGGAATTTATCCGGCATCAGTTCGGCGACCGAGACGCTGACCTCGACGGTGTCGCCGATCTTGACCGGCGCGCGGAAGTTCAGCGTCTGCGAGATATAAATCGCGCCCGGGCCCGGCAGCCGCGTGCCGAGCACTGCCGAAATCAGGCTCGCGGTATAAAGGCCATGCGCGATGCGCGTGCCGAATGGCGTCTTGGCGGCAAAATGCTCTGAGAGATGGATCGGATTGCGATCGCCCGTGACCTCCGCGAAACCAACCACGTCGGAGGAATTGATGGTCTTGCCTAAAGTCTCTGTCATGCCAACCGAGAGATCTTCGAAAAACAGCATTTGCAAAGGGAGGGTCATGGCGCGCGGTCCGCGTTGACGTGGTCACGACAAAGCCACCACAGGGTACCGATCAGCACCACATTGACCAAAGCGACTACGGTCAATACGCCGATGGTCGCATCCACGCCTGTTCGCTCGATCAGGAACGCGCCGATAGACGGCGCCAATGCCTGCACGATCAGGCTCGGAAACGCGAGTTTGCCCATCAGCCGCGGAAACCGCACGGGACCGAACAGTGCCAACGGCAAGGTGCCGCGCCCGATCCACGACACGCCGTAACCGCCGCCGTAAAGCACAATAGTCAGCACCAGTGCCGGCACGCTGGCAGACAGCATCAGCAGGCCGACCGCCATCAGGGTGCAGGACCCAATCATCGTCCAGATCGGATGGTAGCGATTGCCGAACAGCCGTTCGACAACGCGGGCACCGACTTGGGACGGGCCGAACAGTGTGCCGAGACTGACTGCAACGGCGAAGTCCACGCCCCTCGCCTGCAGGAAGATCAGCAAGTGAACGACCACGATCGAGCCAATGCCGGCCGCGAGCGACAGCACCACGGCGAGCAACACAAAGATCGTGGTCTCGTTGTCGAGCCGCTGTGGTTTGGCAGGTTTGTCGTCATCCGGCGTTACACTTTGAGTTGCCGTCTTCGATGTCTTGCGCACAACCGACATCTGCAAGGGCAATGACAGGCCGAGATGAAGCCCGGCGTAAATCAAGCATGCCGCGCGCCAGCCGACATGCTCGATCATGAAGGCGCTGAGCGGCCAGCAAACGGTGCTGGCAAACCCGCCGAACAGTGTCAGGTTGGTGATCGGCCCGCGCGCCTCGCTCCCATACATGCGGCCGAGCGCCGCAAAAACGGCGTCGTAAAGCCCCGTGCCCATGCCGGCGCCGATCAGCGCCCAGCCCAGGAGATAGACCGGCAGAGCCGGCGCGAGACCGATCGTGCAAAGCCCAGTCGCGTAAAACAGCGAACTGGCGAATAGCACCGGGCGGCCGCCATGCCGGTCGATCAGCTTGCCGACCTGCGGCGAGATCAGTCCGGCCACGAGCAGACCAAGCGACGTGCCGCCAACCACGAAGCTCAACGACCAGCCGGTTTGGGCGACGATTGGCTCGGCAAAGACTGCGGGAATATAGAACGAGGTGCCCCAGGCCAGAATCTGGCTGACGCCGAGCGCAGTGATAACGATTCGTGGACTGAGACCGTGAGACATGACGGCGAAGCGATTATTTCGCCGGGTCCATTCCCTTCGCCTTCAGCACAGCGGCGGCGGCCGGCGATGTCAGCGCCTTGATGAGCGCTTGCGCCGCCTCCTTTTGCTGGCTTTGCGACGAGACGGCGGCGGCATAGGTCGTCGTCTTTTGAATCTCTGCCGGCAGCGGCCCGACCAGCACGACACCTTTCACTGGAATGATTTCGCTCGCCTGCTGCACGACGATGTCCGCCTCGCCGCTGGCGACGAAGTCGCCGGCATGGCCGCCCGCCTTGAGCTTCGCTTTCGGACGAACTTGATCGGCAATGCCAAGACGCACAAGCAGACTGTCCACGTACATGCCGCTGCTCGCGCCGGGCGCCGGATCGGTATAGACAACGGTTTTGGCGGCGAGCAGCGCGCGTTTGACCGCATCGACCGACGAGATCTCGGGCTTCGGGGCCCCATCTTTCACGCCGACACCGACGCCGACCGTCGCCACCTTGGCGAAGCTTTGCCCGTCGAGCTTGCCGTCCTTGATGAGGCCTTCCATCACCGCAGGCGTGACAATGGCGATGTCGAATGCCTCGCCGCTTTCGACCCGCTTCTTTAGCGTGCCTGCCGGACCTTTTTCAGATTTCGCCGTGTTGCCGGTTTGCCGCTCGAAATCCGGCAGAAGCGCCTGGAACACCTGATCGTAGGCGCCAGCCACCAGCACCTTAAGCTCTGCCGCCGAAGCCGCGCTCGGCCCCGCGAGCGCAAGCAGAATTGCAACGAACGCAAAGCGCAGATCGATTTTCATGGCGGCGAACTCCCGGTCGGCGCGCCAATCTACACGATTGGTCCCTCCGGGCGCGCTTTCTCACCGGCTACCGACCCGCAGCACCAAAAATGTGGCAATCTCGCCCTTTTGCTTAACAATCAGTGACTTAAGCTATGCAAATTCTGCATTGCTGCAGCGCAACATTATTACTTTTCAGGGTGGAGAATATCCCTATGTTCCGGGCATCAAATTCTCCGGCCAAGGCCGGATCGTAAGGAAAGAAGGAAAGCCATGTTTGCCGCACTCGTCCGCTTCGTCCGGGAATGGAAGCGGTACAATCAAAGCCTGAATGAACTGTCGCGCCTGGGCGACCGCGAGCTTGCCGATATCGGCATCGCCCGTTCGGATATCTACCGCGTTGCCTGGAACGCCGCTCACCGCGGCTAATCCATAGCCGATGTTTTGATACCGCCCGCGCCTGACGCGGGCGGTTTCGTTTTGGGCGCATTGCAGCCCATGCCGCCGCGACCTAGGTTGCGGCGATGAGCCTGAAACCTGTCCACATCATCGGCGGCGGCTTGGCCGGCTCCGACGCCGCCTGGCAGCTGGCGCAAGCCGGCGTCGCGGTGACGCTGCACGAGATGCGACCGCAACGCCAGACGGCGGCACACAAGACCGACGGTTTCGCCGAATTGGTCTGCTCGAATTCGTTCCGTTCCGACGACAAGGACCATAACGCGGTCGGCTTGCTGCATGAGGAGATGCGTAGGCTCGGATCGCTGGTGATGCGCGCCGCCGACAAGAACCAGGTGCCGGCCGGTGGTGCCTTGGCCGTCGACCGCGACGGGTTTTCCGCCGCCATAACGGCGACACTCGAGGCGCATCCACTCGTCAGCATCGAACGCGGCGAAGTCGCGCTGCCGCCCGACGATTGGGATAGCGTCATCATCGCGACCGGGCCGCTGACCTCACCGGATCTCGCCGCCAGCGTGCGTAAACTAACTGGCGAAGACGCGCTCGCCTTTTTCGACGCGATTGCGCCGATCGTGCATCGCGACTTGATCGATCTCGGCCAGGCCTGGTTCCAGTCGCGCTACGACAAGGCCGGACCCGGCGGCACCGGCGCCGACTACATCAATTGCCCGCTGACGCGCGAACAATACGACAACTTCATCGCCGCGCTGCTCGCCGCCGACAAGGCCTCCTTCCACGATTGGGAAGCGTCAACGCCGTATTTCGACGGCTGCCTGCCGATTGAAGTGATGGCCGAGCGCGGGCCGGAGACGCTGCGCCACGGCCCGATGAAGCCGTTCGGTCTGACCAATCCGCACGCCCCGGACGTGAAGGCCTATGCGGTCGTGCAACTGCGCCAGGACAACAAGCTCGGCACGCTGTTCAACATGGTCGGCTTCCAGACCAAGATGAAGCACGGCGAGCAGCTCCGTATCTTCCGCACCATCCCCGGCCTCGACAATGCCGAGTTCGCGCGGCTCGGCGGCCTGCACCGCAACACCTTCCTGAATTCGCCGAAGCTGCTGGACGAAACGCTGCGGCTGAAGGCCAATTTGCGCTGGCGCTTCGCCGGCCAGATCACCGGTTGCGAAGGCTATGTCGAATCCGCGGCGATCGGCGGATTGGCGGCACGCTTTGCGGCTGCGGAACGCCGCTGCGAAACGCTGGCGCCGCCGCCGCCGACAACGGCGCATGGCGCGCTGCTCGCGCATATCACCGGCGGCCATATCGAGACCATCGACGCCGGTCCTTCCTCGTTCCAGCCGATGAACGTGAATTTCGGATTATTTCCGCCCATCGCCGAGCCGGTCGCCCCCGAAGGCCGCAAGTTCGGCCGCGGGTCGGCCAAGAACCTCGCGCGCAAGAGCGCGCTGAGCGCGCGCGCATTGGCCGACCTCGAGCGCTGGATCGGCGGCCATGCCGCGGTCGCGGCAGAATAACTAGATTTTTGGAAAGCCGAACCACGCCGTGTGGAGCAGCGCGATCTGCTTGCGCCACTGCGGCGCATCCGGACTTTTCAAGAGCAGCGGAACCAGCGCCACGCTGAGAAAAGCAGGCAGCGCTTGGTCCGACAACGTGCCGATTTGATTGCGGAACGCGCGATAGGCGTCGCGCGCTTGGTCAGGATCGGTCCGCGCAAAAGCAAGTGCACGCGCGCCGCTGTGCGCGGCGGCTTGGATGCTGTCCTCATCCGCGCCGAGCAAATGTGCGGCCATCACCATGATTGCAGCATATGCCGCCGTCGGTTCCGCGCCGTGGAGTTCGGCCTGCCGCGCTTCAATGGCGGCAAGTAAGGGCTTGAGCGATACCCCGGTGCGTTGCGTCGCGTCTTGTAAAGCGATCATCACCGGGCTCGCTGCCGCCTCCTCGGCACGCAGACCGCCGATGGCCTCAGTCCACCATTGCAGGCGGATCATGCCGGCCATCGGCTCTCTGACGGCGGCCTTTACGCGTGCGATCTCGAAATCAAAGGCGTAAAGGGAAAAGAGAGATGGCCGCCGCCCGGCCGGTGCGAACAGCGCGGCGAGATAGCGGTCCTTGTCGTAAGTCCGCACCAACACCTCGCAGTGGCGATAGGCTTCGCGAACGCTGTCGGGATCGGCCATGGCCGCTTATACCGCGATCAGCCCGGCGCCGATGCGGCGGTTCTCCGCCAAAAGGATATTGTAAGTGCGGACCGCCGCCGCTGTCTCCATCGTGTCGACCGACAACGACAGTTCGCGAAACCGTACACGCAACGCTTCCGGCAGCACCCATGGATCCTGCCCCGCCCCGATCAGAAAGAAATCGAGCGCTGCGGCGCGTGCAAAAGCCTGCGCAAGCTTGGCCTCGGTCAGATCGGCAAGGGTTTGTACCGGCCAGGCCCAGATGCCGTCGGGAAAGCACAGCAGCGAGCCGCGGTGCGACATGCCGCCAAAGCGAAACCCGCCGTTGCCGTAGGCCTCGATCGGCGCTGGCCTCGGCAGATGCGGCGCATCGGCCCCGGCAGACATGCGTCTACGGCTTGTCGTCTTTGGTGGACGCTGAGAGCGAATCCCGGCCGGTGCCGACGCCGAGGTAGATCAGAATCGGCGATGCGATGAACACCGACGTATAGGTGCCGACCAGCACCACGCCGAACATCATCGTCGCCGTGAAGCTGTGGATCGCCTGGCCGCCGAACAGCAGCAAGGCGAGCAAGGCCAGCGACACCGTGACGTGGGTAATGACGGAGCGCGACAAAGTCTGGTTGACGGACGCATTGAGCAATTCCGGCATCGGCAACTTCTTGTACCGCCGCAGCATCTCGCGAATACGGTCGTAGATGACGACCGTGTCGTTGAGCGAATAGCCGAGGATGGTGAGCAGCGCCGCGATGCTGGTGAGGTCGAAGTCGATGCGGGTCAGCGACATAAAGCCGATGGTGAGCACGAGGTCGTGCACGTTGGCGATCATGGCACCGAGCGCGAATTGCCACTCGAAGCGGAACCACAGGTAAATCAAGATGCAGAAGATCGCCAGCATCAGCCCGATAACGCCATAGGACAGCAATTCGCCCGAGACGCGCGGGCCGACCACCTCGACGCGCCGGTAGTCGACCTCGCTGCCGAGCGCACCGCGCACCTTCGTCACGGCCTCCTGCTGCGCTGCATCGCCGCCCGGCTGCTCAGCAATACGGATCAGCACGTCATTGGGCGCGCCGAACTGTTGCAGCTGCACTTCGCCGAGCCCCAGGACGTTGAGGCTCGCGCGCATCTTGGCGAGATCGGCCTGCGCCGCCTTGCTCTGGATCTCAATGAGCGTGCCGCCCTTGAAGTCGATGCCGAAATTCAGCCCGTGGAAGAAGTAGAGCGAAATCGCGACGATCGACATCAGCGCGGAAATGGGAAAGCTGATGCGCCGGAAGCGCATGAAATCGAATTTGGTGTCGTCGGGAACGATGCGAAGCAGGCGCATGCGCGCTCCTAAATCGGTACGCGCTGCGGGCGGCGCCAGCGTACCCAATAAGCCACGATCAGGCGCGTCAGCGTGAAGGCGGTAAATACGGTTGTGACGATGCCGATGCCGAGCGTCACCGCAAAGCCGCGCACCGGGCCGGTGCCGATATAGAACAGTACGGCGGCGGCGATGAACGTGGTGATGTTGGAATTGAGAATGGTGGCGAGCGCGCGCGAGAAGCCAGCATCGATGGCGTTGATCGGCGTGCGGCCGCCGCGTACCTCTTCGCGGATACGCTCGTAGATCAGCACGTTACTGTCGACCGCGATGCCGACGGTGAGTACGATTCCGGCGATGCCCGGCAGCGTCAGTGTCGCATTGAGCAGCGACAACACGCCGAAGATCATCGCGACGTTGATCGCCACCGCGATGTTGGCGAACAGGCCGAACAGGCCGTAGGTCACCAGCATGAACAGGATCACCATGGCCGCGCCGACGTAAGACGATATCTTGCCCTGCGCGATCGAGTCGGCACCGAGACCAGGGCCGACGGTGCGCTCCTCGATGATCGTCAGCGGCGCCGGCAGCGCGCCGGCGCGGAGCAGGATCGCGAGGTCAGTCGCGGACTGTACGGTGAAGTTGCCGGAAATCTGCCCCGAGCCGCCGAGGATCGGCTCGCGGATAACCGGCGCCGAGATCACCTGATTGTCGAGCACGATGGCGAACGGCTTGCCGACGTTCTCCTGCGTTACCTGCGCGAACTTGCGCGCGCCGGACGTATTGAAACGGAACTGCACGATCGGCTCGCTGGTGCGCGAGTCAAAGCCCGGTTGTGCATCGGTCAGATCGGCGCCGGAGACCAGGATACGCTTCTCCAGCACATACGGCGTCTTGGTCGCGCCGGTGCCGTAGAGAACTTCGTCATCCGGCGGCACGCTGCCTTGCAGCGCCTGCTCGGGCGACACCGAGACGTCGACCATGTGGAAGTCGAGCTTGGCGGTCTTGCCGAGCAACTCCTTGAGCCGCGTCGGATCCTGCAAACCAGGAACCTGCACAAGGATGCGATCGGTGCCTTCACGCTGGATCAGCGGCTCGACGGTACCGAGCTCGTTCACGCGCCGTTCGATGATCTGGATCGATTGGTCGACGGCTTGGCGCACCCGATCGACGATTGCGGGCTCGCTCAGCGTCAGCCGGTAGAGATCGCCCGGTTCGCTGGTGATGTCGATGTTGCGTTGGCCGGTGGCGGCAAGGATACCGCCGAGGGGCTGCGATAGCGCCTGCAGCTTCTCAAGCGCCTGCCCCGAATTCTGCCCTTCGCGGATACGGACCTCGACGCTGTTGCCGCGCACCACCAGTCCGGTGTAGCCGATGCGCGCGTCGCGCAGCACGCGGCGCACGTCGTCGCGAAGCGCCTCCAGCATCTCCTTGCGCACGGATTTCGTATCGACCTCGAGAAGAATGTGAGAGCCGCCCTGGAGGTCGAGACCGAGCACGACGTGGCGCTGCGCCCATTTCGGCCAGCTCTGCACCATTTTTTCGGGAAGGAAGTTGGGAACCGCGACCAGGCAGACGGCGATCACCGTGCACAGAATCGCGATCACCTTCCAACGCGTGAAATAGAGCATGACGTCCCGACTTGCGGTTCAGCGAGGATTCCGCGCGAGCGCTAGCTGGCCGCGGCCTCGTCCTTCACAGGTTCACCCTTGGCGCGCACATCGGTGACCATCTGCCGCATTTGGCGGATGCGCACGTCGTCCGCGATCTCGATCTCGATCTGGTCGTCGTCGATCACCTTGGTGACCTTGCCGATGAGCCCGCCATTGGTGACGACGGTGTCGCCCCGCCGCACATTTTTCACCATCTCCTGATGCATTTTTACCTTCTTCTGCTGCGGGCGAAGGATCAGGAAATACATGATGACGAAGATGAGGACGAAAGGGAGCAGAGACGTCAGCATGCCGCCCTCGCCGCCGAACGGCAAAGCACCTTGCGCATAGGCGGGCGTAATCCACATTTCGGCGTTCCTCGCTTCGATTTCCTTGCAATTTGGCGCGGACTATAGCGGCCGCCCGCCCAATTGCAACGCTGCCGACCCTGCAAAAGTGCCCATTTTCAGCCATTTCCGGAGCGGCCAGCTTGCGGGAGCAACGCCACCCGGCTAAGAGCAGCGCGATTTTGTGACGAGCGTGCCGATGGCGAAATCGAAAGCAAAACTGCCCCGCAAAGCCAAATCCGCCGGCAAGTCGCCGCAGGGAACAGACTTGCTTGAGCGCATCGCGACCGCGCTCGAGCGGCTGGCGCCGCGGCAGACGTCGCGACCGGATTTTTCGGCCGCGGACGCTTACGTCTGGCATCCCGACGGGCTGCGGCTCGCGCCGGTCGCCCGCGTCAACCGCGTCGAGATGTCGCTGCTCAAGGGCATCGAACGCGTGCGCGACGTGCTGGTGGAGAACACCGAGCGTTTCGCCAAAGGCCTGCCCGCCAACAACGCGCTGCTGTGGGGCGCGCGCGGCATGGGCAAGTCGTCATTGGTCAAGGCGTCGCACGCCGCGGTCAACGCCGCTTTCGCGCGCAACAGCAAACGGGGCCCGCTCAAGCTTATCGAGATTTACCGCGAGGATATCCAGAGCCTTCCCGAATTGATGGCGCTGATCCGCGGCTCGGATTGCCGCTTCATCGTGTTCTGCGATGATCTCTCGTTTGATGGCGACGACACGACGTACAAGTCGCTGAAAGCTGTTCTCGAAGGTGGCGTCGAAGGCCGGCCCGACAACGTCATCTTCTATGCGACGTCGAACCGCCGCCACCTGATGTCGCGCGACATGATGGAGAACGAACGCTCGACAGCGATCAATCCAGGCGAGACGGTCGAGGAAAAGGTCTCCCTATCCGACCGCTTCGGCCTGTGGCTTGGCTTTCATCGCTGCAGCCAGGACGAATACCTCGCGATGGTCGACGGCTACGTCAAACATTACAAGATCCCAGCGCAAACCGACGCGCTGCATCACGACGCGCTCGAATGGGCGACCACGCGCGGTTCGCGCTCGGGCCGCGTCGCCTGGCAGTTCATCCAGGATTTGGCGGGGCGCCTCGGCGTCGCGTTGAAGGATTAGGCGCCGCTGAGATACTTGGTGGGGTCGACCGGCGTCGAGCCCTTGCGGATTTCGAAGTGCAATTGCGGCGACGTCACGTTGCCGGTTTGGCCAGCATGCGCAATCACCTGCCCGCGCTTGACGCTGTCGCCACGCTTGACCAGTAGCTCGCTGGCATTGGCGTAGGCCGACACGAAGCCATCCGAATGACGGATCAGCACGAGATTGCCATAGCCCTTGAGCTCATTGCCCGCATAGGCGACGACGCCGTCTTCCGCGGCCTTGATCGGCGTGCCTTCCGGCACCGCCAGGTTAATGCCGTCGTTCTGCGAACCGTTCGGTTTCTGCCCGAACCCGGCAATGACCCGGCCCTTCACCGGCCAACGAAATGACGGGATGGCGCCGGCAGGCTCGGCCTTGGCGACGCTGTCGGTCTCATGCACTTCGGGTTTTGCGACGCGCGCATTCTGCACCGGTACGCTCGCGACCTTTTCGACGGGCATAGTGCGCGGCTGCGCCACCTGCGGCACGGGCGCCTGGCGCGCCGCCACCTTCTGGGCCCCCGGGATTGTCAGACGATCGCCGACGCTCACCTTGGCATAGGGCTGGATATTATTGGTTCGCGCGAGCGTGGTCAGCGAAACGCCGTAGCGGTGCGCGATGCCCATCAGGCTCTCGCCCGGCTCGACGACGTGAACGCCGTCGGTGGCGGATGCAACAGCTTTGGGCGCTGGCGCAGCCGCGGGCGCATGCGCGACGGCCGAGCCGGACACGTAGCGCGGAATGACGAGGCGCTGGCCCGGACGGATGCTCGAAGGATTGGTGACGCCGTTGACTTCCATGAGCGCCGACAGCGGCACGCCGTTCCTGCGCGCGACGGTTTCGAGCGTCTCACCATTGCCGACTGTCACCGGCTGTCCGCCGTCCCAGGTCCAATGTCCCGCAGGCACCGGCGCCGGGCGCTCGGCGACCGAACCGGTCACATCGGCAGAACCGGGACGATAAGCGCCAAGACCATGCGCGCCGCTGGCGTAGCCGGAGTAACCGTCATAGGTGCCGTTCGCGGCAACGGTCGCCGGACGGCTCGGCGCCGGCAACGGCTGCGATACGACAGCGGCGTGCTGCACCGGGCGCTGCGAGACCGAGCCGGTCACTTCGCGCGGCGGCGGCGCGTCACGATCGGAGGTGAAACTGAAGCGTCCTGAATTCTCGCAACCGGCGACAGCAAGTCCAACCAGAGCGAGAACTGCAACCCGCGGAAACACACACGGGCGAGACGGCACCTTGAGGCGCGACATGTGGTTACTCACTGGTACGCAACAAAATTAGAGTTCGAAATAAACCAGCAGCGAGTAAACACGCTCTTAAGAATTAGCGAACCGTGTCGACGGGTTGTGAGTCTGATAAAAATGCCACACTGCCTGCACAGTCGTGGCGCAAAATCACAGCTCTTTCGCCTGCCCCGGCAGCAATGGCACGAAACGGACGGCGATCAGGTCCTCGCGTGCAATCCCTGTTTGCGACTTGGTAAGCTTGATAATGTGTTGAGATCCTTGGTGCGGCCCCACCGGGAGCACCATGATGCCGTCATCGCCCAGTTGGTCGAGCAATGTCTGCGGAATGGTTTCGGCGGCAGCGGTGACAAGAATGCGGTCGAAGGGCGCCCTCGCCGGCACGCCAGCAAAGCCGTCACCGACCACGACTTCAACATTGTCGTAGCCGAGACTCTGCAAGCGCCGTTGCGCTTCATCGGCGAGCGTGCGGTAGCGCTCGATGGTGACGACCTCGCGCGCGAGTCGCGACAACACCGCGGCCTGATAGCCCGAGCCGGTGCCGACTTCGAGCACGCGGTCATGCGGCCGCACGCCAAGCCGTTCGGTCATATAGGCGACGACATAGGGTTGGCTGATGGTCTGCCCGCAACTGATCGGCAACGCCTGGTCGGCATAGGCGCGCCTGGCGGATTCGGTACCGACGAATTGTTCGCGCGGCACTTCGTCCATGGCGCGCAAGACGGCCTGATCGGCAATTCCGCGACGCCGCAGGTTGAGGAGGAATTCCATGCGCTCGTCATCGCGGCGCGGCGGTTCAGGCAAGCTTGTTCTCCCTAGGCCCTATTTTTAGCACGTTTGGCGGCAATTCATGTAAGCTCCGCTGGACCGGGTGGAACCGCGGAACACCACCCGAGTTGTAGCGCGGGGAGCAGGTGATGAACGATTCCTCCAAGGCGCAAAAGCGCGTTCTCATCGTTGAGGACGAGTACCTGATCCGTATGTTGCTGGAAGATATGCTCACCGATCTCGGCTACGGCGTGGCCGCGGCGGTCGGCACCGTCGCCGAGGCCAGCGAGTTCGCCGCCAGCGGCGAGTTCAATGCCGCCATCCTCGACGTCAATCTTGACGGTCAGGAGATCTTTCCAGTCGCCGACATCCTGGCCGGACGCAGCCTGCCATTCGTCTTTGTCACCGGCTACGGCGAACGCAGCCTGCCCGATCGCTATCGCGACCGCCCGGCGCTGCAAAAGCCGTTCCAGGCCGAACAACTCAGTAGCACGCTGTCCGGCCTGCTTGCCGCCTAGTCGAAAACTTCCGCAAGCTTGGTCATGAAGGGCTCGTCGGTGAGATCGAGCCGCAGCGGTGTCACCGCGATGCGCTTGTCGTTGAGCGCGGCGAGATCGCTGCCCTGCGCGGCGCCGGCGATGCCGCCGCGACCGAACGCGATCCAGTAATAAGGATTGCCGCGCCCGTCATGGCGCGCATCGATACGCAACAGTTCCTGGTCGCGCTTGCCCTGCACCGTGACGGCGACGCCGGCGACCTCATGCGGCGGGCAATCGGGAAAATTGATGTTGACCAACACGTCGCGGGGGATCCCGGCCTTGAGCACGCGGCGAATGAGACCGGGCGCGTGCTTGATCGCCGTGTCCCAATACGGCGCGTGCTTGGTGGTGAAGGCATAGGCCTGCGACAGCGCAAACGACGGAACGCCGAGCACGGTGCCTTCCATCGCGCCGGCAACGGTTCCGGAATAGGTGACATCCTCGGCGCAGTTGCGGCCGCGATTGACCCCCGAGAGGATAATGTCGGGCGTCTCCTTCATCAGGTGCCGCACGCCCATGATGACGCAGTCGGTCGGCGTACCCTTCACCGCGAAGTGCCGCTCGCCAACTTCGCGCAACCGCAGCGGATCGTTGAGCGACAGCGAATGCGAAACGCCGGACTGATCCGTCTCCGGCGCCACAATCCAGACGTCGTCCGACAGTTCGCACGCGATCGCCTCGCAGGCTTCAAGCCCCGGCGCGTGGATGCCGTCGTCATTGGTGATGAGGATACGCATTACGCCCGCTCGATCTTGCTCAGTCCGCCCATGTAAGGTTTGAGCGCTTCCGGCACCGCGATCGCGCCGTTATCCTGCTGATAAGTCTCCATCACCGCGATCAGCGCGCGGCCGACCGCGACGCCCGAGCCGTTGAGCGTGTGAACGTGGCGCACGCCCTCTTTGGTGCGGTAGCGGGCGTTCATGCGGCGGGCCTGAAACTCGCCGCAGGTCGAGCACGATGAAATCTCGCGATACATGTTTTGGCCCGGCAACCAGACTTCGATGTCAAAGGTCTTCTGCGCGGCGAAGCCCATGTCGCCGGCGCACAGCGTAACGACGCGGTAGTGCAGATCGAGTTTCTTGAGCACCTCTTCGGCGCAGTTGAGCATGCGTTCGTGCTCTCGCCGTGAATTTTCCGGCGATGTGATCGACACCAGTTCGACCTTGGTAAATTGGTGCTGACGGATCATGCCGCGCGTATCTTTGCCGGCGGCGCCCGCTTCGGCGCGGAAGCACGGCGTGCACGCGGTCAGCCGCATCGGCAATTGCGCTTCCTCCACTATTGAGTTCCCGCACAAGGTTGGTGAGCGGCACCTCCGCGGTCGGAATCAGCCACATCTTCGAGGCGTCAAAGAACTCGGCAAACATTCGTTGCTCGAGGTCCTTGCCGGCGAGCGACGGCGCCAGCTTCCCGGAAATCTCCTGGATGAGCGCGGTGCTCGCCGCAAAGAATTGATCGTCGACAAATTTCGGCAATTGCGCCGTGCCATACATCGCAGCGTCCCGTACCATCAGCGGCGGGCTGACTTCGGTGTAGCCGTGCGTCCCAGTGTGCAGATCGAGCATGAACTGGCCAAGTGCACGCTCCATGCGTGCCAAGCCTTTCTGCAGGACGACGAAGCGCGCGCCCGACAGCTTTGCAGCGAGTTCGAAATCCATTTGGCCGAGCGCTTCGCCCAGTTCGAAATGTTGTTTGGGCGCGAAGGTGTAGTCGCGCTTCTTGCCGTGCGCGTGATGCTCGACGTTGCCACTGGCATCGGCGCCATCCGGCACATCGTCGAGTGGTATATTGGGAATTTGCGCTAGTTCGATCTCCAGGGCAGCGATGGCTTCTTTTTCTTGAGCCTCCATCTCGGGGATCGACGTCTTCAGGCCCGCTACTTCGGTCATCAACTTTTGCGCGGTCGACTCGTCTTTCTTCGCCTTGGCCTGGCCGATTTCCTTCGATGCCGCGTTGCGCCGCGCCTGCGCCTGTTCGAGCTTGGTGATCAGCGCGCGCCGCGTCTCGTCTAATTTGATGAGATTGCCGGACAGCGGCGCCAAACCGCGGCGCTTGAGCCCCCGGTCGAAGGCATCAGGATGCTCTCGAATCCATTTGATGTCATACATGACCTAGCTTTGGCGGAAAGCGCAGGCTCCGGTCAAGCGCCCTCGCCCATCGCTGCTGTCACACAAGTATGTCGGGCCGGATGGCGGCGTTTAAGCAACCGCCATTTTGAGGAACGGCTGCAGTTCGGGCGGAATATCGCTGCGCTTGGCGACCAGCGCAGCCAACGCCTTGTCATTCCTCGCCTCGGTAATCAGCTTGGCGAAGCCGCGTTCCGACAGCAACGCGCCGGCATTGGCGGTGACCTTGCACCGCACCGCCGGATCGCCCCGATCGACCAGCACGTCGGTAACGACGTTGTTGATCTGGACCCGGCCGGCGATCGCGAGCAGATGCCCCAGGCCCTTGGTCATGGCGACCCCAACCAGCGTGTCGTCAGTCACGAGATCGGACTTCTCCAGCACCGGCCCGGATACCGCGATATCGTCGCTTTGCGACAGCCGGGCAATCAACTCGGGTGGCGCACTGCTGACGGCAGCGAGCCGGCCGCTCAATTCGATCAGTGCTTTCGGCTCGACCTCCTGGGTCAGCCGCTGCATCACTGCGTTGAAAATCGCGACCGCTTCCGGCGGAAATGATGGCGCACTCGCCAGCAAAAGATCTGTCATCCGCCGCAGCATGTCAGAACGGCGGACGTTCGACGCCTTGGTCAACGTCACGTCGAGATCAGACAGCAATGATTGCGCGTGCGGATTCATCCGATCTTCCCGACCGGAAATTTGATCAACGCAACGCGATCAATTTGCGGCCAACTGAATTCCTTACTCAAAAGTCCGCAATTAAAAATTAATGGCGCACGACGGGCGCGCTAAGACAAAGTTATCTTAATCTAGCTTCACAAACTAACTTGTCGTCGTTCATTCCGCCGGCTTTGCCGAAGCGCTCGCTGCGTCAGCCGCGGCTCGCGCTTTCGCTTTTTTCTCGACGAAACGCACCGACCAGATCGAGCCCTCGAACAGCAGCAGCAGCGGTACCGCGAGCGACATCTGGCTGAGCACGTCCGGCGGCGTCAGCACAGCAGCGACGACGAAGGCGCCGACGATGAAGTAACGCCGCTTCGATTTGAGTTGATCCGACGTGATCAATCCGATGCGGCCGAGCAGTGTCAGGATCACCGGCAGCTGGAACGCCACGCCGAAGGCGAGCACCAGCGCCATCATCAGCGACAGATATTCGCCGACCTTCGGCATCAATTCGATGGTCGCTTCGCCGCCGGTGCCCGGCTGCTGCATGTGCAGCGAGAAGCGCACCAGCATTGGAAAGACCAGGAAGTAGACCACCACCGCGCCGAGCGTGAAGAAAATCGGGGTCGCAATCAGGTACGGCAGAAAGGCCTTGCGCTCATTACGATAAAGTCCAGGCGCGACAAACATATAAAGCTGTGCCGCTATCACCGGAAACGAGAGGAAAGCGGCGCCGAACATCGCGAGCTTGAGCTGCGTGACGAAATATTCGAGCAGCGCCGTGTAGATGAATTTCGAATGCTCCGGCCCCGCAACCCAGACGAACGGCCAGACCAGGACATTGTAGATGTCCTTGGCGAAGACGAAGCACAGCGCGAACATCAAAGCGAAAGCAACGAGCGCCTTGATCAGCCGCGAACGCAGCTCGATCAAGTGCTCCATCAACGGCGCTTTGGTGGCCTCGATGTCTTCATGACTCATGAAACGCCCCCGGCCTGCTTGGCCGGCGGCGGCTCGGCCGGAGCGAAATCGCTTTCGGTCACCGGCGCAGGCTGCTCCGCCAACGGCACGTCGATCGGCGGCAGCACTTGCGCTGGGTCAACAGGCGACGTGGGCGCTGCGACCACAGGAGCGTCCGACGCGACGCCCGCCGGCGCGCCGGCGCCTTCAGCCGCATGATCGGCGGCCTTCTGCGCGTCGGCCATCGGGTCGATATTGGCGAAATCGGTGACCGAGCTGTGCAGGTTCTCGGCCTCCTTCTTCAGGTCGGCCATCTCGGCTTCGCGCAACGCTTCCTGAAACTGGCCCTGAAACTCGGACGCCATGCGCTTGACCTTGCCTATCCATTGGCCGAGCGTGCGCAGGACGGCAGGCAGCTCCTTCGGCCCAATCGCGATCAACGCGACAATGCCGATGATGACGAGCTTGCCCCAATCAAGTTCGAACATTGGATTAGCCAACTCTTGGGGGCGTCAGGCCCCGGCGGCCGGCGCGTGCGACAGGAGTGACGGCGGCCGCGCGCTGTTTAGGAGCGCACAGTCCCGGCGCGCTCGGCGTCCGTCTTCTGCGCGCCCGCGGCGGCCTGGTGATCGATCGTCTTCGCTTCGCTCTTGGCTTCGGCCGGCTTATCGTCTTCCGCCATGCCTTTCTTGAACGCCTTGATGCCCCCGGCAACGTCGCCCATCAGGTCGGAAATCTTGCCGCGCCCAAACAGGAGCAGCACGACCACGATGACGATCATCCAGTGCCATATGCTTAAGGAACCCATCGGCAAATCCTCCGCGGCGACCGGCAGCTCGCGCTCGTCCGCCCATGTTTGAGCTAGAAACTAGGCCCCGCAGGCGGCAAAAACAAGGACTTCGGCACGTTAAATCGTGCCGCGATATCGCGCCAAGTCGCTGAATTTACCTTATTTTCGCCGCCGTCACGTCTCGCCGCCCTCGGGGCGCGGCGCAAGTCCAAGATCGAGATCGCCGGGCTCGAGCGGATCTTCGTCTTCTCGCAATGTCAACTCATCGGACGGCACCGGAACGGCAAATCCGGTGGGCAAATTGCCCTCGAGCATGCCGGCGCCTTTGAGTTCATCGAGGCCGGGCAGATCGGCGACTTCTTCCAAACCGAAGTGGGACAGGAATTCCTCGGTCGTGCCGTATGTAATCGGCCGCCCCGGCGCCTTGCGGCGCCCGCGCGGCCTGATCCATCCCGTCCTGAGCAGGACATCGACGGTTCCGGCCGCCGTCGCAACGCCGCGGATCTCTTCGATCTCGGCGCGCGTCACCGGCTGGTGATAGGCGATGATTGCCAGCGTCTCGATCGCCGCACGCGACAGCTTGCGTGTTTCGACCGTCTGTTTGGTCAGCAGCCACGACAGGTCATCGGCGGTGCGGAACGCCCACTTCTTGCCGATCTTCACCAACGTCACGCCCCGCGTGGCGTATTCGGTCTTCAGCCGCGCCAGCGCATCCTTGACGTTGACACCGTTCGGCAGATGACGGCCGAGCGTTGCCTCGTCGATTGGACTGCGCGACGCAAACAATAACGCCTCGAGCAACCGCAATTCTTCCGCGCGCGCAGCCGGGTCCGGCGGCGGCGCCGGCTCATTGTTTTGGACGACCCTGAGCTTCTTGGCGGCGCTCGGCATCGACTTCTTCTCCTTATGCGTTTTCTTGCGCGTCATGCGTTGCGCTTCCATTCGTACCGACCCGCTTGCGCATGTAGATCGGAGCGAACGAACTCTTTCTGATGGATTTCGGCATGTCCTTCGCGCACCAGTTCAAGCGCGGAAGCAAAGGACGATGCAAAGACGGTTGCGGCCATGGCCGGCTCGATCACGTAGGTGATCAGATACTCATCGATCCGCGTCCAGTCGCTCGTCTGCCCGATGAGGCGGTCGAGGGCGGCACGCGCCTCGGCGAGCGACCAGACGGTGCGTTTCTTGAATCGTACGCGCGACAGCGCGCTCTTCGAGCGTTGGCTCGCATAGGCCGACAGCAGATCGTAGAGCGTTGCCGTCCATTCCGGTTGCTTGATTTCGGCAATCGGCTCCGGTGCGCCGCGTGCGAAAACGTCGCGGTCGAGCTGCGGGCGGCCCATGAGGCGTGTCGCCACCTCGCGGAAAGCCTCGAGCCGGCGCAGCCGGTGCGCAAGCGCCAAAGCCATTTCCTCGGCTGTCGGGCCCTCCCCTGGCGCTGCTTCCGGCAGCAGCAGCCGCGATTTGAGATAAGCAAGCCATGCCGCCATCACGAGATAGTCCGCGGCAAGTTCGAGGCGCAATTTGCGGGCCGCCTCGACGAAAGCGAGATACTGGTCGGCGAGCGCGAGGATCGAGATCTTCGCGAGATCAACCTTCTGCTGTCGCGCCAGCATCAGCAGCAGATCAAGTGGGCCTTCGAAGCCCTCCACGTCCACCATCATCGCCGGCTCGCCGGTGGCGCGGTCAGCCTCGACCGTCTGATCGAATTCTTCGCTCATGACGCCGTCGTCCGTTGCAGCTGCTCACCGCCAATCATGCGGGCAAACACCGCACGCGCCTGCGCGACATCGAATTCTTCCGGCGCCTTGCGCTGCGCCAGGGCTGCGTTTGCACGCGAGAGCGGTTCGCCGGCAAGCTCGGGCACCACGCTCGCGACCTCACTCATCTCACGCAGGTCGCCATTGCAATGAAGCACGACATCGCAACCGGCGGCCAACGCGGCACGGCTACGCTCGCCAATCGTGCCCGACAAAGCGCCCATCGAGACATCGTCACTCATCAACAGACCCCGGAATCCGATGAACCCGCGAATCACCTCGCGCACCATTGTGACCGAAGTCGTGGCGGGTGCGACGGGGTCGATGGCGGAAAACACAACATGTGCAGTCATGCCGAGCGGTAACCCATTGAGAGGCTTAAAGGCCGCAAAATCGGTCGTTTCCAGAGTTCCGCGGCCGGTATCGACCACGGGCAATTGCTTGTGGCTGTCGGCTTTCGCCCGGCCATGCCCGGGTAGGTGCTTGAGCACCGGGAGAACGCCGCCGGCCAACAGCCCTTCTGCGATCGCCCCGGCAATGGCCCCGACCTTGGCGGGCTCGGTGCCATAGGCCCGATCGCCGATGACCGCATCGCTACCAGGAACCGGCACGTCGGCGAGCGGCAGGCAATCGACATCGATGCCCAAGTCGATCAGGTCGGCGGCAATCAAGTGGCCGGCCATGCGCGCGGCGGCCAGCCCGGTCGCCGGTTCGCGGTCGTAAAGCGCGCCATAGCGCTCGCCCGGTGGATAGGCCGGCCAGTGCGGCGGGCCCAGGCGCTGCACGCGGCCACCCTCCTGGTCGACCAAGACCGGCGCTTCCCAGCCAACAATGTCACGGAAAGATCGAACAAGTTCCGAGACTTGATCCGGCGAATTCACGTTCCTCTTAAAGATGATGAAGCCCCACGGCGCCGCCTCGCGGAGAAAGTCCCGCTCGCTGGCCGAGATGGTCAATCCCGCCAAACCGGTGATGAACGCTCGTGAAGGCATTGGCGCGGATTAGCCCGTGCCCGCCGCAAGGGTCAAGCGAAGGGCCGCTAAATCCTCTGGACGATGCACTGCCCGCCGGCAGCCTTGAGGCTCGAGCACACCTGGCTCGCCTGTTCCGAGGTGCCGAACGGCCCTACCATGGCCCGGAAGTAGATGCCTTTGGCGCCGAGGTCGACCCGATGGATCATCGGCTGCTTGCCGCCAAGCTGGCTCGGGAATTTCGACTGCAGGCTGCGGAACGCGGCCTGCGCATCGGCTTCGCTCCGCTGGGAGGAAACCTGCACGGCATAGCCGCCCCCACCGCTGCTTGGCGCTGACGCGGGCGCTGCCCGGGCTTGGGCGGCTTGGGCCGGTGCGATCTGGGTCGGCTGCGCGACCGCCGCAGTCCGGACCGGACGGTGCGCCACGGGCGCTGCTTGTGCCTGCGCATCGGGGCTCAAAGACAGCGGAGCATTGCCACTGGGCGCGCTCGGTGCGGGCGCTGCCACCCGTTGCGGCTGCGGCGGCTCGGCGCGGGCCTGCTGCTGGCGCGGTGGCGGCGCCGGCTGCTCGGCTGCCTGCGGACGTTGCGGCGCGGGAGCCGCCAGCGGAGGCGGTGGTGAATTCGTTACGACAGCCGGCGACGGCGCTGCACTTGCCATCTCGGTACCATCGGGACGGATCGCGATGGTATGGACTTTCTTCGGCTCAGTCGCAACGACGCCGCTCCCGAGCGACGGCTGAATCGAACCCGACGGCGCACCGGCCTGATCTTGCGGCGTCACAGCGCCAGCCGGTCTGCCGCTCATGTCGACCGGCTGCTCTTCGCGCGACACGATCTTTTCGCCCTGGCCGCGCTCGGCAACACGATCATAGATCAGCTTGCCGGATTTCGGATCCTTGGAATCCGCAGCGGGCACAATCTTGCTCGGCGATGTATCCGCTTTGATCACCGGCGGCGGAGATTTCGAACCGGAGGAGCCAAATAGCGCCCGGTAGCCGAAGGCGCCGGCGGTGCCGAGCACGACGAGGGCGAAAATACCCGCCACCGCCACGATTCCGAGCCTGCGGCGCGGGGGGACATCGTCGTAGAAGTCGTGATCCTCGGCCTGCGAATGCGGGTTCGTCGGATAGTCGGTATCGCGATGGTAGCCACCCTCCGGGTCATAGCCCGGCACGGCGCCATACTGCTGCTGACCGTCGTACTGCTGCGGCGGATAATTGTCGGGCGCATACTGCGTCGGCGGCGCCGGATAGCGGTCGTCGACATAAGCCGGCACCTGCGCATGCTGAGCGGGCTGCGGCGCAACGTTGCGCGCATTCTGCCGGCCGTACTCGCCGAACGGATCGTTTTGCCCGATCAGCCGCGCGAGTTCGGCGAGCGGATCGCTTCCTGAAGAGCCGGTGGGCGAAGGCCCCGGCGCGCTGCGCACGGGCGGTTGACTTGCACGGATGGGTCGCTGGATACGATCGTCCGCCATACTATCCCCGGTACTCATATTTTCTGACCCACTCGCCACCCCGACGCGCGGCCCGGCGGAAAAGATTTAGCGCATTTCTTGCGGCGCCTCGACCCCGAGCAGCGCCAACCCCGACGCCAGAACGGTCACAATCCCCTCAACCAGCGCGAGCCGCGCCTTGGTCGTTTCTGGATCATTCTGGATAATGAAGCGTAAATGAGGCAAGTCTTTTCCCCGCGTCCAATGCGCGTGGAATTCGCTTGCTAATTCATAGAGATAAAAGGCGATGCGGTGCGGCTCATGGGCCGCGGCGGCAGCCTCGACGAGACGCGGAAAAAGCGCGATCCGGCGCATGATCGCGAGCTCGCCGGAGTCGCTCAAAAGTTCCAGTTTGGCGTCGGCCATCCACGCGAGCCGCGCCGCGGCGGCGTCGGGGATGGCGGGCATCTCGATATGGGCATTGCGAAAGATCGACTGCCCGCGCGCGTGACCGTACTGGACATAGAACACCGGGTTCTCGCGCGTGTGCTCGATGACCTTGGCGAGGTCGAATTCGAGCACAGCGTCGTTCTTGCGGTAGAGCATGTCGAAACGCACCGCGGAGCGACCGACTTCCTCGACCACCTCGCGCAGCGTCACGAACTCCCCGGCCCGTTTCGACATCTTCACCGGCTCGCCTGCACGCAACAGCTTCACCAGCTGCACCAGCTTGACGTCGAGCCGCGCCTTGCCGCCGCTGACGGCCTTCACCGCCGCCTGCATGCGCTTGACGTAGCCGCCGTGGTCGGCGCCCCAGACGTCGATGAGACTGAGGAAGCCGCGCTCGACCTTGGACTTGTGATAGGCGATGTCGCTGGCAAAATAAGTGTAGCTGCCGTCGGACTTCTTCAGCGGCCGGTCGACGTCGTCGCCGAAATCGGTCGACTTGAACAACGTCTGCTCGCGGTCCTCCCAATCCTCAAGATTGCCGCCTTTTGGCGGCGGCAACCGGCCTTCGTAGACTTCGCCGCTCTTGCGCAGCGCTTCGATGGTCGCGACCACCTGGTCCGTCGGCTTCGCTGCGGCGGGCGCAGGCGCGAACGGATCGGGCGGCTCACCCTCGATCAGCGACCGCTCGGAAAAGAACACGTCGGGCACGACATTGAGCCGCATCAGGTCGTTGCGGATGTCGGCCATCATGACGTTGACGGCGCGCTCGCGCACGATCGGCAGCCATTCGGCCTCCGGCTTATCCTTGAGCGACGTGCCGTAGTCGGCCTTGAGCTCCTCGCCGACCTGCTTGAGATAGTCGCCGGGATAAAGCCCCTCGGGGATGGTGATGGTCTCGCCGAGCGCCTCGCGGTAGCGCAGATATGACGAGCGCGCGAGCATGTCGACCTGCGCGCCGGCATCGTTGATGTAGTATTCGCGCGTCACCTTGTAGCCGGCATAGGCGAGCAGATTGGCGAGGGCGTCGCCGAACACGGCGCCGCGGCAATGACCGATGTGCATCGGGCCGGTCGGATTGGCCGAGACGTACTCGACGTTGACCTTTTCGCCCTTGCCCATATCACTGCGGCCGTAGTCACGGCCGGCTTGCAGCGCGAGCTTGAGCTCCTCAGCCCAGACATGCGTCTTGAGCATGAGGTTGATGAAGCCCGGACCGGCGACATCGACCTTCTCGACGTTCGGCTCGGCGCGGAGCTTTGCGGCGATCGCTTCGGCGAGCTCGCGCGGCTTTTTGCCGGCGTCTTTGGCAAGCACCATCGCGGCGTTGGTCGCCATGTCGCCGTGGCTCGCCTCGCGCGGCGGCTCGACCACGATGCGGGAAAGATCGACGGCGGGCCCGAGCACGGCCGCGCTCGCCGCGCGGACGCGGGCAAGCATGGCGGCGAAAAGATGTTCGGGCTTGGCGGCGGCGGGCATTAGGCCGTGCGGGTAAGGGATTTTGGGCGCCGAGTCAAAAGGTTGACGGAGTCCGGCACGCCTCAGGACTTGAAGCGACCTACCGCCCTTTCGATGCGATCAGGCGGTCGAGTTGCTGGTATTCCGGACAAGTATCGCCCCCGCAAACGGTCTTGATGCGTGCGAGGTCCACGCGTGCCTGGTCTAGCTCGCTCTGCGCCACGTGGAGAGCGCCGGAATAGGCCAGTGTTGTTAAATGAGCCGGGTCCGCGGCCAACGCGCGATCGTACCATTTGCGTGCCTCCGCGTAGCGGCCCAACCGAGCATTCGCGTAACCGATCGCGCTCGCAATGTCCGGATGATCGTCGTAGCCGAGCGCCCTCATCGCAGCGATGCCGGCCTCGTATTGGCCGGCGGCGATCAGCGCGCGCGCCGATTGGAAATTGTTGGCCGGTTGCTGTGCGGTCGCTGGTGGTGGCGGACCAACGACCGGCGGAGACGCCGGTTGCGCGGCAGCCGGCGGGGCAACGTGCCTTTCAGCTGGCGCCTCACGTTCGCGGTCCCGTTCCTTGCGTTTCGGCTTCGGTTCGGCCTCGCGTGCCTTGCGTGCCGCAGGTTTCTCGGCACTTCTCCCGGAGTCACTTCCGCTACAAGAACCGCCAACGCCGGAAATGGCCGCTCGGCATTGGTCGAAGGTGTAGAAGCCGCAATTGTTGCTGCCATTGCTGTAATTCGCACACCAGATCGCAGCGGACGGCGTTACGGCGTAGCAAAAAGCTGCCGCCAGGATCGGAGCAACGGCCGTGACGATGCGTTTCGGATTGGTCATCACCCACCTCCTGACGGCCGCATAGGACGCGGACTAGGATGACCGCCATGATGGCCCCCGCCGCCGATGCCGATGCCGATGTTCAGCTCGATCGGCGGCGATTTGCTGGTCTCTCCCGAAGGTTGGGATGGTTTGCGATGCCTCGGCTTCCTTGTTTTCCGCGTTGGCTTTTCGACGCACTTGCCATTGTCGCCCAGGAATTCATCGGAATCGCATTGCACCGGTTTGTGGCAATCGTTGCCCACCGTGCCGGCGGGGCACACGCATTGGCCGTCGCTCATAACCTTCGGCCTCTGACAAATCTGCGGGTTGCCACCGGACGAACATGAGGTGCCGTCGTTAGTGGGAACGGTGCCGGGCGGACAGCCGAGCTGAAGTGGCGGTGGGTTCTGACACTGGCCATTCACCGGAACGCTGCCGTCCGGACAATACCTCGGCGGTGTCGGACAGTTTCCGTCACTGTTGCGCGGCGAGCCATCGGGGCAGGTCAAGGTCCAGGGCGGTCGTTTGCGCACGACAGATTGATCAAAGGGACACTGGTCTAGAACAATTGGAACATCGCCGGCGGCGCAGGAAATATCCGGGCCGGGCGGCTCGGAATTGTTGGGCGGTCGCGGGAAATGGCCGGCGGCGATAGAAATGCAATTCAGGAACTTACTTCCTGGTGTATAGGTGTCGCCTAGGGGCCCGAGGCCGGATATAGCTTCTCCCGGCGCAAGCGTCACTCCAAGTACCTGCCCCCCCGTACCCCCCGTTATGCCAAGTTGACCGTTCCCCGCGTCGTAAAAATGAACCGGACCGGAAAACGGCGTGCTCCCGATATTCTTGATGCTGAAAGAGAATTTACAATATGCGGTGTCTTGTTTTCGGCAGCAGCTGGCGAAGGTCTTTGTAACCTGCAGCTTCGGAGTCGGGTTTTGATTGTCGAGGTCGCATGAATGGGTCGTCGTGTTCCAGTGCAAACCCGCCGGGCAGCAGAGCGCGGGTGACTGGTCGCACTGCGAGACCGGAATGCAGGTGTTTTGGCCGTTGCTATCGACAACGTCCTGATAGCCGGGCTCGCAGAGACATGTACCGTCGCCCTCCACCATGTGCGGTCCGCAGCTCGATTGCTTGCAGGTGCCGTCGCCATTCGGCTGGGTACCGTCCGGGCATTTGCAGTAGGTGCTGCCGCTGCACATCTTTGGGCCAGTGCCGGGCGCAGGCTCGCAGTGTTCGTTGGTGTAGATTTCTCCAGGTCCGCAATCACCGTTGGTCCGCGGCGGCCCGTCGCCTTTCGCGATCTTTCTGCCCACAGGGACCAGCCCGGGCGGACAGCGCGGCGCCTGGCAACGTCCCTCGCTGTAGGTCTCGCCTTCCCCGCAGTTCATCGGCGGCGGCACGCACCGTCCGCCGACCCGCGCGTAACTCGGCGGACATCCACGATAGCCACAGCAGCCGTTGGCAAACTCGGTCCCCGGCGGACAGGCAAGGCCGGCCTGGCAAATGCCGCCGATATTGAACCAGCCGACCGGACACACGATCGGCAGCGCCAGCACACCGGGCAACGCCGCCTGCCCGCACACGCGCCAGATCACAACGTCGCCGAGATGCCCGCGCGCCGGCGGATCGTCGAAGCGGTCGTCGTAGTCGATGAAATATGTCTCGAACGGCGGCTCGTTCAGCGGCCGCAGCAACCGGGTCGAATTGCCCTGCAGGCCATCGACGATCAATGGCCCGCCGGTCTGCAAGCGCCGGATGATGTCGCGGTCGCGCGCATTGCGCAGCTGCTCACCGGTGCTCCAGAGCGTGCCGCCGCACACCGCCCGATTGATATTGCCCGCCGCATCGTAACCGTAGCCGATGGCGATGCCGCCATTGTCGTTGCGGTAATCCTGCGGGAAACCGATCGCATATTCCTTTGGCACCGGAAACCAGAGATCCCGGCTGGGCGGGTCGTCCGGCAGTTTTGGACGGAAGCGCAGCACGCGGTTCTCACCTGCCTCGGCGAGCGCTTTGTAATCGTAGGTGCCGGTCGGCGTACCACGCTCGGCGACGAGCATGTCGCCGTTATCGTCAAACAGAATTTCGGAGATTTCTGCGCCCGCGGCTGCCGCGCCGCGCGGAACGGCGACTTCGAAACGCGCATCGGCTCCGAAAGAGCCGTCGGGCAGGAGTGAGACCGACCAGATGCGCAGGCCGGCGGCGACGGCGTAGTACAACCGGCCGCCGCTGACCGCCAAGCCGAAGATACGGCGCGCCGGCGGCGCGTAAGCCCACGTTGCCGGATTGCCGCTGTCGAAGGCCGAGCTCTCGATGTTCAAGCGTTTGCGCGGATCAAACGCAATCGGCGGCAAGCCCGCCGCGGCAAGCGCCTGCACGCCATGATCGAAGCGCCCGCGGTCGACGCCGTCGAGCGTGAAGCGATGGATCATTCCGGTGTCGCGGTCGGCGACGAAGAGCTGGCGCGATCCCCGATCGAAGGCCAAGCCGCCGAGCGCCGGTCCGGAATTCGGCACGCCGGCGAGCGTGACATTGGCGAACAGCGTGACCGCGCCGGTGACGCCGTTGATTTTCCAGATTGATCCCGGCCCGCCGTTGGCGGTGATGGGTCCGAACAGGCCCGGCATGAAAGCGGCATTCGCCGCCCCGCGCCGCGTCCGATCGGGGTGCCCGTCGCCATCGGTATCGGGAACGACAATCGGCAACCCATAGGCGGAGGTGGCAGCAGCGTAGATGTTCGGTGGGCTCGCGTCGTCGAGCGCAAGCGCGAAGACTTGTCCGATTTGTCCGGCCGCCGCCATGAACGGCTTTGGCGCTGCGACGAGCTGAGCCTGCGGCGGCCCGCCCATGCGGCTGAGATCAATGACCCGCAATGAAGGGCCATTAAGGTCGATGTAGGTCTTGTCGAGACGCCGTGCTTCAGGCGGCGAACCGAGCACATAAGTCCCGGAAAATCCCGCAACCGCCGCGTCGCCGGCCGGAAGAATGGCCGGCCCGCTTTGCGCGAAAGCGCAAGCAGACTGCAGCAAAATAAATAAAGCAAAAGATTCTCGTCGCACCCCCGCCCCCGAGGTCGCTCCAAACGTCACGACGCTAGTAAATTCGAGGTGGCCCGTCTACGGACAAAGACCAAGCTCAATAGCGGACATTGCCGCAACTCCGGCGTCCCCGATTGTTTCGCGCGCCTTTTAGATCGGGTCCCGCTGCCGTCAAAACCGATTACCGCTTTTTTGACCCCTCGCCGCGCACGCGATCAAACGCCGCCCGCGTCTTGACGCGGCCTTGCCAGAAGCCAAGCAGCCGGCGCGCGGTAAACACGGACAGCCGCTCAAAATCATCGTGCAGGCCTTCGATCTGCTTGGCGCGTTCTTCCGCGTTCGGCCCCGTGCCGAGAACCGCGTGCGCGATCGACCAATCCAGACTGATGGATTTGCACAATATCATCAGACCGAAACCGCTTTGGTCGCACACCAGCCGGCCAACAAGGTCCGTCGGAATGCCACTGAGGACCGACAAAGCGGCAACGAGTTCGGTCACGCGTGCGCCATCGGCGAACTCGAGAACCTTCATTCTGGTCAGTTCGGTATCCTGACCGAAGGAATCGACAAGCGATTGCGTGGTCGCCCAGTCCTTGGCGATCGTGGCAAGACGGCCGGCGTGCGCCGACACCTGGGTCAAGACATGCTCGACGATCGTCGAGCTGGCCGGCCGCGCGGCGAGGAGACGCGCCCGGGTTTGATCCGTTGCGTAGCTCAGGAGCTGGGCGAAGACGAGCGACGGAACATCGGTCCGCCGCGAAATCGTTTCAATCAGTTCGTCGTCGCCGTCGGCCCGCATCGCCAAGGCCGACATGCCTAGTTTTGAAAACGAGGCCCCGGAATTCGCCGCAACCGTGTGGATGACATTTCGATCGCCGCGATCGACCAGGACATCGGTGACGGCCGGGCTCAGCTGGCGCCGGCCGGCGATCTTGCCCAAATGCTCCTGGCTCTTGGTCTCCGCGATCTTGGCAAGGTGCTCGTCACTCAGCCTGTCCGATCGGGCCAGCACGGGGCCTGCGACCCCGATCGAGTTGTCCGAGGCCAGGCGGTGCACGACCTGCGGCGGCGCGTTCGGCTGATCGGCCAAGCGCTCGCTCAGCTCGGCAAGCGACTTGGATTCGAGACGCTCGATCAGCTTGGTGATGACGTCGTCGAATAGCGAGACCTGGTCGTCGGTCAGTTGCGTGGGCGCGGTCAGGAAAAGATCGGTCACGCTTCGCATTATTGCGACGCATTTGTCCGCCTGGCCGCTGGTCAGGACCCGTTCAAGATCGCCGATCAGCGATTGGGCGTTTCTTGGCGCGTCTTTGTTTGCGGTCATCGGGCTCGACATCGGATTGGATCCGTTCATTGCCCGGCTGAAATGTCGAGGCTCAGATCATCCCGGTATTATTGTAATGTTCCCTCATTAAAACTTTGTGTTGTGTTGCTGCTGAACTCAGCTCCGGCCACACGCCGAGCGCGCCAGAATTGCCGCGACAACCTCGGCAAGAAAACGTTATTTCATTTTCAGTATCATCAGCACCGCAATTTTACGGATACCCGCGATTGGGCGGGTAACGAATTGTTTACGAATGCAGCTGCGGCAGGAAGCCTTTGCTTCCCTGCTCGGCCGCCACGGCCAGAGTAGCGAGATGCACATCCCGAACGATCGCGCGCGACAAAAGGAAGACGACCTCGTCGTGGTTGAAACGCCCAAGGCCGAGCGCAACATCGCCGGCATGCGCGGGCGCTATGAATTGAAGAATTGGCGCGACGCCAACGGCGAGCGCCGTGAGTTTCCGTGCCGCGTCAAGAAAATGACCTCGGGAGTCATCGAGATCGACGCCTCCGTGACCGGTTCAATCGGGGAATGGGTCATCGTCATTTTTGACGGGTTTGGACGGTTCGAGGGCCCGATCGTCCGGGTCGTCCAACGCGGCTTTGCGATGCGCATCGTGACCACTGTCGACGACCGCAAGAAAATCGGCGGCAAAATTGCCTGGGTCGAAAACAAGGGTGTCGAGAACAGACGGCACGAGCGGTTGATCCCGAGCAATCCGCAGTCGACCGTGCACGCCGACGGCAACTCCGTGCCGTGCCAGGTGATCGATTATTCAATGTCCGGCGCGGCGGTGGCTGCCGACGCCAGCCCCGAACTCGGCACGATGCTGATCGTGGGAAAAATCGTCGGCCGGGTGACGCGCCGGTTTGCCGAAGGCTTCGCGGTCGAGTTTCTTGCGCTCCGGAATCCTCACGACGTCGGCGACCTGTTCGTAAAATCAGACGACCAATAATCCAGCGTCGCGCGGTATCATCACGATCCGGTCTTGTCGGACGGTGAGACCACCGGGGTGGCAGCCTTCGAACCTTCCAGCTCGCCGATCTGCCGGACGACCGACTCGGCCTCGCGTTCCTTCGCCAGGTTTTCCCACATCTCGGCCATCTTGCTGAGCATGGTCTTTTGCTCAGGGCTCGTGGCGCGCTTCGCCATCATGCGGAACTTGTCCGCATTCCAGTTCAATTCCGAAACCTTCTTCATGCGGCCATCCGCCCCCAGCTGGACGCAGGACATGATTCGGTTCCAATTCTACCTGTAGTCGCAGATAACGACAAAGCGCGTCTAAGGAGCGCCCGCCAGGTCCCCCGAGGCCTTTGCTTACGCTATCAGTCGGCGATTGACTGTCTGCCGCGATCGACGCGCCGGGGATTGGCCGGCTCGCCCATCGGACCCCCGTCGTACCGCGTGTCGCGCTCCCGGTAGCCGGGCGGCGGCTGGGGATAAGACCGCTTGACGACATCGCGGCGTTCCGCGTGACGCAGCGCCTCCTTGCGCAGCGCCTCGTCACGCAGCGCGTGGATTTCGCGCTCGAGCTTGCGCAAGCGCGCCTCGTAGGCCGGCGGCGGCGGCCCGCGCAGCGCGACACGTTGCCGGTCGCCCTCGAAGCGGCGGCGGTCGGGTTCGCTGAAGCGCGGCGGCAGGCCCCGATCGCGATCGGCGCGCGGCGGCGGCGGACGGCGATCGAGGTGCCGCGTATCGATGCTGGCGACGTGGCGCAGCGGCGGCCGCTTGTCGGCCTCGCGCGGCGGCGCACGTCTGTCGATCTGCGGCGGCGGCGCAGGCGGCTGCCGCGACGCATGCTTCGACGGCGGCGGGGGGCGGCGTTCGGTCTGATGGATCATGCGGACCGGCTTGCGCGCGGCAACCGACGGCGGCGGCGCGAATGGCTGCGTGACCACCGGCCCATCGAACGGGTTCGGCGCCGGATTGCCAAGGCTCGCAACTGCTCCGCAGATGACCGCGCCGTCGGCGCGCCGGACACAGGCCTTCTGTTCAGCGGTGCCGCTTGCAGGCGCCGCGGCGGCGCTGGGCGCCGCGGCCGGCACGCCCACCGGCGCCGACGCGAGGCTGACCGGCGAAGTAACAATGCTTGGCGGCAGGGTCGCCGCGCTGGCCGGCGTGCTGGCGACGCCGCTGGTCGCGGCGGCCAGAGCGCTGTCGGGAGTTGGCGCGGTGCTGACACGCCCCGTCAGAAACAGGCCGACCGCGGTGAGAAGGACGACGCCGACCAGAATGAATGCGATGACACGCGGAACTGTACCCATGACACACTCCCCGCTGGCGACGCCGCCGCTTGGCCGTTGCTTGGCCTTTGCTTGACGCAGCCGTTAACCATAGTAGCCGCCGCGGCATGGCTTGGCGCAGCGCCACCACGCGCGCTTTGACACGCGGACGTCTCCGGTCAGGCGAGGATGGCGACAAAGGCCCGTGAACAGAGGGTTTTTGCGATGAAGCGGCGGCAGCCCGCGCCACGCGCGTCGCGATGTGACGCGCGCGGTTTCCTGGCTCGCCGCCGTCAAATGTCACCGCACTCGCTAACAATTGCAGAAAATTTTATCGATTGAGCAGCGGCACCAAAAACGCGATGATTGATCGGGGTGACGCGAGTTGCAAAAAGTCCGGGGTCCGTTGTTCCCGGCCGCCATTGCAGCATGCCGTCCGCCGCCGCCATCGAACTCAATCACGTCAGCTACCAGCCGCATGAACTTCCGATCGTCTTCTTCGGACGGCAGAAGCCTTTGGCCTATGTCCACAACGCGAAGGCGGCCTGCACGCTGGCTCTGAATTTCTTGTTCTTCGCCAATCACGACTACGCGTATTTCGAGCCCGGTGAAATCCATTCCAGCAAATTCGCCTTCTTCCGGCTCGGCCCCGAGTACAGTCCCGATCAGGTCAATGCCTTCAACGACCTCGCGCCGGAGACGTTTTCGATGGTGCGCGATCCGCTGCAGCGCTTTCTCTCCGGCTTCGTCTCGAAAATATTTTCCAAATACGATGCCGAATATGCCGGGCTTCGCGACCTTTTGACCTCGGTGCACGGCGTCGACCTCAGCCCGGACGCAGACCCGGCAAAATCCTGTCTCGCCTTCGCCAGAGTGCTCGGCGCGCAAATCGACGTGAATGCGATCGACCGGCATTTCCGGCCGCAGCACCTCAATTTGGCGAGCGACGGACGCTTTCAGGTCAATACGGTCCTGCGTCTCGAAGACCGCGGCGCCGTGCTCGACTACTTCTCGAAATGGCTCTGTCCGGAGAATGCGCAGCGGCTGCTATCCGGGCAGATTGGCGCCACGCCGGGATTTGCGCGCGACAAATTCATCTCGAACGAGCTCATCGACATCGTGCGCCTGGTCTACGCGCGCGACTACGAGCTGTTCTACAATTAAGTCGTCGGCTAGGGGCTCAACGGCCAGGCCGCATAGTCCAGCGGCTCGCTGCGGACATCGCGGTAGAACGTCCCGGTGAACGCTGCGGCGCGCGCCGGCAATGCCTCGCGCGGCACGGTTTGCAGCCGCGTCCACATGCCGGTGACGCCAAGCAGCAAACCGGGACCGCCCTCGCCGATCGCACGCGCCTGCAAGGTCAAGAGCCACAGCTGCGCCGCGGTGGCGCGCAGCCGCGCCATCAACAGCACGATCATCTGTTCGTCGGTAACGGCGCCGGCCGGTGGGTGGCTGAGCAGCGCCGCATTGGCGCTGTCGACGGCGCGCAGCGCCTTCATCACGAGGTCGACGCGCGCGGCAAAATTGCCGAGCGGCGTCGGTTGTGCGGCATCGATCGCCGCGCTCTGCCCCGCGCTCGCGGCCTTGCTCATATCGATCGCATAGGCACGGATCGTGTCTTGATGCAGAGCAAAGACCGCGGCCGCAAACAACTGCAACACGTCCTCGACGGCCGCGAACGCCTCGACTGCGGCAAGCGTCGCCGCGACAAGCTCGGTCCACGACCGGTCCAGTTCGCCGCTCACGCTCATCTGATCGAACCTCCTTCGATCGGGGGACGCCGATTCGGCCCAAGGCTGGCATAGCTTGAAGGACATGAGGAGCGCTTCCCGCCACAGGTCCGCAACGTGTGGCGCACCCCGTGGGTCTCACAACACCGGAGCTCACACATGAATACCCTCAAGACCCTCACCCGCCCCTCCGCCATGCTCGCCGTCGGCACCGCGTTGATGATCACCGCCGACGTCGCCCAGGCAAAAAACAACGACAGCCACCAGACCCAGATCAAGAACAGCTACAACAAGAAGTCCGATGGCGATCACAAGCGCGATAGGAAGGAATCCAAGCGCGAGAGAAAGAAAGACAAGGATAAATACGCCGAGAAGAAAGAAAAGAAGGAATGCCGCGTCATCATCAGCGGGACAGGGACAAGTCCCTGCGGCGGCACCACGACCAAGCCTGGCACCACCACCACGGGCGGCAACACGCCGGTCAACCCGCCTGGCTACGTCACCATCAGCAACGGCGTCAAAACGGTGACCGTCCCCGACGTGCCGGGGCAGTTCTCAGCGGCCTGGAGCAATGCCGGCGGCATCGACGTTCACGTCGGCAACCAGACAATCTTCATGCCTGGTGGGTCCGTGACAGTAACTGGCGAGGCCATGTCGACCTCCGTGGCACAGCGCGGCGGTCTTCAGGAGACGGTGGTGTCGAAGGCCGGCGTGCCCGTGAACGAAGTGGCCGTATCCCTCGCGATGGCTCCATCCAATCCGACGCCTGCACCGACACCAACGCCGACCAAGCCTCCTTCTGGCAATAACAGCGGCGGCGGCGATGGCGTCGTCGTCGGCACCCTCAAGGACATCGGCAACGGCATCGAGGACATCGGCCTCGGCTTCATCGATCTCGGCGGCCCGTCACCGAAGCCGCCGCAGACCGGAACCATCACGCAGCAATAAACGTCCCATCCCGTTGCTGCGGAGCGTCGGGCGGCCCTCACCAGCCGCCCGACGTTTTTTTGCGCTACCGGATCGACACGCCGCTGTCGACCGAGATGACCTGTCCTGTGGTGATGATCGATTTATCCGAAGCAAGATGGACGGCCATCTCCGCCATATGCTCAGGCTGGCCGAGCCCGAGCAGGTGCGTCTGCGCCAGCTTGTCGATGTCTTTGGCGTCCTTCATCAGCTTCTTGACCCGCTCGGTGAGCACGACGCCCGGCGCGATCGCGTTGACGCGGATCTTGTGCGGCGCGTATTCGACCGCCATCGAGCGCGTCATCGCGGCGATGGCGCCCTTGGCCGCGGTGTAGCAATCGCGCCCCGGCAGCGCGCGCAGCGCGACGATCGACGACATGTTGATGATCGAGCCGCCGCCCGACTTGATCATCAGCGGGATGCCGAGCTTCGAGCAGAGGAAGGTGCCGTAGAGGTCGAGGCGCATCACGCGCCAGAATTCCTCATCCGGGGCTTCCGTGACCGGACCATCCTGCGCACTCGAGCCGCCGGCATTGTTGTGCAGGATGGTGAGCGAGCCGTAACGTTCCATGGTCTGTTTAAGCGCGGCCTCGACCTGCGCGCGTTCACGGATATCGGTGTGGATGAACAGCGCGTCGCCGCCGGAATTCTTGGCGCGCGTCCGCGCGGCCTGCGCAGCGGATTCACCTGTCGCCTTGTCGATCTCGGCGATGACGACCTTGGCGCCCTCCTCGGCGAAGCGCTCGGCGGTGGCGCGGCCGATGCCGCCTCCGCCGCCCGTAATGAAGGCAACCTTTCCGGAAAGACGCGGCATCGCTGACCTCTCTGACTAACGCAGTTCGGGGGTGTGCTTGAAATAGCGGGCGTGCTCGACGAGCGCGTAACGATCGGTCATGCCGGCGATGTAGTCGCCGACGCGGCGGGCGCGGGCGGAGGCGTCGGAGAGATCAAGGCCCTGCCTCCACTCCAGCGGCAGATCGGCCGGGTTCGCGGTGTAGTGGCCGAACAGGTCGAGCACGATCTGCTCGGCGTCGCGCATCACGTGCATCACGCGGTCGGAGCGATACATGCGCGGATAGAGGAAGCCTTTGATGTCGGCGTCGGCCTTCGCCATCGCCGGCGAGAACGCCACAACCGCCGAAGACGCGTTGCGAACATCTTCATAGGACCGCGGCTTGAGCTGCGTCACCCGGCGCGCGGTTTCGGCCATGACGTCCTCGATCATGAGCGTGATGATGCGCCGTACCGTCTCATGGGCGCGGCGTGACACATCGAGCTTGGTATCGATCTCGCTAACGATGGCGCCAACGGCTGGCACCGCCGCAATATCGTCGAGGCTGAACAGATCGGCGCGCAAACCGTCGTCGATATCATGCGCATCATAGGCGATATCGTCGGCGAGCGCCGCGGCCTGCGCTTCGGCGCTGGCGTAGGACCACAGCTCGAGATCCTGGATGCGCGAATAGGCCAGGATCGGCCCCGGCACGCCGCGTTCGGCGTAGCGGGGCGTCGGCTTGCCGTCGCGCGTCATAAGTGGGCCATTGTGCTTGATCAGGCCCTCCAGCGTTTCCCATGTCAGATTGAGGCCGTCGAACTGGGCGTAGCGGCGCTCCAGCGACGTGACGATGCGCAACGCCTGGGCGTTGTGATCGAAGCCGCCATAGCCTGCGAGGCATTCATCGAGCGCACGTTCGCCGGCATGGCCGAAGGGCGAATGGCCGAGATCGTGAGCAAGCGCGGCGGCCTCGGCGAGATCCTCGTCGAGGCCGAGCGCGCGGGCGAGCGACCGCGCAATCTGGACGACTTCCAACGTATGTGTGAGCCGCGTGCGGAAATGATCGCCTTCGTGATAGACGAACACCTGCGTCTTATGCGCAAGGCGCCGGAACGCGGCCGAATGGATGATGCGGTCGCAATCGCGGCGGAAGTCGTTACGCGATGCCGACGGCGGTTCCGGGCGCAGCCGGCCACGGCTTTTGGCCGGATTGGCGGCGTAAACGGCGCGCGCTATGGGCGTGGATATGGCCACATTGACCTCTTCGGCCCGCGCACTTAACTAATTGCTATGGCTCCTGCCAATAGGATGACTGCGCATGATCCCGAAAAGTGGGTACCGGTTTTCGGATAAGATCATGCGCACAGGAAAAGCACCATGAGCGAAGGCAGCGTCACGGTCAGCGAACGGGCGGCGCGTCGGATCGGCGAGATCCTGAAAAGCGAGCCCGCCGGCACCATGCTGCGCGTCTCGGTGGAAGGCGGCGGCTGCTCCGGCTTTCAGTACAAGTTTGGCATGGAGACGGCCAAGGCAACCGACGACATGGTGATCGCGCGCGAAGGTGCGACCGTGCTCATCGATCCGGTGTCGGTGCAATACATGGCCGGCTCCGAGATCGACTTCGTCGAGGACCTGATCGGCGCCTCGTTCAAGGTCAAGAACCCGAAGGCCACCGCCTCCTGCGGCTGCGGCACCAGCTTCGCGCTTTAATTACTCGGCGGCCACCGCCGGCGGCGCTTCCGGCACTTCCTCGAGCTGCGGCTCGAGGCGGCGCTTGATCATGCGGTCGAAGCGGTCGAGGTACACGTAGATCACCGGCGTGATGTAGAGCGTCAGCAATTGGCTGAGCAACAGGCCGCCGACCACCGCGACGCCGAGCGGCTGGCGCAATTCGGCGCCGGCGCCTGTGCCGAGCGCGATCGGGATGGTGCCGAAGATCGCGGCAAACGTCGTCATCATGATCGGACGGAAACGCAGAGTCGCGGCTTCGCGGATCGCAGCCTCGGCGGAAAGGCCGACGCGGCGGCGCTCGATCGCGAAATCGATCATCATGATGGCGTTCTTCTTCACGATGCCGACCAGCATCACGATGCCGATCATGGCGATGACCGACAGGTCCATCTTGAACAGCATCAGCGTCAGAATGGCACCGATGCCGGCCGACGGCAGGCCGGAGATGATGGTGATCGGGTGGATGAAGCTCTCGTACAGGATGCCGAGCACGACATAGGCCGCAAAGATCGCGGCGAGCACGAGAATGAACTGTCCCTTCTGCGCATCCTGGAAGACTTGCGCGGTACCCTGGAAACCGGTGGTGATAGACGCCGGCAGCCGCTCTTCCTGCTCGAGCTGGTTGATCGCGTCTTCCGCCTGGCCGAGCGAAAAATTTGGCGCGAGGTTGAACGAAATCGTAACCGCCGGCTGCTGGCCCTGGTGATTGACCTGCAACGGGCCGACGGTACGCACGAATTTCGTCACCGCCGAGAGCGGCACCGCGACACCGGACAGAAGGCCGCTGCCCGTGACACCCGAGCCGGGACTGGCGGTGCCCGAAGCAGACGCGCCGCCGCTGGTCACATTGGTCTTGAGATAAATGTGATCGAGATCGTTCGGACTCTGCTGGAACTCGGGCTTGGTTTCCAGAATGACTTCATAGTTGTTGGCCGGGGTGTAGATCGTGGCGACCTGACGCGACCCGAAGGCGTCGTAGAGCTGTTGGCGAACCTGGTCGACGCTCACGCCGTAAACCGCCGCCTTCTCGCGATCGACCGCGACGGTGATCTGCGGATTCTTGACATAGAGGTCGGTGGTGACGTCGAGCAATCCGTGAATTTGCGCGATCTTGTCGCGCAATTCGGGAGCGATACGATAGAGCGCCTCGGTGTCGTTCGATTGCAGCGTGTATTGATACTGACTCTTGGACAGCTTGCCGCCCAGATTGATGTTCTGGATCGGCTGGAAGAAGATTTCGATGCCGGGGAAGATGTTCGACTTGCGCCGCAACCGCGCGATGATCGACTGGAGATTGCCGCGTTCATCGCGCGGCTTGAGCGCAACCAGCATGCGCCCGCTGTTGGGCAGCGAGTTGGGTCCGCCGGCGCCGACAGTGGAATTGATATAGGCGACCGCCGGATCCTTGCGCACGATGTCGGCGACCTGCCGCTGATGCGCGGCCATCTCCGGGAAGGCAATGTCGGTGTTGCCTTCCGTGATGCCGATGATGTAGCCGGTGTCTTCGGTCGGGAAGAAGCCCTTCGGCACCACGATATAGAGCCAGATCGTGCCGGCGACGGTCGCCAGCGTGATCATAAGCATGATCGATTTGACGGCGAGCACGCGATCAAGCGACCACTCGTAGGCGCCCTTCATTCGCTCGAAGAACGCCTCGAAGGCGCGCAGCACGAAGAATTCCTTTTTTTCCTCACCGTCGTGATGGCCCTTGAGCACACGCGCGCACAGCATCGGCGTGAGCGTCAGCGAAACGAAGCCTGACGTGATGATCGCCACCGCGATCGTCACGGCGAATTCGCGGAACACGCGGCCGACCATGCCGCCCATCAGCAGCACCGGGATGAACACCGCGATCAGCGAGAAGGTGATCGACACGATGGTGAAGCCGATCTCGCGCGAGCCCTTCAGCGCCGCCTCGAACGGCCGCATGCCGCCCTCGATGTGGCGGACGATGTTCTCCAGCATGACGATGGCGTCGTCGACCACGAAGCCGACCGACAGCGTCAATGCCAGCAGCGTCATGTTGTTGATGGAGAACCCGAAGGCGTACATCGCCGCGCAGGTGCCGATCAGCGACACCGGCACGGCGAGCGCCGGAATGATGGTGGCGGACACTTTGCGCAGGAACAGGAAAATCACCATGATCACGAGCGCGATGGCGATCGCCAGCGTCTCCTGAACATTGGACACTGCGGCGCGGATCGAGAGCGAGCGATCGAACAGCGGCTGCATCTGGATCGCCGCCGGCACTTGCGCACGCATCTGCGGCAGCTTGGCGCGGACGTCGTCGACGACCTGTACGGTGTTGGCGTCAGGCTGGCGCTGGATCGCCAGCACGATGGCACGCGAGTTGTTGAACCAAGTGGCAATCTTGTCGTTTTCGACGCTGTCGATCACGCGCGCCACTTCATTGAGCTTGACCGGAGCGCCGTTACGATAGGCCACCACGACGTTGCGGTAGTCGGCGGCGTGCTCAATGGCGCCGGTCGCAAGCAGCGTCACCGCCTGTTGCTGGCCCTGCAACGTGCCGACCGGCGCCGATGAATTGGCCTGCGCCACGACGGTGCGGAGATCCTCGAGCGAGATATTGCGCGCCGCGGCGGCGACCGGGTCGACCTGGACGCGCACGGCGAATTTCTGCGCGCCATATACCACCACCTGCGCGACGCCGTTGAGCTGCGAGATCTGCGGCGCCAAGACGGTTTCCGCATAATCATCGACCGCCGACAGCGGCATCGTGTCGGAGCGCATGCTCAGGTAGAGCACCGGGAAGTCGCCGGGGTTGACCTTACGGAAACTCGGTGGCGTCGTCATTTCGACCGGCAGGTTCTTGGCCGCGGTCGACAACGCCGTCTGCACATCGAGCGCGGCGCCGTCGATGTTGCGCCCGAGGTCGAACTGGATGGTGATCTGCGTCAGCCCGAGCGCCGACGACGAGCTCATCGACGAGATGCCGGCGATGGTCGACAGCTGCCGCTCGATCGGCGCGGCGACCGAGGCCGCCATCGTCTCCGGGGCTGCGCCCGGCAATTGCGCGGAAATCTGGATGGTCGGGAAATCCACGGCCGGCAGTGCCGCCACCGCCAATAGCCGGTAGGCAAAGGCGCCGAAAACGATGAGCGAAGCCGTCATCAGCGTCGTCAGCACCGGGCGGCGTATGCAGAGTTCCGACAGGTTCATCGATCAGCTCCCGGCCGGAGCCTTGGTGCCGCCCGCCTTCGGCTCGCGCGGAGAGACCTTTGTGCCATTCGCCAGCTGCAATTGCCCGTCCGTCACAACGGTTTCGCCGCCATCGAGGCCGGACGTGATGACGATTTCGTTGCCGACCTGGCGTTCGGTGGCGACGTGCTGAACCTTGGCGACATTGTTGCTGTCAATGACGAACACGAAATTACCGGCCTGGCTGACTTGCACGGCCTTGTTCGGCACCACCACAGCCTCTTCGCTGCGCAAGGTGAGGTCGGTGTTCACCAACGTGCCGGGCCACAGCCGCTCATCCTCGTTCGGCATGGTGGCGCGGATGGTCGCCATGCCGGTCGAGGCGTCGACGGTGTTCTCGATCATGCTGACTTGGCCGGTGGCGGGCTTCTGGTCGCCCGGGATCATCGTCTCGACGGTCGCGGTCTTGGCTTCGAGCGCCTTGCGAATATCGGGCAGGTTCTTCTGCGGCACCGTGAAGCTGACATAGACCGGCGCCATCTGATTGATGGTCGCCATCGGCGAGGTATCGGCCTGGCGCACGAAATTGCCAACCTTGACGGCGGCGGCGCTGATACGGCCGGTGATCGGTGCAGTCACCGTGCAGTAGCTGCGCTGGACCGTGAGATTTTCGAGGAGGCCCTGATCGGCCCGCACATTGGCTTTTGCGGTGTCGGCCGCAGTCTGCGCGGTGTCGAGCGTCTGCTGCGAGGTGGCGTTCTTGGCGACCAGACTGGTGTAGCGCGCGACGTCGAGTTGGGCGCCGTGCAACTGGGCCTGGTCGCGGGCGATGTTGCCCTGGGTCTGGAGGATTTGCGCGTCGACCGCGCGGCAGTCGAGCGTGAACAGCAATTCGCCTTTGGTGACGTGAGCGCCGTCCTGGAAGTGCACACTGTCGATGGCGGTATCGATGCGCGCCTTGATGGCGACGCTGGCGATCGGCGTGACGGTGCCGAGGGCATCAAGCCGCACCGGAACCTGCTTGCGGACGGCCTTGGCAACCTCGACCGGAACCACGCGGGCACCCTGGCCCTGCGCGCGCGCAGCCGCAGCTTGGTCGCTGGTCCAGAAACCCCTGGCAAGCACAGCGATGCCAATCAGGGCGAGCGCCGCCACCCCAAATAGCCACTTTCTCTTGATCATCGGCAATGTTCGATCCGGGCTCGTTTGGGCCCCGCCCGGGCGCTCCCTAGTCCTCGGAATGGCTCGTTTCTCGCCTTTTAGGCCCGAAGTGGGCTGCTTATCATATAAACGGCCCCGAGTGCATATCCCTGCGGTGGCTGGTAAACACCCCACAACCGCTGTTTCTTCGCCCCAACGGATGCTTTTCCATGCGGATTGCCACCTGGAACGTCAACTCGGTCCGCCAGCGCATGGACATCCTTCAGGCCTGGCTGAAGGAGCGTCAGCCCGACATCGTTTGTCTGCAGGAAATCAAATGCACCGACGATGCGTTCCCGCGGGAGCCGATAGAGGCGCTCGGCTACAACGTGGCCGTGCACGGCCAGAAGACCTGGAACGGCGTCGCCCTGCTGTCCAAGCTGCCGTTCGACGAGGTGGCCCCGGGTTTGATCGGCAATGACGGTGACGTGCAGGCCCGCTTCCTGGAGGCACTCGTCTCGACCAAGGCCGGAGCGCTGCGGGTCGTCAGCCTCTATTTACCCAACGGCAACGGTGGCGACGACAAATACGCTTACAAACTCAACTGGATGGATCGGCTTATTCGTTTTTCACATGAACGACTTAAACTAGAAGAACCGATGCTGCTGGCCGGCGATTACAACGTCATCCCGACGCCCGCCGATGCGCGGCGACCGGAGGTCTGGGTCAACGACGCTCTGTTCCTGCCGCCCACCCGGGAGCGCTTCCGCGCCCTGACCAATCTCGGCCTCACCGACGCCATCCGGGCCGTCAGCGATGACGCTGGCCTTTACACGTTCTGGGACTATCAGGCCGGCGCCTACCAGAAGAATGACGGCATCCGGATCGACCACGTCATGCTGTCGCCACAGGCCGCCGACCGGCTCGTCGATGCCGGCATCGACAGCCACGTGCGCGGCTGGGACAAGCCGTCCGACCATGTGCCGGTCTATGTCGACCTCGATATCGAGGCGCGGTGAACCCGCAACCGTCCAAGTCACACCAATGCGCAGACTTCCTCTGACACGGGCTGGATCAACCCCATGCTGACCCGACGCCACCTCCTTTTGGGCATGACCTGCGCGGTCATCGCTTCGCCGACCTTGGCCGCCGAGCAAACCGCGCAGGCTTTCGTCGCGGCGATCTACGAACAATACAAAGGCAAGAACACCAAGGGCGTCCCGCTCGACAAGGACCGCGACATCCGGCGCTATTTCGCGCCCGCGCTCGCCGCCAAGATCATCAAGGACGGCAAGGAAGCAGCCAGGCGCAACGAGGTCGGCGCGCTCGACGGCGATCCCTTCATCGACGCTCAGGACTGGGACATCGCCGCGTTCGATATCGCGGTCAGCGAACCCGCGCCCGGCAAAGCGACCGCGACCGTCAAATTCACCAACGACACGCCGAAGGTTATCGTGCTCGATCTGGTGAAGCTCAAGGACGGCTGGCGCATCGTCGAGATCACCTATCGGCGCGACGACAACAAGACCGAAACGCTGAGCAGTATTTTCGGAAAGCCTTGAGGCGCGCGCTTACTCGCGCCGCGTCTCAAGCCAGCGCTTGAGGTACAACGCCGCCATCGCCTTCTCGTCTTCGTTCGCCTGACGGAAAGCGTTGTCATAAAGGCGGTTGATCCATTCCTGGTCGGTCGGATCAGCGCTGTCCTTGGCAAGCGTCAGCCACATCAGGCCGCGCGCGGCCTGCCGCGGTACGTGATCGCCGGTGAACAGCATGGCGCCGAGCATCGCCTGCGACTTGCACAGGCCCTTGTGCGCCGACAGGCCGAACCAGCGCGCGGCCGTGCGCGGATCGTGCGGCGCGCCGACGCCGTCGAGATAGAGACGCGCCAGATAATACTGCGCGTCCGGATCGCGGAAATAGCTTGCGGCATAGGCAAACATCTCACGGGCGCGCTCGGGGTCCTTCTTGACCTCGGAGTTCGGGATGCCCTGCATATAATACTGGCCGAGTGCGACGAAGGCGTTGGCGACGAAGCGCGACTCGCGCGCGTCCGGATTGTCGTCGGCGTGACTGTCGGCGATACGGCGGAAATATTCGAAGGCCTTGAAGTCGTTGTGCTTGACGCCCTCGCCTTCGGCATACATGCGGCCGAGCTTCCACTGCGCCAGCGGATGGCCGTTTTCGGCGGCGTATTCGAGCGACTGCACGGCTTTTTCAGTGTCACCGGCTTTGAGCCAATGCGCGCCGGTGCGAAACGCTTCCGACGGCGTCGGCAGCGCCTTGATCGGCGCCGCGTTCGGCACGTCGGCCGGCGGCCGCAGTGCGTCGTCGGCGGGCGCAGACACGGGCGCAATGCCCGAATTCTCGGACTTGGTGCCATCGAACGCGAACGCAGGCGCGGCGGCAAAACAGGCCGCGATCACCGCAAGGCGCGCGATGGTCTCAAACGTCCGCATAGCACTCCTTCTCGCCCTTGCCGCCCGGATGGGTGACCGCGCCCTTGAGCGCGTTGCCGACCTGCTGGCTGTATTTCCAGAGGTAGCCGGAGCCGTATTCGCTCTCGCGGGCCTTCCATTGTGCTTTGCGCTTGGCAAGCTCGTCTGTGCTCAACTTCACATCGAGCGTGCCCTTCTCGGCGTCGATCTCGATGATGTCGCCGTCGCGGATCAGCCCGATTGGGCCGCCGATCGCCGCCTCCGGGCCGACATGGCCGATGCAGAAACCGCGCGTCGCGCCGGAGAAACGTCCGTCGGTGATCAGCGCCACCTTTTCGCCCTGGCCCTGGCCGTAGAGCGCCGCGGTCGTGGACAGCATCTCGCGCATGCCGGGACCGCCGCGCGGACCCTCGTAGCGGATGACGAGCACTTCGCCTTCCTTGTAGGTGCGCTTCTTGACCGCCTCGAAGCAGGCTTCTTCGCCGTCGAAGCAGCGCGCTGGACCTGAGAATTTCAGTTTCTTCATGCCGGCGACTTTGACGATCGCGCCTTCGGGCGCGAGGTTGCCTTTGAGGCCCACCACGCCGCCGGTCGCCAGCAACGGTTTGTCGGCCGGACGCACGACGTCCTGGTCCGGATTCCATTTCACGTTTTTCATGTTTTCCGCGATCGTGCGGCCGGTCACGGTCAGGCAGTCGCCGTGCATGTAACCGTGGTCGAGCAAAGTCTTCATCAGAAGCGGCACGCCGCCTGCTTCGAACATATCCTTGGCGACATAACGGCCGCCCGGTTTCAAATCCGCGACATACGGTGTCTTTTTGAAGATTTCAGCGACATCAAAAAGATCGAATTCGATACCGCACTCGTGCGCGATGGCCGGCAGATGCAGCGCGGCATTGGTCGAGCCGCCGGTCGCGGCAACAACTGCTGCGGCATTCTCCAGCGCCTTGCGCGTGACGATGTCGCGCGGGCGGATGTTCTTGACGATCAGCTCCATGATCATCTCGCCGGCCAGCATCGAGAACTTGTCGCGGATTTCGTACGGTGCCGGCGCACCGGCCGAATAAGGCAGCGCGAGGCCGATGGCCTCCGATACCGTCGCCATGGTGTTGGCGGTAAATTGCGCGCCGCAGGCGCCGGCCGACGGACAGGCGTTCTGCTCGAGCGTGAACAGATCTTCGTCCGACATTTCGCCGACCGAGTGCCGGCCGACCGCTTCGTAGACGTCCTGGATGGTGACTTCCTTGCCCTTGAAGGTGCCGGGCAGGATCGAGCCGCCGTAGATGTAGATCGCCGGCACGTTGAGACGGCACATCGCCATCATCATGCCGGGCTGCGACTTGTCGCAGCCGGCGATGCCGATCAGCGCATCGTAGGCGTGGCCGCGAACGGTCAGCTCGACGGAGTCGGCGATCACCTCGCGCGACGGCAGCGAGGCCTTCATGCCGGCATGGCCCATGGCGATGCCGTCGGTGACGGTGATGGTGCAGAATTCGCGCGGCGTGGCGCCGACCGCCGAGACGCCCTTCTTCACCACCTGCGCCTGGCGCATCAGCGCGATGTTGCAGGGCGCGGCTTCGTTCCAGCAGGTGGCGACGCCGACGAAAGGCTGGTGGATCTGCTCGGGCGTCAGCCCCATCGCGTAATAGAACGCGCGGTGCGGGGCCCGCTCCGGACCCTCGGTGGCATGCCGGCTCGGCAGACGCGATTTCAGGCTGGATTTAGCATCCATCGAACGAACTCAGAGCCCCCCGCCCCTGGTCTTCACGCGCCGACTACGCTGCCGGCTTACCCGAGGTTCCTTGCCCGGCGGTAAAACCGTAAAGCCTCAACGGCTTGCGGTGTTGCCTCGGTCGCCCTCGATGTCGGCGCAGGGTATGGCTAAATCGCGGCGTGGCGGGGCTTTCTCAGGCTACGTGATGTATTTGCAGTAAAACTGTTGCAAACAGGACACAGGACGCAACACGCACCCATGGCCAAGCCGAAATTGCCCCGGAGATCGTCCCCAAGACTGCGCCGGGATTTCTTCGACCGCCCGGTCCTTAAAGTCGCACCCGACCTGATCGGGGCGACTCTGCTGGTTAACGGGGTCGGCGGGGTGATCGTCGAGGTCGAGGCCTATCACCACACCGACCCGGCGGCGCACTCCTACCGGGGGCCGACCGAGCGCAACGCCGTGATGTTCGGGCCGCCCGGCTACGCCTATGTCTACCGGTCCTACGGCATCCACTGGTGCCTGAATTTCGTCTGCGAGGAGGAAGGGTCGGCCAGCGCCGTACTGATCCGGGCGCTGGAGCCGATTGAAGGCCTGGCCGCCATGCGGCGGCGGCGCGGCGTGAGCGAGGCCCGTGCGCTGTGCTCCGGACCCGGCAAATTGTGCGAGGCGCTGGGCGTGACCATCAAGCACAACGGCTTGGCCCTCGACCGCGCGCCGTTCGAATTGCGCGCGCGTACGCACAAAGCGGAGATCGCGGTGGGCGAACGCATCGGCATCACCAAGGCGGTCGAGCGTCCCTGGCGGTTCGGGCTGAAGGATTCGAAATTCCTGAGCAAGCCGTTCAAGTGAAGTGATCAGTCGTCCCCGCGAAGGCGGGGACCCATAGTCCGTGCCCTCTCGATAACTCACGGCGCGTGGGTCCCGGCCCTCGCAAACGCTCGGCCGGGACGACGAAAAACTAGGCCGCGCCTTTGAGCCGCTCCAGCGCCTCGGCGATCTTGGCCTTGCGGCCGACCGCCTCCTCGCGCTTTTCCTTTTCCTCTTCGACTACGTCTTCCGCCGCGCGTTCCATGAATTTTGGATTGTTCAGTTTGGCATCGCTGCGCGCGATGTCGGCGTCGGCCTTCTGCATTTCCTTGTCGAGCCGCGCGCGCTCGGCGGCGAGGTCGATCACGCCTTTCAGCGGCAAGGCCGCGACTTCACCGCGTACCACAAGTTGCACCGAGCCTGCTGGCGCTGCCGAACCGGAGGAAATCTCCGACACGCGCGCCAGACGCTTGATGAAGCCGGCCCAGCGCGTTGCGCGCGCGCCGGTCTCAGTGGAGGCGCCGGCCAGCACCAGCGGAATTTGCGCGGTGATGCTCATCTCGGCGCGGATCGAGCGGATGGCAGTAATAAGGTCGATGACCCAGCCGATCTCGGCTTCGGCTTTGTCGTCGGCAAGGCCGTCGAGTTTCGGCCAGTCGCTGAGCGCCAGCAGGTTCGCGCGCTTCGGCCCCTGCTCCGCCGTCACCGCCCACAATTCTTCGGTGATGAAGGGGATGAAGGGATGCAGCAGCTTGAGAATTTCGTCGAGCGCCCACGCCGCCATTGCGCGCGTCTCGTCCTTGGCCGCGCCATCCGGGCCGGTCAGCAGCGGCTTCGACAGTTCGACATACCAGTCGCAATAGACATTCCAGACGAAGCGATAGGCCGCGCCCGCCGCCTCATTGAAATCGTAAGTCTCGATCGCCTTGGTGATCTCGGCGGCCGCCTTGGCGGTCTCGTGCGCGATCCAGCGGTTGAGCGTTTCTTTCGCCGATTTCGGATCGAAGCCTTCGACGCGCTTGGCGCCGTTGAATTCGACGAAGCGGGCGGCGTTCCACAGCTTGGTCGCGAAGTTGCGGTTGTTCTCGACGTCCTGCGGGCCGAGCCTGATGTCGTGACCGGGAGCGATGTTGCGAGCCAAAGTGAAGCGCAGCGCGTCGGCGCCGAACTGGTCGATGACGCCGAGCGGATCGACCACGTTGCCTTTCGACTTCGACATCTTGGCGCCGGAGGCGTCGCGCACCAGCCGATGGATGTAGACGTCGTGAAAGGGAACGACTTGCTCAGACGGAGCGCCGGGGCGCTCCTTTTGCATGAAGTGAATCCCCATCATCATCATGCGCGCGACCCAGAAGAAGATGATGTCGAAGCCGGTGACCAGCGTCGAGGTCGGGTAATAGCGCTTGAGCTCTTTCGTTTCGTCCGGCCAGCCCAGCGTGGAGAACGGCCACAGCGCCGAGGAGAACCAGGTGTCGAGCACGTCCTCATCGCGTTTTAGCTCGCTGCGCCCGTCACGCAGCCTCGCCGCGTAATCAATGCCGTCAAGCGGCATAGCGCCCGTATCGAACTTGGCCCCTTTGCTCTCATAGTATTTTGCAGCGGTTTCGGTAGCCTCGGCCTCCGATAAAGCGGCGAACACCCGACCATCTGGCCCGTACCACGCCGGAATCTGATGGCCCCACCAGAGCTGGCGCGAGATGCACCACGGCTGGATGTTTTCCATCCAGTTGAAATAGGTGCTCTCCCAGTTCTGCGGGACGAATTTCGTTTTGCCCGCACGTACGGCGGCTATGGCCGGCTCCGCGAGCTTCTTGGCGTCAACGTACCATTGCTCGGTGAGGAATGGCTCAATTACTTCGTTCGATCGATCACCGTGCGGGACCACATGACTGTGCGGCTCCACCTTTTCCAGGTATCCACCTGCTTCAAGTAAAGCGACGATTTTCTTCCGCGCTTCCATTCGATGAAAACCGCGTAACTCTTTTGGGATAAACTCGGAATTTGAAAATCCAAAATCCGTGGAATGATGTTCTCGCTCCTTTTCCATAGCGCGACGAATGTGATCTGGCACAGGCCAATCGGCGCGCTTTGTTAAATCAATATCGTCCTCATATGAGGACTTGAGCTTCGCCTCGGGCGTGAAAATATTGATTAGTTCGTCTGGCGGATTGTAATTATTTCTTTCTGCAAAATGCTCTTTATCGTCTTCGGACAAGGTCGCTAGGTAGCGCTTCCACACATCAAAATCGTTGAAGTCGTGTGCTGGGGTAATCTTAACCGCTCCGGACCCTTTTTCTGGGTCCGAGTAGCTGTCCGCGATTATCGGGATGCTTCGCTGTCTTCCGCCAATCGGAAGATCTACGAATTTGCCAACCAGCGCTTTGTAACGTTCATCATCCGGATGCACCGCAACCGCCATATCACCCAGCATCGTCTCCGGCCGGGTGGTGGCCACGACGATGTAGGTCGACTTGTCGTCCGGATTGAACGTCTTGCCTTCGATCGGGTAGCGCAGGTGCCAGAGGTGGCCCCTGGTCTCGACCTGCACCACTTCGAGATCGGAGATCGCGGTCAGCAGCTTCGGGTCCCAGTTGACCAGCCGTTTGTCCTTGTAGATCAGCCCTTCGCGATAAAGCTCGACGAAGACCTTCAACACAGCCTTCGACAGGCCTTCGTCCATCGTGAAGCGCTCGCGCGACCAATCACAGGACGCACCAAGGCGCTTCAACTGATTGACGATGGTGCCGCCGCTTTCGGCTTTCCATTCCCACACGCGCTTGAGGAACGCCTCGCGCCCCATCGCGCGGCGGCCGGGCTGCTGACGTTCCATCAATTGCCGCTCGACCACCATCTGCGTCGCGATGCCGGCATGATCGGTGCCCGGCTGCCACAGTACGTCCTTGCCGCGCATGCGCTCGAACCGCGCCAGAATGTCTTGGAGCGTGTTGTTGAGCGCATGGCCCATATGCAATGAGCCGGTGACGTTCGGCGGCGGAATGACGATAGAGTACGCGTCGGCCCGCGCGCGCTCGGGCCGGCCGGCGCGGAAGGCGCCCGCCTGTTCCCACGTCCGGTAAATGCGGCTTTCGACGTCGCCGGGCTGATAGGTCTTATCGATCATTGCTGTTTTGCTTAAATCTCGTAGCGGGCTAGAAAGCCCGTGCCTTTGCCGGAGTCAACTTGGAAGCCCCCGCGACAACCCAGGACCGCGCGCTCACCACCGTCATCGCACTGCTGGCGTTTTCCGCCTTCGCCAGCGGCGCGAGCCTGCGCATGTCCGATCCGCTGTTGCCCCAGGTGGCGCAGGATTTCGGCACCAGCATCGGCGAAGCCGCCGCGATCGTCACCGCCTATGCCATCCCCTACGGCCTGACGCAGGCCTTCTCGGGGCTGATCGGCGACCGCCTCGGCAAATGTCAGGCGGTCGCGGCCGCCTGCGCGATCTCCTGCCTCCTGGTGCTGCTGTGCGCCGGCGCGCAATCGGTGCCGCAACTCGCGCTCGCGCGCTTCATCTCGGCGCCCGGCGCCGCCATCATCGTGCCACTCGGCATGGCGTATGTGGGCGACGCCGTGCCTTACGCGCGGCGCCAGACCGTCCTCGCGCGGTATCTCGCCGGACAAATGACCGGAATGATCTCCGGCCAGGTGGCGGGCGGCATCATCGGCGATCATTTCGGCTGGCGCTCGGTGTTTGTCGTGCTTGCCTTTGTCTTCGCCGGCAGCGCACTCGCCCTCGCCAGCCAGTTCCGCAGCAATCCCTGGACGAAGCCAGTGCATCACGCGGACAGCGCACGGCCCGGCTTTGTATCGGACTATCGCATGCTGCTCGCCTCGCCGTGGACGCGCTTCGTCCTGCTCTCCGTCTTTATCGAGGCCGGCATCTTCTTCGGTGGCTTTACTTACGTCGCCGCCGACCTGCATGGCCGCTTCGGGCTGAGCTTCTCGGTCGCCGGCATCGTCATCGCCGGCTACGGCGTCGGCAGCGTGCTCTATGCCATGAGCGTTCATCGGCTGGTCGAATTCGGCGAACGCGGCCTGGTGCTCGGCGGCGGCATCGCGGTCGCGCTCGGTTTCGTCGCTCTTGCCGCCGTGCCTTATTGGGAACTCGCACCGCTTGCCTGCACGCTGCTCGGCCTGGGTTACTACATGGTGCACAATACGTTGCAGACGAACGCGACGCAGATGCTGCCGCAGTCGCGGGCAACCGCGGTCGCCGCCTTTTCCTCGATGCTGTTCCTCGGCCAGAGCGCCGGCGTCGCCCTCGCCGCGCCCATCGTCGATCGCGCCGGCGCCGTGCCGGTGTTCATATCGGCCGCACTGCTGTGGCCCGCGCTGGCGTGGTGGATCAGGGCGAAGCTGAAGAGCCGCGAGATCTACTAGGGCTTGCCGCGCGAGACGCGCTCGATTTCGGCGCGGACGATGCGTTCGACCAGACCCGGCAGATTGTCGTCGAGCCATGACTTGAGCATCGGGCGAAGCATTTCCTTCACCAGATCCTCGAGCGTGCGCGCGTTCTGCCCGAGCACGGTGTGGGCAAGCGTGTTGAACGCGCTGTCGACCGCGGCCGCGGTCGTGTGCGAGATCAGGCCGGCATCGGTCATCGGCGGCGGCGCGCGGCGCGGCTCCTCTGCCGTGCGCGGCGCGTCGGAAAATACCACGTCGAAATCGCCGTCGATGGTGCGGAAGGTCGGCGCCGGTCCGGGCGACGGCGTCGTCATCGCTTCGGTCAGATCGAGAACGTCGCTCGCCGCCGGTGCGGGCTTCGGCGGCGGCGGAGGCGCGGCCTTCGGTTTGTCGAGGTCGGCCAACATCGCGTCGATGTCGGCGGGCTTGGCGGCGGCGGGCGCAACTGGCGGCGGCGCCGGCGGTGGTGGTGGCGGCGCCGGGCGCGCGGGCACCGCGGCGGCCGGTGGCGGCTTCGGCGCTACCGGTTCCGGCGCTTTCGCGGCGGGCTTACCGGCATCGTCATCGGCAATGATGCGCCGGATGGAGGCCAGAATCTCCTCCATCGAGGGCTCTTGGACCTTTGCCGCCTGGCTCATTCCCTAGTTCCCGACCACCCGTCTCGTGAAAGACGCCATCGGCCGCACAATTCGTGGGCCTGACAGCAAATCGCCGCCATCTAACGTTTATACGCCAGAGCGGTACGACTGTGGCAGTTGGTATGGCCGGAAATGGCTAATGAACTGTGGACACGCCACGTCGCAGCTTAGCGACCGTCCGGTGTGCGCAGCCCGAACCAGGTGTCGCGCACCTGCTGGTAGTGGACCTGCGGCTGGTAGGCCGGCACGTGCAGGCCGAGCACTTCCGGCGCCAGGCGGCCGACCGAGGCGAGCAGAGTGTACGAGGAGACCACGCGATCACGCTGCGCGCCAACCAGCGAGACGCGGGCGTTGACGAGTTCCTGCTGCGCATTGAGGACGTCGAGCGTGGTGCGCTGGCCGACGCGCGCTTCCTCGCGCACGCCGTTGAGCGCGATCTCGGCCGCCTGCACCTGCGCCTGCGCCGAGTCGACTGTCGCCTTCGCCGCTTCGAGCTGACCCCAGGCCTGCACCGTCGACTGCCGCACCGTGTCGCGCGCGGTATCGAGGTCGAGCCGGCGCTGGCCGAGCGTCTCCTTGGCCTGGCGGACGAGAGAGTATTCCGCGCCGCCTTGGTAGATCGGCACGCTGACGGTGCCGAGCACGGTCGCTTGGTATTGCTCGATGGTGTTGAGGGAGCCGACGACTTCGTAGTTCTTGGTGTAGGCGCCGGTCACCGACACCGTGGGATAGAGCGAAGCTTCTGCGACTTTCACCGCCTGCTGTGCGGCATCGACGGTGTATTGCGCGGTCGTGATCGAGGGATGCACGGCGGTGGCGAGCGAAACCGCACCCGGCAACGTGCCGGGCGAGAAACGGTCGACCGGCGCGCCGGCGCTGAGCTTGCCGGGATCGACACCGATCACCTGGCGATAGGTCGCGACCGAGGCTTTGTAGGTCGCTTCCGCGGCGAGCACTTGCGAGCGGCCGGCGGCGAGGCGCAATTCCGATTGCGCGACGTCGGTGCGCGTGACTTCGCCGACGTTGAAGCGGTCGCGGGTCTGGCGCAGCTGCTCTTGCAGCACTTCGACGTTGCGCCGCTGCAGATCGAGGATGGCGCTGTCGCGCAGCAAATTCATGTAGGCGGTCGCGGCGCTGAGCAACACGTTCTGCTCGGTGACGCGCAAGGTTGCGCGCGCGGCGAGCACTTGCAATTCAGCCTGGCGCGTCTTGTTGGCGGTCTGGAAACCGTTGAACAAGGTCTGCGTGATAGTGGCGCCGTAGCTTGCGGGCGTGTTGTAGCCGCTCTGGACGGCGTAGGTCGCCGGCGAATTCGGCGGCTGATTGGCCGGAGATTCGGCTCGACCACCCGCGTATTCGACGACATCGATTGCTGACCGCCGGTGCCGGTGATCGTTATTTTCGGGCGGTAGCCCGACAGTGCTTGCGGAACGTTCTCGTCGGTCACGCGCACCGAAGCGCGCTGCGAATTCAGCGAAGGGTTGTTGACGTAAGCTTGGACGAGAGCGGAACTCGAGAGAGTCGGCATGCACGATCGCCGGAGCGAACGGCAACGCAGCGCAAGCGACCACACCGGCCGCAACGCTGCCTCTCCACCCCCTACAACCCCTAGACCACATTCCCAAACCCAACCCGCACGCGCGCAGGGACTAACACCGCACGCAATTCGCAACCGCCACAGGACCCGGAACAATAGGCGTCAGACCAAGGGCTTAAAACCCCCCGCCGGACCCCACCCACAGATTGCCCCCGACTGGGGATTATAGGCCACTCTTTAGAGGTTGAAATGTCTCAAAATGCGAATTCCGGGGGTTCCACGAAGCCAGGCAGCACCGACGCCGCGGCGTCGAAGATCGCCCGGCCGCCGGTTTCATCGCCGCTGCGGCGGTAGAGCATGGCCTTGGCCCCCGGCCCCGCCCCCAGGACGCAGACCAGCCGGCCGCCGTCCTTGAGCTGCCGGAGCAGCGTTTCAGGGACCAATTCAACCGCACCCTCGACCAGGATCGCATCGTAGGGGCCGCCCTGAGGCCAGCCCGCGGTGAGCGTACCGGTTTGCACGCTCACGTTCGGCTGCGATCCCAACGCGCTGCGCGCCGCTTGCGCAAGCGTCGTGTCCTGCTCAAGCGCCACGACTTGGCCCGCGATACGGGCGAGTACGGCAGCCGCGTAGCCCGTCACACAACCGACATCGAGGACGCGATCCGTCGGGTCGAGATCGGCAGCCTGTATGAGCTTGGCCAGAACCATCGGCTTCATCAGGCAGCGGCGGCCGCCGAGCGGAACGTCGAGATCGAGGTAAGCGAGCCCGGATTGCGCGGCCGGAAGAAACACCTCGCGCGGCACATCGACCATGGCAGCAATGATGTGTAGGTCGGTGACGTCGGCGGTGCGCACCTGCCCGTCCACCATGTTGCGGCGCGCGGCGGCAAAATCGGTCATCGCAATCCTCGGAATGTGCCGGAATGTGAGGGCTTTGTGCGGCAAGAATGGGCCAAAAGCAAGCAATCAGCCTGCATTGTCGATAAGCCCTTGCTCCTATATAGGGCTAGCGCGCGACGGCCTGATCACGGCCTCGCGCACTGGCCACGTGGCGGAGTGGTTACGCAGCGGACTGCAAATCCGTGCACGCCGGTTCGATTCCGGCCGTGGCCTCCACACCCCTCCCTTCGCATGAGCGCGCGCTTGCCGTAACCTTGCCCTTGGGCGGACAAAGGGGGGCTGCGATGCGGTGGCGCTACCTTCAATGGATTTTTGCGGCAGCGCTGACGTTTTCAGCGCTTGCCGGCGCGGCGCACGCGCAGCAACGCCGCGAGGACGCGCGGCGTGCCTTCGCCAGCGGCGACTACGCGACGGCGATGACGATCTACCGCCAACTCGCGGAGCGTGGCGATGCCGACGCGATAACCCAGATCGCCAAGATGTACGCCAACGGCCAAGGCGTGCCGTTCAACGCGGCCGAGGCGGCCAAGTGGTACCGCGTGGCAAGCGACCAGTACAACGCGCTCGCCGCCTACGACCACGGCGACTACGCGCGCGCGCTCGAATTTTACCGCCCGCTCGCCGATAAAGGACAATTGATGGCCGAGTACATGTTGGGGATGATGTATGCCAACGGTCAGGCCCTGCCGCAGAACTACGGCGAGGCGATGAAGTGGCTGCGCAAGGCGGCGGATGAGGGCGAAGCGAAAGCGCAGTTCAACGTCGGCGTCCTCTACGTCAAAGGATTGGGCACGCCGAAAGACCCGGCCGAAGCATCGAAGTGGTATCGGCGAGCGGCGGATCAGGGCGAGCCGGCGGCGCTCTACAATCTCGCCACCATGTACGCCAGAGGCGAGAGCGTGGCCAAAGACCCTGTCGCCGCATACAAGTTCTACACCCTTGCCGCCGGCCGCGGTGTCAAAGCCGCGGAAGAGGCGAAAGCGCAGCTTGCAAAATCGATGACCCCTCCTCAAATCTCCGAGGCGGAGACGCAGGCGCACGGCTGGACTGAAAAAGCCGAGCGGTAACAGGCTTTGCAAAGCCGGGGGGCTTTGTTATAGGCCCGTTTGCCGAAGCGCCGGCTTTGTTCCCTGGTAGCTCAGCGGTAGAGCATTCGACTGTTAATCGAATGGTCGCTGGTTCGATCCCAGCCCAGGGAGCCATTCTTTCACCATGACCCCCGTTTCGAGCCCGCTCACCACCGACCTGTATGAACTCAACATGGTCCAGGCCTACCTGGACCGCGGCGAGGATAAAGAGGCGGTGTTCGAGTTTTTCGTGCGGCGGCTACCGCCGCGACGCGGCTTCTTGCTCGCCGCGGGACTTGAAGATGCGCTCGACTATCTCGAGACGTTGCGCTTTTCGGCCGCCGAGCTCGATTGGCTCAAGCGCAGCGGCCGCTTCCGAGACAACCTCATCGACTATCTCGCTGGCTTCCGCTTCAGCGGCGATGTCCACGCCATACCGGAAGGCACGGTGTGCTTCGGCAACGAGCCGCTGTTGCGCATCACCGCGCCGCTGCCGATGGCGCAGCTCGTTAAATCGCGCCTCATCAACATCCTGCACTACCAGACTTTGATCGCGTCAAAGGCCGCCCGCATGGTGCTCGCCGCCGAGGGCAAGGCGCTCTCGGACTTTGGCTTGCGTACCGCGCACGGCGCGGAGGCCGGGCTCTATTCGGCGCGCGCGAGCTACATTGCCGGCTTTGCCGGCGCCGCCAACGTCCTCGCCGGCGTCAATTACGGCGTGCCGGTCGTCGGCACCATGGCGCATTCCTTCGTGCAAACCCATGTCAGTGAGATTCAGGCGTTCGAGGATTTCGCGCGCGCGCGGCCGCAAGGCGTCATTCTCCTGATCGACACCTACGATACCGAAGCCGGGGCGCGCAAAGTCGTCGAGCTTGCACCCAAGCTGAAAAGGGATGGCATCGCCATCCGCGGCGTGCGCATCGATAGCGGTGATCTCATCGCGATGTCGCGAAAGGTGCGCCGCATCCTCGACGATGGCGGTTGCAAGGACGTGATCATTTTGGTGAGCGGCGGGGTCAACGAGGACACGCTGCAAACCATGGCCAAGGAGAAGGCGCCGATCGACGGCTGCGGCATCGGCGTCAGTCTCGATGTGTCGACCGACGTGCCGGCGCTCGATTGCGCCTACAAGCTCCAGGAATATGCCGGCATCCCGCGCCGCAAGCGTTCCGAGGGCAAGGCGACCTGGCCTGGCCGCAAGCAGGTCTGGCGCTCCTACGATGCGCAAGGCCGCATGACAGGCGACATCCTCTCGGTCGAAGGCGACACGCAAAAGGGCGAAACAATCATCCGGCAGGTCATGCGCGGCGGCAAACGCGCTGCGCCCGCGCCGACGCTGGAACAGATCCGCGAACAGGCGGCACGCGATCTTGCGCGGCTGCCCGAGCCGCTGCGCAAGCTCGAGCCGTTCGATTATCCGGTGATGATCGCGGACAAGCTCAAGACACTTGCCGCCGAAGCCGACCAGGCGATGAAGCCCTAGCCGCCACCGGCATTATTCCAGCCGCGGCCACCTTCGCCATAGACCTCGTGGCCCTTGTCGGTGACGACGACGGTGTCCTCGAGCTTGATGAAGCCGCGGCTCGGATGCAGCACCGTGGTCTCGACCGAGATCACGGCACCCTCTTCGAGCGGAATGCCGGCGTCATCGGCCGGATAAGGCACCGGGCCGCGGTCCGTGAGCCGCGGCGCCTCGTGGCTGACGAGGCCCATGCCGTGCGCCAGGAATTCCATGTGATTGTGGTGCTTCGACTTGGCGACGAGGGGCTTTGCGGCCGCGTAGATGTCGGAGCCGAGCGCGCCGGGTTTGATCGCCTTGAAGGCCGCGCGCTGTACGCTCTCGATCTCGGCGAGCAACTCGTTGAGCTCGGCATCAGGCTCGCCTTGGATCGCCATGCGGCAGATGTCGCCGATGTAGCCGTGATAGTTGCCTCCGCTGTCGATCGACATGATGTCGCCCTTCTCCCACCTCTGGTCGGAAGGCGCGCGGTTGAGGCTCGTGCCCGCGGTGATCAGGCAATATTCGAACGTGAGGCCGCGTAGCGTCTCCTCCCGGCGCAGCGTCTCCACCGTATCGGCCTTGGTGGTGCCGGGCTTGGTCTTGGCGATGGTCGCCATCATGGCATCGAGCACGGCCTCGGAGGCGAATTTCAGCATCTTCAGTTCGGCCGCCGATTTCTTCAGGCGCTGGCGCTCCATCACGTAGAGCGCATCGACCCAGTCGGCGTTAGGGAACGCCGCGCGCAGCACTTGCGAGGCGTCATAAGGCAGGAATCCGAATTCGGTGGCGATCCGTTTCGGATTCATCCCCGCCTTCTTCATGGCATCGACCGCCTTTTGCATCGCGTCGGTCGAGCCGTTCGACGTCGTCTGCGTCTCCAGCGTCCACAACGGCTTCGCCTTGTGCTGGAAGCCTTCGAGCCGATGGCCGATGTAAGTGGATTTTTCCGGATGGCCTTTCACGTAAATGAAGACCGGCAAATACCGGGTGACGCCGGTGGCATCCATGTAGTCGAAGAAATTCGCGCGGTGGCCGCCGAGCAGATACTGCACATTGTGCTTCGACGTCGCGAGCAGCACGTCGATGCCGGCCTTGTCCATCAGCGCGTCGAGGCGCGTATGGTCGAAGGGAATGGCGAGGGCTTTGGACGGCTGCGCGTTGACGTTCATGGCTGCGGCTCCGGCGGAATACCCGTAAAGCCTAGGACCAGAGTTCCTTGCTCGCAAGCCTTGCGCCGGCGGCCAGCGCTTCCAGTTTCGCCCACATCACCGAGGGATGCACGCGCCGATAGAACGGCCCCTGCGCGAACCCGCAGTCGGTTCCGCCAATGACGTTTTCGCGGCCGACGAGTTTCGCCAGGCGAACGATGCGCTCGGCCACCAGTTCCGGATGTTCGACCACATTGGTGGCGTGGCTGATGACGCCGGGGATGAGCACCTGCCCTGCCCCGAGCTTGGCGTTCTTCCATACCTGCCACTCGTGCTCGTGCCGCGGATTGGCGCCCTCGATGACGAAGGCGCCGACGTTGGCCTTCAGGAGAATGTCGACGATGTCTTTGAGCGGCACGTCGCTGACATGCGGGCCGGGCCACGAGCCCCAGCAGACATGATAGCGGATGCGGTCCGCGGGCAGACCTTCGATGGCGTGGTTGAGAATGTCGATCTGGTGCGCCAGCCAGGTCTTGTAGTCGGCAAAGCTCCCTGGCGGCACCATGCGATCGTAAGTCACGGCGCTGCGCGCATCGTCGAGCTGCACCAGAAAACCGGCGTCGACGATCATCTTGTACTCGGTGCGCATCGCCGCTGCGATCGCAACCTGCAGCTCCTCGTCGTTCTTGTAGTATTCGTTCTTGCGGTCGGGGATGACGCTCGCCGGCGCGGCGACGGGAAGGAACGCATCTTCCGTCTTCACCTTCGTCAGCGCCGCCTTGAAGTTGTCGATGTCGCGCTTGAGCTCGGCCTGCCCGGTGTATGCGATCGGGCCGACGCAGATTGCCTCCATGGTCGTCGACACCGCCTCCTTGGCGTCGAGCTCGGCATAGAACTCGGCAAAGCGCGTGCGGTCTGCGCCGCGCTTGAACGGATTATCGGTCTCGGTCTTGATCGGGCGCCGCTGGAAACCGGACAATCTCGTTAGCGCATATTGCGCCCAGCTGATCGACTTGCCGAATTCGCCGTCGCTTGGCACGTCGATCCCGACATCGGCCTGCTGGCGCACGACTTCGGCGACCGAATCCGACAGACATTTCTGGTACGCCGTCTCGTCATACGCCTTGCCCGCCTGCCTGGCGCGCAGGAACTCCTGCAGGGCCGGCGGCCGGATCAGGCTGCCGACATGCGTGGTGAGGATGCGATCGGTGCTGTGCTTCATGGCCGCTTGCTATGCGAGCTTGCGGCGGAAGGCAATGCGTGGGCAGCAGCCCTACGCTTTAACGACGCCAATCAACTGCTCGAGCTTGGCCGGATCCTTGCGCAGCGTTTCGCTGGCGCCGTCATAGACGATGCGGCCGCGGTCCATCACCACCGCGCGCGGCGCGATGTCGAGCGCAAGACGCGAGTTCTGCTCCACCAAAATGAGCGCAAGTCCGCCCGCGGCGGCGAGCCGCTTCATGGCGCGTGCCAGTTCCTCGACGATCACCGGCGCCAAGCCCTCCGATGGCTCGTCCATGAGCAGAACGGTCGGATTGCCGATCAGCGCGCGGCCGATCGCCAGCATCTGCTGTTCGCCGCCGGACAGCTGATTGCCCATGTTGCCCGCGCGCTCTTCGAGCCGCGGGAACAGCTCGTAAACCGTCTTGATCGTCCACGCCCCCGGCCGCACCGCCACCTCGAGATTTTCCTGCAACGTCAAAGACGGGAAGATCTCGCGCTCTTGCGGCACGTAGCCCAGACCGGCGCCGACGCGGCGATAGGTTTCGATCTTCGAAATATCCTTGCCGTGCAACAGCAGCCGCCCGCCATGCAACGTGGTGTGCCCCATGATGGTGGCAAGCAGCGTCGATTTGCCGACGCCGTTGCGGCCGATGATCGAGAGCGTTTCGCTGTCGTCGAGCGCCAGCCGGATATTTTCCAGCACCACGGTCTCGCCGTAGCCGGCGCTGACATTATCCAATTCGAGAGCCCGCTCAGCCATGACGCGCGCCTTGCGTTCCGGCTTCGCCGAGATAGACCTCGCGCACCTCTTCGTTGTGCATGATGTCGTCCGGTGAGCCTTCGGTGAACACGGCACCACGCACCAACACCGTGATCTGCTTGGCGAAGCGGAATACCACGTCCATGTCGTGCTCGATGATCAGCACGGCGATATCGGGGTCGAGCGCGGCCACCACATCGAGAATGAGGTGACTCTCCGATGACGGCACGCCCGCCGCCGGCTCGTCGAGCAGCAAGACGCGCGGGCGCTGCGCCAACGCGATCGCGATTTCCACCAGCCGCTGGCGGCCGTAAGGCAGTTCGCGCACCAGCTTGAGCGCGTCATCGACCAGCCGCAGCGCGTCGAGATGATCGAGCGCCTCATCGATCACCGCGCGCTTGGCGCCGGCCGGCCGCCACAGATTGTTGCAATTGCCGTCGCGCTCGCCGATCGTCATGCACAAATTTTCAAGCACGGTCAGCCCGCGGAACAGCTGGTTGATCTGGAACGTGCGGGCAAGCCCGCGCCGCGCCCGCTCGGCCTGGCTGGTCGCGGTGATGTCGTCGCCGTTGAGCAACACGCGCCCGGAATACGGCCGCAGGGCGCCGGTAATCAGGTTGATGAGGGTGGTCTTGCCGGCGCCGTTCGGGCCGATCAGCGCGCGCCGCGCGCCCTTTTCCAGTGTGAGATTGACGTCGCGCGTCACCGGCAGCGCGCCGAAACTCAGATTGAGCTGCTGAACTTCAAGGGCGGCGCTCATGGCTTTTTCCCTTTCGGCCACGCCTGCTCGAGAAGCCCGAGGATGCCGCGCCGCGCAAACAGCACCGCCAGCACCAGCAGAAGCCCGATGCCGAATTGCCAGAACGTCGGGCTTAGTTTCGAGAAATAATCCTCCAGCACCATGTAGACGACGGCGCCGGCAAACGCGCCGTAAAGCCGTCCGGTGCCGCCAAGGATCAGCATCACCATGACCTTGGCCGAATTGTCGAAGTCGAACACTGTCAATGTCACGTAGGCGTTGGTCTGCGTGAACAGCGCACCGGCAACGCCGGCGATGCCGGCGGCGATCGTATAGACCGTGACCAGCCGGCGATGCACCGGCGAGCCGATCGCGTGCATTCGCCTCACGTTCTCGCGGATGCCGGTGAGCGCCTGCCCGAACGGCGAATAGACGATGCGGCGGACGAAGAAGAAAACAACCGCCAGCGCGACCAGCACGTAGAGATAGTACGTGTGGCCGTAGAGGTCGTAGTCGAACACCCCGAGCACCGGCTGGAACGTCAGCCCCGGCAAGCCGTCATAGCCGCCGGAAATGTCGGAGCGCAGGTTGCCCGCCTCCTGCAGCATGATCGCGGTCGCAAGCGTCAGCATCAGCAGCGTCAAGCCGCGGTAGCGCAGCAGGAACCAGCCCGAGGCAAAGCCGACAAGCGCCGCCATGATCGCCGCGGCGAACAGGCCGCTGATCGGTTCGGTCCAGCCAAGTTTTGCCGCGCCGAGGCCCACCGTATAGGCGCCGATGCCGAAGAACGCCGCATGGCCGAGCGTGACGATGCCGGCATAGCCGAGGATCAGGTCGAGCGAGAGCGCGAACATCACCGCGATCAGCACCTGGCTGCCGAATGTCATGCGGTCCGGGAAGAGGAAGAACGCAGCAATGGCGAGCAGCCAAGGCAGCGCTTCCGGCCAGTGCAACCGGTGACGACTGATCAGGAATTCGGCGGCGCGGTCGCGCGCCGCCTGCCCCGCCGCCACCGGCTTGGTCGTGGTGTCACTCGCGGCCATAGAACCCCGCCGGCTTGATGAGAAGGACCACAAGGACCACCGCGTAAATGAAGAACCCGCCGGCATCGGCGAGCAGATATTTGCCCGTCGTGTCGAAGACGCCGAGGACCAGCGCCGCGAGCAGCGTGCCTTTCAGGCTACCGAGCCCACCGACCGCGACCACGATCAGGAACAGCACGAGATAGATGACGGCAAAGCTCGGCGTCAGCCCGAACAGCTGGATGGCAAGCCCGCCGCCGAGCGCGGCCAGCGCCGAACCCAGCGCGAAGGTCAGCGTGAACAGGAGATCGACATTGATGCCGACCAATTCCGCCATGCGCCGGTTGTCGACCGCGGCGCGAATCTTGGCGCCGATATTGGTGCGCTCGAAGCCGTACCACAGCACCGAGATGAGCACGGCGCCGAGCACGATCAGAAAGGCGCGATAGCTCGGGAAAGCGCGGAAGCCGAGATTGATGTCGCCTTGCAGCCAGTCCGGCAGCGGCACCGACTTCGGGATCGGCCCATAGAAATAGGTGAAGGTGGCGATCGCCATGAAGGCGAGGCCGATCGTGAGCAACACCTGCTCGAGATCGGTCGCCTTGTAGAGCCGCCGATACAGATAGCGCTCGAACGGAACGCTGATGAGCCCGACCGCGACCGAGGCGATGATCAGCGATGGTATGAAGCCGAAGCCGAGCGAGCGCGTCAGCGTCACGACGAAGTAGCCGCCCGTCATGGCGAAGGCGCCATGCGCCAGGTTCACGAAGTTCATCAGGCCCATCGTCACCGACAGGCCGACGGACGTGATGAACAGGAACATGGCGTAAGCCAGGCCGTCGAACAAAATGCTGACGGCGATTTGGGCGATCTTCTGCACGGGCCCTACACTTGTCGCAGATTAAAAAGCGCCGCCGCGGTCTGGTGCGCGGCGGCGCGTTTTCGCGTCAACCTGCCGCGATCAGGAGCCGCAGCGTCCGATCTTGAGCTGTTTGCATTCGTCCTTGACGCCCGAGGTCGTGCCGAGAATGCGCTCGCCGAGCTTGCCGTCCGGCTTGCGGTAGACCTCCATGGCGTGCTCGTCCTGCACGACATCGCGGGTCGACGGATCGATCATCACGCGGCCGCGTGGGCCGTTGGTCGTCCAGCCCTTCATCGCGTCGACCACCTTGGCGCCGTCCGACAGATTGCCGTTGAGCTTTTTGATGGTGTCGAAGATGGCGTGCATGGTGTCCCAGCCCGCCGCCGACATGAAGTCGGGGTAGGAGTCGGCGCCGTAAGCCTTGTGCCATTCGGCGTTGAACGCCTTGTTCTCGGCGTTGTTGAGATCGACCGCGTAGTGGCCCATCACGATGGTGCCGATCGCGGCGTCACCCATATCCTGCAGCTTGTTGTCGGGGATGAGGTCCATTGGCCCGATCAGCTTGATGCCGGCTTTGCGCATGCCGAGTTCGCCATAAGCCTTCATCACGCCGGTCGCGTGCGCGCCCGACGGAATGAAGACGTACATGCAATCCGGCTTCTCGTCCTTGATCTTCTGGAAGAACGGCGTGAAGTCCGGCACCTGCACGGGCGAACCCATCGGCACGGCGTCGACGATCTTGCCGCCCGCCTTCTCGAAGCCGGTCTTGAAGGCTTCGGTCGAGTCCTTGCCCGGCGGGAAGTCGGTATAGGCCATCGCCGCGGTCTTGCAGCCGATCTTGCTGTAGGCATAGGCGCCCATCGGATAGGCCGGGTGCCACATGCTGAACGACAGCCGCACGATGTAGGGCGACAGGTTGGTGATCCAGGCGGTGCCGGCATTGGCGATCACCATCGGCACCTTGGCCTGCGTGATCACCGGCGCCAGCGCAATCGCCGACGGCGAGAACACGAAGCCGGTGACGAGCTGGACCTTGTCGTTGGTGATCAACTCGGTCGTGACGGTCTTAGCCTGCGCGCCTGTCGGCGGACCTTCGTCACGCTTGATGATGGTGACCTTGTTCGGCGCGATGTCCTTCTCGTGCAGCTTGACGTACAGGTCGAAGGCCTTGTCGATTTGGTGGCCGAGGTCGGCATTCGCGCCGCTGAACGGCAGCACCACGCCGACCTTGACGTCAGCTGCTTGGGCGGTGCCGCCCACTGTCATGGCGAGCGCGGCAGCGCCCAGCCAAAGGCTTATCTTCATCTCATCCTCCCTAGTTTATTGAATTGGTTTGGAGTCCCACTTTCGCGTTTGGAAACGCAAGCCCAATTTTCTGGTTTCACCGGCCACTTTCGCCCAACCATCCGGCTTTTTCAACGGTTGGGCCGCAAAATGCCGGTCTTCGCCCGCGGGTTCAAATGAATTAAATGTCACAATTCATGCATTTGATGCATGTCGGGCCCCGGTCTTGCCGGTCATCTCGCCGATCAGGAGCGCCCGCAATTCCGCGGCGGGCGGCGACAGCGGCATGCCGCGGCGCGTCACAAGGCCGTAGCTGCAGGACACCCGCGGCCCCCGTAACGGCACGGCGACCAGTCCGCGTCCGCGGTGCAGCGCAACGTCGATGCTCGGCACGATCGCATAGCCAAGCCCCGTCTCGACGAGATTGACCGCGGTTTCGACCTGCTCGACCTCGTACGGCCAGGTGAACGTCAGCCGCGCCGCGCTCGCCGTGTCATCGATCAGCGCGCGGATCGCCGTTTTCGCGCCCACCCGGATCAGCGGCAAGTTACGCAACTCGCTCCAGGACAGCGAGCGCTTCTTGGCGAGCACGTGCCGCGCCGGACAGGCCAGCGAAAAGGACGACGTGAACAGCGTCTCGACATCGAGATCCCAGCGGCCCGTCTTGACCACGCTGAAGCCGAACTCCGCTTCGCCGGATTGCACCAGTTCGGCGATCGCGGCCGACGGCGTCTCGAAGACACGCACCTGCACATGCGGTTGCGACCGTTGAAACTTGCGCAAGATCGGCGGCAGATAGTTCACGGCAAAGACAGGCAGGCAGGCGATGTCGAGCCGCTCGCGCCGCTTGGCGCCCTGCTGCTTGAGATCGTCGAAGGACTGTTCGAGCTCCACGATCGCCTTCTGGGCTTTCGGCAAAAAGTCGATGCCGGCCCGCGTCAGCGCCACCTCCCGCGTCGTGCGCGCAAACAGTTTGACGCCGAGTTCCTCCTCGAGCTTGCGCATGCGATGGCTGATTGCGGTCTGCGACAGATTGAGGTGCGTCGCCGCCCGCTGGAAGCTGCCACGCTCGGCGATGCTGACGAAGGCTTCGAGTCCGAGAAAATCGATACGCATTGTCCACGTCTCTCCACCGCGGCTGGTCAGCCGACATGCACGCAATTCATGAATAGGGCAAATATCGAGATTTGTCTTGGGTTACGCCGCAGCGGCCCGTTGCGCCGCCACGCTCGACAGCGTCCAGCGCATGAAAAGCCGCCAGAACGAACCGGTACCGAACCGGCATGAAAAAGACGCCGTCCACGCAATTGCGGTGCCGCCGCCCTGCTTGGGCGTCAGGACGACGTCGGCCCGGTAATTGCGCAGCGGTAGTCCGGACAGCAGGACGTAGCCGAGTTTTCGGTCCGGGACGATCTCGACGATCTCTTCGCGCGAGTGTGTCAGCCACTTCGAGAACACGCGGATCGCACCGACGCCGCTCGGACCACCCTGCCCTGCGCGCTCGAGTTCAAAGGAATCGAACATCGACCAGTGCGGCCAGGTCGCACCATCGAGCAACAGCGCGAACAAGGCGGACGGCGCAGCCTTGCTTCCGGCCCCGACGGCGATGCTGACATAACTCATAGCGCGGACGTAACGCCCGCGGTGCGACGATTCAAGATGACGGCTTGCCGCTAGGCCGCGGTTTTGGCGCCGATCGACGCGATCAATTCCGCTGACGTTGCCGGCGCATCAGGCTTGCGCTGCATGACCATGTCGAGTGACGCAACCTCGACCCGGTTGCGGCCACGCTCCTTGGCGAAATAAAGCGCCTGGTCGGACTGCGCCAGCATTTCGGGAACGTCGAGCGCCGGTTGGTCGCAGAAGGCAATGCCGATGCTCACGGTCGCGCAAACCGGGCGGCCGTCGACTTCCTTGGTGGCGAGCGCAAAACTCTCGCGGATGCGCTCGGCCACCATCTTCGCCTTGTCGCGGTTGGTATCGAGCAGCATCGCGGCAAACTCTTCGCCGCCGAGGCGGCCGAGCAGATCGGTCGCCCGTACCGATTTGCGCGCGGCCTCGGTGAACATCTCCAGGACGCGGTCGCCGACGGCGTGGCCGAAACGGTCGTTGATCGACTTGAAATGATCGAGGTCGATCAGCAGCACCGCGGTCGGCCGTGGATCATTGTGGTGACGCTTGGCGAGCACGCCCGCGTCCTGCAGGAACGAGCGCCGGTTGGCAATGCCGGTGAGCGGATCGAGCATGGCGGCGTTGCGGTGGCGCAGTTCGGTGCGCTCCTTCGCCATCGCCAGCAGGATGAACGCGACCGAGATGGTGAACAGCAGCCCCTCGAAGCTGAGCACCGTCAACCAGACGCTGTTGTAGATGCCTTCGGTCGGCTTGTAGGGCAGCAGCGCGATCAGCGGCGTGCGCAGCAGATAGAGCGCGCCGTCCGCGAACAGCATGAAGATCGCTGGCCAGCGCGACACCAACGCCTCGCTGCGGCCGCGCCAGAATTCGTAAGCGGTGAGCCATGTGTAGCAGGTGATGATGCTCGAGGCGATCAGCGCCCGCACCTGCACCGCTTCCGCCATCACCGGCAGGCGGCAGATGAGCAGCCAGAGCACTGCGCCGGTGACCAGATAGACCGGCTCGACCGGCCGGCCGTCGAAAACCCGCGCGCCGGTCCAGGTCACCGCGAATGCGGTGAACAGTAACGCGTTGGCGAGATCGATGGTAACGACGTCGGGCGCCGAGCCGTACATGCCGAACAGAACGACGGAGCCGGCGCGGATCAGATGGGCAAAGCCCCACCAACAGACCGCATGGATCGCCGTGTTCTGCGCCCACGCGAACAGCAGCAGCAATCCGAGGATCGCCTCCACATAGATCGTCACCATGAAGAGGGTGTTCACGTCGAGCTTCATCGGTGGCTACGCCCAAATTACGCCGGGGCTCAGATTTTTTCGGCTTGTCCCCGATAGCGAGGAATAAAGCCGGCGCTGTAAGAAGTAGTGAACACATCGGGGCACCGTTCCGGCTAAGCGGCGTTATGGTTTCGAAGAGATTTCCGGGCTCGGCGCCATTTGAACGGCCCGTCCCATAAACGGACATGGCACCTGCCCGGACGCCTGCCTTGTGGCACCAAAGGCTGTTGATTAGGGTCTTCACCCGGGAAAATTGAGCGAAATCCGCATGAAATTCCGTGACGGTATTGTTGACGCGATCGGCCATACGCCGCTCATCAAGCTCGAGCGCGCCTCCGCCACGACCGGCTGCACCATCCTGGGCAAGGCCGAATTCATGAATCCGGGCGGCTCGGTGAAGGATCGCGCCGGGCGGCAGATGATCCTCGAGGCGGAAAAACGCGGCGAGCTCAAACCCGGCGGACTGGTGGTTGAAAGCACCGCGGGTAACACCGGCATTGGACTCGCGGTGGTTGCCAACGCGCGCGGCTATCGCACCATCATCGTCATCCCCGAGACGCAGAGCCAGGAAAAGAAGGACATGCTTCGGCTGTGCGGCGCCGAGCTCGTCGAGGTGCCGGCGCTGCCGTTCAGCAATCCGAACAACTATCAGCACGTCGGCCGCCGTCTTGCCGAGGACATGAAGAAGACCGAAAAAAACGGTGTCATCTTCGCCGACCAGTGGAACAATCTCGACAATCGCAAGGCGCATTACGTCTCGACCGGCCCGGAAATCTGGGAAGAGACCGGCGGCAAGATCGATGGCTTCATTTGCGCGGTCGGCACCGGCGGCACGCTCGCCGGCGTATCGAGTTTTCTGCGCGACAAGAAGAAGGACATCGTCATCGGCGTTGCCGATCCGCGCGGCGCCGCGATGTACAATTTGTTCAAGACCGGCGAAGCGAAAGCCAGCGACGGCGGCTCGATCACCGAAGGCATCGGGCTCGGCCGCGTGACGCCGATCATCGAAGACCTGAAGGTCGACAAGCCGTATCTCATTGCCGACGAGGAAGCGCTGCCGCTTATCTTCGACATCCTCGAGCACGAAGGGCTTTGTCTCGGCGGCTCGTCCGGCATCAACATCGCCGGCGCCATCCGCATGGCGAAGGATCTCGGGCCCGGCCATACCATCGTGACGATCCTCGCCGACGGCGGCGCGCGCTATCAATCGAAGCTGTTCAATCCGGACTTCCTGCGCTCGAAGAAGCTGCCGGTACCGGGCTGGCTCGGGCGCAAGAGCGACATCAAACCGCCGCTCGTGAAGGCGTAACGCATGCCGACCGAATGTCTGTTTCGTGACGATTCCTATCTGAGATCGTGTGACGCGCGCGTCGTCGCGCTCACCGAGCAAGGCGGCGTCGTGCTCGACCGCACGGTGTTCTACGCGACCTCCGGCGGCCAACCCGGCGATACCGGTACGCTCACGACATCTGCAGGCGTTGCGGTACCGATCGCGACCGCGGTCTATACCGATGCGGCCAAGAGCGAAATCGCACACGTCCCCGCGCCCAACAGCCCTGCCCTCAAGGTCGGCGACGCCGTCACCGCCGCGGTCGACTGGGACAAGCGTTATGCGCGCATGCGCATGCACACCGCGCTGCACCTGCTCTCCGCCGTGCTGCCTTACGCCGTGACCGGCGGCTCAGTTGGCGAAACGGAAAGCCGTCTCGACTTCGATATTCCGGAAGCCGGCCTCGACAAGGACGACATCACGACGAAGGTGAATGCGATGATCGGCGGCAATGCCGCGGTGTCGAGCCGCTGGATCAGCGATGCCGAGCTCGAAGCCAATCCTGGCCTGATCAAGACCATGTCGGTCAAGCCGCCGATGGGCACCGGCCGCGTGCGGCTGATCGAAATCGCCGGCCTCGACCTGCAGCCCTGCGGCGGCACGCATGTGCGCTCGACCGTCGAAATCGGCAAAGTGCAGGTCACGCAGATCGAAAAGAAAGGCAAGCAGAACCGCCGCGTGCGGCTCGCCCTGGCCTGACTTGCGCGCATGGAACTCCTGCGCGATGGTCGGCATTGACCCGTACTGATGGTGAACCGATGACAGAACCCGCAAGCCGCTGGCTCAAATCGACGCAATGGCTCGCCGACAATCTCGGCAAGGTCGTCGTGGTCGACGCCACTTATTTCCTGCCGCCCGAGAAGCGCGACGCCAAGGCCGAATATCTCGCCGGCCACATTCCGGGCGCGGCGTTCTTCGACATCAACACGGTCGCCGACACCTCGCTCGACCTGCCGCACATGCTGCCGGGGCCGGATCAGTTCGGCACGATGATGGGTAAGCTCGGCATCACCGAGAAGGACACCATCGTCGTCTACGACCGCTATCCGGACGGCGGCATCTATTCGGCGCCGCGCGCCTGGTGGAGCCTGCGCATCTTCGGCGCCAAGGACGTTTTCATCCTCGACGGTGGCTTCCCGCTCTGGAAGAAGGAAGGCCGCAAGGTCGAGACCGGCGAGGTCAAGCGTCCGGCGAAAGCCTTCACCGCCACAATGGAAACCAGCGCAGTTGCGATGGTCTCCGACGTGCAGATGGCGATCAACGACAAGAGCGTGCAGGTGGTCGACGCCCGCTCGGCCGGTCGCTTCGCCGGCAAGGAGCCCGAGCCGCGGCCCGGCGTACGGCCGGGTCACATGCCCGGCGCGCGTAATGTGCCGTTCACGGCCATCATGGAGAACGGCCGCCTCGCCGCGCCCGGCAAGATCAAAGAGGTGTTCGAGAAGGCCGGCGTCGATCTCGACAAGCCTGTCATCACCACCTGCGGCTCCGGTGTCACCGCCGCCGTGCTCGCGCTCGGCCTCGACGCCCTCGGCAAAAAACTGCCGCGCGTCTATGACGGCTCATGGTCGGAATGGGGCAGCCGGCCCGATCTGCCGGCGGAGAAGGACTAGCCCCGGCAATGCCGTCTGCCGTCCGCGACAATCCGCAGCTCCATCGTTTCGAACTCGATGCCGACGGGCACGTCGCGTTTTCCGAATACCAGCGCGCCGATAATACGATCACCTTCATGCACACCGAAGTGCCGAAGGCGCTGGAAGGCCGCGGCATCGGTTCCGCGCTGGTGCGCGGCGCGCTCGAAATCGCCAAAGCCCAGGGCCTGGCGGTCAAAGCGCGCTGCCCGTTTGTGGCGGCTTACATCAAAAAACATCCAGAGCTTGTTTAACCGGGATGTCCCCGCGTAGGGCGGGCGGCCTCAGTGCAAAATCTGGCTCAGGAACAGCTTGGTGCGCTCGTGCTTCGGGTGCGCAAAGAACTCCTGCGGCGCATTGGCCTCGACGATCTGCCCCTGGTCCATGAACACAATGCGGTTCGCGACCTGGCGCGCAAAGCCCATCTCGTGCGTCACCACGAGCATGGTCATGCCGTCCTCGGCCAGGCCCACCATGGTATCGAGCACCTCCTTCACCATCTCCGGATCGAGCGCGGAGGTCGGCTCGTCGAACAGCATGATCTTCGGGTTCATGCATAGCGCCCGCGCAATGGCGACGCGCTGCTGCTGGCCGCCGGAAAGCTGACCCGGATACTTGTCGGCCTGCTCGGGGATCTTGACGCGCTTGAGGAAGCGCATCGCGACCTCCTCGGCGTCCTTCTTCGGCATCTTGCGCACCCAGATCGGCGCCAGCGTGCAGTTCTCCATCACCGTGAGATGGGGGAACAGATTGAAATGCTGGAACACCATGCCGACTTCGCGGCGGATCTCGTCGACTTTCTTGAGATCGTTGGTCAGTTCGACGCCATCCACGACGATGCGGCCGGTCTGGTGCTCCTCGAGCCGGTTGATGCAGCGGATCATGGTGGACTTGCCGGAGCCGGACGGCCCGCAGATGACGATGCGCTCGCCACCCATGACTTTGAGGTCGATGTCGCGCAGCACGTGGAAGCTGCCGTACCACTTGTTGACCGCGGCAAGCTCGACGGCGACCGCGGTATCCAGCCTTGCCGGCTTGAGGCGCGTCGAATTGTTAGCGTCGCTCATTGTGCCACCTCAACGTCTGTCGCCTGCGGCAAGCCGGGCTTCCATCGCGCGGGCGTAGCGCGACATGGCATAGCAGAACACCCAGTAGAAGATCGCGGCAACCGCGTAACCGGTCGCGCTCGTCACCGGCGTTGCCCATTTCGGATCGATGCGTGCCACTTCGATCGTGCGCAGGAAATCGAAAATGCCGACGATGAACACCAGCGTCGTATCCTTGAACAGGCCGATATAGGTGTTGACGATGTTCGGGATCGTGATCTTGAGCGCCTGCGGCAGCACGATGAGCCGCATCATCTGCCAGTAACCCAGGCCGACCGCCATCGCGCCCTCGAACTGGCCCTTGGGGATCGCCTGCAATCCGGCGCGCACCACTTCCGCCATATAGGCCGAGGCGAACAGCGCAATGCCGATCAACGCGCGCACCAGCTTGTCCGGCTCGAACTGCTCGGGCACGAACAGCGGCAGCATCACGCTCGCCATGAACAGCACGGTGACCAGGGGAACGCCGCGCACGAATTCGATGAAGATTGTCGAGAATAATCGCACGGTCGGCATGTTCGAGCGGCGGCCGAGCGCGAGCAGAATGCCGAGCGGCAGCGAGAACACGATACCGACGGAAGAGACGACGATCGTCACCAGCACGCCGCCCCACAGCACGGTGTCGACGACCTCGAGCCCGATCAGCGGGAAGCCGTGCAGCAGAATGAACGAGCAGATCGGCAGGACCACGAAGAAATAGACCGAGCCGATGTTGCGGCGTGGCGCTTCGAGCCAGAGCAGCCAGATGATGCCGAATGCGAGCATCGCGAAGAACAGATCGACGCGCCAGCGGTCCGGAATCGGATAGGAGCCGTAGATGAAATACGGCAGCCGCTCCCAGACGAACGGCCAACAGGCGCCGATCGGGCGATGCTGCACCAGTTCGCGGCAGGCATCGCGATCCGCGCCGCTCCAGACCGCGTCGATCAGCAGGAATTTCACGAGCTCCGGGATGACCCACAGCAGCAGCGCCGCAATCAGAATCGTCAGCGTGATGTTGAGCGGCGTCGACAGCAGATTCGCGCGCACCCAGCCAAGGGCCCCGGTCATCGCCGCCGGCGGCGGCTGCGGCTCGATCGCGCGGTCGCGCACGAAGTGCAATTTGGCAACGGCCAGTTCGCCTTCCGACATGGTCATGATGTCACCATCGGCGTCACCATGGCGCCCTCACCGCTCGACCAGCGCGACGCGCCGGTTGTACAGGTTCATGGCGAGTGACGTGACGAGGCTGATGGTGAGATAGACCAGCATGGTGATGGCGACGACCTCGATCGCCTGGCCGGTCTGGTTGAGCACGGTGCCGGTGAACACCTGCACCAGATCCGGATAGCCGATCGCCACCGCGAGCGTCGAATTCTTGGTCAGGTTCAGATACTGGCTGGTCAGCGGCGGGATGATGACGCGCATCGCCTGCGGCACCACGATGAGCCGAAGCGTCGGCGCCGGCTTGAGGCCGAGTGAATAGGCCGCCTCGATCTGTCCGCGCGACACCGCCAGGATGCCGGCGCGCACGACCTCGGCGATGAAAGCGGCGGTGTAGATCGTCAGGCCGAACAGCAGCGCGGCGAATTCCGGCAGCACTTCGATGCCGCCGCCGATATTGAAACGGCCGGCCTGCGGGAAATCGAATTTCACCGGAAAGCCTTCGAGCGCAAGCGCGGCCAGCGGCAAACCGACGATCAGCACGACCGCAACGGTGAGCACCGGTCCGCGATGGCCGGTGCGCTCCTGCCGCTTGCGCTCCCAGAGGTAGAAGACGATGGCGCCGACGGTGCCGGCAACAGCGGCGACCAGGATTTCATCGAAGCCATGTAGGAATTGCGGCTTCGGCAAAAACAGTCCGCGATTGTTGAGATAGACGCCGCCGAGCACGACGCTGTCGCGCAACTCAGGCAGCGCCTTGAGCACGGCGTTGTACCAGAACAGCAGTTGCAGCAGCAGCGGGATGTTGCGGATGGTCTCGACGTAGCCGGTTGCGGCCTTGGCGAGCAGCCAGTTCTTCGACAGCCGCGAAATGCCGACAATGAAGCCGAGGATCGTCGCGAACACGATGCCGAGGGCGGCGACCAGCAGCGTGTTGAGCAGGCCCACCCAGAAGGCGCGGCCATAGGTCGACGATTGCGAGGAATAGTCGATCAGCGTCTGGCTGATGTCGAAGCCGGCGGTGTGGTCCCAAAAACCAAAACCGGACGCGATATGGGCGCGCGCGAGATGCTCGATCGCATTGCTGGTGGCGCCGTAAAGCAGAAAGGCGACCAGCGCGCAGAGCGCGATCTGATAGACGATGCTGCGGACCTTGGGATCGTTGTAGAATGCGGCACGCGCCGGGGCCGGCCCGCTTGAAAGGTCAATCGACATTCCAGCCCTCGCCTCGCACGCCGTGCCTGCGTGCCGTCAGCTTCTCGGCGCGTACTGTCGTCAGCGGATCGGCGGCGCGTATTGCACCCCGCCCTGGTTCCACAGCTTGTTCAGGCCGCGCTCGATCTTCAGCGGCGAGCCCTTGCCGACGTTGCGCTCGAACGACTCGCCGTAATTGCCGACCAGCTTGACGATGCGTACGGCCCAATCCTTCGTCAGGCCGAGCTGCTCACCGTAATTGCCTTCGGTGCCGACGAAGCGCTTGATCTCGGGATTGCCGGACTTCGTCATCTCGTCGACGTTCGCTTGCGTGATGCCGAGCTCCTCGGCATCCATCATGGCGAACAGCACCCACTTCACGATGTCGAACCACTGGTCGTCACCGTGGCGCACGGCCGGGCCGAGCGGCTCTTTCGAGATGATCTCAGGCAGGATGATGTGGTCATCCGGATTGGCGAGCCGAAGGCGCTCGGCATAGAGGCCCGACGCGTCGGTGGTGTAGGCATCGCAGCGCCCGGCGTCGTAGGCCTTCACCGCCTCGTTGGCGGTGGCGAAGGTCACGCTCTTGAGCTGCATCTTATGCGCCTGGAAGTAGTCGGCGAGGTTGAGTTCGGTGGTGGTGCCTTGCTGCACGCAGACCGACGCGCCGTTGAGCTCGAGCGCCGAATTCACCTTCAGCGCCTTGCGCACCATGAAACCCTGGCCGTCATAATAATCGACGCCGGTGAAGTTCAGGCCGAGCGAGGTGTCGCGTGACGAGGTCCAGGTGGTGTTGCGCGCCAGCACGTCCACTTCGCCCGACTGCAACGCAGTGAAGCGATCCTTGGCCGACAGCGGAACGAACTTCACCTTGTTCGCGTCATTGAAGATCGCCGCGGCAATGGCGCGGCAGACATCGACGTCGAGGCCGGTCCATTTGCCTTGTGCATCCGGCAGGCCGAATCCGGCGAGCGTGCCATTGGCGCCGCAGTTGAGAATTCCACGATCCTTCACCGCCTTCAGCGTCTGCGCGAACGCACTTTGCGTGAAAACGACCAAAGCAAGAGCGAGGATGCTGACAATTTTTTTCATATGATGACCTCTCGAACGCGCACCACTGCGACGTCTCTCGTGACTATAGGCTGCGCATTGCAACGGCAGGCAGCTTGCACTGCAGCCGAACGTCAATGCCTGACCTCTGGCGCCCCGAAATCCCCTCGGCGTTTTGCATCTCAGAACGATCCCGATGTGAGGTCAAGGGGTTGACGCTCACGGGCCGCGCGGACCTATATGGCCGACCGCGCAAGTTCATTGGCCCGCCGCGCAACATATCGGACTTATAAACGACATGGCGAAGAAGCCTCCAACCTCGCTCAAGCCAGAAACCAAACTGGTCATCGCCGGACGCGACACCAAAGGACAGCACGGCTTCGTCAATCCCGCGGTCTATCACGCCTCGACGGTGCTCTATCCCACCGCCGAGGATCAGGTCGCCCACCGCGCCCGCTATCAATACGGCCGCCGCGGCACGCCCACCTCAGAGGCGCTCGAGGACGCGCTCCGGACTCTCGAAGGCGAGGCCTGCGCCGGCGTGGCGCTGCAGCCGTCCGGGCTTGCTGCGATTTCCACAGCGCTCTTCGCCGTTGCCGGTACCGGTGACCACATCCTGGTCACCGACAGCGTCTACCGCCCGACCCGCAATTTCTGCGAGGGCCTGTTCAAGCGCATGGGCGTATCGACGACATATTACGATCCACTCATCGGCGCCGATATCGCCAAATTGTTCAAGCCAAACACCAAGGCGGTGTTCGTCGAAGCGCCCGGCTCGCAGAGCTTCGAGATGCAGGACATTCCTACAATCGCGAAAGTGGCGCACGACAAGGGCGCGCTGGTGCTGATGGACAATACCTGGGCGACACCGCTCTATTTCCGCGCGCTCGAAAAGGGCGTCGACATGTCGATCCAAGCCGGCACCAAATATATCGGCGGCCATTCCGACATCATGTTCGGTTGTGTCTCAGCCAACGCGGCGACGCTGCCGGCGCTGAAAGCGACGATGAACTATCTTGGCCTCTGCGTCGGTCCCGACGATATATTCCTGGCGCTGCGCGGCCTGCGCACGCTCGCCGTGCGGCTCGCGCGGCACCATCAGTCGGGCCTGACCGTTGCGCATTGGCTGGAAAAGCGGCCGGAGGTCGCGCGCGTCATGCACCCCGCACTCGAAAGCGATCCTGGCCACGCGATCTGGCAGCGCGACTTCACCGGCGCCTGCGGCCTGTTCAGCATCGTGCTCAAGCCAATGGCGGAAAAAGCCGTTCACGCCTTCATGAACGAACTGACGCTGTTCGGCATGGGCTATTCGTGGGGCGGCTTCGAGAGCCTCGTCATTCTGTTCGACTGCAGCGAATACCGCAGCGCCACCAAATGGGCGCCGGGCGGTCCGACTTTGCGCTTCCATATTGGCCTGGAAGATCCCGGCGATCTGATCGCGGACATCGAGCGCGGCTTTGCCGCGATGGCCGCGGCAAAATAATTACGCCGCCGCGCCCTGCCCGCCGCCGCGCAGCACGAATTGCAGATTGCGCAAATAGACGAACACGCCAAAGGCCTGGCCGATGATGAAGACCGGGTCGCGGCGATAGATAGCGTAGCCGAGCAGCATCAACCCGCCACCGATCGAGAACACCCAGAACGTTGTCGGCACCACGCTCTTGCCGGCGCGTTCGGATGCGATCCACTGCACGACGAAGCGCATCGAGAACAGTCCCTGCGCGGCGTAGCCGACGAGGATGCCAAAATCGATATTGCCGACGAAGACGTCGTGCAAATATCCGCCCACGGCGCGCGCGATATCGGGAAGCATTCAGTCCTCCGAAATTTCGGGAATTCTTTTCTTGCGGCGGATCAGCCACCACACGCCGGCGAGATCGAGGATACCGACCCAGAGCCGGTCCCACAGTCCGTAATTCGAGACGCCCGAGCCACGCGGCCGATCGACGACGTCGACGTAGCCGATGGCGTAGCCCTCGCGCTTGACCAGCGCCGGCAGGAAGCGATGCAGGCCGTCGAAATAAGGCAACGCAAGGAACACGTCGCGGCGGAACGCTTTCAAGCCGCAGCCGCTGTCGCGCGTGCCGTCGCGCAGCAGCGCGCCGCGCACCATGTTGGCGATGCGCGATTGCAGCTTCTTGAACCAACTCGCCTTGCGCCCGACGCGCTGGCCAGCGACGAGCCCGAGGCGCGGAGCACCGGCCTCCAGCGCACGAAGCAGCGCGGGAATGAATTTCGGATCGTTCTGGCCGTCGCCGTCGATTGTTGCCACCAGCGGAGCGCGCGCTGCGCTCACGCCGGTGCGCACCGCAGCCGACTGCCCGCAGGATTGCTTGTGACGGACGCGCCGCAGCCAGGGGTGCCGCGTCATCAGCCGCGTCAATTCGGCAGCAGTGCCATCGCTCGAGCCGTCATCGACGTAAACGACCTCGAACGGCCATTGGCCCTCGAGCGCAGCCGCGATTTCGGCCACCAGCGGGGCGACATTGCCTGCTTCGTTGCGGACCGGCACGACGACGGAAACCGGCGGGTTGTTGCTGTTCATGGCTTGCTGCTTCGCCCGTAAGGCGCGTTCCTTACGGCGCTAATAGCTCGCGGGCAACTGCTTTGATCCGCTTGAGCGAAGGCCCCGGATATTGATGCAAGGCTCCGTCCGGCCCGATCGAGAAGCCAAGGCGGCGCAAGGCAAAATAACGCCGCACCAGCAAGGCGCCGAACGTGCCCACCACGGCCGCGGCAAAGACGTCGGACGGGAAATGCGCCATCACCACCATGCGGCTGATCGCGATCAGGCCCGCATAGATCAGCAGTTCGGTCCGCCAACGCGGCCACAGCGAGCCGAACGCCACCATGACCGCGAACGCCGTGGTCACGTGTCCCGACGGCAGACTGGCGAAATCGGCGCGCCAGATAAACGGCTTGAACAGAAATGGATCGAGATGTCCGCCGACCGTCGGCCGCGCCCGCCCGATCATCCGCTTGATGATGGTGTCGAACAGGCTCGGCACGGCGATCGTCAGAAACAGAAAGCCGACCCGGACCTGCACCGCGGCTAAGACGGCCTGCGACATCCTGGTCAGTGGCGCCGGCAATGCGGCCAGCGCGAGATAAATGAGGCCGAGCGGCCAGAGGAACCAACCTGACTTGCCGAAGTCGGTGATCTGGCCGAAGAACCATACCGCCCATCGCGGCAGATGTCCGACCGCGCGCATGAGAGGTGCATCGAGCAAGATCATGCACACCAGGAAGACGGCACAATAAATCGCTGCCTTGATCGCCAGCGTCCGCGACCACTCGAAAATCGGGTGCAGTCGAATCTTCGCCGGCCCGGCAACGACCGCAAGCGCGCCAACCACGTTGGCCTTGCAGCGCTGCAGCGGCGTCAGCGAGTCGTCGCGCGTATCAATCCCATTCGCCGTAGTCATTGCTCGTCCACCGAGCGGAAGATGGACAGCGCGACGGGCCGCCCGATGCTGATGTTGAAGCCTTCGATCCGCGATGCCAGCGCGTAGTGCAAGCCCATGGCGTTGGCGCGCTGCACGAAGCCGCGCTCGCTACGCGCGTCGACCAGTGCGAAACGGCACGGCCCCTGGCCGAGGAAAAACGCCGCGCCGCTGCCGTCGGTGAAGCGCGTATCGGTGCCGAGGAGAAAAACGAGGCTCGGCTCCTGATAGTACCCGGTCGCGGCAACACGCGGATCCTTGCAACTGGTCGCACGCAGATCGTCGCCAATCAACTCGCTTGGAAACAGTGAGGGCAGTGCCGGGAACGTGATGGCATAGACGGTGATCGCAACGAACACCGACGCCACCACGCCGCGCAGGAACGATCGCTCGGCGCCGTCTACCTCGTAGAGCCACCAGGCAAACAGACCGACGATCACGGCAACCGCGGCGAACGGCCAGGCCAGCAACCCAAGATCCCGGCCGAAATAGATGAACGCAGTCGCAACCGCGATCGCGATCAACCCCGGCATCAGAAACCAGCCGACGGTGCCGCGCACGATCCAGCGGTTCTTGATGAGGCCGCCGTGTTCGAGAATGCCGGCAATCAAAATGGCGATCGCCGGATAAAGCGGCAGCACATAATGCGGCAGCTTGGTCATCACCACTTCGAACACGACCCACGACGGGATGAGCCAGGCGAGCAGGAACTGCGCGCCGGGTTCGCGCCGCGCCTGCCACACGCGTGGCGCGGCAAGCGCAGCGAGCGGCGACGCCGGCCAGAACGTCACGAAGAAGAGTAAAAAATAGTAGCCGGGCGGCGCGCCGTGCGCCTCCTGCCCGCTCGTGACCTTGGCAAGCATATCGTGGCCGAGCGCGTCGGAGAAAAACGCCATGCCGGATTTGGCGACGATCGCCGCGAACCACGGCAGCACCAAAAGGACCATCCAGGCAAAACCGGCGAGCGGGCGCAGCGCCAGGAGCCACCGCGCCGACCGATCGAGGATCGACAGCGCAATCGCGGTGAGAAGGACGAACATCAGGATCAGCGGTCCCTTGACCAGCACCCCGCCCGCGATCGCGGTCCACAAGATCGCCGGCTCAAGCCAGCCGGATTTGGTTTCGGGCGACCGCCGCTGCTGAAGATAAATGCGCGCCATCGCGCCCATCGCCGCCACACATGTAAAGAGCAGGACCGCGTCGGTCTTGGCCAGGCGCGCCTCGACGCCGAGTAGGATCGAACTCGCCATCATCAGCGCCGCGACGAGCGAGGTCCGGCGCGAGACGAACGCAAGCGCCGCCCAATAGGTCAGCAGCACCGCGCCGGTTGCGCCGAGCAGCGACGGCAGCCGATAGAGCCAGATCGTGGTGCGCGCATTCGAAATGCCGACGGCCTCGCCGGCCTTCACCGCCGCGGCCTGCAGCCAGTAGATGCCGACAGGCTTCTTGTAGCGAACCTCGTCCTGAAACCGGATGTCGACGTATTGGCCGGTTTCCAGCATCTGCTTGGTGGCTTGCGCAAAGCGCGCTTCGTCGCGATCGACCGGCGGGATCTGGAAGAAGCCCGGCAGAAACGCGATCAGCGCGAACGCAATGAGCAAGGCGACCGCACGCGCATGCGCGGTCGCGCCCCAGTCGAGCACGGCCAGAAGCCCACGCGCCGGGCCGGCCGCGGACGGTGCGTTATCGGTGGTCGTGCTCATGGTCGCAGGCGCTTGCTGAGTTCCCGAGTCGGTCCCCGTGGCGCGGACCATAAGCTTAAAACCCGCGCCCTGTCATTGCGGCGCAGGGGCCTATTGCAGGCGTACGGTTACCGTGTCGGTTGCGCCGCGGGCATCCATCACCGTCACCCGGGCAAACCCGGGGCCATCCGGCGTGAAGAAAAACGTGCGGCGGCCAGGGTGCGGCGGCAAAGGCACGCCATTCACCATGATGGTGAGCGGCGCGCGTCCACCGGCAATCTTGAGCGCGAGCGGGTCAGGCGCGTTGCCGCCGGTCAATTCGAGGCGCGCTCCATCCGGCGGAAACATGATCCGCGGCGGCTCCGGCAGGCTTGCGACCGTCCCGCTCGGGCTGAAGCGTTGCAGCGGCGGCGGCAATTTGTCGGTCGGCCCGAAGATCGCGCCCTTTGGCGCGTGCGGCAGCGGCACTGGCGCGTGGCCGCTGCGCGCAAAAGCGTCGAACAAAATCGGCGCCGCCGTGGCGCGGCCGATGATGCCGGGCACAGGGGCGCCATCCGGTCGGCCGACCCAGACGCCGATGGTCATGCGGCCGTCGAAACCGATAGCCCAAGCGTCGCGATAGCCGTAGGACGTTCCGGTCTTGTAGGCGATGCGGCCCGGCGGCGCATTTTCCGGCGGCGGCGCACCGATCAGGATATTACCGACATACCAGGCGGCGACCGGGTCGAGCAGCCGCACGGGCTGACTCGCCTCGCCGTCACGCTCGATCAGCGGCTGCGCCGCGCCGAGCCGCGCAAGGCCCGCATAGAGCATCACCAGGTCGTCCAGTCGCACGCCGACGCCGCCGAGGCCCATGGCCAGACCGGGCGCCTCGCCTGTCGGCAAGACCAGCGCGGCGCCGGCTTGCGTCAGCCGCGCGCTCAACCGATTGACGCCGACTCGATCGAGCACGGCGATTGCCGGGACATTGAGCGAAAATTGCAGCGCGCGGCGAACCGTCACCGTGCCCTGGAACGTGAGATCGAAATTCTCCGGCTTGTAGCTGCCGAAGCGCACCGGCTTGTCGTCGATTAACGTATCGGGATGGATCAGGCCATCCTCGAAGCCGAGGCCATAGATAAACGGCTTGAGCGTCGAGCCGGGCGAACGCAGTGCATGCGTCATGTCGACCTGCCCCGCCCGGCTGCTGTCGAAGAAGTCGGAAGAGCCGACGCGCGCGCGCACTTCGCCGGTGACATTGTCGACTGCGAGAATGGCAACCGATACTTTCGGCGCGATGGCGCGAGCACGATCAAGCGCCAGATCCTGCAGCGCCTTCTGCAGGGTCGCATCAATTGTCAGCCGGTGAACGAAGCGGGCCGGCTCGGCGGAAACAATCTTGTCGGCGCTATGCGGCGCCAGCACCGGCAATTCCTTGCGCACGTGGGGTACATCAATCGTCTTGGCGCGTACGATTTCGTCGTGTGGCACGATGCCAGATGAAGCTACGCGATCGAGCACGCGGTCGCGGGCCGCGCGTGCAACTTTCGCGAACCGGTCCGGCCGACGAAATTCAGGCGATTGCGGCAGCGCGACCAGCAGCGCGGATTCTGCGAGCGACAGCTTGCGCGGTTCCTTGCCAAAATAGGCGAGCGAGGCGGCGCGGATGCCTTCGAGATTGCCGCCATAGGGCGCGAGCGTCAGATAAAGCGAGAGGATTTGCTCCTTGCTGAGGGCGCGTTCGAGTTCGACCGCGCGAACGATCTGGCGAAGCTTGGCATCGAGGCTCCGTTCGCGTCGCGGCTCGAGCAGGCGCGCAACCTGCATGGTGATCGTTGAACCACCCGAAACAATGTGTCCCCGCGTCGCGAATTGGTACGCGGCTCGCGCCAGCGCTTCCGGATCGACGCCGTGATGCGTCCAGAAACGCTTGTCCTCATAGGCAAAGAGCAGCTTCAGGAAACGAGGGTCGACGTCCTTCACGGTGACCGGCAGGCGCCAGCGCCCTTCCGGCGTCGCGTAGGCGCGCAGCAGGCGGCCGTTGCGGTCGAGCACCACATGCGAATACGGCATGTCCCGGCCGAGCGGCGCGGGCCCGAGCGCTTGCACCCAGGCCGCGCCGGCAATCGCGATCACCCCGACCGCGCCGCCGATGCCTGCCAGAATGACGCGCCAGTGTTTCATTTCGCGGTGATCTCGATCGTGCTCGTCGCGGTACGGCCGAAGCGGTCGGGCCGGTACATGTCCTCGACCGTTGCCTGCGGAAGTACGTAAGTGCCCGGAGACACCGCACGCACCACGTAGGCGACAGTGAACACCGCCGGTGAATCCGACTTGCGGTCGAATGCCGCGGTGAAGCGGTCATCGCGGAATTGCGTATTCACGGGTTCGGCTGCATCCGTGATCCACGACAGCGTGCCGGTGTCACCCGATGACACCAGACGCGGATTGTCGATCTCGAACCCGGCCGGCAGATAATCGGCGACGATGACGCGGCCGAACTGCGGCTGCGGTTCGCTCATTTGCAGAACGACAACGAAGCGCTGGTTTTGCTTCGGCTTCGAGACGTCGGCCGGCTGACCGTCGAGCGTGTAGAACTTGCGCTCGATCTTGAAGCCGCGCTCGGCCGCCGGCTCGGGCGTCAGCGGCGCGCCGGACACCGACACCACAGCCTGCGCCGAACCGGCGCCGCTGTTGTTTACCTGCAGCGGCGTTTCAAGCTGGCCAGGGCCCAGGCTCCGATAGAGCGCGCCCTGCCGCTTTTCGCCGTTGAGCGTAAGCGAGATGGCATTCGTCTTCTTGGCGAGAGAACGCGCGGCCAGTACCAGCCATGCGTCCTCCTGTGTCGAAGTCTCGGACGACAGCGCGCGCGCAGCGTCGACACGCGCGACGGCGTCGTCGACAACGCGCGGCGTTGCGCCGCCTTCCGACGCGAGCGTTACCAGCGCCGCTGAATCGCGCAGCGCCGAGCCGTAATCTTCGCGGCCGGCATCAAGTTTCGGTTGCCTTGGGATCGCGTCGAGCGCGGCGGAGAACACGGTCTCGGCACGGGTCTTGTCGCCCAGCATCGACAGCGCCGCCGCGATCTGTGCCTTGGCAATTGGTGTTGCGAAGTCGCCGATCTTGACGTCGGCGAGGTAACGCAGATCGCCGATCGGCGCCGCACCGTTGCGGGCCAGCACATACATGGCATAGGCAAGCGCCTCGCCGCCTTCTTTGCTTGGCTCCGGAGCGTTGGCCACGTAGTTGCGCAAACGGTCAAGCGCGAGATTGAAGGCCGTATCCGGCACCTTCAGTCCATGCTCACGCGCGCGCGTGAGGAAATCGGTCACGTAGGCGTCGAGCCAGACATCCTGACCGCCGACGCCCCAGAGCCCGAACGATCCGTTGGAATCCTGGCGCGACAGCAGTCGCGCGACGGAATCCTGCAAGCGTTGATCGACGTCGGCGATGATCGGCGGATGCCCTTCGGCGGCGAAGTCCTTCACATAGAGCATCGCCATCGCCGTGCTGGTTGTTTGCTCAGAGCACGTATAGGGATAGCGGTCGAGCGCATTGAGCAGCGCCGCCGCGTCGAGCGAAGTCGAGATCGCAACCGACAGCGAAGCTCGTCCGGTGCCGGGCACGAAATCGGCGAACATGTCGCGCTTGAGCGTCAGTGTCTCTCCGGCGGCGAGCGGCCGCACAGTGCGGCGGACGAGCGTCTGCGTCGCTGGCCGCACGTTGAGCGCGTAAGCGCGGTTGAGCGCAAAACCGTTCGGCCCGCTCACGCTGACGTCGATGGTGCTCGCGCCGGCGCCGGCCGCCGTGACGGGCAGCGAGACGTGGGCGCGCTGCTTGGCGTCGAGCTTGAGTGTCTGCTTATCGCCCTCGATCTTGGCGGCGCCGTCCGCGCTCACCGAAATCCCATAGTCTCCGGCTGCGCCTTCGACATTGTCGAGTTCGAGCTGGACCGCGCCGTGGTCGCCGGTACGCAGGAAGCGCGGCAGCGTCGCCGTCAGCACGACCGGATCGCGCACGATGACATCGCCGGTGGCCTTGCCGATCTTGTCCTTGGTCCACGCCACCGCCATTACCCGCACGGTGCCGGCGAAGGCCGGAATATCGAAATCCACCTGCGCAGTGCCGTCGGCAGCGACCTTGACGATGCCGGAATAAAGCGCGAGCGGCGCTTGCGTCGGTGGCGAGCCGGTCAGTTCGGCACCGCCGTCACCACCGGAGCGGATATTGCCGATCGCACCCTGCATGCCGTCGATCAGTTGGCCGTAGAGATCGCGAATGTCCGCGGTCAGCCGCCGCTGGCCGAGATAGTAATCGTCGGGCGCCGGCGGCTTGTAGTTCGTGAGGTTGAGAATGCCGACATCGACCGCCGCCACGACGACGCGCGCGTCCTCGCCGGAGGCGAGCCCGGCGAGACGCACCGGCACGGTGAGCTTGGAATTCGGCCGCAGCGTCGTCGGCAGGTTCAGCGCGACCGGCAGCATATGCGCGGCGCGGTCGATGCCGAACCACTGCACGCCGATGGCGCGGCCAGGCATCCGCTGCGCCGGCTGATCGAGCGGGCGCCGCAATGTCGCAACGAGATAGGCTCCGGTGCCCCAGTCTTTGCCGACATAGAGGCTCTGCTTCACCGCGCCGGCCTTCACGGCGACCGACTGCGTGGCCACAAGATGGTCGGTGAACACGTTGAGCGTCAGGTAACCGGCGGTGCGCGCTGTCACCGAGACGTTCATGGTATCGCCGGACTTGTAGTCGTTCTTGTCGAGCGCAACCTCAAGCAGATCGGGCGTGTCGGAGCGCGACTCGGCATAGAAGCCGGCATCGAAATTCAGCGACGTCACGATGTCGCCCGACGACACTTCGAGGCGATAGCGCCCCCACTTCACCGGCAGCGACAGGCGCCCCGGCTTGTCGGCGGTAACGTCGAGCTTGCCGTCGGCAATGCGTTCGGTCCGCTTGACCGGCTCGAATTCCCAGCGTCCGTTCTGCCGGTACCATTGATAGCTGGTCTCGATCTTCAACAGTTCGTAATGCAGATCCTTGGCACCCTGTTTGCCGCCGTCGGGCGCAATCATTGCCACGTCAAAATCGGCATTGGCGCCGTCGGCGAGCGAGCGTCCGGAGAAAGCCGGCTTCACGCCGATCATCGCCGTATCGGGCGTCACCGGCAGCGTCAGGCTGCGCTCGACCGCACGGCCACCGGATTCCGACATGTTGACATTGATGCGCGCTTCGAGCGGGCGCGTCGCCGGCGCCAGCTTGTCGAGCTCGATCGGGAAGCTGACCTTGCCGGCCGCATCCGTGGTCGGCATGTCCTGCAGCTCAAGCCGCTGCGGCGCGACCGCCTCATCGCTCAGCCCGAAAACATAACCGGCGAAGCCCGGGCGGTCTTTGGCGGCCGTGATGATCACAGAGCCGCCGAGTTCGAGATTGGACGCCGGCGCGCCATAAAGGAAACGTCCATCGACCGCCATTTGCGCCGGCGAATTCGGTGAGATGGCCTTCGACGTCGTCGTCAGGTCGAATTCGATACGGTCGGGCACATAGTCCTCGACCATGAACGTCGTACCGCCGACCGGCGCGCCTTTCGGGTCGGTGTACGCATCAACCCGCCAAGTGCCACTCATCGCCGATGAAACGATCGGCACATCCCAGGAACGGCCGCCGACACCGCCGTCCTGCAGGAGCGCGCGCCGATATTCGACGCCGTCCGGCCGCTGCATCACCAGCGTGAGCGGCGCGCCCGGCGCCGCGATGCCACGCGCGTCGCGCAGCATGCTGGTAACGTGCACGGTTTCGCCGGAGCGGTAGACGCCGCGCTCGGTATAGGTGAAGGCATCGAGCCCGACCGGCACTTCCCGTCCGCCAACGCCGCGATCGGTCAGGTCGAAGGCCGGCGCCTTGAGGCTGAGGAACGCATAGTCGTCCTTCACGCTGGCAACGATCGCAGTCGGCGCCAGGCCGCCCTCGCCGCGCGCCAGGCCTGCAGCAAAATGCAGGAATCCGTTGCGATCGGTCAGCCCGGTCGCCAGCACCTCGTTGTTGCGCGCGATGAGCTTGACGTCGACTGATCGGCTCGGGTCGGCGGTCGCGAGCGAATGAATGAAGATGTCGATGCCTTCGTGCTCGGTGTACGCGGTCAGCCCGAGGTCGGAGACGATGAACCACTGTGTGGCAAGGCCGCCGTTCTCGGCGAGCGCTTCCTTCGGCTGCGCCGTTATGACGTAGACACCGGGACCGAGCGCGCCGAGCGCCTTGTCCACCGGGATTGCGGTGGTGACTTCGGTATTGAGTTTCTGCTCGACGGCGAGCTCGCCGTTCCACACTTTGACGCCGCGCCCGTTGGCGATGGACTCCGCGTCATAGCTGGTGATGTTGGTCTGGAAATCGTAGCCGACCAGCGTGTCGATCAAATTGCGGTCGCCGATGCGGTAGACGGTGAGCTTGATCGCGCCGGTGTTGACGCTCAGCACCGGAATGCCGCGCTGGCCGGTTTTCGGCAGCACGTAGGCCTTGCCCGAGAAGCGCGCAAACGGCTTGCGGTCGCGCACGAACACGACGTACTCGGCCGACTTCGTCAGCGTCTCATGCACCGTCGAAGGCAGGCCGGCGCGCAAGGTGACCTGGTAGCGCTCGCCGTGCTTGAGGCCTTCGACGCAGAGCTGCTTGTCGGTTGTCGACACCGCCGGCTTGTCCTGACCGGCTACGGCAACGAAGGGCGAAAAATCGGTGCCGCGGCCCGGCAGGTCTTCGGAGAACTGGAAGCAGGCGCGCGGCGAGGCGGCGTCGGCGTCGATCGTATAGTCGAGCATGCGGAAGCCGTGATCGGCGCGAACCTGCTCGTACTGGCCGCGCAGCTCCGCGGTTTCGCGCAGTTCAAGCGACAGCCGCATGGCGTCGAGCGCGGGCCGCCAGATCTGCCGGTCCGCCATGACGCGGCCAAGCAGCGCCAGGCTGTCGGCTTCGGTGTTGCGGTCACTCGCGCGTTGGTAAGCGATGTAGGCGGCGGTCGATGCCCGGTCGAGCAGCAGCGCCCTCTCTTTGTCGTCGCGTGGGTAAATCTGGCGGATGGTCGTGGCGAGCCGCAGCCAGCCCGCCGCGTCGTTGGGCGCCGCGGTGACGAGTTGGCCCAGCACGACCATGCCGGTGCGGAAGTCGCGCTTCTGGAAGGCGGCGTCGGCCTGCTGGCGCAAGGCCGCGACCGGCTTCGTCACGGAGCCGGCGTCCTGCTTGATCTGTGCTTCGAGCTTGATCGCGGCGTCGTCGAGATCGCTGCGCTGGAAGGCCTTGTCGGCGGCTGCGGCCGGAATCAAAGCAAGAGCGAGGAACGCGGCGGCAAGACCGGCGCGAACGAAGCTGAACATGGACGTCTCCCGAAAGGCGGTGGGCCGTTACCCTTGGTATCGCCAGCCGCAGTGTGAGTTCACGACACGAAGGTGTCGAGGGCATGGCTCCGGACCCGGGACCCGGTCGCGCAGTTAAGGCCAGGTCGGGCCGGCCTGCCAAACGCCTAGCGAATTGTCCTCAGAGTTTAGTTTAATTGCTGGAAGAAAATCAGGTAAGCCATTTATTTAATGAGGAAATCATGTATTCGACTCACGCCGGCGGTTGCGGCATCGGCATCGCTTGCTCGACGACGCGGGCTGCCCTCAACACCACAGCATCGGCCCGCGGAGCCCCGACGATCTGCGCACCCATCGGCAGGCCGTTTCCGGCCAAGCCGCAGGACACAGAGGCGGCCGGCTGCTGCGTCAGGTTGAACGGATAGGTGTAAGGCGACCAGTTGATCCAGTCGTCGCCGAACTCCCCGCTCTCCGGCCCGCATAGCCCAACCTTGAAGGCCGTGATCGGCATGGCCGGCGTCAGCAGAAGGTCATGGCGCTCGTGGAAGGCCAGCATCGCCGCGTGCATCTCGGCGCGGGCATTATAGGCGGCGATGTAGTCCCCGGCGGTGAAGCGCTTGCCACGTTCGGCAATGTCGAGCAGGCCTGGATCCATCTCAGCGCGGCGCGCACCGACCGAATCGGCTAGCGCTGACATGACCGGCCACCACATGGCACGGATCATGTCCGGTGACCGGCCAAGGGGCGGATCGGCTTCTTCGACAATGGCACCCTGCTCTTCCAGCGCACGCGCCACTTTGCGTAGGGCCGCCTCGATTTCGGAATCGAGCTTCACGGCCTGGCCGAGCCGCATGGACAGTGCCACGCGCAGGCCACGGACGCCCCGTTCCAGACCGGCGCTGAAATCCGGCGCCGGCGAATTCCAGGCGGTCATGTCGCGGGCGTCGGGCCCGGCGATCACCGACAGCATCAGGGCGGCATCGGCGACGCGGCGCGTGATCGGCCCCTGATGCGCCAACACGTTGAGCGCGGAGGGCGGATAGGTCGGCACTTGGCCGTAGCTCGGCTTCATGCCGAACACGCCGGTGAAGGCCGCCGGAATGCGCAGAGAACCAGCGCCGTCGGTGCCGAGGTGCAGCAGCCCCAAGCCGAGCAACGCCGCCACCGCGCCGCCGCCCGTCGAGCCCCCGGGCGTGACGTCGGGATTCCACGGATTGCGGGTGATGCCGGTCAGCGGCGAGTGGCAGACGCCGATCCAGCCATGTTCGGGCAAGCAGGTCTTGCCGATGATGACGGCACCCTGCTCGCGCAGCCGCGCGGTCGCCGGTGAATCCGCGGTCGCCGGAACCGGGTCGCTGGTCTTCGAACCGCGGCGCGTCGGATAGCCCTTCGCCCAGATGTTGTCCTTGATCGTGGCCGGCACGCCGTCGATCGGCCCGAGCGGCGACCCGCTGCGCCAACGCGTTTCCGCCGCCGCAGCCATGGCAAGCGGGGCATCCTCGTCGATCGGCATGAACGCGTTGAAGCGCGCATTGGCGGCGACGCGGGCAAGAACATCGCGGGTGGCTTCGACCGGAGAAAGTTTGCGGCTGTGGTAGAGCGCGGTCAGTTCAGCGCAAGTCAGGTCGGCAATGGTCATCGCACCCCTCGGCCGAGCCAAGTTAGCCGCCACGCCGCCACCGCGCACCTTTCATTCGATGCGCGCTGCAGGTAAACCCGAACCAGGCACGGACCCCGTAGCTCAGCCGGATAGAGCACCAGCCTTCTAAGCTGGGGGTCGCAGGTTCGAATCCTGCCGGGGTCGCCAACTCCTCAATACTTCTGTGGATTTAGGGACGCTGCGACGGCCCCTGAGGACGCTCAGGAAACCCATATTTAACCAGTTTGGCACACCAATACACATTAACTCGGCGGGCAAGTCCCCGCCGTTTCAGGCGCGCACAAATTCATGGCCGACAAGCCCGTTCAACCGCCGACCGAGCCGTTTCAGGCCGATGCCGTCGATTCACCGCCGCTTTCGCCCAGCCTGACGCCGCTGTGCCTGGTGGTGGACGAGGAACCGAGCATCCGCCATTTCCTGTCGCTGGTCCTGCACGGCGCGGGCATAGACACCGTCGAGTTTGCCGACGGCGCGGCGCTGCGCGTCGCGCTGTCAAAAAAAGCGCCGACACTGGTGTTCCACAATATTTCGCTCGAATCCTCCGACGCCATCGCTTCGATGGTCGCGCTCGGCAAAAGCAGTTATCGCGGCGCGGTGCAACTTATGAGCAATCGCGGCGCAGCCGTTCTCGAGCACGTCAAGAACATCGGCGTCCAGCAGAACTTGAACATGCTGCCGGTGCTGAAGAAGCCGTTCGAGACCGAAGCGGTCGCGAAGATCCTCGAAGGATTGAACCTCGGCGTTTCACCGAGTGCGACGACGCGCGTCGACCTCGGCGAGGCGCTCAAGAACAATTGGATCGAATTCTGGTACCAGCCCAAGATCGATGTGCGCAAGAAGCGCCTGGCCGGGACGGAAGCCTATGCGCGCATCCGCCACCCCCAATATGGCGTGTTGCTGCCGGCCTCGTTCATGCCGGACGCGAAGGAAGAGGACGTCGCCAAGCTGGCCGAGCTGTCGCTCAATGGCGCGCTCAAGGCCAGCGGCACGTTCACGAACATCGGCATCAATCTGTCGGTGACGGTGAACATCCCGGTGCCGGTGCTGGTGAACCTGCCGGTCGAAGACATCGTCAGGACGCATCGCTCGCCCGGAGACAAATGGGCGGGGTTGATCATCGACGTGCCGGAGGCCCAGATCATCACCGATCTCGCCCTCGCCAGCGAGCTGACCAAGAAGCTTGAGAAGGCCAATGTGCGGCTGGCGATCGACGATTTCGGCCGCGGTCATTCCTCGCTTGCCCGCCTTGGCGAGCTGCCTTTCGCCGAGCTCAAGATCGACCGCGCCTTTGTCACCGGGTGCGGAACCGATCGGACCAATGCCCCGATCTGCAAGACGGTGATCGATCTCGCTCACAATTTCGGCCGCGCCGCGGTCGCCATGGGCATCGAGAAGGCTGCCGACGCGGTGGCGCTGGTCAGCATGGGCTGCGATTTCGGTCAGGGCTTCCTGCTCGGCCAACCGATGCCGGAAGAGCGCTTCATCTCGCTGCTGCGCCAGCGCGCCGCGACGCAGGGCAAGAACCTGGAGCCCGCGCGCTGATCAGTGCGTCCAGGCGCCGCGCCGGTTGAAGGCGAAATTGTCCGAATAAGACATCGCGCGACGCGGCCCGGTCTTCGTCTCGAACACCTGATAGGCGATACCGTGGCGCTCGCAGTAGGCGATCGCTTCGTCCTTGGTGCCAAATCGCAGGCGCACCTGCTGGCGCATGTCGCCGGATGATGTCCAGCCCATCAGCGGCTCAACCTGGCGCGGCTCTTCCGGGACAAAATCGAGCGCCCAGTCCTGGGTGTTGGCCTGGCCTGACTGCATGGCGGTCTTGGCCGGCTGATAGATGCGAGCGATCATGAGAAGGAACCGGTTGGAACTGCCGACCGTATAAAGTTAGTCGGCCGCGCTGGCAATCTACGGACGGCTGGCGGGCTGGTCGGGGCGGCAGGATTCGAACCTGCGACCCTCTGCTCCCAAAGCAGATGCGCTACCGGGCTGCGCTACGCCCCGACGACCATGGCGGGATACACGCTCCGGTCCGAACCGGCAACCAACCGTATATCGTCAATGCTGATTGAAGATCGGGTGGGCCACCCGGTCGCCCGGCGCAATGCCGAACTTGCTCGCGGTTCCGCCGATCACCTCAAGCACCCCCAGAACCGGCCCGCCCGACGGGATCAGCTTGGTCGATAGCGGCTCGGTGTTCTCGGCGATGCGCAGGATCTCGCCATTGGCCCGGATAAAGATCATGTCGAGCGGGATGTAGGTGTTCTGCATCCAGAACGAGACGTCCTGTTCGCGGTGGAAGTCGAACAGCATCCCTTGGCCTTCCGGCAATTTCTTACGGAACATCAAGCCCTTTTCGCGCGCGGGCTCGGTATCGGCGATCTCGACCGAGAACACGTGGACACCGGTCTTGCTGGCGATCTCGAGCGTGTGCTGACCGGCGGCCCGCGCCAAGCCGGCAGCGAACAAAAAGGCCAGGAGAACGAAACCAGTCCGGCGCAACGCGGTCATGCGCTCGCCTTTACGCGGACGGCTTCAGGGCGGCAATGGGAAATTCGGCGACAGCCGAGGGGCGGCAGGTCAGTGCGAGGCCGGTCCGAGCGAGCCGCCGTCGGGACGCACCTCGGCAGCCATCAAGCCCTTCGGCCCTGGCCCGAAGCGGACCAGCACGGTCTGCCCCGGCCGCAGTTCGGCGATGCCGTAGCGGCGCAGCGTCTCCATGTGCACGAAGATATCGGGCGTGCCCTCGCCGCGCGTCAGGAAGCCGAAGCCCCGGAGACGATTGAACCATTTCACCTGCGCCCGTTCCAGCCCGCTGGTCGCCTGCACGGTGACGTGGGTCCGCGGCGGTGGCATCTGCGCCGGGTGGATCGCCGTCGACTCGTCCATCGAGAGAATTCGGAAGGCCTGCAAGCCCTTGGTGCGGTTGAGCACCTCGCAGATGACCCGCGCGCCTTCATAGGCGGTCTGGTAGCCGTCACGGCGCAGGCAGGTCACGTGCAACAGGATGTCTGGCATCCCGTTGTCCGGAACGATGAAGCCGAAGCCCTTGGAGACGTCGAACCACTTGATCACGCCAGTGAGTTCGATGAGATTGGCTGCCGTCTCGTCGGCAAGCTCTCTGACCGTCCCAGGCCGGAGATTGGTCCCTGACATTTTTGATTCAATCCCGTCCGACGCCATGACGCCGACCGCCGCCGACCTTCTGGCGCCTCTTGTTGAGCGCTTCGACGAATCTTTCCGCTGAATCGAAGATAACACCGGCCCTAAAACGGCAAAGGGCAAAATGTGCTTGCGCACAGGTCTGTACACAGCGTAACCGCCGCGAATCAGTGGGCGATGAAGGGTGCGAGCGCGTCGCCGATGTCGTTGCGCACGACCAGATCGGCAAGCTCGTCGAACTCGGTCGGCTCGCGGTTGATGATGACGAGCGCCGCGCCGTTGCGTTTCGCCATCAGCGGAAATCCGGCGGCCGGCCAGACCACCAGCGACGAGCCGATCGCGAGAAACAGATCGCAGTCGCGCGTCAATCGCTCCGCCTGCTCCATTTGCATCGTCGGCATCGCCTGTCCGAACGACACCGTCGCGGTCTTGATGAAGCCGCCGCACGCGCAATCGGGCGAACGCTGCCCGCTCGCCTCGAATTTTTCGCGCACCCAGGCGAGCTCGTAGCGCTTCGCGCAGTCGAGGCAGGTCGCGTAAGTGGTGTTGCCGTGCAACTCGACGATGTCGCCGGCGGCAATGCCGGACGCCTGATGTAGATTGTCGATGTTCTGCGTGATGAGCCCAGGGATCTTGCCGGCGCGGTACAAACTCGCGAGCGCACGGTGGCCGCGGCCGGGCTTGGCGCCGCCGAACTTGTCCTCCATGGCGAAGCGCCGCCGCCAGGACTCGTCGCGCATCCCCTGGCTCGCCAGGAAATCATCGAACTGAATGGGCTGCATCTTGGTCCAGATGCCGCCGGGCGAGCGAAAGTCGGGAATGCCGCTCTCGGTCGAGATGCCGGCGCCGGTAAACGGCACGATGCGCTCCGAACCCTCGATCAGGTCGCGCAAGCCAGAGACGGCGGTGTCCAGATCGGTCGCAATCATTGCTATAGTCCGCGCGGGCTGAAGCGGTCCCGCCCTCTCGTACGAGTGAGGATTTTCCCATGCGATATCTGCACACCATGCTGCGCGTGCGCAATCTCGATGCAGCGCTCGATTTCTACGTCAACAAGCTCGGCCTCAAGGAAACCCGCCGCCGGGTCGACGAGAAGAACAAATATACCCTGGTCTTCCTGGCTGCCCCCGGTGACCTGACCCGCGTCGAAGACACCAAGAAGGAAGGCCGCCCCGGCCTCGAGGTTGAACTCACCTATAACTGGGACAGCGAGGACTATGGCGAAGCGCGTTATTTCGGCCACCTCGCCTACGAAGTCGACGACATCTACGCGGCCTGCGACCGGCTGATGAAGTCCGGTGTCACCATCAACCGCCCGCCCCGCGACGGCGTCATGGCCTTCGTGCGCTCGCCCGACAAGCATTCGATCGAATTGCTGCAAAAGGGAGCCGCCAAGCCGCCGCAGGAGCCCTGGAAATCGATGCCGAACACCGGCCACTGGTAAGCTTGCCGCTTGCGGCGAACGTCTTTATATCTCGCCGCGCTGCCAGGGCCCCGCTGCCCATGAACTCGGCAGCGCGACATGCGCCCTTCGTCTAGAGGCCTAGGACACCGCCCTTTCACGGCGGTAACAGGGGTTCGAATCCCCTAGGGCGCGCCATTGCCGCGCGCGAGAAGGCGGCCCGCTCATACCTCCCATGCGCAGGTTCAGCGGATTTGCGGCGTTATTTAATGCAGAAATTATGGGCCGGATGAGTCCAAGCGCGTTATGGAGAGCAGGCTCAGGCTGCTCCAAAGGAGCGTCAGGCGATGGTCAAAAGCAGACATGTCGTTGAGGTGTTACGACGCGACGCGACCTATCTCGGTCGCGCCATGGCGGCAATCATCTTCATCGGCTTTGCCGCGATCGTGATGGCGGCAGCCTTGTACGATCTCTTGGCAACGCACCACTAGTCACTTGGTCGGCAGTCATTTTGCCGGCGGATAGACGTGCCGGCGTCCGTTGAAATCTTCAACACTGAAACGATCGCCGTCGTCGGCCTCGGCGCGCGCAATGTAATTCGGGCCGATGGGCGATTTGCCATGGCCGCCCGGAATGTCGATCACGTAAGTCGGCTGGCACAACCCCGACAATCGCCCACGCAAGTCGCGCATCAAGTTTTGCCCGGTTGAGATGTCGGTGCGCAGGTGCGACGTGCCCGGCGCCAGATCGCCGTGGTGCAGATAGTATGGCTTGATCCGGCATTCGACGCAGGCGCGCATCAGGTCACCCATTGCTTCGGCCGTGTCGTTGACGCCCTTGAGCAGCACCGTCTGCCCAACAAGCGAAAGTCCGGCGTCCGCCATGCGCGCGCAGGCCGCGCGCGCCAATGGCGTCAGCTCACGCTCATGGTTGACGTGAACGGCGACGTAGACCGCCTTGCCTCTGACTTTCATCGCCCGCACATATTCCGGCGTGATGCGTTTGGGCTCGGCAACCGGCACGCGGGTATGGATGCGCACGACTTTGACGTGATCGATCTTGCTCAGTGCCTTCATCACTGCCCGCAACCGCCGCGGCGACAGCACCAGCGGATCGCCACCGGTGAGGATGACTTCCCAGATATTTCGGTCGCCGCGGATATAATCGAGCGCCTGCTTGAGCGCCGCCGGTGACAGGGCCTCGGCCTTGCCGGGCCCGACCATTTCGCGGCGGAAGCAGAAGCGGCAATAGACCGCGCAGACATGTGTCAGCTTGAGCAGCACGCGGTCGGGATAGCGATGCACGATGCCCTCGACCGGGCTGTGCGCATTATCGCCGATCGGGTCGGCTAATTCTTCTGGTCGCGTGACAAGTTCTGCCGTATCGGGAACGAATTGCCGCGCGATCGGATCGTGCGGATCGCTGCGATCGATCAGCGCGGCCAGGTCCGGCGGCAGCGCGACAGCGTAGCGCGCGGCGACCGCTTCGAGCGCAGGCCGGCGCTCAGGCGCGACAAGACCGGCGTCGCAGAATTGGCCCGGGGTTCGGAGTGTCGTCATGACTTAGTCCTCTCAACTCTATTGCTCGGCCACGGGCGCCCAGATCACCTGATCAATGCGTGACGCGCCGGTCGCCAGCATCACCAAGCGGTCGAAGCCGAGCGCGACGCCGGATGCGGGTGGCATCTGCGACAGCGCAACGAGAAAATCCTCATCGAGCGGATAGCGCTCGCCGTGGATGCGCTGCTTCTCGGCCATCGCAGCTTCGAAGCGCCGCCGCTGCTCGTCGACGTCGGTCAACTCGCCGAACGCATTGGCGAGCTCGACGCCGCAGGCATAGAGCTCGAAACGCTCGGCGACCTTGTCGCTGCTGGGTTTCGGCCGCGCCAGCGCCGCCAGTGGCAGAGGATACTCGAACAAGATCGTCGCACGCCCCTCGCCCAGCTTCGGCTCGACGCGTTCGGCCAGGATGCGGCTGAAGATATCGCCCCAAGTATCGTCCGCCGCGATCTTTACGCCAGCCTTCTCTGCCGCCGCGGCCAGCATCGTCCGGTCGCCCTGCCCGCCACGCACCGTCGCCAGAAGGTCGATCTCTGCATAGCGCATGAAGGCGTCTGCGACTGTCAGACGCTCGGGCGCGGCGAAGGGATCGACCGTCCGGCCGCGATATGAAAACTCCTTCGTACCCGCCGCCCGCGCCGCTTCCGCCAGCAGCGCCGCGCAGTCGTCCATCAGCGTCTCGTAGGGCTCGTTCACCCGATACCATTCGAGCAACGTGAATTCCGGGTGGTGCAGCGCGCCGCGCTCGCGGTTGCGGAAGACGCGGGCGAAGTCGACGAGGCGCGTCTCGCCCGCCGCTAACAGCTTCTTGCAGGCAAATTCCGGCGACGTGCGCAGATAAAGCGGCTGCCGCTCATCGCCCGGCGCTATCAGTTCGGTGGCAAAGGCATGCAGATGCGTCTCGTTGCCCGGCGAGACCTGCAGCGCTGCGGTCTCGACCTCGATGAAGTCGTGAGCGGCGAACCAGGTCCGCAGCGCCGCCGCAATCTTGCCGCGCTTGAGCAGAAACGGCCGGCGCGCCGCGTGCACGCCGGGGAGCCAAAATGGCGGGTTACCGCGCACCTTTACCTCGTCAGCAAAAGCGGCGGGAAAGACTGGCATCCCGCGCCAAGATGGGTATGGTGCGCCCCGAAACCGCGGCCCGGCCGCCCATAAGATCAAGGATTGCTATCGTGAAGGTCATCGCCAGCCAGCTCCGCAAGGGCAATATCGTCGATATCGACGGCAAGCTCTATGTCGTCCTCACCGCCGAGAATTTTCATCCCGGCAAAGGCACCCCCACCACCCAGGTCGATATGCGCCGGATTTCGGACGGCGTGAAGACCTCGCAGCGCTACAAGACCACCGACCAGGTCGAGCGCGCCCATGTTGAGGACCACGACTTCTCGTACCTCTACAAGGATGGCGACGGCTTCCACTTCATGAATCAGGAAAACTACGAGCAGGTGCAGGTTCCCGCCGATGTGGTCGGCGACTACGAGAAATACCTGCAGGAAGGCATGGTCGTGAACGTCGCCCTGCACGAGGGTACCGCGGTGTCGATCGATATCCCGCAGAAGGTGACGCTGGAGATCACCGAGACCGAGCCGGCCATGAAGGGCCAGACCGCGTCGGGATCGTTCAAGCCTGCGATGCTGTCGAACGGCGTGCGCACCATGGTGCCGACCCACGTCACCGCTGGCACGCGCGTGGTGGTCAACACCGAAGACGGCTCCTACGTCGAGCGCGCGAAAGATTGATTTATCTTCTTGTCGTCCCGGCCGAGCGAAGCGAGGGCCGGGACCCATACTCCGCAGTTAATCGATAGGACACGGCATATGGGTCCCCGCCTTCGCGGGGACGACAGCGCTGAGGTTACACCCGCACACTGGCGCGCACTTCCTTCGGAAACAATTCGTCCGGCGTCATCTTCTTCGCGGTGACGCCCTGCGAATGTGCGAAGCGGCAGAACGCATCGAGCGTCTTGCGGTTCGCCTCGACACCGTACGGAAATGGGTCGGCGCCGAACGCCTCGCCCCACTCGCCGGCGACCGATGCCGACCACGGCACCGGAATGCGCGAGGCAGTCAGATCGTTGATGCGCTCGAGCGAGCGTTCCTTCGCCGCCTCGAACGCCTTGAACAGGTTCATCGCAACCCACGGATAGCGCTCGAATAGCGCGCGGCGCATGGCGATGACGTGCATGATCGGGAAAATCCCCGTCGATTCGAAATAGCGCATCTCCTCGCAGCGATACTCCGGATAGAGTCGCGCGATCTTGCCGCCGCCTTGTGAGAAAGCATTCGGCACGCGCGCCGAAATCGCGGCATCGAGCTCACCCGACAACAGCATGGCCGACACGTTGGTGTCGCGCCGCTGCGAATACTGGATACCCGGCGGCAATTTGAATTCGACCTTCTCCTCGCGGCCAGCCTCGTTCATGCCGGCCTGCACCCATTTGATCTTCCCGAGGTCGACGCCGGCCGTTTCGGCGAGGAAGCCGCGCGCATAGATGCCCGCGGTCTGCGCCCACTCGGGGATGCCGACGGTTTTGCCTTCGAGGTCTTTCGGCGACTTGATGCCGCGGTCGGCGCGCACATAGAAAGCCGAGTGCCGGAACACGCGCGACGGAAACACCGGAATGCCGACGAAGGGCGAATTGCCCTGCGCGGCAAAGCCGATGAACTTGCCGAACGACATTTCCGATACGTCCCACTCCTGGTTCTTGATGAAGCGGAAGAAGATTTCCTCGACCGGCAGCACCATGCCGGTGAGCACGATGCCGTCGGCGGTGACCGCGCCGTCCACAAGATCGCGCACGTGGTCGTAGTCGGTCGCCGCAAGAGTCAGATGCAGCCGTACCGTGCCGCCGCTTTCGATGATCGCGGGCTCGCGTTCCGCGCCCGCAGCCGCCATTCGTTTGCCTTCATGCACCGTCATTTTGAACCTGTTTACTTGGGCCGCCGACTATAACAGGGCGGCCTTGTATGCCGCAGTCCTATCCCGTTAGTCTTTGTCGGGGAAGGCTTAAGGTAAGGGGCGTGTGTGTTGAGACGTGCAGTCTTGGGCTGCGCTGCATTGCTGATTGCAACCGCGGCGGCGGCCGATGAAATGGAACCGCCCCGCGTCGCCCTCAGTCCGATCAACTGGGCGGAGGCTGCGACGTCGTTGGCGGACCACGGCATCGACACGCCGGCCGCGGAGTTTGCCCGCATCAATGCGCAGACCGACAAACGCTTCCCCGGCATCGCAACGAGCAGCGTGCCGGTGCTGTTGCCCATCGACATCGACGCCTATCGCAAAGACGTCGCGGACGGTGCGGCCGACGCCGCGACCTCTGACAAATACTTCGGTCCGTTTCATCCGTCCAAGCTCTTCCTGCCGGGTCCGGCGGGCTACACCGCGACGTTCTTTGCCGACCGTAGTTTCGACTTCACCTTCGCGAAGCCCGTCGAGGTCGAGATCACCGGCGGGGCCTTCACGTATGATCTCGACGGCCCCGACCATCAGGAAGTCTTCCCGCCGGCGAAGGAATTACAGCCGCTGTTTCCCGGCATGCAGCGCATCCTGCGTGAAGCGCACGTGCGTTACACGTTCGAGCGCTTCGGCGTGCCGTATGTCGTCGCGATCCAGTGCTACGACCAGCCACGCTCGTCGCGCTATCTGTCGTGCAAGGAGGCCGACCCCGTCGCGGTGAAATTCCTGATGATGCTGCGCACCGCCGGCGGCACGCCGATGGACGTCGCGGCCCCGCACATCGATCTCACGCGGCCAACGGCAAAGTCCGACTTCACCTATTACGGTCCGGGCAATCTCATTCCAGACACCGGCTGGCACAAAAATCCGGGACGCGCCGACTATCACGTCTATGCGCGCATGCGCTCGCCGATCGCCGATGCGCCGTCTTACGTGAAATCGCAGTCCTTCATGCCGTGGGGCGACTGCTACAAGTCCGGCCACAGCGGATCGCTCGGGCGCAAGGGCGCGGAGTATTCCTGCAAGGTGAATGGCCTCCCGCTGGTGTTCGACGAAGCGGCGGCGGTGAATTGGACCTACCCGTGGCGCGATAATTTCTGCGAGCTGCGCGATTTCCTGGTCGGCCAGTGCCCGGGCGGCTATGGCCACCAGGGCGAGGACATTCGGCCCGGAAACTGCGTCATCAACAATGAAGGGGCCGACCGCTGCGAGCCCTATCAGCACAACGTTGCCGCGGTGCGCGACGGTGTCATCTGGCGGAGCCCGGGAAATATCGGCGTCTACATCGACGTCAACACCAAGGACGATTTCATCCGCTTCCGCTACCTGCACATGAATCCGAAATTCATGGACGCCGAAGGCTGGTTCAGCGGCCGCAAGGTCAGCGAAGGCGAGATCATCGGCAAGGTCGCGACCTGGGGCGATTACGAGAAAGGCACCTCGTACCACATCCACTTCAATATCCAGGTCTTCACCAAGGTCGGCTGGGTTTGGGTCAACCCTTACATGTCACTGGTCGCCGCCTACGAGCATCAGATCGGCGGGCGCGGAACCGAGATCAAGCCCGGCGATCCCCAGCCTGTCATTCCGGTCAAGCTGCCGGTGATCGAACATCCGACGCCGCCGGCGGCGGCGGCGGCGACGACGCCGTTACCACCAACACCACCGGCAACACAAACCTCCGCCGCCGGCGAACCCGCGCCCAAGACCAAGCCCAAGAGCGAGTCGAAGCTCGAGAAACCGGTACCGGTCAAGGCAGCCGATTCCAAAACGCCGGTCATCATGCACGAAGAGGCACGAAAGAAAGCCGCGGACGACGACGAAAGGCCGCGCAAACGCCACCACGTCAGGCATCGGCGCCGGCACAAACATGAGGTAGACTAGCGCGGGCGACCCTCATCCCTAGAATCCCGCCATGCCGCGATTCTCCGACCGCCTCGTCACGCTGAACCGCCGCACCCTCATGACCGGCGCTCTCGGTATTGCCGCGAGCGCGGCGCTAGGCGCGCATGCCGCCGCTTCGCCCCCGGGTTTTTCGAATTGGGTCGCTGAATTCCGCAGCCGCGCGCTGACGCGTGGCATCTCCGAGAAGACCTACGCCAAGGTGATGAATTCGCTCGAGCCCGACATGAGCGTGTTCGCGCAATTCAACGCGCAGCCCGAATTCACCGAGCAGCTGTGGCAATACGTCAATCGCCGCTGCTCGGACTGGCGCGTCATCACCGGCAAGGAGCGCGCCAAGGAATACGCCGATCTCTTGTCGCGCATCGAGAAGGACTACGGCGTTAGCCGCTACATTCTGCTCGGTCTCTGGGGCATGGAGTCGTCCTACGGCGACCTCATCGGCAACCGCAAATACATGCGGCCGGTGATCCCGGCGCTCGCTGCGCTGGCCTGGCGCGAGCCGCGCCGCCGCCGTTATTGGGAAGCAGAACTGCTCAACGCGCTCACCATCGTCGATCGCGGCTGGGCGCAGCCGTCGGACATGATCGGCTCGTGGGCGGGCGCCATGGGTCATACGCAGTGGATGCCGGAAGTCTGGCTGCATATGGGCGTCGATTTCGACCGCGACGGCCGCGTCACGCCGTTCGGACATCCCGATGACTCGCTCGCCGGCACCGCGCGCTATCTGCTCGAGCGCGGCAAATATCGGCGCGGCGAAGCCTGGGGCTGCGAGGTCAAGGTCGCGGGCCGCGAGGCCGGCGGCTGGCACAGCTACGAGCAGTGGCAGGCGCTTGGCGTGCGCCGTGCCGACGGCAAGCCCTTCGCGCGGCCCGGCGACCGCGTGAAACTGTGGGTGCCGGTGCGTGGCGGTCCTGCTTTCCTCGTCGGCCAGAACTTCCGCTCCGTCTATTCCTATAACCCGTCCACCAGCTACGCACTCGCCTTGTGTCATCTCGGCGATCTGATTGCCGGCGGGCCGGCCTTCCACCAGCAGTTTCCCGGCGGCGAGCGCGTGCCGACGCTGGAGGAGATCAAGGAAATCCAGCGCCGCCTCAACGAGCACGGCTTCAAGACCGATGGCGTCGACGGCCGCACCGGCAGCGACACGATCAAGGCCATTCTTGCCTTCGAGAAGAAGGTCGGCATGCAACCGGCCGACGGCTACGCGGGCCTGAAGGTTTTGGCCCGATTGCGTCAGGGCGCGTAATCCGGTTGGATGCGCCCCGGCAGAACCGGGGTTCCATTCAGTGACAGAGTCCTCTTCAAAACGCGCTGCGGCGCTTCGTTCCGATGCAGACGTGGCCAAGATCGACCGGCCGGTGCCGGCAGGCGTCAACGCGCCGGCCTTCGGCAGCGATGTCGCGGCCGACGCCTTGCGCGCAACCGGCGTGCCCTACATCGCGCTCAATCCGGGCGCGAGCTACCGCGGCTTTCACGACAGCATCGTCAACTACCTCGGCAACGAACGGCCGCAAATGCTGCTCTGCCTGCACGAGGAAAGCGCAATCGCCATCGCGCAGGGCTTTGCCAAGGTCACCGGCACGGCGATGGCGGCAGCAGTGCATTCCAATGTCGGCTTGATGCACGGCACCATGGCGGTGTTCAACGCCTGGTGCGACCGCATGCCGGTCGTGATCCTCGGCGCGACCGGACCCGTGGACGCCGTCAAGCGCCGTCCATGGATCGACTGGATTCACACCGCGCGCGACCAAGGCGCACTCGTCCGCGGCTACACCAAGTGGGACGATCAGCCGGCATCGCCCGCCGCTACGCGTGAAGCAATCCTGCGCGGAACGTGGATCGCAAACACGGCACCCTGCGGCCCGGTCTACATCAATCTCGACGCCGGCATGCAGGAGGAAAAGCTCGACGCGCCCGTGCCGCCGATCGACACGCAGCGTTTCATGCCGCCGGTCGCAAGCGCGCCGAATGCCGCCGCGATCAAGCAGGCCGCCACGTTGCTGCGCGACTCAAAGCAGCCGGTCATCCTCGCCGGCCGCGTCTCACGCGATCTCGATGCCTGGAACGCGCGCATTAAGCTTGCCGAACGGCTCGGCGCAAAAGTCGTCACGGATCTGAAGATCGGCGCGTCATTCCCGACTGATCATCACCTGCACGCGGGCGCTCCCGGCGGCACGGTGCTCGCGCCAGAAGCGGCCGATGCCATCCGTGCTGCCGATGTCATTCTCAGCCTCGATTGGGTCGACGTTGCCGGCTGCTTCAAGTCGGTCGGCGGCACTATCGCGGCCAAGGTCGTGCAGGCCACGGTCGATCATCATCTGCACAACGGCTGGAGCATGGACTATCAGGGTCTACCGCCAGTCGACGTGTTCCTCGCCTGCACGCCCGACGCAGCCGTGCCGGCGCTGATTGACGCGCTCGGCCCTGGCAAGCCGCGGCCGGTGACGGCGCGCGCCAGCGAACCGTTTAAGCCGGCGGGCGACAAGCTAACCGTCGATCACTTGTCCAATGCGCTGCGCCGCGCGGTCGGCGATCGCCCCTGCTCGCTCACGCACATATCGCTGTCGTGGAACGGCGCGAGCTGGCCATTCCGTCATCCGCTCGACTACCTTGGCAGCGATGGCGGTGGCGGCGTCGGCGGCGGCCCCGGCATTTCGGTCGGCGCCGCGCTCGCGTTGAAAGGTTCAGGTCGCCTGCCCGTCGCCGTCTGCGGCGATGGCGACTTCCTGATGGGCGTCACCGCACTGTGGACTGCCGCGCACTACAAGATTCCGCTCCTGGTCGTCGTCGCCAACAACCGCTCCTTCTTCAATGACGAACTGCATCAGGAGCGCGTCGCGCGCATGCGCAACCGCCCGGTCGAGAACCGCTGGGTCGGCCAGCGCATTTCTGAGCCCGACATCGATCTCGCCAGCATGGCGCGCGCGCAAGGCGCGGTCGCGTTCGGACCGGTCACGACAATCGGCGACCTTGCCGCGACCTTCGACAAGGCGATCGCCGCGGTCGAGGGTGGCGCCGTCGCGGTCGTCGATGTCCGTGTCGAGCCGGGCTACACCGCGGCTGTCACCGCGATGATGACCCGTAAGAGCGAGTGATCATGGCTGCCGCCGACAATGCTATTTTGACGGTGAACGACATCATCGTGCGGTTTGAAACGGCCGAAGGCCCGATCACGGCGGTCGATGACGTCTCGTTCAACGTAAGGCCCGGCGAATTCCTGTCAGTGATCGGGCCCTCTGGCTGCGGCAAGTCCACGCTGTTCAACGTCATCGGCGGTTTGCTCAGCAATCATCAAGGCGTGGTCAGCGTCGCCGGCGAAACCATCAACGGCCCGCACAAGTCGATCGGCATGGTGTTCCAGGAGGAGTCGACTTTTCCCTGGCGCAACGTCACCGACAACGTCGCCTTTCCGCTCGAGCTCATCGGCATGCCGCGTGACAAACGCATCGAGCGCGCGCGCCATTTCATCTCACTGGTCGGTCTCGACGGCTTCGAGAACCGCTACCCGGGCGAATTGTCCGGTGGCATGCGCCAGCGCGTCTCGCTGGCGCGCACGCTCGCTTCCGAGCCGAAGATTCTGCTGATGGACGAACCTTTCGCCGCGCTCGACGAGCAGACGCGGCTTCTGCTCGGCGACAAGGTTCTGCAGATCCAGCAGCAGCTCAAGCAGACCACGCTGCTAATCACCCACAACATCACTGAAGCGGTGCAAATGTCCGACCGCATTTTGGTGATGACCTACCGGCCCGGCAAGGTGAAGCGCATCGTCGATATCGACCTGCCGCGTCCGCGGTCGTCGGAGATCGTCACCAGCGAGGCCTTCGGCCGCTACGTCGCCGAGATCTGGAACGACCTGCGCGAAGAGGCCAGCCGTGGCATGCGCGACGAGGAAAGCCACGTGCTGCATCATCAGGGCGCCGCGCCATGACGGATGTCGCCGCCCCGCTGCCGCGGCCGGCTTATTCGGGGCCCGGTCCGCGCCTTGTCGGTTTGATTGCCGTGATCGCAGCCCTGCTGCTCGCCGAACTCTTGATCCGGGTCGGCCTCATCAGCCGCTTCATCGTCCCGCCGCCGTCGCGGGTGATCGTCGCGCTCTACCGCATCATCGAGACCGAGGACGTGTTCGGCCGTTTCCTGATGACGGCCGGCGAATGTCTCATCGCGGGCGTGATGCTGACGCTGTTCGGTGTCGCTGGCGGCATGCTGATGCACCGCTTCAAGCTGCTGCAGCAGGCCTGCGAGACCTGGGTCGCGGCGATGGCGTCGGCGCCGCTGGTGCTGCTCTACCCGCTCTTCCTGGTGGTGTTCGGCCGCAACGTCTGGACCATCATCATGATGGGCTTCATCTCCGGCCTGCCGCCCGCGATCCTCAAGACCATCGAGGGCATCTCGGCGACCCGTAAGGTGCTGATCAATGTCGGCCGCAGCTTCAACCTGACGGTGGCGCAGCAGTTCTGGAAAATCCTGTTCCCCGCGGCGCTGCCGACCATCTTCGTCGGCGTCCGCCTCGGCCTCATTTTTGCGCTCATCAACATCGTCGGCACCGAATTCCTCATCAACTATGGCGGGCTCGGCGCGCTCATCACCGATCTCGCCGAACGCTACGATCTGTCGGGCACCCATGCCGCGATCTGCTTCGTCATCCTGGTGAGCGTCGTCTTTTTCCTGACGCTGGAAAGAATCGAGCGATGGCTGAGACCGGTCGACTGAGGCAAACGGCGGCGGCCGCGCCGCTGGTCGGGCCAGTGGCGCTGTTGCGCATCGCCATCATCCTGGCGGTGCTGGCGATTTGGGAATTTCTCGCCCATTCCGGCTGGCTCTATCGCGACGTGGTGCCGTCGCTGCTGTCGATCGCGCGCGCCATCGTCGATCTGCTGACCCACAGCGAGTATTATTACAATCTCGGCGTCACCGGCGGCGAGATCGGCATGGCGCTACTGATTGGCGGTGGTTCGGGGCTGATCGTCGGCATCGTGCTCGGCGCCAATCGCTTCCTGTCGAAGGCCTTCGAGCCTTACCTCTATTATCTCGGGCCGACGCCCAAGATCATTTTCCTGCCGATCTGCATCATGTGGTTTGGCGTTGAGACGCCGTCCAAGATCGCGCTCGGCACGTTTTCCTGCTTCTTCCCGATCGCGCTGAACGTCGCCGCCGGCATGCGCCAGATCGACCGGATCCTGATCCGGGTCGGTGAGAGCTTCCGCGCCACCACACTGCAGATGGTGTTCAAGATTTATCTGCCCGCAATGCGCCATCCGATCATCAACGGCGTGCGGCTCGGCTTCGGCTTCGCGCTGATCGGCGTGCTGCTTGCCGAAACGCGGCTGTCGAACAAGGGCGTCGGTTTTCAGATTATGCAGGCTGACAGCACGTTCGACATGCCGCGCATGTACGCCATGCTGATCGTGCTGTTCGTGCTGGCGATCGGCGCCAATGCGCTGATCGGTCGCCTCGGCGGCCTGCACAACATCAAGCGAACCTAGCCCGGCGGCGGGTCGAATCCGCAGTCAAGCCACACCTTGCGGCTCTCGGGCGTTGTCCAGAACTTGATGAGGTCGGCGGCCTGCTGAGCGACAGGGCTCGCGGCAACGACGCCGGCACCATAGGTGATGATCAATTGCAACGACGCCGGCAGCGGGCCGGCAAGCGCAATGCGTTTGCCGCTGACGATTTCGCTCTTCGGGAAAATCCCGATCTCGGCCTCGCCGCTGCCGATCGCTTCAAGGCCGCCGGCAAGGCCGACCTTGTGGATCACGCGGCCGGCGAGTTCGCCGGCGAGCCCAAGCTCCTTGATGACCTTGTCGCTCTGCGCGCCGCTCGGCGTCGCGTTGGGCGGCGCATGGACGACACTGCGTGCGCCCGCGAGCGCGCGGCGCAGCGCCTCCGGCGTCGACACGTCCGGCACTTTGCTGCCGACCTTCACCCCGACCGCCAGCCCGATATTGGCGAGCGCGGCGCGGCCCTCCGCCTTGACGGTGCCGTCCTTGACGTAGGCCTCGATCAGAGGAACCGGCATCACGAGCACGTCGAAGGCTTCTTTCGCAGCGACCCGCGACGCGATGCCGGCCATGCTGTCGTAGAGCGCGTTATGCCGATGACCAGTCTGCGCCAGAAAGCGCGGCGCGAGGATGTCAAACACCGGCTTGGGGGCGCCGCCTGCGACGCTGGTGATGGTGACAGTCACGGTTGGTTACTTCATCGGTGGATCGAAGCCGCCTGCCGTCCAGACGGCGCAGTTTTTCGGGTCCGCCATGAAGGCGACAAAGGCCGCGCCCGCTTCGGGCGCAGCACTTTTTGCCGTGACGGCCGCGCCATAAATGGTCGTGAGCTGGATCTCAGCCGGCAGCGGTCCAACCAGATCCAAACGCGGGTCCAGCACTTCGCTCTTCGGGTAGAAGCCGATATCGGCTTCCCCGCTCGACACCGCCTCGATGCCGCCGCGCAGCGCCGAGCGATGGATGATCTTGCCCTTCATCGCGTCGGCGATACCCAACGTCTCGATCAGTTTGCCCATATGCGTGCCGCTCGGCGTCTCGCCCGGCGTCGCATGCGCAATCGCGCGCGCGGCCAGGATGGCCCGCTTGACCGTGTCGGGCGTCGACAGGTCCGGCTTCGGCGCGCCGGCCCGCACCACGGCATTGATCGAGACAAGACCGAGCACAGCGCGCCCTTGCGCCCGCGCGATGCTGTCTTTCTGATAGGCGTCGAGAATGTTGGTCGGCATCACAAGGACGTCGGCGGCGTCACCGGCGGCGACCATCTCGCGCAAGGACGACATCACGGCAAAGACGTAGTCGACGCCGTGGCCCGAAAGGCGTTCGAACTGCGGCGTCAATTTCAGGAAGACGTCTTTCGGCGCGCCGCCGCTCAGGATGCGAAGTTTGGCCATGCCGCGCCTTACAGCTTGTAGGTCTCGAGCGTGCCGGGGTGGAACAGCTCTTCCACTTTCAGCTGCCGCGACGACAAACCCTGCGAATGATGATGCCTGAGGAAAGTCTCCAGCGTCTTGCAACTCGCTTCGACGCCGTACGGCCAGAAATCGGCGCCCATCAGCTGGCGCGCCTCGATCAGCCGCTCTTCGACGAACGGCAGCGTCACTTTGGTCGAGGACGTGTCAGCGAGCTTGTGCAGCGCGATCGCCTTGGACTGCTCGAACGCCTTGTACACCGCGCCCGGCAGCCACGGATGCTGCTCGGCGAGTTCGCGCCGCACGCCGATCAGATGCATGATCGGGAAGATTCCGGTGCGCTTGTAGTAGTCCTTGGCGGCCGCGACCGGATCGGGAAACAGCCAACCGACTTTCGGATCGCCGCGCTCGAACGCCGGCGGCACGCGCGGGCCGATGAAGCCATCGATCTCGCCGGCATCCAGCATGCTCGACAGCGTGCGCCCTTCCGGGATGTTGTCGAGCTTGACGTCCTTCGGCAGCGTGATGCTGATCTTTTCCAGCCGACCCGCATCGGTCAGCCCGCCCCGCACCCAACGAATGTCGGACGGCTTGATGCCGTGATCGTCTTCCAGGATGGCGCGCGCCCAGACATTGGCAGTCAGCTGATATTCCGGGACGCCAATCGTCTTGCCCTTCATATCGGCCGGCTTCTTGATGCGGTCGGTGCGCACGTAGATCGCCGTGTGACGGAACGCCCGCGACACGAAGGCCGGCACGCCGACATAAGGGCAGCTGCCGTTTGCGGTCTTGACCGTGAAGCTCGACAACGACAATTCGCAGATGTCGAACTCGGCGCGGCGGAACGCGCGGAAGAAGATCTCCTCCGGGTCGAGCGCCATGAAAACGGGATCGACGCCGTCGATCTGCACCAAGCCGTCGGAGAGCGGCCTTGTGCGGTCATAGTCGCGGACGGCGACCGACAGATTGAGCTTTCCCATTGAGAAACCCGGATGAATTTGCCCGGGCGCAGTCATAGGCGAAACGCCGCGCTAAAGCAAAATCGCCGCGCTCAGCTCGGCTGCGACTTTAGGAAATCGCGGAAGCTGCCCTTCTCGTAGGCCTTGTCGCGCACGAAGCGGAAGAAGGCGAGAAAATCGTCGGGCCGGAGATAGCCGGGCGCGCGGGCGACTTCGCGCTTGGCCGGCGTTTCGTCCTTCAGGCCCGCCGCGGTTTCCGGGAAAAACTGGAACGTCGGCGTGAAGTGGATGCCGTATTTGGCGGCGAGCGCCTTCTCTGACAATTCCGTGCCGTCGAAATCCTTTACCTTGCGGTCGCCGATGATGTTGAGTTGCAGCACCTCGAAGTTCGCCTTGATGTAATCGGCGATGCGGGGCTGCGCGAAGTTCACCAGATGCGTCTCGCGGCAATAGGGGCACCCGCGCAGCTCCCACATGATGACGAGCCGTTTGCCCTCCTTGTGCGTGGAGGCGAGATCGTCCGGCAGATCGAGGAAGCTTTCCAGGAACCACGGCTCGGCAATCAGGCCCTCGGCGGTGAGCTGTGGCTCATCGGCTAACGCGCGCAGCGGCGCAATGCTCGCCGCCGCGGCGCCCATCAACAGCCCCCTGCGTGTCATCAGCATTCGTTAACCCCGGCGGCCCGGCGGTGTTTATATTCCCGCGTCTCTATATATGATCCGCAGCCTGAAGTCCGGTGCACAACGATGTTTGGTTCCTATGCGCGCGCTGCATTGCTCGGTCTCGCCTTATGGGCCGTGACTGAAGCCGCATGGGCCGACGATCTGTCCAATTTCAACGCCGCCGTCGAAGCCGCCGAGTCGCATAATCGCGTCGCGATCGGCTATCTGCGCACCGGGAACGCCGATCTCGCGTCGCTCGAAATCGACCGGCTGCGCGAAGCCTGGGGCAAGGTCACCGCCGAGAAGCGTCCCGCGGTATTCAACGGCAATGCGCAATACGGCACCACGATGCTCGACATCACGACGCGTCTGGTCGCAGCCGACATGATGCTCAATTCGGGCCGGCTCGATAACGCGCGCGACGGCCTCGAGGCGATCCGCACCGAGCTCTATGCCTTGCGCAAGTCGGCCGGCATTGTCGTGCTCGCCGATTGCATCCGTGACTCCAGCGCGGCGATGGACGCGCTGATGGTCTACAACGACCGCGATCTCGACTGGAGCAAGTCGGAAACCGCCATGGACGTCGCCGATAAATCGGCCATCTACGCGAAGACGCTTGACCGATGCGACGCGACCGCCAGCGATGCCGTCCGTAAAGAGCCGGAATTCCGCCGTCTCATCGACGGCGCCAAAGAGGGTCTCGCGCTCATCCCGCAGGCGATCAAGGAGCACGATACGGCGTTGCTGCATCGCGTGCTGATCCAGCTGCGCTCGTTCGACAACCTGCTCGAATTCCGGTTCGGCTAGCCGATCCGGCCCAGCGCCGGAAAAACCTCGATCAGCCAATTCGCGATCGCCGGCATTTCGCCGGTAAACACCAGTACGCCGGTGATCACCAGCAACGCGCCGATGACCTTCTCGATTGTCGCCATATGCGAACGAAAGCGTGCGCTCCAACGCATGAAATTGTCGGCGAACGCCGCCGCAATCACGAACGGCACGCCGATGCCAAGCGAATAGATAAACAACAACAGTGCGCCCTCGCCCGCGCTGTCCTGCGCGCCCGCCATCAGCAGGATTGCCGCCAGTACCGGCCCGACGCAGGGACTCCAGCCGAAACCAAAGGCAAGCCCGATCACGAACGCACCAAGCAAACCGGCCGGCTTGTGCGTCGCGTCGACGCGCGCGGTGCGGTCGAGCAGCGGAATGCGAATGACGTGAAGGAAGTGCAGGCCCATCAGCACGATCAAAACGCCGGCGACGTAAGCGAGCCAGGTCAGATAGGCGCTCACCGCCTGCCCGATCACCGATGCCGTCGCGCCGAGCGCAACGAAGACAGCCGAAAATCCCGCGACGAAACACAGCGCCGCGCCGAGCGCGGCAACACGCACGCGCGGCCGCTCGGCGCGCAATTCGTCGATCGACACGCCGCCCATGTAGGCGAGATACGGCGGCACCAGCGGCAGCACGCAGGGCGACGCAAACGACAAAAGCCCGGCGACGAAGGCGCCGCCCGCGGTCACATCGAGGCTCATGCCGTTGCTCGCATCGACATATTCATTTTCTGTGATATATTGCGCGCGGATTCAAGCGCCCTATCTCTTCGGCGTGAGTGTCACCCGGCATCGAGAGGATAAAACTAGCAGGCATGTCGCGCGCGCTGAAATTTTTTTCTCGTCTTGTCGCGATCGGCGCAACGTTTATCGCGCTGACGGTCGCGAGCGCGCCCGCCGCGGAACTCGTGATGTTCGAGCAAGCCGGCTGTGCCTGGTGTGAAGCCTTCGACGCCGACATCGGAAATATCTATGGAAAGACCGACGACGGCTTGCGCGCGCCGCTGCGGCGTGTCGATATCGACCGGCCCTTGCCGCCCGATCTTGCCTTCATCGAGGTGGAGCGCCTGACGCCGCTGTTCGTGCTGGTCGACAAGGGCCGCGAGATCGGCCGCATTCGCGGTTACGGCGGACGGGAAATGTTCTGGACTCAACTCTACACCTTGATGCAAAAGCTCGACGCGCCGGAGAAGAGTGATATGCGGGCGCAGCAAGTGCTGCGCAAGCAAGGTTGATCCGCCGGATCATTGGTGCACGAATGGAATTGCAACGTCTGGCGAACAGCGCGCGGCCCCATGACATGGACCGCATGTCGGACAACGCCAAGCGCGCGAGCGAATTTCTCAAGGCGCTGGCGCACGAAAGCCGGCTGATGATCCTTTGCATCCTCACCGAAGGCGAAAAATCGGTGAGCGAACTGGAAGATCATCTCGAGCTACGCCAACCGACCGTGTCGCAGCAGCTTGCTCGCCTGCGCGCCGATGGACTCGTCGCGACGCGGCGCGACGGCAAGACGGTCTATTACAGCGTGGCGAGCGATGAAGCGCGCACCGTGATCGGCGCCATCTACGACGTCTTCTGCCGCAAGGCGCGCAAGCGCTAGCTTTTCGCTCGGTCCATCAGCATCGCGGCGAAGGCATCGAAGATTTTCCGCATCTGCGGCGGCTTGTACGGAAAGATGTCCGGCGGATCCATGTTGTGCACGATGCCGGTATGGTCCGCCTCGAAGATCAGCAATTCGCCCTGCCTGGTCTCGGCGCAATCGATCGTGAAATAGTCGAGGCCGACGCGCGCCGATAGTTCTGCAAACGCGGCGCGGTGGCGCGTGGCAAAGCCGTCGTCGAAGCCGCGCATAAATTCAGCTTCCTCCGCGCGTTTCCCGGCGTCAACCCGCATGTCGGCGTTCAGGTACCAGATCTTCCACTGCTCCGAGATCGCCATGTGCACGGCGAAGGGCCGGCTGTCGATGATGGCGATGCGGTATTTCCGGAACAAGCGGTCCACGCAGGCATAGTCGATGTACTGCGAGATGAAAAATTCCGGCTCCGGCCGGTCTTGCAGGTATCGCGTGATGTCGTCGCGGTTGTCGAGCTTGTCCAAGCCAAATCCGGCATGCGAGCCGACGGGACGGATCGTGAGCGGAAAATCCACGCCGATGCCGGCGAGGTCCGCGCCCAATTCCGCAATATTGGAGAGCGCGCCGCGCGATACCCTCTCCGTCACCGGAATGGCAATGCCCGTCGCGCCCGCGAGCAGGCGATGCAAGCGGTCGCGTTCGAGATTGCAGAAAAGGCCCGGCGCGTTGAGCACCGGCCGCGACCAATTCATCGACAGACGCCCGATCTCGAGCAGCGCGTCGCGGCTTTCATCCGTTTCCGATGCGACGACGATCGCGACATCGTGCTCCGGAAGCGGCTGCGGCAACAGAATGCCGGGCACGACGTAGAGCGTCGTCAATTCGATGCCGGAGTCCTCGAGCAGAAATTCGATCGGCGTGTTGCCGCCAATGTCCAGCGCCGCCGCAAACGCCAGCACTCGCAATCTCGGCGTCGCGCTCGCGCAAGGCGATTTGAACACTTGCTGCTGCGCAAGCACCTCGGCCTGAATGGCAAGGCCGAGCATCGGGTCGCCGATCAGTTGCGCGATAACCGACAGGTCGAGGCCGTCGCCCGCGGTCGCCATCCCGGCAGTGGCTTTTTCCGTGAGCCGGCGCCACAGCGGCAACAGATCGCCGCCGTCGAAAGCGATTTTCGACAGCTTGGCGATCCCGATAGGCGTATCATAGCCACCGGGCGGGGTGTCGCTGCCCGCGCGCGCCTGGAAAGCCCCTGTCTGCATACCGACAGTCCCGAATTGCGGAAATCAAGCCGCCCCGCCCAAGACCGCAGACTCACTCGACGACGTTACACTATTACAGGATGGCAAGCAGCCGGCCCGGATCGCCGGACTATTGGCTCACCGCGAGGTCGGCGAGCCGAAGCTGCACACGCTCCTCGCCCTGCCAGCGATCGACCGCAATGTTGCCGGCCACATGCATGGCGCGGCCCCGGTTGTCGATCAGCGCCTTGCCGAGCGGCGTGCCGGCCGCGCGGAAGGCGATGGCGTTGACGAATTTGCCCTCGCCCGATTTGAGGCGGACGCGGATATGGTTCTCACCCGCCGGGTCGGCATAGGCGATGGTGTGCGATGGCAGAGCGAGCATCGGCTCCGGATTGCCGGCGCCGTAAGGACCCGCGCGTGCCAGCAGATCGGCGAGCGCCAGGTTGAAACCGCCGGCGCTGACCGCGCCATCGATCTTGAGCGCGCTCTCGCGCCGCGCCGCCTCGACCGAAGCGCCGAGCAAGTCCTCGAGAAAGGCGCGGAACGGCGCCAGCGCATCCTTGCGCAGCGTCACGCCCGCCGCCATGGCGTGGCCGCCGCCCTTGATGAGCAAACCGACATGCACCGCCTGACGCACGGCGCGGCCGAGATCGACCCCGGCGATCGAGCGCCCCGAGCCGGTCCCTGTGCCGCCGGGCTCGAGCGCAATGGCAAACGCGGGCCGGCCGTAGCGTTCTTTCAGCCGCGCCGCCACGAGACCAACGACGCCCGCGTGCCAGCCCTGCTGCGCGGTGACGACGACCGCACCTTTCTCTTCGATGCCGAGCGCCGCCATCGCCTCGGCGTCGGCCTGCGCGACCGTCGCCTGCTCGATAGCGCGACGCTCGTGATTGAGGCGGTCCAGTTCGGCGGCAATGCGCGCGGCTTCGGTCGCATCCTCCTCCAGCAGCAGCCGCACACCGAGATCCGCGCGGCCGATGCGGCCGCCGGCGTTGATGCGCGGCCCGAGCAGGAAACCGAGATGCCACGGCTCCGGCGGGCCGGACAGCCGCGACACGTCCATTAGCGCGGTCGCGCCGATATGCTCACGGCGCTTGAGCGCGATCAGCCCCTTGGACACGAAGGCGCGATTGAGACCGATGAGCGGCACCACATCGGCGACGGTGCCGAGCGCAACGAGATGCAGCAGCGACAGCAAATCGGGTTCGGCGCGTGTACCGCTCCAGAAATTTCGGCGGCGCAACTCGCGGCTGACTGCCACGAGCGTGAGGAAGACGAGCCCGACCGCGGCCAGATGGCCGAGACCCGAGAGATCGTCGGCGCGGTTGGGATTGACGATGGCCGCGGCGGCCGGCAGTTCCTCGTCGGCCTGGTGATGGTCGATGACGACGGTGTCGAGGCCGAGCTTGGCAGCCTCGGCCAGCGGCTCGAGGCTGGTTGTGCCACAATCGACCGTAACCAGCAGCTTGGTACCCTTATCGGCAAAGCCGCGGATCGCGTCGACGTTCGGCCCATAGCCTTCGAAGATGCGGTCGGGGATGTGGACAATCGGATCGAGGCCGCAATGCCGCAGGTAGCGGCACAGCAGTGCCGATGCCGTTGCGCCGTCGACGTCGTAATCGCCGAAGATCGCAACTTTCTCCTCACGCGCAATCGCGTCGGCAATCCGCACCGCCGCCGCTTCCATGCCGGTCAGCGTGTGCGGGTCGGGCATCAGCCGCTTGATGGTCGGATCGAGAAACGCTTCGACCGCATCCGCCTCGACACCGCGCCCGGCCAGGACGCGCGCCAGCAACTCAGGCAGTCCGTGGCGCTGCGCAATCGCGAGGGCCAGCGCCTGCCCGCGCCCATCCAGCCGGTCGCGCCACGCGCGCGCCGTCACCGAGCGTTCGACACCGAGGAAGAAGCGCTCGTCGGGACCAAATGCGACTGCCGGAACCGCCATCGTGTCAATCCACGCGTTTGCCGCGCGGTCCGAAATCATTTGCAAGCTGAGCCTGCAATCATGGACGAGGCGCCCGGCCCGCGCCAGCAGCTACCTAGTCCTTGTAACCGTGCTTTTCCAGGATCGCCCGCACGCGCGTATTCAGATCGCCCTGGAATGCCTGCATGCGCGGCGCCATCTCGGTGCCGACGTCGGCCATTACTTTCGGCATCTCATGCAAGGCTTTCACGCCGGTCGGCGACTTGTAGAACGCGACCATGTCGCGCAACTCCTGCGCGGTGAAATGCTTGGCATAGATCGCCGGCGCATCCTTCATCACGTCAGCGGTAAAGCTGTTGACCGTCTTCTCGAATTCGGCGCGCAACTCGGCAAGTGTTGCGGCATCGACCTTGGTGCCGAACGTCCGCTCGATGCTCGGCCAGATCTGCGCCGTCATGGCGGTCGTGATCTGGGTCATCGTGTCGCCGGTCATGATGGTGGAGAGATCGCGCGCCACAGCCAAGGCTTCCGCCGAGCCCGAGTCCTGCGCATGAATGGGGAGCGCGAGACACGAGACAAGCGCCGCCGCAGCAACAAGACGTTTCATGCACTTCCCTTTCGCGCTGGCGCGCAAATCAATCGAGATGAAACTTGTCGAATTGCCGGTGTTCGCCAACGACGCGCCGCACGGTTCCGGTCACCGAGCGCATCACCACGGTCTCGGTCTCGATCACATCCTTGCCGAACTTGACGCCGTTCAGCATCGCCCCAGTGGTCACGCCGGTGGCGGCGAACAGGCAGTCGCCGCGGACCATATCCTCGATTTCGTATTTCCGCTTCGGGTCTTTGATGCCCATCTTGATGGTGCGCTCGCGCAGCGCCTCGGTGTCGATGATCAGTCGCGTCTGCATCTGTCCGCCGATGCAGCGCAGCGCCGCTGCCGCGAGCACGCCCTCCGGCGCGCCGCCAATGCCGAGATAGATGTCGATGCCGGTCTTCGGCTCGGCGCAATGGATGACGCCGGCGACGTCGCCATCGCTGATCAGGCTGACCGCGGCGCCGGTCTTGCGCACGGCGGCGATCATGTCGGCGTGGCGCGGCCGGTCGAGCAGGATGGCGGTGAGTTCCGACGGCTTGACGCCTTTCGCCTTGGCGAGGCGCACGATGTTTTCGTCCGCCGGCGCGTCGAGATCGATGGTGCCTTTCGGATAGCCCGGTCCGATGGCGATTTTTTCCATGTAGCAGTCGGGCGCGTGCAGCAGCGTGCCGGCGTCCGCCATGGCGATGGTCGCGATCGCGCCCGGCATGTTCTTGGCGCACAGCGTCGTGCCTTCCAGCGGATCGACGGCGATATCGACCTTGGGGCCGTGCTTGGTGCCGACCTTCTCGCCGATGAACAGCATTGGCGCTTCGTCGATCTCGCCCTCGCCGATCACCACCGTGCCGTCGATCGGCAGCTTGTTGAGCTCGCGGCGCATGGCGTCGACCGCCGCCTGGTCGGAGGCCTTGTCCCTGCCGTGGCCGCGCAGCCGCGCCGACGACACCGCCGCGCGCTCGGTCACCCGCACGATCTCGAGTGTGAGAATTCGCTCCAGCAGAAATTCGGGCTGGATCGTAATCGACGCCATAACAACTCCCCTCGCGGACGCTGGCCGCTAATTTTTCTCGATCCTGATCACCTGCGGCCGGCCTGAGATCACCCTATCGCGCCCCACCGCGGCAAGGGCCTTGCGCACGGCGTCCTCGTGGGTGGCGTAGGTAATGAGGATAACGGGGACGGCCCCCTTGCCGTCGCCGACCGGCCCGCCCTCAGGATGCCGCTGTACGATCAATTCCAGCGAAATCTCCTGCTGGGCGAGGCGCTTGGCGATTGTGGCCGCGGTTCCCGGCTTGTCACGAGCAAGCAGCCGAATGTAGTAGCCGCCTTCATGACGCTGCATCGGCGCCTTGCGCACGCCGGCGAGCTTCGCCGTGGGGCGCCCAAACGGCGCGGTGCGCAGGCCGCGCGCGATATCGGCAATATCCGATAATACCGCCGAGGCGGTCGCGGCGCCGCCGGCGCCCGGGCCCACCAGCGTAAGCGGCGCGAGGCCTTCGGCGTCGATGGTCGCGGCATTGGTCACGCCCATCACCTGCGCGATCGACAAATCCTTCCGCACCATGGTCGGGTGCACGCGCTGCTCGATGCCTTTCGGCGTCTTCACGGCTACGCCGAGCAATTTGACGCGATAGCCAAGCTCATCGGCTGCCGTGAGGTCGGCGGGCGTAATCGAGGAAATGCCTTCGACGTAGACCGCGCTCTGCTCGACGCGGGTGCCGAAGGCGAGCGACGCCAGGATCGCGAGTTTCTGCGCGGTGTCGTGACCCTCGATGTCGAACGTCGGATCGGCTTCGGCGTAACCCAACCGCTGCGCTTCCTTCAGGCAATCGGCGAACGGCAAGTTCTCCTGCTCCATCTTGGTGAGAATGTAATTGCAGGTGCCGTTGAGGATGCCGTAGACGCGCTGCACGGCGTTGCCGGACAAGCCCTCGCGCAGTGTCTTTACGATCGGGATGGCGGCGCCGACCGCCGCCTCGAAATTCAGCGCTGCGCCGTGCTTCTCCGCGAGCTCCGCCAGCTTGAGGCCGTGCTTGGCGAGCAACGCCTTGTTGGCCGTGACCACCGATTTTCCCGAGGCGAGCGCAACTTCGACCGCACTCTTGGCCGGCTCGCCGGCGCCGCCCATCAGCTCGACGAACACGTCGATATTGGTCGAACGCGCCAGCGCCACGGGATCGGTGAACCACTTGATGTGGCTTAGGTCGACACCGCGGTCCTTGCTGCGCGAACGCGCGGAAACTGCGACGATCTCGATGCGCCGCCCGCAGCGCGCGGCGAGCGCTTCACGCTGATGCGTCACCTGGGCGGCGAGCGCGGCGCCCACATTGCCCAAACCGGCGACACCAACTTTGAGGGGAGCGGCCATGACCTTCGCGGCGATCAGAGACGCGAAGCCAGCGGAACGACGTTGTGCAGCTGCTCGGGCGCGGTTTCAAGGAAACGGCGGATATTGCGCGCGGCCTGGCGGATGCGCTGCTCGTTCTCGACCAGCGCGATGCGCACGTGGCCCTCGCCGTATTCGCCGAAGCCGATGCCGGGCGATACCGCGATTGACGCTTTCTCGACCAGCAGCTTGGAGAACTCGACGCTGCCGACGGTCTTGAACGGATCGGGGATCGGCGCCCAGGCGAACATCGAGGCGCGCGGCGCCGGCACATGCCAGCCGGCGCGGCCGAAGCTTTCCACCATGACGTCGCGGCGTTTGCGGTAAATCTCGCGCATCTCCTTGATGCAGTCTTCGGGCCCATTGAGCGCCGCGGTCGCCGCCACCTGCACCGGCGTGAACGCGCCGTAATCGAGATAGGACTTCACGCGCGCCAGCGCCGCGATGATGCGCTCGTTGCCGACGGCAAAGCCCATGCGCCAGCCCGGCATCGAGTACGTCTTCGACATCGAGGTGAATTCCACCGTGATATCCATCGCGCCCGGCACTTGCAGCACCGACGGCGGCGGGTTGTTGTCGAAATAGACTTCGGCATAGGCAAGATCGGACAGGATCAGGATCTCGTGCTTCCTCGCGAAGGCGACGAGGTCGCGATAAAAGTCGAGGCTCGCGACATAGGCGGTCGGATTGGCCGGATAGCACACCACCACCGCGGTCGGCTTCGGGATCGAATGCACGATCGCGCGTTCGAGCGTGTGGAAGAAATTCGGCGTCGGCTCCGACGGCACGCCGCGGATGGCGCCGCCCGCCATCAGGAAGCCAAAGGCGTGGATCGGATAGCTCGGGTTGGGCACCAGCACGACGTCGCCCGGCGCGGTGATCGCCTGCGCGACGTTGGCGAAGCCCTCCTTGGAGCCGAGCGTGGCGACGATCTGGGTTTCCGGATTGAGCTTCACGCCGAAGCGGCGCTCGTAATAGGCCGCCTGCGCGCGGCGCAGGCCCGGAATGCCGCGCGAGGACGAATAGCGGTCGGTACGCGGCTTGCCGAGCGTCTCTTTCAGTTTGTCGAGGACATGCTGGGGCGCCTGGAGGTCCGGATTGCCCATGCCGAGATCGACGATGTCCGCCCCGGCATTGCGGGCGCGCGCCTTGGCCTTGTTCACCTCTTCGAAGACGTAAGGCGGCAAGCGGCGAATGCGGTAGAACTCTTCCATCGTCTCAAACCTTGAATACCGGCTGGCGCTCTCTCAGCCGGCTCAGATGACCCCGGCAGGTTTTTATCACGGGTTGGTCTTGGTACCAGTACCGGCGCCAGCGTTCTGGCCGTTTTGGGCGGCGGCCGCGGGCTTATTGGCGGGCTTTTTCTTCGCCTTGGCCGCGTCGGCGGCGGGCTGGCGGTCCTTTTCCTTGACCAAAGCGCGTTCCTGCCGGTCCCGGATGGCGTTGAGCTCTTTTTCCATCTGGTATTGCTGGTCCTCGCTCATCGGCTCGGTCGAGCGCGGCGGCGGCATGTCGTGAACGGCGGGGTACTGGTACGGCATCGCCGGCGACTTCGGGGCGTCGGGCGGCAGACCGCCCAGGCTTTCGGGCATCTGCTTGAGCGAGTCCGACAGCGGGCCAGCCGAACAGCCGGCGAGCGAGGCCGCAACAGCCAGCGCCGCCAGAAGCGATCGTACCATTCTGCTCTGCATGCAGACCTACCGGCTGACCCGGAAATCCAAGATTTGACTCAATGAATTATAGCATAATCCCGCTAGGCCTCTAATGTGGCATCAGCAAGATCGGCGCGTTTGGTGAACGGCGCTTGCAAACGGTCATAAGCTTGCGAAACCATGCCGCTAGAGCCGTCTTGCGGTTCAACGCGGTCCGGGCCACTTGTGGTGCGGGAAACGCCTCAATGCGCATGGAAAAGCCCAGCACCGAACCGGCCAAGCTCGGCAGCGTCGATGTCGAGGCGTTTTCGCGCAACCTCGCCCGCCTGATCGAGGAAGGCGGCAAGGCCCTCGCCGCCTATCTGAAGCCGCGCGAAGAAGGCAAGATCGACGGCGACCTGACCAACGACGTCACCGACGTGGTCAAGACCGTCGGCCAGGTCGCGGAATACTGGCTCTCCGACCCCAAGCGCGCCCTCGAGCTGCAGACCAATCTCGGCCGCGCCTATCTCGATCTCTGGGCCGGCGCCGTCAAACGCATGGCCGGCGAGCAGACCGAGCCCGTGGCCACCCCCGAGCCGCGCGACAAGCGCTTTGCCGATCCGGAGTGGACGCAGAACCAATTCTTCGACTTCCTCAAGCAGGCCTATCTGCTCACCGCCAACTGGGCCGACCATCTAGTCAAGGATGCCGAGGGCATCGACGACCACACGCGCGCCAAAGCCGGCTTCTACGTCAAGCAGATCGCCAACGCGATCTCGCCGTCGAATTTCGTGCTGACCAACCCCGAATTGCTGCGCGAGACGTTGTCGTCGAACGCCGAGAACCTCGTGCGCGGCATGCACATGCTCGGCGAGGACATCAAGGCCGGCCACGGCAATCTTCGCATCCGCCAGTCCGACCCGAACTTGTTCGAGGTCGGCCGCAATCTCGCACTGACGCCCGGCAAAGTCGTCTACCAGAACGACCTGATGCAACTCATTCAGTACGAGGCGACCACCAAGGACGTCCTCAAGGTGCCGCTGCTGATTGTGCCGCCGTGGATCAACAAGTTCTACATCCTCGATCTCACGCCCGAGAAATCCTTCATCAAGTGGTGCGTCGATCAGGGAATCACGGTGTTCGTCGTGTCCTGGGTCAATCCCGACGCGCATCTCGCCGGCAAAAGTTTCGAAGAGTACATGCGCGAAGGCATCATCGCCGCGCTCGACGCCGTCAAGGATGCGACTGGCGAGGACAAGGTCAATGCCATCGGCTATTGCGTCGGCGGCACGCTGCTCGCGATCACCCTCGCCTACCTCGCTGCCAAGAAGCAGGACCGCGCGCTCTCCGCCACGTTTTTCGCGGCGCAGGTCGATTTCGCCTACGCCGGTGACCTCCTGGTGTTCGTCGACGAAGAGCGCATCAAGCAGCTCGAAGAACACATGAAGAAGCAGGGCTATCTCGAAGCGTCGAGCATGGCCAATGCCTTCAACCTGCTGCGCTCCAACGATCTGATCTGGCCTTACGTCGTCAATAACTACCTGCGCGGTAAGAAACCGTTCGCCTTCGACATTCTCTACTGGAATTCGGATGCCACGCGGATGCCGGCGGCCAACCATTCGTTCTATTTGCGCAACTGCTATCTCGACAACCGCTTCACCAAAGGCGAGATGGAAATCGCCGGCGTGCACCTCGATCTGCGTCAGGTAAAGGTGCCGGTCTACAATTTGGCCACGCGCGAGGATCACATCGCGCCGGCAAAGTCAGTGCTGTTCGGTTCGCAATATTTCGGTGGCCCGGTGAAATTCGTTCTGGCGGGCTCGGGCCATATCGCCGGCGTCGTCAATCCGCCCGGGAAGCCGAAGTACCAGTACTGGATCGGCGGCAAGCCGGTCGGCAGCGACATCGACAAGTGGATGAAGGCCGCCAAGGAACACCCCGGCTCGTGGTGGCCGGATTGGTTTGAGTGGCTCAAGACGCAATCGTCCGAGACGGTGCCGGCGCGCAAGATCGGCAGTGGCAAGCTCAAAGCGATCGAGGACGCACCGGGGTCCTACGTCAAAGTCCGGAGCTGGGGCTAAGGCCGATCACGTGCCGGCCTCACAGCCGTTGAGGTCTCGCGACGCGATGCGCACCGTGAATTGTCGCACGCCGCGATCGTCGAGCGTGAACAGCGGAATGTTCGTTCGCGCGAACGCGGCGCAGAACATCACGCGGTTTTTCGTCACCGACGACAACTTCGCGCGCAACCGCAATTGGGAGCCGATCCTCGACCGGCTCATCGAACTGCGCGAGCGGGAGAAGTTCAAAATTCGCCTCATCCTGCAGGTCGATACTCTGTGTCACCGCATACCGGGGTTCATCGAGAAGGCGGCCCGTGCCGGCTGCAATGCAGTCTTCATCGGGCTTGAAAACATCAATCCCGAATCCTTGATGGGGACCAAGAAACGCCAGAACAAAATCTGGGAATATCGCGAGATGTTGCTGGCGTGGCGGCGCCAGAAGGTCATGACCTACGCGGGCTACATCCTCGGCTTCCCGACCGACACGCCCGAGACAATCGCGCGCGACATCGAGATCATCAAGAAGGAACTGCCGATCGACCTCCTGGAGTTTTTCTACCTGACGCCGTTGCCGGGCTCGGAGGACCATAAGAAACTGCATCTGGCCGGGGTGCCAATGGACCCCGACATGAACAAATACGACCTCGAGCATGCCTGCACCGCGCATCCGCGCATGTCGAAGGAAGCCTGGATGGGGACCTACGCCGACGCATGGGCGCGCTATTACACGGACGAGCACGTCGCAACCATCATGCGGCGCGCGGTGGCAAGCGGCCTCAATCCGGCAAAGATCCTGGATGCGATGACGATCTTTTCAGGATCGGCACGCATCGAAGGCGTGCATCCGCTTCAATTCGGGTTAGTCCGCCGCAAGATCCGCACCCAGCGCCGCAGCGGCATGCCGATCGTAAACCCGCTGGTCTTCTACCCGTGGCGCATTTTCGACTTCGTCAAGGTCGCCGCGCAGTGGCTGCGCCTCGTCCGCCGCTATCGCCGCATGATGGCGCAGGTTGTCGCGGATCCGGTGAGCGCCAGCTATAAGGACGAGGCCCTGACGCTCCACGCCGGCGCGAATGAGCCTGATCATCTTGTCGAAATCTTCGCCGACAAGATTCCACGCACACACGGCGCGCCGGTGCGCGCCGCCGAAGCCGTCGCGGTCTGAACCGCCAAAAGAATCAATCGCCGTCCGTTCAATAACGGGCTCGTGACCGCGACGGGCGGCGACATTCCGCGACTCTTCCACTAAAGTCCTGGCCTTTCAATTTCCAAACCGAGGGACTGGCGATGTCGGGCGAACTGAAGTGGCTGACGCTGACGGTGATCTTGACCGGGATTTTGTGGGTTCCCTACATCCTCGACCGCATCATCGTACGCGGTCTGATGGGCGCGATGGCGAACCCTTCGCGCGGCGACAAACCGCAATCGGCCTGGGCGCAGCGGCTTTATTTTGCTCACACCAACGCCGTCGAAAATCTCGTCATCTTCGCGCCGCTGGTGCTGATCCTCGATGCCATGCACCATTCGACGCAAAGCACGCTGCTGGCTTGCACCATCTATTTCTGGGCGCGCCTTGCGCACGTCATCGTCTACACGCTCGGCATCCCGGTGCTGCGCACCTTGGCTTTTGCCGCCGGTTTCGTCGCGCAGGTGATGCTGGTGATTGCGGTGTTCGGCAAGCTCTAGCGCATGATCCGGAAAAGTGGGCACCGGTTTTCGGAAAGATCATGCGCCGCTAAATGACCGGTCCGGCGCGCGCGACGATTGCGCGTAGATCGAGCCCGCGCGGCAACAGGCCGAAGGCCGCGCTGTCGCCTGCAAGCCGCGATGCGCAGAACGCGTCGGCGACCGCGGGCGGCGCGTGCCTGACCAGCAGCGCCGCCTGAAAAGCCAGCAACAGGTCGCGCGTCAGCGCGCGCGCCTGCGCTTCGTCATTGCGGTCGGGCGCGCTCAGGCGCTGCGCTAGCTTGCCGGCAAATGCGCCCACCCGCTTGTCGCTGCCATCGAGCTCGGCGCGCAGGACATCGGCTGCATTCGGCGTCCGCCCGATTGCGCGCAGCACGTCGAGGCACATCACGTTGCCCGAGCCTTCCCAGATCGAATTGACCGGCGCCTCGCGGTAGAGCCGCGGCATGACGCTTTCCTCGATGTAGCCGGAGCCGCCCAACACCTCCATCGCCTCGTAGGTCAGCGCCGGCGCCCGCTTGCAGATCCAGAATTTCGCCGCCGGCGTCACCACGCGGCGGATGACCTGCGCCGCCTCATCGCCCTCGTCGTAGGCGCGCGCGAGCCGGAAGGTGAGCGCGGCCGCCGCCTCGGACTCGAGCGCGAGGTCCGCGAGCACGTTCTCCATCAGCGGATGGTCGATCAGCTTCTTCTGGAACGCGGTGCGGTGCCGCGCATGATGGATCGCCTGCGCCACCGCCTGCCGCATCAGGCCCGAGGAGCCGATGCAGCAGTCGAGCCGCGTGTAGTTGCCCATCTCGATGATGGTCGGGATGCCGCGCCCCTCCTCGCCGACCAATTGGGCAAAGGCGCCGTGGAATTCGACCTCGCTCGACGCATTCGACTTGTTGCCGAGCTTGTCCTTGAGCCGGTTGATCTGCACGGCGTTTCGCGCGCCATCCGGCGTCCAGCGCGGCATGAAGAAACACGAGAGCCCCTTTGACGTTTGCGCCAGAACGAGGAAGGCGTCGCACATCGGCGCCGACATGAACCATTTATGCCCGTGCAGCCGGAATGTGCCGCCGCCCGCCGGCTCGGCCCGTGTCGCGTTGGTGCGCAGATCCGAGCCGCCCTGGTTCTCGGTCATGCCCATGCCGATCAGCGCCGCGGTTTTGCCGCTCACCGGCGCAAAGCGCCGGTCGTATTCGCGGCCGAAGATTTTCGGCAGCCAGGTCTTCGCGACCTCGGGCGCCTGCTTCAGCGTCGGCACCGAGCCGTAGGTCATAGCGATCGGGCAATACACGCCGCTTTCGATCTGCGTGAGCATGTAGGTGCCGGCGGCGCGCGCGACATGCGCGCCGGGCTTCGGGTCGGCCCACGGGCTTGAATGCAGGCCAGCGCGCAGCGCAATCGCCATCAGTTCGTGCCAGGCCGGATGGAAATCGACCTCGTCGAGGCGGTGACCGTAGCGGTCGAAGTTGCGCAGGCTCGGCGGGTATTTGTTGGCGTCGAAGCCAAGCCGGACCGTCTCCGGCTTGCCGAGCGTCGCGCCAAGCGCGGTGAGCCCGTCCTCCGCCCAGCCCGCTTGCTCGCGCTTCACCGCGTCGCGCAGGCAGGCGTCGCTGGTGAACGGGTTATAGGGCTCGAGCGGCGGCGGCTGGTTTGCGACCTCGAACATGGAAGGTCTCCCGGCGTGGCGCCGTCAGTCTACCAGCCAAATCAGGGGAACAGCGCCACCTGCTCCAGACCCATGGTCTCCGGCCAGCCCATGACCAGGTTCATGTTCTGGATGGCCTGGCCCGAGGCCCCTTTGACCAGGTTATCGAGCGCCGAGATGACGATGGCGCGGCCCGGGACGCGGTCCTTGGCGACACCGATGAAGGTCATGTTGGAGCCGCGCACGTGGCGCGTCTGCGGCGTTTCGCCGAACGGCAGCACGTGGACGAAGGGTTCCTTCATGTAGAACTTTAAAAGTATCGCATGAAGATCTTCGGGCTTCCGGTTGCGTTTGCCCCGCACATAGATGGTCGAGAAGATGCCCCGGTTCATCGGCACCAGATGCGGCGTGAAGGTCACGACCACGTCGCGCCCCGCCGCAAGCGAAAACTCCTGGTCGAGCTCGGCCATATGCCGGTGGTGGCCGACGCCATAGGCGTTGAAGCCCTCGGACACCTCGGAGAACAGCATGGCCTCCTTGGCGGCCCTGCCCGCGCCGGTCATGCCCGACTTTGCATCGATCACGATCTCCTCGAGATCGATCGCCTTGCTCTTGATCAGCGGAATCAGCGGCAGCTGCGCGCAGGTCGTGTAGCAACCGGGATTGGCAATCAGCCGAGCCCGCTTAATCTCGCGCCGGTGGATTTCGGTCAGGCCGTAGACCGCCTCCGTCTGCAGCTCCGGGGCGTGATGCTCGTGGCCGTACCATTTGGCGTAGGCTGCGGTGTCCGACAGCCGGAAGTCGGCCGACAGGTCGACCACCTTGGTCGCCGGCGCATCGGCGAGCAGCGCCTTCACCACCTTCTGCGTCGTTGCATGCGGCAAGGCGCAGAAGGCGACGTGAAGCTGCTCCTTTGCCCAGTTGATACCGTCGATCGCGGTCAGCGTCGGCAGATTGTACGGCGAGAACTGGGGGAAGACCTCGCGCATAGCCTTGCCGGCGCTGCGCTCGGCCGTCAGCAGCACGATCTCGCCGCGCGGATGGCGCAACAGCATGCGCACCAGCTCCGCCCCGGTGTACCCGGAGGCGCCCAGAACGGCGATCCTCGCCTTGCTAGCCATGACGCGACCTCATCCAGAGTCTTAAACGACCGCCGGAGCAAGGCCAACAGCGCGGGTCTGGAAGAAGAACTGTGCCGCGGGCCTGAAATCCGGCGGCACGGGACAATGACGACGTCAGCCCCGTGCCTTGGTGGCACGGCGGCGGCGGAGCCTCGAAGCTGCGCAAGTCGTCATCATGCGGCGCGATATAGGCTGCACCGCCAGACAGGTCAAGGACGCACGCTAACACCCGCCGGAGAAGAATATTCCGCGCCCGCGAAAGCGCGGCCTGTGACGAGCACCCGGTATAGGCGCGCGCCTTCCGGTTCGCTAAGCTTCCCGCCGTCGACAACCCTGCGCCAAACCGGCCAGGGGCAAGGCCGGTAACGTCCGGCACTAACCGGGAGGAATTCAATGCGTCGTTTGATGATGATGGCGGGCGCCCTTGGCGTCGCGCTGATGATGAGCACCGGCGCCTTCGCGCAAGTGCCGGCCGATCCGAACAATCCCAATGAAGCCGTGCCGGAAAAGATGACCTACTTGCCGTACGGCGCAACGATCAGTCTCGCCGATGCCAAGAAGGCCGCCGACGCCGCGCTGGCGGACGCGACGAAGCGCGGCTGGCCAATGTGTATCTCGGTTGTCGGGCCGACTGGCGAACTCGTCTATTTCGAAAAGATGGACGATTGCCAATACGCTTCGGTCACGATTTCGCAGCACAAGGCGCGCACCGCGGCACGCTATCGCCGTCCCACTGTGGTGTTCGAACGGCTGCTCGGCAAAGGCCCCTTCTTCGCCTATCTGCCGACCCTCGATGACGTGATCATGTCGCGTGGCGGCAATCCGCTCATCGTCGGCGGCAAGATCATCGGCGCCATCGGCGTGTCCGGCGGCACCGGCTCGCAGGACGACACGATCTCGCAGGCCGGCGCCGCGGCGCTGAAGTAAGAACTGCCTGTTCGACGTGAATTCCGCCGGGATGAAAGTCCCGGCGGCTTTTCCCTGCGCCTCGGGAGGGTCCATCGTGAGCAAAAAATTTGGTCTCGGCCTTGCCTGCGCGGCCGGCCTCGCCGCGCTCCAGATCGCGGGTGCGACGGCGCCCGCCGCCAAGGACCTCAAAGTCATTTCGGAAAAGACCGTGACCGGGTTCGGCCACGTCGAGTCGGTCGCGTACGATCCAAAGGAGAAGGTTTTTTATACCGGGGACTTCGGTCCCGACCTCAAGCCCGCCGACAAGGACGGCAAAGGCTTCATCACGAAGCTTGCGCTCGACGGCAAAATCCTCGAGAAAAAGTTCTTCCCGCCCGATGGCCAGGTCATGAACAAGCCGAAGGGCATCTGGATCAAGCGCAACCGGCTCTGGGTGACCGACATTGATTTAGTCTGGGTGATCGATCTCAAGACGAAGGAAAGCAAGAAGCTGGAGCTGCCCGGCATCGAGTTCGCCAACGATCCGGCGATCCTCGGCGATGCGCTCTACGTCAGCGACAACCGCTCCGACCAGCTGGTGCGCGTCGAGCCGGCGGATTTCCTGAAATCGAAAACGCCGCCCAAGATCACCGTGGTGTTCAAGGGCAAGGGCATCTTCCCGAACGGCCTCTACCCCAGCCCAAACGGCAAGCTTTACATGGTCGGCTTCGAGGGCAAGGACAAGCCGCACGGCATCTACTCGATGGTGCCGGGACATGACCCAACACTGTTGTCCGACAACATCGGCATGCTCGACGGCCTCTATCTCATGAGCAACGGTGACGTGCTCGCGACAGACTGGATATCGGGCTCGCTGTTCCGCTGGAACAAGAAGGACGGCATGCAGAAGCTGGCGACGGATTTCAAAGGCCCGGCCGATTTCTGCGTCGTGCGCAACAGGGAGGGCTGGCTGGTGGCCGCGCCCGATCTGGTCAAGGGCGAAATTCGCCTCATCCAGCTCGGCAGAAAATAACTGAGCTTCGGTCGTACGAACCGCCGGGGCGAAAGCTCCGGCGGTTGTGCGTCAGTACACTGAAATCCAGGCGATGATGAGCGAGATCACATCGCCCAGTGTCAGCAGCGCCGCTGCCCAGATGAAGGCCGAAACGAAGTTGGCGATCTGGAAACGCCAGTACGGCATCTCGAAAATTCCCGCTACCAGCGGCACCGACGCTCGCAGCGGCCCGAAGAAACGGCCGATAAAGATACCGAGAATGCCCCACTTCTTCACGAAGGCTTCGCCGGTCGGTATCAGCTCGGGATGGCGCGACAGTGGCCAGACGTGCACGACGCGGTGCTCGAGCTTGAGGCCGATCCAGTAAGACAGCCAGTCGCCGCAGGCGGCGCCGACCGAGCCTGCGACCCATACCGACCAGAAATCGATGCCGCCGGATTTCACCAGCGCGCCCATCGCCACCAGCGCTCCCCAGGCCGGCACCAAAAGCGAGATGAAGGCGAGTGACTCCGCGAAGGCGAGCCCAAACACGATCGGCGCCGCCCACTGCGCGTGCGCGCGCACGAAGTCGATGGTCTGCTCGGCGATGTCGTGAAGCTGCATCGAAGTGCCCCGGCCCCGGCCGCGTCCTGATCTAGCCCAGCCGCCCGCCCTCCGCCAGCAGCCCTATTCGGGCAGCTCCGGGCTCGCCCGGGGAAACAGATGCGCGGTCACGACCATGCCGATGATCAACAGCGGTACTGCCAGAAATGCGCCGACTGGTCCCCACAACCACGCCCAGAATACCAGCGACAGAAACACCGTCAGCGGATTCATCGTGAAATGCCGGCCGACGATGCTCGGCGTGAGAAATTGCCCCTCAACCAGGCCCATCGCCAGATAAAGCACCGGCGCGATGAACACATAGGTCAGGCTGTTGAACGTGATGATGCCGACCAGAAACATGCCGAGCTCCATGATGCCGGCGCCGATATAGGGAATAAAATTCATGACGAAGCCGAGCACGCCCCAGGCCACCGGGCTCGGCAGGCCGATGAGCGCGGCAATGATGCCGGCGCCCAGGCCGACGCCGGCGTTGATGACGGCAACGACGCTCAGATATCCGGTCAGGTTGCGCTCGATGTCGTTCATGATGCGCAAGGTGCGCAGCCGGGCCTCGTGCCGACCGAAGAACCGCACCAGCACGTGGCGCAAGCGTCGCCGTCCGAGCAGCATGAAGAACAAAGTGACGGAAAAGATCAGAATTTGCCCGAGCGCGGGCGTCGCAAACGAAAAGGCCTGCTGCACGATCGCGACGATGTCGACGTTGATGCCTTTGTCGCTTTGCTCGGGGAGCACCGCGTTGCGTATGGCGCGCAACGCCGTCATCGGCCGGTCGAGCAGTTGCAGCTTCTCCTGCAGGCTGCGGCCGATGTCCGGCGCCTTGTGGATCCAGTCGACCACCGGGGCCGACACGAGCGCGATGACGCCGTAAAAGACGGCACCGACGAGAAGCCACAAAACCGTCGCCGTCAGCAACGGCGGGACGCCGTATCGATCGGCGCGCTCGGACAGCGGGCTGAGCATCATCGTCAGCACGAATGCAGCCGTCACCGGCAAGATGATCGGCTTGGCCAGGCTGAGTGCGACGAAGAAAAGGATGATGAAGATGCCGACGGTCGCGGCCTGCGCGGCGCTACGCCAGCTGCGCGCCATCACGCTCGGCGCATTTGCCTCCTCGATCGACACGTCGAAATGGCGCCGGCCCTGCCGACCATTGGTCGCTCTGGCGATGCCCTTCTTCTCGGCAGTCCTGCTCTTGTCCGTTGCCTTCGGGGTGCGCACATCCATGAGGCAGATAACGACGCATGGCCCGAATGGTTGCCCGCGGCTGCGTCCGCCTGTCCACAGCGGCCGAATTGGCGTTTGTCGGGGCGCGCGCGAGCCCTTAAACCTCCCTTAAGCAGCATCTTTGAAGGTTGCGCGGTCACGCCGAAGCCACTGTCGTGGCATATTGGCTGGCAGACGAATCGCTTCGTTCCTATTTAGAAACCTCCCGATGGCCAAATCCGCGACGAAGAAAAAATCTACCCCGCAGCGCGACCTGTTCGACACGCCCAAGCGGGCGGCGAAATCGGCCGTGCACAAGCCTGCCCCGCGTAAGGCGGCGAAAGAGGCCGCACGCAAGCCGGCGCGCTCGGCCAGCGCCGAGAGCGGCTATACCGCCAAGCACATCGAGGTGCTGGAGGGTCTCGAGCCCGTCCGCCGCCGCCCTGGCATGTATATCGGCGGCACAGACGAGAAGGCGCTGCATCACCTGTTCGCCGAAGTCATCGACAACGCGATGGACGAGGCGCTGGCCGGCCACGCCGACTGGATCGAGGTCGAGATGGAGGCGAACGGTTTCGTCTCAGTCACCGACAATGGCCGCGGCATTCCGGTCGACCCGCATCCGAAGTACAAGAATAAGTCGGCGCTCGAAGTGATCATGTGCACGCTGCACGCCGGCGGCAAATTCGATTCCAAAGTCTACGAAACGTCCGGCGGTTTGCACGGCGTCGGCGTGTCGGTCGCCAACGCCCTGTCCGATCGCATGGAGGTCGAGGTCGCGCGGGAGCAGACGCTCTATCGCATGGCGTTCGAGCGCGGCAAGCCGAAGGGCAAGCTGGAAAAGGCCGGGCGCGCGCCAAACCGGCGCGGCACCAAGGTGCGCTTTCATCCCGATCCGCAGATTTTCGGACCCAAGGCCGCTTTCAAGCCGGAGCGCGTCTTCAAGATGACGCGCTCGAAGGCCTACCTGTTCGGCGGCGTCGAGATCCGCTGGCATTGCGACAAGGCGCTGCTCAAGGGCGTCGAGGACGTTCCGGAGAAGGCGACCTTCCACTTCGAGCAAGGCCTCAAGGACTATCTCTCCGACCAGCTCAAGGACGCGACGCTGGTCTATCCGGAGATCTTCTCCGGCACGCACGGCAAGGTCGGCGCGCATGGCGCGGTACAATGGGCGGCCGCCTGGACGGCCGATACCGACGGCTTCCTCAACTCCTACTGCAACACCATCCCGACGCCGGACGGCGGCACGCATGAATCGGGTTTGCGCTCGGCGCTGTTGCGCGGGCTGAAGGATCACGCCGCGCGCGTCAATCAGGAAAAGCGCGCCGCGCCCGTCACCAGCGACGACGTGATGACCGGCGCCGGCTGCATGCTGTCGGTGTTCGTGCGCGAACCGGAATTCCAGGGCCAGACCAAGGATCGCCTCGCCACCGCCGAAGCTCAACGCATCGTCGAGCAGGCGGTCAAGGATCCATTCGACCATTGGCTCGCCGCCAATCCGCTGCAGGCCAACAAGCTGCTCGACTTCGTCATCGAGCGCGCCGAAGAGCGCTTGCGCCGCCGCGCCGAAAAGGACATCGCGCGCAAGACCGCGGTGCGCAAGCTGCGCCTGCCCGGCAAGCTTGCCGATTGCACGTCATCGGCGTCCGAAGGTTCCGAGATTTTCATCGTCGAGGGCGACAGCGCCGGTGGCTCCGCCAAGCAGGCGCGCGACCGCCGCACCCAGGCGGTGCTGCCGTTGCGCGGCAAGATTCTCAACGTCGCATCCGCCGGCAAGGACAAGCTGGCGCAGAACGCCCAGCTCGCCGATCTCGTCCAGGCGCTCGGCTGTGGCACCGGCTCGCATTTCCACGAGAAGGACCTGCGCTACGAGAAGGTCATCATCATGACCGACGCCGACGTCGATGGCGCCCACATCGCTTCGCTGCTGATCACCTTCTTCTACCGGCAGATGCCGAAGCTGATCGACGCCGGCCGGCTCTATCTCGCCGTGCCGCCGCTCTATCGCTTGAGCCACGGCGGCAAGATCGTCTATGCGCGCAACGACAAGCACAAAGACGATCTGCTGAAGAAAGAATTCCACGCCAACGCCAAGCCGGAAGTGTCCCGCTTCAAGGGCCTCGGCGAGATGATGGCGGCACAGCTCAAGGAAACCACCATGGACCCGTCAAAGCGCACATTGTTGCGCGTGATGCTGGCGGACAAGGAACGCAAGCCCGCCGAACGCGCGGTCGAGCGGCTGATGGGCAACAAGCCCGAGGCGCGCTTCGAATTCATCCAGGAGCACGCCCAGTTCGCCAAGGAAGAACTGCTGGACGTCTAGGCATGGTTCGGACCTCGCGCGCGCTGCTTGCGGGTGTCGCGATCGCGATCGCAGCGGCCGGCGCACCGACGCGAGCCGGGGCACTAAAGGCGGCCATGCTTTACGGCAAATGGTGCGGCGACATCGGCACCCTCGAGTTCACCCCCAATTCATTCGTCGTGACGCGCGCGTCGGACCAGGTGCGCGGCGCATTCACGATACGCAGCTACGAGGTCCGTGGCTCCGACATCACGGTTCACTGGCTCGACGCCACCCATCCGCTTGCGATGACCAAATACGGTGACTTTTCGAGCGACGGCAGCCGAATGAAGCAGCTTCCGATTGGCGGCGCGGCGGCGCGCGAATTCCACCGCTGCTGATCGGCCGGCCGCCCTACTCGCCGCACTTTTTCAGCAGCGGCGTCTGTATACTGTAGCCCACCGCGACGCCGTCCTTGACGCGCACCGGCCCGTTGACCGGCTGATTGAACAGCGTGCGCAGCGTGCCGTCGTGCACGGCCCAGACCAGCTTCTGCCGCTCCTCGGTGTCCTTGCCGGGCTGGAAGATCACCGACACCGCTAGGCGCGTGTCCGACAATTTCTCCGCCGACAGCACGCTGTAGCGGTTGACCGCATTGTCCTTGCCGAGGTCATGGTCCTCCATGATCAACCCGGGGCTTGGCATGGTGATGCTGACGCGCGGATTTTCCGGCGAAGGGTCCTGCTTGCAATCGACCGCCCAGGTGCCGAACAGGCCGAATTGGCGAAACAGATATTCGGTCGTCGACGACGGCGCGGACGCGGCGGCAGACATTGTCGCCGCAAGCAGAAGAGCCGCCACCAAGCGCATGATCGCACCGACTTAACGCAACGATACCCGGACAGCCGAAGCATAGCAGAGCGCCGCATCGCAGCAATTGCCGCGCGCGGCGCTCATGCATTTCGAACGAGACGTGTGACCTTATTGCCCGAAGGACAGCTTCGCCGCTTTTACCACCGCGGAGAACGAAACAATGTCGGCATCGATCCGCTTCTTGAAGGCATCGCCGGTCGGCCCGCCCGGATTGACCGCCATCTTCTTCAGGCCGTCCTGCACCGCCGGATCAGCCAGCGCCTTGCCAAGTTCCGACGTGAGTTTTTTCACGACCGGGTCCGGCGTGCCGGTGGGAACGAAGAAGCCGCTCCACAGATGCGTGTCGACGTCGGGAAAGCCGGCTTCCGCCATGCTCGGGACGCCGGGAAGCTCGGGCGAGCGTTCGGAACCGGTGACGGCGAGTGCGCGCGTCTTGCCGCCCTTCACCAGCGGAATGGCCGGCGGCCCGTCGGAAATGGTGAACAGGCATTGGCCGCTGACCACGCACAGGTTCAACTCGTTGCTGCCCTTGAACGGGATCGCCACGCCCGGCATGCCGGTCTTCAGCTTCAACAGTTCGGCGGAGATGGTGAAAGGCGGTGCCGAGGTGCCGTAGTTGGACTTGTCGGGATTTGCCTTGGCGTAGGCCACCAGTTCCTTCACGTTGTTGATCGGCAGGCTGGCCGGCACCACCAGCACCAGCGGGAACGACGCGATCATGTTGAGCGCGATGAAATTCTTGGTCGGATGATAGCTGAGGTCGGGATAGATCGCGGCCGAGATCGACATCTGTCCCGTGGCGGCGACGAGCACGGTGTAGCCGTCGGGCGTCGCCCCGGCGACGAATTGGCTGGAGATACGCCCGCCGGCACCCGGCTTGTTGTCGATGACGATGGTCCAGCCGGTGTTCTCCGACAGCTTGCGCGTCACCAGCCGCGCGAAGATGTCGTTGCCGCCGCCCGCCGCGAAGCCGACGACGACATGGATCGGCCGGTTGGGATAGTCGCTCTGTGCCTGCGCACTGCCCGCGGCGCCGGCCAGCGCCACCGCCGCGCAAGCCAATAGGCTGCAAATTTTGTTCATTGTTGTCCTCCCCAGGATGCGGCGTTGATTGCCGGCTTGTCGGGCAAAGGCTACACCGCTCGGCGCCAATGGCCAATATGACCGCCGCCCTCAAAGGTCCCGCCGATCTGTTCGGCCACCCGCGTGCCCTGAGCTTCCTGTTCGCGACCGAAATGTGGGAGCGCTTCTCCTACTACGGGATGCGCGCACTGCTGGTGCTTTACATGGTCAAGTACCTGCTGCTGCCCGCGCAGGTGGGCAACGTCGCCGGCCTCGCCACCTTCAAGAGCGCGCTCGAGACCGTATTCGGCCCGCTGGCGATGCAGCCCTTCGCCTCGCAGGTCTATGGCTTTTACACCGGCCTCGTCTATCTGACGCCGATTTTCGGCGGCCTCTTGGCCGACCGCGTGCTCGGCCAGCGCCGCACCGTGATCATCGGCGCGGCGCTGATGGCGGTAGGCCATTTCCTGATGGCCTTCGAGCACTTGTTCCTGCTTGCCCTCACCGTCCTCATTCTCGGCAATGGCTGCTTCAAGTCGAACATCTCGACGCAAGTCGGGTTTTTGTATCCGCCCGGCGACCGCCGCCGCGACAGCGCCTTCTCGATCTTCTACGTCGGTATCAATCTCGGCGCTTTCCTCGCCCCGCTGGTATGCGGCACGCTGGGTGAAGAATACGGCTGGCATTACGGTTTTGCCGCCGCGGGTGTCGGCATGACAACCGGCCTCGTCATCTATCTGCTGGCGACGCCGCATCTGCCGAAAGACGTGTTTATCCCGCACGCTTCGCACGCACCCCTGACCCGCCGCGACTGGCGGGCGATCGCGGCCATCGCGCTCTTGTTCGTGCCCGCGAGCCTGTTCTGGGGCACCTACGAGCAGCAGGGCAACACCATCGTGTTGTGGGCGAGCGATTTCACCGACCGTCATCTCGTCGCCGGTTTCGAAATCCCCGTCACCTGGTTCCAGGCCCTCAACCCGTTCATGATCTTCGCCTTCACGCCCTTCATCGTGGCGCTCTGGCGCTGGCAGGGCGCACGCGAGCCATCGACGGTCGCGAAACTTGCGATCGGCCTGTTTCTCAACGCCGCATCCTACTTGGTCATGGTCGCAGCGGCCGAGCTCACCGGCGCGGGCCAGGCAAGTTGGCTCTGGCTCTTCGCCTATTTCGTCGTGCTGACGGTCGGCGAACTTTATCTCTCGCCAACCAGCCTCTCCTGGGTCACGAAAGTTGCACCGGCATCGCTGCTGTCGATGATGATGGGCGTGTGGCTGGCGACCAGCTTCGCCGGCGGATTTCTCGCCGGCTATCTCGGAACATTTTGGTCGAGCATGACGCACACCAGCTTCTTCCTGATGCTGGCGATCATTTCCGCCATTGCCGGCCTGATGATCGTGCTGCTCAGCCGCCCGCTGCGCGCCGTCCTGCCCGACTAGTCGAGCGGCAATCCTACATATTGCTCGGCGAGCGAGCGCATCGCCGATTCCGAATGGACGAGATAGTCGAGATCGCCGAGCTGACGGCGGTGGTCGAAGGCCGACTCGTCGGGGAAACGATGCATGATTTGCGTCATCCACCACGAGAAACGCTGCGCCTTCCAGACGCGCCGCAGGCAGGTCGCCGAATAGCTCTCCAGCAGATCATTGCGCTTCTTCTTGTAGAAAGCCTCGATGGCGCGTGAGAGATAGACCACGTCGGCAAACGCGAGATTCATGCCCTTGGCGCCGGTCGGCGGTTGGATATGCGCGCTGTCACCGGCCAGGAACAGCCGCCCGTATTGCAGCGGCTCCGCCACGAAGCTGCGCATCGGCGTGATGCCCTTCTGCAGCATCTTGCCTTCCTCGAGCTTGCGCGCGCCGCCGAGCCGCTTGTGCAACTCGTCCCAGATGCGCGCATCTGGCCACTGCTCGATGTCCTCGTCGTGGCCGCATTGCAGATAGAGCCGCGCCAAGGTCGGCGACCGCATCGTGTAGAGCGCAAAACCGCCATCGGTGTACGAATAGATCAGCTCATGGTCGGGCGGCGGGCTCTCCGCCAGAATGCCGAGCCAGCCGAACGGATAGTCGCGCTCGAAGATCTTCAGCACGCCATCCGGAATGCTCGGCCGGCAAATGCCATGAAAGCCGTCGCAGCCGCCGATGAAGTCGCACTCGATCTCCTGCGGCTTGCCTTGATGCGTGAAGCGAATCTTCGGCCGGTCGCTTTTAAGGTCGTGCACGCTGACGTCGCCGACCTCGAACAGCAGATCGCCGCCGTCAGCGAGCCGCCGTGCCACCATGTCCTTCACGACTTCCTGCTGGCCATAGATGGTGACACGCTTGTTCACCAGCTTCTTGAAATCGATATGGTGGATGTCGCCATTGATGCCGATATTGACGCCCCAGTGAATGAGGCTCTCGCGCTTCATGCGCTCGCCGACGCCGATCTCGATCAGCAGATCGGCCGCCCAGTCCTCAATCAGCCCGGCGCGGATACGGTTCTCGATATAGTCGCGATTGCGGTTCTCGATGATGATCGAGTCGATGCCCTGCATCCGCAGCAGCCGCGCCAGCATCAGGCCGGCGGGCCCGGCGCCGATAATGCCGACCTGCGTGCGCATCGCGTTACTCCCGGCGGATCACGCGGTTTCTATAGGAGTTCAGTCGGCCCAAGGCAAAGGGATGAAGCCGGGAAAGACTTGGACGATTGTCGCACGATCAAAGCGAGGGCCAACCGTAGCGGGGCACGCGTGCCTTATAGCTGCGATAGGCGTCGCCGAATTTGGCCTCGAGATAGCGCTCCTCGCGCAAGACCACGCCGAAATGGATGACGGGCACGAACACAATCGTCAGCACCAACATCCAGTCGGCTGCCAGCAGGACGGAGAGTCCGGCCAAAGCCAAAGTGCCGCCCACATACATCGGGTTTCGCAGCCAGCCGAATATGCCGGTGCCGACAAGCGCGGTCGAAGGCTTCCAAGGCTCCGGATTGGTGCCGGCAGAGCGGAAGCCGCGCACTGCGGCAACCACAATCGCCACGCCGGCGGCAAACAGGAGGGCGCCAAGGGCAATGCGGGCCGGCCGATCAAGCAGCACCGCCAGCACGTAGGCCGGGAAAAGCCAATCGAGCAGCACGCCGAGCACGACCACAGCCGCGGCCAGCAAAGGCGGCGGAGCAATCACGCCGGCATTGTCGCTTGCATCGGTCATCGGCGGTTCAACGCTTACGCGCACTCCCTGGTTTCAAGCGGCCAGCCATTCGGCCAGCGCGGCGTTCACCGCCGCTGGCTGCTCAAGCGTCGAAAGGTGGCCGCAGCTCGGTATCACAACAAAGCGCGCGCCGGGAATGCCGTCGGCGATTTCCTTGTTGAGTTCCGGCGGCGTCGCCAGATCGCCGTCGCCGACCAGCACCAAACTCGGACAGCGAATCGACGACAACATCGCGCGGGAATCGGGCCGCGATATGATCGCCTGTTGCTGGCGCGCGAAAGCGTCGGGTCCCGTTTCCTCGATCATCCGGCGCACGATCCCGGTCATCTCGGGATCCTTTTGCCGGTCGTGATGCAGGTAGCGCGGGATTGCGAGATCGGGGAGTTCGCCGTAGCGGCCGGATTGCGCGAGCGCGATTTGCGCATTGCGGCCGGTTATCTGCTCGGGCGTATCGGCGCGCGCCTGCGTGTCCAGCAGCGCCAGCTTGGCGATGCGCGCAGCCGCCTGCCGCAACATTTCGAAGGCGATGTAGCCGCCGTAAGACAGGCCGGCGAGCGCAAATCGCGGCGGAGCGTTGCTCAGAATTCTCGCGGCAACCGATTTGATGTCGGCATCGCGCCGATGATCGGCGACCGTCACCGAGCCAAAGCGCCACAGCGCTTCGACCTGCGACGCGTACAGCCGCGCCGTGCAGGTCAGTCCGGGAACCAAAATGAGAGGCAGACTCTCAGCCATGAGGCCCTCGCAAAGCCGAAAACCATAAGAATTTATATGACTTAACGCGCCGGCGAAGCATTGACTTTGCGCCCCCTAGCCCCCATGTTCCCGGCAACCGGTTCGAACGAAGATTCGGCCATCCCCCGCGCAACGCAACTGGTTTTCTGATCCGGCGCGGACACGGAATGTCCCTGCTTTGAGGCTATATGCCCTTTTCCAAACTCGGCCTATCGGCCAAAGTTCTCGGCGCCATCGAGGCTGCCGGCTACAAGACCCCCACTCCGATACAAGAACAAGCCATCCCGCACGTGCTGCAGCGGCGCGACGTCCTCGGCATCGCGCAGACCGGCACCGGCAAAACCGCCGCTTTCGTGTTGCCGATGCTGACGATGCTCGAACAAGGCCGCGCCCGCGCGCGCATGCCGCGCACGCTCATCCTCGAGCCGACACGCGAACTCGCGGCGCAAGTCGCCGACCACTTCGAGAAGTACGGCAAGAACCACAAGCTCAACGTCGCGCTCATCATCGGCGGCGTGTCGTTCGGCGACCAGGACGCCAAGCTCGTCCGCGGCGTCGACGTGCTGATCGCGACGCCGGGGCGCCTGCTCGACCACTCCGAGCGCGGCCGTCTGCTGCTGTCGGGCGTCGAGCTGCTCGTCATCGACGAAGCCGACCGCATGCTCGACATGGGTTTCATTCCCGACATCGAGCGCATCGGCAAGCTGGTGCCGTTCACGCGGCAAACGCTGTTCTTTACGGCGACTATGCCGCCGGAAATCCAGCGCATCGCCGACACCTTTCTGCACAATCCGGTGCGCGTCGAAGTGTCGAAGCCCGCCACCGCCGCCGCCACCATCAATCAGCAACTGGTCGCCACCGGCCGCGAGCCGCATGACAAACGCGAGACGCTGCGCCGCCTGATCCGCTCGGCGGAAAACTTCAAGAACGCCATCGTGTTCTGCAACCGCAAGCGCGAAGTCGCGCAGTTGCACCGCTCGCTACTACGGCACAAGTTCAATGCCGCGGCGTTGCACGGCGACATGGACCAGTCGGCCCGCACCGCCGCGCTCGAATCCTTCCGCAACGGCGAAGTCACCGTGCTGGTCGCGTCCGACGTTGCCGCACGCGGCCTCGATATTCCGGAAGTCAGCCACGTCTTCAATTTCGACGTGCCGCATCATCCCGACGACTACGTCCATCGCATCGGCCGCACCGGCCGCGCCGGCCGAGCCGGCACCGCCATCACGATTGTCGCTCCAATCGACCAGAAGGCGGTCGGCGCGATCGAGCGGCTGATTGGCCAGACAATTCCCTGGGTGGGCGAACTGCCGGCGCCGGCCGAGCCGCGCGAGGCCCGCGCGGGCGGCGAGCACAAGCCGCACGGCGGCCGTCATCATCAGGGCGGGCGTCACCAAGGCGGACGTGGCCGGCATCCGCAACGCCGGCACGAGGGCCAGCCGCCAAGCGAACCGGCCCGCACCACTGAACAGCCCCGCCCGCGGCCGCAGGCGCGCCCTGCCACCGAAGAGAGCGACGGCAGCCATTTGCCCGCCTTTTTGCTGCGACCGGTGACTGCAAAGGCCTGAGGCGACGACTTTAACGCGGTGTTTATGCCGGTTTCGCAACCACTTGTTGCGGTGCCGCAAGTTCCGAATTTACTCTCAATTCACCTCCCTCGAATACCGTTGGCCTCGCACGTGTGGCCAGTAAGGCTGCACAGGGGGTTGAGCTATGTCTGCCGGCCAAGCCGACGAGCACGAGCGCACGACCGCGTTCGCCGAGATCGCGCTCGGACAGATCAAGGCGCTGCGTGAGCCGGCGACCCCGCGCAATTACGAAATTTGGTACACCTACGCGACCGGCTACCAGCCGTCGCTCAATCAGAAAATCAACGAGACGCTAAAGGCGGCCGGCACGCTGTCGGAGGCCGATCTCGAGCAGATCTACGCGACCTTCCTCGCGCCGACGCGGCTGTCGGAGAAGATCGACAATGTCGGCAGCCAGGTGATGGGTGAGATCGAACAGGTCATGGCGATGATCGACGCCGCCGCGGGCTCAGCCTCGACCTACAGCGAAAGCCTCGCCGGCATGAGCGAGAAGCTCGGCCAGTCGAAGGACCGCGAGGGCCTGCGCGCCATCGTCGAAAGCCTGGTGCACACGGCGAAGGAGATGGAAGTCTCCAACCAGAAACTCGAAGCGCGCCTCAACGCCTCCAAGCAGGAGATCAACGAGCTTCAGGAAAACCTCGAAGCCGTGCGCAACGAGAGCCTGACCGATCCGCTGACCCAGCTCGCCAACCGCAAGTTCTTCGACAATACGCTCGAAGCGGCCATCGCCGACGCGCGCGCCAAGAGCGAGCCGCTGTCGCTGATGATGACCGACATCGACCATTTCAAGAATTTCAACGACAGCTTCGGCCACCTGACCGGCGACCAGGTGCTGCGTCTGGTCGCGAGCTCGGTGAAGCAGAACGTCAAGGGCCAGGACACCGCCGCGCGCTACGGCGGCGAGGAATTCGCCATCATCCTGCCGAACACCGTGCTGCGCTCGGCGATCGTGGTCGGCGACCATATCCGCCGCGCCGTCATGACCAAGGAATTGATGAAGCGCTCGACCGGCGAGCATCTCGGCCGCGTCACGGTGTCGATCGGCGTCGCCACCCTGCACAAGAACGATACGCCGCAGAGCCTGATCGAGCGCACCGACGTCTGCCTCTATGCAGCCAAGCGCCACGGGCGCAATCGCGTGATGTCGGAAACCGACCCGGAAGTGTCGACCAGCACCGCGCCGGCGACCCAAGTCGCCTGATTTCGCCTAAGATCGCCTGATCAATCGGCCGCTTTGGCAGGCGTCAGTTGCACGCTCTCGCCGCAGCCGCAGGCCGACGTCTGGTTGGGATTATTGAAGACGAATTGCGCCGAGAGCTTCTCGGTCTTGTAGTCCATCTCGGTGCCGAGCAGGAACAGCACCGCCTTCGGGTCGATCAGGATCTTGACGCCCTTGTCCTCGACGATCTCGTCGCTGGGCTTGACGGCGTCGGCATATTCCATGGTGTATTCCATGCCGGCGCAGCCACCGTTCTTGACGCCGACGCGCACGCCGGCGACGGGCTTGTCCGCCCGCGCCATCACGTCCTTGATGCGCGTCGCAGCGGCGTCGGTCAGACGCATCACCTGGGGTCGGGGTCGGGCAGTCGCCATAGCGGTCCTCGTCGAGTCTTATTTAGTCTTCCACGCAAAGATTACCACATGTTGAGTACGAGCCGGGCCTCGTCCGACATCCGGCTCGGATCCCACGGCGGATCCCAGACCACCGCGACTTTCGCCTCTTTGACGCCGGCAACGCTCGCCACCGCGTTTTCGACCTGGATCGGCAGGTCCTGCGCCGCCGGGCAGTTGGGCGAGGTCAGCGACATCTCGACCTTGACGCCGCGGTCGTCGCCGATGTCGATCTTGTAGATCAGGCCAAGCTCGTAGATATCGGCCGGGATTTCCGGGTCGTAGACCGTCTTGAGCGCGCCGATGATGTCGTCGGAGAGCTTGTTGAGCTCGTCCTCCGGCAGCGCCGAGCCCTTGGTGATGGCGGCATTTTCCGGCGGCTTCTCCGCGACGGGCGGGGTTTGCGTATCTTGGCTGTCTTGGCTCATGCGAACATTTCCCGTGCCTTGACGAGCGAGGCGGCGAGCGCATCCACCTCGTCCTCGGTGTTGTAGAGTGCAAACGAGGCCCGGCAGGTCGCCGTCAGGCCATAGCGCGCGAGCAGAGGCATCACGCAGTGGGTGCCGGCCCGCACCGCCACGCCCTGGCGGTCAATCACGGTCGCGACATCGTGCGGATGCGCGCCCTTCATCTCGAACGACACCACCGGGCCCTTGCCCTTGGCATTGCCGATGATGCGCAGCGAATTGATGGCGCCGAGCTTGTCGTGCGCGTATTTGACGAGCGCGCCCTCGTGCGCGCGGATGCGCGCCTTGCCGATGGAATTGACGTAGTCGATGGCCGCGCCCAGGCCGATCGCCTGCACGATCGCCGGCGTGCCGGCCTCGAACTTGTAGGGCGGATCGCCATAGGTGATGCGATCCTGTGACACTTCCTGGATCATCTCGCCGCCGCCGTTGAACGGCGGCATCGCAGTGAGATGCTCGTACTTGGCGTAGAGCACGCCGATCCCGGTCGGGCCGTAGAGCTTGTGGCCGGTGAAGACGTAGAAATCGCAATCGATGTCGCGCACATCCACATCGAGATGCACCGCGCCCTGCGCGCCGTCGACCAGCACCGGAATGCCGCGCGCATGCGCGAGCTTCACGACCTCCTTGACCGGCACGACCGTGCCGAGCGCATTCGACATCTGCGTGATCGCCACCAGCTTGGTGCGCGGACCCAGCAGCTTCTCGAACTCGTCGAGCAGAAAATTGCCGTCCTCGTCGATCGGCGCCCATTTGAGCACCGCGCCCTGCCGCTCGCGCAGGAAGTGCCACGGCACGATGTTGGAATGGTGCTCCATGATCGAGAGCACGATCTCGTCGCCCGCTTTGATGCTCTCGCGCCCGAAGGTATAGGCGACGAGGTTCACTGCCTCCGTGGCGTTGCGCGTGAAGATGATCTCTTCCTTGCGGCCCGCGTTCAGAAAGCGCTGCACGGTCTCGCGCGCGCCCTCATAGGCCTCGGTCGCCTCGTTGGCGAGATAATGCAGCCCGCGATGCACATTCGCGTACTGTTCGGTATAGGCCTTCTGCAGGCGGTCGAGCACCGCCGTCGGCTTCTGCGCCGACGCCGCGTTGTCAAGATAGACCAGCGGCTTGCCATAGACCTGCATCGACAACGCCGGAAAATCGGCGCGGATCTTGGCGACGTCGTAGGAACCGTTGCTGACTGCCGGGTGCGTCATGCGTGCGTCCTCAGCCATCGCAGCGCCGCAAACATCAGCGCCTGACGGATGCCGTCATGCGCGATCTCCTCGATCGCTTCGCCGATGAAAGCCTGCACCAACAGCGCCTGCGCTTCGGCTTCCGGAATGCCGCGCGACATCAAATAGAACTTGAGCCCTTCATCGGGCGCCGAGGTGGTGGCGCCGTGGCCGCACACCACATCGTCGGCGAAGATTTCCAGCTCCGGCTTGTTGTCGGCTTCCGCCTCGTCGGATAGGAGCAGCGCCCGCGTCATCATCTTGGCGTCGGTCTTCTGCGCATGCTGCTTGACCACGATCTTGCCCTGGAACACGCCGTGGGCTTCGTCATCGAGCACCGACTTGAACAGCTCGCGGCTCTCGCAGTGGCCTTTGGCGTGCTCGATCAGCAAGGTGGTGTCGGCATGCTGCTTACCGCGCAGCAGGTTGACGCCGCGGATGCCGGCCTTGGTGCCCTCACCGGCAAAGCGGATGAAATTCTGGTTGCGCAGAACGGCGACGTCGCTCGTGAATGCGAAGGTATTGAACGTGGCATTGGCGCCGATCGAGGCCAGCAGGCTCGCCACGTGCAGCGTGCGGGCATGCGTAACCTTGAAGTAATCGACCTGCGCCTTGTCGCCGACGACGAGGTCGAGCGCGGCATTGACCTGTGCTGAGCCGCTGTCGTGGTCCTCGATGATGGCCGCCTTGGCGCCCTGCTCCACCACGATCAGCGAGCGGATGAAGACCGAGTTCGGCTTGTCGCTGCCGCTTGCGAAGACGATGTGGATCGGCCGCTTGATCTCGGCGCCCTTGGCGACGTTGATCACGATGCCATCGCCCATCAGCGCGGTATTGAGGGCAACCGCGACGTCATCGGTCTCGAACGTCTTGCCGACATGGCGCGCCACCAGCACATCGCCTTTCGCCAGCGCCTCGGCCATTGAGGAGATGGTCAGACCCGGTTCGGGCTTCAGGTCCGATAGCTCCGGCACGAAAGCGCCATCGACGAAAACCAGCCGCCGACACTCCACGCCCGAGAAAATGTCGCCTGCGCTCTTGGCGCGCGCCTTGGCCGCCGCATCGGGCGGCGCGGCCAGCGGATAGGCTTCGCGCATCAGCGCACGCAAATCTGTGTATTTCCATTCCTCGACGCGCCGGTGCGGCAGGCCTTGCGTTTCGAACTGCCGGAACGCACCCGCGCGCAGCGCCGACACCACGCCCTTGCCCGGCAGCGTGCCGCGGGCAGCCTCGTAGGCCGCGGCAAGCGCCTGCTCGGCTTCGGTCTTCATGATGCGGACGTCCGCCTTCATCAGGCCGCCTCGCCGACAAATTGCGCGTAACCCTTGGCCTCGAGCTCGAGCGCGAGCTCCTTGCCGCCGGTCTTCACCACGCGGCCCTTGGCCATCACGTGCACCACGTCAGGCACGATATAGTCGAGCAGCCGCTGGTAATGTGTAATGACGATCATGGCGCGCTCCTTCGAACGCAGCGCGTTGACGCCATCGGCGACGATGCGCAGCGCGTCGATATCGAGGCCGGAATCGGTCTCGTCGAGCACGGCCAGCCGCGGCTGCAGGATTGCCATTTGCAGGATCTCGTTGCGCTTCTTCTCGCCGCCGGAGAAGCCGACATTGACCGCGCGCCGCAGCATCTCCTGGCTGATGCCGAGCTTGGCGGCAGTGTCGCGCACGATCTTCATGAATTCGGGCGTCGAGACTTCCGGCTCGCCGCGGGTCTTGCGCTGCGAATTGAGCGCCGTGCGCAGGAAGGTCATGGTCGCGACCCCCGGCACCTCGACCGGGTACTGGAAGGCGAGAAACACGCCCTTGGCCGCGCGCTGGTCCGGCGCCATCTCCAGGATGCTCTCGCCGTTGAGCAGCACCTCGCCATCGGTCACGCGATAATTGTCCTTGCCGGCCAGCACGTAAGCGAGCGTCGACTTGCCGGAGCCGTTCGGGCCCATGATCGCCGCGACTTGGCCCTTCTCGACCGACAGCGTCAGGCCGTTGAGGATTTTCTTGTCCTCGACCTCGACATGCAGATTTTTGATTTCCAGAAACGCCATTGCCTTGTCTTCCTAATCCTTGTTGCCCCAGCGCCAGCACCATTCGCCGTCTGTGCGGCGGCGGCTGAACTGGACGAGCCACAAAACTCCGGCGGCAACGACCGTCGCCCAGATAAGCCAGACGGACACATTGGCCGCACCGGCAAACCAATTCATGACGATGACCGATGCGGCCATCAGCGCGGCGAAAATGAGCACGACCGCCCAGCCCTCCCAGGTGATCGGCGTCGCGCCGTACCCGTACCGTTTCGGCCTGAACCAGTATTGCGTCATGGCGATCAACCCACGCTGCCTTCGAGCGAGATCGAGATCAGTTTCTGCGCCTCGACCGCAAATTCCATCGGCAGCTGCTGCAACACGTCCTTGACGAAGCCGTTGACGACCAGCGCGGTCGCCTCTTCCGCCGACATGCCCGACTCCGGCAATAGAACAGCATGTCCTCGGAGATTTTCGAGGTCGTCGCCTCGTGCTCGAAGGTCGCGGAGGAATTCTTGGCTTCGATGTAAGGCACCGTGTGTGCGCCGCAGTCGTGACCGATCAGCAGCGAATCGCAGTTGGTAAAGTTGCGCGCGTTCGTTGCTTTGCGGTGCGCAGTCACGAGGCCGCGATAGGTGTTGTTGGATTTGCCGGCGGCGATGCCCTTGGAGATGATCCGGCTCGTCGTGTTCTTGCCGAGATGCAGCATTTTGGTGCCGCTGTCGACCTGCTGGCGGCCGTTCGAAATCGCGATCGAATAAAATTCGCCACGAGAATGATCGCCGCGCAGGATGCAGCTCGGATATTTCCAGGTGATGGCCGAGCCGGTCTCGACCTGCGTCCACGAAATCTTCGAGCGCGCACCGCGGCAGTCGCCGCGCTTGGTGACGAAATTGAAGATGCCGCCTTTGCCCTCGGCGTCGCCCGGATACCAGTTCTGCACCGTCGAATACTTGATCTCGGCATCGTCGAGCGCGACCAGTTCGACCACGGCCGCATGCAGCTGGTTCTCGTCGCGCATCGGCGCGGTGCAGCCTTCGAGGTAGGACACGTAGGCGCCCTTGTCGGCGATGATCAGCGTGCGCTCGAACTGGCCGGTGTTCTTCTCGTTGATGCGGAAATAGGTCGACAGCTCCATCGGGCAGCGTACGCCCTCCGGCACATAAACGAACGATCCGTCGGAGAACACCGCCGAATTCAGCGTGGCGAAGAAGTTGTCTGAGGTCGGCACCACCGAGCCGAGATATTTCTTCACCAGTTCAGGATGCTCGCGGATAGCTTCCGAGATCGGCATGAAGATCACGCCGGCCTTCTTCAGCTCTTCCTTGAAGGTGGTGGCGACCGAGACGGAGTCGAACACGGCGTCGACCGCGACGCGGCCGGAACGGAAGTCGCCGCCGGTCGCCTCGTCGTCGAGCGTCGACGGCTCGCCTTGCTTGCGCACGCCGGCGAGGATTTCCTGCTCCTTCAGCGGAATACCGAGCTTCTCGTAGGTCTTGAGGATTTCCGGATCGACCTCGTCGAGCGAGGCGAGCGCCTTCCGCTTCGGCGCCGAGTAATAGTAATAATCCTGGTAATCGATCTTCGGATAATCAACGCGCGCCCAGGTCGGCTCGCGCATGGTCAGCCAGCGGCGATAGGCCTCGAGCCGCCAGTCGAGCATCCACTGCGGCTCACTCTTCTTCGCCGAGATGAAACGGATGGTGTCTTCGGAAAGGCCCTTCGGGGCCTTCTCGGATTCGATGTTGGTCTCGAACCCATATTTGTATTGATCAACGTCGATACGGCGGACCTGATCGACGGTCTCTTGTACGGCCGGCATTCTTCCCTCCGCTCACGGTTGCAAGGACCGCGGGTTGGATTTGTCGGTTATGGTGCTGAGCGTGCCTGCGCTGAGCTCATCCCTTGTGTGATTGGTTTCACGGCCACTGCCTCATGCAGCGATGCCGCGTCTCTCCTTAAGTAGTGATCCAGCAAGCTTTTTCCAAGTTCCAAGGAACCGTTCCACGTCGGCTTCAGTGCTGCTCCAGCCGAGGCTGACGCGCACCGCGCCACGCGCAAGATCGGGTCCGGCGCCCGTCGCGGCCAAGACGTGCGAAGCCGTCACCTTGCCGGAGGAACAGGCAGCGCCGGACGAAACGGCGATGCCCTCGAGATCGAAGGCGATCAGCGCCGTTTCCGCTTTCATGCCGGGAACCGCAAACAACGTCGTATTCGGCAGGCGTGGCGCGCGCTCGCCGAAGATCACCGCCTGCGGCGTCGCGGCCTTCAGGCCCGCTTCCAATGCATCGCGCAACGCCGCCATGTGTGCGGCCATGTGTGCAGCGTCCGGCAGCCTTGCGGCGGCCGCAGCTGCGCCGAACCCTGCGATGGCGGCGACGTTCTCGGTTCCGCCGCGCAGCCCGCGCTCCTGCCCGCCGCCTTTGATGAGCGGCTCGGCGATATGGATATCACCGCGACGGACCAGCGCGCCGGCGCCCTGCGGGCCCCCGATCTTGTGCGAAGAGACCGTCATCAGGTCGGCGCCGAGCGCTTCGATGCCGCAATCGATGCGGCCGGGCGCCTGCACAGCGTCGACGTGCAGCAGTCCGTTGGCGGCATGCACGATGTCGGCAATTTCCCTGATGGGCTGGATGACGCCAGTCTCGTTATTGGCGAGCATCACCGAGATCAGCGGCCTCTCGCACCGAGCAACGGCCCTTCTAAGAGCATCAAGGTCCAGGATTCCCGCAGTTGTGACTGGCACCGTTTCGACGGCGTCAGCCGCAAACCGGCCGCCGGCCAACACCGAGGGATGCTCGATCGCCGAGACTAAGAGCTTGTCGCGCCTGCGCTTTTCGCCCGCGGCTTCGACCGCGGGCGTCAGCGCGAGCATGTTCGCTTCCGTCGCCCCGTTCGTGAACGTTACGTTTTTTGGTTCCGCGCCGACCAGTTGCGCAACCTGCACCCGCGTCGCCTCGATCAAGCTTCGGGCCGCCCGTCCTTCAGCATGAACCGACGACGCGTTGCCGGTCACATCCAGCGCCCGCAGAACGGCCTCGCGCGCCTCGGCCCGCAAAGGGGCGGTCGCGTTCCAGTCGAGATACAGGCGGTTCGTCATTGGTAATTCAGTACCGTTAGGCGTCAGGTCTCGCAAAATGCTTGCTTTTTGCCCTGCGGGTCATGCTAGAAGCCGACGCACTCGGCATGCTTATAGCGCGTGTCGCGGTGCTGCACAGCGGAAATCACTATATTTAGAATAATTCTAAACTAGGTCCGCGCGGCGAAAATTTTCAGTCATGCCGATGCCGAAGCGAGCGGCGCGGCGCATATGGCGGTCGAGGTCAAGAGCATGCCCGAGGTCATCTTCACAGGTCCCGCAGGCCGCATCGAAGGCCGCTATCACCCGGCGCGGCAGAAGAACGCGCCGATCGGGATCGTGCTGCATCCGCACCCGCAGTTCGGCGGGACGATGAACCACCCGATCATCTATCAACTCTACTACGCCTTCGTGCACCGAGGCTTCTCGGCGCTGCGCTTCAATTTCCGCGGCGTCGGCCGCAGCCAGGGTTCCTTCGACCACGGCCAAGGCGAATTGTCTGATGCCGCCGCAGCCCTCGACTGGGCGCAGACCATCAATCCGGAAGCGAAAAGCTGCTGGATCGCCGGCTTCTCCTTCGGCGCCTGGATCGGCATGCAACTGCTGATGCGCCGGCCGGAAATCGAAGGCTTCATTTCGATTTGCCCGCCCGCCAATCTCTACGACTTCTCGTTCCTGGCGCCCTGCCCCTCGTCCGGCCTGATCATCCATGGCGACAAGGACGCGGTGGTGCCGCACAAGGACGTCACGACGCTGGTCGACAAGCTCAAAACGCAGAAGGGCATCGTCATCGAGCAAAAGGTCGTGCAAGGCGCCAACCACTTCTTCGACGGCAAGGTCGAGCCACTGCTCACCTCGATCGGCGCCTATCTCGACAAGCGCCTCAAGACCGACCGCAAGCCGACCGCAGCGTAAGCGCGCATCGCCGCCAAATCGCGATTATGATTTACGGGCGGTGATCCATGCTGCTCGTCAAAACCTATCTCGGTAAAAGTCGCATCCACGGCATCGGCGTGTTCGCGGATCAGTCCATCCGCAAGGGCACGAAAATCTGGCGCTTCGTCTTCGGCTTTGACCGCTATTACACGCGCGCGCGCTACGCCAAATTGCCCAAGGCCGCCAAAGACTACATCAGGCTGCACGGCTATCAGTGGAAGAACGAGATCCTGTTGTCCATGGACTACGACACGTTCATGAACCACTCGGAAAATCCGAACACCTATTTCCACAACGGCTACGTCATCGCCCGCGCCAACATCCGCAAGGGCGAGGAAATCACCAACGACTATCGTGCATTTGAAGCCGCATTTTGCGCGGCGTTTCTGAAGAAGCCGAAGCGTCGGCCGCGGTCGAAGCGCTAGGTCGCGCTCACAGCGTGCGCTGCTTGTGCCCGCATTCCTTGCAGGTGAATTCGACGCGCGTTTGCCCCGGCGGCGCCGAGACGCGATTGGGCGCACCGCACTTGCCGCACTTCGTTTCGATGCGGGTTGCGCCCTGCTTGATGGCGATGGATTTGCGCTCCATCGCCTCCTTGATCAGGCGTTCGGTCTCCTCGCGCATTTCTTGTTTCGATGCCATATCGACCTTTGTCCAATTCCTTGCCGGCGGCGCTTGGTAGCACGTTTCTGGGCCAGATTAGGGCCGCACGACCACGCCGCCTGTCATCGGCTTTTTGACCCCTGTCGTGGTCGGGAACGTGTACGGCAGCTTGTTCAGTGCACGCACCGCGAGAAAGGCAAAAGCCTGCGCCTCGAGTGCGTCAGCCGACCAGCCGACGTCATCGGCGGTTTCCACGCTCGCCGGCGTCAGACGCTCACCGAGCATCTTCATTAGCGTGCGGTTGCGCGCGCCGCCGCCGGCGACAACCCAGGCCTTGGGCTTCGCCGGCAGGAACGGCACGATGCGGCTGACCGCCTGCACCGTCAGCGCCGACAAGGTCGCCGCGCCGTCGGGCACCGAATAGCTCGGCAGCCCGATATTGGCCAAGGCGAAGCTGTTGCGGTCGAGCGACTTCGGCGGCTTGAGACCAAAGAAATGATCGGCAAGCACGCCGTCGATGAAAGCCTGGTCCGGGTTTCCGGTTGCCGCCACGTCGCCGAAATTGTCGTAAGGCGCGCCGACCCGCGCGCGCATGAAGTCGTCGATCAGCGCATTGCCGGGACCGGTGTCGCAGGCGACCGGGTCGCCGCCATCGACATAGGTCACGTTGGCGACGCCGCCGATGTTGAGCACCGCGATCGGATGCGGGTGGTTGAGTGCACGCGCCAGCGCCTGGTGAAACACCGGCACCAGCGGCGCGCCCTGCCCGCCCGCCATGATATCGGCCTGAGGGAAATCGCAGGCCACGGGCAATTTGAGCTTGCGCGCCAGTTCGGCGCCGTCGCCGATCTGCACCGTCAGCTTCTCGGCCGGCTTGTGGATGACGGTCTGGCCGTGGAACCCGACCACCGCGACGGAAGCTCGATCGATATGCTCCGCGCCGATGAAAGCTTCGACCACGTCCGCATGCACGCGCGTGACGAATTCGTCGGCTTCTTGGAGGATGCCCCGCCGCGACACGCGGTCGGTGAGATCGGCGCCTTCCACCAGCGCCGGCCGCAGCAAGGCGCGTTCGCTATCGGAATACGGCCGGTAGCCGGTCGGGCCGAAGCCCGCGACGCGTTCGCCGTCCGTCTCGATGAGGGCCACATCCACGCCGTCGAGCGAGGTCCCGCTCATCAGCCCAATCGCCCGCACAACCCCCAAACTTACGCCCCTTCAATTATTTGCCGGACCTGTTACACCACGCGCCGCAAGGACACGACAAGCCCGCGGCCCGCATATGAGCGCCTATAAATCCGAATTCCTTAACATCCTGGCCGAGCGCGGTTTCATTCACCAAGTCTCCGAGCCGGAAGCGCTGGACGCCGCCGCCAAGGCCGGCGTGATCACCGGCTATATCGGCTTCGACTGCACGGCGGCCTCACTGCACATCGGCTCGCTGCTGCCGATCATGATGCTCTACTGGATGCAGCAGACCGGCCACCGGCCGATCGCGTTGATGGGCGGCGGTACGACGCGCGTCGGCGATCCCTCCGGCAAGGACGAAAGCCGGCGCATCCTGAGCGAAGAGGCGATCAACGACAACCTCAAGGGCATCCGCGCCGTCTTCTCGAAATTCCTGAAATTCGAGGGCAGCGGCGGCAACGCCGTCATGGCCAACAACGCCGATTGGCTCAACACGCTCAACTATATCGACTTCCTGCGCGACGTCGGCCGCCACTTCTCGGTCAACCGCATGCTGTCGTTCAACTCCGTGAAGATGCGGCTCGACCGCCAGCAGGAGCTGTCGTTCCTCGAATTCAACTACATGGTGTTGCAGGCTTACGATTTCGTCGAGCTCTACAAACGCGAGAAATGCATCTTGCAGCTGGGCGGCTCCGATCAGTGGGGCAACATCGTCAACGGCATCGATCTCGGCCGCCGCATGATGAACGCGCAGCTTTTCGCGCTCACAGCACCGCTGATCACCACGTCGTCCGGCGCGAAAATGGGCAAGACCGCGGCGGGCGCGGTCTGGCTCAACGCCGACTTGGTGAGCCCCTACGACTACTGGCAATACTGGCGCAACACCGAGGACGGCGACGTCGCGCGCTTCCTCAAGCTGTTCACCGTGCTGCCGCTCGCCGAGATCGCCAAGCTCGCGGCGCTGAAGGGCTCCGAGATCAACGAGGCCAAGAAAGTGCTCGCCACCGAAGCGACCGCTCTCGTTCACGGCCGCGCTGCGGCTGACGCTGCCGCCGAGACCGCCCGCAAGACCTTCGAAGAAGGCGCGCTCGCCGAGAGCCTGCCGACAATCAACGTGCCGCGCGCGCATCTGACTGCCGGCATCGGCGTGCTCAATGCTTTTGTGCTCGCCGGTCTTGCTGCCTCGAATGGTGAAGCGCGCCGCGCTATCGCCAACAACGCAATCGCGGTCAACGACAAGCGCATCACCAGCGACAAGCACACGATCGGCGAAGGCGACCTGACGCCCGAAGGCGTGATCAAGCTCTCGCTCGGCAAGAAGCGTCACGTCCTGTTGCGGCCGGAATAAGTGAACGCGCCTAGTGCGGCACCGCCGCGGCCGGGGCCGGCACGAAATTCGGATCGAATGCGCCCGGCGACGGGATGAATTTGCGCAACAGACCTGGCGCGATGGCGCTCACGGGATTGACGATGATGCGCGGCGAGCCGGGCGGCCCGCTCGCCTCGTAAGTGATGCCGAGCAGACCTTCGTTGCTGCCGCCGCCGAGGATCATGCCCACGATCGGGATCTGCCCGAACATGTTGTTGAGGCCGTAGAACGGCACAAAGGTGCCGCGCAGATGCAAGTCGTTCTTCACGGTGTCGATCTGACCCTCAACGGTCGCGCCAACCGCCGGCCCGCGCACGACGCCGTCGCGGATCGACATCTTGCCGGCAAAGCGCGTGAAATCGGCGTGCATCTCGGTGAACTGCACGCTGCCCTGCGGCTGGCCGGGCGCGCCGGCGACCACACGATCGAGCGCCGGCTCGCCGCGCACCGTGAAATTGCGGACGGACAGGGTGCCGACCTGCGGTCTCGGCTCCTGCGTCGGCGGATCCATCGCTACCCACATCTGCCCGCCGAACATCCTCGGGTACATGTCGGTGAAACGGAACAGCGCACCGGCGTCGTTGGTCTCGAAATAAACCACCTGGTGATTGTCGCTCGCGCGTAGCCGCAGATCGCCGTCGAAGTCGGTGTCGCGGCCGATTTTGGATTTCATCGTGAAGCTGCGAATCTGCCCGCCCCGCCGCGTCAGCCGCAGGTCGAGCCCGCGCAGGGTTTCGCCGTTGTGGCCGGCGACCGCGCCGAGCTTGATGTCGAGGTCGAGATCGGTCTGCTTGCGGTGCGCCTGGTCCGGCGCCTCGCCGCCGAGCGATGATTTCACGAAATTACGCCCGTCATAGACATCGCCGCGCATGGTGACCCGCAGCACGCCATCGCCGCCGCGATCGGCCTTGAGCGCGACCTTATCGCCGCCCGACAGCGCAAACGTCGGAAGGTTGGCGGACTGAATGTCGCCATTGTTATCGAGCTCGACCGTCCCCTTCACATTGGCGCCGGAGCCGTCGATAGACAGGTTTTCGAAACGCGCCGTGGTCGGCGTCTTGACCAACGTATAGGTGGCTTTCGCCGGCTGGCCCGCCGCCTTCAGCCAACCCGGCAGCAGGTTGTCGATCTTGGCGGACGTGAGATCGGCCTGGACATTCAGCTTCTCGTCGGCATTGGGGTCGTCGCTGATGATGCCCCCGACATCGACCGGTATGACGCCGCTGACGGTGTTGCCGAAATCGATGCCCATGCGGTGGCGGGCGGCGTCGTCGAGCTTGGCCTGCATTTGCAGCTGCGCGTCGGCATCTCGCTTCTTGTCGACATTGATCGTCGCCGGCGTGCCATTGACCTTGACGTCACCTTTGACCTGGTAACCTTCGTTGGACGCATTCACGCGCAATGTGGACGCTTCGACCTTGCGGCCGAGCAACAATTTGTCGGCGGCAAAATTGGTCAGGTCGGCAACGACGGTGTAGGTCGCGGAATGCGGCGGCGCGTTCTTGCCGACCATCAGGTCGACATTGACCCGCGCGCCGACCGTGCCCCGGCTCGTCGCCGGATCGAGGGTCAGGCCGACATAGTCGCGCATGCCCTCGCCCGACAGCATCGCCGCCGCGGCCGGCACCGAGCCGTCGACGCGGAAGCTGACATGCGCGGGCGCGGGCTTGGGATGCAGGTCGGGCACTTCGAACAGGCCGTTCGCCACATTGAGTTTGCGCGTCGCGTCGATGTCGACCGTGCCGCGGCCGAGACTGACCGTCGCCACCCGGCCAACGACGCGCACCGTTAGATCGGCGTCATGAACTTCCGGCATAGTATCGACGGGACGCAGGCTGGTACCGCTCGTTTCCAGATCGATCGAAAGGCCGTCGTCGGGCATCGGCGGACCGCCCGCCCTGAAATACGACATCGGTGCATTGCCGGCGGCAACCGCGCGCTCGACGATGCCGCCCGACACGTGGTTTTCGACCCAGTCGCGCACGCCGTAAGCGGCAAAGATCGGCCAAATGCGCTTGAACACCGAGCCCGGCATGGGCGTACAGGCGATGCCGAAGGCCAGCCGCGGCTCGGCGGCGGAATAATCGACGCTGCCGGTGAGCGCGATGCCGACATTGTACAGCGGCCGCGTGTCGACGCGGGACAGGTCGCCCTTGTCGAGCTCGATGCGGCGGCGCGTGGTGTCGATGCGCCCCTGCACGTTAATGCGGTTGATCGCAAAGCCGTTCGTTGCCGACGGTCCAGTGGCAGCGAGAATGATCGGATCGATCACGGTATCGTCGCGCGTCACGTTGAAGCGCCAGACGCCGCTGTCGTCGGCCGGCGCTTCCACATTGGCGCGCATGGTGAACTGGTTGCCGCCCGCCTGGATCTGGAACGGCACCGCCAATGCGTGCGTGCGCGGATCCCAACTGAAGCGGATATCGGCGCGGTCGATGTCCACGGTGTAAACATCCTGGCCGTTATCGGTGATGCTGCCGTGGCCGGCGATGATCTGGCCCTGCAGGCGCTGCAACACTCCCTCGGGGGAAATCTCGGCGCGCGCGCTAGCCGAAACCGGAAGGTCCGCTTCAACCGGTCCTTCGTTGAGACGCAAGGCAAGCAGGATGTCGCTGGTGGACACATCGCGCGCCTCGATACCCAAAGCACGCACGCCGTCACTCAGCGGGCGCATTGCGGCGCTCACCACCCAAGGATGGGCCTTGTCGTCGGACGCCAGGCGAAAGGTTAGCCCGCCTTGTGTCGGGCGCGTCAGGCTGACGTTGATCTGATTGAAGCTCCAGTGCTTGCCGTTGCGCTCGTCGTCGACGATCAGGTTGCCGTTCTTCAAGCCGAGTTCGCGCAGATCGTGGCCGTCAAGACCGGTGGCGCCGAGCCCGTCGATCCAGGCCAGCAGGCCCGCGACATCCTCGAGGCCCGCGCGCAACGGTCCGGGCACGCTCGATTCAACCACTGCCGTGGCTTTGCCGATCGGCGCGACCGGCTGCGCGGTCGCAATCGGACGCTTGTTGGCGCCGGCGAACACGGTCACGCTGCCGTTCTTCTCGATACGCACCGCCATTTCCGCGCCGACCAGATTGAGGCTCCTCGCGCGCACCGTGCCTGCAAGCAGGCTCAGCCCCGAGAGGCCGACTTCGGCCTTCGGCGCGCTCGCCACCACCGTGCCGTCGGCATCGCGCACGACGATGTCGCGCAGGCGCAGCGACACGCGGCCGGATTCATCGCGCTCGAGCTGCGTGCCGCCGACCGATACAGTATGCTTGCCGCCGAAATTCTCCTCGATTGCCGACTTCAGCCATGGCGTCGCAACGTCAAGCTCGATCGGCCCGCTCGAGAGACGCCACCACAGGGCGGCAATCGCAACCGTCACCAAACCGATGGCGAGCGTGGCGCCCCAGAATAACCGCCTCACCCTCGGCTGGCGCAGCGCGCGCACGACGGCGCGCTGAATTTTTCCCCATTTGCGGCGCGCGATGCCGGGCTCGAGGAGCTGGTGCTGGTGGTGAACGTGAGCATGAGCATGACCATGCGCATGTTCATGTGCATGCTCATGCCCACCACCGCCGCCATGCTCGTGCTTGGGGTGGTGGTGGATCGGATGATGCGACGGATGGTGCGACGTGCGGCGGGCGGCCGCCACGTGGTGGTCCGGGTGCTTCGGGTTATGGTCGCTGCGTGTCATGCCCGAACGGGCGCCCCTCGTGCGACGCGGCACGCATCCCTTGCCGCCAACGCCGCCTGTGACCGATATCCGTGGAGCCGCTTGCGCCCACCCGACGCAAATGGCAATTCCGCCATTGAACGCCCGAAAGCGACGAAAGGAAGGCACATGGCGCGCGAATTGGCCCCCGGGGACAAGGCCCCCGCCTTCGAGCTGGCGGCGGACGGGGGTGCAACGGTGTCGTTGAAGGACTTCATCGGGCGCAATCTGGTCCTTTATTTCTATCCGAAGGCCGATACGCCGGGCTGCACCAGGGAAGCTATTGCATTCTCAAGGTTTCGCGCCGCCTTTGCCAAGGCCGGAACAGAGGTCCTGGGGGTCTCGGCCGACCCGGTCGCGGCCCAGGACAGGTTCAAGGCCAAGCACAAACTCACCATTGCCCTCGCCTCGGACGAGAAGAAGAAGATGCTCGCCGCCTACGGCGTCTGGGCCGAGAAATCCATGTATGGCCGCAAATTCATGGGGGTCATCCGCAAGACCTTCCTGATCGACGGCAAGGGCCGCATCGCCCACATCTGGCCGAAAGTGTCGGTGGACGGCCACGCCGAAGAGGTTCTGGAAGCCGCCAAGCAGCTTTAATCCCCTGCGTTTCCAGCCGAATCGGTCGCCGCCCGACGCAAGCTTAGCGGCTTTTTAACCATATCGGATTGATATCGACCCAGTGCTGGTTCCACCGGCCGCAATTGGCCGAGCCGGCGGGAGCGTCGATGTCGTCCACGTCCTATCACTATCCCAGCACCGCACAGCATCACGCCGGTCATGCCCAGCCGCGCCCGCACGCCCATTCGGCGGCTGCCGTGTCCCGCCACGTTCAGCGCGACCGCGCCGGCTACACGCTCCAGCACGGCGGCCGGCAGGTCCGCATCGGACCGGTCGCGTTCTGGATCGTCGTCGGCACGCTGGTGATCATGGCGATCTGGTCGATCGCCACCGGCACCTATTTCGCCTTCCGCGACGACGTCCTGACGCGGCTCATCGGCCGTCAGGCGCAGATGCAATTTGCGTATGAGGACCGCATCGCCGAGTTGCGCGCTCAAGTCGACCGCATCACCAGCCGGCAACTGCTCGACCAGGAGCAGTTCGAGCAAAAGCTCAAGGAGTTGCTGCAGCGACAGGCGACCCTCGAACAGCGCACCGATGCGCTCTCCGGCGACGTCGCCACCACCGGCTCGATCAGGCCGACACGCCATGTCGCGCCGCCGTCGCAGCCGACCGAAATGCAATTGAAGCCCTCGCCGATCAGCGACACGGTGATCTTCACTGCCCCACCCGACCGCGAAGCGCGCCTGCAGTCGCGCGAAGCGCCCGTCAGCACGACACGGCTCGCCTCGCTCGGCAATGGCGGCGGGCTCGACGGCGTCCTTGCGCGCGTGTCCGGCGCGCTCGACAAGATCGCCAACCGCCAGACGGCGGCGCTCACCGACATCGAAGAGACCGTCGACGGCAGGGCGCGCCGCATGCAGAGCGTGCTCGGCGATCTCGGCGTCGACACCACGAAAACCCCGGCGGCGGCCGCCTCGGTCGGCGGCCCCTTCGTGGCGATCAAGCCGCCGCGCCCCGGCGCGAGCGCCTTCGACCGCCAGATGTACCGCATCAATCTCGCGCGTGCGCAGATCGACCACCTGAACCGCGTCATGGTCGCCGTGCCGGTACGCAAGCCGGTCGCCGGCGAAGTGGACATGAGCTCGCCCTTCGGCGTGCGCACCGATCCGTTCCTTGGCCGCCCGGCGATGCACACCGGCATCGACATGCGCGGCGAGACCGGCGAACCGGTACACGCCACCGCCGCCGGAACGATCACCATCGCCGGCCGCGACGGCGGCTACGGCAACATGGTCGAGATCAATCACGGCAACGGCCTCGCGACGCGCTACGGTCATCTGTCGGAGATCGACGTCGCGGTTGGCCAGACCGTGCGCATCGGACAAGTGATCGGCAAGATCGGCTCGACCGGCCGCTCCACCGGCCCGCATTTGCATTACGAAACGCGCATCAACGGCGAGGCGGTCAATCCGCAGAAATTCCTGCGCGCGGGCCTGCGGCTGGGCTCGGTCTAGCGCCCCGCGCATAAAGACTGAGATGAGTTGAAGGCCGAGCCGGCAAAGCTTGTTTGCCCGCTTTGGTTGTATTAGCTTTTGCCCGCTTCGAACTCTGAAGGGGGCGAGTTATGAAGCCATTTTGTGGCTTTTGCTGGTTTTAGTTTTCTATTTCGATGCGGCTGCAGCGGCACCGCAAGAAATCGACCCTCTCTGCACCAAAATGAGAGATAAAGTCGGCTGCACATGTGCCGTTCAAAACGGCGGGCACGTGGGAGCTTATTGCGTCGACAAATTCAAAAAGGGCTGGTGCTACCCGAACCGCAATCTTGAAGGGTACGTGCAATGCATGCACCGCTACGGGCGGAAATAGTGCACTGACCACCGTTACTCCACGTCCTCGACTTCCGTCGGCGCGCCGCCGAACGCCTTCTGCGCCAATGCGGCCTGCATGAACTCATCGAGATCGCCGTCGAGCACGCCGGCCGTGTTCGATGTCGACACGCCGGTGCGCAGATCCTTCACCATCTGATAGGGCTGCAAGACGTACGAGCGGATCTGATGGCCCCAGGCGATATCGGTCTTGGCAGCGGCTTCGGCCGCGGCCTTGTCCTCGCGCTTTTTCATTTCCATCTCGAACAGGCGCGCGCGCAGCATGTCCCAGGCGATGGCGCGGTTGCGATGCTGCGAGCGGTCCTGCTGCACCTTCACCACGATGTTGGTCGGAATGTGCGTCAGGCGCACGGCGGATTCCGTCTTGTTGACGTGCTGGCCGCCGGCGCCGCTCGACCGCATCACGTCGGTGCGCACGTCGCTTTCGTTGATGTCGATCTTGATGCGGTCATCGATCACCGGATAGACGCTGACGCTGGCAAACGAAGTGTGCCGCCGCGCATTGGCGTCGAACGGCGAGATGCGCACGAGGCGGTGCACACCGTTCTCGCTCTTGAGCCAGCCATAGGCGTTGTGGCCGCGGACCGTCACCGTCGCCGACTTGATGCCGGCGCCCTCGCCCTCGGTCTCTTCGACCCACTCGACCTTGTAGCCGTGCGCTTCCGCCCAGCGCACGTACATGCGCATCAGCATGCCGGCCCAGTCCTGGCTTTCGGTGCCGCCGGCGCCGGCATGGACTTCGAGGAAGCAATCGTTGGCGTCGGCCTCACCCGACAGCAGCGCCTCGAGCTCGCGCCGCGCGATTTCGGCGCGCAGGCGCTTGAGCGCGGCCTCCGCCTCGCCGATGACCTTGTCGTCCTTTTCGGATTCGCCGAGCTCGATCAGCGTCAGTTGATCGTCGAGCTCCTGCTCGATGCGGCCGATGGCGCCGAGCTGGTCTTCGAGCGCGTCGCGCTCGCGCATCACGCGTTGCGCGCGCGCCTGATCGTTCCAGAGATTGGGATCTTCCGCCTCTTTGTTCAGCTCGGCGAGGCGGCGTTTCGCGGTGTCGACGTCAAAGATGCCTCCTCAGCAGTCCGAGCGACTGCTTGATCTCGCCGATGAGGGTCTGTGTTTCCGCGCGCATCTTCAATTCCACCGCAGCCGAGGCGGCCTTTCAATTCTGTGTGACAGGGATTTAACGTCGCAGCCAGGGCGGCGCAACTCACGCATCATCCCCGAAGGCTCAATACAGCCCGCCGGTGCCCGAGCGCACGGCGCGTCCGGCATCGGGCGGCACGTTGCCGTAATAGGGCTGCCGCGCGTTCCCGGCATTGTCGGCGCCACCGCCGTCGCCGTAACCGACCACCGAGTTGTCCGGCGGCGCGGTGCCCGGCTTGAAGGCTTCGAGAATGACGCGGGCGCTGTTGGGGCCGGCGCGCGCACCGGTTTTCAGATCGACGCGCACCAACTTGATACCCGGCGGCACGCGGAACGGCACCGGCGGCTTGTCGGCCAGCGCGTCTTTCATGAAATCCCGCACCACCGGCGCCGCCAATTGTCCGCCGGTCATGCCGCGGCCGAGCGATTTCGGCTTGTCGAAGCCGATATAGACGCCGGCGACGATGTCGGGCGTGAAGCCGATGAACCAGGCGTCCTTGTAGTCATTGGTGGTGCCGGTCTTGCCGGCGACCGGGCGCCGCACGTCCTTCTGGAATCCGGCACCGGCCGCGGTGCCGCGCAGCACCACGCCTTCCATGATCGAGGTGATCTGGTAGGCGGTCATCGGATCGAGCACCTGCTCGCGCCGGTCGATCAGCGATGGCTCGGGCTGGTTGTCCCATTTCTTGGCGTCGCAGCCGATGCACTCGCGTTGGTCATGCCGGTAGACGGTGTGGCCGTAGCGGTCCTGGATGCGGTCGATCAGCGTCGGCTTGATGCGGCGCCCGCCATTGTCGATCATGGCGTAGGCCGTGACCATGCGCAGCGGCGTGGTCTCGCCCGCGCCCAGCGCGAACGAGAGGTACGGCGGCAGGTTGTCGTAGATGCCGAAGCGCTTGGCGTAATCTGCGATCAGCGGCATGCCGATGTCCTGCGCCAGCCGCACCGTCATGACGTTGCGCGAATGCTCGACGCCGAAACGCAGCGTCGAGGGCCCGTAGAAATCCTTCTCGTAGTTTTCCGGATTCCAGGCGGCCTGGCCGGGGCCCTGATCGATTTCGATCGGCGCGTCGAGGACGAGCGAGGACGGCGTGTAGCCGTTGTCGAGCGCGGCCGAATAGACGATCGGCTTGAATGAGGAGCCCGGCTGGCGCAACGCCTGCGTTGCGCGATTGAACTGACTCTCGTCGTAGGAGAAGCCGCCGACCATCGCGAGGACGCGGCCGGTCCACGGATCTTCCACCACCATCGCGCCGGACACTTCCGGCACCTGGCGCAGCGCGTATTGGCCCTGGTCGTTGGTCGGCTCGACATAGACGACGTCGCCGGCGTTGAGCACCTGATCGACGCGCTTGGGCACCGCGCCTTTGACGCGCGCCCATTTCACGCCGTCGAGCGGCATGATGCCGACGTCGCGCTCCTTGCTGACATAGCCGCCGGGCTCGCGCCCGGGCTGCAGGCCGATGCGCGCCGACTTGTCGCCGGTTTCGAGAACAACGGCGAGCCGCCACGGCGCCACGTCCGACAAAGCCTTCACGTCGGCGAGCTTGGGACCCCAGTCGGCGCCGATGTCGATCTTGGCGACCGGGCCGCGATAGCCATGCGCCTGGTCGTAACGCACCAGCCCGTCGATCAACGTCTTGCGCGCCATCACCTGCAGCTTGGTGTCGAGCGTCGTGCGCACCGACAGGCCGCCCTCGTAGAGCTTCTTCTCGCCGTAGCGCTCGTAGAGCTCGCGCCGCACTTCCTCGGCGAAATATTCGGCCGCGAAGATGTGCTCGCTCGGCGGCTTGGTGATGACGCCAAGCGGTGTGCGCTTGGCGGCCTCAGCGTCGGCCGTCTTGATGAAGCCGTCCCCCGCCATCTGGTCGAGCACCCAGTTGCGGCGCTCGAGTGCGCGCTCGCGGGCGCGGAACGGATGGTAGTTGTTCGGCGCCTTGGGCAGCGCGGCGAGATAGGCGGCCTCCGCGATCGACAGCTCGTTCACGGATTTGTCGAAGTAAACGAGCGAAGCCGCTGCAATTCCATACGCTCCGAGCCCGAGATAGATCTCGTTCAAGTAAAGCTCGAGGATCTTGTCCTTGCTGTAAGTGCGCTCGATCTTCATCGCCAGCAGCGCTTCCTTGATCTTGCGCGTGAAGGTGCGCTCGTTGGTCAAAAGGAAGTTCTTGGCGACCTGCTGCGTGATGGTGGACGCGCCCTGGAGGTGGCCGCCGCCGCCGAAGTTCTGCGCATAGATCAAGCCGGCGCGGGCAATGCCGCCGAAGTCGAGGCCGCCATGCTCGTAGAAGTTCTTATCCTCGGCCGCCATGAAGGCGTTGATCACCCGCTTCGGCACCGCCTGGATCGGGATATAGAGCCGGCGCTCCTTGGCGTATTCGGCGACCAGCGAGCCATCGGCCGCGTGCACCCGCGTCATCACCGGCGGCTCGTAATCCTGCAGCTGAGAATAGTCCGGCAGATCCTTGGAATAGTGCCACAAAAGGGCAGCGACCCCGGCCACGCCCACCACGAAGAGGATGGTGCCTGCCGCGAACAGGAAGCCGAAGAAGCGCAGAATGAGCTTCATGAAGGAATGTTCCTGGCGGCCAATATGGCGATGCCAAAGGCGCCCGTCCACGCGGCGCTAAGGTGCTGTATTGGCCGGGTTTTATGTTGAAACTGAGGCCGCCTATCCATCAGCGCGCCCCAACGCTGGCGCCGACCAGGCGCTTGGCGAAGAAATCGTCGACCGCGTGCGCGATACCGCCCGCCGTCTGGGTCTGCCACTCCGCCGACATCAGGTTCTTGAGGTCCCTACGGGTCGACATGTAGCCCAGTTCGACCAGCACCGAGGGCACGTCCGGCGCCTTGAGCACGATGAAGCCGGCCGATTTTACCGGGTGGATGTGCAAAGGGGCGACCCGCTTGATGTCTCCGACCACCGTCTGGGCGAACTGCATCGAGAAGGTCTTGGTCTCGCGCTGCGCCAGATCGATCAGGATGTTGGCGACGTCGTCCGGCTCCGCGCTCAAGTCGACACCGGCGATGATGTCCGACTTGTTTTCGGCCTCGGCCAGCCGGCCGGCCTCGGCGTCGGAGGCGTGTTCGGACAGCGTGTAGACGCTCGCGCCCTCCGCTTGGCCCTCGCTGCGCGGCACTGAATCGGCATGGATCGAGATGAACAGCGCCGCCTTGAGCTGGCGGGCGATGCGCACGCGCCCGGTCAGCGGAATGAAGGTGTCGTCCTTGCGCGTCATCGCCACCCGGTACTTGCCGGTCTTCTCCAGCGTCTCGCGCAGCTTGAGGCCGAAGGCGAGCACGACGTCTTTTTCGTCCTGACCGTCGAGGCCCTTGGTGCCGCTGTCAGGACCGCCGTGACCGGGGTCGATCACCACCAGCGGACGCGGATCGCTGTCGGCCTGCGCTGCCACATCGTTGCGGCGGGTGGCCTGACGTGCCGGATGTGCGAGCTCGATATTGTGCAGGTAGCTGGTGCGATCGGTCGGCGCGAGGTCGAGCACCAGCCGCGCCGGCTGGCCATCGACCGCCGCCAGCGTGAAGGCTTTCTCGACGCGCACCGGTCCGGTCATGTCGAGCACGATGCGCGAGCCGCCTTGCATGATTAGTCCGTAGCGGAACGCCTTGACCAGGCCGCGGGCCTGCTCGCCGGCATGCGGCGGCAGCTTGAATGCGATCTGCGGCAGATCGATCACCACGCGATAGGGATCGGCCAGCGTGAAGGTCGCGATATCGACCTTGCGGGTGAGGTCGACGACGAAGCGGGTCTGCTTGGCGTCGCCGCCGAGGCGCACGTCGGTCGCCTCGGCCATCGATTCCACCGGCGCGCCAAGCTTCTCGACGGCAATAGTCGGTTCAGCCGCCGTTGCCGGCAAACCGAGTACGGCGGTCCCCAATACGCTGGCGAGAACGAGCGGGCGGAATGGCACGATTCTGACCTTTTCCGGCTCTTTCTACTCCAATAAGGGCGCTTCGGTTAACGGAACTTAAGCGAAACCGGCGCTTCGCGGGGCCAGTGTGGCCAGCCTGCACAGCCGCCTTGCCATGACCGACCCAGGGCCGTATGTAGGGTCCTGCTGACGGTGATTGTTCCGGTTGTGCCGCGTTCGGGTTCCGGCACGCTTTGATCCAGGACCGCCCCCTCGAGGAAGGCCGGCGGACGGACGAGCGAAACGAGCCGAAACCCTTGTGAAGGACAATCGGATCAGCGCGCGGCTTCAGGCCGCCCGCATTTTGAGCCGGTCAGCGACGAGAAACCTGGGCTTGCGCTTCGATTGGCGCGGCCACAGCGCTAACGGGTCGTATTTTCATGCTGCTGACTGCGCAGCAAAGGCATTTCGAGGTCCACCGCTCTCGCGAATCCATCGTGACGGCGCGATTGGCGTCGGGCCTCGGCACGCGTGAAAACGCGCCCCCTCCCTTCAACACACATCCGGCGGACCACCCCCTGCGCTTGCTTGCGCCGTTGTTTGCGCGCGAGCCCGCACCGGTGTCCGCCCTAGTGAGATTGATCCATGGCCGACAAAATGTTGATCGACGCGGCCCACCCCGAAGAGACCCGAGTCGTGGTCCTGCGTGGCAATCGCGTCGAAGAATTCGACTTCGAAAGCGCCAACCGCAAACAGCTTCGCGGTAACATCTACCTCGCCAAAGTCACGCGCGTTGAGCCGTCGTTGCAGGCGGCCTTCGTCGATTACGGCGGCAACCGCCACGGCTTCCTGGCGTTTTCGGAAATCCATCCCGACTACTACCAGATCCCCGTCGCCGACCGGCAGGCCTTGATCGCGCAGGAAGAGCGCGACGCGCGCGCGGCCGAAGCCGACGCCGATCACCGCGCCCGCGGCGGACGCGGCCGGCGTCACCGCCATCGCGGCCATCGTCAGCGCGACGATGTTCGCCGCAGCGAGCCGCTGGCCGAAGAGGGTCAGCCGCACGAGGCGAGCGACATTCCTTCGGGCGAGAGCGCGATCAGCGAACAGCCGTCGCCGGAGTTCACCGCAACCGCGAACGACCTGCCCGAGACGGACCAGCCGTCGAACGAGTTCATCGCCGGGGAAGCGCCGCGAGAAACAGCTGACAATCACGCCGATGACGACACGCACGAGCACGCGCCGGAAGACGACGCGGCGCCCGAGGCCAATATCGAAGCGAGCGCGCATGAACTTGGCGATGCCGCCACCGAAGCGCCGTCCGAGGCGCCGCAAGGCGAGCCCTCGAACGGCAACGGCAATGGCGAAGAGCATCACGAGGAAGAAGCCGTCGAGTCCGTCGGCGGCGCCGACGCGCTAGAGGAAGTGCAGGAGCGCCTGCCCCGCTTCCGCCGCCAGTACAAGATTCAGGAAGTCATCAAGCGCCGGCAGGTGATGCTGGTGCAGGTGGTCAAGGAAGAGCGCGGCACCAAAGGTGCGGCGCTCACGACCTACCTCTCGCTCGCTGGCCGCTATTCGGTGCTGATGCCGAACACCGCGCGTGGCGGCGGCATCTCGCGCAAGATCACGAGCTCCGAAGACCGCAGCCGGCTCAAGGAGATCGCGCAGGAACTCGAAGTGCCGGAGGGCATGGGCGTCATCCTGCGAACCGCCGGCGCGTCGCGCACCAAGACGGAGGTGAAGCGAGACTTCGAATACCTGCTGCGGCTGTGGGAGACGGTACGCGACCTCACGCTCAAGTCGACCGCGCCCAAGCTCGTCTACGAGGAAGGCTCGCTGGTCAAACGCTCGATCCGCGACCTCTACAACAAAGACATCGACGAAATCCTGGTCGCCGGCGAAGGCGGTTATCAGGAAGCCCGCGAGTTCATGGGCATGTTGATGCCGAGCCACGTCAAGCACGTGAAGCTCTACAAGGACACGCAGCCGCTGTTCACGCGCTGGGGCATCGAGAGCCAGCTCGACGCCATGTTCTCGCCGGTCGTGCAGTTGCGCTCCGGCGGCTACATCGTCATCAACCAGGCGGAAGCGCTGGTCGCGATCGACGTCAACTCGGGCCGCGCCACGCGCGAGCACCACATCGAGGACACCGCGCTCAAGACCAATGGCGAAGCGGCCGAGGAAATCGCCCGACAACTACGCCTGCGCGATCTCGCCGGACTTATCGTGATCGATTTCATCGACATGGACGAGACGCGCAACAACCGCACGGTCGAGCGGCGTCTCAAAGACGCGCTCAAGCACGATCGCGCCCGCATCCAGGTCGGCCGCATCTCGCATTTCGGCCTGCTCGAAATGTCGCGCCAGCGCATTCGCTCGTCGGTGCTCGAAAGCTCGACCGAGAAGTGTCCGATTTGCGGCGGCTCCGGCCATGTGCGTTCGGTATCGTCGGTCGCACTGCAATGCCTGCGCGCGCTCGAGGAGACGCTGATCAAGGGCGCGACGCACAATCTGATCGTGCGCACGCGCTCCGAAGTCGCGCTCTATATGCTCAATCACAAGCGCGCCCATCTGCGCGCGCTGGAAGAGCGCTTCCGCGTCATATTGACCATTTCGGCCGATCCGACAGTGACCGGCCAGCAGTCCTACATCATCGACCGCGGCGAGCAGGTGCATTCGATCGAGGCGGCCAAGAGCTTGGCGGCGGCCGCGCGCAGCGAAATGTCGATCGAGGAACCGGCCGAGGAAGAACTTGCCGAAGGCGAGACCGAGGACGAGGCCGCAACGGAAGATGAAGTTGCGGCGGCGCCCGAAGGGGAGCCGGCGCCTGCCGAGAACGGCGGCGGCGAACATCGCGACGGCGGACGCCGCAGACGGCGCCGGCGCGGACGCGGCGGCCGCGGACGTGGCGGCGAACCGCGCGAGCATCGCGAAGGCGGTGCGCCGTTCACGCACGACACCGTGCCGGAACACGCCATCGCGCACGAGGATCATGACGCCGGCTCGCCGGAGGAGGATTTCGGCGGCACCGGCGGCGACGACGAAGAACGCCAGCCGATGCCGGACGGCGCCCAAGCCGAAGGCGGCGAGCGCGGCGAAGGCCGTCACCGGCGGCGGCGCGGACGCCGCGGCGGACGCCGCAACCGGCGCCGCAACGGCGGCGATGCGCCTAACGGCGGCGAGCGCGGCCGTCCGCACGAACTTCACACCGGCGCGGATTTCCCGCCGGTGAGCGACGAAGACGCCTCGTTCATCGCGCCGCACTTCGACGAACGGCCGTCCGAACCGGCACCCGCAGCGCAACCCGAGCCGCCGCGCGTTGAAGCGCAGCCGCCAGCCGCGTCGGAGCCGACACGGCGGCGGTCGACGATCCGCGAGCCTGCCCCCTTCGCTTCGGAGGGCGCTCCGCCGCCAGCGCCGACTTTGCCTCCTGCGCAACCGGTCATTTCCAGCAGCGCGCCGGATGAGACCGGCACGCCCAAGCGCGGCTGGTGGGCGAAACGCTTCTCCGGTGACAAGGGCTAGCGCAGCGATGCGCTCCGCAAAATGAAGTCCGTCTGGGTCGAGCGCGACGCCAAAGCCGCGGTCGATCAGTATGGCAAGGCCGGCGTTCCGCCCGAGCTTGCGCTGCGCGTCTATTCCACGCGGCTGATCGGGCGCGAGCCCAAGCTGGTGCTGCACGGCGGCGGCAACACATCGGTGAAGGCGCGCACGCGCGACCTCGCCGGCGGAGAGATCGATGTGCTCTACGTCAAGGGTTCCGGCTGGGACATGGGCGTCATCGAGCCCGCAGGCTTTCCGGCGGTGCGGCTCGACGCGCTGCTGGCGCTACGCGCGCACAAGGCGATGTCCGACACCGAGATGGCGCGGGCGCTGCGCGCCTTCCTCATCGATCCGGGCTCGCCCTCGCCTTCGGTCGAAACGCTGCTGCACGCCTTCATCCCGGCCAAGTTCATCGACCACAGCCATGCCACGGCGGTGCTGAGCCTGATCGATCAGCCGAACTCGGCCGAGCTTTGCGCCGAGGTCTACGGCAAGCGGCTCGGCTTCGTGCCTTACGTGATGCCGGGCTTCGGCCTCGCCAAGAAATGCGCGGAGGTGTTCGAGCAGGACCGCGCCGTCGAGGGCCTGATCCTCGACAAGCACGGCATCTTCACGTTCGGCGCGACGGCGCAGGAAGCCTACGAGCGCATGATCGACTTCGTCACGCTCGCCGAACAGCGGCTGCAGAAAAATCGCAAATCATTCGCCGCCGCCAAGTTACCCGCGGCAATCGCCCCGCTGTGTGACGTCGCGCCGATCGTGCGCGGCGCTTGCAGCGTGTTGAATGCGAACGGCGACGGCGCGCATCAACGCCCGATCCTGGAATTCCGCAGCGAGCGACCCGATCCTGAATTTCGTCAACGGCAAGGATGTCGCGCGCTATGCCCGCGCCGGCGTGCTCACGCCCGACCATGTCATGCGCGTGAAGCCGTGGCCGCTGATCCTGCCGGCCCCGGAAACCGGCAAGCTCGATGACTTCAAGACAGCCGCGCACAAGGCTGCGCAGCAGTTCATGGACGATTACCGCGGCTACTTCGCGCGCAACAAGGCGCGCAGCGACGGCGCCGGCAATCTTGCCATGCACGACCCGGCGCCGCGGCTGGTGCTAATGCCGGGGCTCGGCCTGTTCGGCCTCGGCGCGAGCGCCAAAGACGCCCGCATCGCCGCCGACATCGCCGAAGCCGGCATCGAAGGCATCACCGACGCGGAAGCGATCGGCCGCTTCACCGCGATCGGGGAAGCCGACATGTTCGACATCGACTACTGGCCGCTCGAGCTCGCCAAGCTCGGCCAGCGCAAGATCGCGCCGCTCGCCGGCCAGGTCGCGGTCGTCACCGGCGGCGCGGGCGCGATCGGCGCCGCCACCGCGCGCGCCTTCGCGCAGGCGGGCGCCGCAGTCGTGCTGCTCGATCTCGACGGCAAGGCGGCGCAGGACACGGCGAAAGCCATCGGCGGCATTGGCATCGCCTGCGACGTCACCGACGCGGCGTCCGTCAAAACCGCCTTCGATAAGGTGGTCGAGACCTTCGGCGGCGTCGATATCGCCATCTCGAATGCCGGCGCGGCCTGGCAGGGCAAGATCGGCGAGGTCGATGAAGCCGTGCTGCGCGAAAGCTTCGAGCTGAATTTCTTCGCGCACCAGAAAGTCGCGCAGGCCGCGGTCAAGATCATGCTGGCGCAGGCGACCGGCGGCTGCCTGCTGTTCAACGTCTCCAAGCAGGCGGTCAATCCGGGCCCGGCTTTCGGTCCCTACGGCCTGCCGAAGGCGGCAACGCTTTTCCTGGTGCGGCAATACGCGCTCGACTATGGCGCCGACGGCATTCGCGCCAATGCGGTCAACGCCGACCGCATTCGCTCCGGCCTGCTCAGCGACGACTTCATCAAGGAGCGCGCCAAGGCGCGCGGCGTCACCGAGCAGGACTATATGACGGGCAACCTGTTGCGCCGCGAGGTCACCGCCGACGACGTGGCGCAGGCCTTCCTCGCGCAGGCGCTGGCGCTGAAAACCACCGCGGACGTCACTACCGTCGATGGCGGCAATATTGCGGCGGCGCTGCGGTGACGCAGCGCGTAAAAATCATGCTATGCTGATGACGGAAACGAATAAGGATCGATGACCATGCTGCGAACTCTCGGACTTTTCGCCCTGGCGCTGCTGTTGCTGTCGGGCCCGGCATCGGCGGTCACCAGCACCGAGAAGATGGAGACCTGCAAGGTCGGCGCGGAATCGCAGAGCCTCGAAGGCGCCAAGGCGCAGGCCTTCATCAAGAAATGCATGGCCAAGGGCAACTACGAGCCGGCCGCGCGCAAGGAAGCGAAGAAGAACGCCGCCGCGATGAAGAAGAAGGGCGCCAAGGCCGCGGCCAAGCCGGCTGCTGCGCCGGCCGCGGCGGAGCCTGAGCCCGACGCCAACGAGCCCGGCCAGAAATAGGCGCGCCTCGCGGCGGGACAGCCGCCGCTACGGGGGATCATGACGACCGAGCAGGAGGCTTCGCCAGTGCGGCCGCCGCGCCGGCGGTTCGCCGCGCTCGACATGGAGCTGACGCTCGACCTCGCCGAACGCATCGGCGTCCTCATTCTGTTTCTGGTTTTCGTCAACCGCCTGCTGCCGCGGCTCGTCCAGCTCGTGCTGTTCGAGCGCGAGCACCCCGAATTGATCCTGGCGGCGGCCGGCATCAACGCGCAGCTGCTGTTGCTGGTGCTCGGCGAGGCGCTCGGCGTTCTCCTCATCCTCATCCGCCGCCGCTCGCCGTCACTGTCGACGCAGCCGTTCGACTGGGCGCTGAGCTTCAGCGCCGTGAGCGCGCCACTGCTGCTGACCACGCCGGCACCCGCGAGCGCGGTCATTCCCGGCGCCGTCACGACAACGGTCATGCTGATGGGCCTGCTCATCCAGATTGCCGGCAAGCTGTCGCTGTGGCGCAGTTTCGGCCTGGTGCCGGCCAATCGCGGCGTGCAGACGCATGGGCTCTATCGCGTCGTGCGGCACCCGATCTATGCGGGCTACACACTGACCCATATCGGCTTCCTGCTCGGCTTTCCGTCGCTGCTAAACGCCCTGCTCTACGCCGGCATCTTCGCCATCGAGGTGGCGCGCCTGCTGCGCGAGGAAGCCTTGCTCGGACGCGATCCTGACTATCGCGACTATGTCACGCGCGTGCGCTATCGTCTGTTGCCCGGCGTCTTTTAGGAGTGATGTGCGATGACAAAGACATTCTCCGGCGGCTGCCCGTGCGGCGCCATCCGTTATGAAACCGAAGCGGACGCTCTGGCGATGGTGAAATGCCATTGCCGCGACTGCCAGCGTGCGGGCGGCAGCGGCTATGCGCCGGCGATTGCGCTGCCCGCCGCCGCCGTCAAGATCACCGGCGCGCCGCGCTACTACAAGACGGTCGGCGACGCCGGCAAAGGCATCGAGCGCGGCTTCTGCCCGAATTGCGGCAGTCAGATCCTGCTCAAGTTCGAGCGGATGCCGAATATGCTCGGCATTCAGGCGGCGAGCCTCGATGATCCATCGGTGTTCGAACCCAAAGTCGACCTCTTCACCTCGAGCGCCTGGGCCTGGGATCCGATTTCGCCGGCGACCGAGCATCACACCCACGGGATGTTTGATTAGTCGACCCCCATGCCGACACTCGCCACCGCCCTGTTGCAGGGACTGAAGGATCACGGCGCCCGGGAAATATTCGGCATCCCGGGCGACTTCGTGCTGCCGTTCTACAAGGTCATCGAAGAGTCGAAGATCCTGCCGCACTACACGCTGAGCCACGAGCCGGCGGTCGGTTTCGCCGCCGACGCCGCGGCGCGCTATCATCGGCGGCCTCGGCGTCGCCGTCGTCACCTACGGCGCCGGCGCCTTCAATCTCGTCAATTCCGTCGCCGGCGCCTATGCCGAGCGCTCGCCGGTCGTCGTCATCGCCGGTGCGCCCGGCGCACGTGAACGCGCCGGCGGCTTCCTGCTCCATCATCAGGCGCGCAGCATCGACACCCAGCTTGCGGTCTATCGCGAGATCACCTGCGACCAGGCGGTGCTGAACGATACCGCCAGCGCGCCTGAGGCAATTGCCCGCGTACTGCGTAGCGCGCACGAGCAATCGCTGCCGGTCTATATCGAGGTGCCGCGCGATCTGGTCGGCGCGCCGATGGCCGCCGTGCCGATGCTGCCGCGCCGTCCCGGCCGACAAGGACGCGCTCGCCGAATGCGCCGACGAAATCCTCGCCAAGCTCAAGAATGCACGCGCGCCGGTCATCGTCGTCGACGTCGAAATCCGCCGCTACGGCATCGAGCAACAAACGGCCAAGCTCGCGCGCCAGCTCGGCATTCCTGTCGTCACGACCTTCATGGGCCGCGGCCTCCTGGAAGACGCGCCCGACATCCTGGCCGGCACCTATCTCGGCGCCGCCGGCGATCCGGAAATCACGAACTTGGTCGAGAATGCCGACGCGTTGCTGCTGCTCGGCGTCATCCTGTCCGACACCAATTTCGCGCTGTCGCACCGCCAGCTCGATCCGAAGAGCACCGATCTTCGCCATGGCGCGCAGCGTGCAGATCGGCCATCACGTCTATCACGACCTGCCGGTCGATGCGCTGGTCGAGGCGCTGGCGGCGCGCGCTTCCGACGCCAGCAGGACGCCGGCCAAGACGCGAAACGCGCTGCCCTATCCGCGCGGGCTGAAAGCCGACGACCAGCCGCTCAAGCCGTCCGATGTCGCCGCCGCCATCAACGACTTGTTCGATCGCCACGGCAAAATGCCGATGACCTCTGACGTCGGCGACTGCCTTTTCACCGCCATGGAGATCGACAACACCGCGCTCGCCGCGCCCGGCTATTACGCCGGCATGGGCTTCGGCGTGCCGGCCGGCATTGGCGCCGCAGTCGCGACCGGCCGCCGCCCGCTGATCCTGGTCGGCGACGGCGCCTTCCAGATGACCGGCTGGGAGCTCGGCAACTGCCGCCGCTACGGCCTCGATCCGATCGTGGTGCTGTTCAACAACCAGAGCTGGGAAATGCTGCGCGCGTTCCAGCCGGAATCCACGTTCAACAATCTCGATGACTGGCATTTTGCCGACATTGCCAAGTCGATCGGCGGCTTTGGCGAGCGCGTCGCGACGCGGCGGCAACTCGCCGAAGCGCTCGAGCGCGCGCATGCGCGCCGTGGCCAGTTCTCGTTGATCGAGGTGATGCTGCCGCGTGGCGCGACATCCGACACGCTCGCCCGCTTCGTCGCCGGCTTCAAGGCGGCGCGCGGGCAGCAGAAGTGAAACGTCAATCGCTCTGCAAGATGACGTTCTTCACCATCGGATAGATCTGGCTCGCCCAGGCGCGGCCGCGAGAACACACCGTAATGGCCGGCGCCGGCCTGCATGTGGTGGCGCTTGCGATAGGGCCTTAAGCCCGAGCAGAGATCGTGTGCCGCGAGCGTCTGCCCGACAGCGCAGATATCGTCCTTTTCGCCTTCGACCGTGAACAGCATCGTGCGCTTGATCGCCTTCGGCTCGACCTTCTGATTTCGATAGGTAAGGTGGCCGAGCGGCAGCACATGGTCCTGGAACACGAGCTTCACCGTCTCGAGATAGAATTCCGAGGTCAGGTCGAGCACGGCGAAATATTCGTCGTAGAACGCTTTGGTCTGCGCGGCCTTGGCCTCCTCGCCCTTCGCCAGATTCTCATAGAGCTCCTTATGCGCCTTGAGATGACGGTCGATGTTCATGCTCATGAAGGCGGCGAGCTGCACGAAGCCCGGATAGACCTTGCGGCCGCCGCCGCCGTAGCGGCCGGGCACGCGCGCGATCAGGGTCTTCTCGAACCAAGCGATATCCTTCGACTTGGCGAGCTCGTTGACCCTGGTCGGGTTGATGCGCGTGTCGATCGGCCCCGCCATCAGCGTCATCGAGCGCGGTTGCGCGGGCGAACCGCTCTGCGCCATCACGCTCGCCGCGACCAGCGCCGCAACGCAAGGCTGGCACACCGCGACCATGTGCGCCCCCGGCCCGATGGTCTCTAGGAAGCGGATGATGTGCTCGATATATTCGTCGAAGCCGAAGCGCCCGGCCTCGAGCGGCACGTCGCGCGCATTGTGCCAGTCGGTGATGTAGACGTCGTGCTCGGGCAACATGGTGCGCACCGTCGTGCGCAGCAGCGTCGCGAAATGCCCGGACAGCGGCGCGATCAGCAGCACGCGCGGCTGCGCCTGGTCGATGTCTTTCTTGAAATGCAGCAACGTGCCGAACGGCGTGCGCAGCGCGGCCTCTTCGGTCACCGCGACCTCGCGGTTGCCGACGGTGATGGTGTCGATGCCGTAAGGCGGCCGCTCGTGGGTGAGCCCGGCGCGCGCGATCAACTCATAGGCCGCGGTGAGGTTCGACAGCAGCGACGGCCGCGCCGAGCCGTTGAGGCGCGCGCGTCCGTGGTCCGCCGCCATGACGGCAAACGCTCGCACCGGCACCATGATATCGGCATGGGCCTGATAGGCCTGATAGAGCATCCATTCCCCGGCGGCCCCGGCGGACCGCGGGGAAACGCTAAAGCATTTTATGCTGCACTGCGAGATAAAATTCTGAGCAGTCCGCCTTTAGCCTGGATTGCTTGGGGAAAAGCCATATTTCGAATTTTTTGCATCACGGGAAAGTATTGATTGTGAATAACTTTCGTCTAAGCTTCCGGATGCCGGGCCGAGATGCATTGGGACAAGTGACGCCCCATGGCTAAAGCTGCGCGCAACCCGGCTACCCTGACCATCGCCAGCAAGAACTACGGCTCCTGGTCGCTGCGCGGCTGGCTGCTCTGCAAGATGGCCGGCCTCGAGTTCGAGGAGAAGACGGTCGCGAGCGACGACCCTTCGACGCGAGCCGAATTGCTGCTGCTGTCGCCATCGTTCCTGGTGCCCTGCCTGACGCACAACGGCATCAAGATCTGGGACACGCTGGCGATCGCCGAATACCTCAACGAGATTTTGCCCGACGCCGGTTTGCTGCCGGAGGCGCTCGCCGCCCGCGCGCATTGCCGCTCGATCTCGGGCGAGATGCATTCCGGGTTCTCCAACATGCGCTCGGCGCTGCCGATGAACCTCAAGGCGCATCATCCGGGCTTCAAGGTCTGGGCCGGCGCGCAGGCCGACATCGACCGCATCATCTTCATCTGGCGCGAATGCCTCGACGCGCATGGCGGCACGTTCCTGTTCGGGCCGAGCCCGTGCATGGCGGATGCGATGTTCGCGCCGGTGGTGACGCGCTTCCTCACCTACGACGTGAGGCTCGACAGCGACTGCGCGTCGTATTGCAAGACGGTGATGGCGATGCCGGCGATGCGGGAATGGATCGCCGGCGCCAAGGCCGAGCCGGACGAAGTGGTCGAGCTCGACGTCGAGTTCTAGCGCATGATCCCGAAAAGTGAGAACCGGTTTTCGGATAAGATCATGCGCAGGCGCTAAAGCTTTGCGATCGCCGCGCCGCCGAGTGCGCTCAGCACGACGACGAGCCACGGCGGCAACTGCCACATGAACAGCAAGAGGAACGCGGCAACGGCGAGCGCGAAGTCGTACGGCCCGGTAATGCCCGCGGTCCAAACCGGATTGTAAAGGGCGGCCAGGAGCAGTCCGACCACTGCCGCGTTGACGCCGCGCAGCGCCGACTGCGCGCCGGGCCTTCGCCGCAAGTCATCCCAGAACGGCAAGGCGCCAAGGGTAAGAAAGAACGCCGGCAGGAACATCGCGACCAGGCATAGCGTTGCGCCCGCCCAGCCGTTCGGCTGCGGCCCCATTACCGTGCCGAGATAGGCGGCGAAGGTGAACAGCGGCCCGGGCACCGCTTGCGCCGCGCCGTAGCCGGCCAGAAAAGCGTCGTTGCTCACCCAGCCGGGCGGCACCACTGAGGCCTGAAGCAGCGGCAGCACCACGTGGCCGCCGCCGAACACCAGCGAGCCGGCGCGATAGAACGCCTCGAACAGTTGCAGGCCGTGCGTGGGCGCCGCGGCGTTGAGCAACGGTAGACCGAGCAGCAGCGCAAAGAACAGTGCCAGCAGGATCGCGCCGGCCGTGCGGCTGACGCGCAGCGGCAGCGACACATGATCGTGCGGCGCGTCGATGTGCAGGACCGTCAGTCCCGCGGCGAAGCCGAAGATGATCGCCGCGACCTGCCCCCAGGCGCTCGGAAACGACAGCACGATCACCGCGGCGATGACAGCGACCGTCGCGCGGACGCGGTCCGGCGCAAGCGACCGCATCATGCCGAGCACCGCTTGCGCCACCACCGCGACCGCCACGACCTTCAGGCCATGCAGCCAGCCGCTGCCGAGCGCACCGCCAAGCGCGTCGACGCCGTAACCGAACAGCACCAGCGCGAGCGCCGACGGCAAGGTGAAGCCCGCCCACGCGATCAGCGCGCCGGTGTAGCCCGCGCGGAAAAAACCGATGGCGATGCCGACCTTGCTGCTCGCCGGGCCCGGCAGGAATTGCGACAGGGCGACGAGATCGGCGTAGGTCTTCTCGTCGAGCCATCGGCGGCGCTCGACAAACTCGGTGCGGAAATAACCGAGATGCGCGATCGGGCCTCCGAACGACGTCAGGCCGAGCTTGAGAAAGACGCGCGCGACCTCGCCCGGTGAGGATGTGTGCGACGCGCTGACGGGCTGCGACGTCACACCGGTCCCCTACCCGCGCTTGAGCCAGGTGCCGATGCGCTCGACCGCCTCGTGCATCTCGGCGGCGGAGCCGGCGTAGCAGAAGCGCAGGAAATGCCGGCCGTCGATCGGATCGAAATCGATGCCGGGCGTCGCCGCGACCCCCGCCTCGTTGAGCATGCGCTTGGCGAAGTCGAGGCTGTCGTCGGAAAAGCGCGCGATGTTGGCATAGAGATAGAAGGCGCCGTCGACCGGCAAAAACTGATCGAGGCCGGCTTTCGGCAGGCCTTCGGTCAGGATGCGCCGGTTGAACTCATAGCCGTGCTTGACCTCTTCCATCTCGGCCTTGCCGTCGAACGCGGCTTGCGCTGCGACCTGCGCCAGCGTCGGCACCGAAATCGCGAGATTGCCTTGCAACCGTTCGACCGTTCGCACCAGGTTCTCCGGCACCACCATCCAGCCGACGCGCCAGCCGGTCATGCAGAAATATTTCGAGAACGAATTGATGACGACCGCGCGCTCCGACACGTTTGCCGCGGTCTCCGCGGCAAACGCATAGTCGAGGCCGTGATAGATCTCGTCGGAGATAACGCGGATGCCTTCCGCTTCGCCAACCGAGATAAGCCGCGACAGCGCGTCGGCATCCATCATGGTGCCGGTCGGATTGGCGGGGCTCGCCACCACCACACCCTGCAACGGCTTCCTGCGATGCTCGGCGATCAGCGCTTTCGCCGACAACGCCCAGCGCGTCTCGGCCGAGGTCTCGATCAGCACCGGCTCGCAGCCGAGCGCCGACAAGATATGCCGGTACGGCGGATAGCCGGGATTGGCGAGCGCGACGCGGTCGCCGGCGTCAAACAGCGCGAGGAACGCCAGAATGAAGCCGCCCGATGAGCCCGTGGTCACCACCACGCGTCCCGGATCGAGCGCGCAATCGTAGGTGTCGGCGTAATGTCGCGCGATCGCCGCGCGCAACGTCGGAATGCCGAGCGTCTCGGTGTAGCTGATGCGGCCCGTGGCGAGCGCGGCCTGGGCCGCTTTGATCGCGGTTTGCGGCGCGGGCGCCGCAGGTTGCCCGACCTCCATGTGAATGACGCGGGCGCCTTGCGCCTCGCGCTTGGCCGCCGCCGCCATCACGTCCATGACGATGAACGGCGGCACGTCACTGCGCCGGGAGGGCGCCAACAGCCGTTTTGCCGCGTCGAGCATCATTATCAACCCATAACCTGCCCGGAAACCGGCCGAAACCGCCCCGCTGTTGCCGCATTCCACCCCAAAAAGACGTGATTGTAGGCCGCGTTGACCGCAAAACGGCGCGTCACTAGGTTCACGCAACTCACGCCCATCCGGTGGCTTAAGATCGGCATGATCGATATCGCGACACGTATCAGGGCCCGGCGGCGCGCGCCAGCAGCCAAGGCATTGGCCTGGCTCACCGCCGCAGCCATCGCGGCGGCCCCCACGGCGCAGTCGGCCCACGCGCAAGGCGCGCCGAACCTGCCGATCATCCGAGATACCGAGATCGAGAACCTGCTGCGCGACTACGCGCAACCGATCCTGCGTGTCGCCGGTCTCTCCCAGCAGAACGTCAAGGTCGTCATCCTCAACGACCGCTCCTTCAACGCCTTCGTCATGGATGGGCGCCACATTTTCATCAACGCCGGCGCCTTGTTCGACGCCAAGACGCCGAATGAAGTGATCGGCGTGCTGGCGCACGAAACGGGGCACTTAGCCGGCGGCCATCTGATGCGCTTCCGCGAGAAGCTCGCGCAGGCGCAAACGCAATCGATCGTCGCCATGCTGCTCGGCGTCGGCGCGCTCGTCGCCGGCGCAACGGCCGGCCGCGGCACCAGCGTCGGCGAGATCGGCACCGCCGCGATCATGGGGCCGCAGCAGTCGATCCTGCACACGCTGCTCGCCTATGCGCGCACCCAGGAGGACCAGGCCGACCATGCCGGCGTAAAATTCCTCAACGCCACGCATCAATCGCCCAAGGGAATGGTCGAGCTGTTCAAACGGCTTGCCAACGAAACCCTATACAATTCTCGTTTCATCGATCCCTATCTGCAAACCCATCCGATGCCGGCTGACCGCCTCGCCACGCTCGAAGTGATCGCCAAGGCGAGCCCCTACTGGAACGTCACGGACCCGCCCGCCCTGCAACTGCGTCACGATCTGGCGCGCGCGAAGCTCTCAGGCTTCCTCGAGCAGGCCGACACCGTCGCGCGCCGCTATCCGATGAGCGACCAGAGTCTTGCCGCGCGCTACGCCCGCGCCATATCGACGTACCGACACTCCGATTTGCGCGTGGCGATTGCGCAGATGGACGGCTTGATCGCCAGCGAGCCCAACAATCCGTATTTCTACGAGCTCAAGGGGCAGGCACTGCTTGAAGGTGGCCGCGCCAGCGAAGCGGTCGCGCCGCTGCGCCAGGCGGCGGCGCTCTCTCATCACGCGCCGCTGATCTCGATCCTCCTCGGCGAGGCGCTGATCAGCAGCAACAACCCCAAGTTTGCCGAGGAGGCCGTCAACATTCTGAACACGGCGTTGCGCGACGAACCGGAGACGCCGGCCGCCTACGGGCAGCTCGCCATGGCCTATGGCCGCAAAGGCGACATCCCGCACGCCGATCTCGCCTCGGCGCAGGCCGCTTTTGCCCGCGGCGATGTCAAAACCGCCAAACAGCTCGCCGAACGGGCCAAACGCGGCCTCGCCATCGGTTCTCCGGCCTGGGTGCGCGCCGACGATATCGTGAATGTGAAGCCAATGAAGCCGCAGTAGCGGCTAAACTAGCGACGATTCCAACGAGGACTATGACAATGACCTTCAGTTTGCGCCTTTTCGCCGCCGCTTCAGTCGCGGCGCTGGCTTTCGCGCTGCCGCAGTTGGGCCGCGCCGACGACACGTCGCTTCAGCGCGGCGACATCGAGAAGATCGTTCACGACTATCTGGTTGCCCATCCTGAAGTCGTGCAGGAAGCGATCACTGAGCTCGAGAAGCGCCAGACCGCCGCCGAAAACGAAAAGCACAAGACCGCGGTGAAGCAGAACGCGCAGGCGCTGTTCTCATCGACTGACCAGGTCACGCTCGGCAATCCCAACGGCAACGTCACCTTCGTCGAATTCTTCGATTACAACTGCGGTTACTGCAAAGGCGCCATGGGCGACATGCTCACGCTGCTGAAAAATGACAGCAATCTCAAGATCGTGCTCAAGGAATTCCCGGTGCTGGGTGAAGGCTCGGTGGAAGCCGCGCACGTCGCCGTCGCTGTGCGCATGCAGGACAAGACCGGCAAGAAATACCTCGAATTCCACCAGAAGCTGCTCGGCGGCCGCGGTCATGCCGACGGCGCCAAGGCGCTCGCGGTCGCCAAGGAGATCGGCCTCGATATGGACCGCCTGCAGAAGGACATGAAGGGCCCCGAAGTTGAGAAGACCTTGCAGCAGGACTTCAAGCTCGCCGAAGCGCTCGGACTGAACGGCACGCCGAGCTACGTCATCGGTGACAATGTGATCGTCGGCGCCATCGGGCTGAAGGGCCTGCAGGAGAATGTGAACACCGCGCGTTGCGGGAAGGCGACCTGCTGATCGTTTTCCGATAGTCAAATCTTCGCAAGCGGCCGCCGAATCGGCGGCCGTTTTGTTTTTGGAACTACGCGCGGAACCCAAAGTTCCCGAACGAGTTGTCGCGCGCATGTACACGATCGGCATGGAAGAGGAATTCTTCGTGTTCGACGCGAAAACGCGCCGGGCCGTGCAGCGTACCGACAAAAACTTCCTCAAAAACGCGCGCGAGCGGCTGGGCGATCGCGTCATGACCGAAATGCTGCAGTCGCAAATCGAGGTGGCGACGCCGCCCTGCACAAGCATGCCGGAGGCGCGCGCGCATCTTGCCAGCTATCGCTGGATGCTTGGCCAGGCCGCGAGCGAGCACGGCCTCGGTCTCGCCGCCATGGGCACCTTTCCCCTCGCCTTCTGGCCCGAGCAGCAGATGACGCCGAAGAGCCGCTACGGCGAGATCATGGACGACTTGCAGATGATCGGCCACCGCAACATGCTGTGCGGCATGCATGTCCATGTCGAGGTGCCGGACCTCGACACGCGCATCAATCTGATCCTGCGGCTGACGCCCTACCTGCCGCTCCTGCTCGCGCTCTCGACATCGTCGCCGTTCTGGCAAGGCAATCTCACCGGCCTCGTCGGCTACCGGCTCGCCGCCTACGACGAATTGCCCCGCACCGGCTTGCCCGAGCTGTTCCGCACCAGTGCCGACTACGACGAATTTGTCGACGCGCTGGTCGGCGCCAATATCATTCCGGATGCGAGTTACATCTGGTGGGCGCTGCGGCCGTCGTTGCCGAACCCGACCATCGAATTGCGCGTCGCCGACAGCTGCACGCAGCTCGATGACGCCATCGCCATCGCCGCCATGTTCCGTTGCCTGGTGCGCGCGCACTGCCGCGACCGCGAGCTCAACGCCGGCTTCGACCGCGTCGGCCGCGCCATCACCGCCGAGAACAAATGGAATGCCCAGCGCTACGGCATCGCCGCGACCTTCGTCGATCCGTTCTCGCGGGAACCGCTCGATGTCCGCGAGTGGCTCGATCGGGTGCACGCGTTGATCGCCGACGACATCGCCGCCTTCGACTGCGCGAAGGAGATCAAGCGGCTCGACACCATCGTCGCCGACGGCACCAGCGCCAATCGCCAGGTCAATCTGTTCGCGCGGTCCCGGGCCGCGGGCCGCGAAAGGTTAACGGCGATCCAGGACGTGATCGACTGGGCCGCCGCCGAGACCTTGGCCGTCGGCTAAATCGCCGCCTTAAAGCTTAAAAACGTCCGGGCTTCCCCTTCGCGGCGGGGCCACCTATAAAGCGCCGAGATTTTCCCGCAGCCGGCCCATGCCCCAGACCATCTACGTCCTCAACGGCCCGAATATGAACCTGCTCGGCACGCGCGAGCCGGAGAAGTATGGCCGCGCGACGCTCGCCGATGTGCAGAAGCTGTGCGAGACGACCGCCAAGCGCTTCGGCATCGACATCGATTTCCGCCAATCCAATGTCGAGGGGGAGCTGGTCAACTGGATTCAGGAAGCACAGGCAAAGAAGGCGGCCGCGATCATCCTCAATCCGGCCGGCTACACCACCACCTCGATCGCGATCCTCGATGCCTTGCTGGCGGTGAGCGCGACCGTGCCGGCGGTCGAAATCCATGTCACCAATATCCACGCCCGTGAAAGCTTCCGGCAGAACTCCTATGTCTCGAAGGCCGCGAAAGCCGTGATCGCCGGTTTCGGCATCGACGGCTATGCGCTGGCGATCATCGGGCTCGCCGGCCTCATCGGGGCCAAAGAGAAAAGCGCCTGATCCCGAAAAGCGGGGCCCGGTTTTCGGATAAGATCATGCGCAAGGGACTATGATGGCAAAGACGCCGAAATCGCCGCTGGTCAATCACGAACTTGATCCACGAGCTCACAAAGCTCCTGGACGAGACCGGCCTGACCGAGATCGAAATCGAGCAGGATGGTCAGCGCGTGCGCGTGGCGCGCGGCGTTGCCGCCGCGCCGGCGACGACCATGATCGCCACGCCGCGCGCGGCGTCGCAGCTGGTCGGCGAATCCGCGTCGTCTCCGCTCGATCCGTCGAAACATCCGGGCGTGGTGATTTCGCCGATGGTCGGCACCGCCTATATCGCAGCCGAACCGGGCGCCAAGCCCTTCATCGAGATCGGCAGCAAGGTGAAAGCCGGCGAGACGCTGCTGATCATCGAAGCCATGAAGACGATGAACCAGATTCCGGCGCCACGCGCCGGCACCGTAATTCAGATCCTGTTCGAGGACGGCCAGCCGGTCGAGTTCGGCGAGCCGCTGGTGATTATCGAGTGAGCGCGCGTGTTCGATAAAATCCTCATCGCCAATCGCGGCGAGATCGCGCTGCGCGTGTTGCGCGCCTGCAAGGAACTCGGCATTCCAACCGTCGCGGTGCATTCCACCGCCGACGCCGACGCCATGCATGTGCGCTTTGCCGACGAGAGCGTGTGCATCGGTCCGCCGGCGGCGAAGGACAGCTACCTCAACGTGCCGGCGATCCTGTCGGCCTGCGAGATCACCGGCGCCGACGCCGTGCATCCCGGCTACGGATTCCTGTCGGAGAACGCGCGCTTTGCCGAAATCCTCGCCGATCACGGCGTGCAATTCATCGGCCCCAAGGCCGAGCACATCCGCATCATGGGCGACAAGATCGAGGCCAAGCGCACCGCCAAGCGCCTCGGCATCCCGGTCGTGCCCGGCTCGGAAGGCGGCGTCACCTCAGACGCCGAGGCGGAAAAGATCGCCAAGAACATCGGCTATCCGGTTCTGATCAAGGCCGCGGCCGGCGGCGGCGGGCGCGGCATGAAGGTCGCGCGGACGGCCGCCGACCTCTCGACCGCGCTATCGACAGCGCGCAGCGAAGCCAAGGCCGCCTTCGGCGACGACGCCGTCTACATCGAGAAATACCTGGAGAAGCCGCGCCACATCGAAATCCAGGTGCTCGGCGACGGCAAGGGCAAGGCCATTCATCTCGGCGAGCGCGATTGCTCGCTGCAGCGCCGCCACCAGAAGGTTCTCGAAGAAAGCCCCTCGCCCGCGCTCAACGCCACGGCGCGAACCGAGATCGGCGAGACGGTCGCCAAGGCCATGCGCGAGATTTCCTATCTCGGCGTCGGCACGGTCGAATTCCTCTACGAGGACGGCAAGTTCTATTTCATCGAGATGAACACGCGCATCCAAGTCGAGCACCCGGTGACCGAGATGATCACCGACATCGACCTGATCTTCGAGCAGATCCGCGTCGCCGCCGGACAGGAACTGACGCTCACACAGAATGACATCCGCTTCCACGGCCACGCCATAGAATGCCGCATCAATGCCGAGAACCCGGTGTCCTTCCGCCCCTCGCCCGGCAAGATCCTGCATTACCACCCGCCCGGCGGGCTCGGCGTGCGCATCGATAGCGCCGTCTACGAGGGCTACACGATCCCGCCTTACTATAACTCGCTGGTCGGCAAGCTGATCGTCCACGGCAAGACGCGCACCGAATGCCTGATGCGGCTGTCGCGCGCGCTCGACGAGGTCGTGGTCGACGGCATCGAGACCACATTGCCGCTCTTCCGCGCCCTGGTGCGCGAGAAGGACATCATCGACGGCAATTACCACATCCACTGGCTCGAGCAGTTCCTCGCCAAAGGCGGGATGGAGCCGTGACGCCTAAGATTTGAATCAATTTCGAACGTTTGTGTTGATGTCGCCCCCGGGTGTAGCCTTCGCGTGGGACCGTGGAGGGCGTGACGATGATCAAGCGAATGATCGCGTGCAGCGTCGGCGCAGCTTTCGCGCTCGCGCTGTTGCTGCCGGCCGGTGTGTCGGCGAAGGGCTTCATGTTCCCGCATTCCGGTTTGCCCCTTAACGGCTTGCACCGAACCCACCACCACAACCACATGATCTGGCCGTACAGCTACTACGGCTACGGTTATGGATATGGTGGCTACGGCGGTCCGGTCGCGACCTACACGCCCGCCGACTACGGTTACGGCGAGCCGGTGGTCGTGATGCCGCAGCAGGCCGCGCCGACCGTCACTGTGATCCAGCCACGCTGCACGCTCAGCCGCGAGACCATCACCGTGCCGGCTGAAGGCGGCGGCGAGCGCCAGGTGACGATCACGCGCTGCCCTTAGCCGCCGGTCAGCCGCCTCAGCAACGAACAGACGTCGGCCGGATTGTACGGCTTCGGCACGAACACCGAGCGCGGCACCAGCGGCGCGATTTCGTCCGAGGTGTAGCGTCCCGAGGCGTAGACGATCGGCAACTCCGGCCGCATCGCGCGCACTCGCGCCGCAAGCTGGGCCCCGTTGATGCTGCCCGGCAAATTCACGTCGGTGAACATCACGTCCACCGGTCCGCCCTGATCGATGTAGTCGAGCGCCTCGTCGCCGCTCGCCGCTTCATGGACCGCAAAGCCGCGGTCGTTCAACCAGTCCGCCACCAGGTGACTGATCAGGGTCTCATCCTCGACGATGAGAACCGTTGGAGGTAGTGCGGCGCGTCCCATGGAACCCCATATGTCCGTTGGTGTTGCGTCCGCGGGCCAACGCGCGAGCGGTCCGGCAGTTCGGCTTTTCTGAAATATGGCCGGGCTATGGTAAGCTGTCGGTTAATTGTGAGGTCTACCAAAGTCGTATTCGATCATGGCCAGTCGCGAGAACGCCTTCATCGAAATTACCCCGGAGGTGCTGCTGAAGGCCTATGCCTGCGGCATTTTTCCGATGGCGGAGAGCGCGGACGACCCGGCGCTCTACTGGATCGAGCCGGAGCTGCGCGGCATCATCCCGCTCGATACCTTCCACGTGCCGGCGCGGCTGGCGCGGACCATACGCACCACCGACCTGGTCGTGCGCGTCAACCGCGACTTCGAGGGCGTCATCGAAGGATGCGCCGCGCCGAAACGCGACCGCGCCCGCACCTGGATCAACGGCCGCATCCGCCGCATCTACCGCGCGCTCTACGCGCACGGTCACTGCCACAGCGTCGAGGTCTATGACGGCGACGAATTGGTCGGCGGCCTCTACGGCGTCTCGCTCGGCCGCGCTTTCTTCGGCGAAAGCATGTTTCACCGCACGCGCGACGCCTCCAAGATCGCGCTGGTGCATCTGATCGCGCGGCTCAAAGCCGGCGGCTATCGCCTCCTCGACACGCAGTTCGTCACCGATCATCTGCGCACCTTCGGCGCCGTCGAAGTGCCCAAGCGCCGCTATCACCGGCTGCTGGAAGAAGCGCTGATCGGCGAAGGCGATTTCGGCGCGCTGCCGCTCGACAAGCCGGTGCGCGGCGAAGACGCGCTGGCGATTATCGGAAAGGACTAGCGCAGCGCCGGCAGGAAGCCGGGCTGCTGTTGCGAGCGCGGCGGCGGCCGCTTCTGCGGCTGCGCCGGCGGCTTCGGCGCGGGCTTTGCCGGCTGCTGCGGTTGCTGATCGTCCGGCACTTCCGCGACCGCCGGGTTCTTGCCGCCTTTGCAATCGGTCAGCCACACGTCGTAGATCGGATGTTCGACCGCATGCAGGCCCGGGCTCGCCGCGAACATCCAGCCGGTGAAGATGCGCTGGATCTTGCCCTGCAACGTCACCTCATCGACCTCGACGAAGGAATCCGTCTGCGGCGTTTCGGTCGGGGGCCGCGAATAGCACACGCGCGGCGTCACCTGCAGCGCGCCGAACTGCACCGTCTCGTTGACCGCGACGTCGAACGAGGTGATGCGGCCAGTGATCTTGTCGAGGCCGGCAAACACCGCGGTCGGATTGGCGATGCGCTGCGGCGGCGGCTCGACCACGACTTCATTCTGCGGCGGCGCGGCCGGCGCGGCATTCGCCGGCTGCTGCGGTTGCTGGCCCTGCGGCGGCTGCAACGGCGCCGCCGGCTGTTGGGCCGGCGGACGCATCGCCTGCTGCGCGCCGGGTGGCGGCGGCAACGTCTCCTGTTGAATGCCGCCCGCGCCGGGACGGCCTTGCGGCGGCAGGTTCATCGGCGCCGGCAACGGCTCATCCGGCGGTTCGTCGGGATCCTGATTGGGCGCCTGTTGCCGGTTCGGATAGTACGGCGGCGCGCGGCGGTCAGATGGCGGCGCGTTCGGCACGTCGGCCGGCGGACGTGGCGGCGACTGGTTGAAAATCGAGCCGAATTGCGCGGCGGCGGGCCCGGCAAGGGTCAGCGCGGCCAGCACGAACAGCGAGATTGAGAGCGTCGGTCGCGCCATGAATGCGGATGTTCCGCCCGGACCCTACCCCATCGCCTCGCCCGGACGAGGTCCGGTTAACACGGGGAATACGGCGGAGGAAGGGCAGCTATTCGCCCGGATTCCACGCCTTGTAATCGCCCGTCGCCTTGGGGCGGCGGCCGGCGGCAAGCGTCGAGCCGGGCGGCCGGTAGGCAGCCGGCGTGCCGGTCATGTTGGCGCGGTGCGGCTTCTGCCAGGCGCGCGGCTGGTAGCTTTCGGCGCTCGGCGGCACGTCGACGGTGTGGTGCAGCCAGCCGTGCCAGGACGGCGGCACGGCGGAGGCTTCCGCATAGCCGTTATAGATGACCCAGCGCCGCTCGAAGAGCAGCGTAGGATCGACCTTGCCGCCTTTGGTGCGGAAATAGCGGTTGCCGAATTCGTCCTCGCCAACCAGCTCGCCGTACATCCAGGTCCAGAACTGGGTGCCGAAGGTCTGGGAATTCCACCAGGTGAATAGTTTCAGCAGGAAACTTTTCATCGCGCTCGTGCATTGCCGGGGCGGAGGGAACCGGCGTTCTGCCACCTCCATGCCGCCTGTCCAGTCAACGGTATCGCAAAACCGCATGGATTTGCTCCGGTCTGCGCTGAATTCCGCCGAGTCATGGCTTGATTGGTTGCCCGCTCCCGTCGTCGGGCTGATTGTCATCGCGCTTGCCGTGACGATCGCGCTGGCGCTGCATCTGTGGGCGCGCAGGCTGACGCGCCGCCTGCTCAGCGGCCGCTATCCGTTTGCATTGACGATCACTACCCGCCTGCGCGGGGTGACGCGGCTTGCCATCGTTATCATTGCGCTGATCATCGTGCTGCCGGTCGCGCCGATCCCGGATGACCTGCGCTTTGTGATCGCGCGCGTTCTCATTATGGCGATCATCGGCGTGGTCGGCTGGGCCGCGATCGTAGCGTTGAACATTGCGGCGGACCTCTATCTGCTGCGCTTCCAGCTCGACACCGCCGACAATCTGCTCGCGCGCAAGCACAACACGCAGATCCGCGTCCTGCTGCGCGCGTTTGACGCCATGATCGCGCTGTTCACCATCGGCGCCGCGCTGATGAGCTTCGAAGCCGTGCGCCAATACGGCGTTAGCTTGTTCGCGTCTGCGGGCGTTGCCGGCATCGTGGCCGGCCTTGCCGCCCGCCCGGTGCTGTCCAATCTGATGGCCGGCGTGCAGCTCGCAATGACGCAGCCGATCCGCCTCGATGACGCCGTCGTCGTCGAAGGCGAATGGGGCATCATCGAGGAAATCACCTCGACTTACGTGGTCGTTCGCGTCTGGGATCTGCGGCGTCTGATCGTGCCCCTCTCCTACTTCATCGAAAAGCCGTTCCAGAACTGGACACGCGAGAGCTCGGCGCTGCTCGGCAGCGTGATGTTCTACGTCGATTACCGCGCGCCGGTCGGCGTCATCCGCGAGAAGCTCAAGGAGATCTGCCAGAACTCCAAGAGCTGGAACGGCGAGACCATCGTGCTGCAAGTCACCGAGGCCAAGCAGGGCGCGATCGAGCTGCGCGCGCTGATGAGCGCGAATTCCGCAGGCCGGGCCTTCGACCTGCGCTGCGAGGTGCGCGAGAAGATGATCGACTTTCTTCAGCGTGAGCATCCGGAGGCGCTGCCGACATCGCGCCAGATCAGTTTCGACGGCGACGCCATGCGCGAACAGCCGGCCGAGACGCCGAAGCGGACGCGGCGTGTTGCCCGCGGCTCCTGACGCGCTACCCGATCGACATCAGCGCAATCGGCGCGCCGATTAGCCGCGGCAGCAATGCGCAACTCAGCAGCAGCCCGAGCAGCGAAAACAGGAAGATCGCCTCGTATTCGGCGTTGCTCGCAGCCTGCTTTGCGCGGAACAGCGGCCGGATGTCGGCCTTCTGCCTCGCAGGCTTGCGCGTCGGTTCGACAAGGAAGGCGACAATCGCGGCAAACGTGACGGCGAGACCGAGGACGTGAGCAAAGTTTGGCATCTCATCTCCTGAAGCCGGTGATTTTGCCGTGCTGTCTCGCAAGTCGCGTGCCGATGCGCGGCAGCGCACCCGGCAAAATCAATTTGGATCGTTGCGTCGTTCGCATTGCTGCGTGACCGCGGCGCGACTTTGCGGTGTCTGTCCACAGCCGCGCGCCACAGCTCGCGATGCCGGCTTGGGGCGATCGCTCGCGCGGGGTTGCCTTCCGCGTCCTGTTGCGGCAAGGTGCCCACGATTTAATCAGCAGCGCTGCCGATTCTCGCGCCGACCTGATTAGCGATATGACAGTGCCGGTCTAAGGCGGGCTCCGAGAGGGGTCCGCCTTTTCCGTTTCGGCCGCGCGGCGGTAATCCGTGGCGCGCGAGGCGCCGGCAAACTCAATTCACAGGCTTGGGTATCACTTACGCGCTGTCTCGCGGCGGAGACGTTGCCGCTAACGCACTGACTCCTTTCCGAGAATCAGCAACTCCGGGCGGAGCATTGCCGGGTTTTTCCAATGCCTGTCCCCCGCGCTGCGTGCACGGGCGAAGCGAGGGCCAAGACACGCAAGCCCCGGTTTTCCGTCATTTTATTGTCATGGCTGGAGGGAAATAAACCTAGGGCGGCTGGCTAAGAAAATTGCTTTTCGGAACCCGTTTATCGCTCGATACTGCCGATGGTTTCGTTGCTGACGTCGCGTTGAGACCGGCCTTTACCACAAGATTTAGTGTTTGATTCAGATTTTGCCTCTATCTGTTGTTGACGACGGCAACGAGTTCCACCTAGCTTTAGTGAGTTCGGTGTGCGTGAGTTCAGGTTCCCTCCGGACCTCCAAAACGACTGTTGAAGTCGTGTCTCACCCACGCCGGAACCGGCGATTTGGGTAAGAGGCCTGCTTTGTGCCGGACGGTCAAACGTCCGGGAGTAACCGGTGCCAGGTCAGAGCACCGGACATAAATCAGGTGGCGTCGATCAGTGCAGACGGGGCAAGTGGGTGGAAAAAACGCCCGCGTGTGAAATCGTCGGCGGAAGCGACAGCCGCCCAACAATTGGGGCTAGAGACAACAATGCGGATCGAACGGCGCTACACCAAGGACGGACAATCGGCCTACGCAGACATCGCGTTCCGGCTCACCACTAGTGAAATCCGTAATCCGGATGGTTCGGTGGTGTTCAAGCTCGACAATGTCGAGGTGCCGGAATTCTGGTCGCAGGTCGCGTCCGACGTGCTGGCGCAGAAATATTTCCGCAAGGCCGGCGTACCGGCCCGCCTGAAGAAGGTGGAAGAGAACTCCGTGCCGTCGTTCCTGTGGCGCTCGGTCGCCGATGACGCGGCACTCGCCGAACTGCCCGAGAAGGAACGGAGCATCGGCGAACATTCGTCCAAGCAGGTGTTCGATCGCCTGGCCGGCACCTGGACCTATTGGGGCTGGAAGGGCGGCTATTTCGACAGCGAGCAGGATGCGCAAGCCTTCTTCGACGAATTGCGCTTCATGCTGGCGGCACAGATGTGCGCGCCGAACTCGCCGCAATGGTTCAACACCGGCCTGCACTGGGCCTACGGCATCGACGGTCCGAGCCAGGGCCACTACTACGTCGATCCGTTCACCGGCAAGCTGACGAAATCGAAGAGCTCCTACGAGCATCCGCAGCCGCACGCCTGCTTCATCCAGGGCATCAACGACGACCTGGTGAACGAAGGCGGCATCATGGATTTATGGGTGAGAGAGGCGCGCCTGTTCAAATACGGTTCGGGCACCGGCTCGAACTTCTCCAACCTGCGCGGCGAAGGCGAGAAGCTCTCGGGCGGCGGCAAGTCGTCCGGCCTGATGAGCTTCCTCAAGATCGGCGACCGCGCCGCGGGCGCCATCAAGTCGGGCGGCACCACGCGCCGCGCCGCCAAGATGGTCATCGTCGACGCCGACCATCCGGACATCGAGACCTATATCGACTGGAAGGTGATCGAAGAGCAGAAGGTGGCGGCGCTCGTCACCGGCTCCAAGATCAACCAGAAGCACCTCAAGGCGGTGCTCAAGGCCTGCGTGAATTGCGAGGGCTCGGGCGATGATTGCTTCGCGCCGGAGAAAAATCCCGCGCTCAAGCGCGAGATCAAGCTCGCGCGCCGCGCGATGGTGCCCGACAACTTCATCAAGCGGGTGATCCAGTTCGCCAAGCAGGGCTACAAGGACATCCAGTTTCCGACCTACGACACCGACTGGGACAGTGACGCCTATCTCACGGTGTCGGGGCAGAACTCGAACAATTCGGTGCGCGTCACCGATAACTTCCTGAAATCCGTCGAAGCCGACGGCAACTGGGATCTGACCTATCGCAAGAACGGCAAGATCGCGAAGACCCTGAAGGCGCGCGACCTGTGGGAGAAGATCGGCTACGCCGCCTGGGCCTCCGCCGATCCGGGCCTGCAATACCACACGACGGTGAACGACTGGCACACCTGCCCGGCCTCGGGGCCGATCCGCGCCTCGAACCCGTGCTCGGAATACATGTTCCTCGACGACACCGCCTGCAATCTCGCCTCGCTCAACCTCTTGACGTTCCGCGACGAGAAAACCGGCAAATTCCAGGTCGAGAGCTACGAACACGCCGTGCGGCTGTGGACCGTGGTGCTGGAAATCTCGGTGATGATGGCGCAGTTCCCGTCGAAGCAGATCGCGGAACTGTCCTACGAATTCCGCACGCTCGGCCTCGGCTACGCCAATATCGGCGGCCTGCTGATGACGTCGGGCATTCCGTATGACTCGGACTCCGGCCGTGCGATTGCCGGCGCGCTCACCGCCATCATGACCGGCATCGCCTACGCGACGTCGGCGGAAATGGCCAAGCAGCTCGGCCCCTTCCCCGGCTACAAGAAGAACCGCGAGCACATGCTGCGCGTGATGCGCAATCACCGCCGCGCCGCCCACGGCGAGCGCTCGGGCTATGAGAGCGTGTCGCAGCCGCCGGTGCCGCTCGACCTTGCCGCCTGCCCCGATCAGGCGCTGATCGCACACGCCAAGAAGGCCTGGGACGGCGCGCTCGCGCTCGGCGAAGCGCACGGCTACCGCAACGCGCAGTCGACCGTCATCGCGCCCACCGGCACGATCGGCCTCGTCATGGATTGCGACACCACCGGCATCGAGCCCGACTTCGCGCTGGTGAAGTTCAAGAAGCTCGCCGGCGGCGGCTACTTCAAGATCATCAACCGCGCCGTGCCCGAGGCATTGCGCACGCTCGGCTATTCCGAAAGCCAGATCGCCGAGATCGAGGCCTACGCCGTCGGCCACGGCAACCTGGCGCAGGCGCCGGGCATCAACCACACCACGCTCGAGGCCAAGGGCTTCACCGACGACGCGATCGCGAAGGTCGAGAAGCAGCTGCCGACCGCCTTCGACATCAAGTTCGTCTTCAACAAGTGGACGCTCGGCGAAGACTACTGCCGCGACACGCTCGGCATCGCCGCTGAGGACCTCGCCTCCCCAACCTTCGACCTGCTCGTCGCGCTCGGTTTCGGCAAGCGCGAGATCGAGGCCGCCAACATCCACGTCTGCGGCGCCATGACGGTGGAAGGCGCGCCGCACTTGAAGCCCGCGCATTACCCGGTGTTCGACTGCGCCAATCCGTGCGGCCGCACCGGCAAACGCTTCCTCTCGGTGGAGAGCCACATCAAGATGATGGCGGCGGCGCAGCCCTTTATCTCCGGCGCCATCTCCAAGACCATCAACATGCCGAACGAGGCAACGGTCGACGACTGCAAGGCGGCGTACTTGCTGTCGTGGAAGCTGGCGCTGAAAGCCAACGCGCTCTATCGCGACGGCTCGAAGCTGTCCCAGCCGCTCAACTCGCAGCTCATCGCCGATGACGACGAGGAGGAGGATGCGGTCGAGGCCTTCCTCGAGAAGTCGATGCCGGCGCGCGCCGCGGGCCTTGCCGAAAAGGTGGTCGAGAAGATCGTCGAGCGCGTCACCGTGCTGCGCGAGCGCGAGAAGCTGCCCGACCGCCGCAAAGGCTACACGCAGAAAGCCGTGGTCGGCGGCCACAAGGTCTACCTCCGCACCGGCGAATACGACGACGGCCGGCTCGGCGAGATCTTCATCGACATGCACAAGGAAGGCGCGGCCCTTCGTTCAATCATCAACAACTTCGCGATCGCGGTGTCGCTCGGCCTGCAATACGGCGTGCCGCTCGAGGAATATGTCGACGCCTTCACCTTCACCCGCTTCGAGCCGCAGGGCCCGGTGCAGGGCAACGACTCGATCAAGTACGCGACCTCGATCCTCGACTACGTGTTCCGCGAGCTCGCGGTGTCCTATCAGGAGCGCTTCGATCTCGCCCACGTCGATCCGAGCGAGAGCGGCTTCGACGCGCTCGGCAAGGGCGTGGTCGAGGGCAAGCCGGCGCCCGCGTCGCAATACGTCTCCAAGGGCCTGACTCGCTCGCGCACCGACCGGCTCTCGGTCGTCAGCGGCGGCAGCACGCCGTCGTCCGAGGCGGTCGGCAGCGGCAACGTCACCACGCTCCATGCCTCGGGCGCCACCGCGCTCAAGGCCGAGCCGGAGGCGAAGTTGTCGCCGGCGCAACAGCTCGAAGTGCACAACGCCACCGATGCCCGCCTGCACGCGAAGGCGGCGGCCTCCGAGAAGCGCGCGGAGGCCCGCGCCAAGGGCTACGAGGGCGAAGCCTGCGGCGAATGCGGCAACTTCACGCTGGTGCGCAACGGCACGTGCATGAAATGCGACACCTGCGGGTCAACGACGGGGTGTTCGTGATCCTCTGACCCGGCACGCACGGCGGCTAGCTAAAACTAAAAAAGGCGGCCGCGAGGCCGCCTTTTTCGCCTCCGCCGCCGCCCGCTAATTCGTCCTAGTTCGTCCGTGCCGGCGCCGCCGCCGCGGCGATCCATTCGCTCGCCTGCACCCGCGCGATCAGCGTCGGCGTGCCCGAGGCGTTCGGCTGATAGACCAGCGCCTCGGCCTCCTTGACGTCGGTGAAGTCCTTGCCGAAGGCGTCGACGATGTTCGGCTTGTGGGTGACGAGGAGATTGTTGGCCCCCGACGCCGGCGCCTTGTTGGTCAAAGCGCGGATGGCGTTGCCGACATGGACATTGGCGCCGGTCGGGTTGGCCATCGCCGCGGCCGAGCCCGCGCCGCTCTCGGTCAGCACGTTCACCGGGGTGATCGGCCCGCCCGAAGCCAGGAAGCCGGTCTCGTAAGCCCGGTGCAGCTGGCTGGTATAGACCCGCCCGAACTTGATCCCGAGCTTGTTGAAGGCCTCACCCATGTCCCGGGCGGTCTTGCGGCCCTCTTCGCTCAACTGGCGCTGCTTGGTCATGTCGTCGAACACGAAGGGATAAACGTCCTTGGTGGTCTCGTCAGTCGCGCCGTGGCGCAGCACCAGGACGTAACCGCCCTGCTTCAGCATCGGCACGATCTTGCTCATATCGGCGGCGCTCGCCGGCAATGACACGAAGGGCAGAAGGCAAATCAAGGCCAAAAGGCCAACCAGAGGTCGCAGGCGCATGGTGGTTCTCCCGTTTTGCTGCACCGCATTGGCACGGCGCGTGGGGCCCCCGCGTCCTCTGATCGGAGGAGGCCCAGACGCGCACCTTGCCAAGCCGGGGTGCCACCCCATTGCCGACCCGGGCCGAATCGAGCATCCATCGGGCCATTGAGCGCGGCCTCGCCGGCCGGGCCGCGTTACGTGTGTGTGCAATTACGCCACCGCGGCGGCGTTTCTTGTCCGCCGTTTCCTGGGCCGCCTGTCAGTCTTAGAGGCCCGTCAACGTGAACGCGCGTCACCCGCGAGCGAAAGAGCGCGGGGCCTTTGGCGCGTTAGCGGATTTAAGGGGGATCACTTCATGGCGATGAAACGCAAGAAGACCACGCGGGCCCGCAAGGCCGCCCGGCCGAAGCCGGCGGCGCGCAGGCGCTCCTCCCGCTCCTCGAGCGGCGCCTCCGACGAGACGATGAACATCATCGCCGGCATCCTGGTGGTGATCCTGATCGGGCTGGGGATTTACTTCTACCAGACGCAGGCCAAGACCGGCGCGATCGAACCGCCGACGCAAGTGGCGCTGCTCGCCGCGCAGTAGCGCCAACGGCACCCACAAATACAAAGGGCGGCTGCGAGGCCGCCCTTTCGTTATGGCTCCTGGCTCACGCCCTTTGCCGGTCGTTGTCGATCGGGATCACCTGCCCGCTGATCGACTTCGCCGCATCCGAGGCGAGAAACACCGCAAGCTGCGCGATGCCCTTCGGATCGATGAAGCCGTCGATCGATTGCTGCGAGAAGGCTTCCGCCTTGACCTCCTCCATCGAGCGCCCGGATATCTGCGCGCGGCCGCGGAACACGCGCACGATGCGCTCGCCCTCGACCGCGCCCGGCGCGATCGCATTGGCACGGATGCCGAATTCGCCGAGCTCGATCGCCAGCGTTTTGGTCAGCCCGATCACGCCCCATTTGGTCGCCGCGTAAGGCGAGCGGTTGGCAAAGCCGTAGCGGCCGGCGACCGAGCTCATGTTGATGATGCAGCCGGCCTTCGACTGCTTGAGGTGCGGGATGGCGAGCCGCGCCACGTCGAACATCGCGGTCAGGTTGACGGCGACCACCTTGTCCCAGTCGTCGGCCGGGTATTGCTCGACCGGCAAAGTCAGCCCGGCGATGCCGGCATTGTTGATGAGCACGTCGAGGCCGCCGAGCGCGCTGATGGCGTCCGGCACCATGCGCTCGATCTCGCTGCGGCTCGCCATGTCGCAGCGCTTCGCCGTGAGGCCCGGGATTTCCTTGGCAAGCGCGGCCAGCGCCGCCTCATCGATATCGCAGACGAACACTTTCGCGGCGGTCGCGGCGAAGGCGCGCGCGAATTCGCGGCCGATGCCGGACGCACCGGCCGTGATCAACACGCGTTGCACTTTCCTACTCCTCCGGCTCGGTCGTGAAATACAGCGGATAGCCTTTGCTCTTGCCGAGCTCGGTGGCTTCCTTGGCCTTGGTATCGGCGACGTCCTTGGTGAACACCGCGATGACGCAGGCGCCCTTCTGATGCGCCGTCATCATCACGCGGTAGGCCTGGGTCTCGTTCATGCGGAACACGGCCTTGAGCACCTCGACGACGAATTCGCGCGGGGTGTAGTCGTCGTTGAGCAGGATCACCTTCCACAGCTTGGGGCGCTGGGTCTGCGGCTTGGTCTTGGTGCGCGGCTTGACGACGGTCTGCTCGGGCATCGCTCCGCTCCGGGAACGCGGCCGACTATAGGTCAACGGCGCTTTTTCGTCATCCCACGCGGCGCGGGCATTTGATATGCGGCGGCGCAGGCCGCATAATCGCCGGCAAACGGGAGATGTGACCGATGCTCGATTTCCCCGTCGCTCCGCCGATCTTCGTCAAGGACACCCCGCACAAGCGCAAGATCGCGACGCTCAACGAGGCGCGCGCCTACGTCGACGAGATGCTGCATGTGCGGCGGCTGTCGACGCTGCGCGAGATCAAGACGCAGCTCGATGGCGCCAAGACCGAAGAGGACGCCATCGAGGCGATCGGCTCGCTGCGCGAACTGCTCGCCGACGAGGACCTGACGGCATGAGCGCAAGGCGATCCGATGCTCTATCTGGCGATTAAGGCCGCGCTCTCCGGCATCATCATCGCCGTCGTGTCGGAGGTGGCGCGGCGCGCGCCGACGCTCGGCGCGCTCATCGTGTCGCTGCCGCTGGTCTCGCTCCTTGGCATTCTCTGGCTGTGGCACGACACCGGCGACGCAAACCGCATCGCCACGCACGCGCAATCGACCTTCTGGTACGTGCTGCCGACGCTGCCGATGTTCCTGGTGATGCCGGCGATGCTGCGCGGCGGCGTCGGTTTCTGGACGACGCTCGCGGCCTGCTGCGCCCTCACCGTCGTGCTTTATCTCGTGACGGTGTGGATCCTCGGAAAATTCGGCGTCGCGCTGTGAGCAAAATCGCCGGTTACGTCAGGCTTGCTGCTTCAATGTCGCGCGCACCACGATAAGGTGCCTCACCAACCGAATGGGGTACGGGGCCACGCCATGTTGGAGGAAGGCCCTATGGAACTTCTTCGCGATACCCGAAAATTTGCGCGATCGCGCCCAGTCATCGAATGCGCCCAGTGCGGTGACCGTCTTTACGTTCCCGAATGGACTGAATACCGCGAGGGCGGACGCATCCTGCATCTGTGGGCCTGCGAGGCCTGCGGCTATTCGTTCGAAACGACCGTCCGCTTCGCGGCCGCTTGAGACAAAGACGTGCGCGCGACCCGTCCGACCGGGCTTGGGGAGAAGCAAGCGTCGGGGATCGCGCGGCGAAGTAAGGAGCCGGCTTAAACGCACGCGCCCTCACCCCGCTTGCAACTGCATTACGGGCGACGCCGTGTTAGGCCGGCTCCTTGCTGAGCCTGCCACACCTCGGCGGATGGTATTGGGTGCCGGAAACCTGCGACGCGGCGGCCACAGCCAGCGGATAACCCCGCGACTCACCGACTTCAGAATTGACGAATCAGTCGGTCCATGACGGACTCATGATCGAAATTCGGTCACGTGGGCCGGCACGTGTGGGCCAGCCCGTTACGATGTTCCTCCCGCGTGGCGTTTAGACTTGGGCGGCCGCAAGGCCGCCCTTTTTCCGTTGCGGGACGCTCTTTCGTCAGGAAGGCGCTCAGTAGCAATAGTCGCGGCGGGTCGGATAGTAATTGCCGTCCCGATGCATCCGGTAGCAGCGGCCGCCATACCAATAATAGCCGCCGCGCCGCGGTTCGAGCTGGGCACCAAGCGCGGCCCCCGCCGCCGCGCCGATGATGCCGCCGGCGATCGCGCCGCCAGCCTTGCCGGTCGCGGCCCCGCCGATGATGGCGCCCGCCGCCCCGCCCAGCAGCGCCCCGCCGACCACATTGTCCTGCGCCGACGCCCCACCCACCGGTGCAACAAGCATCGCAAGCACAGTGAAAACTGCCGCAATCCGAACCATGATCCTTACCTCCGTTTCGTCACGTGTCGCCGATGCGCCGTGGCGGCACATTGATGCTGATCAAATCCGGATGACGATGGGGACTAGGCGGCGCTCGCCTGGTTCGCCAGGGCGGGCACAGCCGGCTCGGCGGCCGACCGCGACAGCGGATCGATCGCCTCGATAAGCTGCAGGAAAGCGCTGCCCGGCAACGGCGGCGCGAAAACGTAGCCTTGCGCCGAGCGCACGCCCAGCTCGCGCAGATGCATCACCTGCTCGAAATTCTCGACGCCCTCGGCCACCACGTCCATGCGCATATTGTGCGCGAGGTCGACCAGCGTCTCGACGATGGTGGTGGAGTTGCGGTCGGTGCCGATGGCGTCGACGAACATCTTGTCGATCTTGATGATGTCGACGCCGAGCTTGAGCATGTAGGACAGGCCGCTGTGGCCGGTGCCGACATCGTCGATGGCGATCCGCACCCCCAGCCCCTGCAAGGCCGCAATGCTCTGGCGCGTCTCGGTGAAATTCTCGATCGGGTCGCGCTCGGTCAATTCCAGCACCACCTGCGACAGCTTGATCGGCGATCCGGAGAAGATCTTGCGCACGTCCCTGACGATGTTTTCGTCGCTGAACAGCTTGCCGGCAAAATTGAACGACACCTTCAAGGCCGGGCGGCAGCCGATCGCGGCGCCCGCTTCGGCGCAGACGCGCCGCATCAGGTCGCGCGTCATCTCGCAGATCAGGCCGCTCGATTCCGCCAATGGAATGAAGGACCCGGGCAGCACCAGCGAGCCGTCCGACTTTTTCCAGCGCACCAGCACTTCGGCGCCGCGCAACTGGCCCGACGTGATGTCGACGATCGGCTGATAGTAGGGCACGAATTCCCCGGCCTTCAGCGCGCGCTCCATCTCGGCGATGGGGTTGTCGTCGCTGCGCCGCGGCATGGCCAATGAAATGATGCCGACGATCAGCACGATGGCGCCGCTGACATAGATGCCGAGCCAGCGCAGATCGGCTTGGCTCGCCGCCAACTGTCCGCGCGGCGCGATGATGCTGACGGAAAAGCCGAAACGGTCCGATCTCGCATTGGCAGAGATGACGTCACTCGCGGACTTCTTGGGGTGGTTGCCCATTTGGCCGATTTGCGTGCCGCTGGCTGTCGCCAGATGGGCGTAGGCGCTGAAGGGTCCACCCTGCGTCGAGACATGCGGCACGAACTGTTCGTTCGGCACCATGGCCGCGATGCCGTTCGGGCCGGCGCCGACCTGGCGGCGCAGACGCACCATGTCCCGGCCGCTGTCGAGGCGGATCACTTCGATGATATAACCGTCGGCGCCGATCAGCTTTTCGCTCGCGAGCATGCTGCGCTGCCCGATCGGCAGGCCGACATCGGTGCACAAGGTCTGCCCGGCGCGGTCGACGACGGCGATTTCCTTGACCGGCGCGGTGCGAAACGCGGTGCGCCGCATGGCCGCGATCTGGTCGGGCCGGCACCCGTCGACGCCTTGTGCGGCAAGTGCGTCGAGTGCATCGATTGCATCGATCACTCTGGCCTCCGCCAGCGACACCGCGCGCTTGGCCGAGGTGTCGATTTCCTCCTGGCCTTGTCGGTTGATGATGCCGCCGAGCCAAAAATCGAACGCGAACAAGGGCGCGGCCGCGAGCACGACGCCGGCAGCCATCGCAATAATGTTCCGGCGCGAGAATGCGCGCGAAGACCAAGCCATCCTGGCGTCGGGCCGCAACCCCTCCTGAGATCAGAACAATGAGCCATGTCGCCGTAAAGGGCTGCTTAAGCTTAAGGCCCGGTAAGCCGATAAGCGTCGGAAATGGCGCCATGCGCGCCGGTATGGTTAAGCGGCGGTTAACGCTAGACTAGCGGACACGCCTGATCGAACCCAAATTGATCAAACCATCCGCTTCACTGCGACATAGGAGCAAATGGCGTCATGAGTTTCTTTCCCGGCAAGGATCCCCAAGCCGGCGACGCGCCCGCCTGCGACGCAATCTCGCAGGTCATCGCGCCGCGCACGGTCGACCTCGGCGACGGTTTCTCGGTGCGGCGGGCTTTGCCGTCGGCGCGCACGCGCATGGTCGGGCCCTTCATCTTCTTCGATCATTTCGGCCCGGCGGAATTCCGCGCCGGTACCGGGCTCGACGTGCGGCCGCACCCGCATATCGGTCTCGCCACCGTCACCTATCTGTTCGACGGCGAGATCATGCACCGCGACAGCCTGGGGACCGAAGCGCCGATCAAACCGGGCGAAATCAATCTCATGACGGCGGGACGGGGCATCGTTCACTCGGAGCGGACCGGCACTGAACTGCGCACGACCGGAAGTCCGATTCACGGCCTGCAGATGTGGGTGGCGTTGCCAGCCGCGAAAGAGGAAATGGCGCCGGGATTTGCACACCATGAGGTCGATGAATTCCCGCTTGTTCGCGACAACGACATGTTCGGGCGCGTCGTGATCGGTTCGCTTTACGGGGAAACGTCGCCGGTCGAGACGACGCACGAAACGATGTTCGCGAACATCGCCATGCGGCCCGGCGCGACGCTGCCGATCGATGCCGATCATGAAGAGCGCGCGCTCTACCTCGTCGACGGCACCATCGACATCAGTGGCGACAAATTCGAGCCGGGACGCCTGCTGGTGTTCAAGCCTGGCGACGAGATTACTGTGAAAGCGGTCACCGACGCGCATTTCGTCATCTGCGGCGGTGCGCCGATGGATGGGCCACGTCACATCTGGTGGAATTTCGTGTCGTCGCGCAAAGAGCGCATCGAACAGGCCAAGGCCGACTGGAAGGCGGGCCACTTCGACAAGGTGCCGGGCGACGAGATCGAATTCATCCCGCTGCCGGAGAAGTGAGCCCTATTTCTTCGGCAAATCCAGCCGGATGCTCAGCTCCTTGAGCTGCTTCGGCGTTGCTTCCGACGGCGCGCCCATCATCAAATCCTCGGCGCGCTGGTTCATCGGAAACAGCACGACCTCGCGCAGGTTTTCCTCGCCGGCGAGCAGCATGACGATGCGGTCGATGCCGGGCGCGATGCCGCCGTGCGGCGGCGCCCCGAGCGAGAGCGCGTGCAGCATGCCGCCGAACTTTGCCTCCAGCACGTCCTCGCCGTAGCCGGCAATGGCGAATGCCTTCTTCATCACCTCTGGGCGGTGATTTCGGATGGCGCCCGACGACAATTCGACGCCGTTGCAGACGATGTCGTATTGGAATGCCTTGATCGACAGCAGTCTGTCGTTGTCCTTCGGATCGAGCGCGAGGAATTCCGCGACCGGCATATTCGGCATCGAGAACGGATTATGCGAGAAGTCGATCTTCTTATCTTCCTCGTTCCACTCGTACATGGGAAAATCGACGATCCAGCAGAACTCGAAGCAATCCTTGGCGATCAGACCAAGCTCTTCGCCGACTTTGGTGCGTGCGGGGCCGGCGAACTTGACGAAGACTTTCGGATTACCGGCAACGAAGAAACAGGCATCGCCAATGCCGAGCTTGAGCTGATCGGCGATCTGCTTGGTGCGTTCCGGCCCGATGTTCTTGGCGAGCGGACCGGCGCCGCCCTCTTCACCTTCGCGCCAGAAGATGTAGCCGAGGCCGGGTTGGCCCTCGCCCTGCGCCCATGAATTCATGCGGTCGCAGAAGGCGCGGTTGCCGCCCTTCGGCGCCGGAATTGCCCACACCGCGCTCTTCGGATCGGCGGCAAGAATGTTGGCAAAGATCTTGAAGCCGGAACCGCGGAAGGCTTCGCTCACGTCCTGCATGATGATCGGATTGCGCAAGTCCGGCTTGTCCGTGCCATATTTAGCCATCGCCTCGGCGTATGGAATGAGCGGAAACTTCGGTGTCACCTTTTTGCCGTTGGCGAATTCCTCGAACACGCCGCGGATCACCGGCTCGACCGCATTGAACACGTCGTCCTGCGTGACGAAACTCATCTCCAGATCGAGCTGATAGAACTCGCCGGGCGAGCGGTCGGCGCGCGCGTCTTCGTCGCGGAAGCATGGTGCGATCTGGAAATAGCGGTCGAAGCCCGCCACCATGATGAGCTGCTTGAACTGCTGCGGCGCCTGCGGCAGCGCGTAGAATTTTCCCGGATGCAGCCGCGACGGTACGAGATAGTCGCGGGCACCCTCCGGCGACGACGCCGTGAGAATCGGCGTCTGGAATTCGAAAAAGCCGCCGTCCTTCATGCGCTTGCGGATCGAGTTGATGACGCGGCCGCGCAGCATGATGTTGTTGTGCAGCTTCTCGCGGCGCAAATCGAGGAAGCGGTATTTGAGCCGAATCTCTTCCGGATAATCCTGCTCGCCGAATACCGGCAGCGGCAGTTCGGCGGCCGGCCCCAGCACCTCGATCTCGTCGATGTAGACCTCGACCTGCCCGGTCGGCAGCTCGGGATTGACGGTGCCCTCGGGGCGCTGGCGCGCCTTGCCGTCGATGCGTACGACCCATTCGGACCGCAGCGTTTCGGCCAGCTTGAAGGCGGGACTATCAGGGTCGGCGACCACCTGCGTGATGCCGTAGTGATCGCGCAGGTCTATGAACAGCACGCCGCCATGGTCGCGGATGCGATGGCACCAACCCGAGAGCCGCACGGTCTTGCCGATGTCGCTCTCGCGCAGCGCGCCGCAGGTGTGTGAACGATAGCGATGCATGGGCGTCTGGGCGGTTCCTGGAGCGATTCCGATGGGGGTGAAGGCGCGCGAAAAGCGCATGAGGGGGCGGCTTTGTCAAGCAACGGGCGGCTCGACAGGATGGCGGCAATCTGCCACTCAGGACCCACGAGCAGTTCGATGGTTAAGCCCAAGCGTTCGAAGACACCGACGCCCCCTTTGACCGAAATGTCGACCGCCGAGGCCGCGGTCGCGACGTTGATCGCGCATGGGCTCGACACTGTCTATGCCCTGCCCGGCGTCCACAACGATCATCTGTTCGACGCGTTTCATCGCGCCGGCGGCCAGTTGCGCGTCGTACACACGCGTCACGAACAAGGGGCGGCCTATATGGCGCTCGGCGCGGCGCTCGCGACCGGCAAGCCGCAAACCTACGCGGTGGTGCCGGGCCCGGGCCTGCTGAATTCCGGCGCCGCGCTGCTGACCGCTTACAGTATGAACGCGCCGGTGCTGGCGATGATCGGACAAATTCCGAACGCCGCCATCGGGCGCGGCCTCGGCCACTTGCACGAGATCCGCGATCAGGCCGGAATCATTTCGCGGTTGGTTGATCATTCCGCGCGCATCGACAAACCGGCCGAAGCCTCCGAAAAGGTCGCCAAAGCCATCCGCTCGATGCGGGAAGGCCGCCCCGGCCCGGCAGCGATTGAATGCGCGATCGACGTGTGGGGCGCGCGGGGTCGTGTCCCTGCGACCACGCCGCCTTCCCCGCCACGCGGGCCGCGCATCGATGACGACGACGTCCACAAGGCGGCCAAAGTCCTCGCCAAGGCGAAGCGCGTGCTCATCGTCTGCGGAGGCGGCGCCCTGGACGCTTCGCAGGAGATCGCGCTGCTGTCCGGCATGTTGCAGGCCCCGGTGCTCGCCTATCGGCGCGGCCGCGGCGTGCTCGACAGCCGCGATCCGTTCAGTGTGACGCTGCCGCTCGGCCGCGACCTCTGGGGCGAAGCCGACGCAGTGCTCGCGGTCGGTACGCGGCTGCTTTACCCGCTGACGCAATGGGGCATCGACCGCAATCTCGGCATCGTGCACGTCAACGCCGATAAGGAGGAGCCGGCGCGTTTGCACAAACCCAAAGCCGCCCTGATCGGCGACGCTGCGCCCGTTCTGCGCAAGCTGATCGACGCGCTCGCCTTGGCAAATCCGCACCGCGCCTTGCGTCGCGACGAATTGAGCGAGCGGCAAGCCAAATTGCGCGCGCGTCTGCAGGACAAGGTCGCGCCGCAACTCGCCTTTCTCGAAGCCATCCGCGCCGAACTGCCGGAGGACGGCATCTATGTCGATGACGTCACGCAAATCGGCTTCGTCGCGCGCATCGCCATGCCGGTCTACAAGCCGCGCACCTTCCTGTCGCCCGGCTATCAGGACAATCTCGGCTGGGGCTATGCCACTGCGCTCGGCGTCCAGCACGCGCGGCGCGATGTCCCTGTGCTTTCGGTCAGCGGCGACGGCGGCTTCCTGTACACGGCGAACGAACTCGCTACCGCCACGCGCCACGGCATTCCGCTCGTCGCGGTCGTCTTTGCCGACGCCGCCTTCGGCAACGTCCGGCGCATCCAGGAAGAGCGGTTCGGCAACCGGCTTATCGCCTGCGATCTGTCCAATCCCGACTTCGTCAAATACGCCGAGAGCTTCGGCGCGGCGGGCCGCCGCGCCCGCACGCCGGATGAGCTCAGGCTCGCGCTGCGGGAAAGCTTTGACCGCCGCGAACCGACGCTGATTGAGGTGCCGGTGGGGCCGCTGCCCAGCCCCTGGGAGTTCATCCACATGCCGCGCGTGCGCGGAAAATAATGCGGTTGCCATGAACAAGCCAGATCGGGTTAGGTTGCCCGTGACAATGCAGCCGATCACCACCACCGCGGAACTCGCCAAAGCCTGCGCGCAGATGGCGAAGCATCGCTTCGTCACCATCGACACCGAGTTCCTGCGCGAGACCACCTATTACCCCCTGCTCTGCGTCGCACAGATGGCAAGCGCGGACGACGCGGTGGTCGTCGATGCGCTGGCCGACGGCATCGACCTCGCGCCGTTCTTCGAGCTGATGACGAACGAAAAGGTCGTCAAGGTTTTCCATGCCGCGCGCCAGGACGTCGAAATCGTCTGGCACATGGCGAACAAGATTCCGCATCCGATCTTCGACACGCAGGTCGCCGCCATGGTGCTCGGCTATGGCGACTTCATCTCCTACGACCAACTGGTGCAGCGCATCACCGGCGACACGCTTGATAAATCGCACCGCTTCACCGATTGGACGCGGCGGCCGTTGAGCGACGCCCAGATCGCCTACGCACTGTCCGACGTGACGCATCTGCGCGCGGTCTATGAGAAGCTCGCCGCCGACCTCGACAAGGAAGGCCGCGTCAACTGGGTCGAGGCCGAGATGAGCATATTGACCTCGCCAGAGACCTATCGGATGGACCCGGAGCGGGCGTGGGAGCGGCTAAAAAGCCGCGTGCGCAAGCCGAAAGAGCTCGCCGTGCTGATCGAGGTCGCGGCTTGGCGCGAGCGCGAGGCGCAGACACGCGACGTGCCACGCTCGCGCGTGCTCAAGGACGACGTCATCGGCGACATTGCCGTGCAGGCGCCGACCACCGTCGAACGGCTCGGTTCACTGCGCTCACTGCCGAAGGGCTTCGAGCGCTCGCGTTGGGGCGAACAGATCGTCGAGACAGTCAAGCGCGGGCTGTCGCGCGAGCCCAATACGCTGCCGCAACTCGAGCGCTTCCGTCCCAACCCGAAAGGCGCGGCCACCGTCGAATTGCTCAAGGTGCTGCTGCGAATGACGGCCGAGCAGAACGGCGTCGCGGCCAAGGTCATCGCCACCGTCGACGACCTCGACCGCATCGCCGCCGACGACAAGGCCGACGTACCGGCGATGAAGGGCTGGCGGCGCGAACTATTCGGTGAAAAAGCCCTGGCGCTCAAGCACGGCAAGCTCGCGCTCGCGGTCGAGCGCGGCCGCGTGGTGACGGTCGATAAAGCCTAGCCGTCGATCATCGGCTCGCGGCCAACGAGGCGCGCGAGTTGCCGCACCCGATTGAACAGCCGCTCGTGCTTGAGGCGCGCGAAGCGTCCCGGCAACCGCAGGATCAGCTTGCCGCGTTTGACCTGCAGCGGCGTGCGCGGCAGCACGCCGCTCTGCCCGGCGGTGAGAATGTAGGCGACCCGCATGGCGGCGCCGAGAACGCGGGCACGGTCGAGCGCGCGCGTGGTGGCAAGCTCGCGCAGCCGCGGCGACAAATCTTCTTCGCTCAAGCCGGCATGGCGGAAATAGACCGACAGCGCCAGGTAGGCGCGGCCGGGATGGTCGATGGCATAAAAGGCGCCGTTGGCGATGATGTTCATCGATTGCTCGCCGCGGTAGTCGGGATGCGCCCGCCAGCCGATGTCGCCGAGCAGGCAGGCGGCGTGGCGCAGGCGACGCTCATCGGCGGTTTCCTCGATGCCGGTCGAGGCCATGAAGCGGTCGGTCCAGGCGATCAACTCCTCGCCGTGATGCGGCGAGCGCGAGCGCAACACGTTGAGGTCGGCAGCGGCCTGGAGCAGCGGGTCATGCGCACGCTCGTTCGGCTTGAGCAGCGAATACAGCAGGCCTTCGCGCACGCCGAGCACCGAGATGACGACTTCCTTCGGCTTGATCACCCGCACCAGGTTTTCCATCACCAGCGCCGCGTAAGCGAGCAGCGGCCGGCGGGCGGCATTGACGACTTCGATCTTGGATAGCGTCTCAGTGTCGACGCGATGCACCAGCCGCGAAAACTCGAGCGCCTCGCGCGCCGGGATGCGGTAGTTGTGCATCACGTGGAACGGGTAGCCGATCTGCCACATGTGCAGGCGAGCGAGCGCGCGCCAGGTGCCGCCGACGGCATAGAACGTGCGACCCTCGCCCTCGTGCAGCATGTCGAGATCGTCGATCGTATCCTCGACAATCCTCTCGGCCTTCTTGATGGATTTGCCGGCGATGTCGGACAGCGCGAGCCCGCCGAGCGGCAACGTCAGCCCGGAGCGGACACGCTGACCGTGGACGTCGACCAGTTCGAGCGAACCGCCGCCGAGGTCGCCGACGATGCCATCCGGATGGTGCATGCCAGAGATGACGCCGAGCGCGGTCAGATTGGCCTCGCGCTTGCCGGACAGGATGGTGATTGGCGTCTGGCAGATGCGCTCGGCCTGGGCGATGAAGGCGCGGCCGTTGCGGGCGTCCCGGCAGGCCGCCGTAGCGATCGCCCAAGTCTTGCGCACATGCAAAATGTCGCAGAGCGCGCGAAACCGGCGCAGCGCGTCGAGCGCCGTGTCGATCGCGTCCTGCGCCAAAAGCCCGGTGGTCTGCACCTGGCGGCCGAGGCCGGCGAGAACCTTCTCGTTGAAGATCGGCGTCGGCGCCCGCGTCAGGCCCTCATAGACGACGAGACGCACTGAGTTCGAACCGATGTCGATGACGGCGATCGGCGGTCCGTGGTCGAGGCGGCCTTTGGGATAATGGACGATGGCGGGCGAGCGCTTACGCGCCTTCGACGAGGCGGCGTATAAGGCTGCGGGGCGACGATTCCTTGAGCGATTTGCCACGGCCCGACAAACTCGGGTTTGTCATGAAATACTTATGGGCGTTGAAGGGTTCCTCGCCCGGCGCGGCCTTTATGCGCGTGGAGGAGCCATCCGGCAAGACCTGCCAACTTTGCTCGTTATCCTTGAAGTTTGCGACCATAATCTGGCCGAGAATCTGTTCGTGCACGGTCGGATTGAGAATCGGGCACAATGATTCGACGCGGCGGTCGAGATTGCGCGGCATCATGTCGGCCGAGGAAATATAAAGCGCGGCCTTTGGATGCGGCAGCGGGTTACCCGCGCCGAAGCAGTAAATACGCCCGTGCTCGAGGAAGCGGCCGACGATCGATTTGACGCGGATGTTTTCAGACAGGCCGGGCAGACCCGGCCGCAGGCAGCAGATGCCGCGCACCACCAGATCGATCTGCACGCCAGCGTTCGAGGCGTCATAGAGCGCATCGATGATGCCCGGATCGACCAGCGAGTTCATCTTCATCCAGATGGCCGCCGGCTTGCCGGCCTTGGCGTTGGCGACCTCCTGCGCGATGTGATCGACAATGCGCTTGCGCAGATTGATCGGCGAAATCGCCATGCGCTCGAGCTCGGCCGGCTCCGCATAGCCGGTGATGTAGTTGAAGATGCGCGCCACGTCGCGTCCGATCACGGGCTCCGCGGTGAAGAACGACAGGTCCGTATAGATGCGCGCAGTGACCGGGTGATAGTTGCCAGTGCCGACATGGACGTAGGTCGCAAGCGCCCCGCCCTCGCGCCGCACCACCAATGACAGCTTGGCGTGGGTCTTCAGTTCAATGAAACCGTAGACCACTTGCGCACCGGCGCGCTCAAGGTCGCGCGCCCAGCGAATATTCGCTTCCTCGTCGAAACGTGCCTTCAGCTCGACCAGGGCGGTGACCGACTTGCCCGCCTCCGCCGCCTCGACCAGCGTCTTGACGATCGGTGACTCCGCGGACGTGCGATAAAGCGTCTGCTTGATTGCGACCACGTTGGGATCGCGCGCCGCCTGCTGCAGGAACTGCACCACGACGTCGAAGGATTCGTAAGGGTGATGGACCACCAGATCCTTCTGCCGGATGGCGGCGAAGCAATCGCCACCATGATCGCGGATGCGCTCGGGATAGCGCGGATTGTAAGGCACGAATTCCAGGTCGGGCCGGTCGAGCTTCGTCAGCTGAGACAGGTCGTTGAGCGCCAGCACACCGTCGACCAGGAACACTTCGTCATCCGAGCAAGCGAGCGCCCGTTGCACGAAGCTGCGCAACTCGAGCGGCATCTTGGTATCGATCTCGAGACGAATGACAGAGCCGCGCCGGCGCTGCTTGAGCGCGGTTTCGAACAGCCGCACCAGGTCTTCCGCTTCTTCCTCGATTTCGACTTCGGAGTCGCGGATGGCGCGGAAGGCGCCCTGCCCCTTGACCGTGTAGCCCGGGAACAGCCGGCCGATGAACAGCACCGTGGCGTCCTCGAGCGTGATGAGGCGGATAGCGTCGCTGTTACCCGGCAGCTTGATAAAGCGCTCGATCTTCTGCGGCATGCGGATGAGCGCATTCATCGCCTTGCCGTCCTTCACGCGCGCGAGTTGAAGGGCGAGCGAGAAGCCGAGATTGGGGATGAACGGAAACGGGTGCGCCGGATCGATCGCAAGCGGCGTGAGCAGCGGGAAGATGTGGCTGAGGAAATGGTCCTCCAGCCATGAGCGCTCCGATTTTTTCAGCTGCGAACCGTCCACCAGCGTGACGCCGGCATTGGCAAGCTCCGGCCGCAACTCGATCCAGCGGTGCTGCTGATCGTGCGACAGCCGCGAAACGGCTTCGCCGATGCGGGTGAGCTGCTCGGTCGGTGTCAAACCATCGGGACTTGGCGCCGGGATGCCCTCGCGCACCTGGCCTTTGAGACCGGCGACGCGCACCATGAAGAATTCGTCGAGGTTGTTGGCCGAGATCGACAGGAAGCGCACGCGTTCGAGCACCGGATGGTGCTCGTTGGCGGCCTCCTCGAGAACGCGGCGATTGAAATGCAGCCAGGACAGTTCGCGGTTGATGAAGCGCTGCGGACTGTCCCTTAAACCGGGCGGGGCCGCTTCGCGCTCCGGCGCGGAAGCGGTTTCTTCAATCGGTGCAATAGCTTGTCCGCGATCAGCCATAAATGGTCGCCCAAGGGATTGAACTGCCTAGCCGGAAAAAATGGCCGCTGGATGACAGTTCGCGCCCGAAGGCGCCGTCTCGTCAAGAGTTTGACGGCAAATCGTTAAGCGCGAAACAATTCGGCGGCGAGCGCTCGCGTCACCGGCCGATGCTGGCGCATGGCCTCCTCGTCGAGCCGCATCACCGCCGCGCGCGCGGCCGCGAACGAGCGCTCGATCCGGTTGGCGAGGTAGTTGACCAGCGGCTCATCGACGGCGAGCTGGCGGTCGGCCGCGAGCTTGACGATCAGTGAGCGCAACAACGCGTCGTCGGGTGCCGCGAGCGCTACCACCGATATGGCGCGCAGGCGCGAGGCGAGATCGCGGATCGTCACGGGAAACGTCGTGGGCGCCGCACGCGCGGTGATCAGCACAAAGGCGCGCTCCTCCCGCGCGAGATTGAGCAGATGGAACAGCGCGGGTTCATCGAGATCGTCGGGCTCGAGATCCTCCAGCACCAGCGCGCCGGTCGCGAGCGCAGCCGGCAGATCGCCGTGCTCGAGCAATTTGGCACTGAGCACACGGGCGCCGGCCGCTTCCGCCCAAATTGAGGCGAGGTGGGTCTTGCCGGAGCCTTCGGGGCCGACCAGCGCCATGACGCGATCAGGCCAATCCGGCCAGCTTTCGATCAGCGCCAAAGCTGCCGCGTTCGATGGGCCGGCCAGGAAATCATCGCGCGCAAAGCTTTCCGCATGATCGAGCGCGAGAACAAGCTGACGCGGCGCGACGACATGGTTCATGCGCTCAACTCGTCCCGGTGTAGAACGAGCTTTCGCGGTAGCGGCTTAGCGCAAAACGCGCCAGCACGCCGATCGTTGCGGCCATCGGCACCGCAACCAGCAAGCCGACGAAGCCGAACAGGTAGCCGAAGGCGAGCAACGCGAAGATCAGCCAGACCGGATGCAGGCCGACGCTTTCTCCGACCAGCTTCGGCGACAGCACATTGCCCTCGAGGAACTGGCCGACCAGGAAGATGCCGAGCACCACCAGGATCGATCCCCATTGTGGCCAGAACTGCGCAACCGCAACGCCGACCGCCAGCACCAGACCGGTCATCGAACCGACATAGGGGATGAACGTGATCAGCCCGGAAATCAGGCCGATCAACAGGCCGAAGTTGAGGCCGCTGATCGTCAGCGCGATGGCGTAGAAGGTGCCGAGGATGATGCACACGGCGGTCTGCCCGCGTACGAAGCCGGCGATCGCCGCATCGATCTCGCGCGCCAACTGCCGCACGGTTTCGCGCTGCCGTACCGGCACCGCCTCGTCGACGGTACGAAGCATGTTGTGCCAATCGTAGATCAAGTAGAAAGCAACTACCGGCGTCACCACGACCAGCGAGAACAGCGAAACCAGCGCGCGACCTCCCGACCACAACGACTTGAGGAAGGTCGACAGCCAGCCGACGCCCTGGCTGACGAGATCGCCGATGCTCTTGTCGGCATTGAAGCCGCTGCCCAGGACTTTCTGCACCCACTCGCGGCTTGGATCGCTGAGCAGCGCCTGCAGCTTGGCGACGTAGCCGGGAATCTTGTCGAAGAACGACGTCAGCTGGCTGCTGAGGATCGGGGCCGCCAGCAGGATCACGTAGACGAAAGCGAGCACCGCTACGGTGATGATCAGCAGCGCCGCGACCAGCCGATTGACGCCGAGCCGCTCGATCCGGTCGGTCAGCGGCGTGAGCAGATAGGCGATCGCGAGGCCGACGACGAACGGCAGCAGGATGTCGCTGAGCAGCCAGAGCGCGAGAATAAACACGGCAAGCGTGCCGAGCCAAAAGGCGAGCTGCCGCTGCAATGTCATACCGCCGCCCGGCGGGACGCGGCGCACACGCGCATGGGGACGCGAACTCATCGTGCACTCATGGCTTGGCCACGACCTTGTTCATGTGGCGGATCCAGTCGCGCAGATAGGCGGCGATCGACAGCAGGGTCAAGGCCGCGACCAACCCCATCAACACGATCGTCAACTTGTGCGCCTCGATATTGAAGCCGAGCGAGCCGAGCACGACACAGGCAAAGACGATTTGCGCCACGGTGTTGAGCTTGGACACCAGCAGCGGCTTCACCTTGACCGGGCTGCCGATGAGCCAGGACAGCATCACCGCGCCGACGATCATGATGTCGCGCGACACCACCAGGATCACCAGCCAGGCCGGAATGACGTTGTTGATGCCGAGCGAAACGTAGATCGACACGATGAGGACCTTGTCGGCGAGCGGATCGAGGTACGAGCCCAGCTCGCTGGTCATGTTGAAACGCTTGGCAAGGTAGCCGTCGACGGCGTCGCTGACCCCGGCCACGAGGAACAGCACGAACGCGATCCACATGGCGCCCGACGAGATCGCCCAGACCACGATCGGCACCAGCAGGATACGCCCCAGCGTAATAAGGTTAGGGATACTCATACTCAAAGGTCGGCGCCCCGGCTCGCCTAACGTCTGGGCAGAGTATAACGGCGCCCGGACCATTGCGCGACTTACGTTTTCCACGTACCACCCGCGCAAAAGAGGAACCGGATGGCGGACAGTAAGCGCGGGCTCACTTACGCGCAGGCGGGCGTCGATATCGATGCCGGCAACCGGATGGTGGACCTGATCAAGCCGCTGGTACGGGCCACCGCACGTGCAGGCGCCGACGCGGAAATCGGCGGCTTCGGCGGCCTGTTCGACCTCAAGCGGGCGGGATTTACCGACCCGGTACTGGTCGCGGCGACCGACGGCGTCGGCACCAAGGTCAAGATCGCCATCGAGACCGGCCGGCACGAGACGATCGGCATCGACTTCGTCGCTATGAGCGTCAACGACCTGGTCGTGCAAGGCGCCGAGCCGCTGTTTTTCCTCGACTACTACGCATGTGGAAAACTCGAGCCTGAGGTCGGCGCTGCCGTTGTCGCCGGCATAGCGCGTGGCTGCCGCGACGCAGGATGCGCTCTGATCGGCGGCGAAACTGCCGAGATGCCCGGGCTCTACAGCGGCGAGGATTACGATCTCGCCGGCTTCGCGGTTGGCGCGGCCGAGCGCGGCGAAATTCTGCCACGCGCCGACATCGCGGAGGGCGACCTCCTCATCGGACTTGCGTCGTCCGGTGTGCATTCCAATGGCTACTCGCTGGTGCGCAAGGTGGTGGAGAAGAGCGGACTTGTCTGGACCGCGCCTGCGCCGTTTGCGCCCGGAGCAACATTGGGCGAAGCGATCCTGACGCCGACGCGAATCTACGTGAAGTCTTGCCTCGCCGCCATGCGCGCGACCAAGGCGGTGAAGGGCTTCGCGCATATCACCGGCGGCGGCTTCCCCGACAACATCCCGCGCGTGTTGCCAAAGGGGCTCGGCGCCCGCGTCGATCTCGGCAAGGTGCCGGTGTTGCCGGTGTTCAAATGGATAGTGCGCGAAGGCGGCATCGCGCAAAACGAAATGCTGCGCACGTTCAACTGCGGTATCGGCATGATCGTAGTCGTCGCGGCAAAGGACGCAGCTGCCGTGTCGCAAGCGTTCACCAAGGCCGGTGAGACGGCCGTGACCATTGGCGAAGTCATTCGCGCCCCGGCCGAGCCGCGCGTCGTCTATAACGGGCAGCTGGACCTGAGTTGATGAGCCGCAAACGCGTTGCCGTTCTGATTTCCGGCCGCGGTTCCAACATGGCGGCGCTGATCGAAGCCGCGAAGGCGAAAGATTATCCGGCCGAGATCGCGCTCGTTCTGTCCAATCGTCCGGATGCCGGCGGTCTGGACACAGCGCGCGCCAACAACATTGCGGCTGAGGTCGTCGACCACACAAAGTTTGACAAGGACCGCGCTGCTTTCGAGCGCGCGCTTCAAGCCGCGATCGAGAAGCACCGCATCGACCTCATCTGCCTCGCGGGCTTCATGCGGTTGCTGACGCCGTGGCTCGTCGGGCACTGGCAGCACCGCATGCTCAACATCCACCCTGCCCTGCTGCCGGCCTTCAAGGGGCTCGACACGCACAAACGCGCGCTCGAAGCCGGCGCCAAGATGCACGGCGCGACCGTGCATTTCGTGGTGCCGGAAATGGATTCCGGGCCGATCATCATGCAAGGCGCGGTTGCGGTACGCAGGGATGACACCGAACAATCGCTCGCCGCCCGCGTTCTCGCGGTGGAGCACCGTATCTATCCCGCCGCGCTCAAGGCGGTCGCCGAGGACCGGGTTCGTGTCGAGAACGGCCGCTGCCTCATCGACGGGGTCCCAGTCCCCGACGCGACCGAACTCGTGCCCATCGCATAAACATCGCGTTTATGCCGCTGTGCAACACGCGAGAATTTGAATATCGCGCGCGCCGCGGTGTTATAGAATGCCGGTGTGGCCGGGCAACGCCACAAAGAAGCGATCTAGGCAAAGGGGAGCGCCATGAATGGCCAAACAAAACTGATTTTTCCGGGGCTTGCTGGGTTTTACGAGACCATGATGCCGATCGCGGGCACGCTGGTCCGCGTCATCGTCGGCATCATGTTCTTGATGCACGTGTCGGGCAAGTTCAAAGCCGGCGCTGCGGCAATTGCAGCCAACCTCATGGCCAAGAACGGTCTCGAGCCGTCGTTACTCTTTGCCTACGCAGCGATATTCCTCGAGTCGGTCGGCGGCATCTGTCTCATCGTCGGCCTGTTCACCCGCTTCTTTGCAGCTGCACTGGCAATCGAGATGTTGATTGCCTTGATCGTGGTCCATTTGCCCAAGGGCTATGCCGCCGGCGGCGGCGGCTATGAATATGTGCTGCTGATCGGGGCCGTGTGCTTTGTGATCGCCATCCGCGGCGGCGGACCGTACTCGGTCGACCGCTTCATCGGCAAAGAACTCTAGGCAATCGATGCTTAAAAGGCGCGCGCGGAACTCATCCGCGCGCGCTTTTTCGTATCCAGACCTTGTTGTCGTGGAACGCCGCGCCGCCATAGGGCGCGATCGGATCAGCGCCGGTCAGCGAATTGATGCCGCAGCCGTCTTCGTAGGCCGAATTCGGCCAGATCGATTCCGCGATCAGCACGCCGCGGCGGACGCCATCGAACAGCTTCGCGTGCAGATGCACTTTGCCGCGCGTGTTGCCCAAGCACGACGTAATCGCCATCGGCGACGCCCGCGGCGCGCGCATCGTCGGGATGGATCATCACCGTCGGGCGCTGCTCCTGCGTCAGCGAGGTCGGCGTCTCGTTGAACGTCGAATTGAGGAACCCGCGCGCAGGTGACGTGGCGAGGCGGAACGGATGCTCGTCGTCCTGCTCCTCGATTGACGTCCAGTGGTCGGGCAAGGCCGGCATGTCGACGATCGGCCCGCTCTTGTACGGACTGCGGAACGGCACGTTCTCCCAATCCGGCTTGAAGCGGAATTTGCCGTCCGGCCAGTTGAAGCCGTTGAGGTAGTGCGCCTCCTCGAACGGGGGCTGGCAGTCGAGCCAGCGGTTGCGTTGCAATTCGTCGAACGTGCCGCGTCTCGATACCCGCAGCATCTGATCGATCAATTGCCGCGGCGTCATGTCAAAGCCCGGATGCACCGCACCTACCCGTTTTGCCAGCCCGCACAGCACCTCGTGATTGTTGCGGCATTCGCCCGGCGGATCGACCAGTTTCGGGCCGAGGATGAGATATTGATGGCCGCCGCCGCGATAGATGTCGTCGTGCTCGAGGAACGTGGTGGCGGGCAGCACGACATCCGCCATCTTCGCGGTCTCCGTCATGAACTGCTCGTGCACGCAGACAAACAGATCCTCGCGCGAAAAGCCCTGCTTCACCATGTTCTGGTCCGGCGCGACAGAAACCGGGTTGGTGCTCTGGATGATCATCGCGTCGACCGGCCCACCGCCCTGCAGCGCCTCACGGTCGCCGGTGAGGATCGCGCCGATACGCGATTGGTCGAGCATGCGCACCGAGCGGTCCCGGACGTCGAGGCCTTCAATCAGTGTCTTGTCGAGCTTGTAGATGTCGGCGTTGATGTGGAACGCGCCACCGCCCTCGTATTGCCACGCGCCGGTCACCGCTGGAATGCAGCTTGCCGCGTGCATGTTGGCCGCGCCGTTGCGTGAGCGCGAGAAGCCGTAGCCGAGGCGGAAAAAGGCGCGCTTGGTGTTGCCGATGAGCTTGGCGAACTCCTCGATGGTCTCGACCGGCGTCCCCGTGATCGCGGATGCCCATTGCGGGTCGCGGGTGCGCAGATGCGCCTCGAGCTCGCGCGGCGCGTCGGTGTACTTGTTGAGATAATCCCAGTCCGCGTTGCCGTCGCGGAACAGACAATGCATCACCGCACAGGCAAGCGCGCCGTCGGTGCCGGGCTTCACCAGCACCGGCAGGTCTGCCTGCTCCATCGTGCCGTTCATGTAGACGTCGACCGCCGCAATCTTGGCGCCGCGCTCCTTGCGCGCGCGGATTGCGTGCGTCATCACGTTGACCTGGGTGCTGACCGCGTTGGTGCCCCAGATGATGACAAGATCGGATTTCGCCATCTCGCGCGGGTCGCTGCCTGCGATCTTGCCCGTGCCCGCGGCAAAGCCGGCGTAGGCCGGATTGACGCAGATCGAAGAGTGGAAGCCGGAATATTTCTTGGCGTGGCGCAATCGCTCGATGCCGTCGCGCATCACCAGTCCCATGGTGCCGGCATAATGATAAGGCCACACGCTCTCGGCGCCACGACGCTGCTCGGCCTTGAGGAAATTTTCCGCGACGAGATCGAGCGCGTCGTCCCATGAGATGCGGCGAAATTCGCCGGAGCCTTTCGCGCCGACGCGTTGCAGCGGATGCAGCACGCGGTCCGGATGATGCTCGCGTTCGGCGTAACGCGCGACTTTGGCGCAAATCACGCCGAGCGTGTAGTCGTTGTCCTTGGAGCCGCGGACGCGGCCAATGGTGCGCTCGTCGAGCAATTCAACTTCGAGCGCACAGGTCGACGGGCAATCGTGCGGGCAGGCGGAGTAACCGATCCGCTTCGCCTCCGGGAGCCGCACCGTTTGATTTATGGCGTCCCGACCATAACAGAATTCCTCAGGCGTCGCTCTCGGCCGGAACCTTGGCGCGCCGCCAGAAATAGCCCACCGTCAGCACAATCACGACGCCGAGGATCTGGGCCACAAGCTCCACCCGCTCCGGCGAGAACTGGCTGAAGGCGCCGAGCACGACAGGATCGCTGGCGAAGATATCGCCGGCCACCCAGCCAAGAATAGCGGCCCCACCCCAGACCAGCACCGGGAAGCGCTCGAGCAGCGCCAGGATCAGCGCGCTGCCGGCAATCACCATTGGAATGCTCACCATCAAGCCGAGCGCGAGCAGCACGTACTGGCCCTTGGCAACGGCCGCGACCGCGATGACGTTGTCGAGACTCATGACGAGATCGGCGATCACCACGATGCGGATCGCGCGCCAGAGATTATCGACCGCCTCGGGACCTTCCTCGCCGTTGTTTTCCTCCGGCACCAAGAGCTTCGCCGCGATCCACAACAGCAGCAGCGCGCCGACGAGCTTGAGATACGGCAGCGTCATCAGCAGCGCGACCACGCCGGTGAAAACGATGAGCAGCACCGAGGCAAAACCCGCGCCGATCACCATGCCCCACAATCGCTGCCGCGGCGGCAGCCCTCGGCAGGCGAGCGCGATCACAACGGCGTTGTCTCCGGACAACAGGATATTGATCCAGATGACCTGCAGGACCGACAGCCAGAACGTCGGCTGCGCCATGTCCGCGAGAATGGCCTGCACGTTGCGTCCCCGCCCTGTCCCGCCGCTGACGGCGCGTTGTTACGCGTCGCTCTTTCGGCGCCGCGTCAGTGTAGCGGCTGGCCGAGACGAAAGACTAGGGAGCGGCCCGGCTAGCCGACGATGTCTTTGTCCGAGAAAAATTGTGCGATTTCAATTTTGGCGTTGTCGGCGGAATCCGAGCCATGCACGGAATTCTCGCCGACCGATTTAGCGTGCACTTTGCGGATGGTGCCCGCGGCGGCCTTGGCTGGGTCAGTGGCGCCCATCACGTCGCGATACTTGGCGACCGCGTTGTCACCCTCCAGCACCTGCACCACGACGGGGCCTGACGTCATGAATTCGACCAACTCCCCGTAGAACGGCCGCGCCTTGTGCACCTCGTAAAATTTCTCGGCCTGTGCCCGGCTCATGCTGATGCGCTTCTGCGCGATAATGCGCAGACCCGCCTTTTCGATCATGGCATTGATGGCGCCCGTAAGGTTGCGTTCGGTCGCGTCGGGTTTGAGGATCGAAAAGGTACGCTCGACCGGCATCGGACTAGTCCTTCATGGGCTGTGATTGGAGCAATGAGCGAATTTGATTGGATTGCGGCAGTCGGGCGGCTTATAGCGGGGGCCATTTCGGGCGGCAAGCGCGGGGGGGCTGACCATGATCGAGCGCTACCGGATGTTCGCCGGCTACAACACCTGGTGCAACGAGCGGCTTTACGACGCCGCGGCCACCGTGTCCGACGCCGACTACCGCGCTGACCGCGGCGCCTTCTTCAAGTCGCTGCACGGCACGCTCAACCACCTGTTACTCGGCGACCGCATCTGGATGAACCGGTTCACCGGCGAATTCGCATTGCCGAAGACGCTCGATGAAATCCTCTACGAAGACTTCGGCGCGCTACGCGCCGACCGCCGGAAAATGGACGCAAGCATCGTCCACTACATCAATGGACTTACCGATGCCGATCTTGGCAAGACCATCCGCTATCGCACGTTTTCGAAGCCAGCCGATATCGAACAGGTGCTCGCGCCGGCACTCGATCATTTCTTCAACCACCAGACCCACCATCGCGGCCAAGCGCATGCGCTGCTCTCTAGCATCATCGGCAACGATCGTACGCCGAGTTTCGACCTGATCATCTATCAGCGGGAAACCGGCGAAGGCGGCTTGCGCAACGCCGGCTGAGCCTGGTCACTGCACGTACATGCGCTCGGTGGTCGCGGTCTTCGGCGTCGGCTTCTTCTTCGGCGCCTTCTTCACCGGCTTTGCCGGCTTGGGCTGAGCGGGCGCGGCGTCGATTTCCTGCAAGCGCCCGGAGTCGAAGGTGTAGATGCCCGGCCACGTACCGGACAGATACGTCAGCACGACCTTGCGCGCGCCCTTGTCGCCAGCGCTGACCGAGACATTGCTCGGCTGGCCGGCGCGCCGCACCGCCTGGCATTCCGTCATGCCGAGCGCGATGCCGCCCCTGGCCTGTGGGCCAGCAAAGCCGCCCTCGGGCTGCAGCCTGTCGAGGCGATCGCTGGGCGTCGCGGCAACCGGCGTTGGCGCCGGTGGCGGGCCTTTGGGCATCCGAGCGCTGGCGAGATCGCCGGCGACGGAGCCATAGGCCGGCGGACTTGCAGGTGCGGCGGGCTCTTGAGCGGGCGCGGACGCCGGAGCAGTAGGCGCCGGCGCCGGTGCGGCCGGAGCCTCCGCGCGCGCAGCTTCCGGCGCGCAGTGGCCCGACGCGTCGACCAAGTCTTCAGGCCCCACCGGGCCGCTCGGCCCGAGCGGCGGCGTCTTGGCGCGCGACGCTTTCGCCCAATCGGGCACCTCGAAAATCGGTTTGGTGAAGGCCTGATCTTTGCCTTCGAAGACGTCAGTCACAGACCCCGAGCAGCCACCGAGGGCCGCCGCGAGCGCCGCGACGATCAAAAAGGCAAGGCTTTGCTGGACGAGACGGCGCGGCAAACCAGGTCCCCAAGCTGATCTATCTGCTTGTCCCTTAAGCCCGATTTTGCGTCATCACAATGGCACGCGGCAAGCCCGAGTGACGCAGAGGGTTACCGAAGCTCGGCCTTTGGCCGATAGGGCATTGGCCTAGTGAAACGCTTGTTTTTCGCTGCTTTAAGCCTTCTTCACCCAGCGCCCCTGCTCGTCGGGCTGCCAGTAGGTGGCTTCGAAGCCTTTCGACTTGGCCTCGGTCCAGTGTGCGCGGGCGGCGGCAACCGCCTCCTCATCCTCGCCGTCGAACATCAACACGATACGCGCGTAACTCTCGGCATCGGCCGGAGGCGGCGCGCCCTCGATCAGGAACCGAACATTCGCCTCATTCGGATTGCTGTCGGTCAGCGTAAGCAGGATCGGCTGCTGGGCGGCATCCTGTTCGCGCCAAGTGCCGTGCGGGAGAAAGCCATCGTCGCGATAGGTCCACAGGTGCGCATCGAGCGCTTCGATCCGTTCCTCAGACGAGCCCTGCACCACCACCTTCCAGCCGCGCTCGAGCGACTTCTCGAGCAGCGACGGCAGTACGCCTTCGAGCTTCTGGCCTTGCAGGTGATAGAAAAGAACTTCGGTCATCGCCGTTCGTAGAAGTCTGCCACGAGTTGATCGAGCAACCGCACGCCCCAGCCCGAGCCCCAGCTCTTGTTGATCTCGTTCTGGCGCGAGTCAAAACCGGTGCCGGCAATATCGAGGTGCGCCCATGGTGTCTTGTCGTCGACGAAGCGCTTGATGAACTGCGCGGCGGTGATCGCGCCGCCCATGCGGCCGCCGGTGTTCTTCATGTCGGCGAATTTTGAATCGATCAGCTTGTCGTATTCTTTCGCAAGCGGCATTCGCCAAACCAGTTCGCCGGTCGCTTCGCCAGCCTTGGTGAGCCGCTCGGCGAGCTGATCGTTGTTGGCGAACATGCCGGCATATTCGTGCCCGAGCGCGACGATGATCGCGCCGGTCAGCGTCGCGAGATCGACCATGAATTTCGGTTTGAACCGCTGCGCCGCGTACCAGATGACGTCGCCAAGCACGAGGCGGCCTTCGGCGTCGGTGTTGATGATCTCGATGGTCTGACCGGACATCGATTTGACGATGTCGCCCGGACGCTGCGCCTTGCCGTCCGGCATATTTTCGACAAGCCCGATGAGGCCAACGGCGTTGACGCGCGCCTTGCGCGCCGCGAGCGCGTGCATCAGCCCGGTGACGCAGGCCGCGCCCGCCATGTCGCCCTTCATGTCCTCCATGCCGCCGGCCGGCTTGATCGAGATGCCGCCGGTGTCGAAGCACACGCCCTTGCCGATGAAGCAGACCGGCGCGTCGCCTTTCTTGCCGCCGTTCCAGCGCATCACGACGACGCGGCTGTCGTGCACGGAGCCCTGCCCCACGCCGAGCAGCGCGTTCATGCCGAGCTTGCGCATTTTCGGCACGTCGAGCACTTCGATCTGGCAGCCGACTTTGCGTAAGCCGGCGGCGCGGCGGGCAAACTCCTCCGGGTAGAGAACGTTGGCCGGCTCGTTGACGAGATCGCGCGCCATCACAACGCCGTCGGCGACCGGACCGCGCCGGCTATAGGCGCTGCGCGCCGCCGCAATATCGCCGACCGCGATCGTGATCTTCCGGCCGCCTTCCGGTTTGTCGTCGTCCTTGCGCTTGGTCTTGTAGCGATCGAAGGCGTAGGCGCGCAGTTGCACACCTTGCGCGAGATCCGCCGCGCGGTCACCGCGCATGGCGCCACCCGGGAGCTCGGCGAAGATGACCGCTTCGGCCGCGCTCGACGGCACCTTGCCCATCGCCGCGCCGCCCAGATTGACGAAATCGTTCGGCTTGAGCTCGGCCGGCTTGCCGGCGCCGACCACCACCAGCCTGGCAACCTTGAGGCCCTCGGGAACGGCTACTTCCAAGGCCGACCCGACCTTGCCGGTGAAGCGCTCCGCCCGGGCGGCCCGGGCGACTAGGTCAGCGGCCGACCTCAGGGCGCGGCCAGTGGCCGGACCGAACTTGAGCCCGTCGTCGCAAAACACGACCAGGACGCCCCGGCCGGGGGCTGCAAAGGGGCCAAAACCGAGCTTCAGGGCGTCCGGCATTGCAAAATCCTGGGTCTGGAGGGCCTTTACCCCCATATGCGCCCCCCAAACGCGGCTGGAAAGGCCTAAATGTCCGGAATTTGGGGCTTTTCACAGCCGGCGGACCTGCGTCGCGGACCCCTGTTGAGGCGGTATTTCCTTGCCAGAATCGGCCCCTGAGGCCACCCATTAGGGGTTAAGGCCAGCCCCCGCCTTAACTTTTTGTTGTGCATGTTCAATGGCTTTGCCTTTGCGCGGCCACTTTGTGGACCGATCAAAGTAAACAAGATTGGGGGTTGGGTTACGCTGGCTGCGCCTGGTGCACGGTGGGGACGCCGTGTGCGGGATCGCGGCTTTGCGAATTGGGGGACGTACCGCGGATGGGGTCGATCAGCCGATATATTTTCCGCACCACGTTCAGTGCGTTTCTTGTCGTGCTCGTCAGCCTGACCGCCGTCATCTGGGTCACGCAGGCGCTGCACGACTTCGATCTCGTCACGAGCCAGGGCCAGAGCATTCTGGTCTTCATGGGCATCACCGCCCTGATCATTCCGCTGCTTGTGCTTGGTGATTGCGCCCATCGCGTTGCTGATCGCAGTCGCGCATGTGCTCAACAAGCTCTCCACCGACAGCGAAATTATCGTGATGAACGCCGCCGGGATGTCGCCATGGGTGCTGTTCCGCGCCTTCATGACGGTGGCGATCGTGGTGTCGATCGGCGTCGCCTGCGTCAGCGCCTATTTCGCGCCCAAGGGCCTGCGCATGCTGCGCGACTGGCTGACCGAAGTACGCGCCAATGTGGTGAGCAACATCGTGCAGCCCGGCCGATTCACCCAGGTTGAGAACGGCGTCACCATCCATATTCGCGAGCGGCAGTTGAACGGGCAACTGGCCGGCGTGTTCCTCGACGACCAGCGCAATCGGCCGAACGCATAACCGTGACCGCGGAGGCGGGCGAGCTGGTCGACAACGACCAAGGCACATTCCTCGTCCTGAAGAATGGCATGTTGCAGCGGCCACGCGCGATCAGCGTGATCCGGCAATGGTGGTGTTCGACCGCAACGCCTTTGACCTGTCGCAGTTCGCGGGCGGTCCGCAGGCGGTAAAATATTCGATCCGCGAGCGCTATCTCTGGCAGCTTATCTTGCCGGATCCGAAGGATCCATTTTTCTCGAACAGCCGGGCCAGTTCCGCGCCGAATTGCACGACCGCCTGATGGCGCCGTTTTATCCGATCGCCTTCACGGTCATCGCTTTCGCCTATCTCGGCGCGCCACGCACCACCCGGCAGAGCCGCACGATATCGATGATCGGCGCTATTGGCGGAGTGGCGGCGTTCGGCTGATCGGATTTGCTTCAAGCGTATTCGGCGCAGCATTCCGTGGATGTTGTCGCTGCAATACGTCGCGATGGCGCTCGCGATCGGCGTCTGGCCTATGGGTGATCCGCCGCGGCCTGATCCTGGAGCCGCCGGCGTTCATCGCCAATTGGTTCAATGCGCTCACTGAACGCCTCACGCGAAATTTCGCAACGCAATGATCTGACGCATGTCGATACTGGGCGGAACACTGGTGCGTTATTTCGGTCTGCGCTTCCTGAGCGCGGTGTTGCTGGTGTTCGCCGGGATATTCGTGCTGGTCGCGCTGCTGGACTACATCGAATTGATGCGTCGTTCGAGCGACATCCCGAATGTTTCAGCGATTCTGGTGGCGAAGACCTCTTTCTACCGAGTGCCACAGGTAACCGAACGCGTGATGCCGTTCTGCATGCTCATCGGTGCTATGTCCTGCTATCTAAACTTGTCGCGGCGTCTCGAATTGTGGTCGCACGCTCGGCCGGGATGTCGGCTTGGCAATTCATCTCGCCGGCAGTCGTGGTGTCATTCTCTCGGGATCTTCGCAACGACGATCTACAATCCTGTCGCCGCAGTGATGGAGGAGCAATCCAAGCGCTCGAAGCGGAGTTGTTCGGCCAGACCAAGGGCGCGAACATCGACCCGACGGTCCACTATGGGTCAGCCAGAAAACAGCCGATGGCCAGGCGATCATCAGCGCCAATGCCAGCCGCAACCAAGGCATCTCGCTCACCGGCGTGACCGATTTTCGCTTATGACACCGACAATCATTTCAAACAGCGCATCGAGGCCAGCGCTGCTGTGCTCGAGCCGGGAACATGGCGGCTGACCGATGCCCGTGTCTTTGCGGTGGGCGTGGCTGCCGGTCGACATGCCCGACTATCGGCTCAAGACCAGCCTGACGCCGGAACAGGTTCGTGAAAGCTTTGCGACACCCGAAACTGTGCCGTTTTGGGAACTTCCGCTGTATATCAATATCGCGGAACACGCTGGGCTGCTCGCTGCAGGCTATAGATTGCAGTTCCAGAAGCTTTTGGCGCGGCCATTCCTTTTCGCCGCAATGGTGTTTCTTGCCGGGGCCGTCAGTTTACGCTTCTTCCGCTTCGGCGGCATCCAGAAAATGGTTTTAAGTGGTGTCGCAGCGGGCTTTTTGCTTTATGTTCTATCGAAAGTGACGGACGATATGAGCAAAGCCGAGCTGATGCACCCAGTGGCAGCAGCTTGGCTGCCTGTGCTTGCGGGCGGGCTGACGGGGTTTATTGCGTTGTTGTACCAGGAGGACGGCTGATGGCGGGGCCTAATCGCTCTCGTCCACCAGATCCCGCCGGGCGCCGTTGCGCCGGCAGGTCATTCGCCGTCCTTGCCTTATTGGCGGCGGGGTGCTCGGGCTCGCGCCTGCCATGGCGCAGGATATTGCCTTTCCGCCGACGGCGCCGCCCCACCAGAAATCCAAAGTTGAGCTTGAGCGAGAGAAGTCGGGCCAAAAGCAGATGCTCGTTAGGCGAACGAGATCAACTACGACTACACGAACAAGCGCGTCTCGGCCGTTGGCAACGTGCAGATCTATTACGGTGGCTCAACGATCGAAGCCGACAAGGTCATCTACGACCAGACCACCAAGCGCTTGCACGCCGAGGGCAACGTCCGCCTCACCGAGGAGGACGGCAAAGTCACCTACGGCCAGATCATGGATCTGTCGGATAATTATCGTGACGGCTTCGTCAACTCGCTACGTCTCGATGCGCCCGATCAGACCCGCATGGCGGCGGCGCGCGCCGAGCGCTCATCCGGCAACTACACTGTCTTCCATAGCGGCGTCTACACCGCCTGCGGACCATGTAAGGACGATCCGCGCAAGCCGCCGCTCTGGCAGGTGAAGGCCGCGCGAATCATTCACGATCAAAACGAGAAGATGATCTATTTCGAGGATGCGACCCTCGAATTCTGGGGGCATCCGATTGCCTACATGCCTTACTTCTCGACGCCCGACCCGACGGTGAAGCGCAAGACCGGCTTCTTGATGCCCACGTTCTCGTCAAGTTCGAAATATGGCGTCGCGGTCGAAGTGCCTTACTACTGGGCGCTGGCGCCGGATTATGACGCGACCATCGCGCCGATGATCACGACGAAGCAGGGTCCGCTGATGCAGGGGGAATTCCGGCAGCGGCTGCTCAATGGCGCCTACGAGATCCGTGGCGCCGGCCTTTATCAGCTCGACAAAAATTATTTCGTGCATAGCGACGGCACGCCAACCCCCGGTGACCGCAATTGGCGCGGCAGCGTTGAAAGCGACGGACAGTTTGCGCTCAACCAGAACTGGGTGTGGGGCTGGGACGCCTTGCTGCTGTCGGATAGAACATTCTTGCAGGACTACAACCCGAATCTATCGCGTTACCACGTCACCGATCCGTTCCAGTCGGGCTCCGACGCGGGCCTCTCGCAGCTCTACCTCGCGGGAAAAGGAGACCGTAGCTATTTCGATGTGCGCTCGATGTATTTCTACGGCTTCTCAGAATCGGACGTGCAGAAGCAGCTCCCGATCATTCACCCAGTGCTCGACTATATGTACACGTTCGACCATCCGATCCTGGGCGGCGAATTCGGCTACAACGTCAACGTGACCAGTCTGTCACGCAGCCAGGCCGAGATCGACGCGATCAGCCAGGCGACCACTAACACCGGCGCCTGCGCGCAGAGCGCGGACCCTGCGATACAAACCAACTGTCTCATGCGCGGCATTCCTGGCAACTACAACCGCTTCTCGGCCGAGATGCATTGGCGCAGGAGCGTCACCGACGGTATCGGTCAGGTGTGGACGCCGTTCGCGTCGCTGCGTGGCGACGCCGCCGCGGTCCATATCGACAATGAGCCGGGCGTGTCGAACTTCTTCACGCCAGGCGACACCAACCTCGTGCGCGGCATGCCGACCGTCGGTCTCGAGTACCGCTATCCGTTTATCAACGTGGCGTCCTGGGGTACGCAGACGTTTGAACCGATGGCACAGGTGATCGCGCGACCGAACGAGCAACAGGTCAACAAGTGGCCAAACGAAGACGCGCAAAGCCTGATCTTCGACGATAGCAACCTGTTCCGTGTCGACAAGTTCTCCGGCTGGGATCGCACCGAAGGTGGCGGCCGCACCAACTACGGCGCCCAGTACACAATGCAGTTCAACCAGGGTGGCGACATCAACATGTTGTTCGGCCAGTCCTACCAATTGTTCGGCGCGAACTCGTTCGCCATGGGCGGCTCTACCAATACCGGCATCGAGAGCGGCCTCGACACGCGGCTCTCCGATTACGTCGCGCGGTTCTCTTATCAGCCGAACAAGACTTACCAATTCATCTCGCGCTTCCGTTTCGCCAAGGACGGCTTCGACCTCGAACGTATGGAACTCGAAGGACGCGCCACCTTCGATCGGTGGTCAGTCGCTGCAACCTATGGCGACTACGCCGCGCAGCCGTTGATTGGGTTTGCCGACCGACGTCAGGGCATTCTGGGGACCGGCACATACAAACTCGATGCCAATTGGATGCTGCTCGGTGGTGCGCGCTATAACATCGTAGCCGACAAATTTGACCAGACGCGCATCGGCCTTGGCTACGTCGATGACTGCCTCATCTTGGCCGTGAATTACATTACAAACTATACCTACAGCGGAAACCCGGGCGTCGATCACACGATCATGCTGCAATTGAGCTTGCGCACGCTTGGCGGCACGTCGGTAAGCCAGGGGGTCGGCGGAGTGGGCGGGCTTTGACAAACGCTGATGCCCCGGTTTCCGCGACAACAGCAGACGCCAAGAATGCGATGCAGAGAACGCAAGTGACGCCGAGTTTGGTGCGACGATGGCTGACAATGGCGGCTCTTTTGGCCGCAGGCTGCCTCGGCCCTTCGCTTGCGCAGGCGCAAGTGGTGGTGGTCGCCAATGGCTCGCCGATAACCGCTTACGACATCGAGCAGCGCACCAAGCTCGTCGCATCATCGACGCATACCAATCCGACCCGACAGCAGATTATCCAGGACCTGATCGACGATCGCATAAAAATCGACAAGGCCAAATCATATGGCTTGATCGTTAGTGACGAGGAGGTCAATCAAGCCTTCGAGGGTATGGCGCAGCGCCAGCACATCACCGCGGAACAGTTCGGTCCAGTTCCTCAACCGGTCTGGTATTTCTCCGGACACGATCAAGGCCCGGATTCGCGCGGAATTGACTTGGGGCCAATTGATCCGCGGTAAATTCAATACCGCATTAAACGTTGGCGAATCCGATATCGCTGCGGCGATGCGTGGACGCAACGAGACCGACACGGTCGGCTACATCTACACTCTGTATCCGGTCATCATCGTGGTGCCACATGGATCGACGCCCGTCACGGTCGAGGCCAAACGTCACGAAGCGGACAACCTGCGCAGCCGCTTTGTGAATTGCAAGGACGGGCTTGAGCTCTCGCGCGGACTGCGGGACGTCGCGGTGCGCGAACCGGTGACGCGTTCAACCGCCGACCTCGACGAGCGATTGCGCGATCTGCTCAACAGCATGCCGATTGGACAGCTGACGCCGCCCGAGCCAACAGTCCAAGGGCTGCAGATGTTCGCGGTTTGCGAGAAAAAGCCGAGCAAGACCGAGTCGCCCGTCCAGCACCAAGTGCGTGACGAAATATTCAAGCGGCGTTACGAACGCGAAGCCACGCGTTACCTGGAAGAGCTGCGCAAGACCGCAATGATCGAATACAAGGATTCGAATGCCAAAAGCGAAGCCACTGGCTCTGACGATCGGCGAACCCGCCGGCATCGGCCCTGATCTCACGCTTGCGCTTTGGCGGCAGAGGGCGGAGGTCGACCTTCCGGCCTTCTATCTGATCGGTAGCGCGGATTTCCTCAAGCGCCGTGCCCACGCACTCGGTATCGACGTGACCGTGGCGGAGATCGAGCCGGCACAGGCGGCCTCGACATTCGCGCGCGCTCTTCCGGTCGTGCCGCTCGGCCTGCCGATGACGGCGGCCCCCGGCAAGCCCGACGATAGCAGCGCGCCAGCAGCCATTGAATCGATCCGCCGCGCCGTCGACGACGTCATGTCGGGGCAGGCCGCGGCCATCGTCACCAATCCGATCGCCAAGAACGTGCTCACCCGCGCGGGCTTTGGCGAGCCGGGCCACACCGAATTTCTCGGCAAGCTGGCGCAGGAGAAAACCGGCAAGCCGGTCACGCCGGTGATGATGCTGTGGTCACCCGAACTCGCGGTCGTCCCCGTGACTATCCATATCCCGCTGCGTGAAGTGTTTTCCGTGCTGAGCACTGCGTTGATCGTCGATACCGGGCGCATCGTCGCGCGCGACCTTTCGGCGCGCTTCGGCATCGCGCGGCCGCGCCTCGCAATCGCCGCGCTCAATCCGCACGCCGGCGAAGAAGGCACACTCGGCGATGAGGATAAAACCATCGTTGCGCCGGCGGTGAAACAGCTCCAGGCGGGCGGCATCGATGCAACGGGGCCGCTCCCGGCGGACACAATGTTCCATGAGCGCGCGCGGCAAAATTATGATGTCGCGCTCTGCATGTATCACGACCAGGCGTTGATCCCTATCAAGACGCTGGCCTTCGACCACGGCGTCAATGTCACGCTTGGCCTGCCCTTTGTGCGCACGTCGCCGGACCACGGCACCGCCTTCGATCTCGCCGGCACCGGCAAGGCCAATCCGGGCAGCCTGTTGGCCGCGCTTCGGCTCGCGGCACGGCTGACGGCGAACGCGCCCGCGCTCGTGCCTGCGAAATAGATGGCGCAGATCGACGAACTGCCGCCGCTGCGCGACGTCATCCGCCGGCATGGGCTCTCCGCCAAGAAATCGCTCGGCCAGAACTTCCTCCTCGACCTGAATTTGACTGCGCGCATTGCGCGCGCCGCGGCGCCGCTCGAGGGCGCGACCGTGATCGAGGTTGGCCCAGGGCCCGGTGGGCTCACCCGCGCGCTGCTGGCGGAAGGCGCCAAGCGCGTCATCGCCATCGAGCGCGACGACCGCGCAATGGCCGCGCTTGCCGAGATTGCCGCGCACTATCCGGGACGGTTGGAAATCGTGGCGGGCGATGCCCTCAACTTCGATCCGCGATCGCATCTGCGCGGCGAGCGAGCGCATGTCGTTGCCAATCTGCCCTACAATATCGCGACCGCTCTGCTGGTCGGCTGGCTGACTGCCGAACCGTGGCCGCCCTGGTACGACATGCTTGTGCTGATGTTCCAGCGCGAGGTGGCGGAGCGCATCGTCGCAAATCCTGGCAGCAAGACCTATGGCCGGCTCTCGGTGCTGGCGGGCTGGCGTACGGAGGCGAAGATTCTGTTCGACGTTTCGCCATCCGCTTTCGTGCCGCCTCCAAAAGTCACGTCGTCGGTTGTACGGCTCACGCCGCGACCGGCGCCACTCGTCTGCGATGCAGAAATACTGCAGCGTGTAACCGAAGCCGCGTTCGGCCAGCGACGCAAAATGCTGCGGCAAAGCCTGAGATCCCTCGGCGTGGATGCAGGCTTCCTGCTCGACCGAGCCGGCATCGACCCTACCGCACGCGCGGAGGATATTGCCGTCGATGGCTTCGTAGCGCTGGCGCGCGCGTTCGCCTCGCAATAAGTTGCCCGCATGACGCAGATGCACCGCCAATCGCTGACCGCCTATGGCGCGCCGCTGTGCGAGACAATTTTGGACACGCCGCGCCCGCGAGGCACCGAAGTGCTGGTGCGGATCACCCGCTGCGGCGTCTGCCATTCCGATCTGCACATGCAGGACGGTTTTTTCACGCTCGGCGACGGCAAGCAGCTCGACGTGCGCGCCGGTCGCACGCTGCCGTTCACGCTCGGGCACGAGATCGCGGGCACGATCGAGAGCACCGGGCCGGATGCCGGCGCGACGGTCGGCGCCAAGGTCGCGGTCTATCCCTGGATCGGCTGTGGCCAATGTTCGGCCTGCAAGGCGGGCGACGAAAATATTTGCGCCGCTCCGCGCCACCTCGGCATCACCGTGGACGGCGGCTATGCCACGCACGTACTGGTGCCCCATCCACGCTACCTGCTCGACTACGCGCCGCTCTCGGCCTCCTATGCTGGCGCGTTGATGTGCTCGGGACTTACGGCTTATGCCGCGCTCAAGCGACTGGCCGACCGCGCCGGCCGCGGCCCCCTGCTACTGGTCGGCGCCGGTGGCGTCGGATTGATGGGTCTTGCGCTCACGCGCGCAATGTATGGCGCGCCATACGTCGCCGATATCGACGCGAAGAAGCGCGAGGCGGCTTTGGCCGCCGGCGCCAAGGAGGTGTTCGATCCAGTCGACCCCAACACACGCAAGGCCTTATTTAAGGCCAGCGGCGGCATCTATGCCGCGGTCGATTTCGTGGGCTCCGACAAATCGCTGAGTTTCGCGACCGGCGCGCTGGCCAAAGGTGGCAAGGTCGTGATCACCGGGCTTCTCGGCGGCGGCTATTCGACCGCCGTCGCCATGTTTCCACTCAAGGCCATGGCGATCGAGGGCACGCAGACCGGCACATTGGCCGAAGCACGCGAAGTGATCGACCTTGTGCCGCGACAAGAAGATCGCGCCGCCACCAATCGCCGAGCGGCCGCTGGCGCAAGCCTCGCAGACACTCGACGACCTGCGCGCGGGCAAGATCGTCGGTCGCGTGGTGCTGACGGCCTAAAGCTTCGCCTGCAATCCGCGCACGAAGTCGGAGAGACCGGGTTGGCGCTCGCGCTTGAGACGCTCGGCGGCAAGAATAGCTCGCACCTCGGAAAACGCCTTGTCGATGTCGTGATTGATGATGACGTAGTCGTATTCCGCCCAGTGGCTCATCTCATCGGCGGCTTTCGCCATGCGGCGATGGATGGTCTCGTAATCGTCCTGCGCGCGCTTATGCAGGCGCTTCTCCAGCTCCGGGATCGACGGCGGCAGGATGAACACGCTGACCAGATCGCCGCGCGCCTTCTCGCGCAATTGCTGGGTGCCTTGCCAGTCGATATCGAACAGCACGTCGCGGCCGGAGGCGAGCGCATCCATCACCGGTTTTCTCGGCGTGCCGTAGTAATTGTCGAACACCTCCGCCCATTCCAGCAGGTCGTTCTTCTCGATCAGCTCGTCGAAGCGGCGGCGGTCAATGAAATGATAGTCGCGGCCATCCTTTCGCCGGGACGCATCTTGCGCGTGGTCACCGAGATCGACAGCGCAACGCCGTCGTCCTCATCGAGCAGGCGGCGCGACAGCGTGGTCTTGCCGGCGCCCGACGGCGAGGATAGCACCAGCATCAGCCCGCGCCGCGCAACTGTTGCCTCTGAGGCCTTCTTCGCCATCGTCACTCCAGGTTCTGCACCTGCTCGCGGAATTGCTCGACCACGGTCTTGAGTTCGAGCCCAATATTCGTGAGCTCGACGTCATTCGACTTGGCGGTCAGCGTATTCAATTCGCGGTGCAGTTCCTGCGCCAGAAAATCGAGCCTGCGGCCGACCGCGCCGCCTTCCGCGAGGAGTTTCTGCGCCTGCGCCACATGCGAGGCCAGCCGGTCAAGCTCCTCGCGGATGTCGGCCTTGGCGGCAAGCATGATCGCTTCCTGATGCAGGCGGTCGCTGTCGAAACGCTGCGAGGCGGACAACAGCGTCGCCACCTGTTCAGCCAGCCGCGCCTTGACCGCTTCCGCCTTGCGTCCGGGCGCCTTCTCCGCGCGCACCGCAAGCGCCGCGATTTCCTTGAGCCGCGCCGACAGCACTTGGCCGAGCGTCGTGCCCTCCTCGCGCCGCATCGCGGTCAGATCGGACAAGCGCCTTGTCGAAGCCTTTGGTGATTGCGGTCTCCGCCGCGCGGCGGTCATCCTCGCGCTCGTCCTCGTCAGCGACTTCGATCACGCCCTTGAGCGCGAGAATGCCGTCGAGCGTCGCCGGCGCGGCTTCGACCTTGCCCTCGAGCGTCTTGAGCGTCGAAATCACGGCTGCGAGCACCTGCTCGTTGATCTTGACGGCCGGCGCCACGCCTTTGCGCTCGACGCTGAGATTGGCATAGACGGTGCCGCGCGAGAGTTCCTCGCTCGCGCGCTTCCTCGCCGGCACCTCGACCGCATCCCAGCCCGGCGGCAGACGCAACCGGACGTCGAGGCCTTTGGCGTTGACGGATTTGATTTCCCAGCTCCAGGCATAGGCGCCGGTGACACCATGGCCGCGCGCAAAGCCGGTCATGCTCGACAGGGCCATGGCTGAAGGTTCTCGCTGTTATCGAAAGCGCGGCGACCTTAGCGGCGCGCCTTTCGGCCCACAATAGCCGCTAGGGCTTTGCCGCGTCCGGCTTGGCCGCGTCGGGTTTGGCGGCGTCCGCAGCGGGCGTCTGCGCCGCCGGCGGCTCGGTGCGCTCGAAGGCGCGCAGCTTGGCGACGTTCTTCTGGTGCTGATCGTAGGTTTCCGAGAACACGTGATGGCCGGTGCCGTCGGCGACGAAATAGAGATCCTTGGTGCGCGCCGGATTGGCCGTCGCCTCGAGCGAGGCCTTGCCCGGATTGGCGATCGGGCCCGGCGGCAGGCCGTTGATCACGTAGGTATTGTAGGGTGTCGGTTGCTCGATTTCGCTCTTGAGAATCGGGCGGCCGAGCGCGCCTTTGCCTCCGGTCAGCCCGTAGATGATGGTCGGGTCGGATTGCAACCGCATCTTGTTCTTCAAGCGATTGACGAAGACCGCGGCGACGCGCGAGCGCTCGTCGGGACGACCGGTCTCCTTCTCGACGATCGACGCGAGCGTGACCAACTCTTCCGGCGTCTTGAGCGGCAGATCGGGCGAACGATGTTCCCAGACCTCGGCCAGCAGCGTCTTCTGGTCGTGCTGCATGCGCTCGATGATCTGCGCGCGCGTGGCGCCGCGCGTATATTTGTAGGTCTCAGGCAGCAGCGAGCCTTCGCGCGGGATTTCCTTGATCTGGCCGGTGAGCGACTTGCTCTCCAGCAGACGCGCGACGATCTGCTCGGAGGTCAGGCCCTTCGGCGAAGGTGAGCGCATGCTGCACCACTTTGCCTTCGATGATGGTGTCGACCACATCGGCGAGGCTCGCTTCCTTGGTGAACTGGTATTCGCCGCTCTTGAGGCCGCCGCGCGCCTTGAGCACCAATACGCCGCCCATGAACACATAAGGCTGATCGATGACGCCCTCGCGCTGCAACAGCGCGGCGATGTCCCTGATACCGAGACCGTGCGGGATGTTGACGACCTTGTCCTGCGGCAGCGGGCCCGGCGCCTCGAAGCGCTGCTTGCCAAGATAGAGCGCGGCCCCGACCGCGACCGATGTCACGACAAGGACAGTGAAGATCGCATTGCCGACGATGACCAGCGGATGACGCACGCGGCGCGAGCGGCGGCTTGGCAGCGGCACGCGTTCGGGCTCGAGCGCAAGACGCGGACTGCGCGGCACCTTCGGCTCGGACGGCGGCGGCGGAACGGGGCTCGTGCCCGGGATCGGACTTACGCCATCACTCCCGTTTTCTGCACCAGCCACGTCACCAAGGCACAAACTCCGATAAGCCGCGAAAATTCCAGCAGGCTTTTAAGGGTTAGGAAAGATTATGGCGAAACCGAGAGGTCACCGCGCGCCGCGCACATGATGCGCTATTGCACGTAGCGGCGGAAGATCAGCGACGCGTTGGTGCCGCCGAAGCCGAACGAGTTCGACAGTGCGGTGTTGATCTCGCGCTTGCGCGCCTCGTGCGGCACCAGATCGATCGGTGATTCGACCGACGGGTTGTCGAGATTGATGGTCGGCGGCGCGACGCCGTCGCGGATCGCGAGGATCGAGAAGATGGCCTCGACCGCGCCGGCCGCGCCGAGCAGATGGCCGACGCATGACTTGGTCGACGACATCGAGATGCGGCCCGCGGCATTGCCGACCAGGCGCTGCACCGCGCCGAGTTCGATCTCGTCGCCCATAGGAGTCGACGTGCCATGCGCGTTGATATAGTCGATGTCGTCCGGCGTAACGCCGGCGCGCTTCATCGCCATGCCCATGCAGCGGAAAGCGCCGTCGCCGTCGGGCGCGGGCGCAGTGATGTGATAGGCGTCGCCCGACAGGCCGTAGCCGATGAGTTCGCCGTAGATCTTGGCGCCGCGCGCCTTGGCGTGATCGAGTGCTTCCAGCACCACGACGCCGGCGCCCTCGCCCATCACGAAGCCGTCGCGATCCTTGTCGTAGGGTCGTGACGCGCGCTTGGGATCGTCATTGAAGGCGGTCGACAGCGCGCGCAGCGCATTGAAGCCGGCAAGCGCCATGCGGTTGACCGGAGATTCGGCGCCGCCGGCGACCATCACGTCGGCATCGCCGAGCGCGACCAGGCGCGCCGCGTCGCCGATGGCATGTGCGCCGGTCGAACAGGCGGTGACCACCGCACTGTTGGGGCCTTTCAAGCCGTGCTCGATCGAGACATAGCCGGAGGCGAGATTGATGATGCGGCCGGGGATGAAGAACGGCGACACCCGGCGTGGGCCTTTTTCATGCAGCGTGACGGCGGTGTCGGCGATGCCTTCGATGCCGCCGATGCCCGAGCCGATCAGAACGCCGGTCGTATTCTGCTCGTCGGGCGTCTTCGGCTTCCAGCCGGCGTCATCGAGGGCCTGTTTCGCCGCGCACATTGCGTAGACGATGAACTCGTCGACCTTGCGCTGCTCCTTCGGCTCCATCCACTGATCTGGATTGTAGGTGCCGTTCGAGCCGTCGCCGCGCGGGATCATGCAGGCGATCTTGCAGGCGAGATCGGACACCTCGAAGGTGTCGACCTTCTTGGCGCCGCTCTCGCCTTTGACGAGGCGCGCCCATGTCGGTTCGACGCCGCAACCGAGCGGCGTCACCATTCCCATGCCGGTTACGACGACACGTCTCATGGCCGGCTCCCAGCCAAATTGAGAAGCCTAGGCTCCGCAGTCACGGGCATAGCCGATAGCAAAACGACGAATGATGCTTTGCGAGCGGGCGCTGCGGCGCTCAGCTCTTTGCGTTCTTTTCGAGAAATTTGACGGCATCGCCGACGGTCAAAATCGTCTCGGCGGCATCGTCCGGAATTTCGCAGCCGAATTCTTCCTCGAACGCCATCACGAGCTCGACGGTGTCGAGACTGTCGGCGCCAAGATCGTCGATGAAACTGGCTTGTTCCGTCACCTTGTCGGGCTCGACGCCCAGGTGCTCCACGACGATCTTCTTCACCCGCTCGGCAATAGTACTCATCGTTCCAACCTCGTGCTTTTTAGATTGGGCCGCAATCGAGATGTGATTGCAGCCATGGCGGCTTGGCCTCGTCGTGGTGACGCTGGCGGGACGAATGATCGCGGAATACTCGCTTGCGACTTCCGCTGTCGGCCGCCCCAGCCGGGCCGAATTTCGGTTACCACACTTCAAATCGGTTGACTAGCACAGCGAACCTAGTCCTCTACCCCCTGAAATGCCAAGCATTTCTGGTTAAATCATCGCCATGCCGCCGTTGACATGGATGGTCTGTCCGGTGACGTATTGAGCCTCTTCGGAAGCGAGATAAACGGCTGCCGCGGCGATATCCGAACCGCTCCCGAGCTTACCGGCCGGAACCTTGGACAGGATCGTCTCGCGCTGCTTGTCATTGAGCTTGTCGATCATCGGCGAAGCGATGACGCCGGGCGCGATACAATTGGCGGTGACGTTACGCTTGGCGTATTCGGCCGCCACCGACTTCATCATGCCGACCATGCCCGCCTTGGAAGCAGTGTAGTTGGCCTGCCCCGGGTTGCCGGTAAAGCCGACCACCGAGGTAATGCCAATGATGCGGCCCCAGCGGCGGCGCATCATGGTCTTTACCGCCGCGCGCGTGAGGCGGAACGTCGCGGTCAAATTCACCGCGATCACCTTGTCCCAGGCTTCATCTGTCAGACTGACGAGCAGATTGTCCGCGTTGACGCCGGCATTGGCGACTAAAATATCGAGCTTTTCCATCTTCGCTTCGGCGTCCGGCACGAGCTTTTCGACTGCGGCGCTATCGCCGAGATCGCAGGGCAGCACGTGCACGCGCGCGCCAAGGTCTCCGGCAAGTTTGTCGAGCGCGTCCTTGCGGGTGCCGGAGATCGCGACCGTCGCACCCTGCCCGTGCAGCGCACGCGCGATGTCGTTGCCGATGGCGCCACTCGCACCCGTCACCAGCGCGGTTTTGCCGGTCAGGTCGAACATCATGAAACTCCCCCAGCCGAAGCTTTGAACGCGCCGACGTCCTCGGGCGTGCCGATCGCGGTCGCGCTCGCGCCTTCGGCGATGCGCTTGATCAAGCCGCTTAGCACTTTGCCGGCGCCGGCTTCGTAGAATTTCGTCACGCCGGCGCCTGCCATCGCGGCCACGCATTCGCGCCAGCGCACGGTGCCGGTGACTTGTTTCACCAGCGCCGCCACGATGTCGGCCGGTTCCTGGATCGGCTTTGCCAGCACATTGGCGACCACCGGCACAACCGGCTTTTTCACGCTGACTTTCGACAGCGCGTCCGCCATCACGTCGGCGGCAGGCTGCATCAGCGCGCAATGGAACGGAGCGGACACCGGCAAAAGCATCGCGCGCTTGGCGCCCTTCACTTTCGCGATCTCGACCGCGCGCTCGACCGCCGCCTTGTTGCCCGACACGACGACTTGCCCGGCGCCATTGTCATTCGCTGCCTGGCAGACTTCGCCTTGCGCCGCTTCAGCGGCGACCGCAACCGCGGCGTCGAAATCGAGCCCGAGCAGCGCCGCCATCGCGCCGACGCCGACCGGCACCGCCTTCTGCATCGCCTGCCCGCGCGTGCGCAGCAGCCGCGCAGCGTCGGCAATGGTGAAGGCACCGGCCGCCGCCAGCGCCGAATATTCTCCGAGCGAATGGCCGGCGACGAATTGCGCGTCGCGCTTCAGGTCGAGGCCCACTTCGGACTCCAGCACGCGCATCACGGCGAGCGACACCGCCATCAGCGCCGGCTGCGCGTTCTCGGTGAGCGTCAGCGTGTCGGCCGGACCTTCGAACATGAGCGTGCTCAACTTGCTGCCCAGCGCGCCATCGACTTCGTCGAATACGGCACGCGCGGGCGCGAAATTGCCCGCCAACGCCTTGCCCATGCCGACCGCCTGGCTGCCTTGGCCCGGAAATACGAAAGCGACCGCCATGTGCTCCGTTTTGCCTCGCTTTGATGCAAATTCGGGCCGAAAGACACCGCGTTGCCCGGTCTGTCAAGTTAAGCCCGGGCCGGTAACGAAGCGAAAAGGGTCTTTGGGCTATGGTCCCGTTAACCTTTGAAAGGCGTGATGCGATGAGCGGCCTGGCCAATGAGGACGACATCGCGCGTGCGCGGCAGGACCCGGCCTTCCGCCAAAAGATGTTCGCCGATCATCTCGATCGGCTGCTGAACGCCCTCAACAAGATGCGCCGGACCAATAGCGAGAGCCCGGAAGCCGCCCGCCAGATCCGCGAAGGCGTCGATCTTGCGGTCAAGCTCGCCGACCGCCTGCAGCAGAACGGCAGCCGCCCCGGGCCTAAGGCCGCCTAGGGCAAGGGTTCCTTGGGCCCGTTCCGCTTGCGTTTTCCGCGAAAAGCCATATAACCCGCGCGCTCCGTCGATCCTGGCTGGGAACTGAACGGACGGCCGTTTCCACTTGAGATGGCAGGGTCAATCGGCCCGTCGTCCCGTGTTCCCGCCTGCAGAGCATTCGAGCCTTTCCCCGAAGGGCTCGTGGGGCTTGGCGCCAGGACCGAGGACATTGGGACTAACAAGGGAAAGGCAAACCATGCCGCTCTACGAACACGTCTACCTCGCGCGCCAGGATCTGTCCGCGCAGCAGGTGGAAGAATTGACCGCGCAACTGTCCGGCGTCATCGGCCAGCAAGGCGGCAAGGTCACCAAGACCGAATATTGGGGACTGAAGTCGCTCACCTACCGCATGCGCAAGAACCGCAAGGCGCACATGACGCTGCTCAACGTCGATGCGCCGCCGGCCGCGCTGACCGAGATCGAGCGCCAGGAGCGCCTGAACGAAGACGTGCTGCGCTATCTCACCATTCGCGTCGAGGAGCTCGAGGAAGGCCCCTCCGCGATGATGCGCAAGTCCGACCGTGACGATCGCGATCGTGGCGACCGCGGTGACCGCGGCGATCGCCCGCGCGGCGACCGTCGCCCGCGCCGCGAAGATGGCGAAGAAGAAGTCGCCGTTGCCGACGTCGCACCGGCGGTGGAGGAATAGACCATGGCATTCTCCCCGCAAGGCGGTCAGCGCCGTCCGTTCTTCCGCCGGCGCAAGACTTGTCCGTTCTCCGGCGCCAACGCGCCGAAGATCGACTTCAAGGACGTCAAGCTGTTGCAGCGCTACGTCTCGGAGCGCGGCAAGATCGTGCCGAGCCGCATCACCGCGGTTTCGGCCAAGAAGCAGCGCGAGCTCGCCCAGGCGATCAAGCGCTCGCGTTTCCTCGGCCTGCTGCCTTACGTCATAAAGTAGCAGGACACATAACGAGGCCTCCGGGGTCATTTCGGGGACCGATGGTTGGGGCGGACCTGTTCCGTCTCTAACCGCTCAAAGGAGCGGGACAGCTCGTGATGATGCAGTTCGGACTCATCGGTCTTGGCGCGGGCGCCGCGGCGGCATTGCTGTTCGCCTCGGTGACGTCCGGCTCGTTGCTGTCGGTGCTGCTGTTCTACATCGCGCCGCTGCCGATGATGATCGCCGGCCTCGGCTGGAGCCACTGGTCGGCGCTGATCGGCGCTTTCGTCGGCGGGCTTGCGCTCGCGGCGGTGTTTGGCCCGGTATTCTTCATCGCCTTCTTCGCCAGCGCCGGCCTCCCCGCGTGGTGGCTGACCTATCTCGCGATGCTCGCACGCCCGGTCGCCGCTGCCGGGAATGGCGCGGCGCCCACGCTCGAATGGTACCCGCCGGGACGGCTGGTGATGTGGGCGGCGATCCTTGCCGTCGTCGTGGTCCTCGCCGCCATTCCCAATTTCGGCATCGACGCGGACAGCTTCCGCGGCGGCATGAAGCATGCGCTGGCCGAGCTGTTGCAGATCGAAACCGGCACCGCACGCAGCGACGCGCTGTCGCTGCCCGGAATCAGCAACCCCGAGAAGCTGCTCGATTTCCTGGCCAAGGCGCTGCCGCTCGCGGCCGTCGTGCTCGCTACCATCACCAACATCGTCAATCTGTGGCTGGCGGGCAGTGTCGTGAAGTTCTCCGGCCGATTGACGCGGCCGTGGCCCGACCTGTCGGCGATGAGTTTTCCCCGCCCGCTGCTGGGCGTACTCGCGGGCGCCGCGATCTTCACCCTCCTCGGCGGCATGCTCGGCATCGTCGCCGGCGTCGTCGCAGCCGCGTTGCTGATGGCGTATGGCGTTCTTGGCTTCGCCGTGCTGCACGCCATCACGCGAGGCCTGAGCTCGCGCGGCATGGTGCTCGGCGGCGTCTACGCGACGGTGTTGGTGTTCGGCTGGCCGGTGCTGGCGCTCTGCCTGCTGGGATTGATCGAGGCCGTAATCGATTTGCGCGCGCGGATTGCGCGCACGCGCGGGATACCGCCCGCGCACTCGTAACCAGAGACATTCATCGAAACCGAAAGATAGAGATCAAAGGAGAGAACCATGGAAGTGATCCTGCTCGAACGCGTCGGCAAGCTCGGCCAGATGGGCGACGTCGTGCGCGTCAAAGATGGCTTTGCCCGCAATTTCTTGTTGCCGCGCGGCAAGGCCCTGCGCGCGACGTCCGACAACAAGGCCCGCTTCGAGGGCATGAAGGCCGAGCTTCAGGCCAAAAATCTCGAGATGAAGGGCGAGGCCGGCAAGCTCGGCAGCAAGATCGACGGCAGGACCTATGTCGTCGTCCGGCAGGCCAGCGAAGCCGGACAGCTGTTTGGCTCGGTGTCGACGCGCGACATCGCCGCCCTGCTCAACGCGGACGGCGCGGAGGTCGCCCGCACGCAGGTCTCGCTGAACGCGCCGATCAAGGCGATCGGTCAGTACAAGGTGCCGCTGGCGCTGCATCCGGAGGTCGAGATCTCGATCACGGTCACCGTCGCGCGCAGCCAGGACGAAGCCGAGCGTATCGCGCGCGGCGAGAACGTCCTGATCGCGCGCACCGAAGCCGAAGAGGAAGCAGCGGCCGCGCTCGCCAACGCGGAAACCTTCTTCGAACCGGGCGTGGCGCCGGCCGAAGGCGAGCAGACGGAAGCGCAGGCGGCCGAGACCGCCGAGCCTGCCGAAAAGCCGGCGAAGAAGCCCCGGAAGAAGGCCGCCGAGGCGGCGACGAAGGACGAAGACTAGTCCGACTTCTTGTCGGCGTCGGGCTTGGCGCTGTCAGGTTTGGCGACGGCACGCGGCTTTTTGGCCGGCGGCTTGGCATCGTCAGCCTTCGCTTCCACAGGCTTGGCTTCGACAGGCTTGGCTTCGACAGGCTTGGCTTCGGCCGGCTTGTCGGCTTGTCACCGGCTGCGGCCGGGGCCTCGTCCGGCTTTGGGGCTTCGGACGCCTTGGGCTCGGCTTTGGGCTCCGTCCCCTTCGCCGCCGCCGGTTTGGCATCCCCGGGATTGGGCTTGTCCTTGGTTTTGGCCGTCCGCTTGGCCGGCCGGCCGGCCGGGGGGGCCCCTTTGTCGGCCTGTTCCAGATAGGCCGCGATCGCCGCCGCCGCTTCGCGGCTGGCTGTGTAATGCTCGCGCAAGAACGCCTGGACCCCCAGGATACCGCCCGTTTGGGCGAGCCCACGCGGCGACTTGTGACAGATGGCGCAGTCCTGGGCGTAGAGCTCGGCGGGCGTCTTGCCGGAATCGAGATTTTCCTGGGCCGCGGCCGAGACCGCAATCACCAACGCCAGTGCCGCCGCCCCCAAGCCGATGCGGCGATCAAAAGCCGTCATTGCCCGCAACCTTTCGAATGTCCTGCCCACTGCGCCTTAGTCGATTTCAGGGCCCTGTTGATAGCGCATTGCGTCGCGAATGTGACCCCGGCGGGAATCGCATGCGAGAGCGATTTTCGCAGCATTGCTGGAGCAATGGAACTTTGGTTTAATACTAAAGTCCGAAACGTTTTTTGGTCCTCCGCGTTCGTAGTCTGGGGCGAATGATTGCCCGCGACGCGGATTGTGGTGATGGAGGCGGCCGTTGGACCGGTTGCTTCGTTTTTTGCTCAGGACTTTCGTCCGGCGGGGCACATTTAAAGTAACGACCTCGCGCGGCACGACGTTTACGTTTGGCGACGGCACTGGAAAGCCGGTCGCGGTGCGGTTCGCTACCCGCGCCGCCGAATGGGGCATCCTGCTCGATCCCGAACTCAAGTTCGGCGAAGCCTACATGGACGGCACGTTCGTCGTCGAACAAGGCTCGATCGCCGACGTGCTTGCCATCATGCTCGGCCAGAACACTGACGTGCCGCACTGGGCGCGGCTGCAGGGCATGCTGCGCTACATCGCCCGGCGTATCGCGCAGTTCAATCCGCGCACGCGCGCGCGCCGCAATGTCGCGCATCATTACGATCTCGACGGGCGGCTCTATTCATTGTTCCTCGACGCCGACCGGCAATACAGCTGCGCGTATTTCGAATCGCCCGGTCAGACGCTCGACGACGCGCAGCTGGCAAAGAAGCGCCATCTGGCAGCCAAGCTGCTGCTCGACCGTGGCAGAAGCAACAAAGATCTGCGCGTTCTCGATATCGGCTGCGGCTGGGGCGGGCTCGGCCTCTATCTCGCCGAAGTCGCCGGCGCCGACGTCACCGGTGTCACGCTGTCGCAGGAACAGCACGCTATCGCCAACGAGCGCGCCGCGGAGAAACACCTCGCCGGACGCGCGCGTTTCAACCTGCAGGACTACCGCGACGTCCGGGGACCGTTCGACCGCATCGTGTCGGTCGGCATGTTCGAGCATGTCGGCGTCAATCACTACGAGACATACTTTCGCAAGAGTGCGCAGCTGCTCGCCGATGACGGCATAATGGTGCTGCATTCGATCGGCCGCTCCGAGGGCCCGAGCCGAACCAGCCCATGGATCGCGAAGTACATCTTCCCCGGCGGCTATATCCCGTCGCTGTCGGAAGTGCTGCCGCGCATCGAAAGCTCCGGGCTGCTGGTCACCGATATTGAAATCCTGCGCCTGCACTATGCCGAAACGCTCAAGAACTGGCGCGAGCGGTTCCTTGTCCACCGCGAGGAGGTCGAGCGCATCTACGACCGGCGCTTCGTGCGCATGTGGGAGTTCTACCTGGCCTCGTCGGAAATGGCCTTCCGAGAACAGAACCTGATGGTGATGCAGATCCAGCTCGCCAAGCGCCAGGGGATCGTACCGATGACGCGCGATTACATCGGGCGCGAAGAGCAGCGCCTGCGCGCGACCGAAAGCAGGCAGCACCAGCCGCTGCGGCTCGCGGGCGAGTAAGGCCGCTGCCAATATGGCGGCAGGCTGTCATCGTCAAGCAGCGATTTTTCTGCGGTGATTAGCGTGGAAAGCGTGCGATCAGCACTGCGAGACCGTCGCGCAAGGCCAACGACGGTGTAAGCCATCACTCAACAAAGTTTCGTCAAATTGACGGAACAGGAAGTCCGATGGCCCCGCTCGAATCAGTCGCCCGCAAGCCGGCGGAAGAACCGGCTCCGCTCTATCGCGCCGCACCGCACAATATCGAAGCGGAACAGGCATTGCTGGGCGCAATCCTCGTCAACAACGAGGCCTTCTACCGGGTCTCCGACTTCCTGGAACCGCGGCATTTCTTCGAGCCAATCCACCAGAACATCTATCAGCTCGCCCGCGACCTGATCCGCGCCGGCAAGATCGCGACGCCGGTCACGCTGAAGACCTTCCTCGATGCCAATATCGACATTGGCGGCCTCAACGTCAGCCAGTACCTGGCGCGGCTTGCGGCCGAAGCAACCACCATCATCAACGCCGAGGACTACGGCCATACCATTTACGACCTGTCGATCCGCCGCGCGCTGATCCAGGTCGGCGAGGACATGGTCAACCTCGCCTACGACGCGCCGGTCGATTTCTCGCCGCGCAATCAGATCGAGGATGCCGAGCGCAGGCTTTACGAACTCGCCGAGAGCGGCCGCTATGACGGCGGCTTCCAGCGCTTCGCGCAGGCGCTGACCACCGCAGTCGACATGGCGGCGCGCGCCTATCAGCGCGACGGCAAGCTGTCGGGCCTTGCCACCCACATGGAAGACCTCGACCGCATCATGGGCGGCCTGCAGCAGTCCGACCTGATCATCCTCGCGGGCCGTCCCGGCATGGGCAAAACCGCGCTCGCCACCAACGTCGCCTACAACGTCGCGCGCGCCTGGCGCGGCGAAGTACGGCCCGACGGGCACACGGTGACGGTGAACGGCGGCATCGTCGGCTTCTTCTCGCTCGAAATGTCGGCCGAGCAGCTCGCCACCCGCATCATCGCCGAGCAAACCGGCATTCCGTCGAACCAGATCCGGCGCGGCGGCATCAGCGAGGCCGACTTCGAGCGCATCAAGGACCATTCGATCGAATTGCAAAGCCTGCCCTTCTATGTCGACGAGACCGGCGGCCTTTCGGTCGCGCAACTGGCGGCGCGTGCCCGGCGGCTCAAGCGCCAGCGCGGGCTCGACCTTCTGGTCATCGACTATCTTCAGCTGTTGCAGGGCTCGACCAAGCGCAGTTCGGAAAACCGCGTTCAGGAAATCACCGAGATCACCACCAAGCTCAAGGCGCTGGCGAAAGAACTCAACGTGCCGATCCTGGCGCTGTCGCAGCTGTCGCGTCAGGTCGAAAGCCGCGACGACAAGCGCCCGCAGCTCTCGGACCTGCGTGAATCGGGCTCGATCGAGCAGGACGCCGACGTGGTGATGTTCGTCTACCGCGAAGAATATTATCACCAGATGCGCAAGCCGCTGGAGAGCAATCGCGAGAAGTTCGCCGAATGGCTGGCGGAAGCCGACAAGGTGCATGGCAAGGCCGAAGTCATCCTCGGCAAGCAGCGCCATGGTCCGACCGGCACGGTCGAATTGCAGTTCGACGCCGCGGTGACCCGCTTCTCCTCGCTGGCGCGCGACGAGCGCCTGCCCGAGCGCATCTGACGGTTGCTGGGTGGGCCCCCAATGCAGGGGTCCTGTCCGTGATGGTAAGGCCACACCAGGGGAAATTGCGCCTAACCCCCTGCTTTGCCCTGTGTCCTGGCGACAATATCCACGCAGAATGTGACAAGCCGTCTTGACTGGTTAACGGGAAATCGCAACCCTCCCGCGCCTCAGTTTTGTCTGTTGTTTGGGAGGGCTACGCTTAATGTCGTTCAAACTCGCCGTTCGTTCCGTTGTCGCTGCTGCGCTCTTTGGCCTTGCCATCACGGCAACGGCTCCCGCCCGCGCTAGCGAAATCGGACTGCTGACCTGCAAGAGCCCCCAGACGACCGGGTACATCCTGTGGTCTTCGACGGCTTATGACTGCGTCTTCCAGTCCTCGGTCGGCGGTGGCACCCAGTACTATTCGGGCGTCATCAATCGCGCCGGCGCCGAGCTCGGCTGGAGCGGCAATATCGGCCTCGCCTGGATCGTGATCGCGGCCAGCGGCAAGGTCGGCCCGGGCACGCTCGAGGGCGGCTACGGCGGCGTGTCCGCTGGCGCCGCGATCGGCGTCGGTGTTCGCGCCAATGCGCTGGTCGGCGGCCTGCCGAATTCCTTCACGCTGCAGCCTGTGAGCGTCGAGGGCGAAACCGGCCTCAATGCCCGCGCGACAGTGACGGGTCTCTGGCTGACGTCGGTCGTCCCGCATCGCCGGCACGCCCGCCATCACAAGAAGTACTGAGACACGCTTCTTTGACAGGACGAACCGCCTGGCGCTCGCGCCGGGCGGTTTATCTTTTGCGCACGGATAACCCGATGACGCCGGCCGTTTCCCGCATGGACGGCTCCGGCGCGGCCCGGTAAACCTTGCCCATGGCCGACGTCGAAGCAGCCGAACACGTGCCGAGCCCGGAGCTGCGTCCGGAGGAGCCGGTCGCCACCGCCGGACCGGCCGCGGCGCAGGCGGGCGGCATTCTCACCGTCGATCTCGCCGCGATCGAAGCCAATTGGCGCGCGCTGTCGCGCCGCGCGACGCCGTCGGAATGCGCCGCGGTGGTCAAGGCCGACGGTTACGGCTGCGGCATCGAACAGGTTTCACGCAAGCTGTCGCGCGCCGGCTGCAAGACCTTCTTCGTCGCGGACCTCGCCGAGGCTGCGCACGTCCGCAATGCCGCGCCGGAAGCGGCGATCTATGTGCTGAGCGGCCTGATGCCCAGAACGGTCGCAACCTTCGCCGAGCTGCGCGCGCGGCCGGTGATCGGCAGCCTGGTCGAGCTCGCCGAATGGGACGCGTTCTGCTCCACCCACCAATGGCACGGCGGCGCCGCATTGCATGTCGACACCGGCATGAACCGGCTCGGCATCTCGGCCAACGAAGCGGCCGCGCTTGCGCCGCGCATCCGCAGCGAGAACCACGGCATCACGTTGCTGATGAGCCACCTCGCCTGCGCGGAGTTGCCGGACCACCCGCTCAACGACCGGCAGATCAAGCTGTTTCGCGAGGTGCGCGGGCTCTACCGCGGCATACCCTCCTCGCTCGCCAACTCCTCCGGCATCTTCCTCGGCAACCCGGCGCATTGCGACATGGTGCGTCCGGGCGTTGCGCTTTACGGCGTCAATCCGACGCCCGGCAAAAGCAATCCGATGCGGCCGGTCATCGAATTGCAGGCGCACATCCTGCAGGTGCGCGGCGTGCCGAAGGGCGAGACCGTCGGCTACGACGCGCAATGGACCGCCAAGCGCGCGACGCGCATCGCCGTGGTCGGCGTCGGTTATGCCGACGGCTATAGGCGCGCAGCAGGCTCGTCCGATACGCAGGCCGGCGGCCACGCCATCGTCGCCGGTACGCAGTGCCCGATCGCCGGGCGCATCTCGATGGATCTGATGGCGATCGACATCTCCGATCTGCCCGACAACGCCGCCCGCCGCGGCGACCTCGCCACCTTGATCGGCCACGAGATCAGCGTCGATGACGTGGCCTCCGTCGCCGGCACCATCGGCTATGAGGTGCTCACCAGCCTCGGCCAGCGCTATCACCGCGTCTATCGCGGCTAGCGGCGAATTCCCCGAAATCAGCACTTCCTTAAACTTTGTTCTTGTATTGTTCTCATGGCCGCTTTAGCGTCGTGAGCACTGATTTAAGGGCAAAATCCAATGTCCAAACGCAGCCTGACCTTCATCTGCCAGAACTGCGGGGCGGCCGCGCACCGCTGGCAGGGCAAATGCGAGGCCTGTGGCGAGTGGAATACGCTGGTCGAGGAAGGCGCCGAGCGCGCCGGGCCCGGTCGGGCGCCGCGCAAGGGTCGCCTGTTCGCGCTCGAGCCGCTGGCCGGCGACGCGCATGACGCCCCGCGCCTCGCCTCCGGCATCGCCGAAATCGACCGCGTCACCGGCGGCGGTTTTGTCCGCGGCTCCGTGCTGCTGATGGCCGGCGACCCCGGCATCGGCAAGTCGACGCTGCTGATCCAGGCCGCCGGCGCCCTTGCCCGTAACGGCCATCGCGCTGTCTACATCTCCGGCGAAGAGGCGGTGGCGCAGGTGCGCATGCGCGCCGAGCGGCTTGGCCTGCGCGACGCGCCGGTCGAACTCGCGGCCGAGACCGCGGTTGAGGACATCATCGCCACGCTGTCGGAAGGCAAGACGCCGCGGCTGATCGTCATCGATTCGATCCAGACCATGTGGACCGATCTGGTCGAGAGCGCCCCCGGCACGGTCACGCAGGTGCGCGGCGCGGCGCAGGCGCTGATCCGCTTTGCCAAGCGCTCGGGCGCCGCGATCATCCTGGTCGGCCACGTCACCAAGGACGGTCAGATCGCCGGCCCCCGTGTCGTCGAGCACATGGTCGATGCCGTGCTGTCATTCGAGGGCGAGGGCTCGCATCAATTCCGCATCTTGCGCGCGGTGAAGAACCGCTTCGGCCCGACCGACGAGATCGGCGTGTTCGAGATGACCGGGGCGGGCCTGCGCGAAGTGCCCAATCCGTCCGAGCTGTTCCTGTCGGAGCGCGACCTCGGCACGCCGGGCACCGCTGTCTTTGCCGGCATGGAGGGGACGCGGCCCATCCTCGTCGAAATCCAGGCGCTGGTGACACCCAGTTCGCTCGGCACGCCGCGCCGCGCGGTGGTCGGCTGGGACCAAAGCCGGCTGTCGATGGTGCTTGCCGTGCTGGAAGCGCACTGCGGCGTGCGGCTCGGCGGCCATGACGTCTACCTCAACGTCGCCGGTGGCCTGCGCATCGTGGAAACCGCGGCCGACATGGCGGCTGCGGCCGCCCTCGTCTCCTCGTTGGCCAATGCGCCCTTGCCCGCAGATGCGGTCTATTTCGGGGAGGTATCATTGTCCGGGGCCGTTCGCCCGGTGGCGCAGAGCCCCGCCCGGCTCAAAGAGGCCGCCAAGCTCGGCTTTGCCCGCGCCGTAATCCCGGAGGCGGGCCGCGGCGAAGCGGCCGAACCCGGCCTCAGCGTCAGCGATGTCGGGAGTTTGGCCAGCCTGGTGGCCGATATCGCCGCCCGCGGCCGCGGCAGACCGGCAACCAACCCGCCAAAAGGCCAAGAAAAGCCAAGACAAGACGGGTGACGGGGCGATGACGCCCCGCTATATACGTGGCGCATAAAAACCCCTTCGGCGCCGGGCCGGCGCCGCAGCAGAAACGGGCCTGAAATTAGGCACTTAGACGCGACCACGCCGCCCCTGTCGGGCCGTGGATTCGCTATACGGGAACAGTCCGCCGCCGATGCCGATCACGCTGCTCGACATCATTCTGCTGCTGGTCATGCTGGTCTCGGGCCTCCTCGCCATGATCCGCGGCTTCATGCGCGAGATCCTGTCGATCGGCGCCTGGATCATTGCCGCGCTCGTCACGCTTTACGCGTACGCAAAGCTGCTGCCGGTGGCCAAAGGCTACTTCAACAGCGATATGGTGGCGGCCGGCGTTACCGTCGGCGGCACGTTCCTGCTGACGCTGCTGATCGTCTCGGTGATCACCGTACGCATCTCGGACATGATCCTCGACAGCCGCGTCGGCGCACTCGACCGCACGCTCGGCTTCCTGTTCGGGCTCGGCCGCGGACTCGTCATCGTGGTTGTCGCCTTCCTGTTTTTCGCGTGGCTGGTGCCGGACCGCAGCCAGCCGGAATGGGTGCGCGACGCAAAATCGCGGGTGGTCCTACAAAGTACGGGACAATGGCTTATCTCTATGTTGCCGGACGACCCTGAAAAGACGATTCTGCAGCGACTCAAGAAGCGGAAGCCGGAAGATCAGGAACCGTCCGATGCTGGCCCTGACCAGCGTTCGGATTTACAGCCGGGAACGAGAACGCCATAGCGATGCAGCACAAAGACCTCGCGCCGACGGCTGAGCCCGAATTCGATCCGGATGCCGACCGCCTGCGCGAGGAGTGCGGCGTGTTCGGTATTTTCGGCCATCCCGACGCGGCGGCGATCACCGCGCTCGGCCTGCATGCGCTTCAGCATCGCGGCCAGGAAGCGGCCGGCATCGTCTCCTACGACGGCAAGCGCTTTTACTCCGAACGCCGCCTCGGCCTGGTCAGCGACGCCTTTGCCCGGCGCGACGTCATCGATCGCCTGCCCGGCACGTCGGCCATCGGTCATGTGCGTTATTCGACCACCGGCGAAACAATTCTCCGCAACGTGCAACCGCTGTTCGCCGAACTTGAAGGCGGCGGCTTCGCCATCGGCCACAACGGCAACCTGACCAACGGCATCGCGCTGCGCCGCCAGCTGGTGCACGAAGGCGCGATGATGCAGTCGACCACCGACACCGAGGTGATCCTGCATCTGGTCGCGCGTGCGCGTCGCAACCGTTTTGTCGACCGCTTCATCGAGGGCTTGCGCCAGCTCGAGGGCGCCTATGCGTTCGTCGGCCTCACCAACAAGAAACTGGTCGGCGCCCGCGATCCACTTGGCATCAGACCGCTGGTGATCGGCAAGCTCGACGGCTGCCCGATCCTCGCCTCGGAGACCTGCGCGCTCGACATCATCGGCGCGCAATATGTGCGCGACGTCGAGAACGGCGAAGTCGTGATCTTCGACGAGGATGGCGCGCAATCGCACAAACCGTTTCCGCCGATGCAGGCCCGCCCCTGCATCTTCGAATACATTTATTTCTCGCGACCGGATTCGATCGTCGGTGGCCGTCACGTGTACAACGTGCGCAAGGGCATGGGCGCCGAGCTCGCCCGCGAAGCGCCGGCCAAGGCCGACGTTATCGTGCCGGTGCCGGATTCTGGTGTGCCCGCAGCAGTCGGCTTCGCGCAGGAAGCCGGCATTCCGTTCGAACTCGGCATCATCCGCAACCACTATGTCGGCCGCACCTTCATCCAGCCGACGCAGGCGATCCGCGATCAAGGCGTGCGGCTCAAGCACTCCGCCAACCGCGCCGTGGTGGCCGGCAAGCGCATCGTGCTGGTCGACAACTCCATCGTGCGCGGAACCACCTCGCGCAAGATCGTGCAGATGATGCGCGATGCCGGCGCCAAGGAAGTGCACTTCCGCATCGCCTCGCCGCCGATCACGCATCCGGACTACTACGGCATCGATACGCCCGAACGCGACAAGCTGCTCGCCGCGACGCACGATCTCGAAGGCATGCGGCAATTCATCGGCGCCGACTCGCTCGCCTTCCTGTCGGTCGACGGCATCTACCGCGCCATGGGCCTGCCGGGACGCGATGCGGCGCGGCCGCAGTTCACCGACCACTGCTTCACCGGCGACTATCCGACCAACCTGACCGACTTGGGCTCGCAAGAAGCCAGCCCGCGGCAACTGTCGCTTCTGTCCGAAGCGAGCTAGCACCTCTCCTCTTGTCGCTTTTGGCGTTTCGTAATGAGTAAACCCCTCGCCGACCGCATCGCGCTCGTCACCGGCGCTTCGCGCGGGATCGGTGCCGCACTGGCGCTGCAATTGGCCGAAGCCGGCGCCCATATCGTTGCGATCGCGCGCACCGTGGGTGGGCTCGAAGAACTCGACGACAAGATCAAGGCGGCCGGCGGCACCGCGACGCTGGTGCCGCTCGACGTCAAGGATACCGACGGAATCACGCGTCTCGCGCAGGCGCTCAACGAACGCTACCGTCGGCTCGACGTGCTGATCGGCAATGCTGGCATCCTGACGACGCCGTCGCCGCTCAGCCATATCGAGCAAAAGCAGTGGGACGATGTGATGGCGGTCAACGTCACCGCCAACTGGCATCTCGTTCGCGCCTGCGATGAATTGCTCAAAGCCTCCGACGCCGGGCGCGCTGTGTTTATCACCTCGGCGGTTGCCTATCTCGCGCGGCCGTATTTCGGGCTCTACGCCGCATCCAAGGCCGCACTCGATGCGCTGACACGCACCTACGCCGCTGAATGCGCCAGCACGAAAGTGCGCGTCAACTTGTTCAGCCCGGGCCAGACGCGCACACGCATGATCCGCACGGCTTTCCCCGGCATCGATCCGGAGACCTTGCCGACGCCCGAAGAGGTCGCGAAGACGATCGTGCCGCTCTGCCTGCCGAGCTGCACCGAGAACGGCAGGCTCTACGAATTCCGATCAGGCAAATTCGTCGACTTTCACGTGCCGTCGTGAGGTGGATGGAACTTTTTCCCTGACCGCAACGTTTCCGGGTCCGGGCGTCGATGAGAGGAATCGGGGGCATGCAGACAATTAAATACCGGCTGTTCGAGCCGCGTCTCAATCCGCGCCGCACCAAGCTTGAAATGCCCGGATGGGCCGGCAAGGCGGAGCCGCGCCGCGACGGCTCGCACGAATACGCCTGGCACTGCATGCCCTTCACAGAAGGCGCGCAATACGGCATCGAGCTGTTCTACCCGTACGATAACGAACTGCGCGTGACCCAGCGCGACGGCAAGGTCGTGCTCGATGGCGACTTCGGCCCCGATCCGGAAAAGGGCATCAACTGGCCGCCGTTTCGGCCGTTCGGCGAAAATTACTACACCTACCAGCTGCTGCTCGACTTGAAGGTCGCCGATGATATGGCGATCCGCACCGAGCCGCACCCGCGTTATTACACGACCCCGGTGGACGACGTGCCGCTCGCCGTGCCGGCGCTGCTGCGCACGAGTTGGTGGCCAATGATCTCGTTTGTGGTGTTCAAGGCGCCGCCGCCTGGCGTGACGCACGTCTTCCGCAAAAGCGAGCCTTTCATGCAGATCCTCTTCCTGCCCGCCGAGCCGGAATTCGAACTGGTGATGATGGACGACGACGAGGCCGCCGAACGCGAAATGCGCGGACGCCGCATCCACGCGAGCCGCGATACCCTGTCGAAGGAAACAGCCTGGACGTCGTCAACCGATACGGTGTTCGACGGCACCTACCGTCACATCTTACGCGCGGCCAAGGCTCAATCGCGCAAACCTTGACCGCGCGCTTAAGGCCTCAGTGGCCGACACCGATCGTAATGCCAACGCCGCTGTGGTGGTGATGGTGGTGATGATGATGGTGTCGATGGCGCCGATAGTGGTGGTGATGATGGTGGTGGTGATGATGATCCACCACGACAAGCTGCGCCACGCGGGCACCCTTCGCCTGCCGCTCTTTCACGGCATCGTCGGCCTGCAGTGCAGCCATCGCATTCGGGACCGGCGTCAGCAGGTCAGAATAGGATGACGCGCGCACAGCGTCGGTGGCGTTAACATCGGACGGGGTGGCCGCCTGCGCTGCCCCCAGCGTCGTCAGGGCAGCAACACCGCCCAGCAATCCGGCAATCTTCTTGTCCATGTGCGTATCCTCATTAGGCGTTCATGCGCCCGCCCGATGCAGGCGTTCGCGCGAAAATCCAACGCAGGATAACCACCTGAGTTCCGTGGAGAATTTTTGGAACCGAATGCCGATTCGCCGCGCGGCCCGCGTCAGTGCTTGCGCTTGGCGCGGCCGCGGAACGGATTTTCCTTTTCGCGCAGGATCAGCCTGATCGGCGTGCCGGGCAGTTCGAATGTCTCGCGCAAGGTGTTCAACAGATAACGCTTGTAAGCGTCCGGCAGTGCGTCGGCGCGCGTGCAGAACACGACGAAGGTCGGCGGCCGCGTCTTGGCCTGCGTGATGTAATTGAGCTTGAGGCGGCGGCCCGACACCGCCGGCGGCGGATGCGCGCTGATCGCTTTCTCAAACCAGCGATTGAGCGCGGAGGTGGAGACCCGCTTGTTCCAGACCGCGTGCGCATCGATGACCGCCTGCATCAGCCGGTCGAGCCCCTCGCCCGTCAGACCCGACACAGCGACCAGCGGCACGCCCTTAATCTGGGTTAGCTTCTCGTCCGCGAGTTCGCGCAATTTGCTGATCGAGCCAGGCTTCGCCTCTTGCAAATCCCATTTGCTGACGGCCAGCACCAGGGCGCGGCCCTCCTGTTCGACCAGATCGGCGATGCGCTGATCCTGCTCCTCGAAGGCGTGCTCAACGTCGATCAGCACGACCACGACTTCGGCAAAGCGGATGGCGTTGAGCGCATCGGCGACGGAAAGCTTCTCCAGCTTCTCCTCGACCCGCGATTTGCGGCGCAATCCGGCGGTGTCGTAGAGGCGGAATTCCCGCCCCTGCCAGGACAGGTCGACCGCGATGGAGTCGCGCGTCAGACCGGCCTCGGGACCGGTGAGCAGGCGCTCCTCGCCAATCAATCGGTTGATCAGCGTCGACTTGCCGGCATTCGGACGTCCAACAATCGCCACACGGATCGGGCGCCCCTCGCCGGACTCCTCTTCCTCCTCATCCTCGGCCGGGACTGCCGCGTCGGGCAGCGCGGCGCGCAATGCGTCGTAGAGATCAGCCATGCCCTCGTTGTGCTCGGCCGAGACCGGCACCGGTTCGCCAAAACCGAGTTCATAGGCTTCAAGCCGGCCCGGCTCACCGGCCGAGCCTTCCATCTTGTTGGCGACCAGCACGGTCGGCTTGCCCGCCTTGTGCACGATGGCCGCGAACGCGCGGTCTACCGGCGTCGGCCCCTGTCGCGCGTCGATCAAGAAGAAGATGACGTCGGCCTGCGCGATCGCCGTCTCCGTCTGTGCCCGCATGCGCCCCGAAAGGCTTTCAGGCGCGGCTTCCTCGAGACCGGCTGTGTCGACCGCGGTGAAACGCAGATCGCCGAGCCGCGCTTCGCCCTCGCGGCGGTCGCGCGTCACGCCTGGCCGGTCGTCGACCAGCGCGAGCCGTCGTCCAACCAGCCGGTTGAACAGGGTCGATTTGCCCACATTGGGCCGGCCGATGATGGCGACGGTGAAACTCATGAAGGGCGCATCCGGCCCGCGCGGCGCGGGCGACGCTCTCTTAGCGCGGCTGAACCATTAGCGCGAGAAGGTGCCGGCCGGTGGCGGCTGCGATGACCAGGCGGGGTCCTGCTGTTGCTGGCCCTGCTGCTGGCTTTGCTGCTGACCTTGCGCCGACCAAGGCGCCTGGTTCGGTTGCTGTGGCTGCTGCTGCTGTTGCGGCGGACTGCCGTTTGGCCAAGGCGCCTGTTGCGGATTCTGGCCGCGCACCGGCTGCACTGTCACCTGAGTTGGCGGCTTGGCGGGCGCGCGAACGACCTTTTTCTTCGGCTTCGGTTTCGGCTTGGCAGCTTCCTCAGCCGCGGCGGCTTTCTTCTGCGCGTCTTCGGCGGCTTTCGCGTCGTCCTGCTTCTGCTGTTCGGCAGTGGCGGCGGCATCGGCTTTCTGCTGCGCCTCGACGTTGCTCTTCAGATATTCGGGAGGAATGCCTTGCGTCACGCCGGGGACGCCACCCGGAAACACGGCGCGCCGCTCGCCCGGCAGCGGCTTCTTCTTGTTCAGCCCGAAGACATCGAGACTATCCATGTCGAAGTCCTCGCAGCCGGCAAGCACCGGCGCGGCAGCAAGCAGAACGGCCAACAGGACGACGCGATGGAAACGGCGCATGATCAGCTCTTGCCGCCGGCGATCAGCGCCGACAGCACTTCGGCGCGTGCGCGCACGCCCGCCGGGGTTTCCGCATCGACTGCGATCATGTCGAGATACTTCTTGGCCGCGGTCACATCCTTGTTGTGCCAGGCCGACAGCGCCAGCAGCTCGCGCGCGCTGGCGCGGAAGCTGCGGGAAGGCTCCGTGAGCGGCGTCAGACGCTTTTCCATGTCAGCGAGCGGCGCGGTATCGACGAGCAGCATGCCTGCACGCAGAGTCGCGAGATCCTGCAAGGTCTGGCCAAGCGAACCGTCAGCGGCAATCTGGTCGTAGGCCTTCACCGCCTCGGCAGGCTTGTCTTGTGCGAGCTCGGCGGCGGCGCGGAAGCGCGCCAGCACGCGATAACCTTTCGGCGCGTCGGCCGCGATCTTGGCGAAGGCTTGTTCGGCTTCGGCATGTTTGCCCTGCTCGCCTAGCGTCAATGCCTGCTCGAATTGAGCGCCGGCTGCCACCGCCTGTTTGCCGAGCCACCATTCGTAACCGCGCCAGGCCCCGATGCCGGCAACGACGAGGACGGCAAGCGCGATGATGTAGATGCTGTAGCGCTCCCACAGCTTTTGCAGCCGCTCGCGCCGGACTTCCTCATCGACTTCGTGAAAAATATCAGCCAAGGACCGCTCCACACCCGCCCAAAACCCCCGTCCCGGGGCACCGCGCGGGGTAACCTACTGATGTGGCGGACGCAAGGCAAAGCTAGCCCGGCAATCGTTAAGATTCGGGAATCTTACGGCTTTTTGCCCTTCATCGGATAAACATGCTCGGCGCCGGGGAACGTGCGCGCCCGGACCTCGGCCGCATAATCGGCAATCGCCTTGTCGATGCCGGGGCCGAGGTCGCCATAGCGCTTGACGAATTTCGGCACGCGCGGCGACAGCCCGAGCATGTCCTCCATCACCAGCACCTGGCCGTCGCAGGCAACGCTGGCGCCGATGCCGATGGTCGGGATCGCGACCTCCGACGTGATCTTGCGCGCGAGCGGCTCGGCCACCGCCTCGATCACCAGCGAAAAGGCGCCGGCTTGGGCGACGGCCTTGGCGTCCGTCTCATGGCGATCCCATTCGGCGATCTCGCGGCCCTGGGCACGGAACGAGCCGATGACGTTGATCGCCTGCGGCGTCAGGCCGATGTGTCCCATCACCGGCACGCCGCGTTCGGTGAGGAAGGCGATCGTCTCCGCCATGCGCGTGCCGCCCTCGACCTTGATGGCGCCGCAGCCGGTTTCCTTGAGCACGCGCGCGCAATTCATGAAGGCCTGCTCCTTCGAGGCCTCGTAGGAACCGAACGGCATATCGACGACCACCAGAGCGCGCTTCGAGCCGCGCATCACGGCATGGCCTTGCAGGATCATCATCTCGAGTGTGACGGGAACGGTCGTCTCCAGCCCATGCATCACCATGCCAAGCAAGTCGCCGACCAGGATGACGTCACAGTGCTTGTCGGCGATTGCCGCGGTATGGGCGTGATACGACGTCAGGCAAACGATGGGCTCGCCGCCTTTGCGCGCGCGGATATCAGGGGCGGTGAGACGCCGGACTTCGGACTGTACAGACACCGGTCAGCTCCCGAACACCGGCACGCCGATAACGTATGGATGAAAGTAGTAGCCGAGCAGCAGGAAGCCGACGAGGCCGACCACGACCACGATGATGTCGTTGGTCCAGCCGGCGGGCGGGCTGGCGAAGCCGCGGTCGCCGCGGCGCTTGGCTGCCATGCGCGCATAACCGCCCCACAACAGGAATGAGCCGAACAGCAGGATCGAGCCGAGATCGCCGTTGGACAGCAGATGCGCAAACGCCCAGGTCTTGATGCTCGTCACCATCGGGTGCCTGATCCAGGCCTTGATGTGGCTCGGGATCAACGCCGCAAGAAAGATCACGGCCAGCAGCATCAAGCCGATGGTGATGTGACGCATGAAGACGGGCGGCGTCCACACCTGGATCAAGCCGTGCGCGCGATAATCACCGTAGCCGTAAACGATCAACGCGAGACCGATGAGCGCCACCAGCGCAAACAGCACGCGGTAGCCGTTCCCGAGCCGCGCCATCAGACGCGCGCGCGTATCGCGGAACGTCACGAAGACGTGGGTGGCGAGAAAAACGACCAGTCCGAGAATGAGGATTGCGAGGCCCATGTTTCACTCGCACACGATACATTGCCGAGGCTCTGACGCCGCAGTAGAGGATAGCCGCGGCCAATGCAAGCCTGTGCCGCAAGGACCGTGACGCATGGCCGCAATACGCGGATATCTCAACGCGCTTGTCCTGGCGGCCGCGCTATTGGTCACGCCCGCCGCGGCACAAACCTGGCCCGCCAAGACCGTGCGGATCATCGTTCCGTTCGGCGCCGGGTCGACGCCCGATATCATCGCGCGCATCGTCGCCGACGGATTGCATCGGAAATATCCCGACAGCGTCTTCGTGGTCGAAAACAAACCGGGCGCCAGCGGCAATAGCGGCACCGACATGGTCGCCAAGGCAAAGCCCGATGGCGCGACTATTGGTGTCAGCATCGGTGGGCCCCTCGCCATCAACACGTTGCTGTTTGCCAACATGCCTTACGATCCGCGCAAGGACATTGCGCCGATCACGCAGCTCGTCAGCCAGCCCAGCGCGCTTGCGGTCAACCCGGACCTCAAGGTCAACACGGTCGCTGAACTGATCGCGCTGGTGAAGGCGAACCCAGGCAAATACAACTTCGCCTCGATCGGCAACGGCTCGCTGTCGCACCTCGCCATGGAGGCGATTGCGCTGAAGGCTGGCGCAAAACTCGTGCACGTACCCTATGCCAGCTCACCGGCGGCAATCACTTCCGTGATCCGCGGCGATACTCAGATGGCGTGCCTGCCTGCCATATCGGTCACGCCGCAAGCGCAGGCCGGAAAGGTAAAGATCCTCGCCGTCTCGACCGCCAAACGCTCGCCTTATCTCCCCGATGTGCCGACGCTGAAGGAAAGCGGCATCGACGTCGAGGCCGACGCATGGAATGGCCTGATCGCGCCCGGCGGCACGCCGAAGACAATCATCGACGCCATCAACAAGGATGTGGTCGCGATCATCAAGTTTCCGGACGTGCGCGAGAAACTGGCGGCGCAACTGATGGAGCCGGTTGGTTCAACGCCGGAAGAATTCCGCGCGCGCATCGATGGCGAGATCGCGCGCTGGAAGGCCGTGATCGAGGCGGCGAATATCAAGATCAACTAGGCTCCCGTTGCCGACAAGAACCACCGCCCTCCGGTGAAGTCGTCGTACTTTCGAAGGGCTTGGAGGTGGCGACAAGGCAAGCGATGCTCATCCGGCAATTAATCGGAGATGAAGCATGCCCAGCCGGTATTGGTCGCATATAATGCTAGGCTTCTTTGTGACGCTGCTGGCGATTGCGATGACATTACAGAATGCGACACCGGCTCATGCTGGCATCAAGGCGTGGCCCGCTGCTTTTCACAGCGAGCAAATGGCGGTCAGCGGCGGCACGCAATACGTCCGGGTCGGCGGCCACGGCCCGGCGGTCTTGTTGTTGCACGGGTTTGGCGACACCGGCGACATGTGGGTTCCGCTCGCCGAGATTCTGGTGAAGGACCACACGGTCATTGTCCCCGATCTGCGCGGCATGGGCCTGTCGTCACATCAGGACGGTGGCTACGAAAAGACCGCCCAAGCGCGGGACCTCGCCGGCCTTCTCGACAAGCTCGGGGTTCAGGACATTGCGCTTGTCACTCACGACATCGGAAACATGGTTGGATATGCGTTTGCGGCGCTTTACCCGGCGAGGGTGAGCAGATGGGTCGTCATGGACGCGCCGCTTCCGGGGGTCGGCCATTGGGACGAGCAGCTCAAGAATCCCAAGGTCTGGCACTTCAACTTCCGCGGACCCGACGTTGAGCGGCTGGTTGCCGGCCGCGAACGCATCCTGCTCGATCGGTTTTACAATGAGCTGTCCGCGACCCCGGCCAGCATCGATGAACAGATCCGCGATCATTACGCCGCTTTATACGCCCGGCCTGGCGCCATCCACGATGCACTCAGCGGGCAGTTTGCGGCGTTTGCGCAGGACGCGATCGACAATCAGAAGCTGGTGGCGAAAGGCAAGCTGACGCTTCCCGTGCTCGCGATCGGTGGCGATCATTCTTACGGCGCGCACTTGGCGACGGAAATCGGCTTTGCCGCTTCCGATGTTCGCAGTGCGGTCATCAACAATTCGGGGCACTGGATCATGGAAGAGCAGCCTCAACAGGCTATCGCCATCATCGCCCCGTTTCTTGAAGAGAAAAAATAGACGATAGAGGCCGGACGCTTACGCCGCCGTGGCCTTGTCCTTCACGTCCTTGATGTCGGTGAAGGTGATGCCGGGCGCGCGCTCGCCGGTGTAGTCGAGGATGAACTGGTTGCGCGCCATGAAGACGCGGTCGCCGTCGAGATCCTCCGCGCAGCTCGAATAATTCGCCTGCACGAAGTCGTCGAGCTTCTTCGCATCGTCGCTGGCGATCCAGCGCGCCAGCTGGAACTCCGACTGCTCAAAACCGATATCGAGGCCATATTCATCCGACAGACGCACCTTGAGCACGTCGAGCTGCAACGGGCCGACCACCCCAACCAGCGCCGGCGCGCCATCGAGCGGGCGGAACACCTGCACGACGCCCTCCTCCGCCATCTGCTGCAACGCCTCCTTCAGCTTCTTCGCCTTCATCGGATCGCCGAGCTTGACGCGGCGCAGGATTTCCGGCGCGAAGTTCGGCACGCCGAGGAAGGCGATATCCTCGCCCTCGGTCAGCGTATCGCCGATGCGCAGCGTGCCGTGATTGGGAATGCCGACGACGTCCCCGGCGTAGGCTTCGTCCGCCACCGAGCGGTCCTGCGCAAAGAAGAATTGCGGCGCCGACAGCGTGATCGGCTTGCCGGTGCGCGCGAGCTTGGCCTTCATACCGCGCTGCAGCTTGCCGGAGCACAGTCGCGCAAAGGCGATGCGGTCGCGGTGATTGGGGTCCATGTTCGCCTGGATCTTGAAGACGAAGGCCGTCATGGCGTTCTCGTGCGCATCGATGGTGCGCGCGTTGGCGTTTTGCGCGCGCGGCGGCGGCGCGAACGAGGCGAGCGCGTCAAGCAGGTCCTTGACGCCGAAATTCTTCAGCGCCGAGCCGAAGAACACCGGCGTCAGGTGGCCCTCGCGAAAGGATGTGAAGTCGAACGTGTTGCAGGCGTCCTTCACCAGCGCCAGCTCCTCGGCGATGGCCTTGGCATCGAGCATCGGATTCTTCGCGGCAAGCGCGACGAGGTCAAGCGGCTGGCGGTCGACCGTCTTGCCGTCGTCGGAGATCAGCCGCATTTCGCCCGAGGCGATGTCATAGGTGCCGGCGAAATCGCGGCCCTTTCCAATGGGCCAGGTCATCGGCGCGGTATCGAGCGCCAGCGTCTTCTCGATCTCGTCGAGCAGCTCGAACGGATCGCGGCTCTCGCGATCCATCTTGTTGATGAAGGTGATGATCGGAATGTCGCGCAGCCGGCAGACCTCGAACAGCTTGCGCGTGCGCGCCTCGATGCCCTTGGCGGCGTCGATCACCATGACCGCCGAGTCGACCGCCGTGAGCGTGCGATAGGTGTCTTCGGAAAAGTCCTCGTGGCCCGGGGTGTCGAGCAGATTGAAGACGCGGCCGTCGTAGTCGAACGTCATCACCGAGGTGACGACCGAAATGCCGCGCTCGCGCTCGATCGCCATCCAGTCCGAGCGCGTCGAGCGGCGGTCGCGCTTGGCTTTCACCTGGCCTGCAAGGTTGATGGCGCCGCCAAACAGCAACAGCTTTTCGGTCAGCGTGGTCTTGCCGGCGTCCGGGTGCGAGATGATGGCAAACGTCCGCCTGCGCTCGACTTCGGCGGCGAGCGGCGTTTGCGGGATCGAATCGGAGGCGGCCAGCGGCCTGTTCATGGGGCGCATGTGGCAGGGAAACCCCGCAGGATCAAGGGGTCGCCGCCGGCCTAGAATGCGCGGCTATAGTCTTCCGGCTTGAACCCGACCAGCAGCTTGTCGCCACCAAGCTCGAGCACCGGGCGCTTGATCATCGACGGCTGCGCCAGCATCAGCGCGATCGCCTTCTTCTCGGTGACGTTTTCCTTGTCCTTGTCAGCCAATTTCTTGAACGTCGTGCCGGCGCGGTTGAGCAATGTCTCCCAGCCGGCTTTCTTGGCCCAAGTTTCAAGTCTAGCGCGTTCAATGCCCGCGCTCTTGTAGTCGTGGAAGGCGTAATCGACCTTATGCTTGTCGAGCCAGGCGCGCGCCTTCTTCATCGTGTCGCAGTTCTTGATGCCGTAGATCATCACCGCCACGCGGTCACTCCCACTCGATCGTTCCCGGCGGCTTGCTCGTCACGTCATAAACGACGCGGTTGACGCCCTTCACCTCGTTGATGATGCGGGTCGCCACCATGCCTAGGAACTTCATGTCGAAGGCATAGAAGTCCGCCGTCATGCCGTCGGTCGAGGTCACGGCGCGCAGACCGACGACGTATTCATAAGTGCGGAAGTCGCCCATCACGCCAACCGTCTTCACCGGCAGCAGCACGGCGAAGGCCTGCCAGATTTCGTCATACTGACCAGTGCGGCGGATCTCCTCGATGAAGATCTCGTCCGCCAGCCGCAGAATGTCGAGCTTCTCTTTCGTAATCGCGCCGGGCACGCGAATCGCGAGACCCGGCCCCGGGAACGGATGGCGGCCGACGAATGCTTCCGGCAGTCCGAGCTCGCGGCCGAGCGCCCTCACCTCGTCCTTGAACAGTTCGCGTAGCGGCTCGACGAGCTTCATGTTCATGCGCTCGGGCAGGCCGCCGACATTGTGGTGCGACTTGATGGTGACCGAGGGGCCGCCGGTGAACGACACGCTTTCGATCACGTCCGGATAAAGCGTGCCCTGCGCGAGGAATTGCGCGCCGCCGATTTTCTTCGCCTCGCGCTCGAACACATCGATGAACAATTTGCCGATGGTCTTGCGCTTCTGCTCGGGGTCCTCGACGCCTTCCAGCGCCTTGAGGAACATGTCTTCGGCGTTCACGTGCACCAGCGGGATGTTGTAGCTGTCGCGGAACAGCGCGGCGACTTTCTCGCCCTCGGCTAGCCGCAGCAAGCCGTGATCGACGAACACGCAAGTGAGCTGATCGCCGATCGCCTCGTGGATCAGCACCGCCGCGACCGCGCTGTCGACGCCGCCGGACAGACCGCAAATCACTTTGCCCTTGCCGACCTGGGCGCGGATTTTCTCGATCGCCTCATCCTTGAAGGCACGCATCGTCCAGTCGCCGGACAGCCCTGCGATCTTGCGCACGAAATTGCGTAAGAGCGCCGCGCCGTGCGGCGTGTGCACCACCTCGAGATGGAATTGCGTCGCGTAGAACTTGCGCTTGTCGTCGCCGATCATGGCAATCGGTGCGTTGGGCGAGGTGCCGAGCACCTTGAAGCCGGGCGGCAGCTGCGTGACGCGGTCGCCGTGGCTCATCCACACCGGATATTTCTGGCCCTTGACCCAGACGCCTTCGAACAGCGGACTATCGGCGGCAACCTCGACTTCGGCGCGGCCGAACTCGCGGTGGTGGCCGCCCTCGACTTTGCCGCCGAGCTGCTCGGCCATGGCCTGCTCGCCGTAGCAGATGCCGAGCACCGGCACGCCGGCCTCATAGATCGCCTTGGGCGCCAGCGGCGCACCCTTCTCATGCACCGAGGCCGGGCCGCCGGACAGGATCACCGCCTTCGGCCGCATTTCGAGGAAGGCTTGTTCCGCCTTCTGGAAGGGCACGATCTCGCAATAGACCTTCTCTTCCCGGACCCGGCGCGCAATGAGCTGGGTGACCTGGGAACCGAAATCGACGATCAGAACCTTGTCGTGCGATTTGTCTGACATGGACGGCGCATCAGCCCGAACAGCATTGGTGATGGGCTCGAAAGACCGTTCGGAGCGGCTTTTTGCGGGCATTGGGTTCATAGGTCAAGCAAGTTCGGCGATATCCAGTAACGCAATTTTAGCGCCGAACGTGCTTAGAAAATGGGTCGAAACCGGCTTGTGCACAGGCCGGAGCACCGGACCCGCCAATGGCCTATGAAACGCAGCGCATGAGCCTGGGCGCGCCTGCCTCCCGGCACGCGGAAAGCCGCGCCGCAATGTTTCGCGAGAGCCTGCCCGATATGGCGGAGCGCTGGGCGCTGGGGCTCGCCTGGGGCCTGAGCCCCAAACGCATCGCCGGCGTGCCGAACCTGCTGCGGCTTTGCGCGCGCGAGATTCTGGCGCCGGACTATGCCCTGCCCGATCCCGAGCGCGCGCTCAACTCCCCGCCCGGGCTCGCCGGCATCGTGCACGACCTCTCGCTGCCGACGCTGCTCGCCGCCTACCGCCGCGGACTCTATCCGCTCGCCCATATCGCGCCGCTGAAATGGTGGTCGCCGCCGCAGCGCTCGGTTCTGCTGTTCAAGAACCTGCACGTCTCGAACAATCTTCAGCGGCTGATGCGGCAGGGCAAATATACTGTGACGTTCGACCGCGACTTCGAGCGCGTCATCAGCGCCTGCGCCGGGCGCCGCGAGGGCCGCTGGCACCTCACCTGGATCACGCCGCGCATCATGCGCGTCTATGCTGACGCATTCGACGCCGGCCACGCGCATTCCTTCGAAGTCTGGAACAAGGCCGGCGACCTGGTCGCCGGTGGCTACGGCATGTCGGTCGGGGGCAGCTTCACCGCCGAGTCGCAGTTCACGCACGAGTCGAACGCCTCGCGCGTCGGCATGACGGTGCTCAACTGGCACTTGGCGCGCTGGGGTTATCGCTTCAACGACGGCAAGCTGATGGGGCCGCTGTGGGAGGCCATGGGCTTCCGCGACGTGTCGCGGCACGATTATCTCGCCATGCTGGCCGAGGCCGTGCGCATGAGCGGCAAGACCGGCCGCTGGCAGACCGAGGCCGACCTCGACACCGTATCGCATTGGCGGCCGGAAGCCGGGCCGCCTTGAGCGGTCAGTGGCCGACGACGCAATTCAAGATCGGAATATTCGCCATCCAAGAATGACCGGACTTGTCGTCCGGCCTGTCGGTGGGCTTTGCCTCCGCCAACGCATCGGGGATCGAGCCCGGCGGCACCGGATGGTCAGCCGCGGGCTTCGGCACCGGCGCGGCAGCAACCGGCACAGGATCGGGTAGCGCGGGAGCGGCGGGCGGCGCGAGCGATACCGGCGGCGCCTCGTGCACGACACGCACCTGCGGCGGTACCGGCGGGGCGGCAGCCGGAGTTTCAACGACGGCACGCGGCGGCGCGGGCGCAGGTTCACGCGCGGCTTCGGCCGGCATCGAGGGCGCTGGTGGCGGCGGTAAGGGCTGCGCAAGCGGTGCCGCGATGGGTGCAGGAGCCGGCGCTACCGCGGCATCGTCGTGCGCGGGCGCATGCACCAGCGCGTCGCGCACCGAGGAAACCCACTTCGCATCCGACGTCTCGGCATCCCGGTGGACGGACTTGGCTTCGACGGATTTGGTTTCGACGGGTTTGGCTTCGACCGCCTTGGTTTCAGGGGCGACCGGCGCGGTCTTCGCCGGCGCAGCCTGCTTGACTGGCTCGGCCGGCGGATGCGCGTCGCGCGCCGCCTGCTGCGGCTGCGCAGCGGGCGCAGAGCGCGCCACGGGCGCGGCGGCCGGCGTCTTCCCGGCCAGCAGCGCCTTGAACGCTTTCACCGCGTCGGGATCGACCGAGGCGCAATTGGTCTCGAACGTCACCACGTCGCGGCGCACCAGCATGCGCAAGGTCGACGCATCGGCGCTCTTGTCGAGCATCGAGATGATGCCGCCGCGCAGGGTTTCGCAGCGCGCCTCGACGGTGAAGTTGGAGTGATAGATCGAGTAGACGCTGGCGAGGCCGACCGGGATGCCGACCAGCGTGCCCAGAATCTGGACCGCGGTCATGAACCGCGAGCTGTGATGACCGTGACCGTGGACATAGCCAGGGCCGCGCGGATGTTCGTAATCGCCGTTCAACGGCGGATCGCGTCTGGCCACCAGCATCGAAAACCCTCGCCCAAATCGAGGTTCCCAGACACAAAATCATCGGGGAGAAAATTGGCCGGGAATGCGGCACAATCGCGGTATTCGCGTTAACGGCGCGTTACAAACGTTTCAAAAGCGCGACGAAAAAGCCGTCGGTCTCGGTGGTGCGCGGCGTCATCGTGATGCCTTCGGCGGAAAGGCGCGCCGCCTTGCCGAACATGAAGGCTTGCTCGCCCAGCACCTCGGTGACCTCCGCCGGCGGAACGATTGTGAAGCCTGCGTGACGGTCAAGGAACGCGCGCACCTGGGCGCCATTCTCCTCCTCGAGAACCGAGCAGGTGACATAGGCGATGCGTCCGCCGGCCTTCAACAGCGGCACGGCGCGATCGAGCACCTCGACCTGCTCCTTCTGCCGCTGCTCCAGCGCGCCCGGCCGCATCCGCCACTTGGCGTCCGGATTGCGCCGCCACGCGCCGGTGCCGGTGCAAGGCGCGTCGATCAGCACGAGGTCGATGCGGCCGTTGAGGTCGTCGAGTTCGCCGCCGACCGACTTCGGCGTGCGCACCTGAACGTTGCGCGCGCCGGACCGCTTGAGGCGGTCGTGGATCGGCGCCAGACGGCGCTTGTCGTCGTCGGTCGAATAGATCTGGCCCTTGTTCTCCATCATTGCCGCGAGCGCCAGCGTCTTGCCGCCGGCGCCGGCGCAGAGATCGATCACCTGCTCGCCGGGTTTGGCGCCGGCAAACAGCGCCGCGAGCTGCGAGCCTTCGTCCTGAATTTCGACCATGCCCTTGAGGAACGCCGGCTCGGCATGGATCGCCGGGCTCTTGGCGTCGGCGGCAAGGCGAATGCGCAGGCCCCAGGGCGACCAGTGCGTCGCCTCCGGCTTGAGATCGGCGAGCATATCGAGCGCCTTGTCGCGCTCGGCTTTCAGCGTGTTGACGCGCAAGTCGAGCGGCGCGCGCGAAGACAATGCAGCGCCCTCCTCCGCCCGCGCATCGCCAAAGGCGCGGGTGAAGTGCGGATCGAGCCATTCCGGATAGTCGCCGGCGACGTGCGGCGGCGCAGCCGACAGATCGGCGGCATCGAGCCGCCGGCGCTCGTCATCGTTCAAGGCCTCGGGCGCGTACTGCGCGCCGCTCGCCAGTTTCGCGATCGCATCGGCGTCGAGCCCACGCTCGCGTTTGAGCATGCCGAGCAGAACCGCACGGGGCGTATCCGCGCCCATGATCCAGGCGCTCGATGCGCGCCGCCGCAGTGCGTCGTAGACGAGGCCGGCGATCGCCGCGCGGTCGCCGGAGCCGGCAAACCGATGTGTCAGGCCCCAAGCCTTGAGCGTATCGGCGGCCGGCCTGCGCTCGCGCTCCAGATTGTCGAAGACCTCGATCGCCGCGGCGAGACGCGCCGACGGCGTCATGGCAGGCCGAGCAGAATGCGCACGATGAAGATGATCCACATGACGAACAGCACCAGCGCGCCGACGCCGTAGAACGCGCCGCGCGTCGGCACGTGGTTGTTGGTCACGTGGACGCCCGCCTGCAACACCCGGCACAACACGAAGATCCAGGCCAGCATCCAGTAAATCAGGTCGGCATGGTGCGTCATGATCGACAGGATCGTCAGCACATAGAACAGCACTGGCAGTTCGAACTGGTTGGCGTAGGCATTGGCGAACTGCGTCGCGCGCTGCGGCCAAGCCGGCTCGCGCAGCGCGATGCGCTCAAAGCGCGCCTCGCCGCGCGACAGCGCGTTCGTGCGGTAATACATCATGCCGAACATCACCGCGAAGGTGAGCAGCACTTCGACGAACAGCGGCAGCAGGACGACCGGAACCGGCATGGGCGCACCCCTCAATGAATATGCGTGCAGATAGTCATACTTCCACGGCCGCCGCCAGAGGTTCGTGCGACCTGCGCCGGTGCGGACCTCGGGCGCGCTGGACGCCTGTCGGCACACTCGATAGATTCATGGCATCGCCGCAAAGGGGGCAGCATCATGTCGGATCAAGCATCGGGCGAAGGCACGGCGCCGCAGACCTGGGCCATCATCGTCTGGGCGCTTTTTCTCGGTGGCGCGATTACCGGCATCTCGGGCATCGCCGGACTGATCATCGCCTATATCAAGCGTGACGATCTCGCGAACACGCCCTACGGCTCGCACATGACCTATGCGATCCGCACCTTCTGGCTCGGCCTGGTCGCCTGCGTCATCGGCATCGCTCTCGCCTTCGCCGGGATCGGATTTATCATCCTGCTCGCGACCGCGATCTGGATCCTTTACCGCATGATCCGCGGGTTGGTCTGCGCGCTCGACGGCCGGCCGATTCCCAATCCGCAGAGTTATCTCTAGACCCGGCTCGGATAGTTCGGGCTCTCGCGCGTGATGGTCACGTCGTGGACGTGGCTTTCGCGCAGGCCCGCGCCGGAGATGCGCACGAACTCCGCCTTGCTGTGGAATTCGCCGAGGTCCTTGGCGCCGACATAGCCCATCGCCGCGCGCAGGCCGCCGCTCAACTGATGCAGCACGTTGGCGACCGGGCCCTTGTAGCCGACCTGGCCCTCAACGCCTTCCGGCACCAGCTTAAGCGCGTCCTTGATGTCCTGCTGGAAGTAGCGGTCGGCCGAGCCGCGCGCCATGGCGGCGACCGAGCCCATGCCGCGATAACTTTTGTACGAGCGGCCCTGATAGAGAAACACCTCGCCGGGTGTCTCGTCGGTGCCGGCGAGCAGCGAACCCACCATGGCGCAATCAGCTCCGGCAGCGAGCGCCTTGGCGAGGTCGCCGGAATACTTGATGCCGCCATCGGCGATCACCGGCGTTCCAGATGCTTTCGCCACCTCGACGCTGTCCATGATCGCTGTGAGCTGCGGCACGCCGACGCCGGCGACGATGCGCGTCGTACAGATCGAGCCGGGGCCGATGCCGACCTTGATCGAGTCGGCGCCACAATCGATCAGCGCCTTGGCGCCCTCCGACGTCGCCACGTTGCCCGCAACCACTTGCACGGCGTTCGACAGTTTCTTGATGCGCTTCACCGCATCCAGCACATAGCGCGAATGGCCGTGCGCCGTATCGACAATGACGAGATCGACCCCGGCCGCGATCAGCGCCTCGGTGCGCGCGAAGCCCTTGTCGCCGACCGTGGTCGCGGCGGCGACGCGCAAGCGGCCCTGCTCATCCTTGCAGGCGTAAGGATTGGCGACCGCCTTCTCGATGTCCTTGACGGTGATCAAACCGACGCAGCGGTATTGATCGTCCACCACCACAAGCTTCTCGATGCGGTGCTGGTGCAGCAGGCGCTTGGCTTCGCTCTGGCTGACGCCCTCGCGGACCGTGACCAGGTTCTCCTTGGTCATCAGCTCGGAGACTTTCTGGCGCGGATCGGTGGCGAAGCGCACGTCGCGGTTGGTGAGAATGCCGACGAGCTTGCCGGCTTTGCCATTTCCGCCGCCTTCGACCACCGGAATTCCCGAAATGTGGTTCTCCTTCATCAGGTCGAGCGCGTCCTGCAGCATGGCCGTCGGCGCGATAGTGAGCGGATTCACCACCATGCCGAACTCGAATTTCTTCACCTGCCGGACTTGGGCGGCCTGCTGCTCGGGTTCGAGATTGCGGTGGATGACGCCGATGCCGCCGGCTTGCGCCATAGCGATCGCCATCTGCGACTCCGTCACCGTGTCCATGGCGGAGGCGATGATCGGGATATTGAGAGCGATCGAGCGAGTGATGCGGGAGCGGATATCGACGTCGGCGGGCAGGACTTCCGACAGGCCGGGCTTGATCAGCACGTCGTCGAAAGTAAGCGCTTCCCGCGGATTACCGTTGTTCTTCGGCGCCATCGCCAACTCCATTCCCAAAACAAGGATATGGGCCGAACCGACGGGATTAAAAAGCACCCTCGGCGAGGGGTCCCTCGCCCGGTTCACGGCCCGCTTTTGGGTTGGCGTGGGTCCGTAGCACGGGAACTCGATGATTCCTAGGGTTTTTCGCGCGATTCCACCGGACGATTAACGCAGCCCTGCATTGAAGGCCGATGGCCGCCGCATGGACGCAGGACCTGTCGCGCGCTCTGCGTCCCGCCAGTTGCCCGCCGCCGTGCCTGCGCGGGGGGCATAGCTGCCGCGCCGAAGGGTTTGGCGGCACCGCGCGTTACTAAAATGGCGACGGTGTTATAAGCGCCCGCCCCCTTCATGATGATTTACGCCGCCGAACCAATCCCATGAGAGCCGACCGCATTGTTCCGCTGATCATTGCGGTCGCGCTGTTCATGGAAAACATGGATTCGACCGTGATCGCGACGTCGCTGCCGGCCATCGCGACGGACATCGGCACCAACCCGCTGGCGCTCAAGCTCGCCATCACCTCTTACCTGCTGTCGCTCGCCATCTTCATCCCGGCGAGCGGTTGGACCGCCGACCGCTTCGGAGCGCGGACCGTGTTCCGCACGGCGATCGCCGTCTTCGTCATCGGCTCGATCGGCTGCGCGCTATCGGGTTCGCTCACCGATTTCGTGATCGCCCGCATCATCCAGGGCATGGGCGGCGCCATGATGACGCCGGTCGGACGCATGGTGCTGGTGCGCACCATTCCCAAGCGCGAACTGGTCGGCGCCATGGCCTGGGTGACGACGCCGGCGCTGATCGGCCCGGTGCTCGGCCCGCCGGTCGGCGGCTTCATCACCACTTACGCCACGTGGCACTGGATTTTCATCATCAATGTGCCGATCGGGCTCCTCGGCGTCATTCTCGCCACCCGCTACATCGAGGACGTCCGCGCGGAGCACCATCAGCGTTTCGACGTGATGGGCATGGTGCTCGCCGGATTAGGTATCGCCGGCATCGCCTTCGGGGCGTCGGTGCTGGGTCTGAATTTCCTGCCGTGGTGGATCGTCGCGGCGCTGATTGTCTCCGGTGCCTGCTTCGTCGCCGCCTATCTCGTGCACGCGCGGCATACCGAAAACCCCGCGCTCGATCTATCGCTGTTTCGCTTGCCGACGTTCTTTGCCAGCGTCGTCGGCGGCTTCATCTTCCGGCTCGGTCTCGGCGCGCTGCCGTTCCTGTTGCCGCTGATGCTGCAGCTCGGCTTCGGCATGACGCCATTCCAGTCGGGCCTGATCACGTTCGCCACCGCGCTCGGTTCGATGGGCATGAAATGGGCGACCGCGTCGATCCTGCGCCGGTTCGGCTTCCGCACCATCCTGATGATCAATTCGGTGATCAGCGCCGCGTTTCTCGCGATTTGCGCTTTCTTCACCGCGGCGACGCCGATCTTCCTGATGACGGTGCTGCTCTTCGTCGGCGGCTTCTTCCGCTCGCTCCAATTCACCAGCATCAACACGCTCGCTTATGCCGAAGTCGACCCGGCGCGCATCGGCCGCGCCACCTCGATCGTCAGCGTGGCGCAGCAGCTGGCGATCTCGGCAGGCGTCGCGCTCGGCGCCCTCGCCGTCGACGTCACCTTGCGCGTCAGGGGCGACCCGACCTTGAGCGCCGACGCCTTCCCGCCGGCGTTCCTCGCGGTCGCGCTGATTTCGGCGCTTTCGGTGCTGATTTTCGCCCGTCTTGCGCCGGATGCGGGCGCGGAAATGGCCGATCGGCTGCCGGCGCCCGCAGAACCGTCCGATCAGCGAGTTGGATAAAATTTTATCTATTAACCATCTTGCAATCTTCGTTAAGAAGTGAGGACCCAGAGCAATAGACACGTCGTTGGAAGGCCGTATATTTCGATGGAAATTATGGTTAACAACGTTGGTGGCGTATGCGTGAGGCACGGCCGTTCTGGCTGCTCCGAGCCGCTCTGTTAGCGGGCGCCGCCGCTATTTCCTCAGCCGCGATGCACGACGCCAACGCGACGCCGCGCGCCGACGCGCAGATGTGCGCGACGCAAACCGAAGATATGGCGGACCAGCGCATCGCCGCGTGCTCGAACTTGCTCAAGACCGGACGCTTGCGCGGCGAACCTGAAGGCGTCGCCTACGCCATGCGGGGCCTCGCCTATCTCGATCGCGGTGACGCGCCGCATGCGATCGCCGATCTCAACCAGGCGACCACGCTCGCGCCCGACTTCGCGCCCGCTTATCAGAATCGCGGCAATGCCTGGTACGCGCGCGGCAACTACGGCCAAGCCATGGCCGATTACGACAAGACGATCCAGCTCGATCCGAATACAGCCTCGCCTTACGTCAACCGCGCGACAGTGCGCCGCGACCTCGGCAACACCAACGGCGCGCTCGAGGATTTCGGCAAGGCCATCAGCCTCAATGCGAGCAATCCCGGCGCCTATAGCGGGCGTGGCGAACTCTACCTTCGCCAGAAAAACTACGCCGCCGCCAGCTCGGACTTCGACCGCGCGCTGCAGCTGGCGCCGAACATGAACAACTACATGCTGCGGGCGGAGGCACGCGAAGAGTCCGGCAAGTTCGACCAGGCGCTTGCCGACTATCGCGAGGCGGCCCAACTCGATCCCAAGAGCGTTTCGGCGGTCACCTCGGAGGCTGGCGTCTGGCGCAAGAAGGGCGATTTCGGCAAGGCCATCGCCGCTTATGACCGCGCGCTCGCCATCGACGACAAGCGCGCCTCGACCTACAAGCTGCGCGCCGAGGCTTACGCCGCCAAGGGCGAGCGCAAGCTGGCGATGGCCGATATCGGGCGCGCGCTCAAATTCAGCTGGAGCGTCGATCTCCTGAAGATGCGCGCCGCGCTGCGCCTCGACGAGGGCGACTTCACCGGCGTCGTGCACGACACCGACGCCATGCTCAAGGCGGATGCCAACAACGTGGCGGCGCTGACGCTGCGCGGCGTCGCCTTCGCCCGCAAGAAAGACTATACGAACGCGCTCGCCGCGCTCGACAAGGCGGTCGAATCCGACGGCAAGGACGCGGTGGCGCTGAGCGAACGCGGTCAGATCTATCTCGCCAAGGGCGACACCGCCGACGCGCTCAATGACATCAACCGCGCCATCGCGAACGGCGCGGGCAGCCCGGCACTCTATCGCGCTCGCGCCTCGATCTACAAGCAGAAGGGCGACGTCGCCAAGGCGCTCGGCGACATCGATGCTGCGATCAGCCGCGACCCACGTCCGGCCGATTTCTATTTCGAGCGCGCGGCGCTGCGGCAATCGAAAGGCGACGTCGCCAACGCACTGCTCGACCTCAATGAGGGCCTCAAGCGCGACCCGAACAACGTTGCGGGTCTGCGCGCCCGCGCTCAGGTTCTGATGGAGACCAAGAGCTACGCCCGCGCGGTCGGCGATCTCGACAACGTCATCAAGCTCAACCCGCGCGACGCCCAAGGTTACTACCAGCGCGGGCTGGCCTATGAAAACGCCGGCAACCACGCCAAGGCGATCGAGGATTACAGGACGGCGCTATCGCGCAACGCCAACCTCGCTGACGCGCGCGAAGCGCTGGCGCGCGTTACCGGCGGCACGAAGGCAAAGAAAACACAGCCGCAAAGTGTCAGCCGCGACATCGACAAGCCGGCCGCCGATACGAGCATCAAGGCGGATCAGAGCGCGACGCACGAGCCGGCGCCGGCCGCAAGCGCCGCGGCGACGCCGCAGGCGCACGTTCCCCAGCAACCGCGCGAGCCAGAGCGCGTCGGCCACGCCAAGAAGCCTGAGGTCAAATCGGCCAAGCACGAGCGCGCGCCGCGTGCGGGCTCCTCAACCTGGGTCGACGACAAGGGTCGGCCGCTGAGTGCGCGCGAAATCGCCGAGATCAAGCGCCTCATGGGCCCGCAGCGGCACAGTGAGCAGCCCGTCCGCTATCGCCGGGCGGGGTCGACCAGCTTCGAGGATATCTGGCGCTAGCCGCCGGAACCTCGGAATCCCGTCGCCAGCAGATAGAGTTCCGCCGAATCCGCCCGGCTCGCCGGCGGCTTCACATGCTTCACCTGCTTGTAGTCACGCTTGAGCGCCGCCAGCAACGACGCCTCGGTGCCGCCTTGCAGCACCTTGGCGAGGAAGGTGCCGCCCGGCGCAAGCACCTCGCGGGCGAATTCGGCGGCGGCCTCGACCAGCGCCATGATCTTGAGGTGATCGGTGCGCGCGTGGCCCGTCGCGTTCGCCGCCATGTCGGAGAGCACGACATTCGCCTCACCGCCGAGCAGCGCCTTGAGCTTGTCCGGCGCCGACGCATCGAGAAAATCAAGTTGCACGAAGTCGACGCCGGCAACGGGCGTCATCGGCAACACGTCGATGGCGACCACGCGGCCGTCCGAGCCGATGCGCTTTGCCGCCACTTGGCTCCAGCCGCCCGGCGCGGCACCGAGATCGATGACGCGGGCGCCTTTGCGCAGGAAGCGCGCCTTGTCGTCGATCTCCGCAAGCTTGAAAGCGGCACGTGAGCGATAGCCTTCGCGCCGGGCGCGGGCAACGTAAGGATCATTGAGCTGGCGCTCGAGCCATGACCGCGACGACTGCGACTTGCGCCGATCCTTGACCCGAACCTTGAGCTCGCGCGAACCGCCGCCCTTGCCGGTCACGATGCGGTCACCTGACTGCCGCCTCCCCAGACGCCGTCCTCGCGCATCATCTGCACCAGCATTCCTTCGCGCAGGCCGCGGTCGGCAACGCGCAGGCGCGGGCACGGGAACGCGCGGCGGATCGCTTCCAGGATCGCGCAGCCGGCGAGGACCAGATCGGCACGCTCAGCGCCGATGCAGGGCGAGGCGACGCGTTCCTCGTAACTCATCGCGAGCAGGCGCTCGATCACGTCATTGATCTCGTGCTCGCCCATCCAGCAGCCATCGACGCGGTTGCGGTCGTAGCGCTTGAGGTTGAGATGAACGCCGGCGATGGTCGTCACGGTGCCAGACGTGCCAAGCATGTGAATGCCATGCACGCCCACATGCTCGCGCGCGAATGGCGCGATCATGGCCGCCACTTCATCCACCATGGCCTCGTAGGTCTCGCGGCTGACGGTGAAACCACCGTGGCGCTCGGCCAGCGTCACCACGCCATGGGGCAGCGAAATCCAGCCGGCGATCTGCGGCAACGGCGGACCACCATGGCTTTTCTGCGAGCGCTTCAGGCGCACCAATTCCGATGAGCCGCCGCCGATGTCGAAGAGCACCACGCCTTCGGCCTGCGGATCGATCAGCGGCGTACAGCCGGTTGCGGCGAGCGTCGCCTCGGTCTCCCGGTCGATCACTTCGAGCTCGAGGCCCAGCTCGTCCGCGACCAGATCGCGAAATTGCTCGCCGTTGGCCGCCGCACGGCACGCTTCCGTCGCGATCAGCCGCGCGCGGGTGACGCCCTTGTTGCGCATCTTGTTGCGGCAGATGGCGAGCGCGCCGATCGCCCGCTCGATCGCCGCATCGCTGATGCGCCCAGACGCGGTGACGCCCTCGCCCAGCCGGATGATGCGGGAAAATGCGTCGACAACCCGAAAGCTGTCACCGGACGGACGGGCGACCAAAAGACGGCAATTGTTGGTGCCGAGATCGAGCGCGGCATAGGTCGCGCCGCCCCCATCGCTGCCCGGGACGCCATTGGACCGTTCGGGCGACCGCCGACCCCACTGGGCCCGTGGATACGGAGCCCGATCAAGCACGGGGTCGAGGCCTGGGTTATCCCCGGCCTCGCCGCTCATTGTTCAAGCCTTCCTGCCGCTCCGGCAGCTTCCAGCGCTCAGGTTGCGGCAATGTTCCAACTATCGCGAAAAGTCTAACAGCGCCTGTCAGGCGCGCAAGCCTCGCCCGCAGAAACCATTCTTGTGCAAGCGTTCTTGCTGCTTTATTTGAACATTCGCGCCCCCGATCCAGCAAAGCCGAGCGCATGGACGACAGAACCGCCGAAACCACGCTTTCTCTGACCAAATTCGGCGTCGGCCAGCCGGTGCGCCGCACCGAAGACCCGACGCTGGTCCGCGGCCAAGGCCGGTATGCCGATGACGTTTCGCGTCCCGATCAGGTCTACGCGATCATGGTGCGCAGTCGCGAGGCGCACGGCGCAATCCGTGCAATCGATGCAGCTGCCGCAAAGGGCATGCCGGGCGTGCTGGCGGTGCTGACTGCCGCCGATCTTACCGGATACGGTGGACTCAAAAGCAATCTGCCGCTGAAGAACCGCGACGGCTCGCCGATCCACTACGTGCCGCGGCCGGCGCTGGCGGGCGACAAAGTGCGCTTCGTTGGCGATCCCGTCGCCTGTGTCATCGCCGAGACGGTCGCGCAAGCCAAGGACGGCGCCGAAGCCGTCGTGCTCGACATCGAGCCGCTCGCGCCGGTGCTCAAGCCGGCCGAGGCGATCAAGCCGGGCGCACCGCTGGTGTTCGAGCAGGTGGCGAACAACCTCGCGCTCGACTTCCATTACGGCGATGCCACGAAAGTCGCGGAAGCTTTCGCCAAGGCGAAGCACGTGACGCGGCTCGAAACATCCAACCAGCGCATGATCGTCGCATCGATGGAGCCGCGCGCCGCGGTCAGCGAATTCGACGCCGCGTCCGGCAAATGGACGCTCTATTCGTGCAGCCAGGGCGTGCACGGCCTGAAGACCTCGCTGATGGATATCTTGAGCGCGCCCGCCGACAAAGTGCGTGTCGTCACCGGCCAGGTCGGCGGCTCGTTCGGCATGAAGGCGTCGGCCTATCCCGAATATGTCTGCATCCTGCATGGCGCCAAGATTCTCGGCCGCCCGGTGAAGTGGACCGACGAGCGTTCCGGCAGCTTCGTGTCCGATCATCACGGCCGCGCGCAGGACATGGTGATCGAGATCGCCTTCGACGAGAACGCGCACATCCTTGCGGTCCGTCTCTCGGGCTATGGCGACATGGGCGGCTATCTCGCCCAATTCGGCCCGCTGCTACCGACCGGTAACCAGGTGAAGAACATCGCCTCGGTTTACCGCACGCCGCTCATCGAGGTGGCGACCAAATGCGTGTTCACCACGACGTCGCACGTCTCGGCCTATCGCGGCGCCGGCCGCCCCGAGGGCAATTATTATATGGAGCGCGCGCTCGATGTTGCGGCGAGCGAGCTCGGCATCGATCGTATCGAGCTGCGCAAGCGCAACATGATCCGCAAGAGCGATTTTCCCTTCGCGGCTGCGTCCGGGGTGACCTACGACTGCGGCGACTTCCTCGGCGTGCTCAAGCAGGCGCTGGAGCTGGCCGACTACGCCGGCTTCAAGAAGCGCAAGCGCGAGAGCAAGAAGACCGGCAAGCTGCGCGGCCTCGGCATCGGCTGCTATCTCGAAGTCACGGCGGGCGGCGGCAAGGAGCTCGGCGGCATCCATTTCGAGAAGGACGGCACGGTCACAATCATCAGCGGCACCATGGATTTCGGCATGGGTCACGCCACCACCTACGCGCAGATGCTGAGCGACATGCTCGGCATTCCGTTCGACCGCATCCGGCTCGTGGAGGGCGATAGCGACCGTATGGCCTTCGGCGGCGGTTCAGGCGGCTCGCGCTCGGTCATGTTTGCCGGTACGGCTTTGGCCGAGTCCTCGAAAATCGTGATCGAACGCGGCAAGCAGATCGCCTCGCATGTGCTGGAGGCGTCCGCAAGCGACATCGAGTTCAAGGCCGGACGCTTCACCATCGCCGGCACCGACCGCTCGATTGGCCTCATCGAGCTAGCGCAAAGACTGCACACCGGCCTGAAGCTGCCGGAGGGCGTGCCGGCCTCGCTCGACACCGATCATGTCGGCAGCGAGCCGGTGCCGTTTGCCTTTCCGAACGGCTGCCACATCGCGGAGGTCGAGGTCGATCCGCAGACCGGCGCCGCGCAGGTCTTGCGTTACTCTGCCGTCAACGATCTCGGCACCGTGGTCAATCCGCTGCTGGTCGAGGGCCAGATCCAGGGCGGCGTCGTGCAGGGCCTCGGCCAGGCGTTGCTCGAGCAGGCCGTCTACGACAGCGACGGGCAATTGGTGACGGGCTCGTTCATGGATTACGCGATGCCGCGCGCACACGATGCGCCGATGATCGCGGTCGCCAGCCACCCGGTGCCGACCAAGAGCAATCCGATCGGCGCCAAAGGCTGCGGCGAAGCCGGCACGTCCGGCGGCCTGCCCTCGGTTGCCAATGCGGTTATCGATGCGCTCTCCGAGTTGGGCATCAAGCATCTCGAAATGCCGATGACGCCGGCACGCGTCTGGCAGGCGATCGAGGACGCCAAACACAAACAGACATAAATAAAAAAGGGCCGCCACGTTGGCGGCCCTTTCGGTTTTTGCAGGTTTGTTACGCCGGGCCGGCGAGCTTGGCGTTCTTGAGCGGCATCGACCGCACGCGGACGCCGGTGGCGGCGAACACCGCGTTGGCAACCGCGGGCGCAGTCGCCGCCGTTCCCGGCTCGCCAATGCCGCCCCATTTTTTGCCGCCGGACAGCGCGAGATAGACCTCGATCTTCGGCGTGTCGGCAAGGCGAACGACATCGTACTCGTCGAAGTTATTCTGCACGACGCGGCCGTCCTTGATCGTGATGTCGCCGCAGAGCGCGGCGGACAATCCATAGATAACTCCGCTCTGGATCTGCGCCTCGACAATGCCGGGATTGACGACGTGGCCGCAGTCGACACCGGCAACCACACGGTCGACCTTGACCTCGCCCTTGTGGCTCACGGTCACCTCGGCGACCTGGCCGATGATCGTGTCGTAGCATTCGAAGATCGCGATGCCGCGGCCGCGGCCAGGAGGCAGCGGTTTGCCCCAATCGCCCTTCTCCGCGATCTTGTCGAGCACGCCGATGAAATCCGGCCGATGCAGCAACATCGCACGGCGGAATTTGTAGGCGTCCTGCCCCGCGGCATGCGCCAGCTCATCGACATAGCTTTCCATGAAGAAGGCGTTCTGCGACGAGCCGACCGAGCGCCAGAACATCACCGGGATGTGCGTGTTCTTGAGCATGCAGCCGACGCGCAGGTTCGGGATCTTGTAGGAGGTGTTGGCGAAACCCTCCACCGCCTGCGCCTCGATGCCGTTCTCGACCTTGTTGATGCCGGTCGAGCGCAGGATCGAACCGACCGCGATCTTCGCATCGAACGCGGTCGGCATGCCGTCGGCGCCGAGGGCGGTCTTCATACGGATCGCCGCCTGCGGACGGTAGCGGTCGTGCGTCATGTCCTCTTCGCGCGTCCAAACCAGCTTGACCGGCTTGCCGGCCTGCTTGGCGACAAGGATCGCCTGCCGCATCTCGTCGTTGATCGAGCGGCGCCCGAAGCCGCCGCCGAGGAAGCAGTTGTGCACGACGATCTGATCCGGCTTGAGGCCGGAAGCGGCCGCGGCTTGCCGAATGGTGCCCATCGGGGTTTGCGAGCCGACCCAGACTTCGAGCTTGTCGGCTTGCAAATTCACAGTGGCGTTGAGGGGCTCCATCTGCGCATGCGCGAGATGCGGCGCTTCGTAGGTCGCCTCCACGATCTTGCCGCCTTTGGCGAACTCGCCGTCGACATTGCCATCGTTACGCGCCGTCACCATCGGACCATCGAGGGTGTCGCGATAGAGCTTGGCGAACTGCGCGCTATCGGTCGTGCCCGCTTCGCCGGTGTCCCACTCTGGCTTGAGCAGCGCGAGCGCTTCTTTCGCTCGCCAGAAGCGGTCGGCGACAACGGCGACCGCATTGTCGAGCTTGACGACCTGCAGCACACCGCGGCGGCTTTTCGCCGGGGCATCATCGACGCTGGTGAGCTTGCCGCCGGGCACGGGGCACGCCGCAATCGCGGCATAGACCATGCCCGGGATTTGCGTATCGATCGCGAACTTGGCCGAGCCGTTGATCTTGAGCGGCGTATCGACGCGCGGAACCGACTTGCCGATAAACTTGAACTGGTCCGGCGTGCGCGTCGTCGGCTCCTTGTCGAGCTTGATCTTGGCGGCATCCGCAGCAAGCGCCCCGTAGTCAAGCGACTTGCCCGAGCTCTTATGCGTCACCTTGCTGTCGGCCGCCGTGCATTCGCCGGCCGACACATTCCATTTCTGCGCTGCGGCCTGGATCAGGCGCTCGCGCGCGCTGGCGCCAGCCTGCAACAGCATCTGCCACGACGTGCGCACACCGCGGCTGCCGACGGTCGTCATCTCGCCGTACACGCCTTTGTCGCGCAGGTTGCGCGCCGGAGACGCGTGCTCGACCTTGACCTTCGACCAATCGCACTCGAGCTCTTCGGCAACGATCATCGGCAGCGCCGTGATCGCGCCCTGCCCCATTTCCTGATGCGGCGAGCGGATCAAGATGCTGCCGTCGGGATCAATCACTAGGAAGGCGTTGATCTCGTTCGGCGCGGCGGCTTCGGCGCCATAGGGCTGTCCGCCTATCATGGTGGCGGCGTCCGCCAGATCGGCAAACGCGACGGAGATGGCAAGGCCGCCCGCGGCGGAAGCCGACGACACGACGAATTGGCGGCGGCTGATCGTTGTTTTGATTATCTGGTTCATGGTTGTCTCCCTCACGTCTTCATCAGCGCGGCCGCGCGATGGATCGCGCGCCGGATGCGGACGTACGTGCCGCAGCGGCAGATATTGGTGAGGTTGCTGTCGATATCGGCATCGGTCGGCTGCGGATGCTCCTTGAGGAACGCCGCCGCGGCCATGATCTGCCCCGACTGGCAATAGCCGCATTGCGGCACATCTTCGGCGAGCCAGGCCGCCTGCACCGGGTGTTTGCTCTCCGGCGACAGGCCTTCGATGGTGGTGACGTTCTTGCCGGCGGCGTCGCTAACGACGATGCCGCATGAGCGAACAGCTTCACCATCGATGTGCACCGTGCAGGCGCCGCATTGCGCGATGCCGCAGCCATATTTCGTTCCGGTCAACCCGATCTCGTCGCGGATGACCCACAGCAGCGGCGTCTCCGGCTCGACGTCGAGCTGATAAGCCTTGCCATTCACCTTGAGGGAGATCATGCGTTTCCTCCGAAGCGCGTTTGTCGCCGCAGCGGGCAGCTGCGGGACCTGCACAATATTAACACCGCGCGCGAGGCGCTTCGCTCACAGTCGCTTGACCTTTACTGAGTATTTATGCGGTCGTGCGATACCGCAGCGCAGCGTGACCCGGCGAAAACACATGGCCCACCCGCCCGGAATCGCACTGGATTGCGCGTGACAGCGCAGCCATAGTCCGCGCCTTGTCCAGGTTCCGAATCTCATGAGCCAAGCCACCGAAATTCTGGGCGCAAAGCCCGCGTCGCATATTCGCGTGGTCGGCGCGGTAAGCGCCGCGCATTTCGTCTCTCACTATTACATTCTGCTTCTGGCGCCGCTTCTGCCTTTCGTGCGCGCCGACCTCCACATCAGCTATACCGAGATTGGCGTGGCGCTCGCGGCGTTCAACACGGTCACCGCCGTGTTGCAGGCGCCGGCGGGGTTCCTCGTGGACAGGATCGGCGCCCGCGTTCCGCTCATCGGCGGGCTTTTGCTCGGCGCTTTTGCTTTCCTCGCTGTCGGCCTTAGCGATTCCTACTGGATGCTGGTCGCGATGTTCGCGATCGCCGGTATCGGTAACGCGGTGTATCATCCGGCCGATTACGCGCTGCTGTCGCAGCATGTGCCGGCCGAGCGCATTGGTCCCGCCTTTTCGTTTCACACTTTCGCCGGCATGGCGGGCTCGGCAGCCGCCCCGCCGACGCTGCTGATCATGCAGAGTGTCTGGGGCTGGCGCGGCGCCTTCATCGGCGCCAGCGTTCTCGGCTTCGTCGTCGCCCTGACCTTGATCGCAGTCCACAGCCAGGCCGACGGGCGCGCGGTGCCGCGCGCCAAATCGGACGGCGGCGACGCCGGCTGGCGGCTGCTGATGAGTCCGGCGATCTTGCTCAATCTCGTGTTCTTTGTGCTGCTCGCGATCATGAGCGGCGGCACCTACAACTATTCCGTGGCGGCGCTCGGCGCGCTCTACGGGACGCCGGTCGCAACCGCCAATGCCGCGCTCACGGGCAATCTTGTGCTGTCGTCGCTCGGCGTGCTGGCCGGTGGATTTCTCGTCACCCGCACCACGCGGCACGGCCTGGTGGCGGGCCTCGGCCTGCTCGCGACCGCGCTGTTCACCGCCTTGGTTGGCGAGGTTGATCTCGGATCGTTCGGCGTGATCGCGGCCATGACCGTGGCCGGATTCTGCTCCGGCGTGATCATGCCGTCGCGCGACATGATCGTGCGCGACATCACGCCGCCCGGCTCGTTCGGCAAGGTTTTCGGCTTTGTCACCACAGGCTTTAATATCGGCGGCATCATCGCGCCGCTGATCTTCGGCGCCATCATGGACCACGGTAGCCCGCGATTGGTCTTCTTCGGCGTCGCGGCCGCCTGCTTGGTCGCAATCGCGACCGTCACTACCCGCCTGCGGCGGGGATAATCGCCCAAGGACTTGTCAAATCAACCGGTTTGCCCCATGTCATGGGCTTCCGGCGACTCCGGCCCGCGCTTTGCGCCCGGCCCCGTTGGGGAATGGTGTAACGGTAGCACAACAGACTCTGACTCTGTTTGTCTAGGTTCGAATCCTAGTTCCCCAGCCAAGCACGCCCGCGTTTTCATAAACGGAAATTCCCGCCGCACCGCATTACAGGTTGCCGGTGAACGGGCTAGCCAACGCGGCGTTTGTAGATCATCCTTGCGCCCGGGTGCCGCCTGAAAATCACAAATAAGCACCCGCATAAAAATCGGGGACAGGGAGAAACGCCGTGGCTCAAACTATTGAATCCTTCGTCGGCAGCGCGCTCGACGAGGCAAAGATTTCGCCGCTGCATCAAAAGGTGATCGCGCTGATCGCCGCCGGATACTTCTTCGACGTTATCGACTTCACGATCTTCGGATCGCTCGTTCCATACATTCTGTCGTCGAAATTCGCGACCGGTCCGGAGGTAGCCGCGATCGGCAGCGCCACGATCTTCGGCATGTTCATCGGAACCGCGGGCCAGGGGCAGCTCAGCGATCGGTTCGGACGCCGCTTCATCTATCAGTTCAACCTGCTGCTGTTCGGCGTGTTCACGATTCTCGGCGCCTTCGCACCGAGCGTAACGCTGCTGGTCATCTGCCGCTTCATTGGCGGCCTGGGGCTCGGTGCCGAACAGCCGCTATGCTTTGCCTATGCGGGCGAGTACTCGCCGAAGGCGATCCGGGGCAGAATCCTCGCCTTCATCCACTTCGTCGGCGGCGCCTGCGTGTGGCCGATTGGAACCGCAACGGTGCTGTTGTTCGGCACCACGTTGTTTGCCGGCAATCCCGAGTATGTCTGGCGCGGCATTTGGATCATCATCGGCGCCGGCGCGCTGATCGTCTGGGTGCTTCGCTTTGCGCTGCCGGAATCGCCGCGCTATCTGTCGACGCACGGCCGTGGTCAGGAAGCGCTCGACGTCTTGAAGCGCCTCGGCATCTCGACGCCGCCGCTGAGCTCGCTCTCGACCGACGCCGCCAGCAACACCAAAAGCGATCCGTTCGGCGTCGTCTTCCGTATGTTCCCGACGCGGGTGATCGCCGGCATGATCTGCTTCACGGCCTTCTTCGGCGTGGCCATCGGCCTTGGCGCCTGGCTGCCGAACATCATGAACGCGAAGGGCTTCACGATCACCAAATCGATCGAATACACGCTCTGGATGAACTTCGCGGTGCCCTGCGCCAGCCTCTGGATGATGTATGCGCTCGACAAATTCGGCCGCAAGAGCACGTCGATCATCGCATTCATCGGTGCCGCCATCATGGCGATGGTCTTCGCCAATGCAGCGACCGCGACGCAGCTCATCGTCGCGGGTTTCGTGATGACCTTCTTCGTGCAGGTGGCCGGAAACGCGATGCAGATCTTCACGTCCGAGGTGTTTCCGACCAACGCGCGAGCGTCCGGCTTCGGCTGGGCGGCCGGCGTCGGGCGGCTTGCCACCGCCTTCATTATGCCGACGATCCTCTGGGTGCAGGGCGGTTACGGTCTGACCACCGTGTTCGTCTGCCTGGCTATCCTGCTGGTGATCGCGGCGGTCTCGGTGACGCAGCTCGGTCCCGAGGCGAAGCAGAAGGGCCTCGACGAGATCGCCGCGCCGACCGGCTGAGGACGACAATGACGAATGCGGGGCCCGGTTCGGCGATTGCCGGGCCGGGCCTCGCCACTTCACGGACGCTGACGAATGGCATTGACCGACCAGCTACGCACGCCAGCCGTAACGCACTCGAAGAACATCCGCTTCCTGTCGCGCTGCGATCAAGGCGGCAAGCCGGACGGCGTTCAGGTCATCGTCCACAAAGGGCACGCCTTCATCGGCCACATGTTCAGCGACGGCTTTTCGGTCATCGACGTGCGCGAGCCGCGCAATCCGAAGACGGTCGCTTTTGTCGCCGCGCCGAAGAATACGCGCTCGCACCATCTGCAGATTGCCGGCGACATCCTGCTCGCGGTCAACGGACCCAACATCTGGGCCATGCAGCAGTATGCCAGCCAGGCCGACTATTACGGCAAGTCGCTTGCGGACTCCGTTCAAACCGAACAGCCCTTCGGCGCAGGCGTGCGCATCTTCGACGTATCGCAGCCGGCCAAGCCACGCGAGATCGGTTTCCTGCACATGCCCGGCTTCGGCGCGCACCGCATCTGGTGGGTGGGTGGGCGTTACGCCTATGTGTCCGTGCACTTCGACGGCTATATCGACCACACGCTGGCGATTATCGACGTTTCAAACCCGGAGAAGCCGACGCTCGCCGGCCACTGGTGGCTGCCCGGCATGCACCGCGCCGGCGGCGAGGAAAAACCCGCCTCGTTCGGCAAGCGCACGGCGCTCCATCACATGATCACCGCCGGCAATATCGGTTACGCCGCATGGCGCGATGGTGGTTACACGATTCATGATCTGAGCGATCCGGCGAAACCGAAGCTGCTCAGTCACCGCGATTATTCGCCGCCGTTCGGCGGCGGCGCCCACACGCCGCTGCCGTTGCCCGGGCGCAAGCTGCTCGTTCTCGCCGATGAGGCGACCTCCGCGAACTGCGCCAACGGCCTCGCCTATACCTGGGTGATCGATGTGCGCGAGCCGGCAAACCCTGTGTCGGTTGCCACGCTGCCGACCCCGACTGAGGAGGACTTCTGCAAGAAGGGCGCAAAATTCGGACCGCATAATCTGCACGAGAACCGCCCTGGTTCGCTGCAGACCGAGGACACCATCTTCGCCACCTACCACAATGCGGGCCTGCGCATTTTCGACATGCGCAATCCCTATCAGCCGAAGCAGGTCGGCTACTACGTGCCGCCTGCTCCCGAAAGAATTGTCGACCAGCGGCCGAACCCTGCCAAGGTCATCCAGTCCTGCGACGTCTATGTCGACATCAATGGCGTGATGTACATGACCGACACCAACGCCGGCCTCTACATCTTGCAATACGAGGGACCATGAAAGGAAAGTTCGGGCGTCTCGCGCTCCATATGTGGACGATCGACACGACGCCTTTGGCGACCGCGCTCGATGCGGCCAAGCTTGGCGGCTTCGATGCCGTCGAGTTACGCCGCACCGACTTCAAGCGCTGCTTCGACAACGGCATGAACAATGGGCAGGTGCTCGACCTCATCCGCAAAAGCGGCATCCCGGTTGGTGTCCTCGGGGTCGAATACGGCTGGCTGTTCGCGACCGGCGACGAGAGCGAACGGCTGTTCAAGGTCTTCCGCGAGTCCTGCGAGAACGCGGTTGCACTCAAATGCGACACGCTGATGAGCGCGCCCGGCCAAGTGAACGGACCGATCCCGCAGGCGATCGACTATCTCAAGCGCGCCGGCGACATTGCCGGAGAATACGGCCTCAAGCTCGCCATCGAATTCAACTCGCAACACGACGTGCTCAACAGCCTCGCCGTTCTGACAACGCTGATAGAGGGCGCCAACAAGCCGAACTGCGGTTACCTGATCGACGCCTACCATTTCACGCGCAGTGGCGCCGGCGGCCGCGGCTTCGAGAACGTGCCGGCGGACGAGATCTACTGCTTCCAGTACAGCGACGTGTCGCCCAATCCCGTCACCGGTGTGCGCCGCCCGACTGATCGGCTGGCTCCGGGCAAGGGCATCGTGAAGTGGCGCGAGATGCTCGGCTTGCTGTTCGAGAAGGGTTATACTGGCTATCTCTCTTACGAGGCGCCGAACCCCGAACTATGGGCGCGCTCGCCCTATGATGTCGCGCGCGAGGGCGTTGAGCTCACGCGCAAATTATTGCGGGACATCGTCCCGAGTTATGTCGGTTGAGGAACACCATGGCAGAAGACCTTCCGCTTTTTCTCGGACTGAACGACAAGACCGTCACGGACATCCCCAAGACGGTCGAGAAGCAGCGTTATATGACGAGCGTTGCGCCGAAAGCCGCCAATCCGGGCAAATGGGTGGAGCAGCCGCGCATGCCGATCCCGACCGGCGAGCACGCCGTGATCGAGTGCCAGGGCAAGATTCATTCGATTGCCGGCTACGCCAAGCACCGCGTCGATCAGAACTTCCATCAGGTCTACGACCCTGCAAGCAAGGCGTGGTCGCTGAAAGCGCCCTTCCCGCACCCGTGCAATCATGTCGCCGGCGTATCCATCGGCTCGAAGGTCTACACCTTCGGCGGCTTCGTCGAGCAGAACCGCTGCCCGCATTCGAAGTGCTTCGTTTATGACACCGCGACCGACCAGTGGGCCTCGATCGCCCCGATCTCGCGCCCGCGCGGCGCCATCTCTGCGATCGTGCTCGACGGCAAGATTCATCTGCTCGGCGGACGCGACGTGCGCTCGGTCGAATGGCACGAGGTCTACGATCCGGCGACCGACAAATACTCCGACCGCGCCAGCATGCGCGGCTCGACCGGCACGCAGCCTTTCGTCGGCCAGCGCGACCACATGGGCGTCGCGGTGGTCGATGGAAAGATCCACGCCATCGCCGGCCGTATGGACAGCTACGATTTCAACACCAGCCTGAACGCCGTCTACGACCCTAAAGCCGACGGCTGGACCTTCCGCGCGCCGCTGCCGACCGCGCGCAGCGGACCGTCATGCGTCTACATCAACGGCAAGATCATCGTGTTCGGCGGCGAAGCAACCGGCCGTGTGTTCGGCACCAACGAGGCCTACGACCCCAAGAGCGACACCTGGGAAGCGCTGACGCCGATGGCCATCCCGCGCCACGGCTTGCACGGCTCGACCTGCGCGGTGATCGGCAACATGGTGCACGTGCCGGGCGGCGGCCCGGTGCCCGGCGGCCAGGTGCAGGGCGCTTATCACGACGCCTTCACCTTCGGCTGACGAAATCTTTCTCCACTAAACGAAAGCAGCCGCCCTAAGGGCGGCCGCTTTGCGTTCGACGTTGAGCGTTCGCGTTAGCGCGCGGGACGCAAGGTCAAGCCGGCGACGCCAGCCGCCACGTTCAGGCCGGTCTGGCCCTGCACCGACAGCGGCTGCAGCGTGACGGTGCGGTTGTTGCCGCCAACCAGCGCGTTGGCGCCGACGCCGGCGCCGACGGTGGCCTCGGCGGTGGCGCCGACATAGTCGCCGGCCAGCGCGCCGATGCGGCGGTCGCTCGGAGCAAACACGGCCCAGACCATTTCGCCGCCCGACGTGGCGCCGAGATCAAGCCCGAACTTGCTGATGTCGCCGACATAGACCTCGCGCGGCCCCGGGTTCGACGGCGTGAACATGCAGGTCACGCGCTTTTTCGATGCGATGATGACACCGATGCCGGCGGAAATATCGCAATTCAGCGTGCCGATTTTCGTCCCGCTCTGCGCCACGGACGATGCCGGCAGAGCGATCGCTCCGGCCAGCGCCACCGCGGCGAAAGCGATCAAACACCTGTGCATGTCGATCTCCTCTTTTCTGTGAATGTCGGCCAGAAAACGTAACCGGGATGGAAAAGTTCCACCCGCTGCCACGTCTTCGTCAAATGGTAAATTATGAGATGCAGCGGCCGGACAGATGCGGGCGATCCGGCGCGACCAGCGGGCTGAATGACGGCTCGCAACCGACAGGGGCAGCCATGACCTTTTCCTTGGTCACCGGGCGCGAGCCAAGCGTCGCACGCATGTCGAGACGGTCGCCTTTGTGCGTGCGGTCGACATGCTGAACAACCGCGCCGCGCTCCGTCACCGGCCGCGCGCCGACAGCAAAGCCGAAACCGGCGATTGTGACGAGGCCCATGGCCGTCACCGCCAGTACGCCGATCAGCATGTATCCCATGAAGCCGCGCATCGCCGTCGTCCTGTGGCCGCCGGGGCATGTCTCTGGCGGTTTGTTGGATCGCAGGACGTAACGGCGGGCGGACCAAAACGTTCCGCCCTCAGCGCATGGCGAGGATCTGGCTTGCCGGAATGACGATGCGGCAGTGCACGCCGTCCGGGTCAAACTCAAGATTGACCTGGGCGTCGAGCGAGCGCTCAAGATTGCGTTCGATCACCAGGCTGCCGAAGCCGCGCTTGCGACGCGCCTTCACTTTCGGGCCGAATTGCTCGAGCCAATTTATCTCAATTGCGTGATCATCCCCGCCGTCAGACCGACCCCAACTGATCGACACGCGTCCATCGGGCACCGATAACGCGCCATATCTCTTCGCGTTGACGGCGAGCTCGTGCAACGCGAGGCCAAGGTTTTGCGCGGCTTCGGGCTTGAGCGCAACGTCCGGACCCTCGAACGCGACCTGATTGTCATTACCGAGCTGCGAGCGCACCAATTCGCCCAGCGACGCGCCATACCAGCTCTCTCGCACGAGCAAATCGTGCGACGAGGCCAAGGCCTGCAGACGGGCCGCGAATTGCGATAGAAAGCCTTCGGTCGAGCCTGCGTGGCGCGCTGTCTGTCGCGCCATCGCCTGGATCACCGCAAGCAAATTCTTGGAGCGGTGGGTCAACTCGCGCAGCAGCAGGCGCAGATGGGCCTCGCCTTCCTTGCGATCCGTAACATCGACGGATGCCGACGTCAGGCCGACGATTTGGCCCGATCCGTCCCGCAGCGGCTCGACGTGCAGATCGTACCATCGCACGCCGGGTCCTTCGTTGAGCGCAAACTCCGCGCGTTTGGCGTGACCACTCGCCAGCACCTCTCGCTTCAAGGCGATGATGGCCGGCCCGCCGTCCGCGGGCAAAATCTCTTCGTCGGTGTGACCGAGGATGCGCTCGGCTGGCCGGCCAAACATCGAATTGCTGATCGACGTGTAGCGAAGATTGCGGTCCTGCGTGTAGACGGTCACCTGGGAGCCGCGTAGCGCCGTCTCGTAGCGCGCAAAGCGCGTGCGCAGTAGGTTCAATTCTTCGCCCTGCGCGGCGATCTGGTCTTCCAGAAGCTGGCGTTCCCGCTGGAGGTCGGCCAGCCTGGCGTCTTCCTCGCCCGACATCCTTCTAGCCTCGGCATGTCCGTTCATATCGCCTGCCCGCCTTGATCGCGCGCGCTGGCGAATTCTCGACGAATGAACACGCGTAGGACGTGCCCTGTCAACGAAATCTGTCGTCGGCGCAATTGCTTGAACGCCTCATGCGACGATCCGTTCGGACGCATCAGATGGTTTTGCCCCGCGACGTTCATCACGGAACCTTTCGTCATGTGGCCACGTTTTCTCGGCAAACGTAAACCGACAGAACACTTGCAAGGGACAAACAATGACCACGCGAGCAGCCAAATCCGCCGCAGCCGAAGAGATTGCGGCTATCGAAGATTTGATGAGCGACCTTGAAAAGCGGCTGCGCCGTCTGTCCGGGACAGCTCGCAGCGAGGGCTCCGGCGCCGCGGGCGACGTGCGCGATTTCGTCAGCGAAGCCCTCGATCGCATCACCACGCGCGTGCGCGAAAGCGCTTCGGATGTGACAGCGTCGGTCGCCGATGAAGCCACGCGCCTGGGCACCGACGCGTTCAAGACACTCACCAATGAAGTTGAGCAGCGTCCGCTGGTAATGCTGGCGGTCGCCGCCGGCATCGGCTTTCTCGCGGGCCTTGCGAACCGGCGCTAAGGCGATGCGCCTCGACAACCTCATTGCGACGGCCGCCGACCATTTTGTCGGACGGCTGGTGCGCCGCGCGCTGATCGGGCTGATGATGGTCGCGTGCGCGGTTGTCGCGCTCTATCAATTCACCAATGCGGGCAATATCGCGCTGACCGGGCACTACGGCGATTTGAACGCGCGGCTGATCATCGGCGGCATCTATGCGGCCTCCGCGTTGATTTCGTTGGTGGTTTTACGGGCGATGCGGAGCAACGGCATCAAATCGCCGGCGAACCCGACGCTGAGCAACCCGCGTGAAATGCAGCTCGTCATGCTCGTAGAAGCGGTGATGCTCGGCTACACTCTGGCCCGAAAACGCGACCGAACAGGCTAGTTCGCCCGGAATTGCTGGCGTTTAACGCCGGCGCCGCCGGCATAGACAATTCCCACGAAATATCATATGCTTATATGGTTAATAGATACCTCTGAGCGAGGCTCGCTCTGGGCTGGGGAGTTTGTCATGCGTCCCATTCGGTCTGCCCTGCTGCCGCTGGTTTTGTTGGCCGCCGCGATCGGCCCTGCCGCCGCACAGAACGTCTGCGTGCACGGCGCCGATGGCGCCACCGTCTGCGGACCGGTCGCGGACCGCAATGGCCGGCAAGGCTCAAATCCGTTCGATCAGCCCGGTGTGGCGCAGCCGATCGACCCGTCGCTGTCGATCGGCGACCGCAGGCCGCCGCCGCGCCGCGCCTATCACGACGCCGAGCGCCGCCCGCCTCCGCCGCGGCATGCCTATCGCCAGCCGCCTCCGCCGCCGAACGAAATGTCTCGCCGCATGCCGCCACGCGAGGCCGACCGGCGCCCGCCGCTGCGGGAAGCCGACCGGCGCATGCCGCCGCCGTCGCGTGAGTTCGACCGTCGTCCGCCGCCGCGTCAGGCCTTACGCGAGGACGATCGCCGCTATGCCGACCGTGGCCCTCCGCCGTCCCGCGCCAATCGCGCGCCGCCGCCGCGTTACAGCGAGGCGGATCGGCGTCAGAGCGAACGGGATCGTTACAGCCAAGCGATGCGTGTCGAGCGGGATCGCCCACCTGCGGACTATGACGCCCGCCTGCGTGAGCTCGAGCGCGAAGTACGGATGTTGCGCGAGCGCGAACGCTACAGCGTATCGCAGCGGCCGCGCACGCGTGGCGACCGCTACTCGGCCGACGACTAGACCATCCGCTATCGAGGTTTTGCGCTAGCTTGCGCGACGCTCGCGCCGCTTGGCGTTGCGCTCGAAGAACAGCGCCTGGCTGAGCACCGCCGACACGGTGGCCGGCTGAAACGGCTTGGCGATCAGGAACGCCGGCTCCGGCCGCTCGCCGGTGAGGAAGCGCTCCGGATAGGCGGTGATGAACACCACCGGCACCTGGAACGAGGTGAGCAACTCGTTGACCGCATCGAGGCCGGACGAGCCGTCCGCAAGTTGGATGTCGGCGAGAATGATGCCCGGCCGCTTGGCCTTGGCGAGGTCGACGGCTTCGCGGTGCGTGCGCGCGACACCGAGCACCTTGTGGCCGAGGCTTTCCACCAGGCTCTCAAGGTCGAGCGCGATGAAGGTCTCGTCCTCGATGATCAAAACATCGGTGGCGATCTCAGCCGCGAGTTCGCGTCCGGACTCCTCGACCAGTTCGCGCAGCTTCGGCACATCGACATCGAGCACCTTGGCGGCGTCGTCTTCCGAGAGTCCCTCGAGCGCGACCAGCAAGAACGCCTGGCGCGGCAACGGCGCGATCTGCGCGAGATGGCGCTCGACCGGTTGCTTGAGATCGACCGCCGCGCCGGGCTTGCCGTTCAGCGGCACCGAATTCCAGACCTTGGTGAACAATTGATACAGCGCGATGCGCGTGGACGCTCCGGTGTTCAGCACCTTTGGATCTTGCACGACCGCTTCGAGCGTCTCGGCCACATAGGCATCGCCGGCCTGCTGGCTGCCCGCAAGCGCACGGGCGTAGCGCCGCAGGTAGGGCAAATGCTGGGCAACTGCTTGAGATGTCGACAAGAATCCCTCCCGAACCGATGCAAATCCTGGCGGACCAGGCGCTAGCCCCCGGAAAATACGCCCAACCTTAGCCACTCAACGTCGGTATTTGCAAAAAGTTCCCGATCGGCGGAACCATATGGCGTGGCTTGGGTTTCATGAACGATAGGGGACCCCGCACCCGGGCGGCGTAGATCCGGGAACGAGGATTTGGGACCGAAAAAATGAACGATCGAAAGCCCATGGGGCAACAGAAACCGATGGAAACGGCGGCGACCAATCGCAGCAAGAAGGGTGGCGGCAACGCCAAGCCCGCGAAGCTCAGCCGGGACGTGCAAGCGCGGCTCGGCCAGCAACTGCGCGCCATGTACGACGACGTCGTCAGTCAAGGCGTGCCGGACCGATTCAACGATTTGCTGAACCGCATCAACGGCGGTGAGAACAAGGACGGGCAGTAATGCCGATGGACGAATCCGTGCGCAAAGCCGTGCTTGGCGCGGTCCCAAGTCTCCGCGCATTCGCCATTTCGTTGTGCGGCAATGTCGACCGCGCCGACGACCTGGTGCAGGAGACGCTTTTGCGCGCGCTCGCCAATATCGATTCATTCCAGCCCGGCACCAATATGTCGGCATGGCTGTTCACGATCCTGCGCAACCATTTCCGCTCGGAATATCGCAAGCGCCGGCGCGAGGTGGAGGACGGCGAAGGCCACTATGCTGAGACGCTGAAATCGCAGCCCGACCAGATCGGCCAGGTCGAATTCCGCGAATTCCGCGAGGCGCTGGCGCAACTGCCGTCCGACCAGCGCGAGGCGCTGGTGCTTGTGGGCGCGTCGGGCTTCTCCTACGAGGAAGCGGCGCACATCTGCGATTGCGCGGTCGGCACCATCAAATCGCGCGTCAATCGCGCGCGCACCCGGCTTGCCGAATTGATGGGGATCGAGAGCGCCGAAGAATTCGGCCCCGACCAGGCCACGCGCGCCGTGTTGGCGAGCGGAGAGTAAACAAATCCCTACCGGAAACGAAAAGAGGCCGCCGAACTCGGCGGCCTTTCTCGTCGCCCACACGTAGACCAGCTTGTCACTTACTTAAGCTGGGTCGAAACGTTGCTGAACGTCGTGCTCAGGGTCGTGCCGAGGCCGTTGACCGTCGCGATAATGACGACCGAAATGCCGGCCGCGATGAGGCCGTATTCGATGGCGGTGGCACCATTCTCATCCTTCAAAAAAGCAACCAGCTTGCGCATGTTAAAACTCCGCGTTGGTCCTCTCCCGAACGGCACTTGAATACCCTGGAACTTTCTAAGGGCAGATTTCAGGTTCCACTAAGCTTTGGGTCAGATTTCGGTAAAATTGGAGGCGATTCGAGCCATGGGAACCGGTTGGCGGGGTCCTCGTTTTCTCCAATGATGCAGTACCTCGCCTATTTCGCCGTTGCGACGCCGCTTCTCGTGGCGTGGCTGTTCTGGGCCTCGGCCACAGCCGTGCCGCCGGCCGGATCGGTGGTGTTTCACGCCTTCGATGAAGACCTGCACCAGGCGGCCGTCCTCAAGGAGCGCGCCATCGCCGACCTCGACACTGCGCAGACTACGGCTGGCGGCGCTTTTGCTCGGCCTCGTCCCACGCAAACAGCGCCTGATAGTCGGGCACAAAGCCAAGCCCTTTCTGCGCGTCCGATGATTGCACCGACTGCGAGGTGACGACGTCGACCAGCGCCGGCGCGTTCTTCAGCGCCCGCTGCAGCGCCGGCACGAGCTCTTCCGGCTTTTCCACCCGTTCGCCATGCAAGCCAAGCGCACGCGCCATCGCGGCGTAGTCCGAATGGCGCAACGTGGTGCCGACGACGCGGCCGCCATAATTCATCTCCTGATCGAGCCGCTCGATATTCCAGGCGGCATTGTTGGAGACGATGAACACGGGCTTGGCGCCATGACGGACGGCGGTGTCGATCTCCATGGCGTTGATGCCAAAGGCGCCGTCGCCGTTGACCGAGATCACCTGGCGGCCGGGCATGGCGAGCGAAGCCGCAATCGCAAACGGCACGCCGACCCCAAGGCAGCCAAAAGCACCGGCATCCATGTAGGTTTTGGCCTGCAGTCCGGTGCGGGCAAAGCTCAGCAGGTCGCCGCCATCAGCGATCGCGATGTAGTCGGGATCGGCCAGCTTGGCGATGGCGTCGAAGATGATGCGCGGATGGATCTTGCCGTCTTCGCCCGTCGCCGGGCCGGAACTGGCGGCGGCTTTGGCCATGCGCTCGCGGTGGCGCTTGCGCAGACCGTCGGCCCAAGCCTTGTCGATGGCCGGCTCACGGTTGCCGGCCGCATCGACCATCGCATCGAGCGCAAGCGACGGCGTCGCAAGCAGTTCCGGCTCGCCGCGGCGATTGTCGATCAGTTCGCCGGGATTGTCGGCCAAGCGGATGAAGCGCGCCTGCGGAAACACCGCGGGCGATCCGTAGCCGACCTGATAGTCGAGCTTGCGGCCGATCAGCAGCACGACGTCGGCGTCCGTCATCGCGGCCGCGCGCATGGCGGCAACGGCTGACGGGTGCTCGGCCGGCACCAGGCCGCGGCTTTCCTGGGTGTCGAGGTAGAGCGCACCGGTCGCATCGAGCAGCCGCGTGATAGCGGCGCCGGCATCGCGCGCGCCGCGGCCGGTCAGCACGAGCGGGCGCTTGGCGCCCCAGAACGCATCGACAGCCTCCTTGATCGCTTCGGGATCGGGCTGGATGCGACGCGGCGGGCGCGCCGTCATCCATTCATCGAGCACGAGTTGCGGCAGGACGCGCGTGCGCAGCACGTCGGTCGGGATTTCGAGATAGACCGGGCCCGGCTCGCCGGAGTCGCCCATCGCGCGCGACACCGCCTCGTCGAACTCGCGGATGACCTGATCCGGCACGCGCAGCGTGCGCGAGGCGCGCGTCACCGGCCGCAGTAGGTCGACATGCGGAATGTCCTGCAGCGGTCCCATATTGGCCTGCGGCCGCGACGTGCAGCCGCCGATCAGCAGGACCGGCGCGCGCGCCAGCGACGCGTTGGCCATCGCCGTGACGGTGTTGGTGACGCCGGGCCCGGCGGTGACCATGGCAACACCGAAATTGCCACGCAGCTCGGCGTCGGCATGCGCCATGTGAACCGCAGCGCCTTCGTCGCGCACGTCGATGATGCGGATGCCCTGGCGCGCAATATGATCCCAGATCGGCTGGATGTGGCCGCCCTGCAAGCCAAAGATGCGGTCGATGCCGCGCGCTTTAAGGAAGCGCGCAATCCAGGCCGCGCAGGAGAGTTCGTCGCTGTTGAGATCCTGCGTCATGCTCTACTCCCGTCGGTCTTGCCGTCGCCAAGCCGCGTGCGCAGCACGCGATGAAGGATTTTCCCGGTGGCGGTGCGCGGCATGTCGGCCTCGGCGATGAAAGATATCGAGCGCGGCCGCTTGTAACCGGCGATGCGGTCCTTGCACCAGTCGAGAATTTCGATCTCGCTCGCCGCCTCGCCGTCTCGCGCGATGATGACGGCGTGCACCCGCTCTCCCCATTTCTCGTCCGAGACGCCGATCACGGCCACGTCCTTCACCTTGGGATGGCCGCCGAGCAGCGATTCCACTTCGGACGGATAGACGTTCTCGCCGCCGGAAATGATCATGTTGCTCTTGCGGTCGACCAGATGGATGTAGCCCTCGGCGTCGCGGCGGGCGAGATCGCCGACGGTGCAATAGTCGCCGCGGAAAGCCTCTTTCGTCTTGTCGGGCAGTTTCCAGTAGCCATCGAAAGTATATGGATTGCACGAATAGAGTTCGCCCGCCTCGCCATCGCGGCACGTCATTGCCGTCCGGATCGAGCAACCGGATCGGGCGCGAGCCGACGCATTCGCGGCCGACCGAGCCGAGCTTGGTGAATTGCTCGTCGGGATGCAGCATGGTGACCCATCCGGCTTCGGTCGAGCCGTAGAGCTCGAACAGGCCGGTATTCCTGAAATATTCCATGATGGCGAGCTTGGTGTCGCGCCGCGCCGGCGCCGAGGAGATCATCAGCTTGGTGACGGCGTCGACGTTGTAGCGCGCGCGGGTCGCCGCCGGCAGGCCAAGCATCATGATGTAGTGCGTCGGCACCAGCGACGTGAAGGTCGAGCCGCCTTCGGCCAGCGTGCGCACCAAATGCTCGGGGTCGAAGCTCTTGCGGTTATAGACCGTGCAGGCCGCGCCGAGATAGCTGAAGGCGCCGAAGAAGTAGAGTGAGTTGGCGTGACACATCGGCATGACCAGCAGCGCGCTGTCGCGCACGCTCAAGCCGAGCTCGATGTCGGTGACGAGCGAAAGCAGCGCGCCTTTCTGGTGGCTGCGGATCGCGCCTTTCGGTTTTCCCGTGGTGCCCGAAGTATACATCAACGTCCACGGATCACCGCCGCGCACCACGACATCGGGCAGCGTATCCTTGGCGCCGGCGATCAGATCTTCGTAGGCGCGGAAGCCGGCCGGACATCGGCTGCCGAAGGTGATGAAATTCTGCGCCGGCACGGGCAGATCGCCGCGCAACGGCTCGACGGCGCCGAGCAATTCATCCTGGACGATGAGCGCCCGCGCCTCGCAGTTCTGCACGATGTAGGAAATTTCCGCGCCGACCAGACGAAAATTGACCGGCACGGCGATCAGCCCGGCCATCGCGGTCGCGGCGTAGATCTCAAGCCACTCGACGCAGTTGTAGGCCAGCACGCAGACGCGGTCGCCTTTGGCAAGGCCGATGCCGATCAGCGCATTGGCCAGCCGGCAGGCGCGGGCTATGCCAGAGCCGGAAGCTCATCGCGCGGTCGAGGTCGCGGGCGCCGATCTTGTCGGGGTAAAGGCGCGCATGCATCGCCAGCACGTCGCCGATATGCGCCAACTCACTCATCACGATCGTCCCGGGCCGCCATTAACGGTTTAACCACGATGCAAGGTCTTATGGTTCATGGTCGGCGCACGGCCAAAAGCCGGCCGGCGATATGGTAGGTCCTTACTTCCAAGTCCGATCATTCGGGGACGTCCGCGTGCGTGTCATCGTTCGGTTTGGCCGCTGGAAATTTAGCACCGTCTGCGCTGCCCTGCTCGCCCTCGTGGCGGCCGCCCCGGCGCTCGCGGCCAAGAAGCCGCCCGAACGCGCCGGTTATTTCGTCGATTTCCGCAGCCGGCCGGGCTACCTGTTCGGACACAGCTATATCGTCTATGGCCGGCTCGACGAGCGCGGCAAGCCCATCGGTACCCACCTCGCCGGCATTTATCCGCTCGACGGCCAGGCCGGCCTCATCATGGGCTCGGTGCTGCCGGTGGCGGCGTCGGTCCGCGGCGTCGAAGACGATTACAAGGAGCGTCCCAGCAACAGCTACAGGCGCCGGTTGAACGCCGCGCAATATGCGCATCTGCTGCGCGTCGTCGGCGGGCTGAAGCGGACCGAGCGCGAATGGGACCTGCTGTTCAAGAACTGCAACGACTTCTCGATCGCGGTCGCCAAGGGCATGGACATGACCACCCCGCCGTCCTGGCTGATGCCGAAATATTTCGTGGACGGCCTGCGGATGCTGAACGGCGATTGAGCGCGCCGCTATTGTCTCTCGGCAAGGATCGTGCTGAGTAGGTTTCGAGGCCAAAAATGACTTGTTCGCGGCAACGGCGCGCGCTCCGTTGTCCTGCTGGCTAAATATGGAAATCTATCTCCCGGTCGCGCAGCTCGCCGTCAATTCCTTCGTCTTGCTGGGCATCGGCCTCGCGGTCGGCTTCCTGTCGGGCATGCTCGGGGTCAGCGGCGGCTTCATCACCACGCCGCTGCTGATCTTCTACGGCATCCCCTCGGGCATCGCGGTTGCGAGCCAGGCAAGCCCGGTCGCCGCAGCGGCGGTGGTCGGCGCCATCCGGCAAGGCGGCAAGAAATCAGTCGACTACAAAATGGGTTTGTGGCTGCTGTTCGGCGGCCTCACCGGCTCGGCCGTCGGCGTCGCGATCTTCCGCCTGCTGCAGAAGGCCGGCCAAATCGATTTCACCATCAAGATCAGCTACCTGATTTTGCTCGGCACAATCGGCACACTGATGCTGATCGAGAGCGTGCGGGCGATCCGCGCCGCGCGCAAAGGCGTGCGCGTCGACCGCCGCCCCGGCCAGCACACTTGGATCCACCGGTTGCCGTTCAAGATGCGGTTCTACCGCTCGGCGCTCTATATCAGCGTCATTCCGGTGATCGTGCTCGGTTTCCTGGTCGGCATCATGACCGCGGTGCTCGGCACCGGCGGCGCCTTCATCCTCATCCCGGCCAAGGTCTACCTGCTGCGCATGCGCACGACGCTGGCGATCGGCACGTCGCAATTCCAGATGTTCATCGTCGCCTGCATGGCGACCGTCCTGCACAGCGCGGTCGACCATACGGTCGATATCGTCCTGGCCCTGATTCTGGTGATCGGCGGCGTGATCGGCGCGCAATTCGGCGTGCGGGCGGGCTCGCGGCTGCGCGCGGAGGAACTGCGCACGGCGCTCGCAGTGCTGATCATCGCAATTGCGGTCCGGCTGTTCTTCGAGCTGGTGGTGACGCCGTCCGACCTGTTCTCGGTGATCACCGCGCAGAACTGATCGCGCCGTCCTCCAAACAAGCGTGCCAAGAAGAGGCCCCGCGCGGTCGATGACCGCGCGAGGCCCGTTCGGTGCGAACGCTTACGCGTTACTCAAAACGCTACGGTACAGTCGGCGCGCGACCTCGCACCAAGCCGACGATCGCCGAAATGGCGAAAAACAAAATCGCGACGAAGAACACGATCTTCGCGGCCTCGATCGCGACGCCGGCGATGCCGCCAAAGCCGCGCACCGCGGCGACCAATGCAACGATCAGAAACGTGATGGCCCAGCCCAGCATGCCGATCCCTCTTTGATTGGTTGCGGCAAAGCCGCCTGAGGGAAAAACGCGAACATCTACGAATTGTTCCGAACCCCGCGGTCGGCGGACGTTAAACGTATTGAAAAACAAACCGAATTCAGCCGCCGCCGCAGCGCGCAAAACCGGCTATCATGGGAACCTGTTCAATCGTCTTGCCGTTCACTCGTAGCTTTTCAGGAGTATGCGTCCATGGCACCGCGGCCGAATTGGAAGGGTTATCTCAAGCTCTCGCTTGTCTCCTGCCCGATAGCGCTCTATCCGGCGACGTCGACCAGCCAGCGCATCCGCTTCAACATCATCAATCGCGAGACCGGCAACCGCATTCGCAACGAGGTCGTCGACGTCGAGACCGGCGATCCGGTGCCGCAGGAAGAGCGCGTCAAGGGCTACGAATACGAGAAGGGCGAATATGTGCTCGTCGAAGACGACGAGCTCGACAACGTCGCGCTCGAAAGCACGCACACCATCGACATCGAGCAGTTCGTGCCGATGTCGGAGGTCGACCGCATCTATCTCGACAAGTCCTACTACCTCGTGCCGCAGGATGAGATGGGCCAGGAGGCTTTCGCCGTCATCCGCGAGGCGATGAAGAAGGATGACCTCGTCGGTCTCGCCCGCGTCGTCATCTATCGGCGCGAGCATCTGCTGCTGCTTGCCCCGCGCGGCAAGGGCATGATGGCGACGACGCTGCGCTACAAGACCGAAGTGCGCGCGGAAAAGAACTATTTCGACGAAATCGAGAGCGTCAAAGTCGCCCCCGACATGCTCAACCTCGCGGTTCAGATTCTCGACAGCAAGAAGGGCAAGTTCGACCCCTCGAAGTTCGAGGACCGCTATGAAAACGCACTGATGGACCTCATCAAGGCCAAGCGCGCCGGCAAGAAGCCGCCGGTCCTATCCGAAGCGCGCCCGAGCAACGTCATCAATCTCATGGATGCACTGCGCAAGAGCGCGCGTGGCGGCAGCGGCAATGGCGCGCGGGCGACGTCGACGCGCAAAAGCAATGGCCGCAAGCGCGCGGCGCCAAAGCGCAAGGTCCGGCGCGCAAGCTGATGGGTGAACGATGGCCGGGCTCGGTCGCTATCATGCCAAGCGGCGTTTCGGCGTCACCGCCGAGCCGCGCGGCAGGATCGCAAGGGGCAAAGGCAACGCCTTCGTCATCCAGAAGCACGACGCAACGCGGCTGCACTACGACCTGAGGCTCCAGCTCGATGGTGTGATGAAAAGCTGGGCCGTCACGCGCGGCCCGAGCCTGGTGCCGGACGACAAGCGCCTTGCCGTCGAGGTCGAGGACCACCCGATCGACTACAACAAGTTCGAAGGCACGATCCCGAAGGGCGAATATGGCGGCGGCACTGTGATGGTCTGGGACCGCGGCGCCTGGGAGCCCGAAGGCGACCCGCATCGCGGTCTCGCCAAGGGCCATCTCGCGTTTCATCTCGACGGCGAGAAGCTGCACGGAGGCTGGCATCTGGTGCGGATGCGCCCGCGGCCGGGCGAAAAGCGCAACAACTGGCTGCTGATCAAGCAGCACGACGGCGCGGCCCGCACCGAGCGCGACAAGGACATCCTCGAGGAGAAGCCGCTGTCGGTGAAGACCGGCCGCACGCTCGGCGAGATCGCCGAGCACAAGCGCAAAGGCAAAGGCAAAACGAAAGCAGAAGCCAAACGCGCAACGGCGAGGCGGAGCAAGCCCAAGGCCAGGGCAACCAAACGGGTCAAGCGAGCCAAGCGCCGATGAGCCGCAAGCCGACGAAGAAGCGCGTGGCCAAACGCAAACGCCCGGCCAATCTGCAGTTGATGCGCAAGACGCCGACATTGAAAAGCAAGACCGCGAAACCTGTCCGCCTGCCCCACGAGAAACTGCCCTCCTTCATCGAACCGGCATTGGCAACGCTCGTCGACAAAGCGCCGGAGGCCGCGCGATTCATTCACGAGATCAAGTTCGACGGCTACCGCATCCAGGCGCGGCTCGACCGCGGCAAAGTCAAATTGCTCACCCGCAAGGGTCTAGACTGGACGGACAAATTCCCGACGATCGCCACCGCGGCGGCCAAACTGTCTACCGACACGGCTCTGCTCGACGGCGAGCTGGTGTCCGAGGACCCGGACGGCATTTCGCGCTTTTCCCTGCTGCAAGAAGATCTGAAGAACCGGCGGCACGACCGCATGGTCTATTACGTCTTCGATTTCCTCCATTGCGACGGTACCAACCTTCGCCCCGCGCCACTGACGGAGCGCAAGGCAAGGCTGGCCCGCCTGCTGTCGCGCGCCCGCGGCTCCGTTCGCTTGAGCGAGTCGTTGACCGAACGAGGCCCGGTCCTGCTCAAGCAAGCCTGCAAGATGGGTCTCGAGGGTATCGTCTCGAAGGTCGCCGACGCGCCTTATCGCTCCGGCCGCGGCCACGAATGGCTCAAGACCAAGTGCTCGGACCGGCAGGAATTCGTGGTGACGGGTTTTGCGCCGTCAACCGCCGACGTACACGCCGTCGGCGCCCTCGTGCTCGGCGTCTACAAACGCGGCAAGTTGCAATATGCCGGCCGCACCGGGACCGGCTTCTCGCATGAGGTCGCGCGCAGTCTCTACCGCACGCTGAAAGCCCGACAGCGCAAGGACTCGCCGCTCGAGGCCGTGCCGAAGGAAGAGCGCGGCCGTCGCGGCCCGATCTGGGTCGAACCGAAAATGGTGGTGGAGGTTGATTTCCACGGCTGGACCCACGGCGACCGCGTGCGCCAAGCCTCGTTCCAGGGCGTGCGCGAAGACAAGCCGGCAAAGCTCGTCGTTCGGGAGAAAGCCTAATGGCCAAGAAACGCGCGAGCCTCGCCCAACGCCGCGCCGCGCGCGGCAGCAAGGCCGCCGCCATGTTCGGCGCGGTCAGGCTGACGCATCCCGACCGCGTCTATTGGGACGATGCCGGCGTCACCAAGCTCGACGTTGCCGAATACTACAAGAAGGTCTGGAAATGGATGCGTCCGCACGCAACCGAGCGTGTCATCGCCGTGGTGCGCTGCCCCGAAGGCGCGAGCGGCCAATGTTTCTTCCAGAAGCACGCGCGCGCCGGTATCCCGACCGAATTTCTGCATCTGGTCGCCGAAAAAGGCGACAAGGTGATCTCGATCGATAGCCTCGACGGCCTGATCGCGCTGGTGCAAGGCGGCGCGCTGGAAATTCACGTCCGCGGATCGAGCATCGACGACCTTGGCAGCGCCGACCGGCTTGTCTTCGACCTCGACCCGGGGCCCGGCCTGAAGCTGTCCGATGTCGTCAAAGCCGCACGTGACGTGCGCGCACGGCTTGAGCGCATCAAGCTCAAGAGCTTCGTCAAGACCACGGGCGGCAAGGGCCTCCACGTCGTGGTGCCGATCAAGCCGGCGCCGTGGGACGTCGCCAAAGAGTTCTGCCACACCGTCGCGCTCAGCATGGAGAAGGACGAGCCCGACCGTTATCTGTCGACCGCCACCAAGGCGCGGCGCAACAACCGCATCTTTGTCGACTATCTGCGCAACAGCACTGAAGCGACCGCGATCGCCCCTTACTCCACACGCGCGCGGCCTGGTGCGCCGGTGGCGATGCCAGTCGACTGGTCCGAGCTCGGCTCCTTGAAAGCCGCCAATCAGTACACGGTGCAGAACGCGATGACGCGCCTGGGCAAGCTGCGCAAAGACCCCTGGGCGGCGATAGGTCGCATCAAGCAGTCTTTGCCGAAATTCAAATGAAAGGGCCCGTCCCTTCGGCAGCACCTCCTGAACGTGGCGATTTCTCACAAATGGAACTTTCGGAAATACTGTCGGCGTGACCAGCGCAAGTTCCAACTAGCCGAGCAGCTTCCAGTCACGTCCGGCAACGACGCAAGTCGTGTTGCCCGCTCGCCGCGGCACAAGGCGTAATCCACAGCACAAGCCGGAACAAAGTTTCGTCGGCTCCGTTAACCGCGCGAATTAACTGCCGCAGCGGATTGCGGTGGCACGCGATGCTCGCGCGTTGCACGACAGGCAGCGGGCGCAGCAAGGGCGACGTCGATGCCTGACTTATCTCGAGCGGGGCGCACAGCGATTATTCTCGGCTTCAGCTTGGCCGGGTTTCTTCCGGTAACGGCGACGTTCGCAGGCGACGCAAGGCAGTTTTCCGGCAAGGCCGCTTATTACAGCGACAACTACAAAGGCGTGACCGCGTCGGGCACACCCTACGATCCCCTGAAGTTCACCTGCGCGCATCGCACGCTGCCGTTCGGTACCCGGCTGCGCGTTATCGACGAACGCACCCATCGCAGCGTCGTCGTCATCGTCAACGACCGCGGCCCGTTCAACAAAGGCCGCGTGCTCGACCTCTCGCGGGCGGCCGCCAAGGCCCTCAATATGACGGGGCGCGGCCTGATCAAGGTCACGGCGGTGGTCGAATAGGCGCGGCGGACGGGTTCCGCTATAGTGGCCGCCCTTCCCCGTTCTTTCACTCCAGGTCACCGCCATGCCCCAGAAGCGCCCCGCGCCCCGCCTCGCCATGCTCGAAGAGTCGCACCTGAACGAGGCGCAGCGTGCGCTGCTTGCCTCGCTGCGCGCAGGTCCCCGGGGCCAATCCATCACGCCGCGTGGGCCGTTTGCCGTCTGGATGCATGCCCCGGAGCTCGGTCAGCTGGCGCAGACGCTCGGCGCGCACTGCCGCTACAACAAGGCGGTGCCGCCGCGGCTGTCGGAATTCGCCATCCTGTGCACGGCGCGGATCTGGCGCGCGCAGTACGAGTGGTACGCGCATGCGCCGATGGCGGAAAAGGCCGGCGTCAAACCGAAGACGATCGCCGACGTGCGAGCCGGTCGCGAGCCGAAGTCGGCGGCCAAGGACGAGCGCGCGATCTATGCCTTCGTGCAGGAACTTTACAAGACGCGCCGCGTCAGCGACCGTACCTACAAGCGCCTGCACGCGCTGATCGGCGACGAAGCAACCGTCGAACTGGTCGGCATCCTCGGCTACTACGCGCTGATCTCGATGAGCCTCAACGTGTTCCGAATGATGCCGCCAGCCGACGCCAAGCTCGGCTTCGCCGAGCCATAGCCGCTTACTTCATCTGCATGCCGCCCATCGGCGCGGCCCCGCCCATTCCCGGCTTGCCGCCGCCGTGCATGGCGCCGAGGCCCTCGATCGGGAAATCGACGTCGACCTTGCCGGCCTTTTCGAATTCGAGCGTTGCCTTGAAGTGATCGCCCTGCTTGAGCTGTTGCGTCAGGCCGACCATCATCACGTGGTAACCGCTCGGTTCGAGCGTCACCGTCTGTCCGGGCTTGATCTCGATGCCGCCGGCGACCGGCCGCATCTTCATGATGCCGTTGTCCATCTTCATCTCGTGGACCTCGAAGCTCTTTGCGACCGCGGTCGACCCGCCGATGAGGTGATCGGGCGAACTGCCGGTATTGGTAATGGTCATGTAGGCGCCGCCCACCGCCGCGCCGTTCGGCGTGGCGCGCGCCCAAGGGGCGGAAATCTTCAGCGCGCCGGCCATGACGTCGGCCGCCTGCGCCGGCAAAGCCAAAAGGCCGACAACGGCCGCGGCGAAAACAAATCGATTCATTGGATGCTCCATTGATTGCCGCGTACGCTGATCGCGTAAGCGCGGCAAATTTGACGATTGGAACGCGGGCGGATCAAAAAATCAGGCGGCGGGCGGTGCACGCGCCAGCTGCGGGGTGCGCAGATAAGGTCGCGTGACCGATGCGATCACGGGCGGCAGCGCAATGCGGACGCCGCTACGGACCAGGATGCCGCCGGTTTGCGGCGGCGCGGCCAGCGCCGAAACGCAACACTGCATGCCGCAACCGGCGGCGCAGGGGCAACTCGTGTCGTGGTTCGCCGGTTGGGGCGCGCCGCGCGATGCCGACGTGCACAGGCTGAAATCCGCGGCGGCGCCGGCTACCACCGACAGCGGCAGCAACAGCGCCTGCAACGCGACCACATAGGCCGCGATCAAAGCGACAATCCGCCGTGGCCGGATGGGCTTGGTCATCGGTTCCAATCTAGGCGGAAGCACAAAATGCGTCCACAGCCGTTAACCTGACACTGGCTCCCGGGGAATGCACAGCGGACGCCGCCGTGCTAGAATTGCACCTCGATGGTCCCGCATCGCGCGCCTTCGCCGGATAGCGAACACCAGGTGCTGCAGTTCCGCCGCGGCAAGCCTGGCCCGCGGCTGCGTCCGCCGCCGGCCGACGACCTCGCCAAATACGCGCGCAGCCGTGAACCGGACGACTATCGCCACCGCATGATGGTGAACGCGGCGGCCTTCGTTTTCGTGCTCGGGCTGATCGGCGCAGGCCTCTGGATCGCGGAAAGCATGGCCGAGCTACGGCACAAGGAGGATTGCGTGCTGTCTGGCCGCACCAATTGCATGCCCATCGCGGTCGATAAGGGGCGTTTTTAACCCCGCTGGACCGTTTTCCCCTTCAAATATCGGCCGGCATTGAACTAAACCCCTCGCTTCGGTATACGGGCAACGGTCGCGCGCCGGTGGAAGGCCGGGCTCGGGGGGGCATCCACCCAAAGTTCCCAGCGCGGGTCCGCGATTGCCAGAACTCCCAGTCAATCAGAGAGTTACCGATGTCGACGTTCGATACCATCGCCAATATTATCGCCGAGACGTGCGACATTCCGCGCGAGTCGATCAAGCCCGAGAGCCACGCCATTAACGATCTCGGCATCGATAGCCTCGACTTCCTCGACATCGCTTTCGCCATCGACAAGGCCTTCGGCATCAAGCTGCCGCTCGAGCAGTGGACGCAGGAGGTCAACGACGGCAAGGCGACCACCGACCAATATTTTGTGCTCAAGAACCTCAGCGCCCGCATCGACGAGCTCGTCGCTGCCAAGGGAGCTTAACTCACACGCGGCGTCCATGCGGATCGAGTACTTCCAGCTGATCGACCGGATCGTCGAACTCGACCTCCCTGGCCGCACGATCCGAACCGAAGCAACGGTTCCGAACACCAGCACGATCTTCGAGGGGCACTTCCCCGGCTATCCGCTGATGCCGGGCGTGCTGCTGATCGAGACCATGGCGCAGACGTCGGGCTGGCTGGTGGTCGCGATCAACCGCTTCGAGCGCATGCCGTTCCTCGCGGCGGTGAAGGACGCCAAGCTCCGCACCTTTGTGACGCCGGGCCAGGTCATCTCGGGCAGCGCCAAACTCAAGCACGATGGATCGGGCTACGCGATGACCGAAGCCCAACTCGCGATCGACGGCAAGACGGTGTGCGAGGCGACGCTGACCTTCAGCGTCATGGCCTTCCCCAATCCCGAGATGAGCCAGCGCATGCGCGAAACGGCGGCAAAGATCGATTTCCCGATGCTGGGGGCGCCCGCCGATGGCTGAGGGCGCGCGCGAAGCCTGGATCACCGGTATCGGCATCGTCTCGACCCTTGGTGAAGGGCCGGACGCGCATTGGCAGAAGCTGATGGCGGCGCAGCCGAGCGCCGATACGGCGACGTTTGCGCCGTTTATCGTGCATCCGCTCGCCGCCATCAATTTCGACGCGCAGATCCCGAAAAAAGGCGATCAGCGCCAGATGGAGCCATGGCAGCGCATCGGCACCTATGCCGCGGGCCTCGCGCTCGACAGCGCCGGCGTCAAAGGCAAGCCCGAAATCCTGTCGCACATGGACATGATCGTCGCCGCCGGCGGCGGCGAGCGCGATCTCGGCGTGGATTCCACGATCCTGTCCGGCATGCCGCGCGCGCAAAATCCGGCCGCCTTCCTCAACGAGCAATTGATGAGCGGACTGCGGCCGACATTGTTTCTTGCGCAGCTGTCCAATCTGCTGGCCGGCAATATCTCGATCGTCCACGGCGTCACCGGCTCGTCGCGGACCTTCATGGGCGAAGAGCCGGCCGGCGTCGATGCCGTACGCGTCGCATTGTCGCGCATCGCCTCCGGCCAGAGCGACATCGCGCTGGTCGGCGGCGCCCACAACGGCGAGCGCCCGGATCTGTTCATGCTCTACGAATTCGGCGGGCTCAATCTCAAGGAGCGCTATGCGCCGGTTTGGGAGCGCGGCAAGCCGGGAGGCTTTGCACTCGGCTCGCTCGGCGCCTTCCTCGTGCTCGAAACGCCCACGCATGCGCACGCGCGCGGGGCAAAGCCACTGGCGCGGCTGACAGCGGTGCTGTCCGACCGCAGCAAACGCCAACAAGGAAGCGTCGCGGCCGGGCTCGGCCGGCTATGGGACCAGCTCAAGGACAAGGTAAAAACTGGCCAGGCCGCGGTGCTGTCCGGTGCGACCGGCGCCGAGCCCGCGACCGGCGAAGAACGCGCCTTTCTCGAGGGTCGCGGCGACCTTGCCGTCCGCGCCACCGGCTCATATCTCGGTCATGGGTTGGAGCCGCAATTCCCCATGAATATAGCCCTGGCCGCGATCGCGCTCGGCCATGGTAGTCTGTTTCCGCCCTGTGACTCGACCGGTCTCGAGCGGCCGATGAGCGGGCAATTGAGCCAGGTCGTGGTGACCGGCGTCGGACATTGGCGGGGAGAAGCCCTCGCCTTGGTCGAAAAGGCCGGCTGAGGAGTGCATGCGATGGCTATGAAAGACAAAAAGGGCCGCCCGATTGTCGTGGTGACCGGTCTCGGCGTCGTCACCTCGCTCGGCGCCGGCAAGGCCGACAACTGGGCCAAGCTGACCGCCGGTGAATCCGGCATTCGCGCCATCACCCGCTTTCCGACCGACGGCCTCAAGACCCGCATCGCCGGCACCATCGATTTTCTGGGCGAGCAGCCCTCCTCCGCTGCCCTGTCCGAGAAGTTTGCCGATCTCGCTGCCGATGAAGCCGTCAGCCAGTCCGGCATCGGCTCGAAAGGCGACTTTCCCGGCCCGCTGTTCCTGGCCGTGCCGCCGATCGAAATCGAATGGCCGCAGCGCCTCGCGCTCGCCGGCAAGTCTGGCGCCAACGACAAGGTCACCTATAGCGACATCCTGCGGGTGAGCGCGCAATTTCCCGACTATCACCCGCGATTCCTGTTCGGCTCGGTCGCCGACACGCTGGCGGAGAAATTCGGCACCAAGGGTTCGCCGATCTCGCTGTCGACCGCCTGCGCTTCCGGCGCGAGCGCGATCCAGCTCGGCGTCGAGGCGATCCGCCGCGGCGACACCGATGCCGCGCTCTGCATCGGCACCGACGGCTCGATCAATCCGGAATCGCTGATCCGTTTTTCGCTGCTGTCGGCGCTGTCCACCAGCAGCAACGACAACCCGCAAGCCGCGGCGCGGCCGTTCGCCAAGAACCGCGATGGCTTCGTCATGGCGGAAGGCGCAGGCGCCCTGGTGCTCGAAAGCTACGAGGCGGCGAAGGCGCGCGGCGCCAAGATCCTCGGCGTGCTCGAAGGCTGCGGCGAGATGGCTGACGCGTTCCACCGCACCCGTTCGAGCCCGGACGGCAAGCCGATCATTGGCTGCATCCACAACGCGCTCGACGATGCGAGCTTGCAGCCCGATGAGATCGATTACGTCAATGCCCACGGCACCAGTACGCCCGAGAATGACAAAATGGAGCACCTCGGACTTGCCGCGGTGTTCGGCGAGCGCATGAAGGGCATCCCGATCTCGTCCAACAAGTCGATGATCGGGCATACGCTGTCGGCGGCCGGCGCGGTGGAGGCCGTGTTCTCGGTGCTGACGCTCGAACATCAGCGCATCCCGCCGACGATCAATTATTTGGTTCCGGACCCGGCGATCCAGCTCGACGTGGTGCCGAACAAGGCGCGCGATGCCAAGGTGACCCACGTCATTTCCAATTCCTTCGGCTTCGGCGGGCAAAACGTCTCGCTGGTGATGGGCCGCGAGCCGGCGTAGTCCGCCGCTCGTTATCCCCATGCGCGCGCTTCGACTGATCGGCGACCGCAAGCTCGAGTTGGCCGACGTGCCAGCTCCGCCGCCGCCGGGTAACGGCGAGGTGCAGATCCGCATCAAGGCGGTCGCCCTCAACTACCTCGACGTCTGGGGATTCCGCGGCATGGCCTTCGCCAAGCGGCAATTGCCGCTAGTCGTCGGCGTCGAAGCCTCCGGCGAAATCGCAAGCACAGGTGCCGGCGTCGGCAACTTCAAGTCCGGCGACAAGGTCGTGATGTACGGCGCGATGACCTGCGGCAAGTGCGCGGCCTGCCGCGAAGGCCGCGACAATCTCTGTGAAAACGTCGCCGGCATCATGGGCTTCCACATCGATGGTTTCGCCCGCGATCTCGTCAATCTGCCGGCGCGGCTGGTGATCCCCGTTCCGGATGGTGTGTCGCTGCGCGATGCGGCCTGTGCGCCGATCGCCTTCGGCACCGTCGAGCACATGTTGTTCGACAATGCCAAGCTCAAGCCGGCCGAGACCATTCTGGTGCACGCCGGCGGCTCCGGCATCGGCTCGGTGGCGATCAAGATGGCGAAGGCGCTCGGCTGCACCGTCATCACCACGGTGGGCGACGACGCCAAGGCCGAGAAAGCCAAGGCGCTCGGCGCCGACCATGTCATCAACTACAAGACCGAGCGGTTTGAAGGCGTGACGCGCAAGCTGACGGGAAAGAAAGGCGTCGACGTCGTGTTCGAGCACGTCGGCGGCGAGGGATTCAACGGCTCCCTGCTCTGCCTCAAGCGCGGCGGGCGGCTGGTGACCTGTGGCTCGACCGCCGGACCGACCGTGACCATCAACCTGATGCAGCTGTTCCAACAGCAGTACAAGATCTTCGGCTCGTTCGGCTGCGCCATGCGCAATATCCGCGACAGCCTGTCCAAGATGGCCGCCGGAATGTCGCCGATCATCGACACCGAAGTCGCGCTCGCCGATTTCGAGCGTGGACTGGCGAGGCTCGAAGGCCGGCAGGTGTTCGGCAAAGTCATCGTGAATTTCTAATGGCAAGGCGCGGCGCCCTCAAAAGCGCGGGCAACGCCATCATGGGCGCGCTGGCGGTCGGGTTGCTCAGGTTTCTGCGGCTGTTTCCGCCCGACAGGCTCGCCGATTTCGCCGGCTGGCTGATGCGCACGCTGGGGCCCTGGGTTCCGGAGAACAAGATCGGCCGCGCCAATCTGGTCGCGGCGTTTCCGGACAAATCGTCCGCGGAGATCGACCAGATCCTGCGCGGGGTCTGGGACAATCTCGGCCGCCTTGGCGCCGAATTCGCCCAACTCGACCGCATCTGGGACTGGGACCCGGACTACCCCGAGCGCATCAAGCGCATCGTCATCACCCGCGAGCAGATCGACCGCTACATGCAGATCGCCAACGACGGCAAGCCGGCGCTGGTCTTCGCCGCCCACCTCGCCAACTGGGAGCTACCGGCGATCTGCGCGGCGACCTACAAGCTCGACAGCGCCGTGCTTTATCGCCGCCCGAACATCCCGGCCATCGACCGCTGGCTCGCCACGACCCGTGGCGCCATCATGGGCGAACTGATCAACACCGGGCTCGAAGCGCCGGTGAAGATCGCTCAGGCGCTGGAGCGCGGTGCCCATGTCGGCATGCTGGTCGACCAGTACTACGTGCGCGGCGTCGAGGTCACCTTCTTCGGGCGCAAGACCAACGCCAACCCGTTGCTGGCGCGGCTGGCGCGGCACTTCGACTGCCCGATCTACGGCACGCGTGTGATCCGCCTCCCCGGCCATCGCCTGCAGCCCGAGCTGAGCGACGAGATCAAGCCGGCGCGCGACGCCGACGGCAAAATCGACATCGCCGGCACCATGCAGATCATCACCAATGTGATCGAAGGCTGGGTCCGCGAGCATCCCGAGCAATGGCTCTGGCTGCACCGCCGCTGGCGTTAGCGGCCAGTCTTCACCTTCGTCCAAATCCGGTTGACGAGGCGCTGCGCCTCGGGCGTGCGCGCATTCACGATGTAGAGCTTGGCCATCGTCTCGGGCTTCGGATAGATGCCGGGATCGTCGAGCACTTTCTTGTCGATCAGCTTCTGGCTCGTAAGATTGCCGTTGGCGTATGAAACCAGGTCGCTATTCCTGGCCGCCACGTCGGGCCGCTGCAAATAGTCGATGAACGCAAGCGCCTCGGCCGGATGCGGCGCGTCCTTCGGGATGGCGAGATTGTCGAAGAACATCTGGGCGCCCTCCTTCGGGATCGAATAGCCGATGTCGACGCCGTTCTTGGCTTCCGCCGCCCGCTTCTGCGACTGCTTGATGTCGCCGGACCAGCCGACCACGAGGCAGATTTCCCCGCTCGCCAGCGCGTTCAGATATTCCGAGGAATGGAATTTGCGCACGTCGGGCCTGATCTTCGCCAGCAACGCGGCGGCGCGATCGAGATCGGCCGGCTTTGCCGAATTCGGATCGAGCCCGAGGTAATGCAGCGCCGCCGGCAGGATGTCGTCGGCTGAATCCAGCATGTGGATGCCGCAGTTTTTGAATTTCGCCAGCAGCTCGGGCTTGAACACAACATCCCAGCTGTCGATCGTGGCATCGGCGCCAAGCCGCTCATGCATCGCCTTGACGTTGTAGCCGATGCCGGTGGTGCCCCACATGTAATTGACGGCGTAGTCGTTGCCCGGATCGTAGGCAGCGAGCCGCTTGGCCACTTCCGGCCAGACGTTCACGAGGTTCGGCAGCTTGCTCTTGTCAAGCTTCTGGAAAATGTTGGCCTGGATCTGGCGCTGCAGGAAATAGCCGGTCGGCACCACGACGTCGTAACCCGACTTGCCGGTCAGCAGCTTGGTTTCCAGCGTTTCATTGGCGTCGAAGGTGTCGTAGCGAACCTTGATGCCGGTGTCCTTGGTGAAGTCCTCAAGCACCTGCGGGTCGATGTAGTCCGACCAATTGTAGACATTGACGACGCGCTCCTGCGCGGCGACGGGAGTTGCGACAACAGCCACGGCCAATGCGGCGATGATAGTTGCAAGGCGCATGGGGAACCTCGGAACCGGCCTCAGCTCTTGGTCGGAAGGCCCGCGGCCTTCCATGCGATGATGCCGCCGGCGAGGTGCGATTTGTAGGGATAGCCCTGGTCCTGCGCAGCGAGCGACGCCGTGACCGAACGCCGTCCCGAGCGGCAGGCAAAGACCACCTGCTTGCCCTGCGGATCAGGGATTTCGGACGGATCGAAGCGCGACAACGGCACGATCACCGCATCCGGATAGCTCTCCACCGACGTCTCATTCGGCTCGCGCACATCGACCAACAGCATGCGCCCGGCGCGCAGGCCCGCCGCCACCTGTTCGGGCGTGAGATTTTCCACCTCGTCGGCGCGCGCCATGTCCTCTGCCATAGCTGGCTTTTAGCCGGATTTCGCGCCGCGCACCAGATTTACAGTTACAAGGCGACCTGGGTTCCGACTTCAACCACGCGACCGGTGGGAATCTGGAAATAGTCGGTGGCGTCGTTGGCGATGCGCGACAGCCCGATGAACAGGCGGTCCTGCCAGCGCGGCATGTCGGACTTGGCAGCCAACTTAAGCGACCGGCGCGACAGGAAGAACGACGTCGACATGATGTCGAACTGCCAGCCGAGCTTGCGGGCAATCGCCAGCGCCTTGGGCACGTTCGGCGTCTCCATGAACCCGAATTGCAGGACGACCCGCGAGAAATGCGGCGAGGTCGGCGTGATCTTGACGCGCTCCTCCTCCGGCACGCGCGGCATATCGGCGGTCCTGATGGTGAGGATGACGTTCTTCTCGTGCAGCACTTTGTAATGCTTGAGGCTGTGCAGCAGCGCGGTCGGCGCGAATTCGGGGTCGCTGGTGAGGAACACTGCGGTGCCCGGCACGATATGCGGCGGCTTTTTCTCCAGCTTGTTGACGAGCGATTGCAGCGGCATTTCCTGCCGGCGCGTCTTCTCGAACAGCAGACGCGTGCCGCGCCGCCATGTATACATCACCGCCATCACCACGCCGCCAAGCGCAAGCGGCACCCAGCCGCCCTCGATAACCTTGAGCATGTTGGCCGACAGGAAGCTGAGATCGATGAACAGGAACGGCACGATCAGAGCCGCCGCGGACCATTTCGACCAATTCCAGACCCGCCAGATCACCACGAACGCCATCATGGCGGTCACCACCATGGTGCCGCTGACGGCGATGCCGTAGGCCGAAGCCAACGCGCTCGACGAACGGAACATGGCCACCAGCAGCAGCACGCCGATCAAGAGCAGCGTGTTGACGCGCGGCATGAAGATTTGACCGAACAGCGCTTCCGACGTGTGCACGATTTCCAGCCGCGGCAATAGACCGAGTTGGATCGCCTGCCGCGTCAGCGAATAGGCGCCGCTGATGACCGCTTGGCTGGCGATGACGGTGGCCACCGTCGCAAGTATGACCATCGGCATCAGCGCCCAATGCGGGTACAATAGAAAGAACGGACTTTCGATCACTTGGGGATTGTTCAGCACGGCCGCGCCTTGGCCGAGATAGTTGATCGTGAGCGCCGGCAGCACCATCGTCAGCCAGGCGAAACGGATGGGCACGCGTCCGAAATGACCGAGATCGGCGTAGAGCGCTTCGCAACCCGTCAACACCAGGAACACCGCGCCGAGGGTGTAGAAGGCGACGAGACCGTGATTAAACAGGAATTCCACCGCGTACCAGGGATTGATGGCGAAAAACACCTTCGGATTCTGCGCGACGTTCAGTAGTCCCCCGACCGCGATGGCGGCGAACCAGATCATCATCACGGGTCCGAAAAATGTGCCGACGCGCGCGGTGCCGCGCGCCTGCATCGAAAACAGCACGATAAGGATCAGGACGGTGATCGGCACGACAACCTCATCGAAGGCTGGCGTTGCCACTTTCAGGCCCTCGACTGCCGAGAGCACCGAAAGCGCCGGCGTGATGATGGCGTCGCCGTAGAATAAAGCGCCGCTGATGACGCCGAGCAGAATGATGGTTCCGGCACCGCCGGCCAGCGCGCGCGAGGCCAGCGCCATCAGGGCAAGCGTGCCACCCTCACCTTTGTTGTCAGCGCGCAGCAGGATGAGCACGTACTTGACGGTGACGATCAGCACGAGCGCCCAGATGATGAGCGACAGGATGCCGAACACGGCCTCTTCGCTCGCGACTTTGCCGCTGCCCACCGACGCCATCACGGCTTCGCGGAACGCATAGAGCGGGCTGGTCCCGATGTCGCCGTAGACAACGCCGATGCTGCCGACGGTGAGCGCCCAGAATCCGGTCCTGCCCGGCACCTCGCCGGCATCGCGAGCCGCGAGCGAGGCGCCGGCGTCGCCGGCTATGTTTTGGGCCATGCTAAGAACCTGAACTTCCTACGCAAACGGGCCTTTGCCGCCTGCTTGAAAACCGCGACGGGCTTTTAACGTCATTAGGGTGGCTCAGGCACCGACGTTTGTGCAAGGCACCTCTTTTAGCCATGCACAGCACGCGGGGCATTGAGCCAGGTCAAATGCGCTTACGGTGAGAAATCGTCCGGAAGCGGCGGTGCTTCCTTCATCAACGTAATGGTGACCCGCCGGTTCGGCGCCATGTTCGGATTGTCGGGAAACAGCGGGTCGGTGTCCGCTTTGCCTGCCACCATGAAGATATGGCCCGCAGGAACGCCCTCGGTGGCAAGAATCTGGCGGACCGAGTTGGCACGGTCGGCCGACAACTCCCAGGCCCCGTAGCTCGGCTTGTCGGGGACGTTGCTGGCCGCGGTATGTCCAGTGATCGAAATACGATACGGCATGCCCTTGAGTGCCGGTGCCAGCGCCTGGATCAGCCTGCGCGTGCGCTCGTAAGGATCCTTCGCGCCATCAGCGAACATCGAGCGGCCGTCCTGATCGACGATCTCGATGTTGAGACCCTCTTTGGTATCCTCGAGCATGATGTGCTTGGACACCTCGTTGATCTCGGGCATCTCCTGCAATGCCTGGCGCAGCGAGGCAGAGGCCAGCGCGAAATCGCGATCTTGCTTGAAGCGGGCGCCGTAAGAGCGCTCCTTGTCATGCTCGTCGGGCGCGGGCTGCGCGGAGGCGTCCTTCGGATCGATATGCGCGACGTTCTTGAGTTTCGGCCGCGTCGGCAAGCCCATCACTTCAATGATGCCGGAATAGCGCACCTTGTCCTGCACGCCGAAAGCATCGCGCATCGAGCCGGCGACCACCTGGAGCTTCGCCTGGTCCTGCGTCGAGAATGCGACCAGCATCACGAAGAAGCTGACCAGAAGACCCATCAGGTCGGCGAATGTGACGAACCAGCCGTGGCCGCCGTGGGCTGCTTCTTTACGCCGCGCCATTGTACGCTCTTACTTTCACGGTCACGCGGCGGCTGGTTCAGCCGCCTCTTCTGCTTCGTCGGCGTCGCTGTGGCGGTGCTTCTCCGGCAGATAGGCGAGCAGCATTTCGCGCACCAACGTCGGGCTCTTGGCTTCGCGGATCATCAGGATGCCGTCGATGATCAGCGTGCGATTGATTTCCTCGTCGACGAGCTTGAGATGCAGCTTGTCGGCGATCGGCAAGCAGAACAAATTGGCGAGTGCGGCGCCGTAGAATGTCGCGAGCAGCGCGCCGGCCATATACGGGCCGAGCTTGGACGGGTCGGTCATGTTGGCGAACATCTGCACCATGCCGATCAGCGTGCCGATCATTCCGAAGGCCGGCGCGCAGTCGCCGACCGCGCGGTAGATCTTCTGGCCTTCGTCGAGATGGGTGAGGAAGTTGTCGCGGTCGCGCTCGAGATTGTCGCGGATGAACGTGCCGTCGTAGCCGTCGGCGACGAAGCGAATGCCCTTGGCGAGAAATGGATCGTCGATCTCGACCTTTTCAAGCCCGACCGGTCCGGACTTGCGAGCGACTTCGGCGAGGCCGGCGATCTCATCGACCAGATCGCGCTGGCTCATGCGGCGCATTGTGAATGCGAATTTCGCGCCGAGCGGCAGGCCGTGAAAAATCGATGCAAGGGGAAATCGGATCAGCGTGGCGGCGAATGACCCGCCGAAGATGACGATAAACGCATGTTCGCTGACGAACATGTGCAGATCGCCGCCCATCAGGATCACGACGCTGACGACGGCAACGCCGCACAGCAGGCCCAAACTGGTCGCTATATCCATAACAAAAACCCCACCAACGCCTACGACCCTGCGCCAATACTTCGCGCGGTTCCGACCCTAGACGTGGGCCGTTAAGGGGCGGTAAAGCCTAACCTTTGGTGAAAGAAAAACCGGCCATCCAATGCCGGCAAACCCGTGACCGGGCCAGGAAAAGCTGCAAAACTCACCGAAAAGGGGCCCTGCCCCAGTTAACGACCCCTTAAAAATCGGAGGAACGTCCTATGCGTGAGATCGGCCATTTCATCGGCGGCAAGACCGTCAAGGGGACCTCCGGGCGGTTCGGCGACGTGTTCAATCCGAACACCGGCGAGGTGCAGGCCAAGGTCGCGCTCGCCAAACATTCCGAAGTCGAGCACGCCATCGCCAACGCCGAGGCCGCGCAGGCCGGCTGGGCCGCGACCAATCCGCAGCGCCGCGCTCGGGTCATGTTCAAGTTTCTCGATCTGGTCGCCAAGGATATGGACAACCTCGCCAAGCTTTTGTCGTCGGAGCACGGCAAGGTGCTTGCCGACGCGCGCGGCGACATCCAGCGCGGCGTCGAAGTCGTGGAATTCGCTTGCGGCATTCCGCATCTGCTGAAGGGCGAATACAGCGAAGCCGCCGGACCGGGCATCGACCTCTATTCGATGCACCAGCCGCTCGGCGTCGTCGCCGGCATCACGCCGTTCAACTTCCCGGCCATGATCCCGTTGTGGAAATGCGCGCCGGCGATCGCCTGCGGCAATGCCTTCATCCTCAAGCCGTCCGAGCGCGACCCATCCGTGCCGATGCGCATCGCCGAACTGTTCCTCGAAGCCGGTCTGCCGCCGGGCATTCTGAACGTCGTCAACGGCGACAAGGAGGCGGTCGACACGCTGCTCAACGATCCGCGCGTCCACGCGATCGGCTTCGTCGGCTCCTCGGCGATTGCCGAATACATTTATTCGACCGGCTGCGCCAACGGCAAGCGCGTGCAGTGCTTCGGCGGCGCCAAGAACCACATGATCGTGATGCCCGACGCCGATATGGACCAGGCGGTCGATGCCCTGATCGGCGCCGGCTACGGCTCGGCTGGCGAGCGCTGCATGGCGGTGTCGGTCGCGGTGCCGGTCGGGAAGAAGACCGCCGACATCCTGCTTGAGAAGCTGATCCCGCGCGTCGAGAGCCTCAAGATCGGCCCCTCCACCGACGATAAGGCCGATTACGGCCCGATGATCACGCGCCAACTGCTCGACAAGGTGCGCGGCTACATCGATACCGGCGTCAAGGAAGGCGCGAAGCTCGTGGTCGACGGGCGCGGCTTCAAATTGCAGGGCTACGAGAACGGCAATTTCATCGGCGGCTGCCTGTTCGATGACGTCAAGCCCGAAATGAAGATCTACAAGGAAGAGATCTTCGGCCCGGTGCTCTCGGTCGTGCGCGCCAAGGACTATGAGGAGGCGGTACGGCTGCCGTCCGAACACGAATACGGCAATGGCGTCGCTATCTTCACCCGTGACGGCGATGCCGCGCGCGATTTCACGCAGCGCGTCAATGTCGGAATGGTCGGCGTCAATTTCGCGATCCCGGTGCCGCTCTCCTATTACACGTTCGGCGGCTGGAAGCGCTCCGGTTTCGGCGATCTCAACCAGCACGGGCCGGATTCAGTGCGCTTCTATACCAAGACCAAGACGGTGACGTCGCGCTGGCCGTCGGGCATCAAGCAAGGGGCTGAATTCTCGATCCCGACAATGAAATAACGCGCATGCACGCGCGCACCGCCGCGGGCGCCGCTGTGGCACTGATGCTGGGGGCCTGCGCCACCGAGCAAGGACCTACGGCGCCGACGCCGCTGCCGCAATCCGACGTAACCGGCCGCTGGATGTTGGCGGCGCCCAACGCGCCGCCCTGCGGCATGGAGTTCGAGGGCGCGCCCGGCCAGACGCAAGGAACGATCAACCCCGACGGCGGCTGCCCTGGCAATTTCTACACCAGCCGCAACTGGACGTTCACGCTCGACACCCTCACACTCACCATCGCCGACACCAAGAACCAGCCCTTGGCGCAACTCAAACTGTCCGGGGCAGAATTCACCGGTCAATCCACCACCGGCTTGCCGATCACGCTCTCGCGCTGAACCCAACGGGAAATCCATGTCCGAATATCAGCTTTATTGCTTTGCCCAGTCCGGCAACGCCTATCGCGCCGCGCTGATGCTCAATCTGATCGGTGCCGACTGGGAGCCGAAGTGGATCGATTTTTTCGGCACCGGTGTGCAGCGCCAGGCGCCGTACCGCACCGAGGTCAACGAGATGGGCGAGGTGCCGGTGCTGGTGCACGGCAAGAAGAAGCTCACGCAGTCCGGTGTCATCCTAACTTATCTCGCCAATCACACCGGCAAGTTCAAGCCGCAAGGCGAGGATGAAGAGCTTGAATCATTGCGCTGGATCATCTTCGACAATCAGAAAGTCAACGGCTTTCTCGGGCCGTTCCGCTTCTTGAAGAATTTCGCCAAGCCCACCGGCGATCCGGCGGTGATGCCATTCCTACAGGGCCGCGCGCAGGGAAATCTCGCCATCGTCAACAAGCGACTCGAGGGGCGGAAGTTTCTGGTGAGCGACAAGCCGACCATCGCCGATGTTTCGATGACCGGTTATCTCTACTATCCGGCCGAGGAGTTCGGCTTCGACATCGCCAAGGACTATCCGGCGATCGGCGCTTGGCTCGAGCGCATGAAGGCCCTGCCCGGCTGGAAACATCCATACGATTTGATGCCCGGCTACCCGTTCGGAACGCAGGGATATCGCAATCGGTGATCGCGCCGTCTGCCGCCCTGGATCAATTCAAGCGGGCCGGACGCTCGTCGTCGCCATCCACCGCCGGCGGCGGCGAGACAGACGCGTCGCCGGCCGGCGCGGTGCCCATGGCCGTGGCCGCTGCTTCGGCATCCTTGCGCTGGTAGTTGCGGTACGACAGCCAGCCGAGCGGCAGGCAGGCAAGATAGGCGAGCGTGCCCAGGGTGAGCACCTCCCACGGATAGCTGATCAGCAGCGCGAAGGACAACACCACGACCACAAAGACCGGCAGCACCATTTCCGGCGGCACGCGCTTGCCGACCCGCTTGCCCGAGAACACCGGCAGTCGCGACACCATCAGCAGCGCGATCGCCAGCGTGTAGACGAACGACATCCAGACGACGACCAGCGTCGTCGGCACGCCGAGCAGGCTGAGATAGATCGGCAGCAGGACGGTGATGGCGCCAGCCGGCGCCGGAATGCCGGTGAAGAAATTTCCAGCCCAGACCGGCTGGTTGGGCTCGTCGATCATGACGTTGAAGCGCGCCAGACGCAGCGCCGCGCAGATCGCAAGCACCAACGCTGCGATCCAGCCCGCCGATTTGAGCTCCTGCAGACCCCAGAAATACAGGATCAGCGCCGGCGCCACGCCGAAATTGACAAAGTCGGCCAGGCTGTCGAGTTCTGCGCCGAAGCGCGAGGTGCCCTTGAGCATGCGCGCGACGCGGCCGTCGATGCCATCGAGCAAGGCCGCAAACACAATCGCCGCGAGGGCGAGTTGCGTGTTGCCCTCGATCGCCATGCGGATGGCGGTCAATCCGGCGCACAACGCAAGCAGCGTGATCAGGTTGGGCAGCAGCACGCGCACCGGGATCGGCCGGAAACGGCGGCGATGGGGCGACGTCGGCGGCGTCGGATCAAACGGCGGAAAAACCATGACGGGCAATATAGTCGTTTCGCCGCGTCCGCGCCACGCTTGCGCAAGCCTTATCGGCCAGGCTCGTTAACGATTAGCCGGCGCGGAACGCGCGCGCTTCGGACGAGCGCAAGTCCGCCAGCACAGTTTCGCCGGCAACCGCGGTTTGGCCGAGCGCCACCTGCGGCGCAACGCCTTCCGGCAGATAGACGTCGAGGCGAGAGCCGAAACGAATCATGCCGAAGCGCTCGCCGGCGCCAAGCGACTGGTCCTCGCGGACGAAGCAGACGATGCGGCGGGCGACCAGCCCCGCGATCTGCACCACCGCGACGCGCGCGCTGCCGGCGGCGATGACCAGCGAATTGCGCTCGTTGTCGAGGCTCGCCTTGTCGAGGTCCGCGTTCACGAACTTGCCCGGCTGATAGACAATCTTTTCGATCGTGCCGGCGACCGGGCTGCGGTTGATGTGGCAGTTGAACACGCTCATGAATATCGAGATACGCGTCAGCGGCACCTGGCCAAGACCAAGCTCGTGCGGCGGCGATGCGGTGGTGATCTGGCTGATGCGCCCATCGGCCGGCGCGACCACGAGGCCGTCGCGCACCGGCGTGACGCGCGGCGGATCGCGGAAGAACAACGCGCACCAGATCGTCAGTGCCGTGCCGATCCAGCCGAGCGGCGTCCACAGCCAGAACAGCACCAGGCTCGCCAGCGCGAAGGCGCCGATGAAGGGATAGCCCTCCGGCGTGATTGGTACGAGCTGGGCGCGGATGGAGTTGGCGATCGACATGGGTCCTACTCCGCCGCGTCAGCCGGCAGGTCGACCGGCGTGGGAGTAGCGAAATCCTCCGGGACCGGCGGCGGGTTGCGGTTGGGTGTGGCCTCGTCGTCAGCGGCCCGCGCAAGCTTCTCGCGCGCCTCTTCGGCCTCGCGCTGCCGGTTCCACATGCTTTCGTAAAGCCCCTTCTTCGCGAGCAATTGATAATGCGTGCCGCGTTCGATGATCTCGCCCTGATCGAGCACGATGATCTCGTCGGCGCCGACGATGGTCGAAAGGCGGTGCGCGATGACCAGCGTGGTGCGCCCGGTCGACACGCGCTCGAGCGCGTCCTGGATTTCCTTCTCGGTGTGGCTGTCGAGCGCGGACGTCGCTTCATCAAGCAGCAGAATTGGCGGCGCCTTCAGGATGGTGCGCGCAATGGCAACGCGCTGTTTCTCGCCGCCCGAGAGTTTCAGCCCGCGCTCGCCGACTTCCGTTTCGTAACCCTTCGGCGCCAGCCGGATGAAGCCGTCGATCTGCGCCAGCCGCGCCGCCTCCTCGACCTCGGCGTCGTTCGCGGCCCAGCGGCCATAGCGGATGTTGTAGCGGATGGTGTCGTTGAACAGCACGGTGTCCTGCGGCACCATGCCGATGACCTGACGCAATGATTTCTGCGTCACCTTGGCGATGTCCTGGCCGTCGATCGTGATGCGGCCTCCGGACAGATCGTAGAAGCGGTAGAGCAGCCGCGAGATGGTCGACTTGCCGGCGCCCGAAGGGCCGACGACCGCGACGGTCTTGCCGGGCGGCACCTCGAAGCTGATGCCTTTGAGAATGCGGCGCCCTGGCTCGTAGGAGAACACGACGTTTTCGAAACGGACATCGCCGTTGGCGACCTTGAGCGGCTTTGCGCCGGGGACGTCCTTGATTTCCGGCTCACGCGCGAGGATCGAGAACATGGTTTCGATGTCGATCAGCGCCTGCTTGATCTCGCGATAGACCATGCCCATGAAATTGAGCGGCTGGTAGAGCTGGATCATCATGGCGTTGATCAGCACGAAGTCGCCGACCGTCTTGGTGCCGGCCGCGATCTCGTAGGCGCACAGCACCATCACCGCGGCAAGCCCGAGCGTGAAGATCAGCGCCTGGCCGGCATTGAGCACGGCGAGCGAAGTATAGGCCTTGACGCTGGCGTCCTCGTAGCGCGCCATCGACTTGTCGTAGCGCTGCGACTCGCGCTCCTCGGCGCCGAAATACTTGACCGTCTCGTAGTTGAGCAGCGAGTCGATCGCCTTGACGTTGGCGTCGGTGTCGCTGTCGTTCATCTTGCGGCGGATGCCGATGCGCCACTCCGTCGCGTGGTAGGTGTAGGTCATGTAGACGACGACGGTCACGAGGATCGCCAGCACGTAGCGCAGGTCGAAGTGCCACATCAGCACGCCGACGATCAGGCCGAGTTCGATGATGGTCGGCGCCAGTTGCAGGATGACCATGCGCACGATGGTCTCGATGCCGTTGCGGCCGCGCTCGAGGACCCGTGTCAGCCCGCCGGTCTTGCGCTCGAGATGAAAGCGCAACGACAGCTCGTGCATGTGAATGAAGGTCAGCGTGGCAAGCCGGCGCACCGCGTTCATCGCCACCTTGGCGAAAATGCCGTCGCGGAATTGGGTCAGCGCCGCCATCAGGATGCGCATGCCGCCATAGGCGATCGTCATGGCGACGGGAGCGCTCACCGCCCAGAGCAGCCACTCAGAGGCGGCGACCGGCGCCGTGCCATGGCCGGCAAGCGCGTCGGTTGCCCACTTGAAGGTGAAGGGCACGGCGATGGTGGCGAGCTTGGCCGCGAGCAGCAGCACCATGGCGCCCAGAACGCGCAGCTTCAGGTCGCGCCGATCGGCCGGCCAGATGTAGGGCCAGAGATGAACCAGCGTCGACAGCAGCGTGCCGCTGGGGGCGGTCACGGCAGGCGGTTCGGAGGATGTGCGGTGGTGGTGATGGCCGACGCTCATAAGGCCTTCATATAGGTGGATTCTCGGCCGTAATCACCCTGCAAGGCAGCATAAATAGCCGCAACCACAGGCGATTTTGGCCGTTATCTTGACGCCGCCACAGACGCAGCGCACATGCAGGCCATGAACAAAATCGAAAATCTCAGCAAAATCCGCAAAATCTGCGTCTATTGCGGCTCCGGCCCGGGTACCGATCCGGCTTTCGTCCAAGCGGCGCGCGAATTCGGCAAGATCCTCGCGGAAAACAACATCGGGCTGGTCTACGGCGGCGGCGCCGTCGGCATCATGGGCGAGATCGCCCGATCGGTGCTCAAGCACGGCGGGCAAGTCCACGGCATCATCCCGGAGTTTTTGGTGGCGCGCGAACACGCGCTCAAGACGCCGCACGGCCTGACCGTCACGCGCGACATGCACGAGCGCAAACGCAAGATGTTCGAGATGGCGGACGCCTTCGTCGCGCTGCCCGGCGGCGTCGGCACGCTGGAGGAAATCGTCGAGCAGATGACCTGGGCGCAGCTCGGCCGGCACAAGAAGCCGATCCTGCTCGCCAACATCGAAGGCTTCTGGCAGCCGCTGTGTGCTTTGCTCGATCACATGAAGGCGCTGGAATTCATCCGCGGCGATCTGAATTTCGATCTGTTGGTCGCCGACAAGGTCGCCGACATCCTGCCGATGCTGCAGGACGCCGCCGCCACGGTGCCGGACGAAGCGAAGAAAATGTCGCGGGTCGAGCCCGAGCGGCTCTAGCTATTTGACGAACGTCACCGCTTCGATGCGGTTGCCATCCGGGTCGCGGATGAAGGCCGCGTAGTAACCCTCGCCGTGCTGCGGACGCAGGCCCGGCGCGCCGTCGCTCGCGCCGCCGCCCGCGAGCGCTGCGGCGTGGAAGGCATCGACGATGCCGGTCGCCCGCGCGCGCAGGCAGACATGCGCGCCATCGCTCGTGCCGCTCATGCCAGCGCGCAAATTGATCCAGAACTCGGCATAACTCTTGCCGAAGCCGACGGTGGCCGGCCGTGTTTCGAGCCGCGTGAAGCCGAGCGGCGCCAGCACGGCCTCGTAGAAGCGCGTTGCCGCGGCGAGATCGCGAACCGGAATGGAGACGTGATCGATCACGCCGGCGCCTTCGACTTCACCAGCTTGTAGATGATCGAATCCATGAGCGCCTGGAACGAGGCATCGATGATGTTCGGCGACACGCCGATGGTGGTCCAGCGCTCGCCGGCCTTGTCCTCGCTCTCGATGAGCACCCGCGTCACCGCCTCGGTGCCGCCATTGAGGATACGGACGCGGTAGTCGGTGAGCTTCAGACCGTCGATGAACTTCTGATACTTGCCGAGATCCTTGCGCAGTGCGAGGTCGAGCGCGTTGACCGGGCCGTTGCCTTCCGCGGCCGAGATCATGTTCTCGTCGCCGACGCGCACCTTCACCACCGCCATGGTGACGGTGACCCTTTCGCCACGCGCATTGTTGCGCTGCTCGACATTGACGTCGAACTGGGTGACGTCGAAATAGTTCGGCACGGTGCCGAGCGTGCGCCGCGCCAGCAGCTCAAACGAGGCATCCGCCGTCTCGTAGGCGTAGCCGATTGCCTCGCGCTCCTTGACGATCTCGAGTAGCCGCGCGATGCGGGCATCGTCCTTGTCGACCTTCAGCCCGATGCGCTCGAGCTCGGCCAGCACGTTCGACTTGCCGGCCTGCTCGGACACCAGCACCTTGCGGCGGTTGCCGACGGTGTCGGGCGCGACGTGCTCATAGGTCGCAGGGTCTTTCATGATGGCCGAGGCGTGGATGCCGGCCTTGGTCGCAAAGGCGCTGTCGCCGACATAGGGCGCGTGGCGGTCGGGCGCGCGGTTGAGCCGCTCGTCGAGCGCGTGCGAGACATGCGCGAGCTTCTTCAGCGCCGCGTCCGAGACATTGATGTCGAATTTGCCGGCGAATTCCGGCTTGAGCTTCAGCGTCGGGATCAGCGACACCAGGTTGGCGTTGCCGCAGCGCTCGCCGAGACCGTTGAGCGTGCCCTGGATCTGCCGCGCGCCGGCGCGCACCGCGGCAAACGAATTCGCCACCGCCTGCTCGGTGTCGTTATGGGCGTGGATGCCGACGTGGTCGCCGGGGATGACCTTGCAGACCTCGCCGACGATCGCCTCGACCTCATGCGGCAGCGTGCCGCCATTGGTGTCGCACAGCACGACCCAACGCGCGCCCTCGTCATAGGCGGCCTTGGCGCATGCGAGCGCGTATTTTGGGTTGGCCTTGTAGCCGTCGAAGAAATGCTCGCAGTCGAGCAGCACTTCCCTGCCCTTGGCCTTGGCCGCCTTAACGCTGTCGCGGATCGAAGCGAGGTTTTCCTCGTTGGTGGTCTCCAGCGCGACCTTGACGTGATAGTCCCAGGCCTTGGCGACGAAGCAGATGGCATCGGCCTTGGCCTCGAGCAGCGCGGCAAGCCCCGGATCGTTCGAGGCCGAGCGGCCCGGCCGCCGTGTCATGCCAAAGGCGGTGAACGTCGTCTTGAGATCATGGTCCTTGGCGAACAGCTCGCTGTCGGTCGGATTGGCGCCGGGATAGCCGCCTTCGACGTAGTCGATGCCGAGCTCGTCGAGCATGCCGGCGATCGCCAGCTTGTCGGCGAGTGTGAAATCGACGCCGTTGGTCTGCGCGCCGTCGCGCAGCGTGGTGTCGAAGAGATAGAGCCGCTCGCGCGCCATCGCCCTCACCACAGGTAATAGTTCGCGGCCACCGCGATCGCGACGATGAGGGCGATCACGGCAAGAATGATATGGTGACGCTGGAATTCCATCAGATGATCCGATAGCCGACGTAAATCGCGAGCGCGACGGCGGCGGCGATCACCGCGTATTTCAGCACGATGTAGTAGAGCCAGTGACGCGGGAACGGAGTGTCGGGCTTGTCCATCAGGCGCTCCCTTTTGCAGCAAGTTGCTTTTGCAGCGTGGTATTGGCGAGCCATTCGCCCGCGACCGTAACAGTATTGCGCTGCTGAGCGACATAGCCGCGCTTCTCGAAGAAGCCGCGCGCGCTGTCGCTGGCGTCGACCTTGAGCTTAGCGACGCCGCGGCCACCGGCGAGTTTCTCCAGCGCATCGACCAGCATGGCGCCAACGCCCTGCCCGGCCACCGCCGGATGCACATAGAGCATACCGATTTTGTCCTTGCCCTCGAGCGCGGCAAAGCCGATGGGCGAGCCCTCCATGGTGGCGATCAGCGTCAACTGGCCGGCGAGGTCCTTGCCGAACGCATCGACGTCCTCGGCAACGGAGGCCCAGGCTTCCTGCTGCGCCTCGCTGTAGTCCTCGGCGGTCAATTCGGCGATGGCGGCGCGGAAGATTTCCGCGAGCAGCGGCGCGTCCTCCGGCAGGAACGGCCGCAGCGCCAGCTTGGGATGCGCGGTCGCCATCATCGCGCGATCTCCCAGGTGGTGCCGTCCTTCGAATCTTTCAGCACGACGCCCATGGCGGCGAGTTCATCGCGGATGCGGTCGGATTCTTTGAAGTCTTTGGCTTTGCGGGCAGCGGCACGCGCTTCGATCAGGGACCCGACCTTTGTCTCGTCCACAGTCGCGCGGCGCGGATAAGCCTGCATGAACTTGCGCCTTGATTGAGCCATGAGGCCGACGACCATGCCGGATGCCCTCAGCGTCCGCTTTAGTTCGATTTGTCCCGACCCGGCGGTTTGGGCGCGAACTTCTCCGGCAATGCGATGAAGTTGAGTTAGCGCGTTCGGCGTATTCAGATCATCGCACAGCGTGCTGACGAAATCGGCGTCAGGACTCCCGCTTGAATTCGTCTCATCACCAACGATGTCGTACCAGCCGTCTAAAATCTTGCTGCTTTCTTCCAACCCTTTCACGGTCCAGTCCATCGGCTGACGATAGTGCGTGCGCAACATGTTGAGACGCACAACCTCGCCCGGCCAATCCTTCAGTAGATCGTAAGTCGTCACGAAGTTGCCGAGCGACTTCGACATCTTCTCGCCTTCGACCTGCAAGAAGCCGTTGTGCAACCAGTAATTCGCCATCACCTTCGTATGGAAGGCGCAGCGCGATTGCGCGATCTCGTTCTCGTGGTGCGGAAACACCAGATCGATGCCGCCGCCGTGGATGTCGAAGGTCTCGCCGAGATGCTTCCAGGCCATGGCCGAGCATTCGATGTGCCAGCCGGGCCGCCCGGGCGTCGTGATGCCGGCCGGTGACGGCCACGACGGCTCGCCCGGCTTCGACGGCTTCCACAGCACGAAGTCCATCGGGTCTTTCTTGAACGGCGCCACCTCGACGCGTGCGCCGGCGATCATCTCATCGAGCGAGCGGTTCGACAGCTTGCCGTAGTCCTTCATCGCCGCGACGTGGAACAGCACGTTGTCTTGCGCGACATAGGCGCAGCCGGCCTTCACCAACTTCTCGATGATCTCCTTCATCGCGTCGATATGCTCGGTCGCGCGCGGCTCGACCGTCGGGGGCAGGCAGCCGAGCGCATCGACGTCGGCCTTGAAATTCTCGTAGGTCGTCTTGGTCAGCTCCTGGATCGAAATGCCGCGCTCGGCCGCGCGCGCGTTGATCTTGTCGTCGACGTCGGTGATGTTGCGCACGTAAGTGATGTGATCGGCGCCGTAGATGTGGCGCAGCAGCCGGAACAGCACGTCGAACACGATCACCGGCCGCGCATTGCCGATATGGGCGTAGTCGTAGACGGTCGGCCCGCACACATACATTCGTACATGTGAGGGATCGATCGGCACGAAGGGCCGCTTCTCGCGCGTCAGCGTATCGTAGAGCCTGAGCTCCATAGACGGATACCTATCGGCCCGCTGGCCGGGCGTCCTGGTATCTCAACTTTTGAGAAAAGACGGCCGCAGCCAGCGTGGTGCGCTAGCGAATAATCTCGCGGCAAATGCCGCAGATATGGTTAAGGCCGTTCATCGGGGCGGCACAATGCTTGAGTTCGCCGCGACCCGTCAAGGGGCGCCCGGCGCAGGGCGCCATGCGGTACCGGGGCCTTCCCCATTGGGTTAATCGTCCCTTAAACGTTTGCCCGCATTCTGGGCATCGGCGCGGCGGGCGCCTTTCAAAAACGCGGGAAAGCGGGCGACGGTCATGCGGGCACTTGTGGTCGGTCTTGCGGCCGTTCTGTGCGTCAGCCTCGCCGGCACGGCGCAGGCCGAGCGGCGCATGTTCATCATCGGCGCGGATGCCGGCGGCTATGGCGTCGACCGCTGCCTGGAAGCGGGCGCGCAATGCGGCGCCGCGGTCGCCAACGCCTACTGCAAGTCGCACGAATACGCGTCGGCCATGTCGTTCCGCAAGGTCGACCGCGACGACATCACCGGCGCCATCCCGGCCGGCGGCGGCTGCACCGGCACCAGGTGCAACGACCTCGTCGCCATCATCTGCTCGCGCTAGTCCGCCGTCTGTAGCGCCGCCCACATCTCGCGGTCGCGATCCGCGGTCCAGATCACCGGCCATTCGATGCCCCGCGCCTCGTCATAGGCGCGCGCGACGTTGAACGGCAGGCAGTGCTCATAGATCGCGAAGCTCTTGAACTTCGGATCCATCGCCAGCCGCGCGAAGTCGAAGGCGTCCTTCAACGAACGGCCCTTTTCGACACTTTCCTTCACCGAACCGTAGAGCGTCGCCAGAAAATCGCCGGTGAGTTCGATGCCTTCCCTGACCATTTCGGGCGTCGAGAGCGCTGCGCCGCGGCCGGGCAGCAGCGCGTTGGCCTGCATTTCCGAGAGGTTGTCGAGCGTCTGCGACCAGTCGGTGAAATGCGCGTCGCCGCAGTAGCAGGCCGACTTGTATTCGACGAGGTCGCCGGCGAAGACGACGCCGGCGTCCGGCACCACCGCGATCAGGTCGCCGGCGGTGTGGCCGCGGCCGATATGCATGATGCGCACCTCGCGCCGTCCGAGCCAGATCGAAATCTCGTCGGGAAACGTGAAGGTCGGCCAGGTCAGGCCGGGAATGGCGTCGGCTCCGCGAAACAGCCGCGGAAAACGGGCGACCTCGGACTCCATGTCCTCGCGGCCGCGCTCCGTGATCAATCCGCGCGTCGTGTCCGAGGCGAGAATTTCCGCGCCCTTGAACGCGGACGCGCCGAGCGCGCGCACCGCGTGATAGTGCGTCAGCAGCACATATTTGATCGGCTTGTCGGTGACCTTGGCGATGCGCGCGATCAGGTCGCCGGCGATCGCGGGCGTTGCCTGCGCGTCGATCACCATCACGCTGTCGTCGCCGATGATGACGCCCGAGTTGGGATCGCCTTCGGCGGTATAGGCGTAGAGGCCGGGGCCGAGCTGGTCGAAGGAGACTTTCTTCTCGTCGAGATCTTCGGTCGAGGCAAAAGCCTTCGCCATGCTCAGATCTCCCAGCCGATCAACCGGTCGACCGACCAGGCGCCGCCGCCCCGCACCAGGAAATGCAGCACCACGATCGACCAGAACAGCGGGTACTCGATACCGCGGTTCTCCCAGGCGAAGCCGAATTGCCAGTGATATGTGACAATCGCAATCACGAGGAAGCCGATGATCGGGCCGGCGACGACCCGAGTAAAAAGGCCAATCGCGAGGCAGACGCCGCAGACGAATTCGACTGTGCCGACGATGTAGGTCCAGAACAGCCCATCCTGGAACCCGACGCTTTCGAGAAACTTGGCGGCGACGGCCTTGTCGCCGAACAAAATCGGGTAGCCGTAAATCGCGAGCGAGCCGCCGGCGACCAGGCGGATCAGAGGCTCGGTCATGGGCGCAAAGGTCCGATAAAGCGGGCCGAACACCGGGATAATGAGACGCTGCTCTGCCATGGCGGCCTCCAATATTCGGGCGCCTAGCGTATCACGCCGCTCACTGCCGCCCACCCGACTTTCGGAACCTGTCCGCCCCGCACGACGTTGTCGGGGCGAGGTCGGGGATTACTCGTGTCGTGAAAATTCTGCTGATCAATTTTTTCGGCTCGCTCGTCGTCATCGTGGCGCACGGGCCGGGCCCTTTGTCGCGCCGGCTCGCCGCCCTGCGCGGATGGCCATCATACAGAAATCGCATTGCGCGCCAGTAGCTTAGGATAGTTACAAACTTCGTTGCATGCGGTCGCAACTTCGTCCAGAGTTCGCGCACGCGCATGAGTTGTCATGCGCGACCAGAACGGGCCCCGCACCGATGAGCCAGGACAGCGCGACGGCGGCCGAGCAACCGGCGAGCGCGGCGGCGCTCAAGCTCGACGAATTTCTGCCCTATCGGCTCAACGTCTGCTCGGCCCTGGTCACTCAGGCGCTCTCGCGCATCTATGCCGCGCGCTACAAGATCGGCGTGCCGGAATGGCGCGTGCTAGTGACGCTGGGCGAGTTCGGCATGATGACCGCCAAGGCCATCGGCGAACACAGCCACATGCACAAGACCAAAGTCTCGCGCGCGGTGGCGCTGCTCGAGCGCCGCAAGCTGGTGTCGCGCCGCATCAACCGCGAAGATTTGCGCGAGGCGTTCCTGTCGCTGACGCCCGCCGGCCGCGACGTCTACGACGAACTCGCCCCGGCTGCGCTTGAATTCGTGCGCCAGCTCCTGGAATCGGTCGACCCGGCCGACCGCGTCGCGTTCAACCGTACGCTGACCAAGCTGATCGAGCGCTCGATGCAACTCAGCGTCGGTATCGCCACCGCCTCGGCCCTGCGCTAGATTGCCGTCATCGCTGAGCCAGCCGGGGCGTCAATCTTGAAACTCTACAGTTACTTCCGCTCGTCCGCCGCCTATCGCGTGCGCATCGCGCTCAATCTCAAGGGCCTGCCCTATGAGATGGTGCCGATCCATCTGACCAAGGACGGCGGCCACCAGCGCAAGGCCGAGTTCGTCGCGGTCAACCCGCAGATGCGCGTGCCGGCGCTCGCGCTCGACAACGGCGACATCCTCACCCAATCGCTCGCCATCATCGAATATCTCGACGAGACGCATCCCAAGCCGCCACTGCTGCCGGCCGATGCGCTGGCGCGCGCCAAAGTGCGGGCGGTTGCGCAAATGATCGCCTGCGACATCCATCCGCTCAACAACCTCATCGTGCTGCAATATCTCAAGCGCGGCATGAAGCATGAGCCGCCCGAGATCGACGCCTGGTATCACCACTGGGTGATCGAAGGCTTCAAGGCGATCGAGGCGATGGTTTCTCCGGCGCCGTACCTATGCGGCAAGGACGTGACGCTCGCCGATCTGTGCCTGGTGCCGCAGGTGTTCAATGCGCGGCGGCTTAAGGTGCCGCTCGACGCGTTCCCGAAGATCGTCGCGGCTGATGCAGCCTGTCTCAAGCTCGCAGCCTTCGACAAGGCCCGGCCAGAAAACCAGCCCGATGCAGAGTGACGCCAAGGCCGGCGCGCTGGAGCGCCCGGCTGCCTCGATTCATCCGGACAAGAGCAACCTCCCGCGCGTCGTCCTCTGGATGGTCGGCACGCTGCTGTCGTTCTCGGTCATGGCGGTGTCGATCCGCGAACTGTCGCGCGGCGGTTTCAATATTTTCGAGATCCTGGCGGTGCGCAGCGCCGGCTCGCTGGTCATCCTGTCGACGCTGCTGATCATCCGCCCGAGCCTGCGCGTGCACGCGCTGCCGCGGCGCATGGGGCTCAATACGCTGCGCAACACCGTGCACTACGCCTCGCAATATGCCTGGGCGCTCAGCCTGACGATGCTGCCGCTCGCCATGGTGTTTGCGCTCGAATTCACCATGCCGGCCTGGACCGCGCTGCTGGCGGTCTGGCTGCTGCACGAGAAGCTGACGCCGAGCCGCATCGGCGTGGTCGTGCTCGGCCTGATCGGCGTCCTGGTCATCCTGCGGCCCGGCATTGCCAGCGTGAACCCGGCGGCCTTTCTGGTACTGGGCGCGGCCTTCGGCTACGCGATCACGATGATCACCACCAAGCAACTGACCCGGACTGAAACGACCTTCGGCATCATCTTCTGGATGGCGGTGATGCAGTTTCCGCTCTCCCTCATCGGCAGCGATCCCCACGTGTTCCTGCACCTGCACTTGAATCATTTGTTGCCAGTACTCGGTGTGGCAATAGCGGGCACCACGTCACACTACTGTCTCAGCAACGCATTCCGCTCCGGCGATGCGACCCTGGTGGTGCCGCTCGACTTCATGCGCATCCCGCTGATCGCGGTCGTCGGCTGGGCGCTGTACGGCGAATCGCTCGACATTTTCGTGCCGCTCGGCGCCCTCATCATTGTGGCCGGCGTGCTCTGGAACCTGCGGGCCGAAGCGACAAAAACGCACTGATGGCGATCCTCGCGTTGCCACAATTGAGAGGCTAGAGTGCCCGGCATGAGGGGAGCCATCCGCAAATTCGTCACCGCTGCCGCCGTCACTGTGTCGGCTGGCGCGATGGCCTATGCGCAGACGCCCTCGACGAATCCAAATCCGGTCTGCCAGCGGCTGGAGGGCCAACTCACCGCGCTCGACCGCGGCAACGACGACCCGCAGCGCGCCGACCAGATCAAAGCCGCCAACGACGCGGTTCAGCGCCAGCAATTCGAGATCGACAAGCTGGTGGCGCAGGCCCGCCGCATGGGCTGCAGCAATACCGGCTTCTTCTCCATCTTCACGCAGGCACCGCAGCAATGTGGTTCGCTCAATCGCCACATCGAGGACATGCGCGATGCCCTCGACCGCATGCAGAATCAGCTCGAACGCGCGCAAGGTGGCACCGCCGAGCGTGCCGGACAACGCCAGGGGCTCCTGATCGCGCTCGCCGACAACAACTGCGGGCCGCAATATCGCGCAGCCGCGCGCGCCGGCGAACAAGGCGGATTCTTCGACCGGCTGTTCGGCGGCGGCACGATATTCTCGCCGCAACCGAATGGACCGATGGGCGGCACCTACCGCACGGTCTGCGTGCGGACCTGCGACGGCTTCTATTTCCCGATTTCGTTCGAGACCTCGCCCGATCACTTCCGCGACGACGAGCAGACCTGTCAGCGCATGTGTCCGGCCGCCGAGGTGCAACTCTATACGTATCATAACCCCGGCGAAGACATGCAGCAGGCCGTGGCGCTCAACGGCCGTCTCTACACCGAGCTGCCGGCGGCATTCCAATATCGCAAGGCGCTCAGCCCGGCCTGCAGCTGCCGCCGTGCCGGCGAAAGCTGGGCCGATGCGCTGAAAGTGAACGGCACCGACACCACCGTGGCGCCGGGCGACGTCGTCGTCACCGACCAGAACGCCAAGCGCTACGCGCAGCCGCCAGTGGCGACCAAGCCAACCGGGCCCGCCGCCACCAATCCGGAAGCGATGGTGGATGCACCCGGCGAGCCCGACCCCTCCAAGCGCAAAGTGCGCGCGGTCGGGCCGACCTTCCTGCCGCAGCACTGATATTCAGAAATCGAACGCTTCGCTCTTGGCGGGCTTCGCCTTGACCAGCGACGGATCCGGCGCCGGCAAAGGCGTGCCGGGATCACGGAAGCGGTTGGTGATCGGATAGCGCCGGTCGCGGCCGAAATTCTTCAGGGTGACCTTCACGCCCGGCGCCGCCTGCCGGCGCTTGTATTCGGCGCCGTTGACCATGCGCTCGACCCGTATGACGGTATCGCGGTCGAAGCCCGCCGCCACAACGGCCGAGATCGGCTCCTCGCGCTCGATCAGCCGCTCCAGAATAGGATCGAGCACAGCGTAGGGCGGCAGCGAGTCCTCGTCCTTCTGATTTTCGCGCAGCTCCGCGGTCGGCGGGCGCGTGATGATGTTCTCCGGAATGACGCGGCCGGCCGGACCCATCGCGCCCTCCGGTTTCCAGGCGTTGCGCAGGCGCGCGAGCCGGAACACCTCCGTCTTGTAGAGATCCTTGATCGGGTTGAAGCCGCCGTTCATGTCGCCGTAGAGCGTCGCGTAGCCGACCGACATTTCCGACTTGTTGCCGGTGGTGACAACCATGAGATTGAACTTGTTCGAGATCGCCATCAGCGTGGTGCCGCGCGTGCGCGCCTGCAGATTTTCTTCCGCCACGTCGCGCTTCAATCCGGTAAAGGCCGGCTTGAGCACCTGCTCGAAGCCTTCGACCGCCGGCGCGATCGGCAGGATTTCATAACGGACGCCGAGGGCCTTGGCGCAGCCCGCGGCATCGTCGAGCAACTCCTGCGCCGTGAACTTGTAAGGCATCATCACGCAGCGCACGCGCTCGGCGCCGAGCGCATCGACCGCCATCGCCGCGCACAATGCGGAATCGATGCCGCCCGAGAGGCCGAGCACCACGCCGGGGAAGCCATTCTTGTTGACGTAATCGCGAAGGCCCAGCACGCAGGCGGCATAGTCGGCGCAGTCGGCATCGATCGCCGCCGTCTTCGGTCCGTCGTCGCAGCGCCAGCTCTGCCCGTTGCGCACCCAGCGCGTGGTGACGATCGCCTCACGGAACGCGGGCAATTGAAACGCGAGCGTACGGTCGGCGTTAAGCGCAAAGGACGCACCCTCGAAAACGAGTTCGTCCTGCCCGCCGACCATGTTGGCGTAGATGAGCGGCAGACCCGCTTCGACGACGCGCGGCACCGCGACGTTCAGCCGCTCGTCGATGACGCCGTGGCGATAAGGCGAGGCATTCAGGACCAGCAGGATTTCGCCGCCGGTTTCCGCGATGCATTCGACCGGCTCCGCTCCCCAGATGTCCTCGCAGACCGGAATGCCGAACCGCACGCCGCGAAAGCTGACCGGCCCCGGCAGCGGCCCCGGCACAAACACGCGCTTCTCGTCGAACACGCCGTAGTTCGGCAAATCGACCTTGTAACGCAGCGCCGAAATCGCCCCGCCGTCGAGCAGCGCCGCCGCGTTGTGGAGCTTGCCGTCGTCGAGCCACGGCGTGCCGACCACCAACGCGGGCCCTCCGTCCGAGGTCTCGCGCGCCAGTTGCTCGACCGCGGCGCGGCAGGCCGCCTGAAAGGCTGGCTTGAGCACGAGGTCTTCCGGCGGGTAGCCGGACATGAACAGCTCGGGGAAGACAACGATATCGGCGCCCTGCCCGGCCGCTTCCGCACGGGCGCGGCGCACCTTCTCGGCATTGCCGGCGATGTCGCCGACAGTGCAATTGAGCTGCGCAACCGCGATCGCAAGTTTATCGGCGGGCCGGCTGTTCATGGGAACACGTCTAACGCCTGCTCCGGCGCGCGGCAATCGCGGCCCCTAAGCGCTGGAATGCCAGCTATTCCGCAATCGCTAGAGCCCGGCGGCGGCCGAAATCGGCGGCGCATGCACGGCGCGCTCCTTCCTGAGCAATTCGGCCAGCAGGAAGGCGCAGTCGATCGCCTGATCGGCATTGAGCCGCGGGTCGCAGACCGTATGATAGCGGTCGTTGAGGTCGGCATCGGTGATGGCGCGGGCGCCGCCGGTGCATTCGGTGACGTTCTGCCCGGTCATCTCGAGGTGCACGCCGCCGGCATAGGTGCCTTCCGCCTGGTGCACTTCGAAGAAGCTGCGCACTTCCTTGAGGATCAGGTCGAAAGGCCGCGTCTTGTAGCCGGTGGCCGAGGTGATGGTGTTGCCGTGCATCGGATCGCACGACCAGACCACGACCTTGCCCTCGCGCTTGACCGCGCGGACGAGCGCCGGCAGCAGATCGCCCACCTTGTCGGCGCCGAAGCGGCCGATCAGCGTGATCCGGCCCGGCTCGTTGTCGGGATTGAGAATGTCGATCAGCCGCAGCAGATCGTCGGCCTTCAGCGACGGGCCGCATTTGAGCCCGAGCGGATTCTTGATGCCGCGCGCGTATTCGATATGGGCGTGATCGTATTGCCGGGTGCGGTCGCCGATCCAGAGCATGTGGCCCGAGGTGGCGTACCAATCGCCGGTCGTCGAATCGATGCGCGTCATGGCCTGCTCGAAACCGAGCAGCAGCGCCTCGTGGCTGGTGTAGAAATCGGTCGTGCCGAGCGCGGAGTCGACTGCGAAGGTGAGCCCGCAGGCGCGCATGAAGTCGAGCGCGCCTGAGACGCGGTCGGCAAGATCGGCATAGGCCTTCGACTGCGGCGAGCCGCTCACCGACTGCAGCATCCACTGATGCACGTTCTCGACGCTGGCGTAGCCACCCTTGGCGAAAGCACGCAGCAGGTTGAGCGTCGCTGCCGACTGCCGGTACGCCTCGATCTGCCGGCGCGGATCGGGCCGGCGCGCCTCTTCGGTAAAGGCGATGTCGTTGATGATGTCGCCGCGGTAGCTCGGCAGCTCCTTGCCGTCGCGTTTCTCGGTCGGCGAGGATCGCGGCTTGGCGAATTGCCCGGCGATACGGCCGATCTTCACCACCGGCGACGCGCCGGCATAGGTCAGCACGATCGCCATCTGCAGGAAGACGCGGAAGAAGTCGCGGATGTTGTTGGCGCCGTGCTCGGCGAAACTTTCCGCGCAGTCGCCGCCTTGCAGCAGGAAAGCCTGACCGGCGGCAACGCGCGCGAGCGACTTCTTCAGATTGCGCGCCTCGCCCGCAAACACCAGCGGCGGGAAGGTCGCAAGCTGCTTCTCGACGTCGTCCAGCGCCTGCCGGTCCGGATAGTCCGGAACCTGCTGGATCGGCTTTGCGCGCCAACTATCGGGCGTCCAACGCTCGGGCATTAACAATTTCTCCAACGGCTCGGCGGGTTTATACACGAGAGCGCGTGGCAGAAACCAGCTATTCGAAAAGCTTAGGTTTACGGCCTATTCCGCCGCCGCACGGCCGTAGCTGACGGCCTTTTCGCGCATGGTGACGAGTTCCTCGGCGGCCGTCGGATGCACCGCCATGGTGGCGTCGAAGTCGGCCTTGGTCGCCCCCATCTTCACCGCGATGCCGATGACCTGGATCAACTCGCCGGCGTCCGGTCCGACAATGTGGCAGCCGACGACACGATCGCTCGCGCCATCGACCAGGAGCTTCATAAAGGTGCGCGTGTCGCGGCCGGACAGTGTCGCCTTCATCGGCCGGAACGTGGTCTTGTAGACGTCAAGCCGCGCGCAACGCTCCCGCGCCTGCGTCTCAGTAAGGCCGATGACGCCGACCTCCGGTTCGGAGAAGACCGCGGTCGGCACATTGGCGTGATCGACCGGCGTCGGCTTGCCGCCGTAGACGGTGTCGGCGAAGGCATGGCCCTCGCGGATCGCCACCGGGGTGAGATTGACGCGGTTGGTGACGTCGCCGACTGCATAGATGCTCGGCACCGAGGTGCGCGAAAACCGGTCGACCTCAATGCCGCCGTGCTCATGAATTCTTGACGTGCGGCGCCTCAAGGCCAAGCCCCATGATATTGGGTCGCCGGCCGATCGCAAACATCACCTTGTCGACAATGATCATACTGTTGTCGGAGAGCCGTGTGACGAATTCGTCGCCGGACTTCTCAACGGCGGCAACGGTATGGCCGCAGGTCACGGCAATCCCGCGCTTGCGCATTTCGTTGCGCAGGTGCTCGCGCACGTCGTCGTCAAAGCCGCGCAGGATATTCTCGCCGCGATAGACCAAGGTCACCTCGCTGCCGAGACCGGCAAAGATACAGGCGAATTCCACCGCGATATAGCCGCCGCCCTGGATCACGATGCGCTTTGGCAATGCATCGAGGTGGAACGTCTCGTTCGACGAAATCACATGCTCGAGACCGGGGATATCCGGTCCCATGTGCGGCCAAGCGCCGGTCGCAATCAAGATCGTCTCCGCGTGCACACGCGCGCCGTTCGCCAGCAGGCGCACGGTGTGCGCGTCTTCGATCACCGCACGGCTTTTGACCAGTGCGACATTGTTACGCTCGAGCGTGCTGGTATAGGCGGCTTCCAACCGCGCGATCTCGCGATCCTTGTTGGCGATCAACGACGGCCAGTGGAAAGTCGGCTCGGGCACGGTCCAGCCGTAGCCGGCGGCATCCTCGAATTCTTCGGCAAAGCGTGAGGCGTAGACCAGGAGTTTCTTGGGCACGCAGCCGCGAATGACGCAGGTGCCGCCGACCCGGTATTCCTCGGCAATCATCACCCGTGCACCATAGGATGCAGCAATGCGCGCCGCGCGCACGCCGCCGGAGCCGGCGCCGATGACAAACAGATCGACGTCGTTATCGGCCATTGCCCTTGTCGCCCGGGATCACTTCGTCCGTACGCGACGCCGCGATCAAAGCGGGTGCCCTCTCTTCTTCAGTTCGTCGCGCATTTTCGAAATGACTTCGTCGGACAACTTGTTCGCCCAGTCCTGCGCGAATGACATGCTCGTTTCGATCACCTTGCCCTGCTGTGTGAGCAGTTTCTTGCCGGCAGGCGTCTGGTAAAACGTCAGGATATCCTTCATCTCCTGCTCGGTGAAATTCGAGGCGTAGATCTTCGCCACCTGGTCGGTGAGCTCGGCAAAGCGCGGCTGCAGGTCGGTTCGCATCTGAGTGGCGATTTCGTTGAGATCCTTCGCCAAGCCGGGGTTTTGTTGCAGGTAGAGAAGCTTGGCCTGCTCGACGACGCCGGCGATCAACGGGTTGAACACCGCCGTCGCCCCGCTGGTCGCGATCAACTGCTTGGCGACTGCGATCGAGGCCGCCGAGGGCTGCTGGGAATGAGCGGCCGAACCGCACACGATCAACGCGACAGCGACCGCGGCCGGGCGGGCGACGCGTTGAATGGCCTGGATAGCGCTCATCTCATATCTCCATTTTTCGAGAAATCAGGGCCGCTCGACGACTTTGACACCGTCCGGGCCCGCTATAATGGCCATCTTCGCGAGGCCGATGAACAGTCCGTGCTCCATGACACCGGGAATCCCGGCAAGCGCATGCGCCATCGCTAGCGGATCGTCAATCCGGTCAAAGGCAACATCGATAATCCAGTGGCCGCCATCCGTGACGAAAGCATGGCCATCCTTGCCTTTCCGCAGGTTGAGGCGGGCGGGCCGCTGGATTGCGGCGATAGCACGTTCGATGGCCCGCTGGGTGGCACCCAGTCCAAAGGGCGTGACTTCGACCGGCAACGGAAAGCGGCCAAGCGCAGCGACCATCTTGGTATGATCGGCGATCACGATCATGCGGGCGGACGCGGCCGCGACAATCTTCTCCCGCAGCAAGGCGCCGCCGCCGCCCTTGATCAGGCTCAGGTCGGGGGCAATTTCGTCAGCGCCGTCGACGGTCAAATCAAGCTCCGGCGTTTCATCCAGCGTGGTGAGCCGGATGCCACACCGCTCGGCGTCCATCTTCGTTACCTGGGACGTGGGTACCGCGACGATATCGAGGCCGCCGCGCACACGCTCGCCGACCAATTCGACGAAATGGCGCGCTGTCGATCCGGTGCCGAGGCCAAGCCGCATGCCAGGACGCACAAATTCGACGGCGCGCAAAGCAGCTGCGCGTTTCTGGGCTTCGGCGTCCATCTCAGCCGTCCGGCCTTGCTTTCAATAGTGCGATGCCACGACTTTCTAGCCTCGAACGCTATATCTGGATAGCCCCTCGCGGCACGGCTTGCTTCGGCTGGCCGCCCGCATTAACGATCTCGCATGTCCGCTTCGACACTTGTCTTCGATCTCGACGGCACGTTGATCGACACCGCGCCCGATCTCATCGACACGCTCAACGTGGTGTTCGCGCGGGAAGGCTTGCCGCCGGTGCCATATGCGATTGCGCGCAATCTGATTGGCGGCGGCGCCCGCATGATGATCGCCCGCGGCATCGAGGCGGAGGGACGCGCGCTTGACCCTGCCGAACTCGAGCGACTGTTCAAGGACTTCATCGCACATTATTCCGAACACATCGCCGACCGCTCACGACCTTTTCCCGGGCTCGTCGAAGCACTCGATGCGCTGGCAGCCGAGGGCTGGCGCTTCGCCGTGTGCACCAACAAGCTCGAATACCTGTCAGTGCTGTTGCTCGACCAACTCGGGCTCGCTCACCGCTTCGCCGTGATCTGCGGTCAGGATACGTTCGGCGTGCAAAAGCCGGATCCAGAGGTGCTGCGCAAAACCGTGACGGCCGCCGGCGGAACCTTGCGGAACGCGATCATGATCGGCAATTCATTGACCGATATTCGCGTCGCGCGCGCGGCGGGCATTCCCGTTATCGCCGTGGATTTTGGCTACACCGAGCGTCCAGTCTCCGAACTCGGACCCGACCGCATTATCAGCCGTTTTGCGCAATTGCCGACCGCGGTAGCCGAGCTTTGTGTTTCAAATTGAGTGCGGCGCGGCGCCACTATAGTTAACGTCGTTAACCTTGTTGGCGCACCGGCTGTTGCGCCACCTGGACGGCGCCCGTATCCTTCACCACTTGGGCGGGCGGACTCTGTAGTCTGAACGGACGGGTTAGCGATGATGTATCGAGTAATCGCGATCGCTTGCGCGGGGCTTCTCCTAGCGGCGTGTGAATCGGGCTCCGATTGGAAGGCGCCGGATTGGTTCAAGGCGCCCGATTTTTCCAACTCGTTCAAATTCGGCGCGCCAGCGCCCGAGACCGTGCGGTTCGAATCCGAACCGCCGGGCGCCGAGGCCAAGGCCTCCAACGGCCAGTCCTGCCGCACCCCGTGCGCGCTTGCTCTTCCCGCCAGCGCCGAGACGACGATCAGCTTCACGCTCGCCGGTTATCAACCTGACACCGAGAAGCTGGACCTCGTTGCGATGGGCGATGGTACGTCGCAGCTGCGGCCGAACCCGGTGCTCGTCGAGTTGGTGCCGGCGGCGCCGCCGCCGCCGGTGAAGAAGAAGAAGAAGCAGGTGAAGAAGAAGCAGATCTCGTCCCGCCAGCCGCCGAAGGCCCCGGCGACGGCGGCGGCGCCGCAGCCGATGGCGCAGCAACCGCAGCAGGCGCCCTCCTCGCCCTGGCCGTCGGCGCAGCCGCAGCGCTAATCAACGTCTGAGCATCTGGGCGCGCAAACACGTGCCCATTTGGGCATTCGGGCGCTGCATGGACGCCATGGTCATAATCCGCAACTATGCCTATATGACTTGAGCGGACGACCGACATCCGCCGTTCCGGAATGAATGATGGCCACGAGCAATGGAACATCGACGCTTGAACGCGACCGCGCCGCGGCCCGCCCGCGGCCGTTGATCGATCCGTTTCGGCGCGCCATCACCTATCTGCGCGTCTCCGTCACCGACCGCTGCGACTTCCGCTGCGTCTACTGCATGTCGGAGAACATGGCGTTCCTGCCCAAGGCCGATCTTCTCACGCTCGAGGAACTCGACCGCCTGTGCAGCGCCTTCGTCGCCAAGGGCGTCACCAAGCTGCGCCTGACCGGCGGAGAGCCGCTGGTTCGCCGCGGCATCATGACATTGGTGTCCGGGCTGTCGCGCCATCTCGCCACCGGGGCGCTGAAAGAGCTGACGCTCACCACCAACGGCTCGCAGCTGACGAAATATGCCTCCGAGCTGAAGTCGCACGGCGTCGAACGCATCAACGTCTCGCTCGACACGCTCGATCCCGACAAATTCCGCGCCATCACGCGCTGGGGCGAACTCGACAAGGTGCTGGCCGGCATCGACGCCGCGCAGGCCGCCGGGCTGCGCGTCAAGATCAATGCCGTTGCGCTCAAGGGCGTCAACGAAGACGAGATCGGCGGCCTGCTCGAATGGGCGCACGGCCGCGGCATGGACCTGACGGTGATCGAAGTCATGCCGCTTGGCGACGTCGACGAGCAACGTCTCGATCAATATCTGCCGCTGTCGATGGTGCGCGCACGGCTTGCCGAGCGCTACACGCTCGACGACATCGACGACAGCACCGGCGGGCCGGCGCGCTATGTGCGCGTCAAGGAGACCGGCGGGCGGCTCGGTTTCATCACTCCCCTCACCCACAATTTCTGCGAGTCATGTAATCGTGTGCGTATCACCTGCACCGGCACGCTCTATATGTGCCTCGGCCAGGAGGACGCCGCCGATCTGCGCGCGCCGCTGCGGGCATCGGTGAGCAACGATCTCGTCAATGCCGCGATCGACGGGGCCATCACGCGCAAGCCAAAGGGCCATGATTTCGTGATCGACCGCCGCCACCGGCGCCCGGCACTGTCGCGCCACATGAACGTGACGGGCGGCTGACTACGCCGCCTTCGAGGGCTTGGTCACCAGATCGCGCAGTTCTTCCGGGCGCAGCCGCGCCGGCATGAAGCAGACACCGAAATTATTATCGCTCTGGCGGACGATTTGGCCGGTGATCGCCTTCATGCCCGGGAATGTCAGCGCGATCTGATCGCGGACGCAGAGACCGTCCATGGCGTCGATGCGAGCGCCGCCGAGACTGACGTCGTGGACCGCGATATCGAGCCTGCGGTCGCCGCATTCCAGCCCCGCCGTGAGGCTCACCTCGTAGCGCGGGAATTCACGCAAATCGGCTTTGATGGCCTTGCGGATGATATCGGGAATCTCGAGGCACAGCGCATGCGAGCTCGCCTGCATGGCCGCCGCCACCATCGCCACGTCCTGCGCCGTGACGTGTGACCGGCGTACCATATCGGCCATTTCGTTCATGCGGACGGAAAAATCGGCGACACCGCCCCCCTTCGTGCCCGAACTCTGAGCGAAATTCTCGGTCGCGACGCGCTGCTGCTCGATCGCCGACGAAACGGACTCGGTCACGCCGGAGAGCTGCTCGATCGCCTCAGCCACGCTGGCGAGCGACGTCACCACCTCGCGCGTGGTCGACTGGATTTCCGCGACTTTGGCGCCGATCTGTTCGGTCGACTTGCCGGTCTGTGTCGCCAGCGTTTTCACTTCCGAAGCGACCACCGAAAAGCCGCGGCCCGCCTCGCCGGCGCGCGCCGCTTCGATCGTGGCATTGAGCGCCAGAAGATTGGTCTGTTCCGCGATCTGGTTGATCACCGAGACGATATCGCCGATCTGATCGGCCGCCTTGGCGAGCGCATCGATGGTGGCGCGCGAGGCGCTGGCGCGCTGCACCGCTTCGCGCCCGAGGCCGCTGCCGCGGCGCATCTGCTCGGAAATCTGAAAGACGGCGCGGACCACCTGCTCCGACATTTCGCCGGCCGCTTCGGTCGTGCGGCGCGAACTTTCGGCGGCGTCGGCGGTCTCGTCGAACGCGGCGCGGACCGCATCGAGCGAGGCGGTCATATCCTCGGCCTTGAGCTGGAGCGTTGCCGCGCCATCGACCACCGGCTGGATGCCGAGTTGCGTTGCCGTCTCGACCTGTCCCGCGAGGCCCGACAGATTGACGCGCCGCGTGGCCTGCCATGTTCGATCAAGATCGGTATGCACGATTTCGCGGCGCTGGCGCTCGCCAAGCACTTCGGCAAGCCGATCGGTTGAGGCCGTGAGATGCGCGACCTCGCTGCGGCTGATGTCCAGCGGCGGCGCCGAGCCAAGCTCGGCGCAGCCCATCGCGTCCATGCTTTCGGCGGCATCCGCGATCGGCAGCGCGATCGACCGGGCAATCGCCCACACGCCGACGCCGGCCAGCGCGACAGCCACGAGCACGGCGGCAGGCTCGACATATCCGCCGATGGCGTCGCCGAACAACGGCGCCAGCGGACCGGCGAGAAAATGGGCGGCGACCACCGCCGCCAAGGGCAGCGCGGCAGCCGCAATCAGCCGTTCGGCAATCGTGAGCTGCCGCATCGACCTTCCTTCACGTGGCGCAGACGCTTGCCAGCCCATGGCCGGACCCGTCGCAGCCGGCGCCGACCCCCACGGCCAGGCGCGAGCCTAGGTTGTAGGGGTCCCTGGTTAACCGAGGGTCAAGAATTCATTAACCATGGGTTTCGGGGACGCCCCCGCGCCGAATTGCCTATGTGTGGAGGGCTTTTATCGCGACTTCCGTGACAATTTTGTCATTGACGGCTTGGGTCAGCATTGGATTAAGGTGGCGGGCTTGGTCCTTGGCCACGCGAGGGGCGTAAAAACAAAAAGAATGCCGGCCAGACCGGCAGAGGGGGAGGAGCTTACGTGAGCGGACTCGACGCAGTGCTCAAGGCGTTGCTGCCGGCAACGCGGATCGTCGACGCGACCACGATATGGATCGGCAAGCGGCTGGCCTGGCTCATCGTCGCGGCCATCCTGGTCTCGGCCATCAACGCCACCGTCCGCAAGCTGTTCGACACGTCATCGAACTCCTGGCTCGAGCTGCAATGGGTGCTGTTCAGCATCGTCTTCCTGCTGTGCTCGCCCTGGACGCTGCTCGCCAACGAGCACATCCGCATCGACATCGTGAACAACCAGCTGCCGACGCGCGTGCGCAATATCATCGAACTGGTCGGGCACACGTTCTTCCTGCTGCCGCTGACGGTCGTGATGATCATCACCGGCGTTCCCTTCTTCCTGGTGTCCTACGGGCAGAACGAGCAGTCGCTGAATGCCGGCGGCCTGCCGCAGTGGCCGTCGAAGGGCCTGATCATGATCGCGTTCGCGATGCTGCTGATCCAAGGCCTCTCCGAACTCGTCAAACGCATCGCCATCATGCGCGATCTCATCCCCGACCCTCACGCGCACCAGAAGAGTTCGCTCGAAACCGAAGCCGAGGAAATCATCGGCGCCATGGAAAAGCACTGAGCAGCAGCGGGACCAACGCATGGAATCGTTCTTCATCAGCAACATGGCCCCGATCATGTTCGGGTCCCTGGTTATTTGCCTGCTGCTCGGATATCCGGCGGCGTTTTCGCTCGGCGCCGTCGGCTTGATCTACGGCCTGATCGGCATCGAGCTCGGGCAGTTCGCGCCCGACTTTTTGCAGGCCCTGCCCGACCGCATTTACGGCGTCATGGGCAACGATACGCTGCTCGCGATCCCGTTCTTCACCTTCATGGGCCTCGTGCTCGAGCGATCCGGCATGGCGGAGGACCTGCTCGACACCATCGGGCAACTGTTCGGCACCGTGCGCGGTGGACTGGCTTACGCGGTCGTCTTCGTCGGCGCCCTCCTCGCAGCGACCACCGGCGTCGTGGCGGCATCGGTGATTTCGATGGGCCTGATCTCGCTGCCGATCATGCTGCGCTACGGCTATGACCGGCGCGTGGCCTCAGGCGTCATCGCGGCGTCCGGCACGCTCGCGCAGATCATTCCGCCGTCACTGGTGCTCATCGTGATGGCCGACCAGCTCGGCCGTTCGGTCGGCGATATGTACGAAGGCGCCTTCATTCCCGGGCTCGTGCTCGCCGCGCTCTACGCTACTTATATCTTCGGCGTCACGCTGGTCTTCCCCAAGGCGACACCCGGCTTGCCGCCGGAAGCTGTAGGCTTCCGCGAGGACACCGGCAGCCGCGGCGTCTGGCAGCTTGGCATCCTCGTGGTGTTCGCCGCATTTGTTGGGCGCTACGTCATCGGCCAGACCGACCAGAAGGCCGGCGCCGACTTCGTCGTGCTGACGATGGGCGTTTCCATCACGGCTGCCTTCGTTTGCGTCGTGCTCAACAAGTACTTCGGGACAGCGAAGATCTTCTTGACCGCCGCCGTGACGGTGGCCTTGGCGGCCGGCTGGTATTTCCTCGGCGCCAGCGGCCATGAGAACTGGTCGCTGCTGTCGCTCACGCTGTGCGCGGGGGGCGTCTATGCGCTCATCACCGGCGCGCTCGAGCTCACAACCGGTTTCCGCCTGATTTCGAAGCTCGCCGAGCAGGTGATCTTCGTGATGGTGCCGCCGCTGGCGCTGATATTCCTGGTGCTCGGCACGATCTTCATCGGCGTCGCGACGCCGACCGAGGGCGGCGCGATGGGCGCCGCCGGCGCGCTCATTCTCGGCGCGATGAAGCGGCGGCTGAACTTCGACCTGGTGCGGCAGGCGACCGAATCCACCGCCAAGCTGTCGGCCTTCGTGGTCTTCATCCTGGTCGGCGCGCGCGTGTTCTCGCTGACCTTCTACGGCGTCAGCGGCCACATCTGGGTCGAGAACATGCTGACGTCGCTGCCGGGCGGCCAGTTCGGCTTCCTGATCTTCGTCAACGCCTTCGTGTTCGTGCTCGCCTTCTTCCTCGACTTCTTCGAGCTGGCGTTCATCGTCATCCCGCTGCTCGGGCCCGCGGCCGAGCACCTGGGCATCGACCTGATCTGGTTCGGCGTCATTCTCGGCGTCAACATGCAGACCTCGTTCATGCACCCGCCGTTCGGCTTTGCCCTGTTCTATCTGCGCTCGGTTGCGCCGCGCGAACCGTTCCTCGACCGCGTCACCGGCAAGCGCACCGACGGCGTCACCACCGGGCAAATTTATTGGGGCGCGGTGCCGTTCGTCGGCATCCAGCTGGTGATGGTGCTGCTGGTGATCTTCTTCCCGGCCATGGTCATGCACTACAAGGGGCTGCAGTCGACGATCGACCCCAACAAGGTGAAGATCGAACTGCCGCAGATCGATCTGCCGCCGGAGCTCGACTTCAACGCGCCGCCGAAATAGCTGCTGTCCCGCGCGCAAAAAAAATAAACCCCGGAGCCGAAGCTCCGGGGCTTTTCGTTTCGGCCGTTCGATCAGCTCAGCTTGCGGATCATGAACGAGTTGTAGTTGAGCTCGGCCACGCGGAACCATGGATAGGCCGCGCCCTGGAAGGCTTCCATCGAGTCCTTGACCTTGCGGAAGCTTTCATTGGTCTTGGCGATCTCGCTGTGCAACTCCTGCGCCGCCTTCCAGCAGGCTTCCATGATCGCCGGCGAGAACGCGTGCAGCTTCGCGCCGTTCGCGATGAGACGCTTCAGCGCCGGCGGATTGAGCTGATCGTATTTGGCGATCATCCAATCGTTGGCGTAGGCGGCCGCATGCTTGAGGATGGCCTGGTAGTTCTTCGGCAGCGAATTCCACTTGGCGGTGTTGACGAAGGCGCCGAGCATCGAGCCGCCTTCCCACCAACCGGGCGTATAGTAGTGCTGCGCCACCTTGTAGAAGCCGAGCTTCTCGTCGTCATAGGGGCCGACCCATTCGGCGGCGTCGATGACGCCCTTCTCCAGCGCCGGGTAGATGTCGGGCGCGCCGAGCAGCTGCGGCACTCCGCCAAGCTTCTGGATGACGCGCCCCGGGAATCCGCCGATGCGGAACTTGAGGCCCTTGAGATCGTCGACGGTGTTGATCTCCTTGCGGAACCAGCCGCCCATCTGACAGCCGGTGTTGCCGCAAAGCAGCATCATGGTGTTGTACTTGCCGTAGAAGTCGTTGAGCACCTCGCCGCCGCCGCCGTTGATGAACCAGCCCTGGTTCAATCGCTGGTTCGGGCCGAACGCGACCGAGGTGCCGTAGGCGAAGGTCGGGTCCTTGCCGAAGTAGTAGTAGGACGCGGTGTGCGCGATCTCGACGGTGCCGTTCGAGGCGGCGTCGAAGGCTTGCAACGCCGGCACGATTTCACCGGCGGCGAAGGTCTGGATCTGGAATTTGCCGTCGGTCGCTTCGCCGACCGCCTTGGCAAATAGATCGCAGCCGCCGAACAACGTGTCGAGCGACTTCGGCCAGCTGGCCGTGAGGCGCCACTTCAGTTCCGGCATCGATTGCGCGATCGCAGGCGCTGCGACCGCACCCGCGGCGGCAACGCCAAGCCCCGCGGCTTTCAAGAATTGACGACGTTTCATCCCGGTGTCCTCCCTCTGAGCAGGAGTCTTCCCCCCGCTGTTATTACCCCTTGATGGGGCTTGCCCGTAATCATGGCGGCGCTCGCCACCAACCGCCAGTCTGCACCGGTTCGATGAAACTTGTAAGTGGGGAAAGGCCCTGAAAACACTGGCCCAAATAGCCTCGGGGCCGGCTTTGTGGGCCGGCCCCGGTGCATTCGCTTTCTGTCCGATCAGCTCTTGGTGCGGCTGCGGATCATGAAGCTTTCGAAGGTGTACTCGGCGACCTGCCACCATAGGTTTTCGTCGTTGCGGAAGGCGGCGATCAATTCCAGAACCTTCTTGTACTCGGGGTTCTTCGCCGAACTCTTCGGCGTTCACTTCGTTGGACGCCTTCAGGCAGGCTTCCATGATCGGCTGGCTGAACGGCCGCAGCTGCGTGCCGCCGGCGACCAGGCGCTTCAGGGCCTGCGGATTGCGTGCGTCGTAGCGAGCCTGCTCCTCGACGTTGGCGTAGCCGCACGCCGCTTCGAGCACGGCCTTGTAGGCCTTGGGCAGCTCGTTCCACTTCGCCAGATTGATCAGCATGTGGTTGGTCGTGCCGCCTTCCCACCAGCCCGGGTAGTAGTAGAACTTGGCGACCTTGTAGAAGCCGAGCTTTTCATCGTCGTAGGGGCCAACCCATTCGGCGGCATCGATGACGCCCTTCTCCAGCGCCGGGTAGATGTCCGCGCCGCCGATGAGTTGCGGCACCGCGCCGAGCTTGGCCATGGTCTTGCCGGCCCAGCCGCCGATGCGGAATTTCAGGCCCTTGAAGTCGTCGACAGTCTTGACCTCCTTGCGGAACCAGCCGCCCATCTGGGTGCCGGTATTACCCGCGAGCAGCGCCTTGACGTTGTACTTCGTGCCGAAGTCGTCGATCAGCTTCGTGCCTTCGCCCTCGTAGAACCAGGCATTCTGCTGACGCGAATTGAGGCCGAACGGATAGGCGCAGAACAGCGCCCAGGTCGGGTCTTTGCCGATGTAGTAGTACATCGCGGTGTGACCCATCTCGACGGTGCCGTTCTGCACGGCGTCGAGTGCCTGCAACGGCGGCACGATCTCGCCGCCGGCGAAGGTCTGGATCTGGAATTTGCCGTCGGTGGCTTCGGACACGTATTTGGCGACGGTGGTGCAAGCGCCGAACAAGGTGTCGAGCGACTTCGGCCAACTCGCGGTCATGCGCCACTTGAGTTCCGGCATCGACTGGGCGATGGCCGGCTTGGCAATGGCAGTCGCGGCAGCGCCGGCCGTCATTGCGGTGATGAATTGACGTCTCTTCATTGGATGCTCCCAAACTTGAAACTAAGGTTTCTTCCCCCCGGCGAAGCGGGTCGAGCCGCCTCGAATTGACCGAAACCATGCGTCCGGGCGCGCAAAAGCGCAAGACTTCCAACGGCCGCAGGAGATCAGGCTTCGATGACGATTTTCGGGGCTGAACGCCCGGCGCTTGGCCCACCGGTGAGCTGATCGCGCACTTTCGCGGCAATCTCCCGGTAGATCTTGGCATGCGGACCGTCCGGCTCGGTGGCAACGACGGGCAAGCCGGCGTCCGATTTCTCGCGGATCGTCATATGCAGCGGCACCTCGCCGAGGAAAGGCACACCCAGCCGCTCGGCTTCCTTCCGCGCCCCGCCATGGCCGAAAATATCGGACCGCGTGCCGCAACTCGGGCACAGGAAATAGCTCATGTTCTCGACGACGCCGAGCACGGGCACGTTCACGCGTTTGAACATGGAGACGCCGCGCCGCGCATCGATGAGCGCGAGATCTTGCGGCGTCGACACGATGACCGCGCCCTTGAGCGGCACCTGCTGCGCCATCGTCAATTGCGCATCTCCGGTGCCGGGCGGCATGTCGACGACCATGATATCGAGCTTGCCCCACTCGACGTCGCGCAACATCTGCGTGATGGCCGACATCACCATCGGCCCGCGCCAGATCATCGGCGTTTCTTCGTCGATCAGAAAGCCGATCGACATCACGGTGAGGCCATAGCGCTCGATCGGCTTGAGCCGGTTGCCGCCGATCGTTTCCGGCTTCTCCTTGATGGCGAGCAGCTTCGGCAGCGACGGGCCGTAAATATCGGAATCGAGCATGCCGACCTTCAGCCCGAGGTCGCGCAGGCCGAGCGCGAGATTGACGGCCGTGGTCGACTTGCCGACGCCGCCTTTGCCGGAGGCGACCGCAATGATGGCATCGACGCCGGGCACGCCTTGCTGTGCTTGCTGATGGGTGTGACGCGGCTGCGCCGCGGCAGCGGGCTTCGGCGCTGCGGCGCCGGCTTTGCGCTCGGCCGTCAGCGCGACCATTGCCGATTGCACGCCCGGCAGCGCGCGCACTGCGTCCTCGGCGCGCTTGCGCACCGGCTCCCAGGATTTCACCGCGGCGGCATCGACCGTCATCGAGAAGAAGACCTTGCCGTCGCTGACGACAATGTCCGACAGCACCTTGGATTGCGTGAGCGCAGCGCCGTCGGGCGCCGGTATTTTCGCCAAAGCCGCCAGCACCTCTTCCTTGGTCGCCGCCATGCTCGTCCCTGTTCCGTCCTTTTGCGCGCCCACCATAGGCGCGGCGCCGGGCCGGTCAATGCGGCCCACCGGTTGACGCGAGCGCCTCCGCAATGACCTATTAGGCAGATAAGCACCGGGCTTTCAGGGAGGAAGACGATGGCGAAGGTGGCGTTTTTGGGCTTGGGCGTCATGGGCTACCCCATGGCCGGGCATCTCAAGAACAAAGGCGGTCACGACGTGACCGTCTATAACCGCACCGCCGCCAAGGCCGAGAAATGGGTCAAGCAATTCGGCGGCAAATCGGCGCCGACGCCCAAGGCCGCGGCCGAAGGCCAGGACTTCGTGATGGCCTGCGTCGGCAACGACAACGACCTGCGCGAAGTCACGTTGGGCAAAGACGGCGCCTTTGCCGCCATGGGCAAAGGCAAAGTCTTTGTCGATCACACCACCGCGTCCGCCGAAATTGCCCGCGAGCTTTACGCCGCGGGGAAGAAAGGCGGCTTCGACTGCATCGATGCGCCGGTGTCCGGCGGCCAGGCTGGCGCCGAGAACGGCGTGCTCACTGTGATGTGCGGCGGCGATGCCGAGCCGTTCGGCCGCGCCGAGAAGGTGATCGCAGCCTACGCGCGCGCCTGCAATCTCCTCGGCAGCCCCGGCTCCGGCCAGCTTTCCAAGATGGTCAACCAGATTTGCATCGCCGGGCTGGTTCAGGGTCTCGCCGAGGGCCTGCACTTTGCCAAAAAATCCGGCCTCGACATCGAGAAATTGATCGCCACGATCTCGAAGGGCGCGGCGCAAAGCTGGCAGATGGAGAACCGCTACAAGACGATGACGGCGGGCAAATTCGATTTCGGCTTCGCCGTCGACTGGATGCGCAAGGACCTGGGAATCTGCCTCGGCGAGGCGCGCAAGAACGGCGCCAATCTGCCGATCACCGCGTTGATCGACCAGTTCTATTCCGAAGTGCAGGCGATGGGCGGCAAGCGCTGGGATACGTCGAGCCTGATCGCGCTCTTGGAGAAGTGAGCGGCGTCAGAATTCCAGCGCCAGCCCGTCGTCCGCAACCAATACGCCGGCGCTTTTGATGTCGTCGCGCCTGGCGAGCGCGGCCGGGCCCATGTGCGTCACCATCAGCCGTTTGGCGCGCAAAGCCGGAATTTTCGGCGCGAGAATTTCCCAGCTCAGGTGTCCGGTCATCTTGCCGGCGAACGCGTAGCACTCGCAAATGAACAGGTCGGCGTTCGCCGTGATCGGCAGCAGCGCGTCGGTCCATTCGGTATCGCCCGAGTAAGCGAAGACCTTGTCGCCGTCGGAGAGGCGCAGCGCGGTCGATGGCGCGCCCGATTGATGGATGACCTCGGCGGTCAGGAGGGAATGTCCCAGCACATTGGCTTCGACGCCGACGGCGATCTCCTCAACTGTCCAAGGAAAGCGCCATCTCGTGCCGGTGGACTTCGGAAAGAACACTTCCATGGCGGCATCGAGCCGCACCCGCGTGCCGGGCGGACCGGCGATGGTGAGCGGCCGCTCGCGCCGGCTCAGAAACTGCGCGTCGAGCAGCAGAAACGGCAGGCCGCCGAAATGGTCGCCGTGCAGATGCGACAGGACGATTGCGTCGAGCTTGTTCAGGTCGAGATTGAGCTTCTTCACCGCCGAAAAACTCGATGCACCGAAATCGACGGCCAGCGTGGTCTTGGCCGTTTCCAGCCAGAAGCAGGTGTTGTAGCGCCCGCCGGAGCCGAAGGCGTCGCCCGAACCGGCAATGGTCAACCGCATGCCCGATCAGGCCTTCTTTATGTTCTTGCGCATGATCTGGTCCGAAAACCGGTTCCCACTTTTCGGGATCATGCGCGTGTGCTCGGCCGCGCCGACACGGCTGCATGCCAGCGCGCGATGTTGGCAAGACCCTCAGACATCGGAATCTTCGCCGGCTTCATGAAGTCGACGGCGCAGAGCGCGGTGATGTCGGCAACCGAGAAACGCTCGCCGGTGATGAACGCATTCGATTTGAGTTGCCCGTCGAGGATCGTGAGGAATTCCGCGACGCGCGGCTTGTTGGCTTCGGCCCACTCCGCCACCTGCGGCACTTCGAGCTCCTTCATCGCCGGATGCGAATGACGAAACACGTGCGCGATCGTGAACAGCAGATTGAGCTCGCAGCGCCGGTTCCACATCTCGACCAGCGCAATTTCCTTGGCCCCCACCCCGAACAGCGGCGGCTGCGGCTGGAGCGCTTCGAAATAGCGGCAGATGGCGATCGACTCGGTGATGATGGTGCCGTCGTCGAGCAACAGCGCCGGCATGCGCTGCAGCGGGTTGATGGCGGCGTATTCCGGGGTCTTGTGCTGCATCGCCATCATGTCGACCTGCTCGGTCGGCACGCTGATGCCCTTCTCGGCAAGAAAAATGCGGGTCCGGCGCGGATTGGGCGCCCGCCCGCTGTCATAGAGCTTCATTCCACATCTCCGGGACGGTTTTTCACTCGAGCGGCACCCGAACACGACGAAAATGCCCTGTCAAAGGGCGGGTAAGTTTTCATTAACCGCTGTCTTTAGTCAGGCCTTAAGCTTGGTCTTAAGGATTTTGGGCGACGTTGACCCTGGTTTTTCAGCGTAGCCGCGTCGTTTTATGCCTATCCCAGGCGAACAGCCCGATCTCTCCGCGCTGCCTCCGGAAAAGTCGCCGGTGAAGCGCCGCCTCGCCGCGCAATACGTGCGGGACGCGCGCGACCGGCTGACCTCATCGAGTGGCACCCGCCCCGTCTTCGACTACGAGCTGCTGCGCCAATACGCGCAGAACCGGCTGTCGGCGTCGCTGGTGATCCTGCTCTTGGTCGCCACCATCGGCTTCCTGTCGAGCCTGTGGACCGGCGCGGTTGCGGCCGGCGCCTGGACCGCATCGGTGCTCGTCATCCATGCGGTGATGATCAGCAAATGCCGGCAGTTCCTCGACCTGCCGATGGCCGAGGTGTCGGCGCACAAATGGCGCCTGCGCTTCATCATGCTCGACCTGTTCTACGGGTTGGCGTGGATGTTCATCCTGATCAATCCGGTCGGCGTCGACGAAAGCTCCGGCACCTTCATGCTGTTCGTGATGCTGCTGGTGGTCGCGGTGTCGAGCATGCTGGCGTCGAGCCTGCCGATGGCGGCCTTCGCCGCCACCTTCCCGGTGACGGCCGCGATCGCGCTGCATTTCGCGTTGCAGGCGACGCTGCGCGACTACATTCTCGCCGTCATGGCGCTGACCGCGCAGGGCTATTTCGCCGTGCTCGCCTACCGGCTCTATTCGACGACGCTCGCCACGCTCGAAGCGCGCGCCGAGAAGGACGCGCTGATCGGCGAACTCGAGCAAGCCAAGGCGGTGTCCGACGAAGCGCGCAAGCGCGCCGAAGCCGCCAATATTTCCAAGTCGCGCTTCCTCGCGCAGATGAGTCACGAGCTGCGCACGCCGCTCAACGCCATTCTCGGCTTCTCCGAGGTGATGAAGAGCGAGGTGTTCGGCGAGCACGCGATCCCGGCCTACAAGGAATATTCCGCCGACATCCATAACTCCGGCGTGCATCTGCTCGGGCTGATCAACGAAATCCTCGACCTGTCGCGCATCGAGGCCGGCCGTTACGAGCTCAATGAGGAATCCGTCTCGCTCGCCGGCATCGTCGAGGATTGCCACCACCTGCTGAAAATCCGCGCGTCGAACCGCGGCATCACCATCCACGAAATGTTCGAGCCCGATTTGCCGCGGCTCTGGGCGGACGAACGCGCGATCCGCCAGATCTGCCTCAACCTGCTGTCGAACGCGATCAAGTTCACGCCGCAAGGCGGCGAGATCTGGCTCAAAGTCGGCTGGACCGCGTCGGGCGGGCAATACATGAGCGTGAAGGATACCGGCCCCGGCATTCCGGAGGAGGAAATCCCGATCGTGCTCGCCTCGTTCGGCCAGGGCTCCAACTCGATCAAGTCCGCCGAACAGGGCGCGGGCCTCGGCCTGCCGATCGCCAAGAGCCTGGTCGACCTGCATGGCGGCACGTTCACGCTCAAATCAAAGTTGCGCATCGGCACCGAAGTCGTCGTCACGTTCCCGCCGGAACGCGTTGTGGCCGCGATGGCGCCGATGAAGGAGCACGCAGCCCCGCCGATCGCGCCGCCGCCGGGCGAACCGGTGTTGACGCCCGAGGAACGGCAACGCCTGAGCCGCCGCCCGCTGTTCCGCGCCGGCACCTGATTTTGTGCGACAATCGCATCATTGCGTTCCCGGGCGCGGTATCTATGTTCGACGTCGATTCGACCCTCGAGACCGGTGATGATCCAAAGCCCCTGCATCAAGATCTGCACGCTCGACGCGCGGTCGGGGCTTTGCCTGGGCTGCGGCCGCACCATCGACGAAATCGCGCGTTGGGGCGGCATGAGCGAGGCCGAGCGCGCCCGCATCATGGCGGAACTTCCGGCACGCAACAAAGCCGGCACCATGAGCGCAACGGAATGATGCCGTGAGCCGACGCCTGACCTGGTCATTCGTTGCAGGGATCGCGCTGTCGCTCGCGGTGCTGATCGTCACCAGCGGCGATCATGATGCCATCGCCAGTCTGTTGCGCCACGACGCCGGCTCGCTGGCGCTCAAGGTCGCGATGGTCGTGTTCGCGGGCGGGCTCGTGCTGGTGCTGTTCCGCGAGCGGCTGTCGAAAGCGCTGGAAGCGATGCTGTTCTGGGCCGTGCTCGGCCTCCTGCTGGTGGTCGGCTACACCTATCGTTTCGAACTGCGCGACGCCGGCGACCGCGTCATGGCGGAGCTGGTGCCGGGTCACGTCGCCGGGCGCGGCCGCGACGCCGAGGTGGTGCGCGGACGCGGCGGCGATTTCGCCATGACGGCGCATATCAACGGCGCCCGCGTCGCGATGGTGCTCGACAGCGGCGCGACGTCGGTGGTGCTGACGCAGGAAGCGGCCAAAGCCGCCGGCCTGCCGATCGAAGTCCTCGACTACACGGTCAATGTCGACACCGCCAATGGCCGCACGCGCGCGGCGCCCGTGACGCTCGACCGCCTGACCGTCGGCGGCGTGACCGAACGCGCGGTGCCGGCGCTGGTCGTGCAGCAAGGCCAGCTCAGGAACAATCTGCTTGGCATGAGCTTCCTCAACCGGCTGGAAAGCTGGGAGGTGCGCGGCGAGCGGCTGCGCATGCGCGGGCAGCCTTAGATCAGGCTGATCGAAAACCGCGTCGCCACCAGTAACAGCAGGATGCCGAAGGCGATCTCCAGCTTGCGCCGCGGCATCCAATGGGCGAGGCGCACGCCGTAGGTCGCCGTGTAGCTCGACACCGGCGCCATCAGCACGAAGCCGACCAGCGACACGAAGCCGATCGACAGCGGCGGCAATTCCTGCATATGGCGCAGCCCGGCGAGGATGTAGCCGATGGTGCCGGCGATCGTGATCGGCACGCCGATGCCGGACGAGGTCGCGACCGCCCGCTGCATCGGCTGGCCATAGAGCGTGAGCACTGCGTTCGACACCGCGCCGCCGCTGACGCCGACCAGCGACGAGAACAGGCCGGTGATGAAGCCGTAGACCTTGAGGATGAAGCCCCGCGGCAATTCATTGCCGAGGCTCCAGCGATCGCCGCCGAAGAACATGCGGGTGGCAATGAAGATTGCGAAGATGACGAAAGCAGACTTGAACAGCGCTGCCGGTGCGTAAGCCGCGGCCACCGAGCCGATGGCGACGCCCGTGACGGCCGGCAGCGTCCAGACCCGTACGACGTTCGGGATCACCGCGCCCTTTTTCTTGTGGCCGATATAGGAGCGCACCGTGGTCGGCACGATGATGGCGAGCGAGGTGCCGATGCACATCTGCATGCGCACGTCTTCGGGCACGTTCAGCGCGCGGAAGACCTCGTACAGCACCGGCACGATGATGGCGCCGCCGCCGATGCCGAACAGGCCGGCAAGGACGCCGACGAGGATGCCGGCGCCCGCGATCAGGACGGCGAGCCAGGCAAGCTCGCTGATCGGATAACCCAGCAGCATCACGTCCCCGGTGGAAAAAGGTCAGGCGGCGATGTGCGCCAAATCGGCCGGCCTGTCCAGCACCAGCGCGAGCGCATCAGCCATGACGGCAGCGCCAGCGCCGGGCTTGACCGCCTCGACCGCGAGATGGCGGCGGAAGGCGCGAGCGCCGGGCACCGCCCGGAACAGGCCGAGCACGTGGCGGGTAATGGAATTGAGCCGCGCGCCCTTGGCGAGTTCGCGCTCGATGTAAGGAATGTAAGCGAGCGCGGCGTCCTTGGCCGATGCGAACGGCGGCGGCTCGCCATAGAAGACGGGATCGACCTCGAGCAGCCGCCACGGCTCCTGATACGCGGCGCGTCCCATCATCACGCCGTCGAGCGCGCCGAGCTCGGTCTTGGCCTGCGCGATGCTAGCGATGCCACCATTGAGCACGATGGCGAGATCGGGGTGCGCGGACTTCAGCCGGTGCACCAGCGCGTAATCGAGCGGCGGCACCTCGCGGTTCTCGCGTGGCGACAATCCCTTCAGCCAAGCCTTGCGCGCGTGCACGATTAGCGCATCGGTACCGGCGGCCTTGACCGCTTCGGCAAAGCCGAACAATGCGTGTTCCGGATCCTGCTCGTCGATGCCGATGCGGCACTTCACCGTGACCGAGACCTTGACCGCCGCCTTCATCGCACCGATGCAGGCGGCGACCAGTGGCGGCTCCGCCATCAGACAGGCGCCGAAGCGGCCCTCCTGCACGCGGTCCGAGGGACAGCCGACATTGAGGTTGATCTCGTCGTAGCCGAAGTCTTCGCCGATGCGCGCCGACTCGGCGAGCGCTTTCGGATCGCAGCCGCCGAGCTGCAGCGCCACCGGATGCTCGAACGGATCGAAACCGAGCAGCCGCGCGCGGTCGCCGCGCAGCACCGCGCCGGTGGTGAGCATCTCGGTGTAGATCAGCGCCCGGCGAGTCAGCAGGCGATGGAAGAACCGGCAATGCCGGTCGGTCCATTCCATCATCGGCGCGACACAAAATCGTCGATCTAGCATTTTTGGCTGTTTTTCCTTATTTTCCATTATCTTATGCCGAGTTCCGGGCAAATCCATTTCCGTTCATTTATGCTCGTTTTCGCTCATCTCCGCTCATTTTTCAAAAAATGCGATGTCCGCTTTACCCCCGAAAGCGGACATGGATCGGTGTCTCGGGAATGTCCGCTAAGCGCCAATAGGCGACTATGCGTGCCCCAGTATTCATCTCATTGCCGCTAAAGTTTCAACGACGGGAAGATTGCTCACCCTAATCAAGCCGATGCCGGGGTAGTCCAGGTCGATTGTCATCCATAGAGCAACTGCGAGGACGATTCCGTAAACGGAGTCGAGCAACGAAAACCGACGGCCCGCGCGTCCATTACCGAAGCCGACCATACCAAAGCCGATTGCCGTCGCCCCCAGAAGCACCGTCATGATCGGAAGGGGCAGATGTCTTCTTGCCGTAGCGAGGTGAACCGCATGGAGATCGATGACCTCGTTTATTGGCGGCAGGACTACGGCCATTAGCGGTGCATTGTCTTGAGTGGCCTTGATCGCCGGCCTCCACATTCGTTCGTGCAAGGCGCTTACCTTGGCAAGCAATGGTCCAATCTGGTCGTGTCCTTCGCGACTCAATAGGACAACTCGGTCGGCGGTATATTCTTTTAAGGCAGCCTTCAGTTCGCTACGCTGAGGTTCGGCAATGGTGTCAGCTCTCAAATAGGCGGTACCGAGTGCATTTGCCTCTTTCACGACGAGGTCTAGCCGATCGACAAAGCGTGACGCTGCTCCTGAAAATGCGAAACCGACGAGAAACGCAATCAGAGCGGCCGTAGACGCCCGAACCAGCGCCACTTGTCGGTCGAAGGATTCATCGGCCGAGTATGCCAGCGAACCTAGCCGAAAACCGATCTCATGAGCGGCGACGAGTCCAGCGATTAGACCCGCCGCGATCAGTAACTCGGTCATCGTGGACTCCCTGAACGCGCCGCAGGTTACAAGATTTGTAGCAAATCAGTCAGGACAGCGTTGGCTCGCGCTTGATCACATAACTCTGCACGATGTCCGCTAGTGCCAAGAGCCGACGCCGAGCGTTAAAGGTATGTCCAGAGTTAGTATCTGACGTTTGCGAGTGGCAGAGCTGTGACACGGATTACATCGGATTCTTGGCGCTTGGTGGCCTTAATATTTCTCTGCCACAAATTTACGGCCTTTCAGGCTTGCCTGATCATTATAACGCCGTTTCTGCGAGCGCTTGGGTAGCCTGGCTTTTACCTTCGGCATCTTTCCGATGGGAAGCTGTTTAAGAATGTGCGAAATAATATTGAGCCGCGCTCGCCGCTTGTCATCGGAACGCACGACGTGCCACGGCGCGTGCTTGCTGTCGGTCGCATCGAGCATCATGTCGCGCGCCTTGGAATAATCGTACCAACGCGCGTAAGACCCGAGGTCCATCGGGCTCAGCTTCCATTGCCTCAACGGGTCGTCGATGCGTGCCGCGAAGCGCCGCTCCTGTTCGTCTTGCCCAACCTCAAGCCACACCTTGATTAGGTGAATACCGCCCTCGACGATATATCCTTCAATTTCGGGGCAGAGTTCGAGAAACCGGCGGTGTTGCTCCTTGGTGCAATAACCCATCACGTATTCGACGCCGGCGCGATTGTACCAGCTGCGGTCAAAGATGGTGACCTCGCCGGCGGCAGGGAAATGTTGGATATAGCGCTGAAGGAACAATTGTGTCTTCTCGCGATCCGACGGTGCGGGAAGCGCAATGGTGCGGAAAACGCGCGGACTCACTCGCTCCGTAATGGCCTTGATCGTCCCGCCTTTTCCGGCGGCATCGCGGCCCTCGAACACGATGATGACGCGCAAGCCCTTATACTTGACCCAATCTTGCAAATGACAAAGTTTGACCTGCAGTTTCCGCAGCTCTTTTTCATAGACCTTTCGTTTCATCCTGCCGTCGTCTTGCGGGATGTTAGCGGCTTTCTTGCGCGTCGATGAGCGTGCCATGGAGGTCGGCGCCTGAGTTTACGGCTTACCGCTCCACATCAGGGTGATACCTATATCGCCCGGCAGTCCGCCCGGCCAATCGACGATTTCATATCTCACCCGGTAGCCACGCGGCTGCATGAATTTCTTCCAGAACTCGTAAACCTCTTTCGCCAAGCCCGTCAGAGTTTTCTCCCAGCCTGGCTCCTGCTGATTGATCGCCCGGCCATGATCGGTGCAGAGGCTGTTTGGAAACTGGCCAACACGAACTTCGGTCATTCCGTTGCTTACGGCACGCTGGATGATTGCGGCCGCCTTTTTGAGCCGCTCCTCATCGGAAATGCCCGACGGCTTCAGCAGGCGATCAAGCAAGGCCTTCTTTTCCGCCTCGGCTGCCGCGCTCTTGCGAGCTTCTTCAGAAGCCTTTTCGCCTTCTGCCAAGGCCATCTTCTTCATGCAGTCTTCCGCCGACGGAAGCAACTCTTCTAGGGTGACGGTCATGATCGTACCTCGTGCAAACGCTCTGGAAATTCTTTATCGCGCCGGCAACACGTCGTTTTGATGCACATCAACAACGGACGCTTATCGCAATGCTTTGTTTCTCCCAACGGGCGCTAATCTGAAAGTTCGATTGGCGCACCGTGTTGGCACGAGTAACGGAGCAGTAGCGGCGGTCATGGGTGATCCGTATCTAAATTATTTCGCGCTCGGTCTGCTTTGCTTCGTCGTGGTGGTGATCTTCTATGGGATCATCGCCATCCATGACATCCCCTATTTGATCGCAAAATCGCGAGACCATCCGCACGAAGACGCCATCCATGCCGCTGGGTGGGTCAGCCTGTTCACACTTCACGCCATCTGGCCGTTCCTGTGGATCTGGGCCATGGCGTATCGGCCGGAGCGTGGATGGGGGTTCGCTGAACCGAACTCGCCGCAAGGAAGAGAGCAGAAAAGCGAGCTCGACGAAATCCGGCGCCGCTTGGTGCAGCTTGAGACAAAAGTTGCCGGAGGCGAATGATGGAACTGTTACTGGCCCTAATTTACGTCAGCCTCTGCTGGGGCGTTTTCAAGATCTTTAGGATCCCCGTCAACCAATGGTCCTTGGCGACTGCCACGCTCGGCGGAATTGTCGGCATCGCAGCGATCCTGTTGGTCATGAATTACAATCATCCCTACACGAAACAGGCACGAATTTATTTCGTCACAACGCCGATCATTCCGGATGTCAAAGGACGTGTTCTGGAGGTCCCGGTCACAGCAAACGAGCCGTTAAAGACAGGCGATGAGCTCTTCAAGATCGACCCGACCATTTTTCAGGCCGAAGCCGATAGTGCCAAAGCCCAGGTCGCTGAAGCCATCGCCAACCGAGACCGGTCCAAGCAGGCATTCGACCGTTACGAGTCCGGCAATCGCAACGCGCTGGCGACAGGCAAAAACTTGCCCTACGCGGAGATCGATGTCGAAAATCGCCGTGGTGTGTACCTCGCGTCAGAGGCCAGTTACGAAAGCGCCTTGGCGAAACAGAGGGAAGCCGATTTTAACCTCGCGCAAACGGTCGTGCGCGCTCCCACTGCGGGTTACGTGACCCAGCTTGGCCTCCGTCCCGGCATGATGGCGGTGCCCCTGCCGCTCCGGCCGGTCATGACATTCGTCCACACGGATGATCGCACCCTTGTCGCCGCGTTTCAGCAAAACTCGCTGCAACGCGTCAGGCAGGGTGATGACGCCGAGATTGCGTTCGATGCGGTGCCGGGACGGATATTCAAAGGCAAAGTGAACACGGTCATCGATGCGATCTCACAGGGCCAACTCCAGGCCGGCGGCGTGCTCCTCGACCCGAGCCTGATCAAGGGTGAAGGTCGTGCGTTAGCGAGTATCGAAATTACCGACGATATTTCCGGGTACAACATTCCAGTGGGAGCGGACGCCCAGGTGGCTTTGCTCACCCACTATTGGAGCCACCTCTCGCTGCTGCGGCGCGTCCTCTTGAGAATGAAGAGCTGGGAAAATTTCGTCTTTCTTGAGTCGCACTGAGCCGTCGCCGCGTCTTAAAGGGATCATTCTATGATAACGAAAATATCGAAATTTCTTATTTGTTGCACGGCGACACTCTTTCCCGTGATGCCGTCGTCACATGCACAAGTCACGATCGACATGGGGAAGATCACTTGCGCCCAGTTCTTAAAATACACCGTGGCTGATCCCGACAAGATTGCGATCTGGCTCAGTGGCTACCAGCACGGAAAACGCGGCGATGTAACTCTGGGGCTGCAAGAGCTCAAGGGAAATGTCGCGAAGCTGAAGTCGGCCTGCTACCAGGCGGACAACTCCCAGCAGCCGGTGATGCAGGTCGTCGAGAAACTCTTTTTTACCAAATGACCGCCGGTACAACGGCAAGTTCGCGTTCGAGGAGCAGTGAATGGCGCACCCGAGCGAACCGAAAAAGCGGGCGGCTTGGCTACCCTCGTTCCCGCCGGCCACTTGGCTCGCGGATTATCGTATTGCTTGGCTGCCTCACGATCTCATTGCAGGGGTGACGCTGGCCGCCTACGCAATCCCGGTTTCTCTTGCGTACGCCGGACTTGCGGGCTTGCCACCGCAGGTTGGAATTTACGGCTATCTATTGGGTGGACTGGGTTATGCCCTGCTCGGATCATCGCGCCAGCTTGCCATCGGACCCACCTCCGCCATTTCGCTCATGATTGCCGCTACCGTGGGGGCGATGGCAGCGGGTGACGCGCAACGTTACGCGCAGATTGCCAGTCTGGCAGCCTTCACTGTAGCGGGTCTTTGCCTCTTCGCATGGCTGTTACGGCTCAGTGCCCTCGTGAAGCTCATCAGCGATAGCATCCTTGTGGGCTTTAAGGCTGGGGCGGGATTGACGATTGCAATGACCCAGCTCCCGAGCCTGATTGGTGTGGCTGGCGGCGGACACAATTTTTTTGAGCGAGCCGTGTTGCTGGTCGGGCAACTAGGACAGGCAAAACTCCTCGTCCTCGCCGTCGGCGTCAGCGCAATCGTTCTGCTTGCACTCGGCGAACGAATGTTGCCTGGCAAACCAGTTGCACTCGCGGTTGTAGCGGCCTCGATTGTTATAGCGACTTGGCTCGGCCTCCCCGCCCTTGGGGTACCAACGACAGGACAAATCCCCGCCGGTTTGCCCACTCTCGCAGGCCCAACGCTTCGCCTAAGCGATGTCGAGGGAATATTTCCACTGGCCGCCGGCTGCCTTCTGCTTGCTTATATTGAAGGCGTGTCTGCGGCACGCACCTTTGCGGTGAAACATCAATACCAGATCGATCCGCGCCAGGAGCTTCTCGGCATTGGCGCCGCGAATCTGGTGGCGGCGCTGGGTCACGGCTATCCGGTGGCTGGCGGCCTGTCGCAATCAGCCGTCAATGACAAGGCGGGTGCGCGAACCGCGCTTGCGCTTCTGTTCGCTTCGGTGACACTCGCGCTGTGTCTGTTATTTCTTACCGGTCTGCTGGAGAATTTACCGAAGGCGGTGCTGGCTGCGGTGGTTCTAACAGCAATTTATGGGCTACTGGATTTTCCAGCACTTTTCCGTATGTGGCGCGTCAGCCGGCTGGACTTTTATGCCGCGGTGATCGCTCTGGGCGCCGTGCTCCTTCTAGGAATTTTGCAAGGCATTCTGCTTGCTGCTCTGGCATCCATATTATTGCTGTTACTTCGCACATCACGGCCCCATGTAGCATTTCTCGGCCGTGTTCCGGGCACCAACATTTATTCAGATGTGGAGCGCCACCCCGAGAATGAGCCCCTGTCTCACGTGATCGCCTTCCGGCCGGAAGCATCGCTCATTTACGTCAATGCTGATGCAGTCCTAGAAGCAGTCATAGAGCGTGTTCGTGCGGCCGGCCCTGATTCGATCCGCCTGATGATCTGTGATCTTTCGGCGGCACCATATGTCGACCTTGCAGGCTCGCGCATGCTGCACGAGCTGCACAGCGAGCTCGAAAGCCGTGATATCACTCTGCGCGTCGTTGGCGCTCACGGAGCGGCGCGTGACTTGTTACGGGCTGATGGCATCGGTGAAAAGGTTGGTGGGCTTGGCCGGAGCTTAACGCTCGACAGTCTTATTCGCGAATAATTCTACGTAGACAGACAAATTTCACATTACCCGCGCTTGATGAACTCGGCCAGTATCTTTCGCCCTCAGCGAGTACAGTTGCCAGGGCCGGCCTTGCCGACCCGGATCCTATGGTGCGGATTGGCGCCCTCGATATGCTCGACGGCGTTCCAGGCACCCAGCTCTGGCCTTTCGTCGCGCCGCTTTTGTCAGATCCCGTTCGCGGCGTTCGAATTAGGGCTGTGTCGCTACTGGCGGCGATTCCGGCCGTAAGCCAGCCTCCCGCCGACCGCGAACGGTTTGAGCAGGCCGCCTCTGAGTTCATCGCCGCGCAACGGCTCAATGCCGATCGACCGGAGGCCCGCTCTGCGCTCGGTAACTTCCTCGCCAGACGCGGTCAGGCCACAGAAGCCGAGGCCGAGTTCAAGGCCGCGCTGCGTCTCAGCAGTCAATATGCACCCGCCGCAATCAACCTTGCCGATTTATACCGGCAGTTGGGACGGGAACCCGACAGCGAAAGCGTGTTACGCACCACACTCGTCGCCTCACCGGGAGATGCTGGCCTGCACTACTCGCTGGGCCTCACACTCGTTCGTCTCAAGAAGTTCGATGAGGCAACGGAGGAACTGCATCGCGCGACAGACCTTGAGCCGAACCGCGCACGTTATGCCTATGTGTATGCCGTTGCGCTGCATTCTGCCGGGCGCGTTAGTGATGCAATAGCGGTTCTCAAACAGAACCTCGCGCAACATCCTCACGACCGAGATACATTGTCGGCGCTGGTCGCCTTTGCGCGCGAGTCCGGCGACACTGCCGCAGCACTTGAGTACGCCGATATGGGTCATTAGCGGACAAACGCGAGCGCGGCCCGATTGTCCGCGAAATACCAAAAGCAGTTCTAGTCGAGATTGTCCGATAAGCCCGGTTATCGGACAAAGTCCGCGAATATCTTTCGCACGCAAGTACGACGATCAGTACGACATGTGCGAAGGCTGCGTCTGCTAAGCGACTAGAAATTAAACGCGTTTCGCCGCTAGCCTACGCACTCCATCATCGGTGCAATATTAAAGCGTCTTTCCAGCACTTTTGGCGTGTTCACTTGTATCGCTCGGCGTCAAATCGGGTCTGATTCCGTCTTATTCTCACTCTTTGCCCGCTTATAGCCGCTCATTTTATTGTGCGCAAAAGTCAGGATTTGTCCCAAGCCAGCAAGTGAAATTAATTCCTGTTGTGCGACCAATCAGCAATTGGCGAGGCCGGTTGGTCTGATCACTACGTGCCAAACCTATCAAGTACGCTTAGGGTTCGCCAAAAGTACGACGGTTGGGACGCGTCAGGTGCCCTGCCCTTACAAATCCGGCACCGTCGACAATGATTGCACCATCATCAAAAGCCATGTCCGCTCTTACACCCAAAGCCGACATTGCTGAGCAGCTCGGCAATGTCCGCTAGTGCCAAAAGCGGACCTACGGATCCTGAAGTGCCTTGCTTAAAAAAATCGGAAGTGCGGTATTTGCTACGTTCGCATCAAGGCCAGCGGGCAAGCGATTGAGGCCTATGCGGCGGTTTCGATATCCGGTCGATAGATTTTGTCAAAATCAATATCCGACGCGGGGCTCGGCCGGTGATAAAAATAGCCTTGCAGTGACGTTACACCCGCGACCTCAAGAAGCTTACTCTGTTCCGCCGTTTCAACCCCTTCTGCCGTCGTCACAATGTCAAGCCCGCGCGCAAGGGTCACGGTCGCTGAGACGATAATTGCGCAGTCTGCCCGCCTAATCATGTTCTGAGTGAACGACTTATCGATTTTGATCTTGTCGAAAGGAAACACCGTCAGGTGGCTCAGCGACGAGTAGCCAGTGCCGAAGTCATCGAGAGCAATGACAACGCCGAGCTCTTTGAGTTTTCGCAGAACGGGTAGGCAATCTGCTGCCCACTCGATCAGCGCTGTTTCCGTTATTTCAAGTTCCAATCGCTTCGGATCCAAACCTGATTTTTCAAGCGCACGACTAACGACATCAGCGAGGTCGCGCTTACGCAATTGGACGGCCGAAAGATTGACCGCAACGTGCACATTATTTGGCCACCGCACGGCCTCGTGACATGCACTGTCCAATACCCACTCGCCAATCTCAGTAATCAAACCAGTCTCTTCGGCGATTGGAATAAATTGATCCGGGAAGATCAAACCTTTGGACGGATGCCGCCAGCGAACGAGCGCTTCCGCTGCGCATATTTTTCGGGTTTTTGCATCGATGATCGTCTGGTAGTGCAACTCAAGCTGATTATTGTCGATGGCGCGGCGGAGTTCTCTCTCGAGCTCGTGTCGCAGCGCGATTGCTTCGCTCATCGCAGGATTAAAGAAGCAATAGCCATTTCGGCCCGTTGATTTAGCTCTATACAAGGCCATGTCGGCCTTCTTGACCAGATTTTCTGGATTGGTGCCGTGGTCCGGCGCTAGAGCAATGCCGATGCTCGTTGCGATATTAACTTCATGGCCTTCAATATTGTAAGGCTCAGAGATGACATCTTTGACGCGATCGGCAAGCGCTACCGCGGCAGCGCGCTGGTCACTTTCGCCGATCTGAATAATTGCAAACTCGTCTCCGCCCAGGCGAGCCAAAACGTCCGTTTCTCGCAGTACTGACTTGAGGCGGGAGGCCGTCTGTCGAAGGAGTTCATCCCCTGCCCCATGGCCTAGCGTGTCATTGACATTTTTGAACCGGTCAAGGTCCAACAACAAAACGGTGAACGGGTCGCCCCAGCGCCGTTGCCGCGCACCTGCCTCTTCGATGCGCTGGACTGCGGCAGCGCGATTGGCGAGCCCAGTCAACGCATCGTGGTGCGCAAGGAATGCAATTCGCTGTTCTGACTTTTTCCGCTCTGTGATATCGTCGATCACCACCACGAGGAATTTGGGTTCTCCCTCTGCGTCGCGAATAACAATGCGGCTTGTTGCCAATATACAGTTGCGGCGGTGCGGCATTTCGATTTCATATTCATCCGATACTACCCCGACATTTGGTTGCAGTGACTTAGTATCCGAATCGTCAATGAGCTTTGCCGACTTGCGGGGATAAACGTCAAACACGTCCTGGCCCAAGAGACTTTCTCGAGCCAAACCGATCATCTTCTCGAATTGCTGGTTGACGAGGACAAACTTTCTGGTTTTGGCGTCTTTCACGGTCACTGCAACGGGAATGTTCTCGATAATGGAATCGAGAAATTTCTTTGTTTCGTCTAGCTCCTCTTCTTCGCGCCGACGAGCCGTCACATCCTCGTGCGTCGAAACCCACCCACCGTCGCTCATAGAGCGATGGACAACGGATATGTACCGTCCGTCAGTCAGCTTGACCGTTGATTGGTAGATTCTTCGCTCACTGATTTCCTTGGCCCACTGGCCGATATTCTTCTCGTGGCTCTCTTGTGCCGTCCGACTGTTCGCGCGCGCTCGAAGAATTTCTTTGATTTCCGTGCCGGGTTGAGTTTCGGCTTCGCTGAGGCGATAAATTTCCAGATATCGCCTGTTACAGACGATGAGCCGTTGATGCTCGTCCCACATCGAGAGACCTTGCGACATATTCTCAACGGCCGCGTTAAAGCGAACATTTTGTGACGCCAAATCGTGCTGGCGTTTAACTTCTGCTTCCGCAAGCGCGCGGCTTCTGCCTGATTCAACAATCTGGGCGCGCGCTGCATTGAGCCGATCCTGCGTTCGCCAGGATCGTGCAATCGAATAAGCAGCGATGAGCAATAGAAGGATAACAGCGGCGATCCCAGAGCTCATTCTGTAGGCCGTCGCGCGCCATGCTGAAAATACTTCGTCCTCGGTCTGAGTTACAACAACTGCCAGTGGGAAGTTGGCGAGTTTGTACGCCGCGGCTATGCGTGGCTGATGGTCAACGGGACTCACCGCACGCGAAATTGCCGATCTTGAATTTGCCAGTTTTTTAAGGACGCTAGCCGGAGCCGGCATTCCGACCTTCCCGACCATTGGGTATCGCGCAAGCAAAATTCCATCTGTTTTCAGCAATGTCGCGGCATATCCGTCGCCAATTGACGTTGCATGGAAGAGGTCTTCGAAATAGCGGAGGACTGTCGAGCTGAATACAACGCCAAGAAATTTGCCGGCGGACGTCCGCACCGGATGCGCGAGAATAATGGTCCACTCTCCGCTTGCGGTACCTTGGATCGGCTCACTGACGTAGGAGGTCGTTGCAGGATTTTGCTTCAAGGCTTGGAAATAACGCCGGCTCGAGAGATCGATACCCTGATTAGGCCACCCGCGAGAATGATTGAGCCTGCGCCCGTCCGCGTCGAGGACGCCCAACGTATCGATTTGTGGTAGTCCGTCCATTTCCTCCCTGAGGAACAGGTAAAGCTCCTGCCCGGCCAACTTGGGGCTGAATGTTTTGGCGCCGCCTGCGCGGACTTTGTCGCCGACGGCGTTCAGAACCAAATCGACGGACTGGAACGTGCGTTCGACCAGTTCCGATAACGTCAAACTTTGGCGCAGTAGAGCAAACTGGGCATCACGAAGCGTGTTCTGATGCAAGTGAAAAAGTAAGAGCCCGTTTCCACCGACGAGTATCCCGATCGTCAGGATAGTCGTGAGGATGAGAACATGGACGCGATAGCGCGATCGCCTTCTATTTCGTAACCGTTGATGCACGTTCGCGACGCCCCAGCTTTGCGAACGATGGTAAGCTGGGAGTTTGAAAATAGAGTTCCAATTGCGGCGAGCCCGCCGATTAAAAGGCAAACTAAATCAGCGGTAATAATTCGTTAGCCCTAAAAATTTCTTCAAAACAGGCCATATTCGCTTTACCCCTGAAAGCAGACATTCATCGCAGCGGTCTGAATGTCCGCTAAGTGCCAATAGCCGAAATGCCGCCTAGGGCGTTTGCTGTTGGATGGCGATACTGGCTTAAAACGAAGACGCGCAACGCGGACGACAGATTGCCATTCGCACGTCCAAAATCGATTTCACTAATGAGATTAGAGATTGTCGTCCGCCTAGAGTTGGCAATCTCTTTTAGGCAGGCCCAGAACTCGCTTTCAAGACTCACACTGGTTCTGTGATCGCCGATGGCGACTGAGTGCTTCACGACCGCCGATTTCATGCTGACCCGTCCTGAGGCGGCGCATGATATTTCGCCTCTTCTTCGGCCAGCAATTTCGAGAGTTGTTGACGTGTTGCCTCATCGATGGCTTGCGCCAATAGATTCCGCAGGCGTCGTAGGTTTTCCTTGTGAACGAAGCGCTCGATAAGAGCCTCCCCGGAGGGCGCATAACCCTCAAAATGTAGGCTGCTCCTCGGTTGAAACCCTGTCGAGTCAAATGTCCGGTATCAGACAAATAGAGCGTCTTGGGGCCTCTAACTAAAGTTGGCCCGTTTCGATGACCTGGCGATGACTATTGCCGTGCCGCAAGGTTCGCACCGAAATGTCGTACCATTATTGGTTTCTAGGGCCTGCATTGCCACTTTACAGATCGGGCACGGTTTTGGTCGCGTTGCCGGAGACAGCTTGCTCATGACGACTAGCGGACGGCTTAGGTGGCTGAACACTCAAATACCACAAGGCAGGCCGTTTTCGTCTGCTACGGATATTTACGTAGGCTCTCAGGGGCCGATTTGGTCGTCGTGATTGATCCATCTCAATGCGGCACGTCCAGTATCGGTCGCGATTAGGATAAGTCATCAACGCGGCGCGTCCTGAGTTAGCCGCCGTTTATGAGTAGTCATCAGCCAGACACGGTGCGCTACACGTATACGTTTTTGGTAGTGACGAAAGCCCCGGTCTCCTCCCGATCCCCCGGGTTCCTCCCTAGGGAGGGCCGGGGTCTTTCCTTTCATAGTGCGTCACTGAGCACGGCCCGATTATGGGCGTGACCTTTCGGTTTTTAGATTTTCGGTCGTTGTCATGCAGGGCGATTTTCGTGAGCGCATACGGGAAATCTACAACGCTTATCTCGAAGGCCACTTTCAGTTCTTAATTGACGACGTGGTTCATGACGAGATCGAATACGCCAGCAATGCTCCGACGACGGCTTTCCCATATTTTCGGCGCGGTAAAGGCAAAGCCGCACTGCTCGCCGCGTTGAAAGCGTCTCGAGTTGATTATGAGTTTTTGAGCTATACGCCGTTGCTCGTCGCCGCCGATGGTACTGATACGGCTGCTGTCGTCGTCAGGATGCGGGCCAAAGCTAAGGCGACGAACCGTGTAATTGATCTAATGGTAGCAGATTTCCTGGAATTTAGTGACGGTCGCGTTATTAGATTCCGTCAGTTCATGGATGCAATCGAAGCCACTGAGCAGTGGCTAGGGCGTGAAATCGACATTTCAAAGTCGTGAGCGCGATGTCCGCTTTGGGTCACTAGCGGGCATAGGCGCACATCCGTGCGATGTCGGCCTTACCCCCGAAAGCGGCATTGATCGCTGCCGCTAGAATGTTTGCTCTGTGCCAAAAGCAGACATTAGTCGCGACGCCAATCGCGGGCTTTCGCGTGATAGATGCCACTGCCGTGCCTAGCTGTTCGAACGCCGCCACGTTGCGGGCGCCGCGCCGAAAGTCTTCTTGAATGCGCGAGAAAATGCGGCCTCGGAATCGTAGCCAATCATTTCGGCTATCTGCGCGAGGGACGCACTGGTGTTGCGCAGCTTTTGCGCCGCCACCTGCATCCGCCAACTGGCGAGGTAGTGCATCGGCGGCGAGCCGATCAGGCGAATGAAGCGGTCAGCCAACGCCGAACGCGACAGACCGACCTCGCGGCTCAGGTCGTCCACGGTCCAACGACGAACGATGTCGCCATGAAGCAGCGCCAGTGCCCGCGCGACGTATGGCTCGTGCAGGCCCGCAAGCCATCCAGTCTGACCGTCTGGCAAGGCCTCCGCGTAACGCCGCACCGCCTCGACCAACAGTAACTCCGATAGCTTGGCGAGAACGGTTTCCGATCCAGGACGGCCCGCGGAGACCTCCTTAGCGGCATATTGGAATGTTGAGCGGATCCATTCCGCGGCGCCGGCCTGCTCGACATTTAGCTTGAACAGGGGCGGAAGGGTGGCGATCACCGGATTTGCTTCGCCGCCGTCGCAACCGAGAAACCCGCAGATCATTCGCGTGCGCGCGCCATCGCCGCCATAATGGATGGAGGCCAGGCCGCCGTCCGTTGGCGGACGGATGATATCGCGGCCCGCCACGGGCGGCAGGCTCAGATCGCTCCCCATCAGATGCGGGTCATTGCGCGGCAGCAAAACCACTTCGCCGGCCTCAATCACGAGGACCTTGCCATCGTCACCCTCGATTTGGACATGAAATTCGCCGTCGACGACGTAGTGGTAAGGAATGAGATGGGCATTTGGCCCGAGAGCCGGCCCGCAATGCTCGGGCGTAACGCGCGCCGTTATGCACCACGGCGCGAAGAAATCAGCGTGCAGGTACACGCCTCCGGTCAACTGCGCGACTCTCAAGACGTCAGATAACGCGTCCATACCCGCTTCCTATCAGGATACGGCGTTTCGGTCATGTCTCCCGGCGGGCAGGTCATAGTCTTTCCGCCGCCCGCCGGCCTACAGATCGCCGCAACAGCCGACCGGCTTTCCGTCGGCTCTAGACAGGAGACGGGAAATGAATGCGATCGACAAAATCTCCGCCAGCGACCGATATGAGCGCTGCGTTCAGACATCCAAGCGGGTACGCTGGGATATCGAAAAGGACGTCATCCGGGGGCGCCGCTTCGATACCGCCCACAAATTCCTGCCGGACGGACTTTCGTTGGCCGACGCGTTCACAACGCTGTCGCGCGAGGAAAAACGGTTTGTGAGCCACATCCAGGGGCGCACCTACGCCAACATCTTTGGCTTGGTCGAGCGCTTCATCAACGCCAAGGTGCTGGAGCTGAGCGAAGAGCACTGGTTCGGTGACCAGATCGCGCTCGAAGCGCTGGTCCGCTTCAGTGACGAGGAACTGAAGCATCAGGAGCTGTTCCGCCGCATCGACTTTATGATCGGCGATGTGCTGCCCGCCGGCTATCGCTTCGACATCGATCCAAACGGTGTCGCCCACGCCGTGCTCGGCAAAAGCACCTGGGCGGTGCTGGGGTTGACGCTCGACATCGAGCTGTTCACCCAACTCCATTATCGCCAGAGCATTGATCCTGACGCCGCGCTCTCGGAGCTGTTCAAGGATGTGTTCCTCTATCACTGGCGGGAGGAAAGTCAGCACGCGATCCTCGACGAGCTCGAATGGGTGCGTCATGACGCTGAACTTACCCCCGAGCAACGCGACCATGCCGTCGACGAGTTCATCGAGCTTGTCGTGGCGGTGGACGGCATCTTGCAAGTGCAGGCCAAAGCCGACGCTGGGTATTTCGTTGCGGCTTGCGGCCGCGCCATCGACGAGGCCGAAGCACAGACAATCGAGGCCGCATTTCTCATGGCTTACCGGTGGCAGTACATCCACTCCGGCGCCCAGCACCCGCAGTTTGGCAAAGTGCTGACCAGCCTGATCACCGAAACCCAGGGCCAGCGCATTCAGGCGGCGCTCGCCTCGCTCCATTGATCCAGCGGCAATTCACGCAACTGCGAAAGCAAAGGAAGACTTTGTCATGGCTGCTCAAACGAAAACCGTCCAACCCAACGTCGTCAACGGACTCAACATTGACGACCTGTTTGCCCTAATCAATGGCGTCAAACGGGATGCCGCAAATGCCAAGACCAGCTGGCACGTCGCCACGACCTGGCAGGGCCAGACACGGAGTCGCTCGCAGGTCGACGGCTTCGGAATCGGCGGCGAACACGTGCCGCGCCGATTCTCGATCGACATCGACGAGCCAAGCGAACTCGGCGGTTCGAACCAGTTCGCTAATCCACAGGAGCATCTGCTGGCGGCGCTCAACGCCTGCATGATCGTCGGATATGCGGCGCAGTGCGCGGTCCACGGAATCACCCTCGAGAGCCTGACAATCGAGACGGATGGTGAGATCGATCTCCGTGGCTTCCTCGGAGTCGATCCGGCCGTGCCGGCGGGCTACGAGAACTTAAGCTACACCGTCCGCATTAAGGGCAGCGGTACCCGGGAGGAGTTCGTCAAAATCCACGAGGCGGTGATGGCAACCTCCCCCAATTTTTACAACGTGTCTCGGCCCGTGGCTCTCAAGCCGACCCTTGTTGTCGAGTGATCGACAAGTCCGAGGAGGGGCGGCCGCAGACAAGCGGCCGCCTCGCCTTTCGCTTCAGCGAAACCCGGTTCGGGGCAACGAGCGACCTCTGTTCGAATTTTTGGAGTGTTAGCGCATGCTTGACCACGCTTCCATTACGGTGACTGACATTGACGCTGCCGAGAAGTTTTATGATGCCATTATGAGCGCGCTGGGTGTGCCAAAGGTACGCAAATCAGAACTGAGGCTAGGCTACGGAGAGCGGTGCGATGGAGACCACCCAGATCGAAATTATCTGTCGATCAAAATTGGTGGTCAGCCAGATGATGCTCCCGCGCGACATTGGTGTTTTAAGGCGCGCAGCCGGGCAGCAGTGGATGCATTTTGGAAGGCAGGGATGGAAAATGGGGCAACCGACAATGGCCCTCCGGGTATTCGCGATAAATATCACGCGACTTACTATGCCGCATTTCTTATAGATCCGAGCGGAAACAGGGTGGAGGCAGTCTGTCACTCAAAGACTGGCTAGTGCCGCAGTACCCTTAGCCTGTTAGGCCGCAGACGGAGAAAAAAACGTTCGATCAAAGGCGCAATAAACAATGCGCCCCGTCCGCTTTGGGTAGCGGACATTCGGCTGCGTTTGCGCGCGGTCTGCTTTACCCCCGATAACGGACATTCACGGCTGCGAGCCGAATGTCCGCTCAGTGCCAATAGCGGCCTTGGATATGAAGCGGTCGCGGACACTCCGGGGCCGCTTAGATCATTCGCTCATCTTGTTGTTACGCTGCGCCTCCTCAAGCTTCTTGACGTCTTCAGGCGACAGCTGCGCCCGGTCGACCTTGATCGTCAGCTTGTTGAGCTTGGCGGTGAGCGGGAACGGCGGCTTGTAGTCCGCGTCGTTGACGCCTGTGAGCGGACCTGCAGCGTACACACACCGGGTCATGACAGCCCTGATTGATAGCTAGGCTCTCTTCATTTTCCGATATTGATCAATTGCACTCGTCGGTTTTCTGAAGCATCAGGATCGCTTCGATTAAGCAGTTGCTCTTCACCCAAACCGACAGCCTCGATACGCGCCGACGCAATGCCGAAGGGGTTGATCAGAGCGGCGCGGACCGCGTCCGCTCGTTCCTGGCTGAGTTTAAGATTGTACTCGCGACTGCCTTTCGCGTCGGTGTTACCGACAATGAGGAAATGGTATCCCAGCAAATACGGATGATTGAGCGCATCCGCCATCAGACCGATAGCGCGAAACGAGTCCGGTCTAATTCTCGCCGAGTCGAAATCGAATTGAATAGCGATTGTAATTTGCGCCTGACTGTTGAGTTGCTCGAAGAGTGGTGGCCGATTGACGCGGCTTGCGCGGGTCGGGTCCTTGAGTGACTGAGCAGCCAGTCGGCGCATTTGTGTCGCGTCGATCGTCTGCGGAGCGTCGGCAACACCCTGCAAGCTGCTAACAAGGTCTTGGCCGCTCAGGTTGATTGCGCCGGGAGAACCGGCAGAACCGAGCGCAACCTCGTAGCCGGCATTGGCAACCGCCTCTCGACAAGCAGAGCTGACGTTCTGCTTAACCTTATAGAAGCACTCCATCAGGTTGCCGTCACCCGCTTCAATGCCGTTGCAAAGGCGCAAGCGGTCCCGCTCGCAGACCTGAGCTATTGTCGATCGCGCCGCAGCTCGCTTCTGCAGCATGGCGGTCATTTGACTGACGGCCGCCTTACATGATGGCGCCACGCTCGCCTGATTGCTTTCGAGACATTGCTTGATCCTGCCTCCACCAAGAGGCTCTTTCTTGCAGAATTTTTCGATATCCTTGCCGCAATTCACTGCCAGGCGATCGATTGCATCTGCATAGCCTACGGTCTGTGCTTTGCCGGTAGAGACGCCCACAAATATGTGCGCTGCCGCCAACGATGCGATTGGGATGACCCGCCGCCAAAATATGTTGGCTCCATACATGGTTGTTCACTCTTTCTGATCAAATTCGATGTGCGACCGCACTTTGGTTGACGCTCAGGCACCCAATAATCAACGCCGCGACAATCCCAGTGGTTCTTATCGAGCTCTCACCGCGATCTATCGCGAAACCTTGCGCGAAATCCCCTTTGTGGAATTGACCTACGTCAAATTGGGGCAGACGAATTTAACTACCTTGCACCCTTTCAACTCCGGCCACGAGGAATGCAGCGGTGCAAAAGTCAAAGGTTCTGATCACAACTATTGCGGCTACGATCACAATTGCCAACGCAGCGCAAGCTCAACCGGCAGAAGAGTTGGTCGATATGTCAGCGTTCACATGCGAACAATTGCTCGCGGGTACGGCTGACTCGCTTTTAACAGGCGTATGGCTCAGCGGGTATTACAATGGGCTGCGGAAGAACACCAAGCTCGTGGTTGGCAAGCTTCAGCACAACTCCGAACTCGTGGCGAAGGAATGCAGCGCCCATCCGAAGCAAACGGTCATGCAAACGATCGAAATGGCAATGCCAAGCATGAAGTAAGCATTGTAGAAGACCAACCCTAGTGCACTTCCAAATCATGTCCGCTTTGGGTCATTAGCGGACAAACGCAAGCGCGGCCCGATTGTCCGCGAAATACCAAAAGCAGTTCTAGTCGAGATTGTCCGATAAGCCCGGTTATCGGACAAAGTCCGCGAATATCTTTCGCACGCAAGTACGACGATCAGTACGACATGTGCGAAGGCTGCGTCTGCTAAGCGACTAGAAATTAAACGCGTTTCGCCGCTAGCCTACGCACTCCATCATCGGGGCAATATTGAAACGTCTTTGCATCATTTTTGGCGCGTTCACTTGTATCGCTAGGGGCTAAATCGGAGCTGATTCCGTCTTATTCTTGCTCTTTGCCCGCTTATAGCCGCTCATTTTATTGCGCGCAAAAGTCAGAATTAAACTCGGGCCGGCAAATTGAGTACGCTTAGGGTACGACAGAGATACGTCGGGCGGGCCGCGTTAGGTGCGCGTGGCTTCCAAATTCGGCACCGTCGATCACGTCGGTCCCATCATCAAAAGCATTTCCTGCCGTGACGACAGCTGTCCTTATGATGTCCGCTCTCCTCCGAAAGCAGACATTCGACGGCAGCTCTTCGATGTCCGCTAAGTGCCAATAGCAGACATCGGTCTGCCGAACATTTGCGGCGACGCTATCGCGTTTTGCTCGGATACATCCAAAGGCGGTGTTTTTTCGGTAGCGGCGACCTGCGCGGGGAAACTCGGTTAGCTGGTGGCGCTACTGCCTTTGACGGCGCTAGCGATTCAATATCAGCGTTGAGCTTGGCATTGCGGGCTTCAACGTTGGCCTGAAACATGGCCTGGGCCTCAGCAAGCGCGCGCTCTTTGGCCTCGAAGCTAGCATTGAGCTTCGCGCTGAGGTCATCAAAGCTTGCCGTCATATATGTTTTGATCCCTGCTTGCGCGCACGCAGTCTTTGCGTGGGGCCGAACGATAGACAATTCAAACTGCAAAACCGCTGAAATTGGTCGCTATATTTGGTTCAAATCTTAACTAAGGCAATTTCGATTGCTTAAGGCAAACTTCCCGACTGCGCTTGGGCGGCGATTCAGGCTGTCGGCGCCGTTAGGCGCAATGGAGTGACGGTGATTGCATGACTTCGAAGGTAAACTGCAATTAACCGGCACGATGGAACTATTTAACAGCGTTTTCAAAGTTATTGTCTAAAACTGTGCCTACACGAGGTGTTGGCATGGGCACAGAAGCGCTCGTCTCTCGCTGGCGGCAGAAGCTGCGCGAATTTGGACCGGCCCGCAGGGGTAATGTGGCGGTTACATTCGCGTTAGGAGTTGTTCCAATTCTTGGCTGCGTCGGCGCTGCCGTCGACTACAGCCACGCAAATGACATCAAAACAAAACTACAAGCCGCGGTCGACTTAACCGCATTGATGCTTTCGAAGGAAGCCGCGACCGACTCGGCCGATCAACTCCAAACGAATTCGGCAAAATATTTTGCTGCACTCTTCAATCCGGCCGGGGTGCAAAGCTCCTCGGTCAATGCGGCTTATTCAAGTAGCGACGGGACTCAAATAGTCGTCAACGGCTCTGCCTCGATGCCGACAGACTTTGCGAAGGTGCTCGGCTTCAACACAATCACCGTAACCGCTAGCTCCACAGCTAAATGGGGCTCGACGAGATTGCGCGTGGCGCTAGTGCTCGACAATACCGGGTCGATGCAGCAGAGCGGCAAAATGGATGCGTTAAAATCCGCAGCATCGAATTTCCTGTCGCAACTGCAAGCGGCTGCGGCCACCAATGGCGACGTTTATGTGTCGATCATACCCTTCACGACGTCAGTCAACGTCGGATCGGCAAACTACAACCAGTCCTGGCTGGACTGGACAGATTATGGCTCATGCAGCGGCGGCGGTTGGGGGAGCAGCGGCAATTACACCCAAGCACTCTGCAAGGCTGCTGGCGGCAATTGGTCGGCTTATTCGTCCTCCCAGCAAAGCTCTTGGACGGGCTGTGTCACCGATCGCGGCAATAAGAATGGCCCGACCGGGCAAAACTACGACACCAATGTCACGGCACCGGGCAGCAGCAAACCATCGAAGTATCCGGCCGTGGATTATTCTCAGTGCCCGCAAGAAGCGATGGGCTTGAGCTACAGCTGGTCGTCGATGGCGGCGCTGATCAACAACATGTCGCCGAACGGCAGCACCAACCAGAACATTGGCCTCCAATTAGGCTGGATGTCGCTGGTGGGCGGCGGACCATTCACCGCACCACCTATGAACTCCGGATATACCTATACCAATATCATCGTCTTGTTTACCGACGGTCTGAACACGGAGGATCGTTGGTACACCGATCAGGCGTCAATTGATGCCCGCCAGACGATGACCTGCAACAACATCCAGGCAGCGGGTATCACGCTATACACGGTGCAGATCAGTACTGATGGAACGCCTGTCTCGAGCCTGCTTCAGAATTGCGCCACTGATACAACCAAGTTCTACTATCTAACTTCGTCGTCTCAACTCGTAACTACCTTCAGCCAGATCGGCAGCAACCTTACAAATCTTCGCTTGGCAAAATAGACAACAAGCTATGGCACTGAGCTCCATCCAATGGTTTGAGATGATCGGATTTGCTGCGGCCGCGCTCCTGATCGGCTGGGCGTTAGATTCGCTCATGGAAAGAGACGAGCCCCGATTACGATCGGACGGGTAAGACTCAAACCTATATCCGCTTTGGGTCATTAGCGGACGTAACAGCCTGAGCTTGCGATGCCCGCTTTACCGTAAGAAGCGGACCACCCGAGCCAGTCGGTCCAATCATCAAAACCCCTTGGAGAAATAAAGAAAGCCAGCACGAGTGTGCTTTGCCTCGCGTTAGCCCGGAAGCAAATCTGGCCACGCCCCGCTTATCTCGCACTATGTCCTAGTACTGGCTGTTTTAGTCGTTGAAAAGGCAGCACCTGGCAGGGCCAACGAACCGGTGGATTTATGGGCTATTTATGCTTGCTGGTTTTTCGACTCACCTACGGTGAGGACATTCCCCTGTCGTAGGGGTAATCCTCCCTCTACTTAGCCCCGTTTCGGCGGGGCTTTTTTATGGTTCTGTTGAGGGTATCTGACCGTAGAGCCGACCAATGTCTGCATTTACTTCCACAGCGGACGAACGCGGCTTCTGTCGCAATGTCCGCTAAGTGCCATTAGCAGATTTCCACCCGTACCCATGTTCAGCGTTAACTCAGGCCGAACCGGCGTGTACACCAAGTCTTCACGAGATGCGTCAAGATGGCATAGCTCAGCAGAATCGGGCCGAGGTAAATCCAGTAAGTCGGCGGGAGCGGCACGAAGCCCAACGCACCACCAAACCACGAAAACGGCAAAAATATTCCTATTGCGGCGATGATCAAGCTTGTCGCAATCACCGGTGCGCTGGCCCTGCTTTCGAAAAACGGAATTTTAGCCGTGCGGATAATGTGGATAATTAGTGTCTGGGTGAGGAGGCTCTCGACAAACCAGCCGGTCTGGAACAGCGCCGGCTTGTCCCATGCGTGGAATATGGCGAGCAGCACGAAAAATGTGACGTAGTCGAAGATCGAACTGATCGGTCCGATCAGCAGCACAAACTTCGACATGTTGCCGACGTCCCAGCGCCGCGGCACCGCCAGATACTCGGCGTCCACATTGTCGGTGGGGATCGTAGTCTGCGAAAAATCATAAAGCAGGTTATTGGTGAGTACCTGGATCGGCGCCATCGGCAGGAACGGCAGGAAGACGCTGGCCCCGATTACGCTGAACATGTTTCCGAAGCCTGAGCTTGCGCCCATCTTGATATATTTGGTGATGTTGCCGAATACCTTGCGTCCCTCGATCACGCCATCGCCGAGCACTGCGAGGCTCTTCTCCAGCAGGATGATATCGGCTGTTTCCTTGGCGATGTCCACGGCACTCTCCACCGAGATGCCGACGTCAGCGGATTTGAGCGCAGGTCCGTCGTTGATCCCGTCGCCCAGATAGCCGACGACATGCCCCTTGCGGTGCAGGGCATCGATGATCGATGCCTTCTGGGCGGGCGAGACTTTTGCGAACACGGTTGCGGTCTCGGCCAGGTCCGCCAGTCTCTCGGGTGACAGCGACTCGACCTCTCTGCCAAGAACAATATGATCGACTGGCAGGCCGACATCGTGACAGATTTTACGCGTAACGATTTCATTGTCGCCGGTCAGAATCTTCACCTTCACGCCGCTGGCCTTCAGCGTGGCGATAGCGGGGCCGGCAGTCTCCTTCGGCGGGTCGAGGAACGCGATATAGCCAAGCAATGTGAGACCGGCCTCGTCGGCGACGGAATATGTCGCCTGCGCTGGCGGCATTTCCTTGAAGGCGACCGCGATCACCCGAAATCCGTCCGCGTTAAGTTTCGCCGTCGTCTCCTTGGCCTCGGCGAAGTGACTTTGGTCGAGAGCGCCGGTCTCATTGCCGGCGGCGTAGCGCGTACAGGCGGCGAAAACCTCCTCGACCGCTCCCTTGCAAATCAGAATGTGGGCGTCGTCGCCGCGTTTGAGCACAACCGACATCCGGCGCCGCTCGAAGTCGAATGGAATCTCGTCGATCTTGCTGAAGCGTTCATCGACCTTCAGCTTTTCGTCGAGGTCGACATGTTTCAGGACCGCGACATCGAGCAGGTTCTTGAGGCCGGATTGGTAGAGGCTGTTCAAATAGGCATACTCGAGAACGCGATCGGAATCTTCGCCCTTTAGGTCGAGATGGCGCTTCAGGACGACCAGGTCCTGCGTCAGCGTGCCGGTCTTGTCCGTGCACAACACATCCATAGCCCCGAAGTTCTGGATGGCGTTGAGGCGTTTGACGATGACTTTCTTTTTCGACATCGCCATCGCGCCCTTGGCGAGATTGACCGTCACGATCATCGGCAACATCTCGGGCGTGAGCCCGACCGCCACCGCCACCGCGAACAACAGCGCCTCGAACCAATTGCCCTTGCTCAGGCCGTTGATCAGGAACACGAGCGGCGCCATGATCAAAATGAGGGCGATCATCATCCAGGTTATCCGCGTGATGCCCTTGTCGAAGCTTGTCAGCACGCGCCGCTCGGCGATAGCACTTGCCACCTGACCGAAAGCCGTGCGGGGGCCAGTGAGCGCGACCACGCCGGCACCGGCGCCGCTGACGACAGCGCTGCCCATGAAACAGATATTCGGGAGATCGAACGGCGTCTCCGCGGCGCCGGCATGGGCCTGCGCGTTCTTTTCGAGCGGCATCGCCTCCCCGGTCAGCGTAGACTGGTTGACGAAAAGGTCCTTCGCCGAGATCAGTCGGACGTCCGCGGGGATCATGTCGCCGGCCGACAGCAGAACGATGTCGCCGGGCACGAGCTGTTCGATCGGGACTTCGTCATGCTCCTTCACGGCGCCGGGCATCTGCCTGCGCACGGTCGCGGTCACCAGCACCATCCGCCGCAGCGCGTCGGCAGCCCTGTTCGAACGATGTTCCTGGATGAAGCCCAGCGAGATGCTCAGGGCGACCATGATTGCGATCACGATCGCGACCCGCTGGTCGCCCGAGAGGTACGATGCAATCGCGAGCGTCAACAGCAGCAGGTTGAGCGGGTTGATCGATCGGCTGACCAACTCGCCGAAGATCGTATGGCGCACATGTTGCGTGACTTGATTGGGGCCTACCGCGCGCAGCCGGGCGCTCACCTGTTCGGGAGCGAGGCCCTCGGCAACTCCGAGCAGCCGCTGCAGCGCCTGGTCCGGTGACAGACCTGCAATTTCACCGAGGCTAACCCCACTCGCGGCCAATCCTTCGGGAGCGACTGGCGATCTATGCCAGACTCGAGCGAGGATGGAAGTGAAGGCTGGCCGACGGTGCTTCTTCACGCGGTCGCTCTCACTGTTCACATTATTAAAGATATTACTGCCGATGAAATCGCTACATCCAGAGCGTATTCTTGCGCTTGCCATGATGAGCGTTGCAACAGACGCTCGCTGGGACGCTTTAATTTTTTACGTTGACTCAATTTCATCACAGCTATTCCATGACGTTGATGTAAATCAATGCGCCACATCACCATTCTTGGTTGATTTAAAAACCATGGTGGCTCGCGTTCATCAACTCCCTGAGAGATGGCTGCCAATTTCTATTGCGCCATCAAATTGTGAACTTGAACTCTGCGTGATCGACAAAAATGGCGTCCACGCACTGATCTTCCCGTGCCGCAAAGATGGAAATGGGTGGGTCGATGCTTCGCCAAGACACGTCGACATTCAGCCGACGCATTGGCGCGTTTGGAGCGAGAGCCGCTAATTGAAAGCCTAAGCTTCCTTCTTCTCGGGCGTTGCCGCCAACTTCGCCTCTTCCTCTGCAAGCAGGCGCAATTCCATGGCCCGCTTCGTCGGATCCGTTTCGTCTTGCAGCAACTGCTTGAATCGATCGATATTGGCTCGGATTATTCTATGCATAGCGATCTCCCTGTTTGACGAACGCGATCCGGCAGAGGACCGCTCTCGAATCTCAAGCGGGAGTGCGCGTGCCACACTCTATGAATGGGTGGCTATCGTGTCTCTCAGGCGTTAGCGGTCGTTTCTGGTGCTAACGATCCGCAATGCTAGCAATTAACGAGAGGCGAGTCGCACAAATTATTGATCAATGCCTATCAGCAGTTCTGGACGGGGCTCTCCGCTAGCCTGCCTCATCCCCTACCAGTAGCGTGGGCTAGTTTTTTTAACGGGCAGACCTCACCGCGACTAGACTTCATCGTCAGCAGCACGCACCCTTTAAACCCACCATTCCATCGTGTGGGATATGACAATGCTGACGAATATTGCCGAGCTGAGGATCAAGACCGCAACCACGCTCGCAATAACATTCAGCGTCCATCTGACGAACGTGAATCCGTATTCCCCGTCATTGGGGACGAAATAGCGCCCGCGAAAGGGCTGAGAGATTATCATGGCGATCAACTCCGATTTGTAACTTGATGATGTCCGAGTTTGGACTGGCAGCAGATTGGGTCACTCCGGAAGGCCTTCCCGCTCCCACTGGGAACGTATCCGCGAATCGAAGGCTGCACCGATTGTTTTGCCGTTCGGTCCAGCGACAGAATTGGCCTCATAACGCTTGGCCAGCGAGTGCCAATCTGTTGTAAACGATGCAAGCATCATGGCGGTCCACCCGACGGAGTGAACCACGACTGGACTTCCGTTTAGGACGAACGCCGCCAAAGCAGCAGACGCGAGTACAGCGACAGAAAAAAATGAATTTCTGATCGAAACTGACAACATGACATGTTCCTTCGCGTTCAATTGAGCATTACGTAGCCGGCCTGCGGGCGGACACAATCGTCAACCCCCTGACCAACGCGGCGTTTTACAAGGATTATGTCTGTTCAGAACGGCTGTTCAGACCAGATTTGCACTCTTTCAGTGCAATAAGGACTTGGCGCGGTGTTCTTGTCATTCATCTTCGCGCCGATCTGCGATCGATCTTACGAACAACCGCAAGTTCTGTACCTATGCCCCCATCTACCAACAAACAAGTCTGATTAGTATGAATATAAGTCATGCGAATAGCGGCCAGACGCGGGCAATTACCCCAATGGCTCCATATGCAGTGCCGCGAGTTCACGTCTCAGGCGTTCAAGCACGGCATAAACGCCCGGCGAGAATACATTGTCGTAGCGTGCTTCGAGTTGAGCGATCTCCGATCGCAGCCGCCTAGCGTGAGCATCGATGGATGCGAGTTTATTCATTAGGCTTTCCAGCCCTACCCGGCGCCAACCACTAGTTCGCAATTGCGCGCATGAGAGCCGCAATCTTTATTGTCGCAAAATTGGAAAAGGTATCCGATATCGCATACGGTAAGATGATTTGACCATTATGACGCATTGCGCCGCAAGTATAGACGACGTTTGGCACGTAGCCTTCGCGCTCCGTTGGCTCGGGATGGACTAGAGGCTCGCGAGAGCGTGCAAGAACTTTTGACGGATCCTTCTTATCCAGAAGAACGGCACCGATTGAATACTTTCTAATTGGACCCACTCCGTGCGTCAGCAACAACCAGCAATCGTCTAGCTCGATTGGTGAGCCGCAAGTGCCAATTTGAAAGAACTCCCATGGATACTCGGGTTGAAGAATGCATTGACCGCCATTCCATGTGTAGAGATCGTCGGAATAAATCAGATAGAGATTTTCGTTGTCCTGCCGACCGATCATCGCATAACGGCCGTCGATTTTTCTCGGGAATAGAGCCATGCCCTTATTACGCGCCGCCGAGCCGCCCAGCGGAGTCATCCGGAACGATTTAAAATCTCTTGTTTCAAGCAATTCAGAGCGGATCGCTTTACCGCTGTACGCTGTATAGGTCGCGTAAAATGTTTTTTGAGACCCGTCATCGAATTCCACAAAGCGGGCGTCCTCGATGCCGTTGGATTGCGCCTCGGTAATCGGAAAGATTACCCGCTCGCTCAGTTCTTCGTCTGGCCGAAAGATCACTTCGACACTATCACCATTTGAGCCAGGGATTTTTTTCTGGACTTTCGGCACTGACGCCAGACGCGCGGTCGGATCGATGCTGACGTTTCCGTCCACGTGAATAGTGCCGGAGCGGAATGTCAGCGATGAAATATGCCCTTCGCCGACAGCGCGCAGGCTCAAGATAAATCGGCAACCGTTTTCCGGTGCCCCGGTTTGGTCAGGATTGCGAACGATACTCGGGTTGAACAGGGCCGACGCCTCAAACGAATATTCATGGAGAAAATATGCGCCGATTAGGCAGCGCCGCGTTTTATTAAGTGTCACGTGCGGCTGCAGTGCCTCATCCATTTCTGTGGCACGTGCTTCGAATATCTCAAGCAGGTTCCTGTGACGACCCTCGAAATTTTCGAGCACCTCACTCAATTGCCGGGCGGCAGCCTCCGGCTCGAGTTTAAGAACTCTGTCGACAATATGATTAGCCCGAGTTTTATCGGTTGGATTGAGATCTCGGGGTTCGGTCGCCGGCTTGAACGGTCTGACGACGACCCGCGCTGGATCAGGGCGAAGATATAATGCCTGCCGGTGCAGGAATCGGGAGTGGAGCAAAGCGGCCCCCTAGGGCTGTTTGAGGTATGGTCGACCGAGAACCGCCGCGGAGCGATCTGAGTTGAGGTTTCATTCCGGCAATTACCACAGCACGCTGCACCTGCTGAATTTCCACAAGGCCAAGAAGGTAAGACAAAACGGATTCGGCGCCCTTGTTTTCATTCGGTCGATCCGGATGTAGTCCATCCGAACAACTGCCCGTATCAAGATCGATCAAAGGCATTTGCAGGTCGTTTTCACCAAGAAACCAAGCGAACGCACGCGTTGCCCCTACCAGCCACTCGACGCCGCTGTCCGCTCTCCATGCGGCATAGCACGCAGAAATCGTTGCCGATGCTTCAACTGGTTGCTGATCGAAGGCCACCGGTTTCTTATCAAGGCTGCCGAAACTTTGCGTCCCCACAGGTCTAAAATGCCCAGTTTGCGTGGTTTGCACCGCCATGAGCCAACGGAGCGACCGGAGCCCCATGTCGATATATGAAGGGGTGTCGGTACTCAGGCCTGTTTGGATCAGCGCCTGAGGAAGGCGCGCATTATCATAAGCGAGCAGGTTTTCGAACCAATTCCAGTCGGCGGTTGCCGTCTCAGAAAATAAACGCACGAGCCGCTCGGCCAATTGCCTGCGTAAGCGGTCGGCGACCAGATCCTCATTTGCCACCGCGCAATAGGCGTCGAGCCCCAGGAGCGAGAAGGCCCAGGCCCGTGGCGATGAGAACTCCTCGACCACAGGGAGCGCCGTCTTGAAGAGCGCTGCTGCCCATTTGCTGCGAGATGGATCGGTGTCATTGCGCGCGCATTCAGCGAGAGCCCAAAGTGTCCGACCATGACTGTCTTCCGAGCCCGACGCCTCCAGCCAGCGGCGGTCGTAGCTCATAAAATTTCTAAACCGACGCGTATCCGGATTCCATGCGTGCTGAATGAATGCCGCAAAGCGCGCGACGACTATGTCAGGCACAGGCGCTTCGCCCGAGTTGGGGATCGTGTTCGCGAACAGCAGGGCGCGAGCATTGTCGTCGATACAGTAACCATGGGCGCGGTCTGGCACAGAATATACCGAGTGCTGAAGCATGCCTGTGCCATCGCAGAGGGAAAGGAAGTGCCCCATCCGCAACTTCGGAAACTCATAGCTCTGGAGCTTGGAAACAATTGGAGCGGGTAGCGAAACCTCCGTCGCGACGCTTTTGCGCGCATTTTTGAATACTGCGAGATAACGCTTTGCCGTCTCTGGCCAAGTCATGGATCGGCTTGCTGCATAGGCCCTTTTCCGCATGGATTGGCGACGGATGTCGTTGGTCAGCAGGGCCGCAATCTCACTGCTAATCGCTTTTGCATCCGCAAAGGGAACCAGAATGCCGTAGTCCTCATTTAGCAGTTCTTTGGCATGCCAGTACGGAGTCGATACAACCGCTTTCCCTAAGCCAAAGCTGTAGGCGAGTGTGCCCGAGGTCATCTGCGCTTCATTGAGATAAGGCGTAACATAGACATCGCACATCGAAATGAAATCCAAGAGAGTGGATTGCTCGACGAACCGGTTGAAGAAGACAACGTGATTCTGAATGCGGAGCGCCTTTACGCGTGCCATCAAGCTGTCGCGGTACATCTCGCCCTGTTGGCGCATAAGGGTCGGGTGCGTTGCGCCAAGGATGACATAGACGACGTTAGGGCATGATTTGATGATGCCTGGCATGGCATCGAGCATGACCTCGATGCCCTTGTTCGGCGACAAAAGGCCGAACGTCAAAATAACGGTTTTTCCGGCAAAACCGAGTTTCGCCTTGGCATCGTCGGTTTCGCGAAATGGCAGATCAGGGATTCCGTGTGGTATGACGGCGATTTTTCGATCCGGCACATCGTGCACCGAACGAAGAAGTTGTCGACCCTTTTCCGACATGACGACGATACTTGACGACATCTCGATGATGCGCTGCATCACGTCGTATTGGGCGGGTGTCGGTTTGGCGAGTATCGTATGAAGTGTCGTAACGACCGGCATATTAAGACGCGACAACAGGTCCGTGATATTGCTGCCAGCCGTCCCGCCAAAAATTCCGTATTCATGCTGAAGAGAAGCAACGTCAAAGTCGGCGTCGTTCAGGAATTCGGCGGCCTCGATATATTCGTTGACGTGTTGGTCATGTATTTCAAGCCGTACCGGCTGCGGATAGTCGTAGACACTGCCGACATCCGTCATCGCAACGACGCCGGTATCGAGGTCTGGGCGAAAGTTAGAAATGGCCCGATGAAGATCATGGGTAAAAGTCGCAATTCCACAACGTCGCGGCAGATAATTGCCGATAAATCCTATCCGTTGGCCCGATTTCACTAAATCCTTTCGGGGCGCCGATTGGCCGGTTTTGCATCTGTTTGATGCAGAGACGTCGGTACCTGCACATTGTTCAGCTGTCGCGATGCGGTCGGTTCCCGGACCCCCTCCAACAGATGAGAAATCGGCGCGCCCGTGTACGCTGCGAGAAACACCGTCCCATCGTCACCCGCATGAATGTCAACGCGATCGGCCTCCGCAAAAATGACCTCACCTTTGCTAACGTTGAACGGCCCAACCCGTGCGTGACCGTCGAGGATGAGAAACCAGGTCTCTCGTTCCGCCATTAGGGAACGGGCGGCATTCGCCTCCAAATGGATCCGCTCGAATACGAAGTGCGGATTAGATGCGAGAATAATGCGTTCGTCACTGATGCGGCTTGACGGCCCTGAGAAGGTAGCCGGCCCCATATTTGATACGGCTACAGCGCTGTCGATATGGAGCTCACGTCCGCGGCGGTGATCGAACAAACGAAATGTCGTGTCAGAACGCTGTTGAATTTCCGCAACGATCAATCCCGCGCCAAGCGCGTGGATTGTGCCTGCGGGCACGGAAATAACGTCTCCTTGTGATACCGGCTGCCACACTACAAGTTTCGAGATCGAGCCGTCATCAATTGCATCACGCAACTGCCGCGGCGTTAAACGTCGACTTAGACCGAGCGCTACCTTGGCATTAGACTTTGCACTCAGGACGTACCAAGCCTCGGACTTACCGTTGGGAAGCCCCAACGAACGGGCGTAGGTATCGTCGGGGTGAACCTGGATGGAGATTGGCTCGCTTGTGAAAAGCAACTTGAACAAAAGCAAATCTTGCGAACCACCTACGCCGGGCCGTTCGAACTTGATTTCACCAATCGCGCTGTCATCCTGGTGCAAATTACTCCAGGGCCGTAAATCGAGAACACCCCATGGCTTCGCGATCGCTTGAGCCTGGGCATGTTCAATCGCCATTAAAAAAGTACCTTACTATTGATCGAGAAAAAGCTTCTAAATCTGGCCTCAATCGCCAAATCCACGAGCGGTCATTGCCGATCAGTTGGGCGCCAGTAGACGCTAGCGTGCAGTCCCGAGAGATGACGGTGACCGATTTGACGAAATAAACGGAAAAACCATCAAAGAAGCGAACGAACGTCCCAAGGGACTTACACGAGCTAGCTTATATGGGGCGAATTGCACCGATTTCAAGCTCTGGGTCGCTGAAGCACAGCCCCGCACATTCAATGCTTCCGCGCGTCGACACGAAAGCCCACGATTGTCTGTTCGCCCAAAGCTTTTGCGGCCTCCAGTCTCTGCAATCCCTCGACTAGCACAAAACGCGTGCCGTCCGCTCGAACAAGAATCGGCGTCGTTTGGCCATCTACAAGCATGCTTTGTGCGATCTCTCTTACGCGTTTCGGATTTAGTGTACTTCTCCGCGTGATCGGTACGTAGATCGTATCGATAGTAAAGATTTCGCGCTTCAACATCGAGCAACCCGTTTAGCTCCTGAAATCAGATTCGACCGAGCAGCATGAGAACGACGATGATGATCAGTATCGTGCCAATAACGCCGACACCGCCATGACCATAACCGTACCCGTAACCGCCAAAGCGGCCGCTGAACCCGCCGACCAAAAAGATGACCAGGATGATGATGAGTATGAGTCCGACCGACATAACTTAATCTCCTTGGATAGAATGAATTGATAGCTATTCTTTTCATCTTGCGCCGGTTCAGATCGATCAGGCAGATAGCAATTCATCCGTCTTGGCCAGCTTTGACTTGAACGTCGCGTGCGTAACCGACACGGCAGTACCACACGCGCCGCTCGCGATATCGACGACAGCATCGAGTTGCCTCGTCAGCGCTTTAACGAGGCTGGTGCCAAGGCCGGGCTTGGTACTACTTGCGTTTACGTCCGGCTTTCCGATCCCGTTATCGGAAACAGTCAGCTTCCAATCGGGTCCCGCGACACTGTAGGAAACGATAATCGCGGCGTCCGGCTTCGCGCCGGGGAATGCGTGTTTCAGCGCATTCATCACCAATTCGGTGACGACCAGTCCGATGCTGACGGCGTCACGCGAGGTCGCGGTACCGGCGTCAGCTTCGACCGTGAGCGAGATCGGCCGGCTGTCGCCGATCATCGATTGCGCCAGTGTTTCGCAAAGCTTGGTCAGGTAATTGGCAACTTCGATCGGCTTGCCACCACCAGAGACGTGCAGATGCTGCTGAACGGCAGCAATCGACATAACCCTCTGGTGTGCGTCCTCCAACTGCAGCCGTGTCTCTTCCGATTGGACAGTTCGCGACTTGAGGATGAGGATGCTGGCGATGATCTGCAGGCTATTGGCGACGCGGTGTTGAATCTCCTCCAGCAGCATGTCCTTTTCCCGCAGCAATTCCTGCACCTGACGCTCGACTGCACGCCGGTCGGTAACGTCTTCAAACGCCAGGAGCACGGTGCTGTGGGTGCCGGTCTCATAGAAGACCTTGCGCGCATTGAGCAGCATGACACGATGGCCGATTGTGGGAAATTCGCGCTCGACCTCATAGCCTTCAATAGCTGCCTGGCCGTTAGAAATCGTTTCGAGCAGCTCACGCAGCTCCGGGATATCCCATTGTCCGCCATCGATCTCGTACAGCAGGTGGCCGCGGACATCGTCACGCACGAGCCGGAAGGTCTGGCAGAAGGACCGGCCGGCAGCGATGACACGAAGATCGTGGTCGAGTACCACAAGCGGGTCGCGCACGGTATCGACGACGGCCTGCGCGAGGGCGATGCCGTCTTTGGCATCAATAAACGGCGCTTCCTTCGACAACGTCGAAGTTAACATGTGAACCTTTCGGCCCCGCATTCGAGCAGGGCAAGGCAGCGCGAATTTTCATTAGGTCGGCGCGAACGCCGGGGCGCTTTAAGTCAGGCGCAATAGAATGTTGCGCTTTTATTCGCGCCGAGTCGAGGAAATACGGCGGTCGCTCATCAACTTCGTGAGTTTATCGCAGGCGGACAGGACGGTGGCCGCCCGATTCTTCTTTTTCCGTCCAACTAGCTTCGCACCTGTGATGCAAGCCCACGCACAAGGGGCAACTGCAGCAAACGCGTACTATTTAAAGTCCCTGCCCGGCGGAACTTCGTAGGACACGCGGGATTGGCTCTTTAGGTCCCAGCCCGACGCGGCTGGAAGTCCCAAACAAATGGAGCGGTTTATGCAGACCAAGCTTTTGGTAGCGATGATGACGCTTGCTGTGCTGGCGGTGCCGGTAGTGGCGCAGGCTCAAGGCACTCTGCGTGGCGCGCAAGAAGGCGCGGCGCAAGGTGATCGAGCCGCAGGCCCAATCGGCGCAGTGGTCGGCGGCACGGTCGGCGCGGTCGCCGGCACAGTCGGTGGCATTCTCGGCGTCGAGGATCAGCCGCGCTTCCGTCACTACGTCGTAGAGCAGCGGCTGCCGTCCTATCGTTATGCGGACGACCTCCGCGTCGGCGCAGTGCTGCCCGAAGATAGCGTCACCTACTACGAGGTGCCGGACGAGTACCACGCACGCGGCTATCGCTACACCTATGTGAACGACCACGCGGTGCTGGTCGATCCGCGCACTCACCGCATTGTTCAGATTATCGATTGAGACCCTGTTAGGAAGGATAAACCATGTTGAAGTTCATCACTCTTACTGCCATTTGCGCCTTGGCGTTGGCGGTCATGTCGTTGCCCGCCGCCGCCCACGACAATGGCGGCGCGATCGCGGCCGGCGTCATCGGCGGCCTGGCTGTGGGCGCCATTGTCGGCTCGCAGACCAATAGCGGCTATTACGGGCCTGGCTACTATGGCGGTCCGGCTTATCAACCCGTCTACAGCAATTGCCGGGTCGAACGGGAGCAGGTCGTCGACCAATACGGCCGCTATCGCACGCGGCGCATTCGCGTCTGTGATTGATACTGCCGGCTAGGCAGATGTTTGACTGAGCCCTGATCGGGCTTATTTCAACTTAGTCCTCGGGCGATGAGCCCGGGGATTTTTGCGTGGATCGCGCTTCGGGCTTTATAGGAGACGCCCGCTGGCAACATTTCGATCTCGCGCCCCGGGCCGAGGAAATATTGGTAGCGATTGCCCGATAAGCGCGCGCAAAGGGTCGCAATCCGGCTCGATCATCCCTATGTGCAGTTACCGACATCCGACAAAATACTTTGAAGCGCCGCCAAGCGAGGAAATCCGTTTGGCCGTTTCAGCCAATGGAGTTGCCCATGTTCACGGCAAAGCAATTTCGCGCGAAAGCGGCAGAACACGCCGAGTCCCTCAAATATACCGATGTTCCGAGCGAGGTACGCAAGCTTCAGCGATCGAAGCAAAGCTTAATTGAGCTGGCGGAGAATGAGGACTGGCTTGCGGACAATTTCGACAAGATCATTTATTCGCAGGGCAGTGCCCCGCAGGATGAACTCGCTAGAACGCCTGCTGGTGGCAGGACTGTCCAAGAGATCGAAGAGCATATTCTTCGATGCCTCGGCGCGGCCGTCATTATGCAGTGGAACACAATCCCGACCAAGTTGCAGCGCGAGCTCTTCGATACCGCAGGATCCATGGGCGACTTATTGCAAACGCCTGCCTTGAGAGCGCAGATCGCCCGCTTCCTCCATCAGCACAAAGATGACGTCAGCCCAGCTGAGGCTCGCATTGCCAATCCGAAGAACAGGAAAAGTTAGGCCATGAACCATAAATTCAGTGTCGGTCAGCTCGTCGAGCTTGAGCCGAGGGTACTCCGGCCGTGTGCGCCAGGTCCCTATGAAATCCGACACCTTGTCCCGATTTCGGAACGGGAGCCAAGCGATCCGTCCTACCGCATTAAAAACATCACTGAAAAACACGACCGCGTCGTTCTGGAAAGTGATCTCAGACTTTCGCTCGGCGCTCTCACCTAAATCAGGCACATGTTCAATTCTATGGTCGATCTCCGGTCTCAACCAACATTTAAGCGCAAAGAATTCAAAGATAGAAGCGGCTGGTATGTAGAGGCCGAATGGCCAGACGGCCTGATCCAGCACGTTGATGATTTTGGGTCGGATACCGAAGCCAAAGAGTGGGTCACTCACAAATCTGCAGGGTGGCTCAAGAAGCAACCCAGATCTAAGTGATAGGCATGGCCAATATATTAGACAGCGCCCGGGAAGCCCACGAAGGTCCAACCTTAAAGGTCAGGAAGGCGCCCCATGCCTCTGTATGGTCCGTGTGGGCCATTCTTGAAGGCACCCCCTCGGAAGAGATCTTTGAAGGATCCTCGGAAGAGGAGGCTTCGAATTGGATTGGTACTGGTGGTCAAACATGGCTTGAAGAACGCAGACGGAAACGCAACACCTGATCATCACGGCGTCTCCACGGCCACCGAAAGATTCATTCCAAGATGGAAAACGCGCAAATGAACCTGCAAAAGAGCGTGACCATTAGTCCGGTAGCCGCTGGGCGCTCAGCATCCAGGCAGATTGATGAGCTGAAGCAATTGCCACTGTTTGAAGCTGTTAGAACGTGGATGGATAATGAAGCAGTTTGGTTTGATATCGTAGACGAGGGCGAACCGCTTACCGAAGAGAACATCCACGAAATAGTCCATTCTGAAGCTTACAAAGAGCTGCTCTTAGCATTCGATATACGTCGCTGAGCAAAGCTGGAATTATTCGCAATTATACAAGCCGGCATGGGAATGCTTCGAGCCGACCACCAGCACAAGCTCCTCGTCGAATAGCCGCTCCGAGACGGATCTGGTCGTTGTCATCGGCGATATAGGCGACCGCCATGTCGAGGGCGGCATTGAGCAGATCGCGCTCCATGTCGGCGCGCGGCACCAGCCGTGCGGTCACGTGCACGCCCGGATAGCGCAACGCGAATTCCGACAGGATCGGCGGCAAGACCGAATGCGAGAAGGAGTGAAACACCGCCATGCGCAGCGTGCCGCGCATCAGGCCTTCGAGTTCGGAGATTGCGAGCGTGCTCGAACTCAAGCTCCTTCAGCACGCGCTCGCAATAGGGCTTGAACAACTGACCCGCGGCGGTGAGTTCGACATCCTTGGTGCCGCGCTCGAACAGCACGGTGCCGACGAGCGCTTCGAGCTGTTTAATCTGGTGCGACAGCGTCGGCTGCGTGACGTGCAGACGCTCGGCCGCACACGTGAAGCTGCGCGCATCGGCGACAGCGAGAAAATAACGCAGATGGCGTAGTTCCATTTTGAAATTCTAGCTTATTCGCGCGTAAGCGGCATACCTAATACCCGAATGCCCGCAAAGATCGCGGTCCCGGTCGCGGCCGTGAGCGGTATCGACACGATAGCGCGACTGCGCGCCACAACTCGCCTACCGCGAGGGAGGCTTTTCCGCTGCAGCGGAGCAAGGGCGCAGGCAGGCAACGTACTCGCTCATACAGCGCTTGCGCCTGTTCGGCCCCGCCTTATCACCGTCACCGTCGGGCGCCTCGCACTTGGCCTTGGTCTCGAAGCAAGTCGCCGCGCATTCTTTTGCGGTTTGGGCGGCAGTGGCTGAATGCGGGATCAGCGCCGCACACAGGACGAAGCCGGCAATCACACTAAATTTCATTTCAGTCCCCCGGTGACAAGTGAGTCTATCATGCGGCCGGCCCGTCGTCGTGCGCGCCGCGGCGAAAACGATCAGCCCAATATTGTTCCTTTTCCTCGGCCACCGACGGCCTGCTCAACCATGACGGTGTCATGTTCGAGCGCGATCTTCTTTGTCAACTCGGCGTCCATGATTTGCTCTCGCGACAGAGCGTGCATGGCAGCGAACATGCCATCGGTACCGGCGGGACTATAGATCATTAACATACGTACGCCGTCCTTTGACGTCACTTGGTGGGTGACTCCGGGCGGAATGTGCACGCACGCCCCCGTTCGGGCCTGGAACAGCTCATCGCCCACCTGAAAATCAGCACCCCCGTCAAAGACATAAAACGTCTCGTAGGCCTTGATGTGATAGTGGGCACGGGATTGAAATCCCGGTTTGCAGTTCTCCTCGACGACTTCGAAGGTTTGATTGGTGTCGGCGCCGGTGATCTTGACGATCACTTCGTTGGCTTTGGCATAGACGTTGCCTTCGCCGGGGCCAGAGAACTTTCCCTTTGTCGCGTTGGGCATTTGATCCCCCAATGATTGGGCATTTTCACGATGCCATACTCAAATCCAAACAAACCGAAGCCGCGCGGTCAACGCACCGGCCATCCGGTCTCGACATCGCCGTTCTTCGCTCGCAAAATGATGCTTCGCGTTCGCAATACTATCAGCACGATTCGAACCGGTAGAGACGATGCCCCTTATCGATGTTCACCAGCATGTTATTCCCGACATCTACAAAAAGGAGCTCGCCACGGTCGGTGTCATGGGCAGCGGCGAGAACCCCTGGCCGGCCTGGAGCTTGCAACGCCAACGCGAGCTGATGGACGAAAACGGCATCGACGCCGTGCTGTTGTCGATCGCCTCGCCCGGCGCCTATTTCGGCGACGTCGAATTCACCAAGAGGCTTGTGAAGTCCTGCAACGAGACCATGATGGCGATGGTCGCCGACAATCCCGGCAAATTCGGCGCCATGGGCTTCGTGTCGCTGCCCGATGTCGAGGCGGCCTGTCGCGACGTCGAATATGCGCTCGATGTACTGAAAATGGACGGCATCAACCTGATGAGCCACACCGGGCCGCGCTACCTCGGCGATCCGGAAGAGAATGAGCTCTACGCGGAACTCGATCGCCGCCGCGCCGTCATTTTCGTGCATCCGCAGCGGCCGCACGCGAGCGGGATGCCGCGATTTTTCCATCCCGCCGGCTACACCGAGCTGGTGTTCGATACCACGCGCGCCATCACTAACATGCTCTACACCGGCATGCTGGAGAAATATCCGAATATCCGCTGGATCATGCCGCACATGGGCGGGGTCGCGCCTTTCCTGCTGTTTCGGCTGAGCGGCATCGAGGATGACCCGAAGGCGCGCGACAAAGTGCCGGCCGGGGTCAGGACCTATCTCAACCGTTTCTGGTATGACGTCGCCCAATCCCCCTCGCCGCTCGCGCTCAACGCGCTGCTCGATATCGCCGATCCCTCGCGCATCTTGTTCGGCACGGACTATCCGTCCGCGCGCCCCGCGGAGAAGGTGATGAAGGACACCGTCGCCGCGGTAAAGGCATTCGACTTCGACGAGGCGTTGCGGCGCAAGATCAGGTCGGAAAATGCGCAGGCGCTGCTGCCACGCTTTGCCAAACTATCCTGAACGAACCTGCCGCAGCAGTTCGCGCCCGTAATCATTGCCGTTCGGCGTACGCACCAGCGCGTGCGCATGGCGGCGGTTGTAACCGGTGTTCGGCAGCGCGACGCCAGGCTGGTGATAGAACTCGATGAAGATCGCCGGATTGTAGATGCGGTAATAGAACGGGCTGACCGGATCGAACCCGCCGATCCAGGCGAAGACCGTCGCATCGAGATGCCCCACCACTTCGTCGAGCCGCACCTGCGCGTGGCCGCCGGGCAGCCGGTCGGTGTAGCGCTTGATCAAGGTGACGAGACCGTCGCGCTGCTGCGGCGTCATCTCGCTCGCCGGCAAGCCGTCGTAGGGCACGACGATGTTGTCCTTGAAGCCCGACGCGTAGCCGTCGAACGGCAGGTCCATGCCGATCAGAGCCTTCTTGCGTTGCTCCGGCGTGAGCGCGGCCATGAAGGCCCAGCCTTCGGCTTCCTCCTCCCGCAGCACTGTGGTGCCTTTGTACACGCCCGCCTCCGCCGTCACCGGCTCGGAGCCGAGCAGCATCGGCGACAGCACGATCTGGTCACCCAGCACGAAACAGTTCACGTTGCAGTGGTGGCCGTCGAACTGAAACCCCCACGGCTCGCTCGCTGACGGCTCGCCAAAGATGCTGATCCAGTAAAAGAGCTCACCGAACTCCTCCGGCAGGCCGGTCATTTCGGCGAGCGTTTCGTTGAGCCGCATGGCATTGCGCGCGGTCTCGTAGGCGCGCGCGCCGACACCCGCGCGCAGCACGCCGTAGGCAAGCTCGCGCTGCTTGTCGGAGAGTTCCGCCATGCAAAGACCGTGACGCATCAGATTGCGGTGGATGTTGCTCCAGGTCCGCCAGATTTCGCTGTCGATCGCGAAGCGCACGGCCGCACGCTGCGCGGCGTCGAGCGAGGCGAGGAATGCCTTTGCCGCATCGACCAGCGGCTGGGCCGAGACGCCAGTCTTGCGGAGAGGAAACAACCCGCCCGCGGCCTTGCCCGCCGCGGTGATGCCCTTGAACGGTTCCTTCAGCGAGACGCGCCATCCGGCGAACAAATCCTGCAGCGCCTGCGAGACCTTGGTCTCGTCGATGCGTGGCGGCGCCCGGCGCGGGCGAGATGTCGCGGCGGCTTCGGTCATCGCTTGAAGCATTGCCCCGAACGCCGCGCGGACGCAATGCTGTCCCCCGCCTCACGGCTTTATGACGCGCCGACGATGTGCTGTATTGCCAGAAAATTACGCGGGAGGAATTTGTGAAGCTCGTTCTGTTTCAAACCTCGCCTGCCGGCGAGGTGCTGCCCGGTCTCATGACCGAGCGCGGCATTGTCAATGTTTCCGCTGCGGTGCGGAAGAACTACACGCCGCAATTGGTGATGCAGGGCATCATCGACGATTTCGAGACGTTGCGCCCCGCGCTCGACAAGCTGGCGAAGGACGGCCCTGTTGTCCCGCTCGACAAGGTCCGCCTGCGCCCGCCATTGCCGCGGCCCGGCAAGATCCTCGCCTGTATCGCGAACTACTGGGAGCACGCCCAGCGCGAAGCGCGCCCGCTCAACATGTTCATGAAAAACCCGGATGCCGTCATCGGGCCGGGCGACACCATCGTGCTGCCGGAATACACGGTACCTTGGATTTTCATGCACGAAGCCGAGCTCGCGCTGGTCATCAAGGGCCCGGCCAAGATGGTGAAGGCCAAGGACTGGAAAAGCGCCGTATTTGGCTACACTTGCATGATCGATGTCTCGGCGCGGGAACAAGGCCGCCGCACCTGGCCGGCAACGCCGCTCACCAGCTGGCTCGGCAAGTCGTTCGATACTTTCGCGCCGATCGGCCCCTGCATCGCCACCGCCGACGAGATCAACGACCCCAACGACCTGATCGTGCGGTTCTGGAACGATGGTCAGTTGCGCCACAACTACAACACCGACGACATGGAGCACCGCGTGCCGGCGCTATTGGAATTCGCTACCGCCGTGATGACCATGAATTCCGGCGATCTCATCGCCTGCGGCACCAATCACGAAGGCTTGGGCGCGCTTCAGGATGGTGAAACTGTCGACATCGAAATTCAGAACATCGGCAAGATGACGCTCAAGGTTTCCGACCCTCTGAAAAGAAAGTGGGAGCGCGGCATCTATATGGGGGTCGATTCTACAAATCCTGATGCGGTGAAGCGCCACCGCCCGCAATGATTGCAATCTTGCCCACTCGCGCAGGCCGATCGAAGCTCCCTGCGGCCAAGCGCCGATAGACAATGACGGTCGCGCCCGACATAATTTGTTAAAAGCACAATAAAAACCAAAGGGAGCGACGTCATGCAGGCTTCGACGGGCGCCGCCAGCGCGCGCAAGCTGGCCATGGATCCAGAGGAATGGAAGGCACGCGTCGATCTTGCCGCCGCTTTCCGCCTTGCCGCACTCCAAAACTGGGATGAGTTGCTATTCGCGCACCTGTCGGCGCGTGTCCCCGGGCACAGAAATCAATTTCTCATGCATCCCGCGGCAATTCTGTTCGAGGAAGTGACCGCTTCGAACCTTCATAAGCTCGACGAGAACTGCAATCACGTCGAGCCGAGCGACGAGTTGCCGCACAAGTTTGCCTTTCCATTCCACAAGGGGATCTATGACGCCTTCCCCCAGGCGAACTGCGTCATCCACCTGCACACCCAGTACGCCACCGCCGTGGCCATGCAGGAGCAAGGCCTCATCCCCGGCAATCAATACGCGCTGTGGCTCGGGCCGATCGGCTATCACGACTACGAGGGGCTGCTCTCGACCGATGAGGAAGGTCACCGGCTCGCCAAGAATTTCGGCAACAAGCAAGTCGTGCTGCAACGCGGCCATGGCTTCGTGCTGTGGGGCCACACCATTCACGAAGCCTACATGCTGGCGTTCCTGGTGATCCGCGCCTGCGAGACCCAGGTTCGTTCGCTCGCCGGCGGCGTGAAGCCCTACGTGCCGCCGCAACAGGTGCTCGACGCGACCATCGGACAGGCGCGCATCATTACCGACGGCAATGCGCCATTCAACCAGATGACCTGGCGGGCGCTGCTGCGCAAGCTCGACCGCGACGTGCCGGACTACAAAACCTGATGCTGCACGCCTGCATTGCTTTGCCGCGCGTGACCGAGTCGTGGCGCTGTCGTCCACAACGGAGGCCTTGAATGCCGGTCATGGAGCGCGCGGTCACCGAGACCACGCTGCCGATCTATCACCGCTCGATCGACTGGGATGCGCTCTACAAGCGCTACCCGGTGCCGGATGTGTTCGAACGCACGCGTTGGCGCTGGTCGGCGGACGAGATCCGGGCCTTCCAGAACGAACAGTTCCTCGATCTGATGAAGACCGGCTGGCAGAACGAGTTCTACAAGCGGCGCTGGAAGGCTGAGGGGCTCGAGCCCGGCGATATCAGAGGCATCGACGACATCGTCAAGCTGCCGATGTTCGATTCCGCCGACATCAAGAAGGACCAGGAGGAGAACCCGCCCTTCGGGCTGATCAACGGCGACGTCGCCAAGAAAATGCAGACGACACCGATGAAGCTACAGACGTCGGGCGGCACCACCGGCAAGCCGCGGCCGACGCTTTACGCGCCCCAGGAATGGGAACTCAACGGCCTCACCCACGCGCGCAACCTCTATATCGTCGGCGTGCGTCCCGGCGACCGCGTGCAAATCCCGCACACCGCTTCGCTCGGCAACGCCGGCTGGTGCTGCTACAAGGCCTGCCACGACTATCTCGGCGCATTGCCGATCACGACCGGCACCGGCGTCGTCACCGCCTCGCGCCGGCAGATCGAGATCGCGCAGGAATGGGGCACGAACGTCTGGTACGTGCGGCCTGAATACGCCACCCAACTCGCGAAAGTGGCGCGCGACGAATTGAAGTTCGACGTCCGCGACTTGAAGACCAAGCTGCTCGGCTGCGGCCTCGGCCCCGATGTCGACGACGCCTTCCGCAACCAGCTCGAAGATCTGTGGGGCTGCGACATCTTCGACATGTACGGCACGCACGAAATGGGCATGGGCGCCTTCGAGTGCCGGCACAAAAAGGGCCTGCATTTCCACGAGGATTCGACCTTCTTCGAAATCGTCGGCGTGGAAGACAACAAGCCGCTCGCCAACGGCGAGATCGGCAACATGGTGTGCACCATCCTGCACCGCCGCCAGCAGCCGATGATCCGGTTCAATCTGCGTGACCTCACCCGCGTCATTTCCACCGAGCGCTGCGACTGCGGCAGCTGCTTCCGCCGCATGCAGAAGATGCTCGGGCGCAGCGACACCATGGTGCGCATCCGCGGTGTCTCGATCTGGCCGCAGGCCTGCCTGCCCGCCATCAAGAGTGATGCCCGCACCACCGGGGAATGGCTCTGCATTGCCGAGCGCAACGTCAACGACGGCGTAGTGCGCGACGAGATGACGGTGAAAGTCGAGGTGCGCGACGACGCGGGCGGTTGGGACGGGATCAAGGAAAGTATTGAAAAGCGGCTGCATTCCGATCTCGGCCTCAAGCTCAACGTCGAATTGGTGAAGGAAGACGACTTGATGGAGTGGTCGAACCGCGGCCGCGAGGGCAAACCCAAGCGCATCCTCGACCAGCGTTACGAGAAGAAATGATGCGCTATTTCGACTGTCATTCGCATTTCTCGACCAAGGCCGGCCTGCACCACGCCTCACAGGAGGATTACGAGCAGGCGCAACGTGTGTTCAAGCGCAAACGCACCTTCGAGACCGAGGAGCAGATGGCGGAGGGTTTCCGCGCGCGCAATGTGCGCACGATCCTCGACATCTATCGCACCTGGCGCATGACTGACGAGGACGAAATCCGCGCCTCGAACGATTACGCGACCGATTTCGCGCGGAAGAATCCGGACATCGTCTACGGCAACTGGCTTGCCATCAATCCGGCGATGAAAGACTTCTGGCTGAAGGAATATGCCCGCCTCGCGGCCAAAAAATCGGGCTTCCTCGGCTTCTGCCAAAGCCAGAATTCGCTCGGCTATCCGGCGAGCGATCCGATCTGGGACCCGTTCTACAAGCTGTCGATCGATGTCGGCGCGCCGGTGCTGATCATGACGGGGCTCACCGGCATCGGCCAAGGCATGCCGGGCGGCAAGGGCATCATTCTCGAGGACGGCCATCCGCGCCATGTCGACCGCGTCGCCGCGCGCTTTCCCGAGTTGAAAATCCTCGCCGGCCGCCCGGCCTGGCCGTGGCAGGACGACATGATCGCCATCCTGTTGCACAAGGCCAACGTCTCGTACGAAGTTCACGGCTGGTCGCCAAAATATTTCACGCCCGCGCTCAAGAAAGAGATCGGCTGGCGGTTGCAGGACCGAATCATGTTCGGTTGGGACTGGCCGACGCTGACCCTGGAGCGCCTGCTCGAGGATTGGCGATCGCTCGAATATTCCGATGAAGTCTACGAGAAACTCTTTCACCGCAACGCCGAGGCCTTCTTCCCCGGCGCGGCCCCAGCGTGACAGCCATGTCGACTATCGCAGCATTGGGCGAACGGCTCCGTAAAACCGCGGCAGCCGATCATGTGAAGCCGGGCGAGCTCGCGCGCCTCGTGGCGGACGTTTTCGAGCAATGCGGCGTGCCGTGCGCGGATGCAGAGATCGGCGCGGACGTCGCGTTGTGGGCGCAGCTGCATGGCTCGGATTCGCATGGCGTCGTGCATCTGCCGCTTTACACGCGCGGGCTGCTCGACAAGACGATCAAGGCCAAACCGAACTTCAAGACCGATCAGCCGATGCCATGCTGCGCGGTGATGGATGCCGATCACGGCCTCGGTCTGGTCGCCAGCCAGCGCGCCACCGACCTCGCCATCGATCTTGCCAAGCGCCACGGCTTGGGCGCGGTCGCGATCCGCAACTCGAGCCACTTCGGCGCCGCCGGCTATTATGCCGACCGTGCCGCCGAACAAGGACTGATCGGCCTTGCCCTTACCAATGCGATGCCGGCGATCGCGCCGACCGGCGGCACCGAAGGGTTGCTCGGCACCAATCCCATTGGCGCTGCCTTTCCGATTCCCAATGCCGATCCGATCATCGCCGACATGGCGACCGCGATGGTGGCCCGCTCGCGCATCCGCCACGCCCTGGCGGCCGGGCAGAAAGCGATCCCGGAAGGCTGGGCACTCGACCCGAGCGGACAGCCGACCACCGATCCGGCCGTGGCCGTGAAAGGCTCACTGCTGCCGATCGGCGGGCCGAAAGGCTATGCGCTGTCGTTGATGGTCGAAATCCTGTGCAGCGCGCTGTCGGATGGGGAACCGGGCTTTCAGGTGACCTACGAGAACATGGTCAAGCGGCCGAGCAACATCTGCCAGTTCTTCCTGGTGCTGAACCCGGGCGGCTTCGCCGGCAACGAGCGTTACGGCGCGCGCATGAGCCACATCGCCGAAGTCATCGGCAAGGCCAAGCCGATGGAAGGCGCGGCGTCACCGCGGCTGCCGGGCGCACGGGGTCATGCGGTCAAGCGCACGGCCGAAGCGCAAGGCATCGCGCTGTTCGACAACCTGCGCGCCGCGCTCAAGAACGTCGCCGGCATGCTCGAAAGCCACACGGAAGCCTGACCATGAAAGCCTGGGAAGCGCGCGAGGCAACCGGACTCGATGGCCTCGTCCTGAACGCGAGCCGGCCGGACCCCAAGCCCGGCCACGGCCAGATCGTGGTGCGCGTGCGCGCGGCCGCGCTTAATTACCGCGACCAGGGCGTCATCAAGGGCGTCTACGGGTACACCAAATTCCCGGTGATCCCGCTGTCCGACGGCGCGGGCGAAGTCGCCGAGGTTGGCCCGGGTGTCACCCAGTTCAAGACTGGCGACCGTGTTGCCGGAACCTTCTTCCAGACCTGGCCCGGCGGCCGCATGCCCGCCGACGCCGCGCAAAACTCACTGGGCGGCATGGTCGACGGCATGCTCGCCGAATACGCGCTGCTCAACGAGGTGGGCGCCATCAAGATTCCCGCGCATCTCAGCTACGAGGAGGCCGCCACCCTGCCCTGCGCCGCGCTCACGGCATGGAACGCGCTGATCGAGCACGGCCGCATCAAGGCCGGCGACACCATCGCGTTGCTCGGCACCGGGGGCGTCTCGGTATTCGCGCTCGCTTTCGCCAAGATGCACGGCGCTTTCGTTTTCATGACGTCGAGCAGCGACGACAAGCTTGCGCGCGCCAAGGCGCTTGGTGCCGACGTCGTCATCAACTACCGGGCAACGCCCAACTGGGATGCTGAGATCAAGAAGCACACGGGCGCCGGCGTCGATCACATCGTCGAAGTCGGCGGAGCCAATACGCTGGAAAAGTCGATGAACGCGATCCGGTCCGGCGGATCGATCTACGTGGTCGGCGCGCTCGCCGGCGCCGGCGCGATCAATCCGCGCATGATCAACCGCAAAGGCATGCGCCTCCAAGGCATCCATGTTGGCTCGCGCGACATGTTCGCCGACATGAACAAGGCCATCGCCCTGCACAAGATGAAACCGGCCATCGGCCACGTGTTCGGCTTCGCCGACGCCAAGGTCGCCTACAGCCATCAGCAGGGCGCGGACCACTTCGGCAAGATCGTGATTAGCGCCGGCTAGCGCGCCTCAAACGAGCCGGTGCATGATCCACAGCGAGAGCGCCGGGATGTAGGTCACCAGCATCAAGGCCGCGATCGCAATCACCACGAATGGCACGAGCCCGACATAGAGCGTTTTCGACGGCGTTTTGAATAGCGCCTGGCACACAAAGATGTTGAGCCCGAACGGCGGATGGAAGGTACCGATGGTCAGGTTCATCACCACGATCACGCCGAAGTGGATCGGGTCGATGCCCAGCGACGCGGCCACAGGCGCGAGCAGCGGCGTCAGCATGATCAGGGCCGAAGCGGGATCGAGGAAACAGCCGACGAACAGCAGGAACAGGTTGATGGCAAGCAGCACAACCCAGCGTTCTGAGTGCAGGTGCGTGATCAACGTGACGGTGGATTCGGCGATGCCGCTGATGGTCAGCAGCCAGGCATAAAGACCCGCGACCGACACGATAATGAAGATAAGGCCCGTCAGATACATCGTACGGGCGGCCGTATCGAAGATCTTGAGCAAGGTGGTCTCGCGATAGACGAAGTAGCTCACGAAGATCGCGTAGACGCAGGCGACACCCGCCGCTTCGGTGGGCGAGAACACGCCGGAATAAATGCCCCCGAAGATGATGGCGATCGCTCCGATCGCCCAGATGCCGTCGCGCGTCGCCAGCAGGAATTCCTTGAACGAAAATTTTCCGGACTCCATGATGCCGGCGCGCCACGAGTGATAGTAGATGTACATCCCGAACATCCCGGCGAGCAGCAGGCCCGGTCCGATGCCGGCAGCAAACAATTGGATGACCGATGTGTCCGACGCGATGCCGTAGATGATCATGGCGATTGACGGTGGGATAAGATTGTCGAGCGCGCCTTCGGCGGTGATCAGAGCTGAAGCGAAGCGCTCGCTGTAGCCGGCTTCGCGCATGCGAGGATAGGTCAAAGTCCCGACCGCCGCCGTGCCCGCCGTGGTAACGCCCGAGATCGCGCCAAACAGCGCGGCGAAGCCGAGCGATGTCATCGGAATATGCGCACGGAAACCGCCGACCATCGAGGCGACCCAGCGCAGGAGCCGTTGGGTGATGCCACCGCGCGACATCAAGTCGCCTGCGAAGATAAAAAAAGGCACCGCCAGCAGCGCGTATTTGTCGAGGCTGTTGAAGATGTCCTGGTGGACGACCACCATCGGCAAATCAAAGAAGCAGAGCAAAATGACGAGCGAGGTCACCAGCAGCAGCAGGAAGATCGGAAAGCCCAGAAGCAGCAGGACGAAGGGTACGATGGCCATCACCCAGTACATCGTATGCCCCAATCAATCGAAGTTGCCGGTGATGTACGAGCGGATGCGCACGATCGCCGCAGCCGCCATGAAAACAAAGCCAAATAGCAGCGCTGAGTGCGGGAAGATGAGCGGAATGCTGGTGCCGGCGGTGATGCTGTGATTGAGATATTGCAGGGTTACCACTTTCCAGGATTGCATGGCGGCGAAGAGTGTGCAGCCGATCAGCGTGAGCACGATGGCGATATTGATAATGCGTTTCCAGAGCGCGCTCATGCCCGAATAGATCAGATCCATGTTGAGATGTGCGCCGCGATAAGTGATCGAGCCGGCCATCAAAAACACGCCCCAGATGATGATGAAGATGAGAATTTCTTCGGCCCAGAAAATCGGGTCTGAAAAAATGTAGCGCGCGACGACGTTGGCAATGTTGAGAGCGGCAGCCACCAAAAACAAAATGCCGGACGCAACGTGCGGCACCTTGATGAAAATGAATTCCTCGATCGACTTGGACTTCGAACGGGTCGATTCGTCGGGCATGCCAGCCTCCGGCCGCACAATAGGGATCGCTCGCCTACGGGACCTGAACCGCTTCGCCCAAGTCGAAGGCCCGATGGGGGGACCGGCGCGCCCTTCGAAAGGGCGCGCCGGCTAAGCCAGATCAGTTGTATTTCGCCGCGGTCGCCTGGATCTTGTCGTAGAAGGCTTTCAGCGCCGGATCGCCCTTGGTGACTTCGGCGCCGATCGGCTTCAGGCGCTTTTCGAGCTCGGTCTGCTCGGCCGGCGGCAGCGTGACGATTTGGCCCCCGCGCTGCTCGGTCCACACTTTGCGCAGCGCCGCGACTTCAGTCACGGCCTCTTGCCGTGCCCAAGGCTGCAGCTTGCGCGCTTCGTCGACGATGATCTTGGCGAGGTCGGGCGGCAGCTTGTCGAGCCAGGCCTTGCTTAGGCCGCCGAACGAGATCAGCAGCGTGTCGTGCGTCTCCAGCAGCGTCTTGCCGACGTTCTGCAGGTTGAAATTGGTGTAGATCGACATGCCGCTCATCGTGCCGTCGATCACGCCGTTCTGCAGCGAGGTGATCATTTCCGGCAGGCCCATCGGCACTGCGGTCGCACCCAGCGCCGCCATTCGCGCTCGCTCGGCCGGCGTCGCGTTGACGCGCAGCTTCATGCCCTTGAAGTCCTCGATGCTTTTCAGCGGCTTCTTGGCCCCGAAGTAGAGCGACTCGGCCGCCACCGCCAGGTTGACGCCGACGATGCCCTTGGCCTCCGCCATCTTGAGCACGTACGCATTGAACTCGGGATCGGCGAGCACCTTATTGGCCTGCTCAGTGTTCTTGAACAGGAACGGAATGCTGAACTCGCCGAAGCGCGGATCGACGCCGACGAAGAAGTCGGCCGGATTCTCGTAACCCTCGACGGTGCCGAGCTGCAGGCCCTCGATCATTGCCGCCGGACTGCCGAGCTGACCGCCCGGAAACACTTTGACCTCGACGCGGCCGTTCGTTGCTTTCGGCAGTACCTCGGCCAGCTTATGGCCGAATTTTTCCTGCATATCCCCGCGCGTGACGACGGCCCATTTCAACGTGTACTCGGCGGCGCGCACAGGCGCGCTGGCGAGCGTACACGCCACCAACAAAGAACAGATTGTCGCGAGACGGATTCCGACCTTCATTGCAACCTCCCCGTGATCGCGCCGATTCTTATTATCTAGGTGGCGCATATTGATGGTAGCACGAATTAAAGACAGAGTATCGCGGCAACGGGTCGTGTCAATTATCGCAACGGGACTGGCAACAGGTCTGCCCGATACGACCGTGCGTTGCACCGGAGGGTGCGCATTATGAAAATTGGTCTCGTGGGACTCGGCCGAATGGGCGAAGCGATCGCGCGACGCTTGAGCGAGAACGGTTTTGCCGTCACCGGGTGGGACGTCAACGCCGAGCGCACGAAGGCCTTGGGCGAGCGGATCCGGATTGCCGCCAATCCGCGTGCGGTCGCCGCTGACTCGGAGATCGTGATCTCAATAATAACCGAGGACCACGGCGTCCGACGCATTTTCACCGGGTCGAACGGTTTTCTCGGCGGCGACGTGACAGGCAAGCTGTTTGTCGAGATGAGCACTCTGCAGCCGATGACCGGACGCGAATTAGCGCCCCTTGTCGAAGCCAAAGGCGCCCATCTGATCGAAGCGCCGGTGCTCGGCACCATTCCACAAGTCAGAGATGGCAAACTGTTCGCATTGGTCGGCGGGCGCGCCGAGGACCTCGAACGCGCGCGGCCGGTGCTCGAAAAGATGACCCGGCGCATCGCCCATATGGGTCCGAACGGCGCCGGCTACGCCATGAAGCTCGCGGTCAACCTCGGCCTTGGCTCGTACATCCAGGCGTTGTCGGAGTCGCTTGCGCTCGGTGCCAAGCAAGGCCTTACGGTCGAGCAGATGCTCGACGTATTGAAGGAAGCGCCGTATGCGAGCCGCTGGCTTGAAAGCAAGGTCGGGGTATTGAAAGGCGAAAAGCCGGACATGACCCTCGATATCCGCACCTTACGCAAGGACATCATGTCCGCGGTGGCAACCGGAGCGCTGTCAGGCGTTCCGATGCCCCTCTCGGCGGGTACCCTCGCCTCGCTCTCGGCGGCCGTCGCCAACGGCTACGGCGCCGGCGATCTGGCCGAACTGCCGAAATTCCTGCGCGACAGCATGGTGCAAAATTTCGAGTAGCCCCGCTATTTCGGCAGGAATTCATTCGTGAAACTCGATGGAAAATCGACTTCGGACGGTCCCTTCGGTTGAAGATTACGGAGCGAAAGATGGATCTCGGCATCAAAGGCCGCCGCGCAGTTGTCACCGGCGGCAGCAGCGGCATCGGGTTCGAAACCGCGCGTCAGTTTCTCGAAGAAGGCGTGCGCGTTCTTATTACGGGCCGTAACGGGGAAAAACTCGAGAAGAGCCGAGAAGAGCTGGCGAAGCGCACCGGGGGTGAAGCTCACTCAGTCGTCGCCGATATGACGAAGGAAGCCGACATCGCAAAGATGGTCGAGACCGCCAGGCAAAAACTCGGCGGCGTCGACATTCTCGTCAACAACGCCGGACAAATGTATTCGGGCCGCTTCGCCGTGTTCGACGATAACGAAATGAAGAAGCAGCTCGAGACCAAGCTGTTTGGCTTCATGCGTGCGATCCGCGCGGTCTATCCGATGATGAAGGCGCAGAAATGGGGGCGCATCGTCAACACGATCGGCGGCGCCGGCAAGGAGCCGGATCCCTACATGTTCGGCAGCGGCATGACGAATAGCGCGCTGCTCAATCTGACGAAGTCGCTGTCGGCCGAGTTTGGTGAAGACAACGTTTTGGTGAACGCAATCTGTCCAGGCTGGGTCGCCACCGACCTCTGGGTCCGCAATACGGAAGGGTTGAAAAAAGAGCTCAATGCTGCGAGCGAAGCGGAAGCGCGCAAACTTGCCGCGAAGAAGAACTCGCTCGGCCGCATGGGCAAACCCGAGGAACTCGCGAACGCCACCGTTTTCTTATGTTCGGAGCGCGCGAGCTACATAACGGGCGTATCGCTGAACCTCGACGGCGGACGACTCAAAGGTCTCTGGTAAAATCGGCCAGCGCCGATCGTCGCGTCATTGTTTCGTGCTCTCGAAAAAAAGCGCGCCGTTCCCCGCGTGGCGAGAAACGGCGCGCCTGTAGGTCTTACCCGTCTCAGAAGATCTTCACCGCCGTCACCAGCGTCACCCAGACGCCCCAGGCAATCGGAATGCCGACGAAAGCCCAAAACACAGCAGCTGGGCCATCCAGACCACCGAAGCCGATGCCGTGCGAACCGGTCGAGGCACCAGCCTTGGCGCTTGCGGCCTGCAGCTTGGCGACTTCGGCCGCACTCATGTTCCACTTCTTGTCGACGGGCTTGATCAGATAGTTGCAGATCAAGCCGAGGACCAACATGCCAGCCAGGATGTACAGCGTGTAGTCGTAGAGGTGGTCACGCGGCACGCCGGCGGCGAGTTGCGCTTCGCGGATGTAGTTCACCACCACCGGGCCGATGATGCCGGCGGTCGACCACGCCGTCAGCAGGCGACCATGGATTGCGCCCACGAACTGCGTCCCGAACATGTCGGCGAGATAGGCCGGCACGGTGGCGAAGCCGCCGCCATACATCGACAGAATGACGCAAACGGCCGCCACGAATATCGCCTTCGAGCCGATGCCCGCCGACCACGGCATCAGCAGATAACAGGCGATGCCGAGCAGGAAGAACGTGTAGTAGGTGTTCTTGCGGCCGATATGGTCGGACAGCGATGCCCAGAAGAAGCGGCCGGCGATATTGAACAGTGAGATCAGTCCGGCGAAGCCAGCGGCGATTGCGGCGATCGCGACCTTCTGGTCGGGTGCCAGCGCGTTGAACCCGAGCTCCGGATGACCGATCAGCTTGCCGCCGAAGATTTCCTGCAACATCGGCGAAGCCATGCCGATGACGCCGATGCCGGCCGACACGTTGAGCGTAAGCACCGCCCAAATCAGCCAGAACTGCGGCGTCTTGTGCGCATCCTTAAGATCGACGTTGTGCTCCGAAATCATCGCATTGCTCTTGGACGGCGGCTTCCAGCCGTCCGGGCGCCAGCCCGCCGGCGGAATGCGATAACGGAACGCGCCGACCATCATGAAGAAGAAATAGATCGCCGCCATGGCGAGCAAAGTCTGCCAGACGCCGACGTCGCTGCCGCTCTTGAAATAGTTCACCAGATTGTTTGCTAACGGCGCGCCGATCATGGCGCCGCCACCGAAGCCCATGATGGCCATGCCGGTCGCCATGCCGCGGCGATCGGGAAACCATTTGACCAGCGTCGACACCGGCGAGATGTAGCCGAGGCCCAGGCCGATGCCGCCGACCACGCCGCAGCCCAGCCACATCAACCAAAGCTGATGGACGTAGACGCCGATAGCCCCCAACACGAGACCACCGCACCAGCAAATAGCGGCGACGACGCCGGCCTTGCGCGGACCGGCCCGCTCCAACCAGCCGCCCCAAATCGCGGCAGACACGCCGAGCACGACGAAGAACAGCGTGAACATCCAGCCCATGCTGGCGACGCGCCAGTTGCAGCCGGTCGCCGTGAGTTCCTGGACGAGATCCGTGCAGGCCGGCGCGCCAGCGACGGCGCGCGACAGCGGCAGCCAGAACACGCTGAAGCCGTACGACATGCCGATGCAAAGATGGATGCAAAGAGCCGCCGGCGGCACCAGCCAGCGGTTGAAGCCCGCTTTGGCGATGATGTGCTCGCGGTCGAGAATGCCGAGGGCACCCGCAGTACCGCCATGCGTCTGTTCGATTGTTGCCATTAGTTTCCCCCTGTTTAGCGGCCCTTGTTTGGGCTCGTCTTGCAGTATGACCGGGATCAACTGTATCAGATCGATCGTCCGGTAAAAAGGCCGCAGAATCTCATGTGCAAACAACCTTGCGCCGACAGCCCTAGCGCCGGGCCATGACCTTGTTGAATTCGGATTGAGCGCGCTCGAATTTGGCATTGAAGAGCCACATCGCATCGAGAATCTCACGAAAGGTGGCTGATGTCTTCGCCCGGTCGGTTCGCCCAAAGGCGAAGATGCTGTTGTTTCGCAGATATCTCATGATGGTCGGGTCCGAAATCCTGTAGTTGACCAAGTCACCCGACCTGAGCGCGACTTTCGTCGGACTAGGGATGATCTGAATGAGCTCGAAAAGCTTCATTTGATCGATCGGATTTGGCAGCGTTCTCACGATCGCCGGTATTTGCGGGAAAAGCTCAGCGTGCGCGTTCATGAGGCCATCACGCACGGCGGTCCAGTGATTGAGCCGATGGTCGAGGCTGCCTACCCTCGCCTCTTCCGCATTGTCACGCGCCACGAGCGCGGGATCAAAAGCACTGATGGCTTGCTTGATCGCCGCCCACTTCTTCTGCCCACTTCGATCCTCCGATGGACCGGTCTGCAGACTGCCTTTGTAGGTGTTCGATCGCGCATTTCCCACATTTTGATGGCCGTTCGTCTCCGCAAAGAAGATCCCCAAGCCAATACGCCCCACCGCTTCCGCATTTTTTGCGTCGAGACCTTTGGCCCGTGCAATGCCGATCGACAGATCGACCACATCCTTGAACGGCGTCGGTGACCTTTGCGCATTGGCTGGCGGCGCCTCCATGATCGCAAAGAGAGCGATGTACTCGTCACTCAGCGGCTCGTTGTCAGCGTCGAAATATGCCGGGGGGATACCAAATTTATTGGGCCGCCCAATTCGCGATGGAAGCATGTCGGTGAGATCTTTATACGCGCTCATCGTATTGACGCGGGCGAGGTAGAGCGCTTGTCCCGGCAAGTTTGGCAGCCGTTGCTTTGAATCGATCTGTGCGCGCCGCTCGTGCAAGACCGCTTTAAAGGCCTTGAGCGCGTTGTTGTAGGCTTCTAGCGCATCCGTTTGCGATTTTGTGAGCGTGGCCGATTGTCCCTGCGCAGCGGATATCAAACCGAGACCGCTGATACCGATCACAGCGAACGCAAGCATGAGAGCGCTGACGATGGCGGGCGCGGTTGCTCTTGTGGGCGGGGTCAAGGCAGATGTCGCTGTGGAATCAGAAATTTGTGAACTCGATCACATTCGGGTCGCGGCTGGCTGTGCCATTCCATTGGACGTGAAGGTCCACTGAACCTTCACTTCCTCCCATAACTTTCCCGCGCTTCGGCGCGGGACTTTTTTGCTTCTATCAGGCTATCAGCCGAATATGTCAAAGGCCATGGCAACGAGGACTGACGATCCGAGGCCGAAAAGCATCGCAACGGCTGAAATCCGCCCAACAAATTCACAACAGAGATAAAACTCAGATCTCAACACCATGATAAGTCGCCACGGCTGGGCCGGTCACACACGATGATCACGGTAGCGGCACGAGTCCGTCGGGAAATTTCTTCATAGTCCTCGGCAGCGCAATATGAAGACCTTCGATCAAGACGACATTTCCATTTTGCGGCCTCATAGCTGCAACACTTGCGGCCGGCCCACTCGGAGCAACACCTCTGACGAGGCCGCCAATCAGCGCTGCAGCTATCGCGATGTAGAGCGCTCGACGCACGTGAGCCTCCCGCAAGGCGGCCCTGCCCAAGGAGGAAAATCGGTCCGACCCGAGGAAAGTTGTGTGTGCGACCGCACACAAAACCAATTAATTTACGCAGGGCTTCGATGGTGACGTCTTACCGGCGGACAATTTGGTCGACTTGGCCGGAGCCATCATCCGCTTGAAATATACGTGCCTATTCGGCGCTATCCGGAATTAAGCGCTTCAGTTCGTCCGGAGCGAGGATGGCCACGCCGGCGCGCTTTAGCTTTAGCCATTTTCGGCGCTGCCAGTTCTGCAATTCCCTGTTCGTGTATTCACGCGATGCGCCGATCAACTGGCTGATCTCACGCTGAGTAATCGGTATAAATGCGTTCGGTGCGCCTGCCGCGTTTTGGCGATGAAGGTCGAGAAGCGTTTTCGCGAGGCGAACCTGGACGTCGAAAAAGACGATATCCTCAACCTGGAGACTCGTTCTGCGAAGACGGCTGCACAATATCTCTATCAACTTTATCGCGATTTCCGGATGTTTCTTCAGGAGCGGTATAAAATCGCGACGCTCGATGACCATAAGCTCGCCGTCATCGCTTACGACCGCATCCGCGGTGCGTTGACCGCCGTCGAGAAACGCAATTTCTCCGAAAATCTCGCCGGGTACGATCAGGTTGAAGACCGCATCTTTTCCTTGATCGGATGACGCGCTGATTCTCACTGCGCCCGAGCACACCGCGTACAGGTTCGTTCCGGTATCACCCTTGCGAAAGAGGACGGTACCCTTCTTCACCTTGCGCATCAGCGCGTGCGGAACGAGCTGTTCAATGATCGCCTCGTCCCATCCGCTGAAAAAGGGATGGGCGCGAAGCAGAACATGCTTGTCAAAAGAACCCAATTTTAAACGGCCGTTCATGCCTTTTCACGCGTTGATATAACCGGACACGGGATTATACCCGCTCAGTTCATGCGCGTCGAACTAGCTAACGACGCCGCGAGGGCGAGAAATCAGTGCAGACCGCTTTGTACGTCGCGCGCCCGCCTGAGGTCGGCCGTTTCGGCACCTTCGTCAAACCCCCCGCATATTGGTTCCAGCAATGCGCGCGCCTCATCAAGCCTTCCTTGCGTCCGCCAAAGCTCCGCAAGGCTTGTCGCGGCGCGCAATTCCAAGGACTTGGCGTTTTGACCCCGCGCCACTTCAATTGCCTTCTTGAGATGAGATTCGGCTTCGCTAATTCTTGATGGGTCGACTGCCAGAAGAAATTGCGCCCTTTGCCGATGCAATTCCGATTCCCATGATCGGCCTGTGACATCACCGATATCGGCCAGAGCCGCCTCGACAATCGACAAGGCGGATTCAACTTCCCCGGCCCTGGCGTGCATATCCGCGAGCCAGCTTTCCATCATTGGCAGCATGAAGCCGACGCCACTCCGACGCGCTTCGTCGATACCCAGCGCTATTTCGGTCCGGGCCTCTCCCACCCGGCCCAACTCGCCGACTGCCCGACCGCGCGAAATCTTCGCTAAAATCGCATAGAGAGAAAACCGCTGCTCTTGCGACACCTCGAAGCTTTTCTTGGCGCTTTCGAAGGCGCGGGCGGCATCCCCACGCAGGAGGTGAACGACAGACGTCATGTAGTGCGCGAACGCGACGGTGTATGGGTGGCCGATATCTTGAGCCAAGGCGAGCGCTTCCGAAACGCGCGAAAGCGATTGATCCGGATAGCCCAAGAACCACAAGTCCCAGGATAAGAGCAGCAGCGAAGCCACTTGAGGCTCCACCATGTAAAGATTGTATAGCGGCTGTTTTTCTTTGCTGATCGAAAGCCTGATTGCCTCTTCGAAATGGTTGGCCGACGTTTGGAAGTTTCCGACGGTCAATAACGTACTGCCCCTCACTCGATGAGCCACCATTTGCAGCACGGGGTCGGATAATGCCCCTGACCGTGACACAAATTCATCGGCCATGCGGAGAGCGTCGTCATTTTTTCCCCCCATCCAGGCGTGCCCCCACAACCCAAACAGGGCCTGGAAATATTCGGGGATGTCACCGAGCCGCAGACATAACGCACGAGCCCTCGAAAACGCTTCGCGGGTTTCCACGGAGGCATATCCCGGAACAGCGATGAGCGGTATTCCCAACGCCAATTGAATGTCGATCTCTTGTTTGGTCCGCGCCGGAGTTTCCGGCAAAGCGTTCAGAAGCCGGAGAGCCTTCCGGAAATTGGCAATCGCTTCGATGTTGGCGGAATGCGCAAGCGCGCGCTGCCCAAACTCGAACCAGCAACGAATGGCCAGCTGGTGATTGCCTGCTTCTTGATAGTGATGGGCAAGGATTTCGGGTTGACTCTCGGCGAGCTCTGGAAAGTCCCGCTCCAAAATCGCCGCGATATCCGCGTGGGTCTGCTGCTTCTTGCTCCTGAGCAGAGAGTCGTAAATTGCATCGCGCAAGAGCGCATGTTTGAAGGCGAACCGGACGGACGGCGAAATACCGACTCGATAGATAATGTCCGCATCTTCAAGCAGCGACAAAGCCGACTGCAAATCATGCTCATCAACTTGCGATGCGGCCAGCAGCAGGTCATAGGAGAACTCGCGCCCGATCACAGCGGCAATCTGGGCAAGCTTGCGACCCGGCGCAACGCGGTCGAGCCGCTCCATCAATGCGTCACTCAGCGTCTCCGGAACCCGTAGCAATGCCGGCTGCGCCGTGCGTTCGACCGCGCCCCGAATTCGCAAACGCGCACTCAACATGCTGTTCGTCAGTTCTTCGATGAATAGCGGAACGCCATCGGCCTTTTCGACAATCTGCTCGACCAGCTGTTGGGGGATGCTCCCGCCTCCCAGCAGATCTCGGATCATCGTCTTCACTTCGGTGTGCGACAATCGAGTGAGCGAGTGTATGGAAATGTTCGCGTGAGCTATCCATGCGGGGCGGAATTCGGGGCGGCAAGATACAATAAGCAGCACACGCGCGTGGTCGATCCGGCTGATAATCAGTTCAAGCAGCTCGAGCGTCGATGGATCCAGCCAGTGCGCATCCTCGAAGATGCACAGCGTCGGGCGTTGCAAGGAAAACGCCAGGAGAATGTCGACGAGTGCGCTTATCGTCCGGTTCTTTATTTGTCGTGGAGTGAGCTCCGATAGCTCGCTATGGTCTTCGACGGAGATCGACAGCAAATTGGCAATCAACGGGAGCGGCTCGATCGAACTGTCGGTCGAGTGCGGCAAGTATGCCCGAAGCTTTGCGATCTTGTCCGGATCGGCCTCACGGGCGTTTATCTGGGCCGCCTGTTCGATCTGCTCAACGACCGGAAAGAATGCGCTCTGGCTGTGATAAGGTGAAGACTGATGGTGCAACAAGAGATGCGGGCCAATCTGTATGTGCGATCGCAGTTCGTGGAGAAGCCGTGACTTTCCAACTCCGGGAATACCCGAAAGCAGAATTACTTGGCCGTCGCCCTCTTTGACTTTCTCCCATCGATCGAGCAGCAAGCTTAGTTCGCTCGAACGTCCGATAAGCGGGGTGAGTGATCCCGCATGAGCAGCCTCGAACCGGCTCGTGGCGTCTTTCGCCGCAAGTACGCGATACACGTGAATAGGTTCGGTTACGCCTTTGAGCTCCTGCCGCCCGACGTCCTGCAAATCGAAAGCCGCCGATACGAGACGCCGCGTCGATTCTGAAATGAGCACCGTATTGGTGGCGGCAATGGTCTGCAGGCGCGCAGCAATATTGGGGGTTTCCCCCACCGCATCCATCGACCAGGAGGTCGCGCTGTTTCCCATCTCGCCGACAACAACCGGCCCGGAGCAAACACCCACGCGAGAAGCCAGCGTTACCGGCCCGGAAATCTTCGTAACTCCTGAGACGATCTCCAGGGCGGCGTGAACAGCACGAAGGGCGTCATCTTCGTGTGCGCGTGGCCAGCCGAAAAATGCCATGACGCCATCGCCGAAATAGCGGGCGACCTCCCCTCCATAGCGTCTTATCGCCGTGCTGCACTCGCCCCGATACGCATCAATGAGCTTTTGAAGATCCTCAGGATCCAATTTCTCCGACAACTGCGTAGACCCCACCAGGTCACAGAACATCACCGTGATCTGACGGAATTCTGCTTCGCGATGTTGCGCTAGAGGCGCTGGCGCAGCGGTAGCGTTCGAAGCCGGCGGCGGGGCCACGTCGGCGGGCCGGCGCACGCCCGTCAACGCTTCGATGGCCCTGAGCAGCTTCTTGCGGTGGCCTAAAGTAACGCCAAGTTTCAGGAGATCGTCTTCCGTCAAATCCGGCAGAACGGAGTCATCGACATGATTGTCCGCGAAGGTTTGGGCATACTGACCCAGACCTTGCCCATCCAACCACTCGGCCACATCGACGGCTGCCCTCGTCATTGCCGAAGTCCTTGCCTACTGCGGTCGTCCGTTAGGATGGCTCGGGCGTGAGACCCACGTGGCTGTGCCTGCATTGCGTTAGGCTAGGAACCATTTGTTCCAATGATACCACATGGGCGCTCCTGTGAATGCCGATATAAAAAAGGGCAATGGGCCCTACCGCGCTACTGCCCTATAGCGCGCGCAGGACCGGCGCGATGCTCGTGCCTCGCGCCGTCCAAACTGCAATGACTGTCGCGCTTTCCGCTTAGGCCGCGGGCCGAGCGCCGCGCTCTTCACCTTGCGAAGGACGCGAATTGTGGCGATATGGCAGCGCCTCTCCCACCGCCCGCTCAAGCTCCTCGAGGATCTCCGCCTCGGATTTGAGCAGCTCGTGATTGTATCCTTCCGCCATGATCACGGCCAATTCATAAGTCTCCTGAACGACCTTGATACGGTCACTGGCAGGAAGGGATGCGACGAACTCGATCGTTTCTTCGACGTGGCTCGCCTCGCTTCCGAGGCTGCTGTGGCTTCTGAGGAAGCGGGTCGCATCGACGCCATCCGCACACAGCGCCTGCACTCTCTCAATGTCGGTCTTCTCCTTGAGCGCCGCGATGCGCTCCAGGCAGTACGAGTACCCGATAGAGCCTATCGGATAGGTCTCGGCGCACAGGTCATCGAAGCGTTTGCACAGCGGCTTGATGCCCTCCGGGATGAAGTTGGCGACAAGCCGCTCGCCCGGCACGCCTAGCGCACGCAAATCCTTGAGCGCGAGCCGATCATGACCGGTCTCCTCGCGTGCGCGCTCTTCAAGATAGGCCGCCACTTCGGGCCGCCCGAGTTCGTTGAAGCGCTGGGCGGCGCGCCGAAGGTTTCGGGGCGTATCGACGGACGTGTGATAGGCGCCCACCAATGCGACGATGTAAGCGGGTATCGTCACGTCTGGATGCGCAAGCCGCTGCTGTTCATATCGGGAAAATGCGAGACTGATGGCGCCGTCGAGCAGCCCAATTGTGCTTCCAGTCGCGCCCGCGCCCGTCATTGGCGTCGCGAATGGGTCGAGGCCACCTTTCGCCCCGCTCGAATTGTGGAACCAAACCTCGCCGGATTCGCGGGCGATGATCGAAATATCGCCGGTGACGTTGACCCATTCAGCTACACGCTGTGTCATTGAACAGCCTCCCAAATTCGAATGAACGCCTGCGATATTCTTCGAAGATGCAGTCAGGGCTGCGCACCAAAAGCCAAGATACGCCGCCCTGCCTCAGCCCGGGCTAACTCGCGCCCGCGCTAAATTCCGTTCGGCGTACTGGCCATCAACAATTTGGCCGTATCGAGCAGTGACTTGCCCGCCGGAGCCGAGCCGTCATGGTCCGGCAGCACAAAAACAAGTTCATTGTGGTGGTTATGGCTATAGCCGCTCTCGTAATCCTTTTCCGTGATCACGACGGGCATCCTTGACGTTCCATTCCAATAGAAGCCCCGTTGCGCGAACAACGCTTTGGCATACTCAGGATCCAACAGGAGCTTTTTGAAATCTTTGTCGACCCACGCGTCGACGACCATCTGTGCGAGTGAATCATTAGGGGCGAGGGAAAAATCAGCCACTTGGTCCTTTTGCGCTTTATCCCTGAAAATACCTCTTGGCATGGTCAGCCCTCCCTGAGGAAGCAGTCACGGCATCTGCCGTTCTGCGCGGTTTCGAATGTTAGTTGTCGGATATTGTGGTGGCAAGCTACCTTAGCAGGACCGGTTCACTGCATCATAAATCCGTCATTCGGCGGTCCGGACGAGACGGTATGATTTTGCCGTTCCCTGCAAACGGCGATCTTAATCGCCAGTCACAGCTGGCCGAGCAATTCGAACGCACTCGCTACGTTCGCGTTCATCGAACTGGCTACGATGCTTATGACGCAAAGCGTCACAAGCACGAGCACGATCATTGTGGCAGTCTGAAATTCCTGGCTCTCGCTCGCCGACCTGTTGATCGCGGCAAAAGCGACATTGGTTGGCATCAGTTCACTCCATTTCATTTGATAACCGGATGTTGCAATTCGGCTAGCACGCAGTGCTTTTCCGCTCTGTGATCTGGCACACACAATGCGCAAAAACGGTCCGCGATTGATCCAGTCATGCCCGCATGTCCAAACATAGGATGCCTCAGAGACTCGAGGCACGCGCCGAACCCGGGCGCCTCAGCGACGACCCCGGCGCGTTGCCACTGTGATTTCCAAATGGTGGACCGGATTGGATGAGTGTAAGGCGGGACGCCTGAGCGCGCCGCGCATCTTCAGTGGCATCACGGCGGCGAAACGCGCGATTCAGCGCGAGAATATGGTGAACGGCTGGCCAATCGGCATCCAAAAACCGAGCAAGCGTGAACATCGGAGCCTCCGCCAATCGTAGGAGGCTAGCTAGGATCGATTCAGGCCTGCGCTTTGTGACCGCCCTTACACAATGTCAAACTTTTTTCGCAACAGGAAGGCGCTCACTGGCGGTGATTCTCGCGGCTCGTCCGTATTATCCGCGTCCGTTGAATTCGAGAACGTCAAAGCCGACATGGCGGTCGACCATGTAGATCAGGCCGCGCGGATCGAGCACGACGTCGTTGCTCTGCGGAGCCGGCCGCCCGCCTGTCGGCTCGGGAATGAAGTGCCCGACCTCACGCGGCGCGCTCGGGTCGGCCATATCGATGACGCGCAGGCCCGCGCTGAACCACACGGCAAAGACCAGCGTGCCGCTCATCCGCTCATGAAACTGGTGCGCGCCAAACCGCGTGCCGGGGACCCGGGCGAACGGTGAATCGAGCTCGCTGACCTCGAACAAGGCGAGCGGCTTCACGGAGGCGTAGTCGGTCACGTCAAAGACCGAAATGCCGGCGTGAGGCCGCCCCCGCCGCGCTTCCGCATCGTTTGCGCTTTGCACCTGGTCTTCTTCGTCGATGGCGAGCGCAATGCGTTTGCCGCCAACGCGCATCGGCATCGGCATGATCGTGTGTGTCGGCTCCGGAAATGGCGGATGATAATTGTAGGATGCCACCGTTTTCGGCTTCGTCAGATCGGACACATCGACGATGCGAAACCCGCCGTGCCAGCAGCTCGCCCACATCTCGTCACCAAAACGCAAAGCGTGGTGGAGTCGGTGACGTTTGCCAGACCAGGTCGGCTTCTCGCCGGCGGCAATGTGTTGTCCCGGCATCCACCAACGCGACACCTCCGCCGGCCGGCCCGGATCGCGCAAATCGAAGATGACGAGGATGTTGCCGATGTACCCATCCATTTCCGTCGAGATGTAGCCATAGCGTTCGTCCATATCGAAGCGGTGCACGCCGATACCGCCGGTCAGATGGTGATGGATGAGGCTCGGCTTCGCCGGGTTCGACACGTCGTAAAGGCGGAACCCGCCGTTGCGATAGGGCTTTTGCTCTGCCGCTTCGATCTGGACGACATCGGCCTCGGTTACGTTCAGCTTTTGCGCCAATTCGGCGCGCGTCGGCTCACGGCCGAGCGCTTCGCGCAACGCGCTCCGCGCCGCAGGCATCTGTTCGGCACGGCGCCCGACCGCCGTCATATTGCGCTCGTGATTGACGACCATCAGATCGCCGGCAACGCGCACCTTGTGGCTGTGCGAGGTGGGATCGTCGAGCGTCACGCTCGCCACCAGCCGCGGATTGGCCGGGTCGGTGACGTCGATGATGGACGTGCCGAGTTGTTTGTCGTTCGGGATGTGGCCGACGTAGGCATAGTGGCCGCTGATCGTGACCTGCCCCGCGCCCGGCAGGTCGAGGTGTCCCAGACGGCGCACATTCCGGGCAAGCGCGCCGTTCGGCCTTCCGATCTCGCTCATGGGCCTATTTGCCGAGGCTGGCGCCGGACGCCGCCACAATGGCTTTCCATTTCGGAATTTCCGATTTGATGTACTCGGCAAACTGCGCCGGAGTGTCGCCGCCGATGTCGACGCCGAGCTTGCCGAGCGAGGCCTGCACATCCGGGTCGTGCAGCGTTTTCAACGCAGCGTCATAGAGCTTGGCGATGACAGGCGCCGGAGTGCCCGCTGGCGCTACGAGGCCGTGCCAGGTGCTGGCTTCGAAGCCCTTCAGGCCCGCTTCGTCCATGGTCGGAAGATCGGGCAGGATCGCGGTGCGCTTGAGCGTCGTCACCGCCAGCGCGCGCACCCGTCCCGCCTTGATGTGGCCGATCACGGAGGCCGCGGTCGCGAACATCATCTGATCGTGCCCGCCGATCACGTCCTGCAACGCCGGCGCCGCGCCCTTATAGGGCACGTGGACGACATCGACCTTCGCCTCCGACTTGAACAATTCGCCCGCAAGATGCGCTGCGGCGCCGTAGCCGGACGAGGCAAAATTGATCTTGCCCGGCTGAGCCTTGCAGAGCGCGATCAACTCCTTGAGCGAGTGCGCGGGCACATCGGGATTGACGACCAGGATATTGGCTTGCGTGCCAATCAAGGTGATCGGCACAAAATCCTTTTGCGGATTGTAGCTGAGGTCTTTGTACAGGCTTTCGTTCGTGGCCAGGATGCTGTTGTTACCCATCAGCAGCGTGTAGCCGTCGGCCGGCGCTCGGGCGACGAAGTCGGCAGCGATATTGCCGCCAGCGCCCGGCTTGTTCTCGATCACGAACGGCTTGCCGAGCAGTTGTTCCATTTTTCTGCCGACGATGCGGGCGAGCACGTCGCTCGGTCCACCTGGTGGGAATGCGACAACCAGCGTCACCGGGCGATCCGGATAGTCGGCGGCCCATGCGGGCAGCGACAGCGCGAAGGCCGCAGCGATGCAGCCGCAAAGCGCGCTGCGGCGCGCCAGATTGAGGATTGTCATGGAAACTGCACTCCGGCTCCGCGTCCCGCCCCGCGAGAAAACTTGGGGCAGCGAAGCTTCCCCAAGCGGCCGGCATGTTGCATCCGCGCGCCGGTCAGGACAAGCCGTGCAGCTGCTGAAGGGCGGCGCTATTTCTTCTCTATTTTTTCCTGGGCGATTCCACAGAGCGCACCGGCGTTTCGGGGATCAGGTTTCCGTGCCTGCGTTCGTAGGTCGACGCGCCGCTCTTCCGCCAGTCACCGGCAACGGCGGCCTCCGCAAATTCGGTCCACGCGTCGTCCCAATCACCCATCTCATATCCGTGCCACGGCGCTTGCGGCGTGATCCGGGGGAGATCAAGTTCCTGCCAGATATCTTTTGCGCGCATCATGAATTCCTCGGTCGGCAGCGCCAGAGGCGGCATGTCGTGCTTGAGCGTTGCATCGATCATGAGCGTTCCTTCCATCGCGGCACGGCCAGACTTCGGGCCGTGCCCGCTCGAGCGATAGGGCGTGATATGGACGTCTTCCATAAAATTGGACCGGTAAGCCAAAGACCAGAAGATCGCATCGGCATTGTCCGGTGAAATGTCTTCCGAGACAGCGATGACCAGCTTTCCGCACTGCGCTTGCAATGTCGCCGCGCCTTGCATGCCTCGCCACACCTCGGTCCTCGGCGTGCCGCGCTCGAATTGCAGGAAGATCACCTTGCGCAAGTTCGTCAGCGGCTCGTGCATGACAACGCGCTTGATGCCGCGCACGGCAAGGACGTGCTTCAGATGCTCCAGGAATAGCGGTTCGTAAGCGACTTTCTTGAGCACCGAGGATTCGCTCGGCGTCACCTGGCTGATGATCGACAGAAAGACCGGCTTGCGCTTGCGCGTGATCGCCGTCACGCGCATCGACATATTGAAGTCTTCGAGCGCGACGTGCCCGTGGCTTTCGCCGAACGGCCCCTCCGGCTCCAGAAGATCCGTATCGATCAGGCCTTCGATGACGATCTCAGCATCCGCCGGCACGACCAGATCGATGGTCTTGCAGCGAACGGTACGAACTGGTTTTCCCATCAACCCGCCGGCGACCTCCAATTCATCTTGATCGATCGGCAGTTTCTGCGGCCCCGTGAACAGGACGGCGGGCGCGCAACCGATGACGATCGCGCACGGCATCAACTCGCCCCGCTTCTTGTATTTCTGCCAATGCAGATACCCGCCGGCGCCACCGAGCCGCGAGGCCATGCGAACCCCAAGGCGGTCATTGGCTTTGAGCGCGGCACGATAGGTGCCCATATTCTGGACACCATTGTCCGGGTCCTTGGTGACGCACAGCGTTGCCGTCAGGTACGGCGCTGAATCGAAACCGGGCGTAGAAATCGGAACCGGCAAGGCCGCGAGCCCACCGCCATCGGCTTGCAGGTCCGCCCCCGTCTGCACGACCTCCTGACAGGGCGCCTTTTCGACCGAGACCGGGGCTATGGGATGAGCCATGGCTTTGACCCACAGCGATTCAATTTCAGCGACCGGTACACCAAGCCCGGTCGCATAGATCTCCGGCGAGGCCGCGAGCCCGCCGACCAGAACGGGGATGTCGTATTTTTCCCCACGGGCACCCACAACATTCGTGAACAAAAATGCGCGCCGTTCGTCCTCGCGCAGGCCGCCTTGGAACTGCCAGCGGACCAGGGGGTGAAGTTCCAAATCCTTGTCGATGCGACGGTCGATGCGCGTCAGCAGCCCTCGCTCTTCAAGGCGCGCGATATGCTCCTGCAAATCGGCGGGCGCCTTTTGCATCGTGACCTGCTTCATCGCGGACCTCCCATTGCCCGAGCATCATACTGCGGCAGGCGACATAGTCATACCGGCCTTGAGGCGCTAAGATCGCTTCGTCCCGCCGCGCCGGAAAACCACATGACTCGATTTATCGCCATTCTCGCCGCGCTGTTCTGCGTCCTCGCCAACGGTCCGTCGTCGGCCGATGACAGCTATCCAACGCGCCCGGTTCGCCTCGTTGTCGGGTTTGCCGCCGGATCAAGCGCGGACGTGGCCGCCCGCATCATCGCCCAGAAGCTCGGCGACGTCCTCGGACAGAATGTCGTCGTCGAGAATCATCCCGGCGCGAGCGGCATGATTGCCGCCGAATATGTCGCGCGATCCAAGAACGACGGCTACACGTTGCTGGTGGCAACGATCGCCGCGACGATCAACACGACGATGATGCCGGGCAAGGGACCGAATTTCGAGAAGGATCTGGCGCCCATTACGCTCATTGGGTCGCTTCCAAACATTCTCATTGTGAATCCGAAACTCGGCGTCAACAGCGTCGCGGAATTGATCGCGCTCGCCAAACAAAAGCCGGATGAGTTGCGGTACGGAGCGTCGGGCGTCGGCAGCGGCCCTCACCTTGCATCCGAGCTGTTCAAACAAATGGCCGGAATAAAGATGACCGGCGTTCTTTATCCGGGTAGCGCGCAGACCGTCACCGATCTCATTGCCGGCCGGATTCAGGTCATGTTTGCACCGGCCTCGACGGTGGTCGGCTTCATCAAGGCCGGCACGGTCAAGCCCTTGGCGACCAGCCAGGCCAAGCGCGCGAGCGTTGCGCCTGATTTGCCGACTATCGCGGAAGCGGGACTGCCCGGCTTCGACACCGGACTCTGGTTCGGCATTCTCGGGCCGGCCGGCACGCCCAAGCCGGTGATTGACAAGATTTCGTTGGCGACAAACCAGACGCTTAAAGATCCAACCGTTCTAAAGGCGCTCAAGGCGCAAGGCTTCGATCCGCTCGGCGGCAGCCCCGACGACTTTGCCCGCTACATAAAAAGCGAAACCGAGCGCTGGGCGCGCGTCATCCATGAGATGGACGCGATGCAAAAGAACTAGCGGCTAGCGAAGCGCCGCACCGCCTGAATAAGCTGGGCCGCCGATTCTTGGCTGCTCGCCGGAGATTTCATCTCGATATATCGGTGAACATTCATCGCGATCGCATCGCCTTCAATCGATCTCCGTCCTTGCAACTGCTGGGACAAAGCAAACAGCATCGCCTGTTCGATTTGCTCCGCTTTGATTTCGGCGTCCTTGATGCCCGCCCTGAAATTTCCGTCGCCGGAAAGCGCCTTCGTCCGCTGCCGTACGGCGCGCAACGGACGTACGACCTCGTCCTGCCATGCGGCGACAGTGCGCAAAGCCGCCTCGATGTCTTCGCGCTGCAAAGCGACAGACTGCGTGCCGCGCCACGCGCAAAACAGCAGGATATTGACGTCGAGGCCAAGGACGTCCTGGAGCGCCAGGCATTCCTTCGCGACCTCCGCCTGGTTATAGACGGCAAGCGAAAAGCGCCAGAACTCGTTGTCGTAGTTCAAGTCGCCCGGCTGCTGCGCCAAGCCTAGGCCCGCTCGTCGTCGATCTTTTCGCGCTTCTTCGGCCGCTCGCGCTCACCGGTCCAGCGCCGGATTTTCCCGGCGTCGATATCGAAAAGCTCGAGAACGCGCGCGAGCGTGTGATCGACCATCTCCTCGATCGACTTGGGCATGGCGTAGAACGCCGGAACCGGCGGATAGATGATGCCGCCCGCTTCCGTCACGGTCGCCATGTTGCGGATATGCCCGATGTGCAGCGGCGTTTCGCGCAGCAACATCACCAGCCGCCGGCGCTCCTTCAGCACGACATCGGCGGCGCGGGACATCAGATTGGCCGTATTCCCCGTGGCGATTTCCGACATGGTCTTGATCGAGCACGGCGCGATCACCATGCCGCGCGTCGGGAATGAGCCGCTCGAGCACGCGGCGCCGACGTCGCTGTTGGGGTGTACCACCGTCGCCAAGCGCTCGACGTCAGCCAGCTTGAAGTCCGTCTCGTAGGCCAGCGTCATCTGCGCCGCACGCGACACGATCAAATGCGTCTCGACATTACATTCGCGCAGCAATTCGAGCAGGCGCACGCCGTAAACCGCGCCCGAGGCGCCGGTAATGCCGACGAGCAACGGTCCGGGAGATTTGATCGCGATATGCTTCATATCTTAAGCGCGCTCGAGCATCCGTTGAATCGCGTCACAATATTCCCTTCGGTAGCGATGCAGCAAGCCATTATCCGCCCGCAAAGATGTTGGTTTTTTAGCCGTTTTGCAGTCAACTGCGCCCCCAATCCGCAGTTTCTTCCTCAATGACCGACCAACCTCCCAAGTTCCGCTTCATCGGCCAGCCCGTGCCGCGCACCGAAGACGCGCGGCTGCTGACCGGCCTGGGACAGTTCACCGACGACTTCAGCTTTCCTGGCCAGACCTATGCCGCGATGGTCCGCTCGCCGCACGCCCATGCCCGCATCCTCCGGATCGACAAGGACGCCGCGCTTCGCATGCCGGGAGTGCTCGGCGTCTTCACCGGCGCCGATTGCGTTGCCGACAAGCTTGGTCCGATTCCGCACGACCCGTTGCCGAAGACCAGATACGACATGAAACTGCACGGGCCGAACGGCAGCGAGGTCTTCATCGGTCCACATATTCTGCTGCCGTCCGACAAGGTTCGGCATGTCGGCGAGGCCGTCGCGATGGTCGTTGCCGAAAGCCGTGCCCAGGCACTCGACGGCGCGGAGGCCGTCATCGTCGAGTACGAGGAATTGCCCTGCGTCACCCACTCCGAAGACGCCATGAAGCCGGGCGCCCCGGTCGTCTGGGATGAGGTCCGCTCCAACATCCTCGTCGACACGGAATTTGGCAATGCCGCGGAGACGGCACGTATCCTTGCCTCGGCCCACCACGTCGTTGCGATGGACTTCCACATCGACCGCGTGACCGGCGTGCCGATGGAGCCGCGCGCCGCGGTGGCGCACTACGACTTAGCCAGCGGGCGCTATACGATTTATGCCGGCAGCGGCGGCGCCGTTCGCCAGAAGCGCGAGCTGGGAACGGTGCTTGGCGTCGATCCCGAGTTGATCCGCGTTCTGTCTTTCGACGTCGGCGGCAATTTTGGCACGCGCAATCGCGTCTATGTCGAGTTCGCGCTCGTGTTGTGGGCCGCGAAAAAAATCGGCCGCCCGGTTAAGTATGTCGCGACGCGGTCGGAATGCTTTATCAGCGATTACCAAGGCCGCGACCTTGTTGCCAAGCTCGAACTCGCCCTCGATGCCCGCGGTAAATTTCTAGCGCTTCGTGCGACGAATATCAGCAACGCCGGCGCACGCTGCGTCTCGCTGTCGCCGCTGAGCAAGGGTGCCGGCTTGATCACCGGCAACTACGACATCCCGGTAGCGTCGCTGCGGGCCGTTTCCGTCTTCACCAACACGGTGCCGACGCAGGCCTATCGCAGTTCGGGGCGCCCCGAGGTCACGTTCGCAATCGAACGTCTGATCGACATCGCGGCCAAAAAACTGGGGATCGACCGCGTGTCCCTGCGTCGCCGCAATCTGGTGCGGCCGAAGGCAATGCCGTACCGAAATGCCGTCGGCATGCTCTACGACAGTGGCCAATACGAGGCCAACATGGATTTGGCGATGCAGATCGCCGACTGGGACGGCTTTGCCGCGCGCCGCCGCGAGGCCAAGAAGCGCGGCAAGCTCCTCGGCCGTGGCCTCGCCAATTATGTCGAGTCGTCGATCGGCTCGCCGAAAGAGCAGACGCGCATCACCGTGCGGCCGGATCGGCTGGTCGACGTCGTCATCGGCACGCAGCCCGCCGGCCAAGGCCACCAGACCAGCTTCGCTCAGGTCGTCTCGGACCTGATCGCCGTGCCGCTCGAAACCGTGCGGATCATTCTCGGTGACACCGACGTGGTGAAAGCCGGCGGCGGCACGCATTCGGGCCGCTCGATGCGCCACGCCGCAACCGTATTCTCGTTGGCGGCCGTTGAACTCATCGCCAAGGGAAAACGGGCCGCCGCGACGATATTGAACACCGTGCCGGACAATATCGATTTCCGGGACGGCCGCTTTGCCGCGCGCAAATCCAACCGCAGCTTCGACATGCTCGAGCTGGCCCAGGAAATGACCCGCCACCGCATGCCCGAGGACCTCGCTACCGGGCTCGCAGTGGTGACCGACAATGAAATGCACGATCCGGTGTTTCCCAACGGCTGCGCGGTTTGCGAAATCGAAATCGACCCGGAAAGTTGCGGCTTAAGCCTCGTGCGCTATGCCTCGGTTGATGACGTCGGCCGCTGCATCAATCCGTTAATCGTCGACGGCCAGACGCATGGTGCGATCGTTCAGGGTATCGGCCAGGCGCTGTGGGAAGAATGCGTCGTCGAGCCTACTTTGGGGCAGCCGCTATGCGGCTCGTTCATGGATTACGGGATGCCGCGCTCGGACCGACTGCCCTCGTTCGATACGAAGATCGTCGAGGTCCTGTCGCCGACCAATCCCCTCGGCATCAAGGCCGGCGGCGAAGGCGGCACGACCGCCGCGCCCGCGGTCATCGTCAGCGCGGTGGTCGATGCGCTCGCGCCCTACGGTATTGACGATATGAAAATGCCCGTCACCCCCAACCGCATCTGGCAAGCCATCTACGGCGGCAAGAAATCCGCGATACCGAAATAGCATGCCGCCTTGCGGACCCGTTCGAAACGCTTCAATCTAAACGCCGCACAGCGTCGGGGCATCACATGAAGACTCTCACATCGTTCGCATTCACCCTTTTTGCGATGCTGCTGACGTTCGGCATGCAGCCTGCGTCGGCGCAGAGCCTCGCGGGCAAGCAAATCAAGGTTGTCGTGCCCTACCCGGCTGGCGGCACCGGCGACGTCGTCGCCCGCGCGATCGCGCAGGCCATTTCTGAAAAGACAGGGCAGACGATCATCGTCGAAGACAAGCCTGGCGCCGGCTCGATCGTGGGCACGGATTTCGTCTCGCGCGCAACACCCGACGGCACAACGCTTCTGCTCGCCGAGAATCCTTTCATCCTCAGCTCGATCTTGTTCCCAGGCCACTATGATCCGGTGAGCAGCTTCGAACCGGTGTGCTACGTCGCCGCGACGCCTGCGGTGTTTGCCGTGAGTAGCAAATCGGACATCAAGAACCTGGCCGATTTTCTAAAGCTTGCGAAGACGAAGGCCGGCGCTGCCTCCTATGGCAGCACGGGGCCCGCTTCGATCGTTCATATCGCGGGTGAACTGCTCAAGCGCGACGCCAAGATCGACATGACCTATGTGCCCTATCCCGGTTCGCCGCCGGCGATGAATGCTACGCTCGCCGGCACAATCACCGCCGTGATGGCGAACTATTCCGACCTCAAGGGCCAGATCGACGCCGGAACCTTGCGGCCGATCGCCGTGCTCATGAAAACGCGCGTCGACGCGTTGCCGAACGTGCCGACATTGGCAGAGAACGGCTTTAACGATCTCGACGCGTCGGTGTGGTTTTCCTTTGTGGCGCCGGCCAAGACGCCGAAAGAGACGCTCGCGCAGCTGACGCAGTACATAGGCGATGCGGTCAAGGCGCCGGCCGTCGCCGAACGGCTCAAGGCACAAGGGATGTTCGTCAAGCTGTTCTGCGGCTCGGAGTTCGGCAGTTTCCTCGCCGACCAGAAAAGCAAATACACCGAGTTCACACGCGCGTTCGATATCAAACCGTAAGACACATCACCGCGCGCCCTGAATTTTCTCGCACGGCTCGGCGCTGGTGGACGACATCAGGACCACCAAACCGGGCGTCAGGCCGTGGCGGGATTCGCCCGGCGTGATGAAGCGCAGCGTCCCCCTCGGAAATCTGCGGCAGAACTCGGCGAGCGTCTGCGCCGTGGCCAGCACGCTCGACTTCTTCGGAAGCACAGCGATGCCGCCGTCTCGCAAAATATAGGCATCACGGACGTTTTCGATCGTCAACGTCTGCAGACACGTCTTCAACAGATCGCGATACGCGCTTCCCGGTTCCGGCAAATCGCCGGCGATGTCGTTGAGGATATAGTCGAGACTGTTGTCGCAGCTCGCGGCCTTGGCCGGCTGCACACACGCCATCACCAACAGAATTGCCGCCATCCGTAGCATCATCACGCCACCGAGCCGGCGTGGAAATCGCCGTTTGCCATTCCGGGAACTCTCTGCCCCAGGTATTGTTCGCGTGTCAGCGGCAGATAATAGGTGCCGGCGGCGCATCGCTCCCAGCTCATATGCCGAGCGCGCGACCAGGCGCGCTTGCCGAGCGAAACCCGCTTGAAGGCGTCGTTGGTCAGCTCGGCGATGGCCGCGGCAATCGCCGGCGGCGACGGTTCGACCAGCAACCCGGTCTCGTTCGGGACGACGGCGTCGCCGACGCCGCCGACCGCGGTCGCGACGCTCGGCAGTCCGGCCGCCGCTGCTTCCAGATAGACGAGGCCAAAGCCCTCGACGCGGCCGGACGAATCCCAATCGCCGGTCAGGCAAAAGAAATCGCAAGCGCTATAAATGTCGCGGATCTGCTGCGACGGCAACGCGCCCATGAGCCGGACATCGCAGCCCGACACCGCGACCGCGGCCTTGAGTTCGTCGATGTAGTCCTGTTCGCCCTTGGGACCGATGACAAGCCAGACAATGTGCTGGCGGATCGACGGAGGCAGCCGCCGCAACGCGTCGAGGGTCAGCAGATGGCCCTTGCGCCGCGTCAACCGCGCCACCGTCACCATGGTGATGGCGTCCGACGAAAGACCGAGCGCAGCCCGCGTTTGCGCCCGTTCCGGTCGCGGCCCAAACCAGAATTCCGATACGCCAAGGTGCACAGTGCGCACTTGTTCGGCCGGAATCCTGAACCGCTGGCGAAACAGATGATGCGTGTAGGCGCTGTTTGCCGTGATCTCGAAGCGCGGGCCGAAAACGCCGGACAGCCTGATCGCCAGCCGTTTTTCGAGCCGCTGCGTTTCGTTGATCTCGGTGCCATGCACCGTCATGATCAAACGCGCATCGGTCCGGCGGCGCGACAAGGCAAGCGGAATGAAAAACGGCCAGTCGGCGGCGTGCACGACGTCATAGCGCTGGGCGGCAACGAGACGGCGCACCAAGGCGATCTTGGCCGGCACATCACGCCGCGAGTGCAGCGCGCCGGGGAAGCGTTGCACGGCAAAAGGCAGCCGCCGATCCTCGGCGTAAGGTGAAACACCATAGTCCGGCGCACACACCGTGACGTCGGCGCCGAGCCTCGTCGCCGCTAGCGCGGTTTCGCGCGCGTAGGTCGCGATGCCGCCATTCATGGGCAGAAACTCGGCAGCGAGCACAAGTATTCTCATGATGTTCCCTCGCTATCACGCACTACAAACGCATCTCGCCACCCAGGATTTCGTGGTGCATGCGGTAGACCCGCGCCAGCTGCCGGCTGGGCGTGAACGTCTTGATCTTCCGTGCAACCTCATCCGGGTCGGTTTGCCCATCGGCGATGGCATTACGGACATCGACGAAACGGCGGGCCAGCGCTTCAACGAGATCGTCCTCGGACTGTTCGCGCGGCACGAGATAACCGCTCTCGCCGTCGTGGATCACCGTCTCAAGCTGCGGCAGGTGCACGGCAACGACAGGGCGGCCGACGGCCAGGGTCTCGAGCACGCAGCGCGGCATGCCCTCGAACTCGGACGTCAAAATGCCGGCGTGCGCCTGCTCGAGGATCGCAGCGACGCCTTTGGCGTCCTTGAAGCCATGGCAAATCGTGACGTCCTCGATTGCGGCGAACTCATCGAAGCGCCGTGGATTGCTGGTACCGACGTAGTGGAATTCCACCGAGCCGCCGAGCTTGGCGCGGAGCCGCGCGATCGTCTTGAACATCAAACGCGGCATCTTGAATTCGTCGAGCCGGCCGATGAACACGACCCGGAACGGATCGATGGCCGGAAACGGGTGCGGACGAAAAATGTCGGTATTGACCCAAGTCCACAGCGTGTCGATCTTGGCGCTGTGGCGCGGATAGACCGATCGTAGCCGTTCCGTGATCATGGGATTGACGCACAGGAACTTGCGGCTGGTCGACATCGCGAACCGCTCGCCGAGGCCGTGCACGAAGCGATAGCGCTTGAGCATCGAATCCATCGGCAGCTGCGGCACGCCCTCGCCGTGCAGCATCTGGACGAACGGAAGCCGCAGCGCGACCGGCAGCCAGGCAAACTCCACACGCCGAAGGTCGATCGAGCATTGACGCTCGCGCAAGGCCGAAGCGACGGCGGGAAGATGCCTGATCAGCCCGCCGAAGAATTGCGCCGTGATCGAATCGCGGATCGAGGTCGCCGCTTCTCTGGCCTTTTCGTCCGAATAGCGCAGCACCGGGAGAAAATCGAAGCTGCGACCGCGGAAGGTCGTTTCCTTAACGCGGCCGAGGTCGAGGTCGCCCACGGCGTCGACCCCGACGAACAACACCCGCGTGTTGTCCGGACAGAATGTGATGAAGTCCCGGATATAGGTTTCCAGGCCGCCGACTTTCTTCCCGCGCACATCGAAAGGATGCACGAGGGCAATATTGAAGGTCGCGGCCTCGCGGCCGCCGTCTGTCGTCTGTATCGAGGTCATGAAGTACGTCCCATTCGTATCGAGATGGCTTGCGGGATGGCCTGCGCGGCAAGCCGTGGCATGGTCGCGGCGCAGCGCAGATAACGCAGCGACAGGCGGCGGGGATTGGTCGACAGCCGCCACAGCCACTCCATTCCATAGTCCTGGAAGAATTTCGGCGCGCGCGCCTGCGTGCCGGCGATGAAATCAAGCGCTGCGCCGACGCAGATAAAACCGACGCCCGGCAATTGATCGAGGCAACGCGCCGCGAATATCTCCTGGCGCGGCGCCCCGATCGCCATCAGGCAAATGCGCGCCCCGGATTGGCGGATGCGCTCGATCGCGACATCGGCGTCGATCGACTGCGGATCGAAATTCGGTCCCGGCGAGTGCGTGCCGACGACATGGAGCGCCCCGACGCGCTCGCGCAACCGGATTTGCGTTTGCCGCAGCACGTGCGCATTCGGCCCGAACAGGAACACCGGCAGGCGGTGGCGGGCGGCCTCGCGGCACACCGGCTCGACCAGATCGGCGCCGGTCGTGCGCTGCACGGGAGTACCGTTCAGACGGCCGAGCAAAACGATCGGAAAGCCGTCGGCGGTAACGAAGCTGGCGCGTTTATAGGCACGCTGAAATGCCCTGTCCGTCTTCAGCTTGGCGCAGTGGTCGAGGTTCAGCGTGAAAACGCAAAAGCCCCGGCCATGATTCGCACTATCGACGATCGACCGCACGGCGTGCGGCATCGACAGCAGATTGATCGGGATACCGTCGACATTGAAGTGATCGCGTCGAGCGTTTTGGTTCGACATGCGTGCCCCCGCGTTTGGCGCACAGCGCCAAATTGGAAGAAGCACTCCCCCGCTCTCACCAGCACGAGACCCCCCTCGTGCGCGACCATCTGCGGTGTTCCAACTTCACAAGGAATGCGCAGACGGAACAGCTAAGTGGCTGTCATCCGCCATCAAATTGCGCCATTGCGACGCAACAATGGCGCTGCGTTCACGAAAAAGAGAGCGGCACCATGGTACGGAAAATTTCACGTCGCCAAGCGCTCGCATCGCTCGCCGGTGGTTTCGTCGCCGCGCAAACGCAGCCTGTGCTTGCACAAGGCGTGTCGTCGTCATCGAGCCTCGGCGCCATCGCGGCAAAGAGCGGACACGCCTTCGGCGCATCGGCGGGGCCGATCATTTTCAGCGACGCGCCGTACCGTGAGCTCTATGTCACGCAGACGAAGCTCATCACCACCGACGTCGCGCTGAAGATCGGGTCGATCGCCGGCAAGCCGGGGCCGAAGAATTTTGCGCCGGCCGACAAGCTGCTCGCCTTCTGCGACGGCAACAAAATCCCGATGCGTGGCCACTGCCTGATCTGGAATGAATGGGTGCCGGCCTGGATCAAACAGATGAGCACCGCCGAGCGGCGCGCCTATTTCGACGCCTATATTGACGAGGTCGTCGCCCGCTATGCCGGCAAGCTGCAGTCATGGGACGTCGTCAACGAGCCGTTCTGGCCCGGCCATCATGCGCCCGGCGGCTTCCGCATGGGCCCGTGGTATGACGCCTTCGGCACCGACTATATTCGCCGCGCCTTTGAACGCGCGGCCGCAGCGGACCGCACCACCAAACTGGTGCTCAACGAGGCGCAGACCGAGCGCGACGACGAGCTTGGACTGACGATCCGCCGCGGTCTGCTGAAGCTGGTCGGCGACCTCAAACATGCGGGCATCAAGCTCGATGTCGTCGGCCTGCAGGGCCATCTGCAGCCGCAATATCCGCACGATCCCGCGCGCTACAGCCAGTTCCTCCATGAATTGGCGGACTACGGCGTCGACATCTACATCACCGAGTTCGATGTTCGCGACGACACGCTTTCAAACGACGTCGAAACACGCGACAAGCAGGTTGCCAGCATCGCCGGACGCTTTCTCGATACGGTTCTACACGTGCCGGCGGTGAAAGCCGTCATCGCATGGCAGCTGGCCGACAATTTCTCCTTCTATACGGACATCGCCCGCCACAAGGATCCGACGCTGGCGCGGCCGCCGCGGCCTTTGCCCTACGACGGCGAACTCAAGCGCAAGCCGCTGTGGTTCTCGATGGCGCGAGCCTTCGAAACCGCGCGGGCCTAGGCGCTGCGATCGGCGAGCGATAGCCGCGTCTTGACGCGCCTACTCCACATCGACATCAGCGCGCGGTGATAGAGCACCGCAAGCGCGGCCCCATAAACGGCGCCGCCGAGCGCGATATGCGCAGCCAATGTCAGCGGCGTCGCATGTTTGGGCAGGGCAAACAGCACGAGCGTCATGAGGCCGGTCGCCACAGCGATCTTCGTCAGATGCGCAAACGGCAGCCGTAATCCGAAGACCGCGATAGCCGCCGCGAATGACAGAATGGCGGCAATCGACGCCGCCACGGCATTGGCAACCACGCTGCCGAGCAACCCCCACCACTTGATGAACAGAATGCTCATGCCGACGGTGAGCGCCGCCTCGATGCCGTTGATGATGATCAGCAGATGCGTGCGCCGGTGCAGCAGGAACACCTGATCGGAAAAATGCGCACGACAATTGCGTATGATTCCGGCGAACGCCGCAAGCGGCAGAATCGTCAACGTGGCCTCCTGGAAGGACGGCGCGATCAGCAGATGAACGATCTCCCAGCGCAGCAAGAACACGCCGGCAATGCTGGGCAACAGGACGGCCGTTAGCAACGCGCCGTTCTCGGACAGTTGGCGCAGCGCGGGGACGCTGCCGCCCTCCTCCATCTTGCGCACCGCAATCGGAAAAGCGCTGGCCGTCACCAGCATCGCCGCAACGGCGGCCGTCCGCCAGCCAAGGCCGTAGCCCACCGCGAACAGACCTGCCGCGCCGATGCCAAGCATGTTGCTGACGACAAAGCGCGACGCGTTGGCGCTGACCCAGGCAAACCCGCCGCCCAGCACCAGCGGCAAGCCGTAGTGCAGCGCCTGCTTGAGGATGGCGCGGTCGACCGGACCGACGCGCCAGCCAAAGCGCATCATCGGCAACACGGCAAGGACCGCCGCGCCTTGGGCGATGGCAAAGCCGGCGATTGCCCATTCCGGTTCCGGTCCGAACAGGCGGATCAGCAGCAATCCGAGCAGGAATCCGAGCGCCGGTCCGGCGCTTTGCTGGATCGTATAGACGAGGATCTCGTGGCGCACCCGCGCGCGCTCCGCGATATAGAGATTGTACGATCGCGTGACGACGTAGCCGACGACGGCCACCGACAACGCCAAGTCGGCGCCCGGCGCGATCTGCATATGCAGGATGATGAGCGCAATCGCACTTTGAACGGCGACCGACGCCAGCATGACCGCGTTTTCCGTGCCGTAATAACGCGCGGCATCCTCATCGGACTGGAACGATCCGAAAAACCGCAAGGCCGATTGCGACCACCAGAACAAAAAGACCGTTTGCAACAGCTCGTACGTCGCAGCGACCAGCGTGACCACGCCCAACGTCGATTGGTCGGTGACGTGCGTCCAAACGATGACCGATATGACCTGAAACAAAGGCCCGATTAGCTGGGCCGGCAAATACCGGACTGTACTACGCAACAGCATCGCTCAGGCACCCAACCATTGCGCCAGGCGCGGTGCTCGGGCGCGCCGGATCGCGACGATAAAGAGCGCGGATGTCGCGAACGCAACGGCGAATTTGACGGCGAACGAGGCCGCTGCCTGCTGCTGCAAGCCGGGCCATTCCCGCAGCAGCATGATCGGAAATACGTGCCAGAGATAGATGAAGTAGCTTCCGGCCCCGAGCATGGCGAGCGCCTGCCAGTCGAAGGCAAAGCTCAGCATCGTCAGGCACAGCAACGCCGCATAGAGAAAAAAAGCGATGGAATCATAATCGGCGGCATCGCCGATGTCCGCGATCCGGATCGAGGCATAGGCGGCATAGGCCACGATCGTGGCGGCGGCGAGCGGATAGCGAAGGTCACGCAGCGTTTGCTGCGCCCCGACGCTGCCGACAATCACGCCGAGCGCGACGAAGCCGAACCAGAACGGCAGGTCGCGCATGCGCGCCTCCTCGATCAGGCCGCTCGACGCGCCGAGCCTCTGCAACAGCGGATCGAGATAGGCGCCGAAAAAAAATCCGATCAAAATGGCGAGCGACAACAACAGGAGCAGCCGCGCGCGGCGACCGTCATCGGCCGGACCCGCGGCCATAAAGACAAGCCACAGCATGACGGTGCAGCCGACATAGACGAACACGTAGTAGTAAACGAAGACGTATGCGAGGCCGTAGCGCGCCACGGTGACAAACGGCCTGTGATCCATCGCCGGATTTTGCACGGCCATGAAAAGATAGGCGGCGACAAATGCGATCGTATATGGGCCGAGCGCGCGTTTGATGCGCCTCGTCAGTGGCACATCTTGCGCCGCCGCGGTCAGGTAACCTGATGCGAACAGGAAAAGCGGCACGCACGGACGCAAGATCGCATCGATCGCCGTGACCAGCGCCGAACCTTCGATCTTTGGCAGCGAATGGATGGCGATCACCATCGTAATCGCCACGCCCCGCATGGTGTCGATGACGCCATCGCGTCGACTGGCCTGCACGCCCGACGGGGCGGCATCACGCCAATGACCGGCAACAGACGCGGGGTGTGCGCTCACCGTGCGCCTCCTAGGCCGCGGTCTTTAGATTTTCGGCCGCAGCGCCAATGCGGCGTCCGAGTGCGCTCAAGCGCTCGATGACGCGGCCGCGGTCGGATGCCGCCATGTCGTTCCAGCGCTTCAGGTTCTGCGCGGCAAGCGCCGCCGCCCGTGGCCGCCAATCGGCAACCGCCAATATGCGGGCGATCGCCTCGGCCGCCGCACCGGGCCGGCTTGGGTCGATGAACAGCCCCGATCGGTCGAGAACTTCGCGGAAGACCGGCTGATCCGGCACAATAATCGGCAGGCCGGCATACTGCGCCTCGAGCAGCGGCAGCCCGAGCCCCTCCTCGTGCGATGTGCAGATCAGGGCATCGGCGGCATCAAGAATAGCGGCAGCGTTCCGGTCCGGCTGATAGCCGTGCAAGACGACGCCCGCCATTGCGCTCAAGCGCTGCCAATCGTCACCCCAGCCGCGGCGCCCGATCACTTCGAGCGTGGCCTCAATCCCCTGCTCCCGCAAAGCGCCGATGATTTTTCCAGCCGCTGCCAGGTTCTTGCGCGGCTCGACCGTACCCAACGCAACGAAACGAAGCCGCGCCGGGCGATGCGGCCGCGCGGCGCGTCCAATCGCATTCAGCTCGAAATGATTGTCGACCCGCGGTCGGTACACGATGATCTCGGCATCGTCCTGACAATAACGCGCAAGCTTGGTCGCGGTGTCCGCCGAATTGACCAGAAAGCGCGGCAGGCCGCGCACGGCAAGCCCGAAGGGCCATGACAAATAGGCCTTGGCCCGCCAATTCAGGTCGGCGCGGCGCGACAACAGGAAGACGTCGTGGATGAACGGGATGACCCGGCCCTTGAAGAGATGCAGCAGCGGCGTCGGCGGGAATCCCGGGCACAGCAGCAGCGATGCCGGCGCGCGGGCCAGATGAACCGGCAGGCCAAAATTTTGCATCAGCACCATCTGGCTCAGACGCGCCGCCTCGATCGGCACGACATCGAGCGGCGCCAATGCATCTTTCGAGAATTGCTGCAGCGTCACCCGCTCCAGGCCCGTAATGCGGCGCCAGACATGCGTGTGATCGACATAAACCCGCATACTTTCGTGACCCCCGTCAGCGAGCCGGCGTTGGCGCATATACGAATTCACTTCGACGATAGGTTTCCGGCACGTAGGCCACGCGTTCCGCGCGCTGCCGCGGCAACAGCAGCAGGATGATCGCGACATCCATCGTCAGCGCGATGTTCTTCGACGAGAAGCTGACCGAACTCGCGGCCACGACGCAGATGAACAGCACCCCGACACGCGCGCCGGAACTGGTACGGCGCAGAAGCTCGAAGAAGAAGCAGCCAAGGCCGATGGTGATCAGCACCGTCTGGATGATGCCGTATTGCACAATGCAGGCGACCCAGAAGTCTTCGATGCCGTAAGCCAGGCCCTGCATGTTTTGCAGCGCGCTTGACCGCACCTGCTGGGTGCCGAGCATCAACTCCTTCCAGTCGAAATAGGACAGCAGATGGAGGCTGGCGATGCGCGCCTGCGCGCTGTTGTTGTCGTGCGTGAAGCGGAAGATCATCTTGTCGAACAAGCCGCTGTCGAGAACCATCGCTGCGACGGCGCCGAGCAGCATGAGGCCGAGGATCGCCACGATCACGGCCACCAGCCCGAAGCGGTCACCGCGCATCAGCCGCAGGCAATTCCACAACGCGACGCCCGCGAACACGACGCCGACAGCGACCAACGCCGTCCGTCCGCCAAAGACCATCAGCGACGCCGTGGCGATCAGCATCGCCGGCACGCTGACGAGCGGAACCTGCCGCTCTTTTGGCTGCAGCAGTAACGCCATGATGTAGAGAGCGATTGCCGCCGCGGCTGACGCCGGATGGCCAAGCAAGGCCGTGGCGCGCCAATCGCCCAGCACGATCTGATTGCCGAGCGTGATCGGTACCAGCCGATGCTTCGAGAAATATTCGTAGAACCCGAGCAGGATATTGGCCCAGATGATGACGTGGATCGCAATCACCATCGGCATTCGCTGCCGGGGCGTCATGTCCCAGACGATCAAGCAGAGTAGAGCCGGCAGCAGAAACGTATCGATCACGCCGGTGATCGGGCGCTTGAGCGCGACGCACTGAAACAGCAAGAGCGCGCACGTAAACAGATAGACGAGTATCAGCTTCGCGCTGAAAACGACGCGATCGAATTCGCCAATCGGATCGGCGCCGCGCAACAGCAGCAACATGAAGGCCGGGATCGCCAGATAGGTCGCGGGGTGGATTTTCTCGAAGAAGTGCCCACCCGGATTGATGTAATGGACCTTCAGAAGCGTCAGCAGTTCGGGCGACACCATGCCGACCGTGAGCAGCGACAAGGTCGACAGACCGATTACGGCCCACATCACCGGCACGCCATCCTGCGCCGCGCCGCGATAGCGGGTCATTCCGGCGCCTGCTGGCCGAATTGCATGCGCGCGAGAGACCGTCACGGCGCCTGTTCCACCCGCGGCTGGCCGAGATAAGAGTAGGGCTCGATATAGGAAGAGCTGCGGTAATAATCGTAGTGACGCAGCCGCCGTAGATCGACGCGCGTCAGCACCGTGCCAAGCAAACGGTCGTGCGCCGGCTGCAGCGTTTCGATCGCATGCGCGACGACGTCCTGCGGCGTCGCATCCCAGCGAATGGCTAGCACGATTCGATCGGCGTGCTCGGCGAGCGCGCGAGCATCAACCAGCGGCACCAGCGGCGGCAAATTGACGATGACGAAGTCGAAGCGGCGGCGCAGATGCTCCAGCAGATTGCTCATCGCGTCGGAGAAGACGAATTCATTGATGAACGTCGCCCGGCGCGGCGGCGACGGCAGCACGGCGAGGCCGGTCGGCTTGTCGATCAGGACAGCATCTTCCAGCGGGGCATGACCGATCGCGACCTCGATCAGCCCGAGCTTTGCCCGCGGGCACAGTGACCGCGTGAGCTCCGGGTTGCGCAGATCACCGTCGACCAGGATGGTGCGCATGCCGACGGCGGCAAGCGACAGCGCCAGGTTGGCCGACAGCGTCGTCTTGCCCTCGCCGTCGATCGACGACGATACCATCACCATCTTGATCGGCTCGCTGCGGGTGCCGCGTTGCACGGCCAGCCGCACCGCCCGAACCGATTCGGCAAAGAGCGAGGTCGGCTCCTCCAACGCGTAGCGCATCAGCGGCGGCTGCATGATGGGCGGCAACATGATGGTCGTCTTGGGGTCGTACTGGCTCAGCGCCTTGCGGCCGCGATAGGCGCGGCGCGCCAGTTCCCGCGAACCGACGAGCGGAATGGCGGCGAGCGCCGGAAGACTGGTCACCTGCTCGGCCTGCCCTACCGATTTGACGCGGCGGTCGAGGAAGTCGGCGATGAAGGCCGCGATCCGCCGATGCAGGCCAACCAGGATGGCCAGGGCCGGCATCGGTAAGGTTTTCGGGAAGGACGGCCGCGCGGCACATCGGCACGCGACACGATGCGCGAATCCGGGAGTTCGAGACTCTCCTGCGCCGTGGTCTGCTTGTAGCGGGCCAGGAAGGCCTCATAGAGCGTGCGGTTTGCGTCCGCCTCGCGCTGCAATTCGCGCAAGTGGACCTGCGACTTGTTCAGGTCGCTCGAGGCCGACTGCAACTGGTCGAGGTTCTTCTGCAGCGCCTGCTCGCGCGACTGCGCCGACAGATAAGTCTCGCGCGTGTTGTCGAGGATGCGCGTCACTTCCTGATTGATGAGGCGCTGCGTCGCCGCCAGCTGCGCCTTGGCGTTGAGAACCTGCGGATGCTGCGGGCCGAATTTGCTCGACAGATCGGCGACATTCTTCGCGACATCGGCATATTGCGTGCGGAGCTGCGTAATGACCTGCGAATTCAGCGCCTGATCGAGCGTGCCCGGATCGCTGTGGCTCTTGGCGATGCCTTGTACTTGCTCGTATTTCGACTTGGCCTCGGCGGTCTGAACGTGGGCTTCCATGAGCTTGTTGTTCAGATCGGTCAGCTGCTGATCGTTGACAGTCTGGCCCTGCGTGGTGATCAGGTTGTTCGACGCGCGGAAATCCTCAACCGCCTTGTCGGACGCCTGCACGCTCGCCTTGAGATCGTCGAGCTGCTGATTGAGCCAGGTCGCAGCGATCTTGTTGGTATTGGTCTTGCTGTTGATCTGCTCGTAGAAATACAAATCCGCCACGGCGTTGGCGATTTTCGCCGACTTCCTCGGACTTTCCGAGCTCGCCTCGATATCGATGACGAAGGTGGTGCCTTCGCGCGTCACCTTGAGGCGGCGCTGCAGGATCTCCAGCGTTCGCGCCTTTGCCAGCTCCTGCGGGCTCTGACCGGTCGGCGGCCCACTGGTCTTGAACAGGTCGAAGATCGCGTTCCAGAAATGCCATTGCGGCTTGAATTCCGGGTCGTCGGTCAGATGCAGCTCGTCGACGACGCGGTTGAGGACCGCGACCGACTAAATCAGCAGCACCTGGCTTTCGATCATCGCATCGTCGGTGCCGAAGTTCGACGGCGGCGGCGGCTGGTCGTTGGTATCGGCGACGTGACTACGGTGGGGATCGATGAGCACGGTCGACGTTGCCGTGTAGAGCGGTGTCACGAGCAATACGAATGCCGCCGTCAAAGCGAGCAGTACAGCAATCGACGTCAGCACGATCGTGCGCCGGCGGCGCAAAATCCGGATCATCTCACGCAAGTCGACCGTGCGGTGCGGTCCCGCTGCGGGCGCGGAGGCCGGATCGAGAACCTGCCGGCGGAGGTCGTATTCAAAAGTGGGCTGTAGCATTGATACCGACCACATGTTTGTCGTAGGTGAATTGCAACTCGTTGCTGTCCCGGCGGATGAAGCGGTAGTACAGGCCGATCGTCGCGATGCGGTTCATCAGATATTTGAGCTCCGCATCGGCGGCATAGACCGTGTCGTCGCGCGGCTGGCCCTTGAAATGATCCTGCTCATAGGTCGCCGCGGTTGAGAAAATGACGTTCGGCCTAAATTCTAGTCGGCCCCCAATTGCAATGCATTGGCGAGGATGCCGGTCGCGCTCGTGTCGGACGCCTCGGTAACAATTTGTTCGGCGTTGAAATGGACATCGAACACGCGCGACGGGCTCCACGTCAGCGTCGCGCAATAGGCCGGCCCGTCGATGTTTCCGATCGTCGGATCGAAGAAATGCTGGTGCAGATAGCCGCCCGCCAGTTCGCCCTTGATCAGCGGCGTCAGCTGGAGGTCGAAGCCGGTCAGCGTGCGATAGCCGTCCGACGACAGCGACTGCGTCGGTGATCCGCGCAGATTCCGCCAGTTCGCCTCGAACGCGGTGAAGAAGGCCGTCTTTTCCGAGAAGGCATAATCGAACCGGCCGTGCGCGTTGTAGACCTGGCCGTCACGCGAGTCCTGGCTGATGGTCGTGCCGTTCTGCGCCAGGACGGAACCATAATCATAGGAGTCGACGCGCGCGCCGATTGACGTCGTCACGCGTCCCAATTCGTGGCGATACGTCGTATCGCCGGAAAACAGGCTGTATGGCGTCGGCTGAATCGCACCGGCAGGCGACGTCAGCGACCCGACGCCTTCGTGCAGATAGGCCGCTTCGACGGCGGCCAAAATCGTGTTGGCGTGATCGATGTCGAAATGGCCGGTGCCTTTGAAGGTCGCGTCGGTTTCGTTGAGTGTGGAATGGTCCCGGTACCCCGTGCTCAGGACTTCGCCCGTCATATCGATGCCGTGGCGCTCCCACAGCGTCTCGCGCGCAGGCCGGCGCCGATTTGGCCGGCGATATCGCTTTCAACCTGCGTCGGCGATGAGAAGACGTTGCTGTCGTAGAACGTGGCCGCGGTCAGCGCCGGATTGAACATCCATGACCCGGAGCGGAAACCGCGCGGTTCGTATTCGGGCCGCCGCCGGCTGATCACCGGCATATCTTCAGGAGCGACGTCATCGCGCGTATCGGGATCCGACAGGATCGGCAGCGGCGTCAGCTCGAAAATCTCTTGCGCGTTCCAAGGCGGCATCACGAGATCCCTTCTCGCCGGGATGACTTGCGCTTCCGACCGTACGGCCGAAGCTACAAACAACCCGGCGACGATCGCCGATCCCAGCCAAAGACGCTTCCCCACGCGACTACGGTTCGCCGATACGATCCCACCGCACACCGACGCCGCCTGGAGGTCGCCGTGCGTTGGACCGGCCGGCCCAACATCATGGCTTGCGTCCAGACTTCGTCACGCCTTCAGGCAAGATCGCGGCTTGTCGGTTTTTTGTTACGCCATCTTTCGACAGGCGACGCGGTAACTTGTTCTTCCCCGAATTCGGTCAAGCGATGGGATACGCGACGTGTCCCATAGTCGGAGGCAAACACACGAGCGTCCAATCCGTTCCCGCGCTGCACAATGGAAAATTCGAACGAATTGGAACTCTGAACGCTCATATGAACTCGCCACATGTTTGGGCATGTTGCGCCCGAAGCTTGAGCAGCGACGGATCAGAAGACCCGTTCGGTCACGCGGATATTGTCGCCTGGGAAAACGCGGATCGGCTCATCGGCCGCAATGACCTGGTCGATCGATGAGCCGGCGTGCCGCACGACGACACCATTCTCGTTGGCGCGATAGGTCAGACCACCCGCCATCGCGATGGCGTCGGCCACGGTGAGGCCAGGGTGAAATGAGTACTCGCCGGCCTTCTTGACCTCACCGAGGACGAAGAACGGCGCGTAGGCGGCGATCTCCACATTGATCTTCGGGTTAGTGGCGATTGAGCCTTTCATGCGCGACGCGATTGTTTCTTCAAGCCGGGCGGTCGTCGTTCCGGCAGCGCGAATTTCTCCGACCAAGGGTATCGAGATGTTGCCGGAGCTGCTAATTTCGTACTCGCCGCTGACATCTTCGTCGCCGTAGGACTTGATGCGCAGACGATCCCCGGGGCCCAGCACGTAAGGCCCGAACGATCCGCGCGAGGCTGAGAGATAAGCCGGCTCAGGTGTGACGGCGGCGGCTGAGCACCCCGCCAGTGTTACCGCCAATGCCAAAAGGCAAAAACCTGTACGCCACTGAAACATGACCCCGTCCCCCGAGTGTTGCCCGGCAACCGTGTTCGGTACGCGGATAGCGCACGAACCCGCGTAACCGTTGAGAACGGGTTTCGGTCCGATTGGTTCCAGTACGAGAAAAGTTTTTTGGTGCTTATGTCAGCAGGCTGACACTGTAAGCGATCAGGCCCCAAGCGATCAGGTTTGCCAGCAGCAGGCCATTGCGAATTTGGCGCGCAGAACATCCCGACAAATTGCCGGTAATACACAGGGCACGGCGGGTTCGAGCCGGCGAACGGCTCGCCGCGAGCGGTTGGACGTCATGCTCCCTATCGATCACGGATCGATCTCACCGCTTGAGGTGCGGTGTCGGAACACCGCGAGTGATCCGACATCGATCGTCTATTTATTTTTTGATCTTACCACTTTCATCGTTGCGTAACAATGCGTCAACGCTTGCTCATTTTTTCTTCAGCAAATTTCAAGCTTGCGTCGCGTCATGGCCGCAATGTTTTCACAAAGAATGACGACGTTCGCTGTGCTGCAAGAGGAAGCAAGACGAAGCAAGACGAAGACGCCGGCAACGCTAATTCAACGGAGCGTAACGATGGCCTTCGGAATTTCGATTCCATTCGTTCGATCGAGACATGCCAACGTCGATGCATTGCTGTTGCCGCCGCCACCCGGCGCATTGCATCGGCGCAAACCGCGACGTCGCCGCGCTATCAACTCCGCGCACGAGCCGTCGCAAACCTTGAAGGTAGCCAAGCGCGTGCTGGATATGATCGGCGCAAGCGTCGGCCTGATCGTATTCGGACCGCTGATGATCGGCATCGCGATTGCGATCAAATGGACCTCGCCTGGTCCGGTGCTCTTTCAGCAGAAACGCTACGGCTATCACAATCGCCGGTTCTGGATTTACAAATTCAGGACGATGTATGTGCACCTCGAGGACCAACGCGGCACGCGGCAGACGACGAACGATGACCCGCGCGTGACGCCGCTCGGCCGTATCTTGCGCAAGACCAGCCTCGACGAATTGCCGCAGCTCATCAACGTCTTCAAAGGCGACATGTCGCTGGTGGGGCCGCGGCCGCACGTGCCCGGCATGCTGGCCGGCGGCATGCTCTACGAAGAGCTGACGCCGTACTATTTCCAGCGCCACAATATGCGGCCGGGCGTCACAGGGCTCGCGCAAATCTCCGGATTCCGCGGCAGCACGGTCGCCCCGGACTTCGCGATCGAACGGCTCGACTGCGACTTGCGCTACATCGAAGCGTGGTCATTCTGGCTCGATCTCAGGATCATCGTGCGGACGGTCGTCAGGGAGCTCTTGGCCGGCTCCGGCGATTAGCGTGCGCAGTAAAAAGCGCATCAATTTTTGGACCAACCGGCGTCACGCACGTTGTCCGGCATGCATTTGAAGCAACTTGCGGCCAATAAATTTCCGTCACTGTGGGTGCGTTGGCGGCTGCTGCAACGGCCACGCTCGGCGGAAGTCGAGCTGACGCTGCTCAAGACCATCGTGCGGCGCGGCGATGTCACCGTCGACGTCGGAGCCAATCTCGGCCTTTATACGCGGCGGCTCGCGCGTCTATCGCGCAAGGTCCATGCCTTCGAGCCCTCGCACCAGGTCGCGGACATCCTGCGGCGAACCACGCCCGGCAAGGTCATTGTCCATCAGACCGCCCTGTCCGATGATGACGGCGAGGCGGAGCTGCGGATACCCAGCGCCAACGGGCATTTGACCTATAGCCTGGCGTCGCTCGAGCCAGAGGCTGTCGCCGGCCATGACACGATCGTGCAGCAGGTCCCGCGCAAGCGCCTGGACGCCGTCATCCGAGACGATGTCTCCTTCGTGAAGATCGATGTCGAAGGTCACGAAATGCGCGTGCTGCAAGGCGCGCGCGGCTTGATCGATCGCTGCCGGCCGGTGTTCCTGGTCGAGGCCGAAGAGCGCCATCGCGCCGGCGCCACGGCATCGCTGTTCGAGTTCTTCCGCACGATGGACTACGACGGATTTTTCGTGCGCGGACACGCCGTGATGCCTGTCGAGGATTTCGACGTGGCGACCGAGCAGGATGAAAAGTCGCTACGAAGCGATGGCGGACGCCGCAAGGAACAACGCTACATCAATAATTTCTTCTTTTTCCCCGCCGAGCGGAACGGCCGCGCCCTGCTAGCGCAAGCGCTTTAGCTTCCGTGGGTCAAATTCAGCAATGAACGCCCGATGTCGCGCACGTTCATGAAGCCCGTGCCCATCTCGAGCAAGATGAAGAAGATGACGGCGTCGAAATAGGCAGGCTTTGATTTCGCCATGGCCAGGATCGGCGATACGGCCCGCCGCGCATAATCGCGATTGATCGCGAGTTGAACGGCGATCCCGAGCAAGGCGCCGGCCAGCACGTCACTGGGAAAATGCGTGCCGAGATAGACGCGGCACAACGCGATGAGCGTTGCATAGGCAAACATCGCGAAGCCAAGCCACGCCGAGAAGAAGCAGAAGCCCGTTGCGAAGGCGAAGAAGAACGTCGTCTGGTCGCTCGGGAAGCTGCTCCACTTTTCAAAATCGAGCAGATTGAAAGGATGCTCGAACAGCGGCGGCCGGTAGCCGATGTCTGGGGACTCCATTGGGCGCACCCGGTAGGGCATCGCCACCGAAATCGCCCGGTTGATCACCAGCGACAGCAGCACCGCAATGATCATCACCAGCAGGATCTTGCGCCGCTCGACCTGGTTCGGATGCGGCTGAAACCACAGCACCCAGAAGGCGCACAACGGCACGGCCCATTTGAAATCGAGCGCGAGATGGCTGACCAGGCGGTCAAGGATGGAGCTATTGCCGCAAAGCCCATTGATGATGTGCAGACGGGCAAATCGAAATGGTTGAGCAGGAATGTGTACATTTGGCGTGGCCGGTTAGACCGTAGCGCAGCAGCGAATTGTGGAGATTCCAAAGCGGAACCGACTGCGAAGCAGTTCCCTTAACAGCAAACTCGCTGCCGGGTTCCATCGACGGGGCCGGGCGGTATCAAAGTAACGCGTTCGCTGGCGCGCGCATCTCGGTGGTCGAGCGCAATCGCGGAAAGCGCGAGGCGCCTTCCCCGGCGCGAGGCCTATTCCTGTTTTACTGCTGCGGGACTTTAGTGGGCGGGTTTGTGGCGCTTGGCGCCATCGAGCACAGCCCGAGTGCTATCATTCACTCCATCGGCTTTCAGGGAGCCGGTGCAATATTCGAAAACGAACAGACGAATTGCGGAGGAGAGGTTGTTGTGCTGGCGTTCGGAATCGATGCTGCCCACCAGTTGGGACAGGTGGACATTCAGTGTTTGCGCTATGCCGCGCAGTTGAACCCAGAATGTATCTTCAAGGCTGACGCTGGTTTTATGACCGCCAACGACGAGGGATCGCTTTATGACGCGCGAACGCAGATGGCCGTCCGGGCCACTATGGCCGTTCGTCGAAAGAACGGAATGCCCGTCACCGCGTGCAGACGTGGCGGCAGGAACTTATAATTCGCTGGAGTCTTTTTTCGTTCTCGTGTTTCTCAGACACCGGCTCGCCTTCGGTTTGGGCCAATTGCGTGCGTGCGTACTTTCCATCGGCGGACTAAGCCGCGTGACATATCCCAACTATGTTGTGTAGATTACACCCAATGTCTTTTCACATGGTGGTAATATCGTTGCGATAACGCGCTGGTATCAGGGTGTAGTCGGCAACTTCGCGCCTCTCAGGTCGAACGGGATAAGCGCTAGGTATCGCTAGGTATCGCTAGGTTGCGCTTTCTATTCGCGGCTGTTTCCAACCCCGCGCAATTTGGCTTTGGCGGGTTCGCCGATGGCCGTCTTCCGGAATGTCTTGAGAACGTCCGCGCTGACTTCGGCGGCAGGCACTGGTTTGCCGAAATAGAAGCCTTGCACCTGGTCGGCGTCCGCATCGTATAGGAAATCGACCTGCCGCGAAGTTTCGACACCCTCGACCGTCACGCGCATGTGCATCTCGCGCCCAAGCGCAATGATGGTCTTCACGACCGTCTCCACGTCGCGGCCGGACTTCTCGAAGCTCTCCATGAAGCTGCGATCGATCTTGATCTTGTCGAAAGGAAATTTCCACAAATAGCTCAGGCTCGAATAGCCGGTGCCGAAATCGTCCATCACGATCGATACGCCCATGTCCTTGAGCCGTCTCAGCGTGGCCATGGTGGCTTCGGTGTTGTCGAGCAGGAGCGTTTCCACGATTTCGAGTTCGAGCCGATGCGGCGCGAGCCCCGTCGTCTTGAGCGCGCTGGCCACGGCATCCTCGATGTTGCGACTTTCGAATTGTGCGGGGGACAAGTTCACAGCCACCGTCAGGTGATCCGGCCAGGTCGTCGCAACGCGGCATGCCTCTTGAAGCACCCACGCGCCGATCTTGTCGATCAGCTGCATCTCTTCGGCAACCGGAATGAACGTCTCCGGTGGGATTAGCGTGCCGTCGGGCGCCGACAGGCGCACCAGCGCCTCGAAGCCGACGAGGACCTTTCGCGATATCTCGAACACCGGCTGGAAATGCAGCGTGAAGCCCTTGCTAGCAACCGCGTCGCGGATGACCTTCTCAAGCGCAATGCGCCTTTGCAGCGCCTCATCCATCTCCGGAGCAAAGAAGCGAATGCAGTTGCGGCCGGCGGCTTTTCCGGCATAGAGCGCAAGGTCGGCGCTCTTGAGCAGCCGCTCGGGGGTTGCGCCATCGGCTGGCGCGAGCGCGATGCCGATCGTGTAGCCCGCGACGATCTCCTGCCCCTTGAAGTAAAGGGATTTGCTCAAGATCGTACCGATGCGCTCCGCAAAGGCCTCGGCCTTCGCCTTGTCGAGGACGCCGGTCTGCACAACGACGAACTCGTCGCCGCCGAGCCGCGCCACGAAATCCTCCAGCCTGACCAAGGTGCTCAGCCGTCCGCCGATCGCGCTGAGCAGAAAGTCGCCGGCGTCGTGGCCGAGCGCATCGTTGACCTTCTTGAAGTGGTCGATATCGAGGAAGTGCAAGGCAATCATGCCGCCGGTTGCCGGCAGCGTCGCAAGCGCCGCCTCCAGCCGTTCGATCAGGCGGGCTCGGTTGGCAAGTCCGGTTAGCGGGTCGTGATGGGCGAGAAACTGAATACGGCGGTCGGCCTGCTGTTTTTCCCGCGTGCGTCGATACCAGGCGATGGCCGGCACACCGAATGCTAGCGCGACAAGGAGACAAAGCGTGATTACCGCCATCACGAACGTCGAATAAATGATGCCGCTTGCTTCTTTTTCATCGACATAAGCGGCGACGACGGCGACCGGCTTTTGTCCGACTAGCACCGGCACATAGGCTTCACCGAACGAACTAGGTAGATTCGTCAACTTATTGTCACGCTTGATGTCGACCACCGGTGACCGCAATTCCGCCGCGTGCGCCGCATCGGCGTTGAATTCCGCCAGGTTGACCGGAGCAATCTTGTCCTTGTCCGCCACAAGCTGCGAGTAGCCCTGCGGATCGAAGATCACGTAACGCAAGACCTGATTGGATTTACGCGTGCTCTCGAAGAACCTCAGGCTTGCCGCAGACGCCTGCTCGCCGGCAGCGATCTCGCGAATATCGGTCACGTTGTCTGCGAGAAAATGCGCCCAGTCGCTGGCGGTACCCTTGACGTATTCGTCAACGAGATGGTCCGTCGCGACCTTGACTGTCAACCAAGTGCCCGTGGCGAGAACGGCAAGCACGGTGACGAGCAGCGTGATGGCACGTCGCAGCGAGATGTCTGAAAGGTACGACATCAGTTGGCTTTGGGTGCCAAGGCGCGAGCCTTGTCGAGGTCATCCGCACGGACCTGCGCTAGCGTGGCGCGTGTTTGTTTTAGCAACTCTCCGTTATGCGCGTTCGTGGCTCCCCAGCTGTCGATAATGGAGTCGAAGGCACGGCGAGCCGTTCTTGTGTCGGCTGGGGACGGCGTCACGACGTTGCGTCGGGGGTCACCGCTGATCTGGTCATAGACTTTCTTGTCGGCCGCTTCATAGGCCTCGATGAACCTCTGCGCGGTCCATTCGCCGCTGTATTTGCGCAGCAAGGCCTTGGCGTCTTCAGGTAGGCGGTCGAAGACGTTACGGTTCATCACCAGTGCGAGCGGAGCGACACTGGTGCCGAGCAGGTAGTGATTGCTTGTAAGGCGGCCGATACCGACGTCAAAAAGCTGGGCGGGCGGAACTGTGGCCCCGTCGAGGGCACCGCTGGCGAGCGCGGGCGACGTTTCGTTGAACGCCAACACGACAGGCAGCGCGCCGAGTTTCGCGAGCGCCGTGCCTTCCGTCGCGTTGTTGACGCGAATCTTTTGCCCATTGAGGTCGACGAGGGCCTTGATCGGCTTACGGCTGTTGATGACCTCGGGCTGGGTGCAATACGTCCCGATGACGAAGAAGTCGCTATACCCAGCGAGCGAGCCGGCGCCGACGAGCCGCGTATAGGTCAGCGTCGCTTCGCGAACGTCGCGGAACAGGCCCGGCAATTCGATAGCCGCATTGTCAGTGAAAATCTCCGGGTTCTGCCCGGGAACAATGAAGGCGATATCGGCGGTGCCGTCGAGCACCTGTTGCGGCAACTCGCTCTGCACCTTGCCAAGTGCGCCGCTGAAATAAACCTTGATCTCTAGCAGCCCTCGGGGGTCGCTATTGATGGCGTCCACAAACGGCTTGATGGCGGTCTGGTAGGCGACCGACCGATCCGACGTAAAGAACGAAAGCTTGAGCGTGGTCGGCTCGGCGCGCCCTATGCTTGGCAGTAGCAAGGCAGCGACGATGGCGAATTGCAGGATGGGACGGCGCATGGCTATCTCTCGACTGTTTTGATGATGGTCGAAAATACGGCCCGTGCGCTTTGCTAAAATGCAAAGCTTTCGTATTACTTGCGCGGATTGTGAAAAAGCCGCGGGTCGGCCTCCGGAATTATACGTAAATCCATACCGCAGATTTTAGGAATTGCCTCCGGAACCGGCCGGAGCAATGCGAAGAGAATTCGCCGCACCGTCATCGGATGGCGTTCGCGGTAGCCGTTTGGCCTGCCTTGCGCATCGCGGTTAAGCCCCGCATTGTCGTGCCGCGATTGCAAGGAACGGCGCGTCATGATCCGCATCGGTGTTATCGGGCTCGGCTGGTGGGGCAAGCAAATCGTCACCTGCCTGGCCGAAAGCCCGCGCTTCAAGGTGGTGGCCGGCTGCGACATCGATCACAACATGGCGGCGCCATTCGCACGACCAAACGCGTTCGATCTGGTCATGGACTACAAGGAACTGTTGAAGCGCTCCGACCTCGACGCAATCGCGGTGGTGACGCCCCACGCGCTGCACGAAGAGATGGCAGTCGCGGCGTTCAGCGCGGGCAAACAGGTTTTTTGCGAAAAGCCGCTTGCACTCACCTCGGCGAGCGCCGAGCGCATTCTCAATGCCTGCGCCAAAGCTGGCGGCGTGCTCGGCATCGGGCATGAACGCCGCTACGAGCCGGCGATGGAGGAGATGCGGCGCTTGTTCGCGAGCGGCGCGCTCGGCCGCATCCTTCATATCGATGCCAACGTCAGCCACAACAATTTCCGCAAAATGGACCCGTCGAACTGGCGGCGCGATCCCAAGCACGCGCCGGCCGGCGCCTGGACCGCGCTCGGCATTCATCTTGGCGATATGTTCGTGTCGCTTGCCGGCAAGCCGACGCGGGTCGCCGCGCGCACCGCCTCGCAAATCTTTCCAAAGCCGTCGGAGGATTTCGTCTCCGCCGAAATCGACTTTGAAAACGGCGCGCGCGGGCGCATCACCTGCCTGTCCACGCCGCCGTTCTACGCCCGCTTCACCCTGATCGGTGACCAGGGCTGGGTCGAGACGCAGGAAGGCGGCAATGTCGACAAAGGCCAGCCGTCAAGCTTTGTTCATTGCAAACCGGACGGCTCGCGCGAGGTGCGCAGTTACGATCACGCCAACACGGTGCGCATGAATTTCGAGGCCTGGGCCGATGCAATCGAGGGCCGCGCGCCCTACCGGTTTTCCAGCGACGAACTTTTGGCCAATATCCGCATTCTTGATGGGCTGACCCGCTCGGCTGCCGCCGACGGCAACCCCATCATGCTGTGACACGGGTTAAATGCAGCAGGAAAAAGAGCAGGTCGCGTTGTCTTCGATCGCAGCCTCCACGGCGCTGACGATCGCGAAGGCCATTGTCGGTTTCGCAACCGGATCGCTGGCCATCCTGTCGGAAGCCGGCCACTCGCTGATCGACCTCGGCGCAACGGTGATGACCTATGCGGCAGTGCGCATCTCGGGCAAGCCGGCCGACGAGGAACATCAATACGGTCATCACAAGTTCGAGGCCGTCTCCGCTCTGGCCGAGACCGCGCTGCTGTTTCTGCTCTCGGGCATCGTCATTTGGGAAGCGGTCAAACGGCTGTCGGAGCATGAAGGCCCGATGGTCGAAGCGACCTTCTGGGCTTTCGCGGTTGTCATCGCCTCGATGGCGGTCGACTTCTTCCGCTCGCGCGCGCTGTCGCACACCGCCAAGAAGACCAAAAGCCAGGCGCTCGAGGCCGACGCGCTGCATTTTTCGTCCGACCTCGTGTCGTCGTTTGCAGTGCTCGTCGGGCTCGTTGGCGTTCGCTTCGGATTGGCGTGGGCAGACTCGGCGGCCGCCTTGGTCGTTGCCGTCCTTGTCTGTGTCGCCGGCTGGCGGCTCGGCCGGCGCACCATCGACACTTTGACCGACGTAGCGCCTGAAGGCGCTGCCGAAAAAGTCACCGCGATCGCTGCCGCGGTGCCCGGCGTCGTCCGCGTCGAGCAGGTGCGGGCGCGCGCCGCCGGGGAAAAGACCTTCGTCGATTTGACAGTCGGCGTCAGCCGCACGTTGCCGCTCGAGCGCGTGAGCGCCATCAAGGATGGCGTTGCCGCGGCGATCCGCAAGCAATTCGCCGAAGCCGAGCCGACCGTCACCACCGAGCCGGTAGCGCTCAACAATGAAACCGTGATGGATCGTGTCATGGTGATCGCCCGCAACCGCGCGCTGGCCGTGCATCACGTGACGGTGCACGAAGTGGAGGGCCGGCTCGCGATTTCTCTCGATCTCGAAGTCGACGGCAGATTGTCGCTTTCCGCTGCGCACGATTTGGCCGATGGCCTGGAAAAAGCCATCGCCAGCGAGCTTGGCGCCACCGTCGAGATCGACACGCACATCGAGCCCCTGCAGCCGCACCGCGCCGCCGGCCGGGAAGCCCCGCCCGAGCGGGTCAAAGCGATCGAGGTGGCGTTATCGGAATTCGCCGCCGACGGGCGCACGGTCCGCAACATCCACAATGTGCGCGTGCGTGAAACCGACGAAGGCGAGATCGTCAATTTCCATTGCCGCGTCGATCCATCGCTGTCGGTGCAACAGGTGCACGAAAAGGTTGACATGCTGGAGCGCGCCCTGCGTGAACGCTCGCCCTCGATCAAGCGCGTCATCGGCCACGCCGAACCGGCGCGCTAGGGGATCAGCACCGCCGCCCCTTGCAGTCGGCCATCGCGCAAATCGGACAGCGCCTCGTTCGCGTGCGCGAGCGGATAGCGCGTGACCTCACTATGGATGCCGGCCTTGGGCGCGATGTCGAGAAACTCGCGCGCATCTCCTCGGGTCAAGTTGGCCACCGACATCAGGTGGCGCTCTTCCCACAGCAGCGCATACGGAAAGCTCGGAATGTTCGACATGTGGATGCCGCCGCAGACCACGCGGCCGCCTTTCTTCACGGCCTTGAGCGCCGCCGGCACTAGCGCGCCGACCGGCGCAAAGATGATGGCCGCGTCGAGCGGCTCCGGCGGCAGATCGTCGGAGCCTCCGGCCCACACCGCGCCGAGCGAGCGGGCAAAGTCCTGGGCCGCCGTGTCACCCGCGCGCGTGAAGGCGTAGACGCGCCTGCCCTGCCACCGCGCGACCTGCGCCAGAATGTGAGCGGCGGCGCCGAAGCCGTAGAGGCCCAGCGCCGGCGCCTCGCCAGCCATGCTGTAGCTGCGCCAGCCGATCAGCCCGGCGCAGAGCCAAGGCGCGAGTTCGGCATCATCGCCGCGGTCGCCGAGCGGAAAGCAGTAGCGCGCGTCGGCAACCGCGTGCGTGGCGTAGCCGCCGTCGCGCGTATAGCCGGTGAACAACGGCCGGTCGCACAGATTCTCGCGGCCGCTCCGACAATAGGCACAGACGCCGCAGGTCGCGCCGAGCCACGGCACGCCCACCCGCTCGCCTATCGCAAATCCGCTCACGCCGGCGCCGAGCGCCGCCACGTGGCCCACGACCTCGTGCCCCGGCACCAGCGGCAGCTTCGGATGCTTCAGCTCGCCGTCCACGACATGCAGGTCGGTGCGGCAGACGCCGCAGGCAGAAACTGCGATCAGGATTTCGCCGGCGCCCGGCGAGGGCACGGGCCGCTCACGCGACACCAGCGGCATACGCGGGGCTTGCATGACCATGGCGCGCATGACGGCCATCATTCGTCCTTCCAATTTTACGGCAGACATCCTAGATCAAAACACCATGCGCACCGATATCTCCCAGCCCATCCGTCTCAAGGACTACCGCCCGCCGGACTGGCTGGTGGAAACCGTAGCACTCGACGTTTCGCTGCACCCGACGCAGAGCAAGGTGCGCGCCACCTTGTCGCTCAAGCCCAATCCGCAGGCCCCCTCCGCGCCGCTGGTGCTCGACGGCGATGGCTTGTCGCTGGTGTCGCTCAAGCTCGACGGCGCGGACCTGAAAGCCGACAGTTATCAGGCAACGCCCGACCAGCTCACCATTCCACAGCCGCCGAACGGTCCCTTCGAGCTCGAGATCGAGACGCTTGTCGATCCGTCTGCCAACACCCAGCTGTCCGGGCTTTACCGCACAAGCGGAAACTATTGCACGCAATGCGAGGCGGAAGGTTTCCGCCGCATCACCTACTTCCTCGACCGCCCCGATGTGATGGCGGTCTACACAGCACGCATCGAAGCCGACAAGAAAGAGGCGCCGATCCTGCTGTCGAACGGCAACCTCACCAGCAGCGGAGATCTGCCCGGCGGCCGTCACTTCGCGGTCTGGAACGACCCGCATCCCAAGCCGTCCTATTTGTTCGCGCTGGTCGGCGGCGATCTCGCCTGCGTTGAGGACAAGTTCCGCACCATGTCCGGACGCGACGTCGTGCTGCGCATCTATGTCGAGCACGGCAAGGAGAACCGCTGCGACTACGCCATGGATTCGCTCAAACGCTCGATGCACTGGGACGAGAAGACGTTCGGCCGCGAATACGATCTCGACATCTTCATGATCGTCGCTGTCTCCGACTTCAACATGGGCGCGATGGAGAACAAGGGCCTCAACGTCTTCAACGACAAATACGTACTGGCGACCGCCGACACCGCGACCGACACCGACTTTGCCGGCATTGAAGCCGTGATCGCGCACGAATATTTCCACAACTGGACCGGCAACCGCATCACCTGCCGTGATTGGTTCCAGCTTTGCCTGAAGGAAGGCCTCACCGTCTTCCGCGACCAGGAATTTTCGAGCGACATGCGCTCGCGCCCGGTCAAGCGCATCGGCGATGTGCGCGGCTTGCGCGCGGCGCAGTTCATCGAGGACGCCGGGCCGCTCGCCCATCCGGTGCGGCCCGAGACATACAAAGAGATCAACAATTTCTACACGGCGACCGTCTACGAGAAAGGCGCCGAAGTCGTGCGCATGGTGAAGACGCTGATCGGCCCGGAGAAATTCCGCGCCGGAATGGACCTCTACTTCCAGCGCCACGATGGCGAGGCGGCAACCGTCGAGCAGTTCATCCAGTGTTTCGCGGACGCCAGCGGCCGCGACATGACGCAATTCATGCGCTGGTACAATCAGGCCGGCACCCCGCATGTGACGGTCAGCGGCCGCTACGACGGCGCCGCCAAGACCTATACGCTCGAATGCAAGCAGGCTGTTCCGCCGACGCCTGGCCAGCCGACCAAGGAACCGATGGTCATTCCGCTCGGCATCGGGTTGGTCGGCAAGAATGGCCACGATCTGCCGCTGGGCAACGCCGCCGGCGTTCAGCACGGCGTGCTGGTGCTCGACAAACCGGTGGCAAGCGTCAGCTTTGCCGGCATCGCCGAGCGTCCGGTGCTGTCAATCAACCGCGGCTTTTCGGCGCCGATCCGACTCGATACCGATTTGACCGGCGACGACCTCGCCCTCCTCGCCGCCCATGACAGCGACCCGTTCAACCGCTGGCAGGCCTTGCAGACGATTTCGATGCGGCTGCTGATCGACAATGTTGCCGCGCTGCGGGCCGGGAAATCGCCGCGCCGCGACGACAAGTTGATGGTGGCGTTGGCTTCGATCCTCGAGGACGACGCGCTCGAGCCGGCCTTCGTCGCGCTAGCGCTGGTGCCGCCGGGCGAAGGCGATGTGGCGCGCGAGATCGGCCGCAATATCGATCCGGACGCCATTTTCAAGGCTCGCAAGGCGTTACGCAGCGACATCGGCGAACGTCTCGGCCCGGCGCTGTCGACGATCTACGAGCGCACCACCATCCATGGCGGCTATTCGCCCGACGCAGCCGGCGCCGGCCGCCGTTCGCTGCGCAACGTCGCCCTCGATTTGATGGCGGCGACGGCCAGCCCGGACGCGATCGCGCGCGCCAGCCGGCAATACCAGCATGCCGACAACATGACCGATCGCATGGCAGCGCTCGCTACGCTGTCGCTGCACGATGGGCCCGAGCGCGGCAAGGCGCTCGAGGATTTCTACCAGCGCTATTCGGCCGACGCCCTGATCATCGACAAATGGTTCTCGCTGCAGGCCATGATCCCCGAGGCCGGCACGCTCGACAAGGTGCGCGAACTGACCCGCCACCCCGCCTTCTCGTTTGGCAATCCCAACCGCGTCCGCGCCGTGATCGGCGCCTTCTCCGCCGGAAACCCGACGCAATTCAACCGCGCCGACGGCGCCGGCTATGAGTTCATCGCCGACACCGTGCTGGCGCTAGATCCGAAAAATCCGCAGCTCGCGGCGCGCATGGCCACCGTCTTCCGCACCTGGCGCACGCTGGAGGAAGGCCGCCGTGGCAAGGCGGAAGCGGCGCTCAAGCGCATCAAAGCTGCGCCAAATCTCTCCCGCGACCTCTCCGATATCGTCGACCGCGCGCTCGCCGCGCCGTGATCGCGCGGCTCATTGATTAACGCCGCGACGCCGCCGCACTCCGCCACCGCCTGTTACCCGTTGACCACACTGCGCAATCCGCGAGTAAGGAATCTTAAATATTTGTGGCGGGACTCTCGACAAATCGCCGGCCATCGATTCTTATCGACGGTGATTCGGACAGCGATGCGGCACATCCTTCCGATAGGGCGTTAGGGGAAATTCCGAACGGAGGCCGTCTATGGCGCGCGCCGGTGTGGCGAGTGCGTCTCCGCGTAGCGATTCCATCAAGGGCCTCGCGCAATCGATCGCCAAGCCGGCGTATCGGCGGCTGCTGACGGCCGAGCCCCTGCTCCGCCGCGCGGTGCCGGTGCTGATCATTGCATTCCTTGCCACCATTTGCGTCGGCGCGATCGTGCAGGCAATCGATCACCGCAGGCAGACGCTCAACGACATGGTGATCGAGATCGATGCCGCCGCCGAGCTCGCGGTCGATCGTCTGCAGCGTCCGCTCGCGCAACCCTCCGACGCGGTCGAGCGGCCGCAAGAAATCCTGGCGCGCGCGCTGCCGGCTTGGGCGACGCGCGCCGGCCGCCGCTTCATACTGACCAACTCCGAGGGCGTGATCGCGGCCGCCACGCCCACGACCGACGACACCATCGGCCGCCGTCTGATCGATCTGCTCGGTCCGACGCAACCTCTCACCACCTTCGGCGCCGGCGCCGGCGTCATGGAAATCAACCTGCCCGACGACACGCGCGCTCTGGCGACGGTCCGTATGCTCGGCGCTCCGTTCGGCCAGATCGCGGTGGTGCAGCCACGCGCCGCTGCGCTCGCCTCCTGGCGCGCGCTCACGACGTTGACCATCACGCTTTCCGCCACCACGGGCTTCGTCGTGCTGATCCTCGGCTTTGCCTTCCACTGGCAGGCCACACGCGCGCGCGAAGCGGACGTAATCTACGAGACGGTGCGCAGCCGCATCGACACCGCGCTCAACCGTGGCCGCTGCGGCCTGTGGGACTGGGACCTCGCCCGCGGCCGCATCTTCTGGTCGCAGTCCATGTTCGAGATTCTCGGGCTGGAAGGTAAAGACGACTTGCTGTCGTTCGGCGACGTCGCGGGCCTTGTGCATCCAGACGACGTTCAGCTCTACGAGCTTGCCACCGAATTGGTCGACGCCAAGCTGACCTTCATCGACCACGCTTTCCGCATGCGGCACGCCGACGGTCACTGGGTCTGGCTGCGCGCGCGCTGCGAGATCGTCAGCCAGCCGCGCGAGCCCGGGCCTCATCTGATCGGCATTGCGGTCGATATCACCGAGCAAAAGAACCTAGTCGAGAAAACGGTCGCCGCCGACCTGCGTCTGCGCGACGCCATCGAAACTATTCCGGAAGCCTTCGTGCTCTGGGATGCCGACAACCGGCTGGTGCTGTGCAATTCCAATTTCCAGGAGCTGCACGATCTGCCTGACGAGGCCATCACCGTCGGCGCGTCCTATGAGTCCGTGGTTGCCGCCGGCCAGAAGCCGGTGGTCCGCAACAAGATCGTCACGGCGGGCCCGGCCATTCCGGGGGCGCGCACCTTCGAGGCGCAGCTCGAAGACGGCCGCTGGCTGCACATCAGCGAGCGCCGCACCAAGGACGGCGGCTACGTTTCGGTCGGCACCGACATCACCGCGTTGAAGATGCACGAGGAGAAACTGGTCGACAGCGAGAAGCGGCTGATGGCGACGGTGTCGGACCTGCGCGTCTCGCAGCAGCGCTCCGCTGAGTTGACCGAAAAATACGCCGCCGAGAAGACTCGCGCCGAGGAGGCCAATCAGGCGAAGTCGAAGTTCCTCGCCAACATGAGCCACGAGCTGCGCACGCCGCTCAACGCCATCATCGGCTTCTCCGAGATCATGGAATCCAACATGTTCGGCCCGCTCGGCGCCGAGAAATATCACGAGTACTGCAGCGACATCCGCAGCAGCGGGCAATATCTCCTCGAGGTCATCAACGACATTCTCGACATGTCGAAGATCGAGGCCGGCCGCATCCGTCTTGATTTCGAAGACCTGCCGCTCGACGCCCTGCTCAGCGAGGCCATGCGCGTGGTATCCGCACGCGCCGAGGAAAAGCAGCTCTCGGTCACCTCCCGCATATCGCCCGCCTTGCAGCTGCATGCCGATCGCCGCGCGCTCAAGCAGATCATGCTCAATCTGCTGTCCAATGCGGTGAAATTCACCCCGGCCGGCGGCCGCGTCACGGTGCGCGGCCGCGCCAGCGGCGAATGCATCGTGCTCGCCATCGCCGACACCGGCATCGGCATCGCCAAGGACGCGCTGACCAAGCTCGGCCGGCCGTTCGAGCAGGTCGAAAGCCAGTTGACCAAGAGCCATCAGGGCTCGGGCCTTGGCCTCGCAATCTCGAAATCGCTGGTACAGCTGCACGGCGGCAGCATGCGCATCCGCTCGACGCTTGGCAAAGGCACGCTCGTCGTCGTGCGCCTGCCGCTCGAACCGCACTGCCCGCTGCCGAAGGAAGAGGCGGCCTAAGTCAGTTGCGCATGGTCTTGTCCGAAAACCCGTTCCCACTTTTCGGGATCATGCGCTAGGCGCCTTCCCCAATATCCGCACGAAGCTCGCGCGGACTTTGGCCTGCGCGTCGATCAAGGTTGCATCGAGCGTGGCAAAATCCGGCACGTCGGCGGCGCGTGCCAGAAGCCGCAGCAGCCCGGCCCCCGCGGTCTTGGCCTCGAACGGGCCCGCAAGGCACAGTCGCAGGATCTGCGTGAGATCCTGATAAAGCTGCACCGCCGGCCGCAATACTTCGGCATCTTCGACCGCCAGCACGCGCAAGGCCCAGGCCTTATCGAGCACCCGTGCTGTGGAGGTATCGAGAATGTCGGGCACTCGCTCGGCATGCACGAGCTGCAGGTATTGCGCGATGAACTCGATATCGATTAGCCCGCCCGCTGCGTATTTGAGGTCCCAGCGCTCGCGGTCGCCTTTCTCCTTGGCAATGGCGGCACGCATTTCAACGACGTCGCCCGCGATCAGATCGGCATCGCGCGGCCGCCGCAGGATGTCGCGGACCGTTGTTTCGACGCGCGTTTTGAATGCCGGTGAAGCCGACACCACGCGCGCACGCGTCAGCGCCATGTGCTCCCACGTCCAGGCTTCGTTTTCCTGGTAACCGGCAAAGCCGGCAAGCTGCGTCGCCAGCGGTCCGGCGCGGCCCGACGGGCGCAGCCGCATATCGACCTGATACAGCGCGCCATAGTTCGTCTGCGCCGTCAGCGTGTTGATCAGCCGCTGAGTCAGCCGCGCGAAATACTGCGCGCCATAGAGCGGACGCGGGCCGGAGGATTCCGGATGCGTCTCGTCAAAGTCGTAGATCAGGATGAGATCGAGGTCGGACGTTGCGGTCATCTCGTAGCCGCCGAGCTTGCCCATGGCGACGACAGCGTGCTCCTCGCCGCGCAGATGGCCATAAGTGCCAGCGAAATTATCCGCCACCGAGCGATGCACGGCGCGCAGAATGGCGTCGGCCAGCCGCGCGAAGGCTTCGCCCGCCTGCCGCGCCGTCACTGTGCCGGACAGAATGCGCACACCGATGAGGAACATGTATTCGAGGCCGAAGGTCCGGATGCGTTCGAGCAGGTCCTCGTCGTAGCGCAATTCCGCTAACGCAACATCGAGCTTGCGGCGAAGTTCCTGCTCGTTCGGCAGCGCGCCGAAGAAGCTCGGATCAACCAACGCGTCCATCACCTGCGGGTAGCGCGCCACCGTGTCGGCCAGCCGCGGCGCGATGCCGAGCACCAGCGCTACCAACGCGATCAGCTCGGGATTTTGTCGCAGCAGCGACAGCAGGCGCGCGGCGGCATGCAGGTTGGCCAGGAAATGGTCGAACGACACCAAAGCAGCGTCGGGATTGTCGGTCCGCGCCAACTGCTCCAGCAGCAACGGCACGAACTCCTGCAGATGACCGCGCGCAAACTCCCCTTTCAACGAGCGATAGCCGCCGGCGAGCCAGTTGCGGACCAGCGTGGAGACCTCAAGCGGCTTGCGGTAGCCAAGCTCGGCCAGCCGGTCGAGCGTCTTGTGGTCGTCGGCGTCCGGCGGGAACAGCAGCGTGGGCTTTTCCGGACCGGCCGGCGCCTTCTCGAACAGGCGCGCATAATAGCGCTGAACCTTGTCGAGGTGCCCGACCAGCACCTTGGCGAAGGCATCGCGGCCGGCGAAGCCGAGAAACCGCGCGAAGCGTTCGACGCCGTCGCGGCTCTCCGGCAGCGTCTGGGTCTGCTCGTCGTTGACCATCTGCAGCCGGTGCTCGACCGTGCGCAGGAAGCAATAGGCCGCTTTCATATCGTCGCGCGCGTCTTTGCCGATCCAGCGGTCCTCGCATAACTTGTCGAGCGTGGTCAGCGTGTCGCGGTCGCGCAGATGCGGATTGCGGCCGCCGGCGATCAGCTGCTGGGTCTGCGCGAAGAACTCGATTTCGCGGATGCCGCCACGGCCGAGCTTGATGTTGTGGCCTTCGACGGCAATCTCGCCGTGGCCACGATAGGCGTTGATCTGCCGCTTCATGGCGTGCACGTCGGCGAGTGCAGCGAAGTCGAGATATTTGCGCCAGATAAAGGGCGCCAGTTCGCCAAGCAGCGCTTCACCCGCTTTGATGTCGCCTGCGCAGGCGCGCGCCTTGATCATGGCGGCGCGTTCCCAATTTTGCCCGGCGCTCTCGTAATAGCTGAGCCCCGCTGCCGTCGAGATGGCGATCGCGGTCGAGGCCGGATCGGGGCGCAGGCGTAGGTCGGTGCGGAACACGTAGCCGTCGGCAGTACGCTCCTGCAGCAACTTCACCATTCGCTGCGTCACGCGCACAAACAGCGTCGCGTGCGCGGCATCCTTCGGTATCGCTGGCGCGGTCGGATCGTAAAAGACGATCAGGTCGATATCGCTCGAATAATTCAGCTCGAAGGCGCCCATCTTGCCCATCGCCAGCACGATGTAGCCGCTGCCAAGCTGCGGCTGCGTCTTGTCCTTGGGCGCAAGACGGCCGGCACGCGCCGCTTCCGCCAGCGCAAAGCGCGCCGCCGCGTCGACGGCGCGATCGGCAAGATCGGTGAGCGCACGCGTCGCCCGCATCACCGGCCAGACGCCGCCGATATCGGCGAGCGCGATCAGCAGCGCCGCCTCCGCCTTCATATGCCGCAGCTCGCGCATGGCGTCGGCCTCGTCGGTCGCGGTTGCCGCGGCTTCGCCAAGTCCGGCGAGCAGCGCCGCGAGGTGCTTGTCGGGATCCGCGTTCAAAAGCCGCAGCAATCGCGCGGGCTCGCGGCTCGTCAGTTCCCACAGATAGGGCGAGCTATCGGCAAGGCCTTCGAGCAGCGTCTTGAGGATGGAATGTTTGGCGAGCAGCGCCTTCAGCGGTTTGGCCGCATCCGGCTTCAGTTCATCGAGCCAACCGGCGACCCGCGCCCGGGCGGCCTTGGCATCGCTGAGCTGCGGCGCCGTCGCGAGGCACCCGGCCAATGTGGCGCCGCGCGACTTTGCCGTACGCGTCGGACGCGCGCGCTTGTGGGCGGGCTTCTTCTTGGCCGGCGGGGTCATCCCGCATTCTGTACCGGTCCTCCGCGCGGCAAGGCAATGACGCTTTTCAGGCCGGGATGATTGTCCTCAAGCGTCAGTTCGCCGCCGTGCAGGCGCGCCACCGCCGAAGCAAGGCTCAGGCCGAGCCCGGACCCGGGCTGCGAGCGGCTGCTCTCCAGCCGCACGAAGCGTTCGACCACATGCGCGCGGTCGGCCTCGGGGATGCCGGGGCCGCTATCGGCGACGGTAAGCATGATGCGGTCGCCGGAGTTGAGCGCCCGGACCACGATTTCCGGCGCGGCGCCGTTGGCCGCGGGCTGTGGTTCGGTGTACTTGATGGCGTTGTCGACCAGATTGGCAAGCGCCTGGCTCACCAGTTCGCGGTTGCCTTTGACCGGCGCCGACGCATCGGCTTCGACCTTGAGCGCGATGCCTTTCTCTTCGGCCAAAGGCTCGTACAGTTCACCGACGTCGTGGGCGATTTCGGCGGCATCGAACTCCGCCATGTCGTCGCGCGCCTGGCCGGACTCCGCCCGCGCGATCATCAACAGCGCGTTGAAGGTGCGGATCAGCCCGTCAGAACTCCTCGATGGTCGCTTCAAGCGCGGCGCGATATTCGGCATCGTTGTGGGCGGCGCGCAGCGCCTGTTCGGAGCGATTGCGCAATCGCGTCAGCGGCGTCTTGAGATCGTGCGCGATGTTATCCGACACTTCCTTGAGGCCTTGCATCAGCGCCTCGATGCGCTCGAGCATGGCGTTGAGATTCTGCGCCAGGCGATCGATCTCGTCGCCGGTGCCGGCAACCGGCAGGCGGCCGCTAAGATCGCCCGCCATGATCGTCCTGGTGGTCTCGGTCATCGCATCAACGCGGCGCAGCACGCGGCGAGACACGAACAGACCGCCGGCGAGGCCGAGCACGATGACCATGGCGACCGACCAGCGTCCCGCCGACTGCACGATGCTGTAGAGCCGCTCGCGTTCTTCGAGATCGCGGCCAACCAGCAGGCGGAAGCCGCCCGGCAACTGGAACACGCGGACCAGGGCTTCGTGCTCGGGCTTGTTGGTGCCCTCGGTCTCGTCCAGGCGGCGGTAGACCGTTTCCGTCCAGCCGTCGCTTTCCAGAATGCCGGGCGCGAGCGCAGTGACGTTGCCGGCGAGCAAGTCGCCGTTGAACGTCGTCACCAGATAGAGGCTTGAGCCCGGACGCCGTGCACGTGCATCGACCACCAGCACCAGCCGCCTGATGCCGCCAAGGCGGTATTGTTCGGATAGGCCGGTGATCTCGGCATTCACCGTGTCGGTGATCTGCTCGGTGATGAGGCGGCGGGTGTTGAGGGCGAAATAGCCGAGCAGGAACGCGGCGAACAGCGCGAACACGGTCAAATAGACCAGCGTCAGCTTGAACGTGGTGGTGCGAAAAAGTTTACCGAGCGCCGTCACGTATCATGTATCCCGCGCCGCGGACCGTATGCAGAAGCGGCTGGGAGAAACCTTTATCGATTTTCGAGCGCAAACGCGAGATGTGCACGTCGATCACGTTGGTTTGCGGGTCAAAATGGTAGTCCCACACGTTTTCAAGCAGCATGGTGCGGGTCACGACCTGGCCGGCATGCTGCATGAGGTATTCGAGCAGGCGGAATTCGCGCGGCTGCAGGGAAATCTCCTCTTCGCCACGGCGCACCTGGTGCGACAGCCGGTCGAGCTCGAGATTGGCGACCCGCAGCACCGTTTCCTCGCTGCGCGTGCCGCGGCGGCGCGACAGCACCTCGACGCGGGCCAGCAGCTCTGAAAACGAATAAGGCTTGGGCAGATAATCGTCGCCGCCGGCGCGCAATCCCTTGACCCGGTCGTCGACCTGGCCGAGCGCGGAGAGGATGAGCGCAGGCGTTTCGACGCCCTTCTCGCGCAGTGTGCCGATCACCGACAGCCCGTCGCGTTTCGGCAGCATGCGGTCGACGATCAGCACGTCGTATTGGCCGTCGAGCGCCATGGCGAGGCCGTCCTCCCCATCAGTTGCGCTATCGGCGACATGGCCGACCTCGCGGAACGCCTTGACCAGATAGTCGGCGGCGTCGCGGTCATCCTCGATGATCAGCAGGCGCATGGTGACGCGATCCGGTTGCGCGTCGGCGATTCGGCCAACGGCGCGAGCCCCTTGAATATCCGCATAAGTGGGCATCGGTCACACCAATTCCAGTTAAATCTGTGGCGGCTCAACAGCCGCCTGACTTGCCTGCTTTTTTCGTGCCTCCGACGTACGCGAGGGGGTGGCGGATTTGGCCCGCCACCCCCTCAACGACCCCACCCCAGCGGGGGCGACGGATGCCAGGGTTGGAGTTCGGTACGGCAACGGACAGACGCCTTGGCGTCCGCCCGCTTCCGGGAAAGTGCCGGGACGGGCACGAGGCCCGTCCCGTTTCAGGTCGTGCAGCCAACGGGGGCGACGGATGCTGGCTACGCAACCCTAGCTCGTTCAGCCGTTGCCGACCGGAAGAGCGACGAAGCGATTGTTGTCGCCCTTCTTGATCCGGATCAGCACGGTGCGTTTGCCGCCGGCGCGCGCGTCCTCGATCACCTTGCGCACGTCGGATGGCGTTGAAACCGATTTGCCGGCGACTTCGACGATCACGTCGCCGGTGGAGAATCCATGGTCGGCCGCGACACCGGAGGAATCGACGCCGGTGACGACCACGCCTTCGCGTCCAGCGCCGGCAACGCGCGCGGCCGGCGCGAGCGTGAGACCGAGCTTGCCGATAGTCGTGCCGGTCTCGCCTTGCTGTTCATTGGAGCCCGCGTTGCTTGCCTCTTGCTGGTTCGGCAATTCACCGAGCGTCAGCTCGATGGTCTTGTTCGCGCCCTGGTGCAGCACCGACAGCTTGACCGAGGTCTTCGGCGCCATCGACCCGATGCGCTTGGCGAGATCGCGCGCGTCCTTGACGTCCTTGCCGTCGACCGCCGTGATCACGTCGCCGGCAACGATGCCGGCTTTCGCGGCCGGGCTGTTGGCCTGCGGTTCGGCAACCAGCGCGCCTTCGGCATTCTTCAAGCCGAGACTGTCGGCGATGTCCTTGGTGACGGGTTGGATCTGCACGCCGATCCAGCCGCGCGTGACTGAGCCGTGATCCTTCAACTGCGCGATCACGCTCTTGACGGTGTCAGCGGGAATATCGAACGCGATGCCGACCGAGCCGCCCGACGGCGAGAAGATCGCCGTATTGACGCCGATGACATTGCCTTCGGTGTCGAAGCTCGGGCCGCCGGAATTGCCTTTGTTCACTGGCGCGTCGATCTGGATGAAGTCGTCATAGGCACTGGCGCCGATATCGCGGCCGCGCGCCGAGACGATGCCGGCGGTGACGGTGCCGCCGAGGCCGAACGGATTGCCGACCGCGAGCACCCAATCGCCGATGCGCGGGGCCTTTTCGGCCAGCTTCACATAGGGGAACGGCCCGCCTTCGACCTTGATCAGCGCGAGATCGGTGCGCGGATCGGTGCCGATCACTTTGGCGGTGTGGGTCTTGCCGTCGTCGGTCGTGACCTGGACGTTCTCGGCCTTCTCGACCACGTGGTTGTTGGTGACCGCGTAACCGTCGTCGGAAATGAAGAAGCCGGAGCCCTGCCCGGTGATCACGTTATGACCGCGCGGCATGCCCTGCATCCCATTGGGCGCTTCCGGCGTGCCGAAGCGGCGGAAAAATTCGCGCAGGCCCGGCGGCAGATTTTCCATGTCGCCGGAGCCGGTGGTCTGCGAGCCGCCGTCGATCTTGACGCGGACCGAAATCACCGCGGGTTTCACTTGCTGGACGATGTCGGCGAAGCCGACCGGCGCCTGCACCTTGTGGGCCTGCTCGGTCAGGTTCTGCGCCAGCGCCGACGGATAGCCGGCGGTGAGCTTGAGGTCGGGCGCAATGACGAGCGCGGCAGCGCCGAGGGCGAGAACGCTGGTGGTGAGAAGAACGACGCGGCGGGCGGAAAGGCCACGACGGGTCTTGGGAGTTTCAGGAGCGGGGTAAACGCTCGGGGACATTGGTAGTCTCCATCTCAATTCGTTGAGCGCCTCTGGGCGCCGTTTCGAAACGGAAGATGGCGATCCGAGCCTTACAGCGTCCTGTCGGCGGGATTAAACTTTTGTAAGGTGGGGATAAGCGATTTGTATTGGAAATCAGCAGGTTATGCGGCGTTTACTCGCGGCCATGCTCGACCAAAGTCGCAAGCCTGCGCTGTTCCGCCGCGCTCAGCGGCGATGGTTGCGTGTTTTCGATTCTGCGGCGGCGCAACGCCGCCATCAATCCGATCGCTCCGGCAATCAGCGCCAGCGGCGGCAGCCCCCACAGCAGCACCGTCCGCATCTCGAAACGCGGCTTGAGCAGCACGAACTCGCCGTAGCGCGCGACAAGATAGTCGAGCACCTGGCTGTCGCTGTCGCCCGCCTTCAACCGGTCGCGCACTAAGACGCGCAGATCATGCGCCAATGGCGCTTCGGAATCATCGATCGATTGATTCTGGCACACCATGCAGCGCAGGTCTTGCGACAGTTGTCGCGCGCGCGCTTCGAGCGCCGGATCCTTGAGCATTTCGTCCGGCGTCACCGCCAGGGCCGCCGGGGCCAGCAGCGTCACGAACAATGCAATGAAGACGGCCCGGCGCATGCCCTACTCCGCCGGCTGCAGCGCGGATTTCGCCGCCGGCTTCGGCGCGCCGACACGCAAGCGCCGGTCCGACAGCGATAGCGCGCCGCCCAGCATCATGATCACGGCGCCGAGCCAGATCAGCATCACCATCGGCTTGTAATAGAGCCGGATCGATGCGGTGCCGTCATCCTTGATGTCGCCGAGCGAGAGATAGAGCTGGCCGAAGCCGCGCGTCATCAGCGCTGCTTCGTTGGTGGTCATGCTGCGCGTCGCGAAGGTGCGCTTCGACGGCTCCATGGTGCCGACCTCGGCACCGCCTTTGCTGACCGTGAAGCTTGCGACCGTGGCGTTGTAGTTCGGCCCGCGCCGCTGCGCGACACCGTCGAACGTCAGATCATAACCCGACAGCGATATGACTTCCGACGGCTTGACCGCGACGATGCGCTCGGTGCCCCAGGTCCCTGCGCAAACAATGCCAAGCATCGACACCGCGATGCCGAAATGCGCAACCGCCGTGCCCCACGCCGAGCGCGGCAGGCCGGCAGCGCGAGACCGCACGGTGGCGAGCGGCGCGCGGAACAGGCCGGTGCGTTCGGCAAGATCGACCAGCGCACCCAGCATGACGTAGAACGCAAGCCCGACGCCGAACGGCGCCAGCACGGATTCGCCACCTTCGATCGCATAAGCCGCCGCGACTGCGATCAAGCCCCCGCCGAACGCCGCCATCAGCCGTTGCGCCGCGCCCAGGAGGTCACCGCGTTTCCAGGCCAGCAGCGGCCCGAACGGCATCACGAACATCAGCGCGACGAACAGCGGACCGAAGGTGAGATTGAAGAACGGCCCGCCGACCGTGATCTTCTCTGCGGTCAGCGACTCCAGCGCCAGGGGATAAAGCGTCCCGACCAGCACCGTCAGGCAGGCGGTCGTCAGAAACAGATTGTTGAACACCAGTGCGCCCTCGCGCGAGATCGGCGCGAACAGCCCGCCCTGCTTCAGCATCGGTGCGCGCCAGGCAAACAGCGTCAGCCCGCCGCCGATGAACAGCACGAGAATGGCCAGGATGAAGATGCCGCGCCGCGGATCGTTGGCGAAGGAGTGCACCGAGGTGAGCACGCCCGACCGCACCAGGAAGGTGCCGACCAGCGACAGCGAGAAGGTGAGGATCGCAAGCAGGATGGTCCAGACCTTCAGCGCATTACGCTTCTCCATCACCACCGCGGAATGCAGCAGCGCCGTGCCGGCGAGCCACGGCATCAGCGACGCATTCTCCACCGGATCCCAGAACCAGAAGCCGCCCCAGCCGAGCGTGTAATAGGCCCAGTACGAGCCCATCGCGATGCCGAGCGTCAGGAACATCCAGGCGGCGAGCGTCCACGGCCGCACCCAGCGCGCCCAGGCAGCATCGATGCGGCCTTCGATCAGCGCGGCGATGGCGAAGGAAAATGCGATCGAGAAGCCGACATAGCCGAGATAGAGCAGCGGCGGATGGATGGCGAGGCCGGGGTCCTGCAGGATCGGATTGAGATCGCGGCCCTCGAACGGCGCGTTCGGCAGGCGCAGGAACGGGTTCGAGGTAAGCAGAATAAAGAGATAGAAGGCGCAGGCGATCCATGACTGTACCGCCAGCACGTAGGCCTTCAGCGTCGCCGGCAGATTGTGCCCGAACGCTGCGACGCCCGCGCCGAACACCGAGAGGATGAGGACCCAGAGCAGCATCGAGCCCTCATGGTTCCCCCAGACGCTCGTGATCTTGTAGACCAACGGCATTTGCGAGTGTGAGTTCTCGAACACCGTGGCGACGGAAAAGTCGGACGTGACGTAGCAGGTCGCCAGCGCCGCAAACGACAGCGCGACGAAACCGAACTGCATCAGCGCGGTCGAATTGGCGAGACCCATCAGCGCCGCGTCGCGCCGTTGCGCGCCGATCACCGGCGCGACCGACTGCATCAGCCCAAGCGCCAGCGCCAGCACCAATGCATAATGCCCGAGCTCCGGGATCATTTCGCGCCCCCATATCGGCGCCTTCCTGCCAGCGGCCGGATTTTTTCAATGCGTCCACCACTTCCTTCGGCATATAGCGCTCATCGTGTTTGGCAAGCACGGTATCGGCGGCGAAGACCCCGCCGGGCTCGAGCTTGCCTTCCGCCACCACACCCTGCCCTTCGCGGAACAGGTCGGGCACGATGCCCTGGTATTGCACCGGAATGTCGTGTTTGCCGTCGGTCACCGCGAAGCGGATGCGTAGATTGTCGTCGCGCTCGACGCTTCCCGTCTTGACGAGGCCGCCGATGCGGATGCGGGTGCCCGGTGCCAGCTGATGCTCGACGACGTCGCTCGGCGACTGGAAGAACACGATCGATGAGCGCATGGCGCTGAGCACCAGGCCGACGGCGATCGCGAGCACGCCGAGGCTCGAGCCGATCAAAATCAGGCGTCGCTGCTTGCGGGTCAACTTTCGAGCCCCAGGCTTTTGATGGTGTCTTCGATCTGGCGCAGCTTGTCGGGATCACTCGCCAGCGCGCGCCGCGCGTCACCGGCCGCGGCCTGCGCCTTGTCGCGCTCGTTGAGCACAATATAGGCGCGTAGCAGCCGCTGCCAGCCGTCGATGTCGTTGCCGTTCTCCTTCAGCTTGTCGGCGAGCCGCGCGACCATGCCGCGGATCATCGTATTGCGGTCTTGCTCGCTCATCTGCGAGGCGGCGGCGACGTCGGCCGAGCTCGGGCCCGGCGCTCCGGCGGCGGACGGGCGCGGTGGCACCTGGAGCCGCGCCGATTTCGGCAAGCGCGCGCCGCACGGTCGCAATCCACGGCGCATCCGCCGGCGCGGTCTTGAGCATATCGCGCCAGATTTCGGCGGCCTTGCCCTGGTCGCCATCCTGCTGCGCGGCAACGCCGAGATAGAAACGTGCCTTCGGCTCAATGGCGTCGAGCCTGGCTGCGCGTTCGAACGCGTTCTTCGCTTCGGCGGTAACGATGCCGTTCGCCGCGGCGGTCAGCGCCTCGCCGAGATCGGACTCCCGGTCCGCCGTCTCGCCGGAAAGCGCCAGCACCTTGCGCCGCGCATTGACCGCGTCATCGAAGCGGCCAAGCTGCAAATAGACCGGCGCCAGCACCGCGTAGCCGCGGGCATCGTTCGGATTCTGCGCGAGGTGCGCTTCCACCTGCGCGACCAGGCTGGCGATCGAGCGATCATTGTGCATCTCGCGCAGCCGCGCCTGCAGCGGCTCGCCCGGCATTTGCGGCGACCCGACCGCGAGATAGAGCGCAACGGCGCCGATCGGCACCAGCACCAGCGCCGCGACCGCCGTGGCGCGGCGGCGGCGAAGCGGCGAACCGGCCACGGCCGTCTGCCGTGCGTCATCGGCATCCGCCGCTGCGATCAGCCGCCGCGAAACCTCGACGCGGGCGGCTTCGGCCTCCGCACCGCCAATCAGGCCGGTGGCGCGATCGCGCGCGATCTCGTCCAACTGGTCGCGATAGACCGCAAGATCATTGCCGCCCTGCACCTCGCGGGCGCGCGCCAGCGGCCACAGCACGGCGAAAATCGCCGCCGCCGTCATAAGCGCGAAAACGAGCCACAGGGTCATGAGGCCTGCATACATCACGCCTAATCGTGGCAGCAATGCGCAAGATCAGGTGCCGCGCCGAATGCGAAAAAGCGCCGTTTCAGGCCCGCTTGCGCTCGCCGGTGCCCGCGACCTCGCCGGCCTTGGTGACCAAGGCGGCATATTCCGGCCCGAACACCTTGGAACAGAAGCGCACGGCGGCGTCGACCTGGCTCTGGCGGAAGGCGCGGTCGCCATCGCCGGCATGACGCAGGGCGTCGAGCAAGGCGCGGGTTCCGCTGTCGAGATATTGCTGGATCTCGGTGAACGTCCGGTGCGTGATCTCGGCGATAGCGAGCTCGCCGGCGAAATAGCGGCAATTGGTGACAAAGCCGATGACTGCCTCGGTCTCCGCGACCTCGTCGGCGTCGAGCGACGAATTCGCGCGGATTTCGGTCGAGGGACGCGGCCGCAGCAGCTTGCGCATGCGGCCGGCCGCCGAACTCGATTTCGGACCGCAACAGCTCGGAGATCTGGGCGCGCTGCGACGACAACGCGCGGCCCCAGGTGCTGTCCACGGGCATATCGAGCTCGGTGCGCAAGCCTCGCGCGGAAATCGTGGATGGTCTTGAGCAGCGCGCCGACGGCGACGCCCGAACCGGTGCGCAGGTCGTCGCGCAGCTCGCCTACCATGCGTTCGAGCTCGGCGAGCACGATGTTCACGGCGACGCCGTAATTGGTCTGGGCAACGCGCGCCGCCGTGTCGCTGCCCGCCGCCTTGATGCCGAAGCGGATGACCTGCCACGGCGCCGCCAGCCGGCTCATCACCGTCAGTAGCGCCGGCAGGAACAGATTGCCGTCGCGGGCGGAGGCGCGGTCGATCTCCGCTTTGTATTCGTCGAGTGAATTGTTCGCGAGATTGGAGATGCGCAACGGCAGATGCGACGCGAGCGCTTCGAGCTGCTCGCGCCCCGCCAGCACGGAGCGCAATGTCGCGGCGTCCTCCGCGGCGCGCGGCGTGCCGATCTGCGCCATGATGCGCCGGCGAACGCGATCGTCGCTCGCGCTGTCAGTCAGGCTGGCGTCGATCGCCGCGGCGGCCTTGGCCTGGAACGAGCGGGTGAGGAATTCGACCTTCGGCGTATCGCCGGCAAGCAACGCCTCGTTCACGCTGTCGCCGAGCAGGTTGGCCTCGTTGGGCAGCAGATCGCGGCGCACCCAGGTCCACAGCAATTCGAGCGAACGGCGCGAAATGCGGCCGGGATGATTGTGGTCGGCGCGATCGTCGACCATGAACGGCTCGAGCGGCTTGAAGAACAGGCGGGCGGCATGGCCGACCCGCGGGCCGCCATCGCGCTGGTCGCGCACGATGCGGCGTAACTCCTGCAGCACGAGGTCGGTGCCGGTCGCGTCGTCGCCGCGCAACAGGCTGCGCTCGAATTCGCCGATCAACAGCGCGCGCGCCTGCGGCGGGAGTTCGCGCAGGTAACCGCGCAGCCGTTCGATGGTCTCGACGCCCGCCATCGTCGTGCGATCCGCGTTGCAGGTACGCGGTTTGATAGCGCGGCGGGCGTTAACGGCTCGTTAAGGAAGTTAACGCGGCCGGGCTAGCTCAGCGGCGTCCAGGTTCCGTCAGGGTTGCGGCACGCGGTGCCCCGCGCCGTCTGCGGCCGGCCATCGATATAGATCGTCTCGGTATAGGCGCGGCAATTGCGGCCTTCCTGTACGTAGGCAGGGCCTGGCACGACCGAGCCGTAGCGGCCGCTGTCGGGATTGCGCCAGCCGACCGGCGCGCCGGACTGGCCGCTGTCGAGCGCGGCCATCTCAGCCTCGTAGGCGCGGCGCTTGTCCTCGTCGTCCATGGCGGCGCCGATGCGGTTGCCGATCAAGGCGCCGGCGCCGGCACCGATGAGGGCGCCGGCGACGTGACCGCCAACACCGCCGCCAAAGGCCGAGCCGATCGCGGCGCCACCCAACGCACCCAGTAGCGTGCCGGTGTTCTCCTTCGGCCCGCGTCCGAACTCGGGATCGCCCGCGCACGCGGCAAGCGTCAAGCCGATGGCTGCAATCGCAGCAATTTTGACGATGGACATTGGGGCCCCCGGACAGCGCGACAATCGTCACCATGGAAACGGGAGGATTGGGGCAAAAGTCCGGCAGACGCCGTCAGCTCGCTGGCAGCACCAATTCGGCGCGCAGGCCGCCGAGCGGCGCCGTGCCGAGATTGAGCTTGCCGCCATAAAGCTCGGCCAACTCGACGACGATCGATAGGCCGAGACCCGAACCGGGTTTGGTCTCGTCCAGCCTGCTGCCGCGATGCGCAACTTGCTCGCGCTCGGAGGGCGACAGGCCACGGCCGTCGTCGTCGACGATCACATGGACCACCTGCGCCTCATCGCGGCCTTCGCGCATGACTTCGATCGCGACGCGCGAAGTCGCCCATTTGCAGGCATTGTCCACGAGATTGCCGATCATCTCCTCGAGGTCTTGCCGCTCGCCGCGGAAGCGCACGTCCTCGCCCGCATGCACCTCGATGGCAACGTCGCGATTGTGGTGGATCTTTTCCATGGTGCGAGCGAGCGCAGTCACCACCGGATTGACCTCGGTGAGCGAGCCGACCACCGTCAGCCGTGCCGCAAGCCGCGCGCGCTCGAGATGCCGCGCCACCTGGTCGCGCATGATGTCGGCCTGCTCCAGGACCTTCTCCGCCAACGGATCGCGCGGCCGCGCCGAGGCTTCATTCACCATCACCGACAGCGGCGTTTTCAGCGCGTGCGCGAGATTACCGACATGAGTACGGGCGCGCTCGACGATTTCCTTGTTGGTGTCGATCAGCGCGTTGGTCTCGCGCGCAAGTGGCGCGATCTCGTCGGGAAAATTGCCGGCGAGCCGTTCGGCCTTGCCGGCGCGGATCGCGGCGAGGCTGTCGGTGATGCGCTTGAGCGGCGCCAGCCCGAACTGCACCTGAAACATGGTGGTGAGCAGCAGCACGGCAGCGAGCAGCGCAAAAGTGATCGCCAGCGCCTGGTCGAACGACCGCGTCTCTTCCGTGATCTCGGCGGCGTCGCCGGCAACAGCAACAAGATAGTGGCCCTCATCGCCGAGATCGACGGTGCGCTCGACAAGCCGCAGACGCTGGTCCTCCGGCGCTTCGACATAGCCCTGACGCGAGCCGTCGGCACCAGGCTTGACGCCGCGGTCCTCGAGATGCGGCAGGCCGCCGTCCCACAGCGAGCGCGAGGCGCGGACGTCGTGCTTGTCGGGATCGAGCCGCGTCACCTGCCAGTACCAGCCCGACAGCGGCAGTTCGAACAGCGGCTCGCCCAGCGACTGCGGAAACTTGCCGCTCGTATCATCCGGCGACGCCAGATCGGCAACGATGGTGCGCAGATAGACGCCGAGCCGCCGGTCGAACGAGCGCTCCACGGCGTCGCGATAGAGCGACGACAGGATGACGCCGGTGATGAGCAAGATCACCACCGCCCAGGCCGTAGCCGAGAGGAACAGGCGCAGCGCGAGGGAGTTGGCGCGCATCTTAAGTCATCGCGCCTCGGGAGGAGACAGCAGGTAGCCGAGCCCGCGCACGGTCTGAATGATGTCGACGCCGAGCTTCTTGCGGATGCGGCCGACGAAAACCTCGATGGTGTTGGAGTCGCGGTCGAAGTCCTGGTCGTAAAGATGTTCGACCAGTTCCGTGCGCGATACGACGCGGCCAGTGTGATGCATCAGATAGGCGAGCAGCCGGTATTCGTGGCTGGTGAGCTTCACCGGGTTGCCGTCGACGGCGACGCGGCCGGTGCGCGTGTCGAGCCGCACCGGGCCGCAATTGAATTCGCTCTTGGCGTGCCCGGCGGAGCGGCGCAGCAGCGCGCGCACGCGCGCCAGCACTTCCTCGAGATGGAACGGCTTGGCGACATAGTCGTCGGCGCCGGCATCGAAGCCCTGCACCTTGTCGCTCCAGCGGTCGCGCGCGGTCAGCATCAGCACGGGCATGGCGCGTCCGGTGCGCCGCCAGGCTTCGAGCACCGAGATGCCGTCCATCTTGGGCAAGCCGATATCGAGAATGACGGCGTCGTAGGGCTCGGACTCGCCGAGGTAATGACCTTCCTCGCCATCGAAAGCGCGGTCGACGACGTAGCCGGCGTCGGTCAGCGCAGTCGTGAGCTGGCGGTTGAGGTCGGGGTCGTCCTCGACGACGAGGAGGCGCAAGGATGTCTTCTCCGTCAGCGGGCGCTGACGGGCTCGCCACTGGCGGCGTCAACGGTCGCGGTGAACACTTTGCCACTGCGGCCGAGGAGAGTCAGCACATAGAAGAGTTTATCGCCATTGTGGCAAAGTCGTGCGCGCACGACTTCGGCGTGGCGGCCGTGCTGACGCGGCGCTTTTATGGCCTGGGCGAGCGAAATCGCCTTGTGGGAAGCGACCGCCGCGCGCTGCTCCGCCTTGGTCAGGCAGGCTGTCTGCGGCGCATCGGCGGCCTGCGCCGAGGTGGCCAAAAAGCCGATGACGAACAAAGATGGCAGCCTAAGAAAAACTGGCATGAGCGATGAAACTAAGGCCGTGCCTGTGAACGCTGCGTGAACGTACCAACACGCCGGACCGATCCGATCTTGCTGAGAACGACGTCGAAGAAGTAGGTTCCTTTTCTGCTCCAGCGGTGACAGATCAAAAACTTAGCGAATTGACATATCAGGACAAATTATGTTCGTTTCGCCGAAACACAACCTTACGGAGCGGAAACAAATCCCTATTGCATAAGTTGCATATCACGCTGCAACAGTTTGCGACGGTTTCAATATTGCCGCGATCGAGGGTTCCTAGCCACGGCCAGTACAAGCAGCCCCAACAACTATTTTCGATTTCACAAACCGGTGCATGCCACGACGATCGAACTCGAACACCGGGGCATAATCCGTGTCTTTGGCATCCATGATTGCAAGCGTCCTATTGTCTAGGATCAACCAACGCCGATCTTCGCGTACAGCAAGTACAGCATGATACTCGAGCGGATTTTTTGTGCGCACTATGACTAGACGACGGTCATCCTCGGGAATGCCGATCTCCCCTAGCGAGTAATACTTGGCAATCGCATAGTCCGTACAATCGCCAGAACCGTTAGCGAGCGTAGCCAAGGGCGCTGCCCATATCTCTGCGACCCCATAATTAGAGACGTCATCCTTCGGCCGTATCGTGAGATTGATTGCGCGGTTCACGTAAGCAATTCTGATGCGGCCGGCCTGCAAACGCGCCTCGTCAACTATGGCCAGAAAATGTAGCGCCGCAGGTGCGCAGAACTCGCGACCTGCGCGGCACTGATCAAGCATCCCGCGCTCGATGACCCAGTCCTTCTGTACCTTGTGCCAATTTTCTCCATACGGATTTGTGGGGTCAGGAACGGTGGCAACGCCAAATGGCTCATCACTTTCGGCCCATGCGCCGAAACTAAGAAGCATTATCGCAAGCACGACAAGTACAATTCGCATCGTCGAATCCGGAAGCCCGCCGTGTCGGAAAAGTCTTCAACGACAACGTCAGTAAATTTTTGAACGGCGCTTTGATCCACCTCAACAAGGCTCTTTGACCAAATCACGTTGGACTAACGTGATCGCACCGCCCCAACATGAAGCCTTCCGTTTCGGTCTTTGCAGCGGCAAGATGAGCCAATCTGTAGAGCCGTCGGACATCTGCCCGATGATGTCACGCACATGCCGAGCAGAATTCCGTCCTGACGCAGCTCCGACGGCGAATTGAAGCGCTGTTGGGATATCGGAGGGGGCTGGACTCTGGATGGTGGGGGCGCCTTTTGCTGCGCTTGCGTGATTGTTGGAATCAGCAACGCGACGGCGCTGACCAACATGGGCCAGCGCGTTCGGCGACCATGCCCACCGCTGAGCGCACCCAAAGCAAGACCCACGGCTTTGACGACGTCCGCGAGCCTACCAGACCCTGGCGATGCCCATCATCAAGAACTACGCGGGATCCCGCCGCCAATGGATCGCGAGGATCTCACGCCCTCTGGACAAAACGTTGGAACTGCGCGGCTTTTTCCCGACAGAATTGCCACGGACCGGTGAAATCCGGCGAAAAAAACAGTGCCCTAGAGGACACCTGTAAATGGCATGTATATACTACCTGTTGGGGATTTAGGGCGTTTCGTCAGTGAAAAGCGCGTTGAGGACATTCGGCCTGACGCTGGCCGGCTGGCTCGTATTGACTGCGTCAGCGGGGGCACAAACGGCGCCGGCAAGTTCTGTTCCGGCACCGAGCCAAGTAGCACCGCCGGTGATCGCGCCCTCACCCGGCGGCGGACGGATCGCTTTGCCGGGTGTTCCCGCGGGCGCGACCATTCCAGCGGAAGCAAAAAAGCTCAAATTCAGATTGCTTGGCTTCAATATTGAAGGCGAGTTTGACGAATTCGCTGCCGCCCGCAAAGAGCTCGAAGCGTCACTGATTGGCAAGCAAGTCTCGGTCGCTGACGTCTTCGAATTCGCCGATAAGCTGCAGCAGGTGTACTCGCACGGGGGCTATCCGCTGGCGCGTGTTGTCATTCTGCCGCAGGAGCTCGCCGGAAATGCGCGCGTCAATTTGCGGGTCATCGACGGGTTTGTTGAGCGGATGGAGCTCGATGCGCTTGCCCCGCAGGTTCGGTGGCGCGTTGCCGCTGTACTGGCTCCGCTCGATCACAAGACCCACCTCAAACAAGCCGAACTCGAACGGCGACTGCTCATTGCCGGCGACGCGCCCGGACTTATTCTGAATGCCACTTTCGCAGCCGGCAAAGAAGTCGGCGGCTCGGTGTTGATTCTGACAGGCCGGTACCGACCGACAACACTCAGCGTTTATGCCGACAACTCCATGCCGGTGGTGTTCGGCACGGGTCAAATTGTCACCGCAGTCAGTCTCAACAGTTGGCTCGGCTATGGCGAACAGTTGACGGTGTCCGCCGCTGGCTTGCCCGACAAGGACTTTGACTCACGATATCCCACACGTCGCTACCTGAGCGCGACCGGCTTGGTCCCACTCGGGATCGACAGCTGGCGGCTGGAGTTTGGGGCGACCGACGGCGTCACCACCCCGCGCGTGGACCCCAGTCAGCGATCGCAAGGTCTGCTGCAGCAAGGCTACATCAAGACTGCGTACGACCTCTACAAACTCCGCGATTTCCAATTGACCGTGGACGCCCGCCTTGATGCGACCAACGAAGAGATCGATACCCTCGTGCCTTTCACCATGCCGGTTAGCCTTGACCGCGTCCGGGTCGTGCGTTCGGGCCTCGACGGTATCTGGCGAATTCGTGAGACGGCTACGACCATTTCGTTCGGCACGAACTATTCCCGCGGAATTCCCGGCTTGGGCGCGCGAACGCTAGCTGATGCAAATGCGAGCCCGCAGCTGCCGCTGTCGCGCCCTGGAGCCGACGCAGTATTCAACAAGTGGGACGGACACATCGAAGCCAGCCAAAGCCTCCCGGAAGACTTCATCGCATCGGTTGGCGTGTACGGGCAGAGCTCGTTCAATCATCCGATGCTCACTTCCGAACAGTTCGATATTGACGGTGCCAAGATCTTGTCGGGTTTCACTGCCGGCGCGCTCGCCGGCGACACGGGGTGGGCCGTGCGCGGTGAAGTTGGACGTACGTTCGCTGTGCCCATCGGCTCCGGAGGATTTTCGATTGTGCCGTATATATTCGAGGCAACCGGCGAACGAATCCTGATCCAGCCAACGACGCTGGAAATTGCAAGCGTGCATGCCACCAATTATGGCGCAGGCATGCGCTTTACAGGCGTTCCCTGGGCCGACACACTCCCGGACACCTATGGCTTTATCGAATGGAGCCATCGCTACACCAACGACCCGCGGCTGGATGGCGACCGGCTCTTCCTCGGAATGCTGGCCCGCTATTGATAGACTGCAGCCGGCCGATCAAGCGTGGTGACGAATTTTTCACCTTAACAATCGTCAGCCGCCTCAGGACCAAGCGTGGTTCTAGAGGATAGATCGCTCAAATTTTAACGGACATCTTGCGACCGCGTATACCAGGCGCCGAAATCCAGTCGGTGCCGCGGCCGCATGTTAAGCCGCCGCAAAAAGGTGCAAGCTTATGAAAGCCCCGCAGGACGGGGACTAGAACGGCCGGACATGGCCGCGGAGCGCCCCGTGACAGGGGCGTTCGATGTCGAGCTTGCGTCAGCAGCTGCGTGCGGCAGCGGCGTTTGCGTTCGGGCTTGGCCTTGCCGTAGTCGCTGGCTTCGGACACGCGCAGGCAGATGACTCTGGTCTTGCATTCAATTTCGACGCCCGGCTGAGCGGCTCCGGCTCGGCGTATATGCTCGCGTCTTTGACGCCATTTGAAATTCCGTGGCCTGCCGCGCCGCACCTCTCCGAGCCTTTTGACGCGAAACTCTCCGGCGTGATTAAGGGCGGTCTGCAAAGAAAGTGGGCCGGCGTCACGCATCAGCTGCCGCACGAGCGCAGGATTCTGGCGCGGTGCCGCGCGGAGGTCGAGAGCTGTCCGCCTGCCGCCAAGCGATTTCTCGCCGTTATAGATAAAGCATCCGTGCGAGACGGTCTCTTGCGCATCGCGGAAATAAATCGCGCAATCAATCTCGACATTAAACCGGTCGACGACATGACCCAATACCATGTGGTCGACCTCTGGGCGACGCCGCTGATGACGTTCGCGTCAAGCGCCGGTGATTGCGAGGACTACGCGATCGCCAAATATCTTGCGCTTCTCGAGCTCGGGTTCGCCGAAGATGATCTGCGGTTGCTTGTCGTTCGCCTCCACGCGAATGACGAGTACCATGCCGTGGCCGCGGTTCGCTATCAGAGCCAATGGCTCATCCTCGACAACCGCACGCTCGAGATGCACGACGATAGCAAGCTCGCCGAGTTCGATCCGCTGTTCGTTCTCGATCGCGACGGCGTCAAGCGCATGACCATGCCGGTCACGCCTCCACAGGAAAGGCAGGTTGCGACTGCCACTGTTGCGCTGGAGGGTCAGTCAGGGGCGCAAGGGTTGATACCCTTGCTCTGAGCGCGCCGTTCTACTTGACGGTAACCGCAAAGAAGGTCGAGGGAACGAAGCCCTGCAGCGTAGCGAGGGCGCCGCCGCCCGCCGTTGCGGGTACGCTGTTGCTGGCATCGGCGAAGGAGACGACACCCTTGCTCTTGGGATCGTAGAAGCCGAGCACGCCCCCAATTGTCTTCGTGGTCGTGTCGTAGGCCAATTCCACAAGCTTGCCGGTGATCGGATCGTCGCAGACGATTCCCTTGCCATCGGCCGTTAGGCCGGTCGCAAGAAGCCACTCCACCGGCTTCTGTCCAGGTGCGCCGCCGATCATAACCGGGCCGCTCTTGAGCAATACGGCGACATCCGTCGTGCCCGGCTCGATGGGGAAGCCGTTGGTGTCACTCGGCATCACGTCGTGACCGGCGCCGTCCGAGAAAGTCACCTTGCTGGTGAGCGGATTGTTGCCGTTGGCGCCGTTCCATGCGGCTCCAGTGCCGTTCCAGAAGCCATCGATCAGATAGTCAGACTGGTGATCTGTCGCGACCGCGCGGGCGATGATGGTGAAAATCGTCGCCTGCCCCGCGTCATCCTGATAGCCCGGCAATTTGAACTGCGAGTACTGGTTTGCGTCGTACTGACTGATTGGCTCGTAGTTGTGACCATTGTTTGCAGAGCCGGCTGCATCGGTCAGCGCACCGGTGACGATACCGCCCGTCCCGCCCGGCCGGAACGAGATCGGGGTCACGAGCGGCGTGGTGTTCTGGAACGTGATGTTCACGTCGTGTGATGGCGTGTCGACTGTGTTCGTATGCGGAAACTCGTTCGTCGGCGGCGTCTGCGGCGGCGGCGGCGGCAACGTAATGGTCAGCGCGATCGCATTGCCTGGCGCCTGCACGAACACATAATTTTGCGCAGTGAGACCAGAGCCAAGGATGGGATACTGGCCGGGTGGCGAAGCCGGGAGCGCCGGCGACGTGAACAGCAACGTTCCTGTCGTGGCGTTGACGATGTTATCGGAGCCCAGGAAGCCGGTCACCGTGCCGGTAAAGATCGGATTGATTGCACCGATAAGGCGGGTCGCCGGATCGGCAACATATGTCAGCGTCGCCGGATTGATGACGCCGGTCAGATTGGTGACCGTCTGTACAATGTAGTTGTTGCCGCTGTTGCCGTCGTTGACCGTATAGGTCGCGACGCTGAGCATCTTGTTGGTGCCGACGTTGGCGTTGTCATAGGTCTCGGTGAGGCCAGTCGCCGTATCGGATCCTTGAAGGCCGGACACCGTCGGCGTCGCCGCGGCGGTTGTCGTTGCATCATACGTTTTCGTATTTGTCGTGGCGGTTAAGGTGAGCAACCGCTGCGAAATAGTGCCCGCCCCACTTACCTGAATTGAGCCGAGCGAATAGTTCGTATTGTTCTGAGCTAGCCCGACCAGTGTGCCGGTTGCGATTGTGCGCGAACCGGCGTTCGGACTGTCATAGGTGCCGCCGGTTACGGAGATGGTCACTAAGTCGCCGTTGACGATGTTGTTCGCGCCGCTGAGCAAGATGAGCTGACCAGCCCCCGCCACTGCATTCGCGTCATAAATCTTATCGATACCGGCAATGACGGCGGTCCCATTCAGCGGCCGCGGCGTAACCGATAGGTTGTCTCCGAAATACGTGATCGCGTAGTTTGGATTGTTGGCGTTGGTCACCGAACCTTGCGTAATGGGATAAAGCGCGACCGGGCTCACTGCTGTCGCGGGGGTCGCCAGCGCGCCGGTGAGGCTATCACCGGTGACCAGGCCCTGGCCGCCGACCGTGTAAGTGAAGGTCGGATTGCCATCGCCGTAGACCCGGGCCTGGTTGGGATCGGCCGTTACCGTGATCGGACGCGGGTTGATCGTGCCGGAGATACTCACCGTCAAAGCGCCGAGCGAATAGTTGCTATTGTCGAGCGAAACGCCGGACGGCGTCACGGTGCGCGCGCCCGCGTTGGGGCTGTCATAAGTACCGCCGGTAAAGGTATAGGTGACGCTGTCAGCGCCGACCACGTTATTAAGAGCCGTCAGGTTGACCGATCCGCCCGGCGAAGTTGTGTTGCCGTCGTAGGTTTTGTCGACCCCCGTGATCGAAGCGTTTCCGTTGAGCGGCCGCGGGCTGATCGTGCCCGTTCCGAGCACGCTCAGTGTCCCGAGTGAATAGTTCGAATTGCCGACGTTGACGGAATTTACCGTGACGCTCTGCTGCGGCCCGGCGTTGGGAGTGACGTAATTCCCGCTAGAAGCCGAAACAACGACGACATCACCGCTCACAACATTATTCGCCGCGGTTGTCAGGCTAGCCGCTCCGCCGCTCGCCGCTGTCGTAGCATCGTAGACCTTGTCGATTGCAGTGATCGTCGTATTGCCGCTCAGGGGGCGCTTGTCGATTTCACCGACCGTTCCGGATACCGAGCTCGGAATAGAGTAGTTACCGGCCTTGCCACCGCTCAGCTGAATGCCATTTACGGTGACCGTCTTTAACGCAACAGAGGCGTTGGGGTCGACATATGTGCCGGTCGTCGGATTGTTCACTGAGACGCTGCCGACGTCTCCGGCAAGCACGCCGGTCAGCGGACCATAATTGCTGGCCGTTAGAGTTGCGGTGTTGGTACCGTCATAAGTCTTCTGCACCGTGCCCGTCAGCGACACGGAGACAGACTTCGCATTGATCTGACCGGTACCGGAATAGTTCAGAGAACCCAGCGAGTAGTTATTGTTATTCAACGTCACGGAGTTGAGGGTGATGCTCTCGACGCCCACAACGTTGGGGTCGGAATAACTGCCCGATGTCGCTGACAAGGTGACGATGTCGTTGTTGACGACGTTATTAGTTGCCGTGAGATTCGCGGATCCGCCCGCAGCGTCTGTGTTGCCGTCATAGACCTTGTCGATGCCGGTAATTGTAGCCGAGTTGTTCAGGGGGCGCTGGTTCACCGTATCGGTACCGCTCGTCGTAAAACGGTATGCGAACCCATTGCGGCCGGTTGCCTGAGGCGAGCCAAAGCTCAGGTCGTACGTGCCAACGTTGGAAAACTGGCCGGCCGACGAGGTTAACGACACGCCGGTAATCAGCCACTGCGGATCGCCCGATCGCAGCCCGTGCAGCGTGTAGCTCAGCGTCGGGTCGGTATCCCCGTAGTTGCGGACGACGTTGTTGCCCTCGAGCCAGATGATATTGGACGGCCCGTAGAGACCCGGCGTGTGCGCGGTCGCGTCGCTGCCCTGACCAGATTGGTTGGGCGGCGCCCAGATGCTGTTGAAATCGAACCCAGAGAAGGTGTTGTAGAAGTTCGTCTGGTTCGTCATCGCGGCAAAGCTGAGCCCGCCGCCGCCGTTGAGCGTGCCGACGCCGGTGCCGGTCGCCGATCCCATGGTATCGGCATTCCAGTAGCCATTATTGATGACGTAATTGACAGTAGTGTTGACCAGAACAAAATTGCCGGAGCCCGGCGGGGTCTCAACGGATTGCTGATCAATAGAAGTATTGTCGCCGACGAGCGCGCCAATCTTGCCGGCGTTACCCGTCACTGTGCCGGTGTAATAGACGTTGGTGATGGTGCCGTTGTTGGTGCCGGCAATACCGCCCGCAGTCTGACTCGCCGATTGAGTGGCGCCGGTCACGTTACCGGTCGCGTAGGCATCGGTAATCGTTCCAAGATTGAAGCCGACTAATCCGCCGGTCTCAGAACTTCCGTTGCCAAGTGTGCCGTTAACGTTGCCCGTCGCGAAGGAACTGCTGATAGAGCCGGAGTTGCTGCCGACAAGACCACCCACAACGTTCGTTGCGGCCACCGAGGCGGTGGCATAGTCGTTTAGCAACGCCCCAGAATTGGAGCCGACAAGCGCGCCGACAACCTGAACGCCTGTTACAGAACCGCCAAGTACTCCGACATTTTTGACGACACCGGCACTCCCAACATTTCCAAACAAGCCGATGAAGTTGGTCGCGACGTTCGGCTGATCGATAAAGATGTTCTTGATGGCGTGGCCCTGGCCGTCGAACGTCCCGGTATATGCGGCAAAGAGCCCTCCGATCGGACCAAACCCTGCAGAAGCGGACCAAATCGTCGACGACTGCACAATCGACAAGTCGATATCGCGATTGAGCTTGTAATTACCGCTGAGGTTCGACCCTGCCAGCTCGAGTTGGATTGCCGACTGCAGCGCGTCGTTCGCGCCGATTGAGCTCGTCCTGAACGCGGTCGGTAACGGCCTGTCGTAGCCGTTGACCATATACATGGCCGTTCCGAAGAAGCCGCTCGAATAGCTCGACGAGTTATAGGCATTTGCGGTCGTGATCCCGGTTGCTCCGCAAGCGCAGTCGTTGCCAAATTGGTTCTTGGCCGCGGTGCTCTGGCCTGTCGCTGTCGTGTCAAAATAGTTGTTCGAATTCGTGGCACCGTCTAGAGCGGCAAAGCCTCTCAAAAGCGGCGATTGCGTGCCGCTCACGTGTGATGCCGTCCAAGATTGCGTCACCGTAGCCGCCGGTAACGCCCCGATCGTGTTGCCATTTAGGACGATGCCGTTCCAGCCGGCAAAGCCACCGACATCGCCGCTAAACCCACTGCCCGGATTGGCGGATGCTGATCCCGTCGAGAACGAGGCAGTGATGTGTCCCTGGTTTGTGCCGACGAATCCACCGACGGTCATGTCGCCATTGACGGTGCCAGTGGCATATGAGCTGCTGATCGAACCCTGATTAATGCCAACAAAACCCCCGTCAAAAGTCGATATGCTGGCTAATCCGGTGTCGCTGATGGTCGCGCTAGACCACGATGTCGTGATCGTGCCGGTGTTGAGACCGACAAGACCACCGACCGCATATTGAATTGTCGAATTGAAATTTGAATTCGACTCTTCCGGATGAAGCGTCCCGCCAACCGACGACGAACCGCTGATCGTGCCCGAATTGATACCGACCAATCCACCGACATTGGTGCCGACACCGTCACCTCCGCCCAACGTCGAAAAGATTACGCGAAGAGTCGATGATTTGACCGCCGTTACTGCCGACAAGGCCGCCGACAACGCCTGCTTGAATGTTTCCGGTTGACAGCGCGTTGTTCGGATCGAACGTGAACTGCACATTGGTGCTAGCCGACGAGTTAATGATCTTTCCGTTGTTTACGCCTGCGATGCCGCCGATCGTAAATCCTGAATATATGCGCGCAGTGACATTGAGATTGCTGATAACGCCGCTCGAGCCGATCGAGGTGAACAGCCCTTGATTGAAATTGGAGCCGCTATAGACGGTGAAATTGATTGAATGATTGCGTCCGTCGAGCAATCCCGTGAAGTCTCCGAGCGGCTCGAGATAAGTGACGCCAAAACAATTGAAGTCGCAAACACCGAAGGTGCCGAAATTGATGTTGGTCGCCAGCGCGTAGTTTCCGCCCAAATTATTGTTGATGGCAGAGAACTGGCCGGTGTTATTGACCAGCATGTAAGCCGTCAATGTGCCGGACACCGAACCACTCTGGAAATCCGGCGTACCGAACACCGCCGGGTTGTAATAGGCGAACGTGACGCCACCGCCACCGGTCGTCACCTGCGCGCCTGAGCCCTGGAACGTAATGGTGCCGACGCCCGACGCATTTCGCCCGGCGTTGAGCACAACCTCGCCGCCGCTGGTCGCGGTGATGCTGGAACCCGTCTGGAATACGATATTACGCGCGGCATTGACGTTGAGGACCGACCCCGTATTCCATGACAACGCAGCGCCCGTCAGGAACGTGATGTCGCCCGAGGCGCCATTGGTGCCGGTGCCGTATATTGGTGTCGATGGTGACATCGGCCAGCGTCAGCAGACCGTTGATATAACCGTCGTTAAGGGTATCGGCGCCGGCATAGGTATTGCCGCCATGCTGGATCAGGATACTGCCGGGATCGGCGAGCAACATACCGAACTTGCCATCGGCCGCGCTCAGGTCGAATGAGGCGGACAGCATCAAGTGCTCTTTGCCCGAGGCTTCGACAAAGCCGCCATTGCCGCGGGTGGAACCGCCCAACCCGGTAACCGCGCCGGCAAAGGTCGTCGATTGCTGCGACCAAACGATCACTGAGCCGGCGTCGCCGATCGTTTTCGCCGACACGTTGATCCTGGTGCCGGCGTCAATCGTCACCGTCTGCGCCGAGGCGAGATCGGGCAGCGGCCCGAAGCGGCCGACGAATGATTGATACAGCGCGCTGCCAGGATCGCCGTTGCCGCCCTGGAAGGTGCCGCCGATGCGCACCAGACCGCCACCGGTCGCTCCCGAGGCGTCGATCAACGCGCCGAGCATGGTGACGTCGGCGCCGGTCAGATCGATGCGACCGCCCTGCCCCGTGAAACCTTTGGCCGAAACCTTGCCGGAAAGGGAGAAGTCACCGGTGCTGGCGACGGAGATAAGGCCACCGCTTGCGCCATTGGCAGCGAGCTTGCCCTTAATATCGACCGACTGGCCGCTGATCGCGATCGATCCGCCTTTACGCTTGCGGCCGCCATTGGCAAGCAGCGTGCCGCCGACCGAGATGCGGCCGCCCGGCCCGCCATTGAGCACGATACGGCCGTCATGCGTGCCGACAGTGTTGACGCGGATCGAGCCTGGAATGTTGACGGCTTCGCGCAGGATGTTCGAAGCCGTGGCGGCGCTCAGATAGACCGTGCCGCCATTGGCGAGGATTTTGCCCTTGTTGGTGACGAGTGCGCCGTTGGCGCTGACCAGATTGCCGAGCTGGCTCGAGGGCACCGCGACCGAGAGGAAGCCGTCGCCCGAGAAGTCGAGCGTGATGAGTTCGCCGGCGCCGAGCGCAACCTTGCCGAGCTTGGCCGCGATCACGCCGCGGTTGTTGATCTGCCCGCCGAGCAGCGCTGCAAAGCCGCCGTCGGAAACGCTGATGCGGCCATTGTTGATGACGCCGGCCGAAGCGCCATTGCCTATGAAGCGGTAGTTACCCGATAGGTAGTCGCTGTCTCTGATGTTGACAGTCGAAGCAGCAAATGACCCGGCATTAATGACGCCGCTGCGTGCGATCGTGATGCCGTTGACATTGATCAGGATGATCGTGCCGGGCGCATTGAGCGTGCCGCCAAGCCACGAGGGCAGCGAACCGGTCACGCGGTTGAGCGTAGAGGCTGACGCGCCAGGCTGCAGGAAGTTGACCGTCTCGCCCTTACCGACCGAGAACGAATTCCAATTGATAATGGCCTGCTGACTGGACTGGGTAATATTGAGTGTGGTGGCGTTGGGCTGCGAGAAGGTGACCGTCCCCGACACCACCGCGCCACCGGTTGGCAGCAGATTGGCGGCCCGGACGAGGGCGGTGCTCGCCAAGAGCGCCACGGCAAGAGCCTGCAAACCGCGCGCCAAAGCGCGAACCACAACGAACGCGCCGGGCCGAGCTATTGGCCCGGCAACGCGACGCAGCGTCCCCAGTCTCACTCCGACTCATCCCTGCCACCCTCGCCGGCGCCTTGAACTGACGCTCGGCGATCTACGTCACAATCTAAAACTTGCCTTTTTCGATCTTAGCCACGTCCGGATTTTCGCGATCCGCGATGTAGTTGATCACCAACTTCGGCGGGCCCTTCGGCTCAGGCGAGCTCGTTTCCTTGCCGGCCTGCATCACCTGATATTTCACGCCATCAACAACAACACGGACGGCGCCTTTTTTGCCGTCTTCACCGGCGAACATCACAACGGTATTGTCGCCAACAGGAATTCCAGCGCGTGTGGTATCCTTGCGCCAGGAATAGCCGCTGAAGTAGCGCTCGAGACGAGTCCCAGCAGTGACCATAGCGTTGGCGTCACTTTTGGACTTCGGATCGTCGCCCCAGATTACATTCACCTGAATCAATTTCTTCGACGAATGACCGAAGATATACGCGACCTGGGCCGGCCCCGGCCCGGGATCGAGCGAAGCTACGTGCGCAGTAAGGACGGTCGTGCCTTCGATCGGATTCGGAGCCGTGCTAAGGTCGCTAGCTTTCGCACCAAGGTTCTTCATTACGATGGAGCGAACCTCAGGTTCTGTCATTCCGAAACGCGCGCCACGAAAGCCGTCAACTTCATAGGGTGCGAGATCTTGGGCGCGGGCGCCCGTTGCGGCACCGATGGAAGGAGGACGCCCATCACGAGGCGCGTGACGAAAAATTGCGCGCTGCGTGCCGCGGCCCGGGCAACACCGCTCCTGATCAGGCTGATGTCAGTTGGTAGCCCCGCAAAGCCATTCGACTTTGCAAGCATGCCTCGTCCGCACGTCACCATAAGGTCCCCCGACCCTCTTAATATGAAAATTCTATAGCAATATTTTACCGCTCGGGGCAGGTTTTTGCATTGCGCAATTATCGCCTGCGGCTTTGATTTTTCAGGTGTTTTGGGTCGTGGCGTTAGCTATATCCACGCAAACTGACACAACCACTGCTTGTATGCGCAAGCGCTCGCCGGCAGCGGCGCCAGGAAAATGCTGACCGCGGCAACGGGCGTTAGGGCTTAGTTCCGATAAGTAGCCGTTATAGGAAATTATCAGTTTGCTTTTGGCGGATTGCTGGACCGACGAAATTTGTTCAGACCTTTTTCAATAAGCGCCCTGAGCGCTTCAGAGCGGGACACCTTTTTTCGCGCGGCCCACTTATCGACCTCTGTAATCATCGCTGGCGTAAATCGAACAGGGACAGTCTCGATATAGCTCCATGTTCGGCGGAAGATTTCGGGAGCAAATCTATGGATGTCCTCGATGCGGTTTCATCGCGCTATTCATGCAGGGCTTTCCTGCCAACACCGGTCCCCGAAAAGATCGTTCGTGAAATCATCGAGCGGGCAGCGCGCGCGCCATCCGCCGGCAATATGCAGCCATGGCGAGTCTACGCGCTAGCCGGCAAGCGAATTGAGGCGCTCAAACAGCTCATGGCACCGCGCATGGCAAATGAGTTGCCCAAGGGTGAAGGCACCGACTACACAATTTATCCGGAGCCGCTCGGCGAACCGTATAAAACGCGACGCTTCCAGGTCGGCGAACTGCTCTACCAGGCGATCAACGTTCCGCGCGAAGATAAACCTGCCCGTTACAAGCAGTACGCGCGCAACTACAATTTTTTCGGTGCGCCCGTTGCCCTCTTCTTCGCCCGCGAGAAAGCACATGGTCCCGCGCAATGGGCTGACATCGGCGGATTTCTGCAAACAGTAGCGTTGCTAGCGCGGCAGTACGACTTGCATACTTGCCCGCAACAAGCCTGGGTGTCCTTCAATCGCACGATCCGGAACGTACTCCAGTTGCCTGACAATCTTATGATCTATTCCGGCATGGCATTGGGGTACGAAGATCCATCAGCTCAAATCAATCAATGGCGGTCTCCACGTGCGCCGCTAGAAGTCATTCGCGACCTTTGATGGCTTTGAAAACTAGCACGACCGTGCACCTATGCCCCGCCTTCTGTCTGTCCTGCTTGTCCTGATCTGTTGCGCGCCAGCGCTGGCCATCACCGGCAATGCGCCGCCGGCCACCGGCTGGGCAGCGCGACCGATCGTGATGGTGGTGGATGCGCACGGCGATCTCTGCACCGGAACCGCGCTCGCGGCCGACCTGGTGCTCACCGCGGCGCATTGCGTCGTCCGCAATGACGGCACCGAAGTGAAGGCCTACCAGACCGGCACGGCGATCCCGGTGCGCTCGGTCGCGCTGCACCCGCGCTTCGATCTCGGCGCCTATAACGCCAGCCGCGCCACCGCGGACATCGCGCTCATCAAGCTGACGGCGCCGCTGCCCGACATTATTGTGCCGGCCGCGCTTGCCGCGGCTCGCCGCGTCAAGGCCGGCGAGACGTTGACCATCGCCGGGTTCGGCACGGTCGACGCCGGCACGCCGCGCGGCCTTGGCGTTCCGCGCGAAGCAAAACTCACCGTTACCGGCCAGCCCGGCACGTTGCAGATCCGCCTCTACGATGGCGCGACGCGCAATCAGCGGCCCGGCCTCGGCGCCTGCACCGGCAATTCCGGCGCGCCGGCTTACGACGGCGAAGGCCCGTTGGTGATTGGCGTGGTTAGCTGGTCGACGGCGGCTCACGACGAGGAAGGCTGCGGCGGCTTGACCGGCGTCACGCCGCTTCTGTCCTACCGCGCCTGGATCATGGACACCGCGCGCAAGTTCAATTCGCCGCTCGGCAACTAGCGCGGGTTCTGATCGTCTCTGCGGCGGTTGAACGGATTGAGATTGCGCAGACGCTCGCGGAAGCCGCGGCGCTGCTGCCCGTTCTGACCGTTGTTCGGCGGCGTCTGCCTTGGCCCGCCATTCTGCCGGAAATTCGGGTTGCGGTTTGGCTGCTGGCGCAAATTCGGATTGCGGTTCTGCTGTTGCGGCCCGTTCTGCCGCCGCAGGTTGTTCGGCTGGCGCAAGTTGCGCTGCCGCAGCTGCCGGCGCTGGATCGTCATGCGCCGGCCGATATTGTGCGAGGCGAACAGCCGCTGCACCACGCCGCGGTCGCGCGCCGCCTCCTGCGGCGGAATGCGGAACGGCACCGCGGCAATGCGGCCGCCCGCGCCGCGCTGGATCTGGAACGCGCTCGAGCCTTGCGTCAGCGCGCCGAGCCGCCCGCCCTGGCGATCGAACACGTCGATGTGGCCGACGCGGCCGTCGGCGTCCGGGTAGAGCTTGATCTTGGCCTCGCCGCCGGTCGCGGCGTTCACCGGCACATCGACGACGCCGGTGGTGCCGCGAATGCCGAGCGTCGCCGTCGGCGTCGTGATCGTCATGTTACCGGTCTTGGCGACTTCGCTGGCGACGAAGGCGACCGTGCCCTGCGTGACGCTGAAAGCACCGACATTGCCGCTGGCGCCCTGCTGGTAGACGTAGTCGTCGACGACGATGCGCGAATTGCCGGTCAGGTTGAACGTCGTCTCGTCGTCGAAGGTGACGCCGAGCGTGGCGTTCGCCGCGGTCATCAGCTCATCGTTCTTGTAGATCGGGTCGCTCGCCTTGAGCGCGATCGGCGCGGCATTGGCGCGCGTCACCGTGGCGCTGCCCTGCACCGTCGAGACCTGGCCGATCGAGTTATCGCCCGCCGCCGCGCTCTGGTCGGCCGGCTGATCGGGCTGCGCCTGGCCGGCCTGATCGGGCGGGCCCGCCTGATCCGGCGCATCCGGCGCTTGCGCGCGCGCCTCGATAGGCCACAGCGCAAGGCTCGCCATGAACGAGATGAATTGCCGCCGCTGCACCGATGGCCTCGGGAAGGAATCGACCAGTGACTATAGCAAGCCGGACAAAGTGGCGAAGCGGTGGCGCGGTCGGACACTTTGCGTAAGACGCTGCGTTGCCCTCGTGCTAAACATCTGAGCAGTTCCGGAGCACGTCATGGAAGGCAATGAAGGCTTGTTCGATCGCATCGTGCGCGGCGTCGCCGGCACGATCATGCTTGGACTCGCCGGCGCGTCCTTTGCCGGCCCGGTCGCCGTGGTCGAAGGCCTCCTCGCCATGATCTTCGCGATCGGCGGCGGCCTGCTCCTGCTCACCGGGCTGGTCGGCTGGTGCCCGGCCTATGCCATGCTTGGGCTGCGCACCTGCGGGCCGCGCGAAAGCCGGCGCTAGGCGCCACGCCAGGCCGCCACCCCTTCCCCAATCGCGGCGGGCCGTGGCAAGCTTGCCGCCAACAAGCAAAAACTCTGCGGAGGATACGATGAAAAAGTTATGGCTCGCTGCGGCCCTTGCGGTCGCGGGACTGACGGCCGTCCACGCCGAGGACTATCCGACGCGTACAGTGACGGTGATCGTGCCGTTCGCGGCCGGCGGGCCGGCCGACGTTATGGGCCGCATCGTCTCCGACATCTTCTCGCGCCATCTCGGGCAAAGCTTCATCGTCGAGAACGTCGGCGGAGCCGGCGGTACGGTCGGCACGTTGCGCGCCGCGCGCGCTAAGCCCGACGGCTACACCTTGATCTCCGGCCACATGGGCACCAACGCGCTCGCCCCCGTGTTCTATCCGAACCTCGGCTACGACCCCGAGAAGGATTTCGAACCGGTCGGCGTCATCGCCGTTCAGCCGGAGCTGCTCGCGGTGCGCAAGGAGATCCCCGCGAATAACCTGAAAGAGTTCGCTGCCTGGGCGAAAGCCAACGAAGGCAAGCTCAACATGGGCCACGCCGGCGTCGGCTCGGTGTCCTATATCGGCTGCCTGCTGCTCAACAACGCCATCGGCGTCAAGCCGACGCTGGTGCCCTTCACCGGCACCGCGCCGGTGATGAACGCCATTCTCGCCGGCAACGTCGACTACGATTGCGATCCGGTGCTCGGTCCGCTGCCGCACGTGCGCGCCGGCAAGGTCAAGGCGCTGGCGATCGCGGCGAAGAAGCGCAGCCCGCTGCTGCCGGACGTACCGACCGCCGCCGAGCAAGGCTTTCCGCAATTCGAGTGCGCGCCGTTCTATGCTGTGTTCGCGCCGAAGGGCACGCCGAAGGAGATTGTCGCCAAGCTTTCCGATGCGCTCGCCAAGGGCCTCGACGAGCCGGCGGTGCGCAAGCGCCTCAACGATCTCGGCGCCGAGATCCCCGAGCCCGACCAGCGCGGCTCGAAGGCCTTGGGCGCGCTGGTGCACAGCGAGATCGCGCGGCTGACGCCGATCCTGCAGGCCGCGGCGGGGAAGTAGTCCACTCTAGCGTGCCGGAATTCGCGAGCTAGTCGTCCAATACGCGCCGCGTCCGCTGATGTAAGCGGCCTTTTGGATAATGCTCGTTGAAGCGCGCGACCTTGCGCACGAACTTGTCGAAGCGCCGAGATGCGGCGGCAAGTTCGCGCAACGCGAACCATGAGAGCGCGCTCGCCGACATCGCCCACAAGAGCTGCGCGAGATGCGCGAGATCGCCGCGCTCGCTGAAGATGCGGATTAGGTCGGTCATGGCGGCAAAACAAACGCCCGCCGCGATTGCCGCGACGGGCGTGTTCAAGTTTTCCGTTCGCCCCCATGAATGCGGGGACTCCAGAGCCGGATTCCCGCTAACGCGGGGATGAACAGTGATTCCGGCGGCTCACTGCTTGCTGCCGGTGGTCGACTTCTGCTTCAGCTCGGCCTGGATGCGCTGAGCTTCCTTGAGATGCTTCTGCAGCGTCGGCAGCGACTCCTTGGCGTATTGGCCGACCGGATCCGACTTCGCGGATTCCTTCTGGTAGTCCTTGATGTCGCTCTGGTGGTCGGAGACCATCGAGTCGATGAAGGACTTATCGAAGCTGTCGCCCGACAGCACCTTCAGTTTGGCGTAGGTGCCCTTCTCCATCAGGCTCGAGCCGGTCGGCGGATCGACGTCGACGGACTTCGCCGCGGTCTTGGCCTGCTCATTGGCCTTGCCGTGATCGGCGGCCAGCATCTGGCCGAATTTCCTCACTTCGGCGCTCTGGCCCTTCTCCTGGGCGAGCTTGCCGACGTCGACTTCGGCGAGGTTGCCCTCGATCGCGCTCTTGATGAAGCTCTTGCTGGCACTGTCGACATTTTTCTTATCCTGTGCCTGGACGCCGCCGGCGGCGAGCGCCAGCGTGAGCCCGAGGCCCAGTGCGGCGATTGATTGACGTTTCATCTGTTCCACCTCTAGTTTTATTCCTGACGCGCTCCGCGTTGCGCGAAGCTCCAAAAGTAGAACCACCGGAGAATGTCCTGGTTCCCTTGGGATGGAGCGCCGCTAGTTCTGCGGCAACACGAAACTACGAATATCGGCGGCAACCTTCGGGAATTTCGCGGCCAGTTCCTCCGCCTTGCCGAGCTCGACGTCTTCCGGCAGCACGCCCGGCCATTCGGTCGAACCGCCGAGAAACCATTGCCGCGTGCCGATGACACGCGCGGTGTGAAACGTGTTGCCGGGAATAAGGAACTGAACGTGCTGGCCGGCAAGCAGGTCCGGACCCATCACGATGCGCTCACCCTCGCCGCGCAGTACCAGCACTTCGAGCGGATCGCCTAAGTAGTAATGATAGAACTGGTCGTTCTTAATGCGGTGCAGCTTCACCGGCTGGTCCGGCGTCACCATGAAGTAGAGGCCCGAGCCCATCGGCCGTTTGGCGGCAAACGGCGCAGGCAGGCCGCCTTGCGCGATCTCGACGTTAGCGACGTAAGTCAGCCGCACATAGCCGCAGGTGGCGTTGGGCGTCAGATCGAGCGTCTTGCGCACGTCATCCGCAGTTAGACCCTCATGCATTGGCTCACCCATTAGATATTCGAACGAATTACCTTAGGCTCTGGTGTCGAATGCTGAAAACGAAAGCGCCGGCATCGCCGCCGGCGCTCGATGTTCGTCTCAACAAACTTCGCGACGCTTCAGAACGACGCCACGAACGCTCCGATGGCGATCATCACGATGATGGCGGCGACCACGCTCGCCATCAGCATCGGCTGGATGACCGGCGCGCCGCTGCCGCGCGCCATCTCCGGAGGGACCGCGCCGGGGTCGGGATCGCCGATGGGGACGTCGTCGGTCACGGGCACGCTCAGGCGAAATAATAGAAGTACACCGCCACGAACAATACAACGATGCCGAGTGTAGCACTGGCCAGCACGTAACGCACGTTGTGGCCGGTCGCGCCGGCACGCGCTTCGACCGGCGTCTCGACGATATGGTTACCTTCGCGTTTCATGCGCTCCACCTCGGTTCCCTATATCGACCTTTGAGGAACGCGAGACCCGCGGCCGCCGTTCCCGGCGGGGCGTCACCGGGGCGCAAATCTGGAGCGCGCGTCGTGTGGAAAAATGTCGGGCGGCGGAAAAGGCGGCGCGGCAGGGGATTTCGCTGGCGATGAACCCGCGGCAAAGGCCGCGACGTCAGGCAGGCTCGCCGCCGAGGTCACCTTGGCAGGCGCCCCAGGATCGGCTCGTAACCCGAGTCCATCCGGTGGTTGCGGTCGGCCTGCTCCGCCAGGCGCAGATAGCTACGGGCCAGATGGTTCCACTCGGCGCGCATGTCCGAGCTTTCCTCGGCGTTGGCTTTGGCCTGCAGTTGCGCAGCCAGCTTCTTGTAGTGATCTGCCGGGGTCATAATCGACCTCTTTTGCTAATTCTGCGTCTTTTGACACACCAACAGGCCAGGCCGCCGCTCGTTCCAGCCGCATCGGCAAAATCCACCAAATGAGTAAATAGAATTTAAAAATGTCAGGGATCGGTCGGCGCTTAGCGATCAGCGCGGCGCGTCGGAATGGCAGGCATGCTGGTGCCAGTCTTCCCAGAAGGGGCCGCATTTGGTGCAGCCGGCCACGCCGAGGCCCAGCCCGATCAGGCACAGAATCGCGAGCGCGGGTCGATACATAGACAAATTCTAGCGCAACGGCGGGCCGGCCGCGAGCGGCTTAGAGCTCTTCGCCGACGCGGGCCGGCCGCAGATCGAAGGCGAGCTCGCAGACGGTGCGGCCCTCGGCGTCGACCGCCGTCAGGCTCCATGCCGACAGATCCTGGATCTGCGGGTGGCACATCGCCGCGCTGATCTCGTGCACCTGCTGCTTAGCGTGCGCGCGCACCGCCGCAATCCCCGGCAGTTCATGACCGCCGGCGTCCGTGAAGTGATGCTTTCCATCGGAGAAGTGAAAGAAGTAACGCGGCACGGCATCGACACTCGTTGAAACGGTGACGGAGCACGCAGTACCTAACGTCGCTGTATGACAGTACCGCAACGCCGCGGAGTCAATGCCGGCTGTGGTCAAGTGTGGATGACGCAAAAGACGACGAGACCGCGTGGGGGCACCGCGCCGCGGTCTCGCTGACTTCTCAAGCGGCGTCAGGCGATGGTGACAACCGGACGCCGCTCGTTTGGGAGATGAGTACCGACGTTTCGGGACTTGGCGGCGGCGGTACTGTGGCAAAACGCCGAAGCTTCCAAGGTCCTTTTTGCGACCCGGAACCCGGGCCTACCAGTGATAATTGACGCCGGCGCGGACGAGATCGTCCTTGAGCGGCACGTGCAGCGTCGACGCGCCCGACGCCGCGCTGAAGAAGCTCGCGGTGCCGAGATCTATGTGCAGATATTCCGCCTTGGCGCTCCAGTTCGGCGTGATCCCCACTTCGACGCCGCCGCCGGCGGTCCATCCGGCGTTGACGCTGTTCGATGACGTGCCGTTCGACAATGCCACGTCGCGATCGCCATAGGCGACGCCGCCGGTGAAATAAGGCAGCACCCGGCCAAACGCGTATCCGGCCCGCGCGCGCGTCGTGCCGAACCAGTTCTGCTGCACCCGGCATTGGCCATTGCCGTCGGCGGCGCAGATCGCGCCCGAGCCGGCCGTGCTGCCGTGGATATTGGTCCAGTCGGCGTCGGTCTCGAGGCCGAGCACCCAGGAACCGAATTGCCAGTTGTACCCGAACTGCCCGCCGACCAGCGCACCATTGATGTCGAAGCCGCCGGAGCCGCTGCCGAACGCCGAATCGTCCCAATGCGAACGGCCAAAGCCGTAGCCGGCGTTCACGCCGACATAGAAGCCGCTCCAATTATATCCTGCCGGCGCAACAGGCTGGGCAAAGGACGGCGCCGGTTGGATCGGCCGCGCCAGATCGGCGGCGTGAGCGGCAACGCCGCTCGCCGTCACAACCAGGGATGCCGTCCCCGCCAAAATCAGTCTTCGCAACATTACGAGTTACTCCGGGCACCGCCCTGCTCTAAGCAGCAGGGTTCCAAGGCCAAACGACGGCATCGAAAAGGAATTTGCGGGCTGATCCCGACGCAATCTCGCCGCAGTTCCGCCGGCCGCGCCGGAACCGATAGACCAGGACAGTTAAGCGATCCGTAAATTCGCGAGGTGAATTGGATCAAGCCGCGACTTTGCCGAGGAAGTTTTCGACCTCGCGCTGCAACTTCTCGACCGCGCCTTCGACCAACTCCGTCGCCGCCAGCACCACCTCCGCCGACGCGCGCGTCGCCACCGCCGCATCCGCGACTTCGCCGAGGTCGGCGACGATCTTGTTCGTCTCCTTCGCGGCGCTGGCGACGTTGCCGGACATCTCCATGGTGGCCGCGCTTTGCTCTTCGCTCGAGCCGGCGATGGCCGACGTGTAGGTGCTGATCTCGTCGATGTTCTGTTCGATCTTGCCGATCGCTTCGAGCGCGCCCTTGGTGGAGGTCTGGATCGATGAAATCTGGTTGTTGACCTCTTCGGCCGCCTTGCCGGTCTGCGCCGCCAGCGACTTCACCTCCGCCGCGACCACCGAGAAGCCGCGGCCCGCCTCGCCCGCCCGCGCCGCCTCGATGGTGGCGTTCAGCGCCAGCAGGTTGGTCTGCCCGGAAATCTGCTGGATCAGCTTGATGACGTCGCCGATCTTTTGCGCCGCATTCGACAGCCCGGCGAATTCCTCGTTGGTCGTCTTGACCTTGTTGACGGCGCCGCGCACCACTTCCTTGGCCTGATCGACCTGCTCGGCGATGGCGTTGGCCGCGCCCGATATCTCGTGCGTCACCGCCGCCGCGTTGTGCACGCTGCTCGATACGCCTTGCGACGCCTGCACCATGGCCTTGGCGCGCTGCGAGGTCTGCTCGGAAGCTCCGAACAGGTCGCTCGCGGTCGATTTCATCGTCCGCGTGCAGTTGCCGACAGTCTCGAGGACCGTCGCGACACCCTCGCGGAACGCGGAGATCGCGGAATCGATGGTGTGCCGTTGCGCGCGCTCGGTCACGTCTTCATGCACGGCAACCCAGCCGCCGTCGGGCAACGGCGCCCGCGTCACCTTGATCAGGCGGCCGTCGGCGAGCTTGTCGACGCGGCTCGAATTATTCTGCGCGGAATGCTTGCCGAGATCGTCGAGCTTCTGCGACACGGCGTTGTCGGTTTTCTCGCCGGCCAGGATGCCGTGCGAGATGCGATGCTTGATGATCTCTTCGTGCGGCGTGCCGATGACCAGCAGCTCCGGCGGCAACGAATAGATGCTGGCGTAGCGTTCGTTATGCACGACCAGCCGGCGCTCGCCGTCGAACATGCACAGGCCGTGCGCCATGTTGTTGAGCGCCGCGGTGAACCTGACGTTCTGCGTCTGCAGTAGCGCCGACGCGACCTCGCGCTCGCTCGTCTGCCGGAAATGCAGGCCGGAAATGCCGAGGCCGAGGCCGGCCAGCACCAGAAACAGCGTTGACCCCAACTTGATGCTTTGCGAGCGCAGGTCGCCGAGAAATCCATCGACCGGAACGTCGATGGCAAACGCGCCCATGACGTCGTTCAACTTCCATTGCCCCGGCTGGATCTGGTTGTGGCAATTCACGCAAGCCTGGTCGTTGGCCGTCGACGGGTAGACCGTGCGCAGCACGCGTTGGCCATTGACGTCGAGCAGCCGGGATTTCGGCGCACGCTCGGTGGCCGCCGCCATCTCCTCGATCGCGTGCGCCATCTCGGCGTCGACCGGCGGCGTCTTGATGAAGCGGCCTTCCCGGCCGACCCAGCGCAGCATAAACGGATTGGCGGCGCCGAGCTCCTTGTTGAAATGCTCGATCGAGCTGGCGCGGAACGTCGCCGGCACCGGCGCATCCTTGCCGGCCTGGGCGCGCACTTGCGAGTAGGTCGTGACGAAGGCGTCGACCAGCCGCAGCGCGGTGACTTTTTCAGCCGCCTTCTGCGCCAGAAAGGTCTTCAGGCTGATGTGATAGAAATAGCCGGCGACCGCGACGCTGATCGCCGCGGACAGCAGCACGAACACCAACAACATCCACCCGGATTTGGAGCGAATGAAGCCGCCCAGGGCATTCATGGTGCACCGCGAGTTGCGAGGGGCGGATCATCACATCAGATGGTTAATCAATCCTGTCCGCTCTGTGACAGGACGGGTCATAAAGGTCCGTTTGTCACGGCAATTCAGCGGATTGTCGATCCGGCGGGCGCGCGCGTCACCTGAAAAAAGTGGCTTTGCATTCGGCGCCGATCCGCCGAAGCTTCTTGTGCAGGCTGTCCGGGATTTGACCGCCGGCGAGCGCTGTCTGCTCCTCGCCCGAGATCGTGTCGGCGAGCGCCCGGGCATAACAGTCGCAGAATCCGGTCATCGGTCCGTACGTAATCCCCTGAACGCAGCCGTCGCGCTGGCTTTTGACAAAGGCCTCGCGCGCCGGGCTTTCCGCGCGCAAGGGGAAATCCGCCTGCTGCGCCGCCGCCTCACCGCCCCCATTCAGCACCGCGACCGCCAACGCAATGTACGACAGCTTCACGGGGTTCAGCGCCCCGAACCAGCCGCCTGCGCATCGAAGCGCAGCCGTGCGCTCTGGATCGCGCTGCGGTTCTTGCGCGCCCAAAGCCCGAGGTCACTGACCGGATCGAGCAGCGAGCGTCCGAGCCGGGTCAATTCGTAGTCGACCCGCGGCGGAATAGTCGGAAAAACGGTCCGCGTCACCAGCCCGTCGCGCTCGAGCGCCCGCAGCGTCAGGGTCAGCATGCGCTGCGAGATCGAGCCGAGCGCCTTGCGCAGCTCGTTGAAGCGCTTGGGACCGTCGCCCAGCGTCGTCACGACCAGCACGGTCCATTTGTCGCCGACGCGGGACAATACCTCGCTTACCGCCCGGCAATCCTCGGGCTCATGCAGGTTACGCGGTAACACCGATGTGCCTACTTGCGTCCGCCGTTTGGTCATCTATCTAGCCTCGGTAACCATTCGTAACCACAGATAGAGGCGGCCGCGGCCAAACTCAAGCTCGGGGCTGCCGCCGCGGCGCAATTCGAGAGGCATCCATGTCCATCCGTCCCGTCAAACGCATCGTCCAGTCGCAGCCGACAATGGAGGGCGCCGGCGTCAAGCTGCGCCGCGCCTTCGGCTTCGGCGACACGGACGAGACCGACCCGTTTTTGCTGCTCGACGATTTCCGCAATGACCGGCCCGCAGGATTATCTCGCCGGCTTTCCCTGGCATCCGCATCGCGGCATCGAAACGATCACCTATGTCTTGAACGGCACCGTTGAACACGGCGACTCGCTCGGCAACCGCGGCTCGCTCGGTTCCGGCGACGTGCAGTGGATGACGGCCGGCCGCGGCATCATGCATCAGGAGATGCCGCAGGGTGACGCGCAAGGCCGCATGCACGGCTTCCAGCTCTGGGCCAATCTGCCGTCGTCGCTGAAGATGACGGCGCCGCGCTACCAGGATGTGAAGGCCGCCGAAATCCCCGAGATCGTCGACGACGACGGCACGCGCGTGCGCGTCGTCTGCGGCGAGTTCTGGGGCAAGAAGGGTCCGGTCGACGGCGTTGCCGCCGATCCTCGCTATCTCGACATCTTCGTGCCGCCCGGCAAACGCAAGACGCTCAAGGTCGAGATCGAGCGCCACGCCTTCGCCTACGTGTTCGAGGGCACCGGCAGCTTCCGCGCCTCCTCGCAGCCCTTCGGCGTGCTCACTGAAAAGCAGGTCGACGGCCAGGAGATCCTGTTGCGCGAACCGGTCGGCGACCGCTCGCTGGTGCTGTTCGACCAGGGCGACGAAGTCACCGTGCAGGCCGGCGATCAGGGCATTCGTTTCCTGCTGGTGTCCGGCAAGCCGATCAAGGAGCCGGTCGCCTGGTATGGCCCGATCGTGATGAACACACAAAAGGAACTGCAACAGGCCGTGAGCGAATTGCGCAGCGGCACCTTCATCAAGGGCTGACGTCAGAGCCCGCGGATGCGCAGCCGCAGGCCGAGCTGCCGCATCCGCGCGCATCTGCCGTCAGGTTGGGCTTCCGCCCATTCCGCCCCCGGTGTAGCTTTTCCGTCGCGGGAAACATCACCGGCCGCCGATAGCTCGCGACAAGACGGGCGCCGCGGCCGCACGGGAGGATTGCCTATGACACGGTCGCGGACGTCCCTATTGCTCGGTGCCGTTTTTGCGCTGGCCAGCCTGAGCGCACCGGCGCGCGCTGAGGATCTCAACATCGGTTTCATCGCGCCGACGACGGGCATCTTCGCCCAGGTCGGCAAGGACATGGTCAACGGCTTCGAGATGTATCTCGCCGAGCATGGCAACAAGCTCGGCGGCATGAACGTCAAGTTCATCGTCGAAGACGATCAGGCCAAGCCCGATCTCGGCGTCACCAAGGCCAAGAAGCTCATTCTGTCGGACAAGGTGCAGATGTTCATCGGCGGCGTGCTCGCGTCGACCGGTTACGCGCTCGCGCCGGTCATCGAGCGAAATGAAGACCGTCTACATCCCCTCGATCCCGGCGGCCGACGATCTCACGCAGCGCGAAGCGGACAAATATCCCTATCTCATCCGCACCGGCTGGTCGTCGTCGCAGCCCAACCATCCCTACGGACAATGGGCCTGCGATCAGGGCTACAAGAAGATCGCCGTGGTGGCCGCCGACTACGCCTTCGGCTACGAGCAGGTCGGCGGCTTCCAGAAGGCCTTCGAGGGCTGCGGCGGCAAGATCATTCAGAAAATCTGGCCGCCGCTCGGCAACAAGGACTTCGGGCCCTTCATTCCGACCATCAAGGCCGACGCCGATGCCGTGTTCTCGATGATGGTCGGCCCGATGGCGGCGCAATTCCCCAAGCAGTTGCGCGCCTCCGGCTTCAAGAAGCCGATCCTCGGCGGCGGCACCAGCTATGACGAGTTCGCGCTGCCCTTCATGGGCGACGAAGTCGTCGGTGACGTGTCGTCGCTGCAATATTCGGCCGCGCTCGAAACGCCGAAGAACGAAGCCTTCGTCAAGGCCTACCGCGCCAAGTACGGCAAGGTGCCGTCCTATTTCTCGGAGAGCAACTACACCACCGCGCAGTTGATCGACGAGACCATCAAGAAGTCGGGCGGCAAATGGCCGGGCGCCGAAAAATTCATCGCCACGATGGCGGGCCTGAAAGTCGACGCGGTGCGCGGGCCGGTGTCTTTCGACGACATGCGAAACCCGGTGCAGAACGTCTACATCAAGAAGGTCGAGAAGAAAAAACTGTTCGGCTACGACAAGGATGAGCTCTGGAACACGGTGATCAAGACTTATCCGGCCGTAAGCCAGTTCTGGACCTACGGCAAGGAAGCCTTCCTCAAGCAGCCGGTCTACAGCCGCGAATTTCCGCCGTGTAAGTATTGCGAATAGCGGCAGGCCATCATCGAAACGAGCAAACCCCGGCCCTGCGGCCGGGGTTTTTCGTTGGGCAGCAAAGGGCAAACATGGGCCTCTGCCCGCGCACGATGCCGCGGCTGTTGCCGCCGCTGCGCGCGGTGCTAGCATTTGCCGCCGCCGCAAAAAATAACCGCATGAAAATTTGGGCGGCTCGGGAGGGAAACATGCGTTACACGCTGCCGCGGCTTTTGCCGCTCTGCCTCGTCACCGCATTTGCATCCGGCATCTCGCATAGCGCGCAGGCGCAGGAGCTCAAGATCGGATTCCTGGCGCCGCGCACCGGCATCATCACCCAGCTCGGCACCGACATGGTCAACGGCTTCCAGATGTATCTGGACGAGCACGACGGCAAACTCGGCGGCGCCAAGCTGACCTTCATCGTCGAGGACGACAAGGGCACGGTCGACGGCGACGTGGCCATGGCCAAGAAGCTCATCCTGCAGGACAAGGTGGACATGATCGTCGGCGCGGTGCTCGGCACGGCGGCCTACGCGCTGGCGCCGGTGTCGAACCAGGAGAAGACGCTCTTCATCGGCACCATCACCACCGGCGACGATCTTGCGCAGCGTCAATCCGACAAATTCCCCTACACCGTCTTCTCCACCTGGGTCTCGTCGCAGCCGACCCATGCGCTCGGGCAATGGGCTTGCGACCAAGGCTATAAGCGCGTCTCCGCGATCGGCACCGATTACGCCTTCGGCTACGAACAAGTTGGCGGCTTCCAGAAGGCGTTCGAGGATTGCGGCGGCAAGGTCGTGCAGAAAATCTGGGTGCCATTCGGCAACAAGGACTTCGGGCCATACATTCCGGGGATAAAAAAAGACATCGACGCCATCTTCTCGTTGATGGTCGGACCGATGGCGCTGCAATTCCCCAAGCAGCTGCGCGCATCCGGCAACAAGACGATCATTCTCGGCGGCAGCACCAACTATGACGAGTTCGCCCTGCCCTTCATGACCGACGAAGTGCTCGGCGACGTCTCGGCGCACGTCTACAGCGCGGCACTGCAGACGCCGGCGAACGAGGCCTTCGTCAAGAAGTACCGCGCCAAATACGGCAAGGTGCCGTCGTATTATTCGGAAGCCAACTACACCACCGCCATGTGGATCGATCAGACGCTGGCCAAGTTCAAAGGCAAATATCCCGGCCCGGCGGAGTTCATCAAGGCGATGGCGACCATCAAGCTCGACGCGCCGCGTGGACCGGTACGGCTCGACCTCGCCACCAAGAGCCCGATCCAGAATATCTACATCAAGAAAGTCGAGAAGAAGACGATGTTCGGCTACGACAAACCCGAACTCTGGAACACCGTGGTCAAGACCTACACCGACGTCAGCACGTACTGGAAATACGATCCCGCAACGTTCAAGGCACAGCCGGTCTACAGCCGCGACTTCCCGCCGTGTAAGTACTGCGACTAAGCGGCAGCAATCGATTGAATGCAAACCCCAGCCTCGCGGCCGGGGTTTTCGCTTGCGAACCCATTTACACCTATGAGTTGTCGTATGGCGATGCTACACTTTCGGTCGCCGGGAGGGTGTCATGCGCAAATTCGCCGTCGCCGCCGCACTTTTGCTCGCCTTCGCCGGCGAGACGCTGGCCTGGGGACCGGAAGGGCATTCCGTCGTCGCGGAGATTGCACAGCGGCGGCTGTCGCCGAAGGCTTCCGCGATGGTCGAGCAACTGCTCGGCAAAGGGCATTCGCTGTCGTCGATCGCGAGCTGGGCCGACGATGAACGCACCGTTCGTCCCGCCACCGGCAACTGGCATTTCGTCGACATGCCGCTCGCCGCCACGCGCTACGATCCGCAACGCGATTGCAAGGACGACCCGAAAAAGGGCGATTGCATCGTGGCCGAGCTCGACCGCCTGCGCAGCGAGCTGCGTTGCGCCCGGGACAAAGACGACAAGATCGAAGCGTTGAAATTCGCCGTGCATTTCTTCGGCGATCTCCACCAGCCGCTGCACGCCATCGGTGATGACGCCGGCGGCAACGGCATCGTCGTCGACGTCTTCATGCGCGGCATCAAGGCGTGCACCGGCAAGTGCGAGCCGCAGCACGTGCCGAGCAACTTCCACAAGGCGTGGGACGAAGATCTCATCAACATGATCGTCTGGGATTGGGGCGCCTATGTCGATCGCCTGGAAGGTGGCTGGCTCAAGAGCGCGGAGGCCAGGCAGGAGGCCGCCGACCTCAAGGGCGCGACCATCGGCCACGCCACGATCGTCAAATGGGCGGAGGCAACGCACGCGACCGCCGTCAAGGTCTGGACCAATGCGGCGCACCGACAACGTGCTCGATGACGCTTATCTGACGGCGTCGGCCCCCGTCATCGATCGCCAGCTCGGCATGGCAGGCTTGCGTCTCGCGCGGTTTCTCAACGAGGCCTATGCCTCCAAACGTTGCCCCGTGCGCTAGGCGCGCACCTGCCAAACGAAACCAAAATTTGAGCGGCGCGTTTCTCCTGTGAAGGCGAGGGACCGAAGTTCCCCGCCCTCCTCAACAGGAGAAACCCGACCATGATGAAGACATTGATTCTTGGCGCAGGCCTTGCGCTTGCCGTTACGGCGCCCGCGCTGGCGCAGAGCTACACCGCTGGCCAGGGCAGCGGAAATCTCGTTAATACGCCGCTCGCCGAAAAGACCGACGGCGCTTACGGCTTCGGCGGGGGCGTCGCCCCGACGCGCGGCAATTCGTCCTCCGCCTATCAGCGCGCGCAAGGAAGCAATAACGGCAGTTCCGCCTTTGCCTTTAGCCCGGAGGGCGCCGGCACGCCGAAGCATCACGTAAAAGAGCATCCCCAAAATCGGTGATGCCTACCGGTGATACTTGACTTGGTTCCAAACTGAGCAAAAAACCCCGGCCGCGAGGCCGGGGATTTTCTTCGTCACAGGCCGCGGCGATATTCGCTCGGCGAAGCGCCGGTGATCTTGCGAAACGCCGCTGAGAACGAGCTGGTCTCGGCGAAACCCAATTCCATCGCGACGCGCGTGACCGACTGCGTGCGCTCGGCGAGCAGCGCCTTGGCGCGCTCCATGCGCCGGTTGTTGTGATAGCGGTGCGGCGGCACGCCGAACGATTGTTTGAAGGCGCGCGCGAAATGGTACGGGCTGAGGTCGACAAGGCCGGCAAGCGATGTCAGCCGAATGTCCTCCGCGAGATGTTCCTCGATGAAGCCGGTGACTTTCTTCTGCTGCCAGCCGCTCAATCCGCCGCGTGCCGCCGGCGCTTGGGCCTCGCCATTCACCCGCATCAGCTCGTGCCCGAGCATGATGCCCAACGCCTCGCCGTAGCGAGTCGGGCCGCCACCAGCTGACGCTTCGCTTTTGAGGCTCATCGCGATGCGCCACAAACCCGGATCGAAGAAGAACAGCTGCGGCCGCAGGTCCGTCTCGGCAAAGCCCGACTCCTCGTCGAGCAGCGGCCCGCGACGGTCGATATAAAAATAATTTACGCGGGTGAGCACGCGCGGCTCCTGCCAGCCATAGAGCTCATGGCCGGCCGGCACGAATGTTAGCCGCCGCGTCAGGCTGCGCCGCGTCGACTTGGGCAGGCCTTCGACCAAAGTCTCACCGTCGTCGCGCTCGGAACATTCCGCCGCGATGAGCAAATGTGAGTCGGCGCGGTAGCGATAGTCGAACGGCGTCTGCTGATTGGCCGCGATGATGTCGGTCGTTAGCCCCGGCCACGCGACAGTTTGACGCTCGACGATATGGGCCGGAGCGAAGCAGACATGATCGTGAGCTTGAAGCGATTGGCTTGCGTCATGCGATCTCCAAAACTGTTGTTGAGACCGCCACACCTTGGGAGGAAGACCCCCGTACCGTTTCTTGTTCTTGTTGCGCTCACGCCCGGCAGCGCGAACGCCTGTCATATCGGCCCGACAAGGCATCACCGCCAACACAAGGTTGCGTGAAGCGCATTCGTTTTCGCATGCAAGCCTTGCAGCAGGTGCGTGCCCACATTTCGCGCAAGGCGAGACCGATCGCAGCAATTTCGAACAAGCCGCGCCGGGGAGCGGCTCCTATCTGCCGGTCATGGCGGCAGTTGCCGCCGGATACGCAAAGAAGGAGATGACAATGTTGAAGACCCTCGTTATCGGCGCCGCCGTTGCAACGCTTCTCGGGACGGCCGCGCTCGCGCAGTCCTACGATCCGGACGAAGGCGGCGGCAACATCAACCCGCCCATCGCGTCCCTGCAGGGCGGGCAGGCGCCGACCAGCGCCTTCGCCTACGTGCCGGACCGCATGCAAAGCACGCGTCTCACGCACAGCCGCACGCGCCGGCAGATTCAGCAGGATCAGGAGCAGAACTGATCGCCGCTGACGGACAAAAGCCCCGGCCAAAAGGCCGGGGTTTTTCGTGTGGGCCGCCGGGATGCAGTTTGGCGCACGATCCATTATAGAGTGCCGCCATGAAGCGGGCGCTCATTGTTGCCGCAGGGATCGGGCTCGTCCTGGCGGTCGCCATCATTGCCTATGAAGGATTCGGCGCGGTCACCCAGGCCTTCGCGGCCGTCGGCTATGGCCTGATCGCCGTCATTGCGCTGCGCGCGGTCGAGATCACCGGCGCGGGGCTCGGCTGGTGGGTCGTCTTTCCGCCCGACGCGCATTGTCCGCCGCAGCGCTGCATCCGCGTGCGTTTCATCCGCGAAGCGATCAACACGCTGCTGCCGGTGGCGCAGGTCGGCGGCGAGATCGCCGGCGCCCGCGTCATGACACTGTTCGGCGTCCCGCCCGGACTCGCCGGCGCGACCGTCATGGTCGACATGCTGCTGCAGGTCGTCTCGCTGTTCTTCTTCGTCCTCGCCGGCGTCGGCATCCTTGCGATGTACGGCGCCGACGATGCCCTCGTCGGCTCCATGATGGTCGGCATCTCGATCATGGGCCTCGCGCTCGCCGGGTTTTTCGTCGCGCAGCGCTTCGGCGGCGCCAAGCTCATCGACCGCGCGTTGATGGTCGCCGCGGAAAAGCTCGATTGGTCCTCGCTCGCCAATCTGGCGAGCCTGCACGACAATCTCGTCCGCCTCTATGCCGACGTGCCGCGCTTTCTCGCCGCGATGCTGGTCCACCTCACCTTCTGGTTCGTCGGCGCGGTCGAAGTGCTCGTCGCGCTCAATCTGATGGGTTATCCGGTGTCCTATCTCGACGCGGTGGTGATCGAGAGCCTTGGCCAGGCCGTGCGCGCGGCCGGCTTCCTGATCCCCGGCGCGCTCGGCGTGCAGGAGGCGGGCTTCATCGCCGTATGCGCGGTATTCGGCATTCCGGCGCCGGCAGCGATCGCGCTGTCGCTGGTAAAACGCGTTCCGGAGATCGTGCTCGGTCCGCCGTTCTTGTTCGCCTGGCACGCCCACGAGGCGAAGGCGCTCACGCGCAAATCATAGCCAAAATCACGGCGCCGTCAGAACTTCATCAGCCACGGCAGTTCTTCGACCACGGCGTGGATCGAGCCGCCATTGCCCTCGCGGCCGAGCGCCTTGGCCGCGGCGACGATATTGCCGGACTTAAGCGACTGCACCGTATCGTGCACCGAGACGGCGATATGCTGCATGGTGCTGGCGTCGCGGTAGCAGTCGATCATGCAGCGCGTGCAGCCGTCGCGGACAATTTTACTGTCGTCGAAGTCGTAGATCGAGCACAACGGCTTGTCCCAGAAGTGGCAGCGCCACAGCTGCAATTTCCAGTCGAGATAGAAATAGCGGTAGCCGCCGAGGCAGGGAAACTTCTGCGGCTCGTTGCGCACGAAGCGCTGCATTTCCTCGAGCGAGCGCGTCGGATTGACGACGTGAATGCGCGACTTCACCGCCTTGACCTTGTCGAACAGCGCAATCAGCTCGTCCGGCGTGAAGTCGACGAGGCCGGAATCGCGATAGCCGAGGAAGCTCGAATTGAGATTGGTCAGCGGATAGGAGAACGTCACCGACTTGAAGCCGAGACCCTCGAGGAACGGCGGCAGCGCGTCGATGTCGAGCAGCCGGCTCAGCGTCACCGAGGCGGTCGCGATCATGCCGAGGCCGGTGATTTCCTTGTTGGCCTCGCGGATCTTCTCGCAGACGCCGGGCAGCCCGCGGTTCTCCTCGTGCGCCTCCGCGGTCGCGGCATCGATCGAGATCACGAAGCTCGACAGGCCGGCCTCCGAATATTCCTGGATGCGCCGCGGCTTAAACAGGCCGGCATTGCTGACCATCATCACCTTCATGCCTTTGCGGTAGGCGTAGGAGATGATGTCGGTCAGATCGGGGTGCAGCGTCGGCTCGCCGCCAGTCAGAATGATGTAGCGGATGCCTTGACGGTAAAGAATGTCGAGGGCGTCGAAGGCACCTTGGCGCTCGACATATTCCCAGCGGTCCTTCGGCAGCTTGTCGCGGGCGAAATTGCAGAAGCCGCAATTGGCATTGCAGGCATTGTTGAGCGCGAATTCGCAGCGCCCCGGCCCGCCGGACGACGCCACCAGCTTCAGCGTATCCCAGACGTGCGAGCGCGGCGCCGCGTCCTGATCCGCGACGGGGTCGCGCGCCAATGGGGGCAGTTGTTCTTGCACCAGCCCATGGTAGCGGCTCTCGGACGCGGACGCCACTCCGCTGGATTACGACAGACTTGCGGCCACGGCTTGTGCCTCGGGCACGACGTCATGGTCGTAAAGCCGCCTGCGAAACGCGGCGTGGGCGGTGATTTCGGCATCGCGAACGCCGAGGTCGGAATACGCCGAGTCATAGCGCATGCCGTTCTCGCGCGCGCCGCGTTGGACCTGTGCCACGCGCTCGCGGCGCAGCCGCTCGTAGGCCAAGAGCGCCGCCGGCGCGCTCGCGCGATCCGCGCGCGCGAGAATTGTCGCCAGCGCCATGCCGTCCTCGATCGACTGATTGGCGCCCTGCCCGAGATGCGGCAGCATCGGATGTGCGGCATCACCGAGCAGCGTCAGCCGGCCCTTCGTCCAGGTCGCCAGCGGCTCGCGATCATAGAGCGCCCAACGGAACGTCTTCTCGACTTGCCGCAGCAGGCCTTCGATGCGCGGATCCCAGCCGGCGAATTCCTGCCGCAGCACGTCGGGGTCGCCCGGCGCCGACCAGGACTCCTTCATCTCCTGATCTGCCGGGACGAAGCCGACATAGTTGATGAGCTTTCCCGCGCGGACCGGGAAGGCGAGGAAGTGCTTGCCCTTGCCGAGCCACATCAGCCAGCGGTCGGTCGGCCAGCTCGAAATACGCTCATGCGCGACGACGCCGCGGTAGGCAACCGAGCCGTGAAAGACCGGGTTCGACGGCGGGAACACGAAAGGACGCAATTCGGAATGGATGCCGTCCGCACCGATCACGACATCACCTTCAACCACGTTGCCGTTGGCGAACGACACGCGAGCCTTGTCACCCTCCTGCGCGAAGCCGGTGCAGCGATGCCCGGTGTGCACGACGCCCGCCGGCAGCGCCTTGGCCAGAAACTCGACGAAGTCGGCGCGATGCATGCCGAAGGTCGCGTTCCAGCCCGACGAATCCGTGACCTGCACCGGCGCGATCGGGGCGCCGTCGTGGCGGAAGTAATGCGAGCCGGGCCCTACGCGTGCGCCCCATTTCTCGACCGCCGGACCCAATCCGACCCGTTGCAGATGGCGCACGCTGTTCGGCGTCAGGAACACGCCGGCACCGACTTCGCCGAGCGCCGGTGCCTGTTCGTAGACGGAGACTTTGAGACCGTGCGCGACGAGCGCGTTGGCGGCGAACAATCCGCCTATTCCGCCGCCGACGATGAGGACGCTGGGTCGCGACTCCGCCATCAATGCGTCCTCGGCACTACTGCTGCAGCTTGATGTTGGCCGCCTTGATCACCTTGCCCCACCGATCGACTTCCTCGTGCATGTACTTGGCGGTCTTCTCGACCGAGCCGCCGAAGATCTCCGCCGACAGCGGCTTGAGGCGGGCCTGCACATCGGGCTGCTTCAGGGCTTCGTTCACGTCGGCGTTGATCTTGGTGACGATGTCTTTCGGCGTCTGCGGCGGCGCGACGATGCCGTACCAGGCGACCAATTCAAAGCCGGGCAGGAATTCCGACAGCGCCGGCGCGTCGGGCAGGCTTGCCATGCGCTTGGAGGACGCAACCGCGAGCAGCTTGAGCTTGCCGGCCTGCGCCAGCGGCAACGAGACGCCGAGATTATCGAACATCAGGTCGACATCGCCGGCGAGCAGCCCCTGCAAGGCCGGCGCCGAGCCGCGATAGGGAATATCGCGCATCTTCACCTTGGCCAGCAGCTGGAAGAGCTGCGAGGTCAGATGCGAGGTCGTGCCGTTGCCTTGCGTCGCGGAGGTGACCTTGTCCGGGTTCTTTTTGAGGTAATCGATCAGCTCGGGCACGCTCGTCGCCTTGATCTTGCTGGGATTGACGAACAGCGCGTTCGGCACCTGCGCCATGACCACGATCGGCTCGAATTTGGCCGGATCGAATGCCAAGTTCGGATAGAGGTTCTGGTTCACCACCAGCGGCGGCGGCGGCGCCGACAACAACGTGTAGCCGTCCGGCGCCGCCCGATACACGAACTCGGCACCGATATTGCCGGCGGCGCCCGTGCGATTCTCGATGATGACCGACTGGCCCCATTTGCGCGACAGCCACTCCGCGATGATGCGCGGCACGGCATCGGCCGTGCCGCCGGCCGGGAACGGCACGACGATCCTGACGGTGTGATCGGGGTAGCCCGCGGCCTGCGTCAGCGTCGGCGCGAGCGCGCCGAAGATAAGCACGAGCAAAAGTGCGCAACGGCGACGCATGGAGTCCTCCCTCAAGCCTCGCGCGTAGACCGCGCTTCTATCATCTGACTTTGCTGGAGGGAGGCCGGCAGCGCAATAGCGCTGCGCCCTACTCCGCCGGGATCGGCGTTGCCGGGCCGCTCGGCGCGCCGGCTTCCGGCGAATGCAGCGCCGGCCCGCGCAGCGCCCGTTCCTCCATCGAGATCAGGAACGACATGCCGAAGGTCAACACCAGCGCGCAGGCAAGGAACACGAAGGAAAACGCGACGCTGAGCGAATGCGCGGACGCCGCCCGCGCCAGCGTTTCGACCGCCGTGCCGGTCGCGCCGCCGAGGCCGCCGAGCACGATCGCGCCCAGCACCGCGACCACCAGCGAGGAGAACAGCGCGCGGAAGAAGTTCGCGGCGCCGGTAGCGACGCCCATCTGGTGCTGCGTCACCGCGTTCTGCATGCAGACGGTCGACACCGGGAACACGGTGCCGATGCCGGAGCCGATCACCGCCAGCATCACCAGCACCAGCGCGGTCGGCATCGAGGCCGGCCAGATCGCCAGCACGCCGAGCGAGACGATGGCGATCGACAGCCCGATCAGCGGCACGCGCTTGTAATGCACCATGTGCGTCATCAGCCGCCCCGTGATGGTGGAGAACGCAACCGTCGCCGCCATCAGCGGGATCAGCGCCATGCCGGACTGGCTGGCGGAGAGATGCAGCACCGTCTCGAAATAGAGCGGCACGAAGATGGTCATGCCGACCAGCGTGCCCATGTTGCAGGCGCCCGACAGCGCAGCGCACCGCACGACCGGATTGGCGAGCACGGCGATCGGCAGGAACGGCTCTTCCGCCGCCATCAGCCGCCAGCCGAACAGCCCCCACAGGATCGCCGACGAGAGCAGCAGCGAGCCGATCTGCGGCGAGATCCAGGCGTAGTTGCGCCCGCCCCAGGACAAAGCGAGCAGCAACGCCACGGCTGCAGCCATCATGCTGAGCGCGCCGGACAGATCGAGCCGATGCTTGCGCGGATGGAACGGCACGCGCTTAAGCACCTGCCAGGTCATGGCGAAGGCGGCGAGGCCGAGCGGCAGGTTGATCCAGAAGATCAGCGACCAGTCGACATGCTCGGTGAGGAAGCCGCCGAGCACCGGGCCGCCGATCGAAGAGGCCGCGAACACCGCGGCGATATAGCCCTGATAGCGGCCGCGCTCGCGGGGGCTGACGATGTCGGCGATGATGGTCTGCGAAATCGCCATCAGCCCGCCGCCGCCGAGGCCCTGCAGCGCGCGCGACAGGATCAGCATCATCATGCTGGTGGCGAGCGCGCAGGCGAGCGAGCCGGCGACGAAGATGACGATGGCGATCAGCAGCATGCCGCGCCGGCCGTGAATGTCGGACAGCTTGCCGTAGAGCGGCGTCACCGCGGTGCCGGTGAGGAGATAGGCCGTGACCACCCAGGACAGATCGCCGAGGTCGCCGAAATGGCGGCCGATGGTCGGCAGCGCGGTGGCGACGATGGTCTGGTCGAGCGCGCCGAGGAACATCGCCAACATGATGCCGACGACGATGGTGCGGATCTCGGGATGCGACAGCGGCCGGGGGGCGGCCTGCGCTTTGGTCTTGGGAGGGCGTGCGCTCATAATATGTGTGGCTGTTAAATGCCGCCTGGCGCGGTGCGTTGCAATGGGGGCAAACGCGGGGGTGGTATGAGCGATCCGGCCGGGCCAAAGTGGCGCCCGGAACCTTGCCATGCGGTTAATCCTGCCCCTCGCCTTGCTTCTGGCCGCGGCCCCGGCCCTCGCGCGCGACAGCCTGCCAGCGGGATTCGTCTATCTGCGCGACGTGGCACCGGGCATCGCGCAGGAGATTCGCTACGCCACGCCGAACAATTTCACCGCCCGCCCCCTGCCCGGCTACGACGCGGGCGAATGCGTGCTGCGGCGCGACGCGGCGGAGGCGCTGGCGAAAGTCGAGGCCGATCTCGCCAAGGACCAGCTCGCGCTCAAGACCTACGACTGCTTCCGCCCCGAGCGCGCGGTGCGCGCGATGTGGCGCTGGGCCCATGACGGCACGCGCGGCGGCGAGAAAAGCTTTTATCCGAACACCGACAAGCGCGCGCTGTTCACGCTCGGCTACATCGCCGCGCGCTCGAAGCATTCGACCGGCACGGCGGTCGACATTACGCTCGTGCCGCTCGGCGATGCGTCATCACCGCCCGTTCGGTCCCGCGACAGCGGCAACCCAGCCCCAAATAACGCCCCTTGCACCGCGCCGGCCGCCGCGCGCGCGAGCGATACGTCGCTCGATATGGGCACCGGCTTCGACTGCCTCGACGTCAAAAGTTACACCCGCTCGGCCGCCATCACGCCGGCGCAGCGCCGCGCCCGCGAACGCCTGCGCGCCGCCATGAACGCCCACGGCTTCCGCAACTATTTCCGCGAATGGTGGCACTACGAATACGGCAGCCCCGAGCGCGCCTATGACTTTCCGATCGAGAAGCGCTAGCCGGCGACAGCGCGTGGCAAAGGAATTTGACCGCGCACTAAAAAGGCTTGTACCAACCAAGCGGAAGGCGGTGCGAAAATGATGGGTTCAAAGGGCACAAAAGGTGGTGGCGAGTATGACGTTCATTCCCGTCACACTCGCCGCGTTGTCGTTCTACGGCCCGACGAAAAGCGAGCGGCCAAGCGGAGCTTTAATAAGCGGATGCGTAAGAATGCGCGGATCAAATTAGGGACTTCGGAATGAAGAGCGCGGGCGTCTGCAATGGCATTAGTCCGCCTTGCCGCGTCGCCGCGCGCCTTTGGGCCACTTCCCTGGCCACGCGACGATAAAATCCTCCAGCCGCTCGTCCGGCACGTCCACCTCGCTCGCAGCGACCCGGCCGCGCACCGAGATGCCGGCCTCGTGCACGGTCTCGCGCGAGCCCGACTTCAAATGATGCCACCACGGCAGGTCGCCGCCGTTGGCGACGATCCGATACGCGCAAGTCGGCGGAAGCCAGGAAAGCCTGCGCACGTTGCGCGAGGTCAGCCGCACGCAGTCGCTCACCTTGCGCTGGCGGTGGGCGTAGTCGGTGCAGCGGCAGGTGCGCGCATCGAGCAGCTTGCAGCCGACGTCGGTGAACACCGTCTCGTTGGTGTCCTCGTCGATCAGCTTGTTCAGGCAGCAGCGCCCGCAGCCGTCGCACAGGCTCTCCCACTCGGGGCGGGTCATTTCCGAGAGCGCCTTGCGGCGCCAGAACGGGGCGGTGTCGTCGGGCATGCGGCTCTTTGTAGTCCTCACAGGCAATTCCGCCACCCCTCCCGTGTCCCCCAACCGTCATCCCGGCCAAGCGAGCGCAGCGAGCGCGAGCCGGGATCCAGTAACCCCGGTATTTCCGCGAATTGACCGGCCGGGGTTACTGGGCCCCCGGCCTTCGCGGGGACGACAGCCAAAAGGTGGAACCCGGCCTGATTTTACCGCATTTCCTGTTCACCTTGGGCGCATTAACCGCGTTTGAGTCCCCGCCGGCATTGGCCGGCCGGGTCCCGATCGGGTAATACTCACGGCCCGCGGCGGCGCTCCCGCCGGTATTTTCGCGAACCAGCCCGAGACCCACGCCTTGCGCGACCTGTTCAACCGCGACTGGAGACCCAAGCTCAAGAAGCTGTTCCTGGGCGCCGACGCCTGGATCGACTTCTCGCTCTTCCGCAGCGCCACCGGCCTGCGCGAAAGCTGGGAGCGCTTCTCGACCGCGATGGACAAGTTCCACGTCGCCGGCTGGCGGCGCTGGCTCAACGAGCTCGTCTCGGAGGGCGCGACGCTCGGCACCGTCGGCCTGATCCTGATGCTGGCGCTCGCAATTCCCGCGTTCCGCGAAACGAGCGACGACGACTGGCTCAAGAAGTCCGAGCTCGCCGTCACCTTCCTCGACCGCTACGGCAACGAGGTCGGCACCCGCGGCATCAAGCATAATGACTCGGTGCCGCTCGACCAGTTCCCCGATCATCTCGTCAAGGCGGTGATCGCCACCGAGGATCGCCGCTTCTACGACCATTTCGGCATCGATATCGCGGGCACCGCGCGCGCCTTCGTCACCAATGCGCGCGCCGGCGGCGTCGTGCAGGGCGGCTCCTCCATCACCCAGCAGCTCGCCAAGAACCTGTTCCTGTCGAACGAGCGCACGCTCGACCGCAAGATCAAGGAAGCCTTTCTCGCGATGTGGCTCGAGGCGCGGCTGACCAAGAACGAGATCCTCAAGCTTTATCTCGACCGCGCCTACATGGGCGGCGGCGCCTTCGGCGTCGACGCGGCCGCGCAGTACTATTTCAACAAGTCGGCGCGCGACGTCGACCTGCCGGAAGCGGCGATGCTCGCCGGCCTGTTCAAGGCGCCGACCAAGTTCTCGCCCAACGTCAACCTGCCGGCCGCGCGCGCCCGCGCCAACGTCGTGCTCGACCGCCTGGTTGAGTCCGGGTTCATGACCGAGGGTCAGGTGTTCGGCGCCCGCCGCCACCCCGCCACCCCCGTCGACCGTAGCGAAGAGCGTGCGCCGAACTATTATCTCGACTGGGCTTTCGACGACATGAAGAAGCTCGTCGACACCTTCCCCAAGTCGATGACGGAGCGCGTCTTCGTGGTCCGCACCGCACTCGATCCGGGCATGCAGCGTACCGCCGATCTGGCGGTCGAAAATTCATTGCGACAATTCGGTCAAGAATATCACGCCAACCAGGCCGCGGCCGTTCTGATGGATGTCGACGGCGCCGTACGCGCCATGGTCGGCGGCCGCGACTATGGCGCCAGCCAGTTCAACCGCGCGACCAACTCGCTGCGTCAGCCCGGCTCCTCGTTCAAGCCTTACGTCTACGCCACCGCGCTCGAACATGGCCTGAAACCGAGTTCGACCGTGATCGACGCGCCGATCTGCATCGGCAACTGGTGTCCGCACAATTATGGCGGCGGCTACCGTGGCGCGATGCCATTGATCACCGCGCTGACGCATTCGATCAACACGGTCGCGATCCGGCTGTCGATCATTGTCGGCGATGGCAACGCCAAGCTCGGCCGTGCCCGCATTATCAAGACCGCGCATGACATGGGCATTCGCACGCCGCTGCCCGACACCCCGTCACTGCCGATCGGCGCCGACGGCGTCGAGTTGCTCGATCACACCGGCGCCTATGCCACTTTCCCCAATCTCGGCATGAAGGTCATGCCGCATGCGATCCTCGAAGTGCGCACCGGCGCCGGCAAGCTCGTCTGGCGCTATGACCGCGACGGACCCAAGCCGTACCGCGTGCTGCCCGCCCACGTCGCGCAAGACATGATCACGATGATGAACAGCGTCGTGGAAAACGGCACCGGCCGCCGCGCCCGGCTCGACGGCATTGCATCGGCCGGCAAGACCGGCACGACCAATGCTTATCGCGACGCCTGGTTCATGGGCTACACCGGTAACTTCGTTTGCGGCCTCTGGTTCGGCAATGACGACTACACGTCGACAAACCGCATGACTGGTGGTTCGCTGCCGGCGATGACCTGGCACGCCATCATGGCCTACGCCCATCAAGGCGTCGAAATCAAACAGCTGCCGGGCGTGCCCGTCCCGCATGAGCGCCAGGAGCAATCCGTAGCCCTCAAGACCAAGAGCGACGAGCCGCCGCCTCCGCCGCGGCCTGTCATGCTCACCAAGCGCGGCGTCGACATCCTGGTCCAGCTCGAGCGGATGATGGACGACGCCAATCGCGCTTTGGGGCCGCTGCCGCCGAGTGTTTCCGCCGGCAAGGATCGGCAGGCAATGACCGGCAGGAAGGGCGATGCCCTTGCCTCGGACCTGGAGGGACGGGCGTTCGAACGGAACTGATTGGCCGCGCGCCGGGGCCAGCGTAATCTCGCCCAAATTCAACACCCTTCATCGCCACCGGATCGATCGTGCGGCTGCTTCTCGGAACATTGTTTGCCCTTGTCGTCGCTGCGGCGGTTGGCCTCGGCACGACGTATTTCGCGCTGACGCACGACACCGCTTTCGGCGCACTGCGGATCGGCGCTTGGACGGCTTGGCCCAAAACCGGCACGCAGGATGCCGATCCTTATGCCCAGGCGGAAATCGCCCGCACCGGACGCTTGCCGATCGCGCTGGGTGACGGCGTGACGTTTATGGCCAGCACCGACGACAAGGGCAAGCGGCTCGACGGCCGCTGCGACGTGGAAATCGTCGGTGTGACGCCGCCGGCGCGTTTCTGGACGCTGACACTTTATAATCGTCAGGGCGCGCTGGTTCCCAATTCGATCAACCGCTATGACTTCACCAGCCAGGAAATCGTGCGCCGCGGCGACGGCAGCTTCGCGATCGTGGTTGCGCCGCGGGCGAATGCCGGCAATTGGCTGCCAACCGGGGGCGTCGAGCGCTATTCGCTGGCGCTGCGGTTCTACGATACAGCGGTCGGCGTTGCGACCAAGGAAGGCCGCGAGGTTCCGATGCCCACGGTCAGAACCAGGAGTTGCCCATGATCCGCTGGCTACTCTTGCTTTTCGGCGGCGCGCTGCTCGGCGGCATCGTGCATCTGGCCACGATCATTATTCTGCCGCGCACGGCGACACAGGACGCCTACTCGCGGCTGACCCCGCTCGTGCCGGTCAACACCGTGACGTCGCTGCCTGAGCCGACACCGGAAAAGGCGGTCATGCCGTTGATGGACCCCGCGTTCGCCAGCGCAATCTGCCGCTATGACCTGTCGCAAGGCCCGATGAAGCTCACCGTTCCGGTCAGCCTCGCCTATACGTCCGTGTCTTTTTATACCAATCGCGACATCGCCTATTACGCGATCAACGACCGTTCCGCCGGCCGGCGCAACATTGAGCTCGATCTGATGACCACCGCGCAGCATGACGAGATGCCGGAAGATGAGGATATTACGGCGGCCGACCGGCTGATCGTGGAGTCGCCCACCCTCACCGGCGTGATTGCGATCCGCGCGCTGGCGCCGGATCCAGGCCTGATGCCGATGGCGAAGCGCGCGGTCGACGCCGCGCGATGTCAGCACACCGATGTGGCGAAGGGCGCCAATTAGTTGTTGAGCCGCGACAGGCTCTGCTCACGCACCCAGGTCGGCGCAGTGTGGGTTTGGTAGTACGCGACCTCTGCCTGCATTTGATTGAGCGAGCGCTCGACGTCGACCGCTTCCTGCGACGGCGTCATGATGACGAGGCGCTCGAGCGCAAAGCGATAACCTGAAATGCGCTGGTCGAGTTTCGTGCGCACCATCGCCACGATGCGCTGGTTCGCATAGATGCGCCGGAACGCTTCGTTGCGCTCGTGCGCCGAAAGCGGCGACACGTAGGCCATGCTCTTGCGCCGCTTGTCGTCCATATCGAGAACGCGCGCCGCCGTCTCGAAGAACTGCGGCAGCCGCGTCATGTCGTCCCGAATATCGTCGGTGAGCCGTTCGTAACGTGCGGTCGGCGAGCGGTAGCGCGAGCCGAACAAGTGTGTGGCGTAGGCCGTACGATCGTATGGACCGCGATGATCGTAGCCAATGATGCCGTACTCACCGGCGATCGAGTACCATTGCTGCCGATTGTAGGGCTGCTCGATCAATGGATACGCTAAATCGCGCATCTGGCGCTCATCGTCGGTCAGCGTGAAACCCGACGGTGAGTGGCCCGTGCCGGCGGTGGCATCGAAATCGATCCAGTCGTGCACGTCGTCGTGCACCAGATCGGGCTTTATTTCCTTGAAATCGCCGTTGGCACATCCTGCGAGCAACGACAGCGCGGCCAAGACAAACATGCGCCGGCGCCAGTGGAGCGCCTGCGTCGGCCGCGGCGGCGATGGTGTCATCGGATCAAGTCGGTGTGGCTTCAGCGTGCAACGCGGCGGCGACGGCGACGGCCTGACTGATTACCACTGTTCGGCTCGAGACCATTCGAGCCATCGGGACCACGCTCGATGCGGATCACCGGAAGAATGATGACGGTGGCCGGTTCGGTATTGGCGTCGACATATTTGCCGACGCGCGAACAGCTCGCCTCATCGGGAAACTGAATGACCTGACCCATTGCGTGACCCCCTTACCGCCCGGCGCACAGCCTGCCGGGTCGGCGCGCCCACAATTAAAGGACGCACAGGGTTAACGGTCCGCTAACGCGGCCGGACTAATGTGCGCCATAGGCAACCCGTAAAAAGCGTCGCGTTTATGCGTAATTCCTTTGCGCCCCCCACCCTCGATAGCCTGGTCGACCTGGCCTGCCGGGACGGCGTCGACATTCGGCCCACTTTATTGCGCGTTTTGACCGATCTTTACGTGCAAAGGCCGACCCACAGTGCCGAGGAAGAGGTGCAGTATACGGAGCTCGCGCTCGGGCTGATCGACGCGGTCGACGCGCCGACGCGCGAGGCCGTAGCGTCGCGACTGGCAAGCTATCCGGCCGCTCCGGCCGCCATCCTCAGCCGCCTTGGACGAACGCCGAGCACAACCGCAGCGCCGCCGAGCCCGGCGAAGCGCGAGCCCGACCTCGCCGAACTGTTCTTCGCCGCCAATTCGGCCGAACGCCGCCTCATACTCACCAATCTCGACGCGGCGCCCGCTGAGCCTTTGCCGCGCCGCGCCGCCGTCTCAAGCGATGTCATCGGACAGTTGGAGCGGGCAGCGCTGCAGCACAACGAAGGCGAGTTCTGCCGCACGCTCGAGCGCGCCCTCGGGGTGAGCCGCGCGCTGGCCGAGCGCATCACGCGCGATCCATCCGGCGAGCCGATCGTGATCGCGGCGAGAGCGCTCGGCATGAAGGCCGCCGTCCTCCAACGCATCCTGCTGTTTCTCAATCCGCAGGTCGGCCAGTCGGTCGGACGGGTCTTCGACCTCGCCAACCTCTTCGATGAACTCTCGCCGGCGTCAGCCGACCGCATGCTGGCGATCTGGCGGCAGACCGGTGGCCAGGCGAAGCGCTACGAACCGCAGCATTGGGACGACGAACGCCGCAGCGCGCGCTCGCAGGCAACGCATGCCGGCCATCGCGCCGCGTCAGGCCGCGAACCGCTGCCATCGCACATCAAATCGAACGAGCACTAGCTCGCGACGTTTTCCAGGAAGTGCCGGCCGGCGCGGTCTTCGATCTCGACGATCCAGATATCCGGGTCGAAGCGGATTTCGCGCGCCAGCCGCGCTTCGATCTCGGATTCGGGGACCGGCGCGGCGCCACCAAGAGCGGCGGCGAAAAAGCGGTCGACCGGCTGCGCCTCGTCGAACGAGCTCTGTGGCGCCGGCCCATACAGGGTGCCGGTGCCGTCGAGCCGGTTGATGATGATGAAGATGGCGCCGGCTTCCTCGGCGCCGCGCCGGCGCACTGCTGCGAAAGCGCCCTCAATGTTGGCGCGGCGCAGATAGGCCGCGACCCAGATGCCGGATTTCAGCCGCATCGCCTTCAGTAACACGGAGGCCGCGCGCGCCGCTATTACTCCAGCGGCCGCCCGGTCATGGCGGCAAGGTCACGCACGAAGCGGTCGCTGATCTGGCCGTCGACCGGCAGGCTGCGTTCGCGTTCGAATTTCTCGACCGCCACCTGGGTGTCCTTGTCGTAAACGCCGGTCGGCTTGATCTGGCCATAGCCGAAATCGGCGAGCGCGCGCTGGATCGCGAGAATGCGTTTGGACGGCGACGCGGACGGCGTTTGCGGCGGCGGCGCCGGCTGCGGCGCGATCAGCGCGGCGATTGGATCCTTGTGCGCTGGCGCAGGAGCCACGACGGCGGCTGCCGGCTTGGCATTCGACGTCGAAATCACATGCAACAGGCTTTCGCTCGGCGTCACGTCGACCTTGAGGCCGGCGGCCTGCAGCAAGTCGCGCGCCGCCGCGTCGGTCTTGGCGCCCCAGATGCCGTCGACCGCGCCCGTATAGAAGCCGCGCTGATGAAGTTCGCGCTGGATATCGCCGATGATCTGCGCCGGGGTCCGCGGCTCGGCCGCTTTCGGCGCCGCGACCGGCGCCGGCTGCGGCACAGCGACCGGCGCTGCCGGCCGGAACGCCAGCGGACGCGCGGCGAAAATCGGGGCGGGATGGGGGCCGTGCTGCAAGAACAGCGCGTTGACCATGATCGCAACGGTCGCAGCCGTCGCCATCAGCACGCCGACGGATTCGCGCGGATGCCGCACGATCGCCGCGGCCAGCACGCCGCGCTCCGAAACCTGCTGTTGTCGGCGGCGGTTAGGCACTTTTCTTGACCTCGAACTTGGCAATTGTCGCAACCTCACTTCCACGTTCACTTGCACGTTCCGCAATCAACTTGACCGGATGGGCAGCGCGTTTGACTTCGGCCACCAGCGGCAAGCGGATGGTCACCTGTGTGCCCTCGCCGAGCCGGCTCTTGATGCTCATATCGCCGTCATGCAGCCGCACGAGGCCTTTCACGATCGACAGGCCCAAACCCGTGCCGTCGTGCCGGCGGTCGTAGGACGCGCGCGCCTGGAAGAAGGCCTCGCCCAACCGCGGCAGGTCATCCTCGCCGATGCCGACGCCGGTATCCTCGACCGTCACCACAAACATGCCGCCCTCGCAGCGGGCGCCGACGTCGACCTCGCCGCCGCGCGGCGTGAACTTGATGGCGTTCGAAACGAGATTGATCAGGACCTGGTTGAAGGCGCGGCGATCCGCGACGAGCTCCGGCAGGTCGTGAGCGATACGGGTTTTCAGCTCGACGCCGGACTCCTGCGCCTTGAGCGCGAGGATATCGCAGCAGCTTGCGACCGCGGTCGCCGCCGAGAACGGCTCCGGCGCGATCTCGAAATTGCCGCTCTCCATCTTCGACATGTCGAGAATGCCGTTGACCACCGAGAGGAGATGACGCCCGGAGTTGTTGATCAAGCCGGCGTATTCGAGCTTGCGCGCCGGATCGAGCGTCAGCGACTCGTTGGTGAGCATCTCCGAAAAGCCGATGATCGCGTTGAGCGGCGTGCGCAGCTCGTGGCTCATGGTGGCAAGGAAGCGTCCTTTGGCGGCATTGGCGCGCTCGGTCTCTCCGCGCGCGATCTCGATGGCGCGTTCCTGCGCCTTGCGCTCGCTGATGTCGCGCAGCACCGACACGACTTCGCGAACCGCAGCATCGGCATTGGTCGAGCGGTCGAGCGGACGGCAGCGCATTTCGACCCAGGCGAACTGTCCGCCTTTGCCTTCGGCATCGTCGCCGCGGCGAATGCGGAATTCGACGGAGCGGTCCTCGCCGAGCGAGGCCGCATCGGCCAGCGCCGTGAGATAGGCCGGGCGATCCGCCACATGAACGCGGTCGAACAGGCCGTGGTCGATCAGCGCGGAGGGGCCGACGCCGAACAGCGGCTCCGCTGCCGGCGAGACGAACAGGACCGCGCCGTTGCGGCCGTGGCGCGTGATGACGTCGGTCATGTTGCGCGCCAGCAGGCGGTAGCGGTCCTCCTCGGCGTAGAGCAGCCAGAAGCTGGTGCGCGCGAGCTGCTCGGCGCCGAGCGCCAAGCCGATGGCGTAGAGCGCCGCCGAAATGATGCCGAGCGCGGCCAACGCGCCGTGCTGGCTCGACGTCGCCGAAGCCTCCGGCAGCACGCCGGTCACGTTGGCGAGCAGCAGAAATCCGGCGGCGGCGAGCGCGGTCGTCGAGGCGAGCGCGACGACGCGACGCGAGGCGGAGAGCGCGGCTTCGAGCGGAACGACGACGAGCCAGATCGCGGCAAACGAGCCAATGCCGCCCGTGCGCCATGCCACCACCGTCACCAGCCCGGTGAGCGCGAGCGAGGACAGCACGTGGGCGCTTTCGTAGCTGCCGGTGCGCGACAGGAAATAGGCGATCAGGATCGGCGCCACCAGCCAGGCGAAGACGCCGAGCTCGAGCGCGCTCGGCACGCCGCGGAAGGCGAGATAGACGGGAAAAGAGGCGAGCGCGACCAGGCTGCCGAGCAGACGCGGCGCCATGAAGGCGCGGTGACGCGCCGCCGTCAGCGCATCGTGCCGCGCCGTCGGGTGCACCAAGGCGTCGACGTAGTTCCACACTGGCGTGAGGAAATGCACGGTCCCTGTCTCACGTCCCGATGAACGGACGCGTCCCTTTTCGTGCGAAAAGTCTTAGAGAGAGCGACTTAAGCGAACACTAAGGGGCGCCGGAAGCGGGCGACCGGCGCCGCGGAAGCGAGCAGTCCGGTTGCCGTTTCGGCCCGCATGGTGAAATTTTTGTTGCCTGAAGCCGCCGTTCCGGCGCGCCGGCTCCATTTGTTACCGCGCCGGTAACCATGTCGGCTCCGCGTTTCGAACGGCCGGCACGGGCGAGGCATCGGCGCATAAAATTTTATGCAAATTCGATTGTCTCGAATTTGATGAAACCTCGCATCTCATTCGCGTCGATTTTGCGCAAAACCCTCGCTTCATTGCGAACGACAGGTTCAATGCTGTCTGGTAGATTTCATTCAAAGGCGGCGAAAAGGCTGCCGGGGACTAACTGGGTGGGTCATGTTCTTCTTGCTGCGCATAGCGTTCTGGTTGGGCGTCGTTTGCCTGCTGCTTCCGGGCGGCAACAAATCCGCGTCACCGGATGCGCACATCGACGCGACGCAGGCGATGACGCTCGCCGGCGCCACCATCACCGACGTGCGCGGCTTCTGCGAACGCCAGGCCGATGCCTGCAAGGTCGGCGGCAAGGTCGCGGTTGCGCTCGGCCACAAGGCGGAAGCCGGCGCGCACACGCTCTATGATTTCGTCTCAACCAAGATGAATGAGAAGAAATCCGCGCCCGATCAGAAGACCGCCGCGGGCAAGGGCGACGCCAAGACGGTGGCCAAGACGGTGCCGGTGTCCAATGTCGATCATGGCACGCTGACGTCGTCGGATCTGACGCCTGGCTGGCATGGCCGCGTTCCGCTGCCGCCGCGCCGCGCCGACCGCGCGACCCGGCCGTCCGCCTAAAATCCAGTCTTTTCCGCTGCTTTATCGCGGGGCTCGCCGGCCTCGCGCAACGCTTTGGCCATTGGCGGATTCGCGGCATATATAGAGGCCATGGACGCCATCGACGACATTGTCGAAAACTTCGAACTCCTCGATCAGTGGGACGACCGCTATCGCTACGTCATTGAACTCGGCCGCACGCTGCCGCCACTTGCCGACGAAGCCCACACCGAGGCCAACAAAGTGCGCGGCTGCGCCAGCCAGGTCTGGCTGCTGACGCACGTGAAGCCGGACGGTGGCGCCGGCCCGACGCTGACCTTCGAGGGCGACAGCGATGCGCACATTGTGCGCGGCCTGATCGCAATTCTGTTTGCGCTTTATTCCGGCCGGCACGCCAAGGATATCCTCGCGGTCGACCCGGAGGCCATGTTCGGGAAGCTCGGCCTGCGCGAGAATCTCACGCCGCAGCGCTCGAACGGTCTGCGCGCCATGGTCGAACGTATCCGCGGCGAAGCCAAAGCCGCGCTCGCGCCGGCGTAGCCGATTTCCCCGCAGTCATGGAGAAACGACGATTTTCGGCGCCTGGCCGGAAAAATCATCCACAGCAAATAGGAATTTATCCACCGCTATTGCGGCTAGCGCGCGCGGCGCCGGCGCTGCTGGCCGAGCCCCATCTGCTTGGCGAGCTGCGAGCGCGCCGCCGCGTAGTTCGGCGCCACCATCGGATAGTCGGCCGAGAGGCCCCACTTCTCGCGATACTGCTCGGGCGTCATGTTGTACTGCGTGCGCAGGTGACGCTTGAGCGACTTGAACTTCTTGCCGTCCTCGAGACAGACGATGTACTCGGGCGTGATCGACTTCTTCAGCGACACCGCGGGCTTGAGCGGCTCGGACGCCGCATCGCCGCCTTTGCCCGATACGCGATTGAGCGCGGTGTGCACCTGATTGATGAGCGCGGGGATATCGGCCGACGGCACCGTATTGTTGCTGACGTAAGCCGACACGATCTTCGCCGTCAGTTCGATGTAGTTGCCGTCCCCTGGAGTGTCGGTCATCGTCGCCGTCCTGTTGTGCCGCGCGGGCAGCCAATACCGCTTTTATTGTTGAGTTTACTGGCGAAATCAGATCGCTGCAAGAAAAAGATAAGTCAAACCGCCGGCTAGACTTCAGCGGTTGCTATGGTTTTACCGAAGACTGGCCGGGAGAACGGCGGCGCGCGCCTTAGGAGTTCTTCTCGAGGTGGCTGCGCAATTCGTCGATCGAGGCAAAGCGCAGCGTGCCCTGCGGCAGTTCGGCTTCGATCGAGCCGTCGACGTAGAGCGTATAGGCCATGCCGTCGACCACACCCGACTTCAGGATGGCGACGCCACTGCGCGGCGGCGCGGGACGCGGCTCGGCCGCCGGGGGCGGCGCGGGCGCACGCGCGATTGTCTCCCGCTCGCGCGGCATCTCCGGCCTCGGCTGACGCTGCGGCTCGACGGCGGGTGCGGACTTGCTGGGTGCGGTCCTGGGCTTGGCCGGCCACATGCTGTCGAAATAGCTGCCCGGGCTTTCACGCGGCGGCTGCGGCGGCACTGGCGGCTCCGGCCGCCAACCCTCGAAACCGGGCTCGTGCGGCTCGCCGGCCGCGGATCCATTGGTCGGCGCCGGCGGCGACAGCGATACCTCGTCCTCGACGCTCGCGGGCGGCGCCTCGGGGTTGCGCATCGATGGCGCAAAGGATTGGCCGGCGGGCTCGTCGTAGCCCAGGTCCGGCGGCATCGGCGGCTCGGCGTTCAGTGCTTCGCGCAGGCTGGGCTTGGGCGGGAACGGAACCCGGGCCGGAGCCGGGCGGGCTTCCGGCGGCGGCTCGAAGCTCTCGGCGGCTTGCCGCGGCGGCGGGGCCGGCATTCGCAGCCCTTGGCCCTCGGCCAGGCGGGCAAGCTGCCGTGCGACCGTGCTCAGCGCCAGGATGACCAGCCCGCCGGTGGCGAGCGTCGTCCCGGAGACGATCAAGGTGTTGCCGAAGCTGAATTCGCTGATCGGAATGCCGAACGCGATCATGACCACCCCGGCCATGATGGCGACGCAGCCAATAACGAACATGATCATCGGCATGCGATGTGTTTCCTCTCAGTTCCAGCCGGCCCCTTCTACGCGCGCGAAGCCTGGCAACCGCTTCTAAATCAAGCAAATTCTCGCGTTTTCTGCAGGCTACGGCAACTGGTTAGGTCAAATTAGTCCGAAAAACCTCACAGCTGATTAACGTTAACCGTTTGCAACCGCAGGTCGGTCGAGCCCGGGTTAGGACCGGCCAAGACCCGCCGAGACCGGCCCGCTCTTTGCGCCTTTCGGGGCGTTGCCAAGCGACCGCGCCCGCGCCTAATTAGACCTGATTAAGGAACTCGCCCGGGACGTGCCGGTTTCACCCCAGGGGACCAGGGGACCGGTTTATTCCGCAATCAACATTTGTGGTTTTGAGGAGGACGAAACATGCCGTTCACGCTGCCCGATTTGCCCTATGCCCATGACGCGCTGGCGCCCTACATGTCGAAGGAGACGCTCGAATACCATCACGACAAGCACCACAAGGCCTACGTCGACAACGGCAACAAGCTGCTCGAAGGCTCGGGGCTCGAAAACAAGTCGCTCGAGGAGGTCGTCAAGGCGTCCTTCGGCAAGAATGCCGGCCTCTTCAACAATGCCGGCCAGCATTACAACCACATTCATTTCTGGAAATGGATGAAGCCGAAAGGCGGCGGCGACAAGATTCCGGGCAAGCTGAAGGCGGCGATCGACAAGGATCTCGGCGGCGTCGAGAAGATGAAGGCCGACTTCGCCCAGGCCGGCGCCACCCAGTTCGGCTCCGGCTGGTGCTGGATCGCGGTGCAGAACGGCAAGCTCGCCGTCACCAAGACGCCGAACGGCGAGAACCCGCTGGTGCATGGCGGCACGCCGATCCTCGGCTGCGACGTCTGGGAGCACTCCTACTACATCGACTATCGCAACCGGCGGCCTGACTACCTCAAGGCGTTCCTCGATAACCTCGTGAATTGGGAACACGTCGAGGAAATGTTCACCGCCGCGACGAAGTAACATTCGCGCGCCTGCGACCATGGCGACACGGCCGGCGCAAGCGCTTGCCGACCGGATCGCGCGCATCATCCTGGCGGCGGTGGCGATCACCGCCGCCTTGACGTTTCGCGACTACGGGCTGGGCTGGGACGACTACACGCAATCGCAATACGGCGAGCTGTTGCTCAAGCTCTACGGCTCGGGCTTTACCGACCGGCGCGCGCTGTCTTTCGTCAACCTGTACTACTATGGCGGCGGCTTCGACATGCTGGCGGCGCTCGCCGCCAAGGTGCTGCCGTTCGGTCTGTTCGAGACGCGGCGGCTCATCGGCGCCGTCATCGGCATCATCGGCCTGATCGCGACGTGGCGGCTGGCGCGCCGCCTCGGCGGGCCGCTCGCCGGCGTCAGCGCGCTGGCGCTGCTCACCACCGCCCCGATCTATTACGGCCACATGTTCATGAACCCGAAGGACGCGCCCTTCGCGGTGGCTATGATCGTGTTGCTGCTCGGCCTGGTGCGGACCTTCGAGGAATACCCGAAGCCGGACTGGCGGGCCCTGATGCTGGTCGGCCTCGCGCTCGGCGCGGCGTTCGGCTCGCGCGTGCTGGCGGCGCTCGGCGCCCTGCCCGCCGCCGCGGCGCTGCTGCTGATCTTCGCCGAAGAAGCCGGCACAACCGGACTACGGCATGCGGGCGCGCGGCTCTGGCAATTCCTGCTGCGCTTTTCGCCGGCGCTGGTGCTCGCCTATCTGGTGATGGCGGTGCTGTGGCCATGGTCGGTGCTGGCGCCGCTCAACCCGCTGCGCGCCGCGCTCTATTTCGACAAGTTTTTCGAGCGGCCGTGGGAAGAGCTCTACGAAGGCAAGCTCTATCCGGTGCCGGCCATGCCCTGGACCTACCTGCCGCATCTCATCGTACTGAAACTGCCGGAGCTTTTGCTCGCGTTCGGCCTGACCGGCGCGGTCTTCGCCCTGATCGCAGCGGGGCGCCGCGAAATCGCGCTGACCCGCCGCGCCAGCCTGCTGATGGTGCTGCTGTTCGCAGTGCTGCCGGTCGCCATCGCCTTCGTGACGCGGCCGGCGCTCTACAACGGCATCCGCCAGTTCCTCTTCATCGTGCCGCCGTTTGCGGTGCTCGCCGGCATCGGCGCCGCCTGGGTGATCGACCGCGCGGCGGGCTTGGGCCGCGCCGCGCTCGCTGCGCTCGCCGTCGTGTTCGCCGCCGGATTCGCCATTCCCGTCGCCGGCATGGTGCGGCTGCACCCTTATGAGTACGTCTATTTCAACGCGATGGCCGGCGGCGTGCCGGGCGCGCAAGGCCGTTTCATGCTCGACTATTGGGGCCTTGCCTTCAAACAGACGGCGAACGAGCTGCGCGCGCGGTTAGCCGGCGGCGGCGAACATCGGCCGCAAGGCCGGCGCTGGGTGGTGGCGATCTGCGGGCCGCAGGCCGCCGCCGCGGTCGAGCTTGGACCCGACTTCGAAACGACGTTCGATCAGAAGAAGGCCGACTTCGCCATGGCGCTCGGCACTTTCTACTGCGCGCATCTTCACGGCCCGATCGTCGCCGAGGTGCGCCGGGAAGGCATCGTGTTCGCGACAGTCTACGATCTGCGCGGCAGACCGCCGGAGAAACTGCTGACGCTGCCGCCGCCTTGACGGCGGGTTGCCGCGTTCAATTCTCCTCGGAATGCGGCGACAAGCCGCCCTTGCGGGCGCAGCCGTAGTCCTTGCACAAATGGGACAGATCGCCCTCGCACGGGCAAGCCGTGATCGGACAAATCACTCGCGCGTCGCTTTTGGCGTCATCGTCTATCGTTCGTAACCTCACGGCGCGCGCAGGAACGGCACGATCATCGCCACGCGCTTGCGATAGCGCCGGTATTCATCGCCGAAGATCGAAATGAGATCGCGCTCCTCGAGCGCGATACCGACGAAGATGTAGGCCGTCGTCACCGCCGCGAACAGCAGGTGGCCCACCGTCATCACCGGCGTCGCCCAGAAGAAGATGATGAAGCCGAGATAGATCGGGTGCCGCACCAGATTGTAGAGCAGCGGCGTCCGGAAGCGAACTTGGGGCATCGGCTTGCCGGCCAGATTGTTGACGACCTGATGCAGGCCGAACAGTTCAAAATGGTTGATCAGGAACGTACTGACGAAGACGAACACCCAACCGAACAGGCTGAGGCCCAGCAGGAACGACGCGACGTCCACGTCGTCGACCTCCCAGACCACCTCCGGGATCGGCCGCCACTGCCAGAACAGCAGCATGAGCGCCAGGCTCGACAACAGCACGAAGGTGCTGCGTTCGATCACGTGCGGCACGAAACGCGTCCACCATTTTTTGAATTGCGGCCGCGCCATTACGCTGTGCTGGACGGCGAACAGCGACATCAGCGCCAAGTTGACGATAAGCGATTCGGTCAGCGGCCCGACGGGGCCGGAATCGATCGTCTTCGGCACGACGAGGCCGGTAACGAAACCGACCGCATAGACAACGCTGACGGCGAAGGCGAGATAGGCGACGACGCCGTACAGAAACGCGATGAATTTTCCCATGAACCGCTCCTCAAAATTGCAACTGGATGAAATTTCGGCGGGACAGTGTCGAAGCGACCGGGGCCGCGCGTCCGACGATCGGAGGATGCGAGGAATATTTTTTGTGAGGCGAGCCGCCTTCGTGGCAAAACCATGGTTGACCGCGCCTCGCGCATCGATTTCGATGCTGCGACCCATCGTTTGGAGTGATGATTATGTGCCCCGCCCGCACGAAGCCCGCCCATGATTGACGCCGCCGTTATCGGCCTCGGCCGCTGGGGCAAGAACATCGTCGAGTCGGTGCAGGGCAAGAGCAAGCGCCTGCGCATCATCCGCGGCGTCAGCAAGGAGCCGGAGCTGGTGCGCGACTTCGCCGCGGCGAAGGGCTTCCAGCTGTCGACCGATTTCGACGAAGCGATCGCCGATCCGCGCGTCAAGGCGGTGTTCCTGGCGACGCCGCATTCGCTGCATGTGCAGCAGATCGGCGCGGTCGCGGCGCTCGGCAAGCCGGTGTGGAGCGAGAAGCCGCTGGCACTGACGCGCAAAGAGGCCGAGCGCGCGGTCGCCGCGACAATCAAGGCCAAGGTGCCGTTCGGCCTCGGCAACAACAAGCGCTGCTTCTCGTCGATGCGCGAGCTCAAGCGCGTGGTCGATGACGGCACGCTCGGCGACATCCTGCACATCGAGGGCAATTTCTCGAACGAGCATTCAACTCGCGTGACGGGCGGCTGGCGCGACGACCCGCGCGAATCCCCCGGCGGCGGCATGACCGGCGCTGGGCTTCACCTCATCGACGCTTTCGTCAATCTCGCGGGGCCGATCGCGAAAGTGGACGCCCGCGTGTTCTCGCGCAAGCCGCCGCCCGACCCGCGCGACGTCGCCGCAGCGCTGATCGAATTCAAGAGCGGCGCGACCGGCGTGATGGCGACGGTGCGCGCGGCGCCGATGTTCTGGCGCATCCACGTCTTCGGCACCAAGGGCTCGGCGGAAGCGCGCGAGGAAACGATGCTGACGGTCGCGAAAATCGGCGAGGAGCCGAAGACGACGACTTATCCTGCGGTCAACTCGCTCGGCACGCTGATCGAGAGCTTTGCGGAGGCGATCGAGACCGGCAAGCCGTTCGCGGTGTCGACGGCGGACATGCTGGATGTCGTCGGTGCGTTCGAGGCGCTGATCCGCTCGATCAATGAGCGACGGCCGGTGGCGGTGGAGCAGTAACAGCGTAGCTGCTTACGGTACGCCGTCGACGGTCGGCCGCCTGAATCCCATGGCCAGCCACGCGCGCAGCAGCTTCACGATGAATTTGGCGGAGGGGCCCGGGTGGTTGGCCATATCGTCCGGCAAATTCACGCCCGCCGGCCGTTCGGCCGTCATCAGCCGCATGGTTGCCGGCGGCATATCGCCCGCTAGGCGGCCTCGATAGATCGTGAGCCAGTGAGCCTTGGTGAAGTCGAGAAACATCGCCGTGTTGCAGCAGCGCGCGACCATCCGCCGTGTCGGCAAGTCCGGTTTTAGCCGCCGCTCGTCAAGGAGGTCGCCGCCCTGGACGCAGCGCACGCGATCCTTGCGGTAGAGAACGTAGTCCGTGCCGCCATCCTTGGCCAAAACAGGATCGGCGCCGGGCGACGCCTGATACTGGCGGCCTGCGTCCTGGCAGCTCGCGCAATAACAAATGGCTCGCAAAATTGGAGGCCCGACGATCTGGAGCTCCACTTTGCCGCAACGGCAAGCTGCCGCGGTGCGCTCAGTCGTCATTTTGCATCGTCTAAGGCTTGGCCGGCTCGAGCGGCGCGACGTCCACCGCCGGTTTCGGCGGATCGAGCGGCGCGACGTCGAGCGGCTTTGCCGGTTCGGCCGGCGTCGACTCCACCGCCTTTTCCGGCGGCGCCACTTTTCGCTCGAAGAATTCGTCGGCGCTGATCTCCATGGTGCCGACCAGCGTCGGCATCAGCGCCTTGACCGGCGCCATGTAGGTCGTGCCCTTGATCGGCGCGAACCACATTTCGAGATCGTCCTTGCCGGCGAGATAGCGCACCAGCAGGCTGTCGGGCTTGTAGCCGCCGATCGGATGCAGCACGACGCCGCAGACCAGCGCCATCCCCGCATAGCCGCGCGTCATCTTGACCTTGTCGGTGCGCTTGTAGGACAGCGCGAGGTCGTAGCGCCGGCGGCCGTCGTAGATCTTCAGGGTCCTGTGGCAATTCGCCGGCGCCATGGTCTCCTGTTCGGCGGGAAATCAGCATCGCGCTCAGCGGGTCGTCGACATTCTGCAGAAGTTTCTTGGCGACCGGGATGCGGTCGGCGGGCGCCGCGTCGCCGCGATCCTCGACGCGCTTGAGCGCGCCGTTCTCGAAGGTCATTTCCGTTTCATAGGTGCCGTCATCGTCGCTGATGTCGGAGCGTGCGACCGCCGGCGTCAGCGCCGCGCCCGCCATGGCGCCACGCGTGCTGAAGGCGCCCTCGCCTTTCACCAGGACACTGAACACGCCGCTCGCCTTGCCGCTGGCGGAGGCGAGATAGGCCGGATCGGCGAAATTGACCGTCCATTTGAGCTCGCCGACCTGCACATGGGTCATGGTGATCGTGTAATGCGCGACGAGATTGACCGGCGGCTCGGCCGCAAAGGCAATGGTGCCGCTCATCACGCCAAGGCAAACCAGCGCGGCCTGGCAGATCAAGTGACGGGGTGCGCGGCGGATGATCATCGGAGCCTTCAGGAGTGCGCAAATTCCCAATACAATTCACGCGCCTTGCGATAGAGCGGGCCCGGCTGCAGCGAACGCTCGCCGATCCGGGTAATGGGCAGCACCTTGGAGGCGTTGCCGGTCGAGAATATCTCGTCGGCCGTTTCGAAATCGGCATAGCCTAGCACAGTCTCGACGACCTGAATGCCCGCCGCGCGCAACAGCGCGATGACACGTTTACGCGTGATTCCGGCAAGGAACGTGCCGTTCGGGATCGGCGTGAACACGACGCCATCCTTGCCGAGGAAGACGTTGGAATTGGCAAGTTCGGCAACGTTGCCGGTGACGTCGCGAACCAGGCAATTGTCGAAGCCGCGCGATTTCGCCTCGAACATGGCGCGCGCGTTGTTCGGATAGAGACAGCCGGCCTTGGCGTCGACCGGCGCGGTTTCGAGCGTCGGCCGGCGGAACGGCGACAGCGTGATGGAGAAGCCGTCCGGCTTGCGCATCGGCGAGTCGTAGAGCGTGAGCGCAAAGCGCGTCGAGTCCGGGTCGGGCGGCAGCGCCATCGGACCGGCCCGCTCGGCCCAATACATCGGGCGCACGTAGAGCGTCGTTTCCTTCGGGAATTTGGCCATGCCTTCGTGCGTTAGTCCCAGCCACTCGTCGACCGAAACGCCCGGCTTGAGGAACATCGTCTTGGCCGAGGCATTGACCCGCGCGCAATGCAGGTCGAGATCGGGCGCGACGCCTTCGAACACGCGCGCGCCGTCGAACACCGAGGAGCCGAGCCAGATCGCATGCGTGCGTGCGCCCCACAGCGGCACGTTGCCTTCGTGCCAGGCGCCCTCAAAATACGTCCAGGTCGTGGACCAACCCTGGTCCGCTGCCATTGCCAACTCCCCGGTCTTCTTTGACAGTCCGCCGCGCCTGACCAGAATAGCGGCCAAAGCCGGAGGAATTCCATGCCGTCGATTTTCGTGTTCGATGCCTATGGCACGCTGTTCAACGTGCATGCCGCCATCATCCGCTGCGGCCAGGCCGGTCCCGATGCCGAGCGCATGTCGGAGATCTGGCGCACCAAGCAGCTCGAATACACCTGGACGCTGACGCTGGCCGGGCATTACGCCGATTTCTGGACGCTGACCGAGCGCGCGCTCGATTTCGCGCTGGCGCGGGTGCCGGCCATCGACAAGGCCATCAAACAAAAATTGATGGATGCCTATTATCAGCTTGATGCATTCCCCGACGCGCGCAGCGTGCTCAAGACGCTCAAGGCCAAGGGCCACCGCACCGGCATCCTGTCGAACGGCTCGCCGAAGATGCTAAAGGGCGCGGTCGACGCCGCGCAGATCGGCGGCGATCTCGACGCCGTGCTCTCCGTCGACAGCGTGAAAATGTTCAAGCCGCGTCCCGAGGTCTACCGGCTGGTGACAGATCATTTCAAATGCAAGCCGGGCGACGTCACATTCGTGTCCTCGAACCGCTGGGACGTGATGGCGGGAACCTCGGTCGGCTTCAATTCGTATTGGATCAATCGCAGCAAGGCGCCCGACGAGTATCTCGATTTCCCGCCGAAACAGACGCTGAGCGACCTCACCGCCCTGACATCGCTCGCTTAAACTATTGGATACGCCGCGATGGGGCTGGCATGTCCGCGCGTCGGCGTTTATATGCGCGGCACCCCTCCGCAGACCGCCAATCATTCATGCCGTCGATCATTTCCATCAACAACCTGTCGAAGACCTACGCCAGCGGGCTCCAGGCGCTCAATAACATCAACCTCGGCATCGAGCGCGGCGAGATCTTCGCGCTGCTCGGGCCGAACGGCGCCGGCAAGACGACGCTGATCGGCATCGTCTGCGGCATCGTCAATCCGAGCCAAGGCAGCGTCACCGTCGATGGCCACGACATCATCACGGACTACCGCGCGGCGCGCGCGCAGATCGGGCTGGTGCCGCAGGAGATCATGATGGCGCCGTTCGAGAGCGTATGGGCTTCGGTGTCGATGTCGCGCGGGTTGTTCAACAAGCCGAAGAACCCGGCCTATCTCGAAAAGGTGCTCACGGACCTCTCGCTGTGGAACAAGCGCAACAGCAAGATCGTCGAATTGTCCGGCGGCATGAAACGGCGCGTCCTCATCGCCAAGGCGCTGAGCCACGAGCCGGCAATCCTGTTCCTCGACGAGCCGACGGCGGGCGTCGACGTCGAGCTGCGCAAGGATATGTGGGACGTGGTGCGCACGCTGCGCGCCTCCGGTGTCACCATCATCCTGACCACCCACTACATCGAAGAGGCCGAGGAGATGGCCGACCGTGTCGGCGTCATCAACAAAGGCGAAATGATCCTGGTCGAGAAGAAGGCCGAGCTGATGCGCAAGATGGGCAAGAAGCGCCTGGTCCTGCATGTCGCCGATAAACTCAGCGCCGTTCCCCCCGCCCTCGCCGCCTTCAATCTCACGATCGGCGGCGACGGCTGCGAGCTGGTCTACAACTACGACACGTGGGCGGAGCGAACCGGCGTCGCCACGCTGCTTGGCGAGCTGAGCAAGGCCGGCGTGCGCATTCGCGACCTGCACACCGACCAGTCGTCGCTGGAGGATATTTTCGTCGGCCTCGTCAACGAACCGGCGAGGAGCATACCATGAACCTTCGCGCCGTCGCCGCGATCTACAAGACCGAGATGATGCGGACCGGCCGCACGCTGGCGCAGAGCATCGTGTCGCCGGTCATTTCGACCGCGCTCTATTTCGTCGTGTTCGGCGCGGCGATCGGCTCGCGCATCGCGCAGATCGACGGCGTGAATTACGGCTCGTTCATCGTGCCGGGACTGATCATGCTGACGCTGTTGACCCAAAGCGTCATGAATGCCTCGTTCGGCATCTATTTCCCGCGCTTCGTCGGCACCATCTACGAGCTGTTGTCGGCGCCGGTCTCCTTCTTCGAGATCACGCTCGGCTTTGTCGGCGCGGCGGCGACGAAGTCGATCATCCTCGGCGTCGTCATCCTGGCGACCTCCTTCCTGTTCGTGCCGCTGCACATCGCCCATCCGTTCTGGATGATGACGTTCATGGTGCTGACCTCGGTGACCTTTAGCCTGCTCGGCTTCATCATCGGCATCTGGGCCGACGGGTTCGAGAAGCTGCAGATCGTGCCGCTTCTGATCATCACGCCGCTCACTTTCCTCGGCGGCACGTTCTATTCGACCAGCGTGCTGCCGCCGCTGTGGCAGAAGGTGACCTTGTTCAATCCGGTCGTGTACCTGGTCAGCGGCTTTCGCTGGAGCTTCTTCGAGGTCGCCGACGTCAACGTCGCGGTCAGCCTGGCCATGACGCTGGTGTTCATGGGCCTTTGCCTCGCCATCGTGTGGTGGATGTTCCGCACCGGCTATAAGCTCAAGAAATAACTCCCGGGAAGAAATAAACGCCCCGGCGCGGTGTATGCTCAGGCGGGGCTGATTGGATCTTCAAAGCCCGGGAGATTTGCTTATGCCGCGCATCCTGACATCGCTCACCGCTCTCGCCACCGCCGCCCTGCTGTCGTCGACCGCCCATGCGCAGGGCGTACTCACGCAGAAGAATGTTTCCGAAGCAATGGCCCAGACGATCGCCAGCGCCGCGCTCGCCCAGTGCCAGAGCATGGGCTTCAAGGTCTCGGTAGTCGTGATCGACCGCGACGGCCTGCAGGTCGTGATGCTGCGCGGCGACGGCGCCGGCCTGCACACGCCGGAGGGCGCCGACCGCAAGGCCTACACCGCGCGCGCCTATAGCTCGCCGTCGGCCAATTTCGCCAAGCGTGTGCAGGCTGAACCGGCCTACGCCCCGGCCATGCAATACACCCGTATACTGGCGCTCGGCGGCGGGCTGCCGATCAAGGTCGGCGACGAGGTGATCGGCGCGGTCGGCGTCTCAGGCTCGCCCGGCAAGGACGACGTCTGTTCGCAGGCCGGCCTCGACAAGGTGGCGGATCAGCTGAAGTAGCAGCGGCTCTCCAATACGCTCCCGCGCAAGCGGGAATTCAGATCAACGGCGCAGATCTTCGCTACGCATCCCCGCAATTGCGGGGGGGGGCGCGGATGACGCTGCGCCATCAAGCCTCCCAACTCAGAAAGAGCATTACATGTCCAAAGCGACGATCTCGTTTGCAGCGCTCCTGACCGCCCTCCTCGTCTCGTCAGCGCCCGCCTCCGCAAAGGGGCACAGCGGCGGCGGTCTCGGGAAAGCGGAGAAACATCTATCGGCATCGATCTCGACGAAGTCAGAAAAGAAGCACTCGCGGCATGCCAGCAAGCCTCCCGCTAAAAATTCCGGCGGCGCGGGAGCAGGCAAACCTCCGGGTGATACCGGCAGCAGCGGCGGCGCGGGCGCTGGCAAACCTCCTGGTGACACCAACATCGGTGGTGCGGGCGCAGGCCGGCCGCCGGGCGATACCGGCAACGCCGGCGGCGCGGGCTCCGGCAAGCCACCGGGTGACACCAACATTGGCGGTGCAGGCGCCGGCAGGCCCGCGGGTGACACCGGCAATCACGGCGGCGCTGGCGCCGGCAAGACGTGATGTCCGGTCCTCGACAAGGTCGCCGGTCCGCTCAAGTGATCAGTTGCCGGCGATTTCTTCGCGCAGGATCTCGAGCTCCAGCCACTTCTCCTCGGCCGCGGCGATCTTGTGCTGGACGGCGCCGAGCGCGGCGCTGACTTGTTCGAAGGCGGAGCGGTCGCGCGCGTAGAGATCGGGGTCGGCAAGCCTGGCCTGCAACGCCGCGGCCTCGGCCTGCAACGCGACGATAGTCTGCGGCAGCGTCTCAAGCGCGTGCTTGTCCTTGAAGCTCAGGCGCTGCTTGGCCGGCCGCGCGGCGGGCGAAGCGAAAAGCTTGTCCGGTTTATGAACGGCCGGCTTGCGCGGCGCGCGGCTGAGATCGGCGCCGCGCTGCGTGAGCATGTCGGAGTAACCGCCGGCATACTCGGTCCAGCGGCCATTGCCCTCGGGCGCGATCACGCCGGCCACGAGCCGGTCGAGAAAATCGCGGTCGTGGCTGATCAACAGCACGGTGCCGGCATAGTCGGCGAGCATATCCTCGAGCACGTCCAGCGTCTCCATGTCGAGGTCGTTGGTCGGCTCGTCGAGCACCAGCAGGTTCGACGGCTTGGCGAGCACTTGCGCCAGCATCAGGCGGCCGCGTTCGCCGCCCGACAGCTTGCCGAGCGGCGTGCGCGCCTGTTCGCTGGTGAACAGGAAGTCCTTCATATAGCCGACGACGTGCTTGGGCGCGCCGTTCACCATCACGGTGTGACCGGCGCCGCCGGTGAGCGCCTCGGTGACCGTGACGTTCGGATCGAGGCTGTCGCGATGCTGGTCGAGCGCCGCCACCGCGAGATTGGTGCCGAGCCGCACCGCGCCGGTATCGGGCGCCAGCGCGCCGGTGAGCATGTTGATCAGCGTCGTCTTGCCGCTGCCGTTGGGGCCAACGATGCCGATACGGTCGCCGCGCTGGATGCGGATCGAGAAATTGCTGACGATCTGGCGCTCGCCGTAGCTCTTGCCGATCCTGTCGGCATCGATAACCAGCGCGCCGGACTGCGGCGCCTCGGCCGCCGTGATCGCGGCATTGCCCGCGGCGGCGCGATAGCTGCGGCGCTTGTTGCGCAGCGCCTGTAGTTCGTCGAGCCGGCGCATGTTGCGCTTGCGCCGCGCGGTGACACCGTAGCGCAGCCAGTGCTCTTCGGACGCGATCTTGCGATCGAGCTTGTGCTGCTCGCGCTCCTCTTCGGCCAAAAGCGCGTCGCGCCATTCCTCGAAATGGGCAAAGCCGCGGTCGATGCGCCGCGTCTCGCCGCGGTCGAGCCAGACCGTGACGCGCGACAGCGTCGAGAGGAAGCGGCGGTCATGGCTGATGATCACCAACGCGGCGCGGCGCTCATCGAGCTCGCGTTCCAGCCATTCGATGGTGGTGAGGTCGAGATGGTTGGTCGGCTCGTCGAGCAGCAGGATGTCCGGCTGCGGCGCCAGCGCCCGCGCCAGCGAGGCGCGGCGGGCCTCGCCGCCGGAAAGATGCGCCGGGTCTTCGCGGCCGGTCAGGCCGAATTGATCGAGCAGCACTTGCGCCGTGTGGATGTCGTCGGTGGGCGTGAGGCCTGCTTCGACGTAGGCGAGCGTGGTCGCAAAACCGGAGAAGTCCGGCTCCTGCGGCAAATAGCGCACCAGCGCGCCCGGCTGCACGAAGATCGTGCCGCGGTCCGGCTCGACCAGCCCGGCCGCGATCTTGAGCAGGGTCGATTTGCCCGAGCCGTTGCGGCCGACCAGCGACACGCGCTCGCCGGCCGAGACGGACAACTCCGCCCCGGTCAGCAGCGGCGTGCCGCCGAAGGTCAGCGCGATGTCTTTCAATTGCAGGAGCGGAGGAGCCATGTCCGCGCCCCTAGCAGATTTTGCGGCCGCAAGGAACGCAGGCTCTCAGCGCGGGGTTAGTCAGCTTAGTGAGGAGGTGCATGACATGCGGTTATCCGCCTTGCTTATCGCCGCGCTTATTGCAGGACTTGCCGGCCTTGCCGTGCCGCCGGCTGCGTCCGCCCGCGAATATCCGTGGTGCGCCGTCTATGGCGGCAGCATGAGCGGCTCGTCGAATTGCGGCTTCACGACGCGGCAGCAATGCCTAGCGACGGTGAGCGGCATCGGCGGCTCCTGCGAACCCAATCAATTCTACAAAGGGTCGGTCCGAAACAGACGCACCAAGGACCGCTCCGATCGCGGTCAAGACGCGCCTTACTACAGCCCGTCAGGATCGTGGCCGTCGTATTTTCGCGACTGAGCGCGACCGCGCCGCCGCTCGGCTCATTTCACCGACACGCCGCTCGCCTTGATCGGCCCCGCCCACTTCGCGATCTCGCTCTTGACGAAACCGGCGAGGTAGGCCGGCGTCGCGCGGTCGTCGGACACGATCTGCGCGCCGAAGCTTTGCAGGCGATCGCGTACCGCCGGCGTCTTCATCGCCTGCACCACGGCGCTGTTGAGTTTCGCCACGATCGCCGGCGGCACGCCCTTGGGCAGGAACATCGCGTTCCAGGTGTAGGCCCTGACGTCGAGGCCCTGCTCGATCGCGGTCGGCAGGTTCGGTTCGACCGGCGAGCGCGTCTCGCTCAGGATCGCCAGCGCCTTCACGTCGCCGGCGTCGATATGCGACTTCACCGTGGTCATGATTTCGCATTCGAAATCCATGCGTCCCGCGATCACGTCCTGCATCGCCAGGCCGCCGCCCTTGTAGGGAACGTGCGTGATGTCGGTGCCCATGGCGACGTTGAGCACGACGCAGCCGAGATGCGAGGCGGCGCCCGCGCCGCCCGAGCCGAAATGCATCTTCGCCTGGTTCGTCTTGGCGTAGGCCACGAACTCCTTGAGATTCGCCACCGGCAAGTCCTTGCGCGCGATGAGGACGATCGGCACCTCGGCGATCAAGGCCACCGGCGTGAAGTCGGTGACGGAATTGTAGAGCGGATGCTCGTAGAGCGACTGGTTCTGCGCGTGCGTGCCGACGGTGCCGATCTCGAAGGTGTAACCGTCGGGCCTGGCATCGGCGGTGCGCTTCGATCCTGCCATGCCGCCGGCGCCGCCGACGTTTTCGACGACGATGGTCTGGCCGAGGATCTCGCCCATGCGCTGGGCGACGAGGCGGCCGAGCAAGTCGGTCGGCCCGCCCGCCGCAAACGGAATGATCATCGTCATCGTGCGCGTCGGAAAGTCCTGAGCGATGGCCGGGCCGGCCAGCCCCAGCAGCAGCGCCAAAGCGGCGCCATAAATCGGCTTTGTCATTGTTTCCTCCCCGGGATCGCGATTTATCATCGCGTTGCGGCCCGCGCATTTCGCGTCCGAGGTTCAAGTCTTGCATTGCGCCGAGAGGCGAACAAGCGCCGCGGTTCACGCGCGGACGGCGCGTCGGGTCAGAACGCCAGCACGACCGGCCATTGCGGCTTGTCGTCGTCGGCGTGCATGGCCGCCGCGTCGCGGCATTCCCGGGCAAGCTCTTCGTATTTTTTCGCGGTGTCCTCGTCCGCGCACTCGGCAGCGATGCGCTCGCACAGGTGCGCCTGGCCCAGAAGGACTTCCGCCATTTGCTTGCCCCGGTACTTTTCCATGCACGGGACAATTGCACACGGCCAGGCTGTGCAAAATTCAGGTGTCCGCCCTGAGGGCCACTACCTAGGATAGTACGGGGCGCTATTAAGCCAGCAGCTTGTCCAGGGTTATCGGCAGATCACGCACCCGCTTTCCGGTCGCGTGGTAGACCGCATTCGCAACGGCTGCCGGGACACCCACGATGCCGACCTCGCCGAGGCCCTTGACACCGAGCGGATTGCTGTCGTCCGGCTCGTCGACGAAGATGACGCGGATGTCGTGGATGTCCGCATTCACCGGAACATGATATTCGGCGATGTTGGCATTCATGATGCGGCCGAACCGGTGATCGATCTGCGTCTCTTCGTGCAGCGCCATGCCGACACCCCAGACGACGCTGCCCAGGATCTGACTGCTTGCGGTTTTTGGATTCAGCACACGCCCTCCGGCGATTGCGCTGACCACGCGCGTCACGCGGATGACGCCGATCTGCTCGTCGACCCTGACCTCGACAAAGACGGCCGAGTGCGTGTTATGCGCGCGAACGTTATCCTCGCGCGGGTTCGTGGTCTTCTCCTGCACGATGCGGTCGACCGCGCCGGAACGCATGATGTCCCCGATCGGTACCGCCCGCGAGGCATCGGTCTTACTCGCGAGCCTGCCGTTCGCGAGTACGACGTCGCCGGACGACACGTTGGCGAACGGTGAATTCGGCATCTGCTTCGCCAGGCGCAGCAACTCGTCGCGGACAGCTTCCGCTGTCGTCGCGATGCCGTTGGACACCGAGGCCGCTATCCACGATCCGCCTTCGACCGGCGACTGCGGCAGCGTCGAGTCACCGAGCTTGATGGTGATATTCTCGAGCGGCAGCCCGAGCATGTCGGCCGCCACCTGCGCCATGATGGTGTAGGTGCCGGTGCCGATGTCGGAGGTCGCGCAGGCAACCTCGGCCTGGCCGTTGGCGCCGAGCGCGATGCGCACGGTGATCGGCGCCTGAAACGCATCCCAGACGCCTGTTGCCATGCCCCAGCCGATCAGATCGCCGCCGTCGCGCATCGAGCGCATTTGCGGATTGCGCTTGTCCCAACCGAAGGCCTTGGCCCCCTGGCTGTAGCATTCACGCAATGCCTTGCTGCTGTACGGCTGACCGGTGTTCTGATTGCGGTCGGAGTAGCAGCGCAGGCGTAGCTCGATCGGATCGACCTTGAGCGCGACCGCAAGCTCGTCCATCGCGCATTCGAGCGCGTAGACGCCGGTAGCGGCGCTCGGGCAGCGCATATCGCATGACGTTGGCAGGTCGAGCTTGGCGAGCTTGTGGGCATAACTTGCGTTGGCGCTCGCGTAGAGCAAGCCCGACCAAGCCGTCTCTTGCCGGAAGTAGTCCTCGTATTGCGACGTCACCGTGACGGCGTCGTGCGTAATTGCATCAAGTGTCGCGCCTGAGCCGGCGCCGAGCGCGATGCGCTGAATCATCGCCGGCCGATAGCCAACGGCATACATCTGCGGCCTCGTCAGCACCACGCGCACCGATCGCTTGAGCGCGCGCGCCGCGAGCACTGCCAGCACCGTCTCGAATTGCGGCCGCAGTCCGACGCCGAATGCGCCGCCCACGAAGGGCGACATGACGCGGATATCCTCCGGCTTCGCGCCGAAAACGCCGCACAGATAGCGCTGGACGTTTTGCACGCCTTGCGTCTTGCCATAGACCGTGAGCTTGCCGTCGTTCTCATAGACGACCGTCGATGCGAAAAGCTCCATCGGGTTGTGATGCTCGATCGGCGTGGAGTATTCGGCCTCATGCCGCACGGCCGCCGAAGCGAGCGCCTGCTGCGGCTCACCGCGCGTTTTCGGCGGCGCGAACAGAGCCTCGAACGGGTTCGTCGGCGGCGGAACCGGACTGGCCGCCCCGCGCTGGCGCTGCACGTCGGTGACAAACGCCTCCTTCTCATATTCGACCTTCACCAGCGACGCCGCAAAACGCGCGGCCTCCGATGTTTCGGCCACCACGAGAGCGATTGGCTGGCCGTTGAACATGATCTTGCTGTCGTATAGCGGGCGGAACGGCGAGCCCAGCGGGGCCACGTCATCCTTGTAGGCCTGATCGGTGTCGGCCATCGGCGGGCGATGGTCGTGGGTGAGCACGTCGATCACGCCTTTGACGCGCAGCGCGGCGCTGCGGTCGATGTGCGCGATGCGGCCTTTCGTGACGGTCGAGGTGACGATGCTGGCGAAGGCAAGGCCAGGAACGTTGAACTCGGCGGCGTATTTTGCCGCGCCGGTGACCTTGGCGACGCCGTCGATGCGGGATGTGGAAGCGCCGATATAAGGTGCCATGACTGTGCTCAGATGATTTTCTTGGACGACTGCGACTGCGGCGTGCCGCGCGCGGCTTGGGTCAGCGCACGCACGATGGATCGGCGTGCGAGTTCGATCTTGAAGGTGTTGTGCGCGTAGCCCTTGGCGTTGCGCAGCAGCACGCCTGCCGCGCGGGCAAACGTGTCGGCAGTGGCAGGCTGACCGCGTAGCGCGGCTTCCGCTTCCGGATCCCGCCACGGCTTATGCGCGACGCCACCGAGGGCAAAGCGGCCCTCCTTGATGGTGTCACCATCAAGCTCAAGCCCCGCCGCGACCGACACCAGGGCAAACGCATATGACGCCCGGTCGCGAATCTTCAGATAGGTGTGGTTCTTGGAGAAGCCCTTCGCCGGCAGTTCGACCGCGGTGATGATCTCGCCGGGATTGAGGTTGGTGTCGCGCTGCGGCGTATCGCCGGGCAGCCGGTGGAAATCGGCGAACGCGATGACGCGCTCGCCCGACGGACCTCTGACATGGACCTTCGCGTCCAGGAGCACGAGCGCCACGCACATGTCGGAGGGATGGGTGGCGATGCAGGCATCGCTGGTGCCGAGGATGGCGTGACCGCGATTGAGGCCTTCGATGGCGGAGCAGCCGCTGCCCGGCTCGCGCTTATTGCAGGGCGTTGCCGTGTCGTAGAAGTAAGGGCAACGCGTGCGCTGCATGAGGTTGCCGCCGGTCGACGCCATATTGCGGAGCTGCTGGGAGGCGCCGGCCATGACCGCGCTGGCGAAGACCGGATAGTGCTTCTCGACGAGCGGGTGATATGCGAGATCGGTGTTGCGCACGAGTGCGCCGACGCGCAGGCCGCCGCCCGGCGTATTTTCGACCTGCTTCAGCGGCAGCCGCGTGATGTCGATCAGCTTGACCGGCTGCTCGACATCCATCTTCATCAGATCGATCAGATTGGTGCCGCCGGCGATGAGCTTTGCCTTCGGCTCGGCGGCGATCTGCCGGACCGCGTCGGCGACGTCGTGAGCGCGCGCGTACTGGAAATTCATCATGACGGCCCCACCACCTGCTGGATCGCCGCGACAATGTTGGTGTAGGCCCCGCAGCGGCAGATGTTGCCGCTCATCAGTTCGCGGATCTCGTCCGCGGTTTTCGCCCTACCCTCGGCGAGCAATCCGGCCGCCGAGCAGATCTGCCCGGGCGTGCAGTAGCCGCATTGGAAGGCGTCATGGTCGATGAACGCCTGCTGCAGCGGATGCAACGCGCCATTGTGCGCAAGACCCTCGATCGTCGTGATATGCGCACCATCATGCATGACGGCGAAGGTCAGGCAGGAATTGGCGCGCCGGCCGTCGATGAGGATGGTGCAGGCGCCGCACTGCCCCTGATCGCAGCCCTTTTTCGTGCCGGTGAGGTCGAGGTGCTCGCGCATGAGGTCCAGCAGTGTCGTGCGGGGATCGAGCGTGAGCCGGTGCAGCCTGCCGTTGACGGTCAGGCTCACCGACACCATCTCCGGCGCCGCCGAACCGGCCGGCGACTGCGCTTCGGCGCGCAACGGCAAACTCATGGCAACGGGAACCAGCGCGCCGCCTGCAACAATATCGCGACGCGTGGGCTGGCTGGAGGCTTGGGTATCCGGACGTGCTCGCTTATCGGTCATTCTCAACTCCATCGAGCGTGGTTCTACGGTGTGGTCTCCGACAACGCGGATCGGGGCGAAGCGTTCTCAGCCGGCATGGGCCCCGCTGATATCGATGACAGCCTCGGTGAAGGCCTGCGGCGCTTCCTGCGGCAGGTTGTGGCCGATGCCGCCCTTGATGGTCCGGTGCGAATACTTGCCGGAGAACTTCTTGGCGTAGGCGGAAGGGTCCACATGCGGCGCGCCGTTGGCGTCGCCCTCCATGGTGATGGTCGGCACCGTGATGACCGGGGCTGTCGCCAGCTTCTTTTCCACCTCGTCGAACTTCGCCTCGCCTTCGGCGAGGCCGAGGCGCCAGCGGTAATTGTGGATGACGATGGCGACGTGATCCGGATTGTCGAGCGCCGCGGCACTGCGGTCGAACGTGGCGTCGTCGAATTTCCACTTCGGTGACGCGATCTGCCAGATGAGCTTCGAGAAATCGTGCCGGTACTTGTCGTAACCGGCGCGGCCGCGCTCGGTGGCAAAGTAGAACTGGTACCACCATTGCAGCTCAGCACTCGGCGGCAGCGGCATCTTGCCCGCTTCCTGGCTGCCGATCAGGTAACCGCTCACCGATACCATGGCCTTGCAGCGCTCCGGCCACACCGCCGCAACGATATTGGCCGACCGCGCACCCCAGTCGAAGCCGGCGAGCGTCGCCTTCTCGATCTTGAGCGCATCCATCAAAGCGACGACGTCGGCGGCGACCGCCGAAGGCTGGCCGTTGCGCAGCGTGTCGCTCGACAGGAACTTCGTCGAGCCGTAGCCGCGCACGTAAGGCACGATCACGCGATAGCCGGCGGACGCGAGCGCCGGCGTCACATCGACGAAACTGTAAATGTCGTAAGGCCAGCCGTGCAGCAGGATGACCGGCGGCCCGTTTGCGGGTCCGGCCTCAGCGTAGCCGATATTAAGGACGCCGGCGTCGATCTGCTTCAACGCCCCGAACGAGGTGTGCGCGCCCGGCTTGATCGCCGCTTGCGCAAGCTTGGTCTTTTTCGTTTCCGCTTCGGCCGCGCCGGCCACGCCCAATTGCGCGGCGGCGAGCGTCACGGCGGCGGTGCCGAGCAGCTGGCGGCGATTGTGGTCGATGTCGTCGGAGACCATGTGATGTTTCCCCCGTTTGAATGAAGATGGAATGGGTGGGAGACGGCGCGCGTCGGATACGCGCGCCGCTTTTTGTTGTCACACCGCGCGAAACGATTTGAAGGTTGCGCGCACGTCGGACACGAACAGCGCTGTCTGCTCCCAGGCCGCGAAGTGTCCGCCTTTGGGATGCTCGCTGTAGTGGAGGAGCTTGATATAAGCCTTCTCGGACCAGCTCTTTGGCGCTTTGTAGATCTCCTCGGCAAACGCGCTGACGCCGACCGGAAGCTTGACGCCGCGCACGTCGAAGAAGCCGGCCGGCGGCAAATTGTGCGTCGTGTCCCAGTAGAGGCGCGCCGAAGAGATTGCGGTGTTGGTCAGCCAATACAGCGTGATGTTGTCGATCACGTCGTCGCGGCTCAGTCCTTCGTGCTGGCCGTCGAAAACGCGGGCGATCATCCGGTAGCTGCGAATGTCGTGATCGAGGATCCAGCCGGCGAGGCCGGCCGGTGAATCGACAATGCCGTAGAGCGTCTGCGGCCGCAGCGCCATCTCGTTGGCGTAGCCGAGGCCGTTCTTGTAGAAGTCGGCGAGCCCATCCCAGGCGAACTTTTCCTCCGGCGAGAGGCCTGCGGGTGGCGGACCGCCCGCGGACAGCGCCTTCGACACGTCGGGCGGCACCGTCGCCGCCATGTTGGTATGGATGCCGAGCAATCCTGGTGGCTGCTGCAGCGCCATGACTTCCGAAATGGCGTTGCCCCAGTCGCCGCCCTGCGCCACGTACTTCGTGTAGCCGAGGCGTTGCATCAGCGTCGCCCAGGCTTTGGCGATGGTGACGGGATTCCATCCCGGCGCCGTCGGCTTGCCGGAGAAGCCGTAGCCCGGCAGCGATGGAATCACGACATGGAAGGCATCGGCCGCGGTGCCGCCGTGCGCCGTCGGATCGGTCAGCGGTTCGATGATCTTGAGCTGTTCGATGACCGAGCCGGGCCAGCCGTGCGTCACGATGATCGGCAACGCGCCGTCATGCTTCGACCGGACATGAATGAAATGAATGTCGAGCCCGTCGATCTGGGTGACGAACATGGGCAGCGCGTTCAGCCTCGCCTCGCATTTTCGCCAGTCGTAATCGGTCCGCCAGTACTGCACCAACTGCTGCATGGTCTTGAGCCGCACGCCCTGGCTGTCGTCGGCGACGGTTTCCTTTTCCGGCCACTTCGTCGCCGCCAAACGCCGGCGCAGGTCATCGAGATCCTTGTCCGCCGCCTTGAAGTGAAATGGCTGGATGGCGTTGTCCGTGGCGGCAGCGGCCTGCTCGAGAGGAAGAAGACCCAGCGCTCCGGCCGCGGCCGATGTCGCGATCACGCTGCGGCGCGTGGGGGATGATGACGATGGAGAAACGGTGGGCATAATCGCACTCCTCATTTGCGAAAGGACTGCATGTGATGCGGATGGAGTTGAAAACTTTTGTCGTGACGGCGCGGTGACGAGAAAGCCAGCAAGAAAATCGCCGGCGGCAGGGGGGTCTCAGATCGTTTCTTTTTGGCAATAAACGGAACAAAGAATACGCCCGGATTTACCGCGCGCACTCATCACTTCGTCGTGACGGTGCGATCGGCTCCAAGACGGTAGTGGACGGCGGTATCGAACACGCGCCGCGTGTTGAGCCCGCTCGCGACAATCGCGCCGTGCCTAATTTTGCGACAGCGCGTCGAGAATCCGCGCCCAGGAGCGGATGCCCTTGTGGAAGCACTTGAGGTCGAACTTCTCGTTCGGCGAATGTACCCGGTCGTCGTCGAGCGCAAAGCCGACCAGCAGCGAATCCATGCCGAGCACGCTCTTGAAGTCGGCAACGATGGGGATCGAGCCCCCCGCCCCCACCGCCACCGCCTTGTGCCCCCACTCCTCGGCCAGCACCGCGCGCGCCTTGGTCAGTGCCGGGTTGTCGAACGAAAGCTGCAGCGGCGGCGCCAGCCCGAAATTGGCGAACTCGACCTTGCAGTCGGCCGGCATGCGCGCACGCACGAAGGCGCGGAAGTTGTCGCGGATCTTCTCCGGGTCCTGCTCGCCGACCAGGCGGAACGACACTTTCGCCGTCGCCTGCCCCGGGATGACGGTCTTGGCACCCTCCCCGGTATAGCCGCCGACGATGCCGTTGATCTCCGCGGTCGGGCGCGTGGTGGTCTGTTCGAGCACCAGGCGACCTTTCTCGCCGGAGGGTATCTTGAGGCCGACCTGGCCGAGGAATTCGTCGGCGGTCAGATTGAGCGCGGTGAGGTCCGCCTTGATGTCGGAAGGAAGCTCCTTCACGCCGTCGTAAAAGCCGGGAATGGTGACCTTGCCGTTGTCGTCCCACATGGCGCCGAGAATTTTCGACAGCAGCCGCAACGGATTTTGTGCTGCGCCGCCGAATAGGCCCGAATGCAGGTCGCGGTCGGCGCAAGTCACCTTCACTTCTTCGTACACGAGGCCGCGCAGCGAGGTCGTCACCGACGGCGTCTCGGCGTTCCACATGGCGGTATCGCAAACCAGGGCGAGGTCCTGCTTGAGCTCGGCGGCATTGTCGCGCACGAATTTCGGCAGGTTGATCGAGCCGCACTCCTCTTCGCCCTCGATCATGGTGGTGATGTTGAGCGGCAGCTTGCCGGTGACAGCCTTGAAGGCGCGGCAGGCCTCGATGAAGGTCATGGCCTGGCCTTTGTCGTCGCAGGCGCCGCGCGCCACGATGATCTTGCGCCCGCCCGGCAGCGTCTCGATGCGCGGCTCGAACGGTGGCGTCTTCCAGAGGTCGAGCGGATCGACCGGCTGCACGTCGTAATGGCCGTAGAACAGGACGTTTGGCCCTTTGGCCCCGTTCGACTTGCCGACCACGACCGGGTGACCCTCGGTCGGCCGCACCTTGGTGTCGAAGCCGATGGTGCGAAGGTCGGCGGCGACGTGTTCCGCCGCAGCGCGGCATTGCGCCTTGTAAGCCGGATCGGTCGAGACCGAGGCGATGCGCAGCAGCGCGAACAGCCGCTCGAGGCTCTGGTCGATGTCCTGGTCGATGCGGCTCAAGACCGCGTCGAGTATGCTCATGGGCTGACTCCTTCGGCGAGGCAGCAAGCGTATCAACGCGTTCGCGGCCTGAAAAGCGCGTTGAAACGCGAATTGAAATGCTGTCGCGGCGCAAAAGCCGCCGCTTTCCCTTCGTTTGAACCGGGTTTCCGTTCGGAGCGCGCCGGCAGGACAATCGCTGAGCCAACTCCTTCGATCAGCGGATGGTACCGCTGCAGGGATCGCGATAGGTGCAGCCGCGCGATCGCGTGCAGGGGAAATTTACTTTGGACTTGACAGCCGAGGGCGTTGGTGCGCCCGCGCAAATAATTTTTCGCGCACGGGGTCATGCAACATGCTTGTCAAACGATGTGGACCGCGCTCAATATGACAACCAATCCGCCGTCAGTGCGGGGCGTGAGGGGTCTATGGACGAGTTGATTGCGCGGCTCGTCGCCAAGGTCGGCGTCGATCAGAATTCCGCGGAAAAAGCCGTCGGCATTATTTTCGAATTCCTGCGCAAGGAAGGGCCACCCGACAAGGTGAAGGCCCTCATGGAGCGCCTGCCCGGCGCGGAAGAGCTCATGGAATCCCAGGAAGGCCTCGACGCCAGCGGCGGCGGCATGTTCGCCATGGGCGGCCTCATGGGCGCGGGCACCAAGATGATGGCGGCGGGCCTGAGCATGGGTCAGGTCCAGGGCGTCACCAAGGAAGTGATCGCCTATGCGCGCGAGAAGGCGGGCGATGACGTCATCGGAGAAGTTGTAGGAGCAATTCCAGGATTGAGTCAGTTCATCTAACCCGTTTGTGGCGGCAAACGGTCTACGTGCGGCGAGGAGGCATCACCAATGGCGTCTTATCCGATCACCGACATTGACGGGATCCATGAGGGAACTGCTGCCGCCTTGAAGAAGGCCGGCATCAGGTCGACCGGAAAATTACTAGAGGCCGCGCGCACCATGCGCGGCCGCAAGCAACTTGCCGGAAAAACCGGCTTCACCGAGAAACAGCTGCTGTGCTGGGCAAACGTCGCCGACCGCATGCGCATCCGGGGCGTCAAGCGCGACTACTCGCAGCTGCTGCAGGCCGCCGGCGTCGATACGGTGAAGGAACTCAAGTATCGCAACCCGTGCAATCTCGCCGAGGCAATGGCCGAGGCCAACAAGAAGAACAAGCTCGTGCGCATGCTGCCGTCGGAAAAGGTGGTGGCGCGCTGGATCGAGGACGCCAAGAAGCTGCCGTTGAAGATCACCTACTGACATGAGCCGGCGATGGGCAGGATCGTCGCCCTCGGCATCTACATCGCGATGGTCATCGGCGGCGTGCTCACGCTGACCCTGCAGGTGCTGTACTTCCCGGTGCTCAACCTCGAACACGTCGCCATCAGCGGTGTCGTCGCGATCGCAGGCGCGAGCATGTTATGGGCCGAGTTCCTGCGCTGATGCCTGCTTGACGCCCTCGCCCAAACCGCGCAAAGCCAGCCTATGGCGCTCGCAAATACCATCGAGAACCAGGCAAAACCCAAGCAGAAACCGGGGCATGGATGGCTCGCCGGCCTGCTCGCTCTGGGGCGGCCGCTGGTCATGGGCGTCCTCAACGTGACGCCGGATTCCTTCTCCGACGGCGGCAAGTTCCTCGACCCGACGGCGGCGAACATCCATGCCGGGGCCATGGCTGAGCAAGGCGCCGACATTCTCGACGTCGGCGCGGAGTTCGACGCGGCCCTATGGCGGCATGCAGCCGGTCGGCGGCGACGAGGAACTGGCGCGGCTCAAGGCGGTGCTGCCTGCGATCGCGGCGCTCGGCGTGCCGGTGTCGATCGACACCAACAAGGCTTCGACCGCCGCCTGGGCGCTCGATCACGGCGCGACGATGGTCAACGACATCTGGGGGCTGCAGCGCGATCCCGATATGGCAACGCTCGTCGCCGCGCGACACGTGCCCGTGGTCGTCATGCATAATCGCGACGCGGCGGATGCAAACATTGACATCGTTGCGGACGTCACTAGTTTCTTCGACCGTTCGCTCGCGATCGCCGCCAAGGCCGGCATCGCCCGCGACAGGATCGTGCTCGATCCCGGCATCGGCTTCGGCAAGACACCCGCGCAGAGCCTGACCTGCATCGGGCGGCTTGCCGAGTTCAAGCGGTTTGGCCTGCCGCTTCTGGTCGGCGCCTCGCGCAAGCGCTTCATCAATGCGGTGACGCCGTCGAAGCCGGACGAACGCCTCGGCGGCTCGATCTCGGCGCACCTGATGGCGGTCAGGAACGGTGCCGCGATCGTGCGCGTACACGACGTCGCCGAAACCGTGCAGGCACTGCGCGTCGCCGCGGCCATCGAGGCAGCGCCAAGGACATAAAATGACCGACCGCATCTTCATCCAGGGCCTTGTGCTGCACGCCTATCACGGCGTCATGCCCTACGAGGGCAAGGTCGGGCAGACCTTCACCATCGATCTCGAACTCGACATCGACCTCGCCGCAGCGGCGCGCTCCGACAAGGTCGCCGACACCGTGTCCTACGATAAGGTCGTGGAATGCGTGAACGAGGCTTTCGTCGCGCAGAAGTACCGGCTGATCGAGGCGGCCGCCGGCAAGGTCGCCGACAGCGTGCTCGCCTGCTTTCCGCGCGTCACTATGGTCAAGGTGACGATCCACAAGCCGCACGCGCCGATCGCCGCCACCTTCAGCGACGTCGGCGTCACCTTGGTGCGAAGCCGGCGATGACGGAAGCGCAGCTCGCGCAAGCCTACCTCGCACTTGGCGGCAATGTCGGCGACAGCCGGGCCATCCTCGACCGTGCCATCGGGCTGTTGTGCGACGGCACGGAGATCAAGCTGACGGCCCGCTCTTCCGACTACCGCACGCCGCCCTGGGGCTTCAAATACCAGCCGCCTTTCGTCAACCTCTGCATTGCTGTCGAGACGACGCTCGCGCCGCACGACCTTCTGGCGCGGGCTCAGGACATCGAGTTGCGGCTCGGCCGCGACCGCGCGCACGAGAAGCGCAACGGCCCGCGCACCGCCGACATCGATATCCTCTCTTATGACGACGTCACCATCGATACGCCGAACCTGACGCTGCCCCACCCGCGTCTGTTCGAACGCCCATTCGTGCTGGTGCCGCTCAACGAGATCGCGCCCGGGCGCGTCATTGCCGGGCGCAAGATCAGCGAGGCGCTGGCGGGGCTCGACACCGCCGGCATCGAGAAGCTGCCGCCGCGCAATTGAGGATTGGCGCGGCTTTTGCAACGCCTGTTGCAACGTGCCAATTTGCCGAAATGACCGACGAAACCCTTACCCTTGCTGGCGAATTTCCGCCGTCCACCGACGCGGCATGGCGCAAGCTGGTTGAAGCCGCGCTCAAGGGTGCGTCCTTCGACAAGCGCCTGGTCAGCCAGACCTATGACGGGTTACGGGTCGAGCCGCTCTATCCGCGCGCCGCGGGCGCGGTGCCGGTCGCCGGGCGCAAACCGGGCGCGGCCTGGACGGTGATGCAGCGCATCGACCATCCCGACCCGAAGATGGCGAACAAGCAGGCGCTCGAGGATCTCGAAAACGGCGCGACCGGGCTGACGCTGGTGTTCGCCGGCTCGCTCAACGCCAATGGCTACGGGTTGCCGGCGACGCCCGAGGCGTTGGCGCGCGCGCTCGATGGCGTCGCACTCGACGCCATTACGTTCGATTTCAATCTCAGCCCGGCGACGCGCAATGCCGTGCAGCTGTTCGCCGACTTGGTGAAAAGCCGCAACGTGTCGCCGGCGTCGGTCGATCTGCGCGCCAGCATCAATCCGATCGGCGGCTTTGCCGCGAGCGGCGCCTCGCCCGCGCCGTGGAGCGACCTGTCGAAGCGCATGGCGGCGATGATCCGCGATCTCGCGGCCCTGGGTTATCGCGGCCCTTTCGCGGTCGCCGACGGCCGCATCATCCATAATGCCGGCGGCTCGGAGGCGCAGGAACTGGCCTTCCCGTTGGCCGCGGCCGTGGATTGCCTGCGCGCGCTGGAAACGTCGGGAGTGCCGCTCGAACAAGCGCGCGGCATGATCTATTTCCGCATGGCGGCGGACGCCGACGAATTCCTCACCATCGCCAAGCTGCGCGCCGTCCGCAAATTGTGGGCGCGCGTCGAGGAGGCCTGCGGGCTGACGCCGAAACCGACAATCGTCGCCGCCGAAACGGCGTGGCGCATGATGACCAAGCGCGATCCCTACGTGAACATGCTGCGCTCGACGATTGCAATCGCGGCGGCCGGCCTCGGCGGCGCCGATAATATCGCCGTGCTGCCGCACACCGCCGCCATCGGCCTGCCCGATGCCTTCGCGCGGCGCGTCGCGCGCAACGCGCAACTCGTGCTGCTCGAGGAATCCAATCTGGCGAAGGTCGGCGATCCGGCCGCCGGCTCCGGCGCCATCGAAGACCTTACGGCTAAGCTCTGCGCCGCGGCGTGGACGCTGTTCCAAACCTACGACAAGGCCGGCGGCGCCTGGGCGGCGCTGGAGCAAGGCCTCATCCAGCGCGACGTTGCCGCCGTGCGCGAGAAGCGCCAGGCCAATGCCGCTCGCCGCAAGGACGCCATCACCGGCACCAGCGATTATCCGAACCTGCACGAGGACGCCGCGCGGGTGCTCGACGTGCGCCGCGTGCCGCCGCCGAAGGAGGCCGGCGCCAAGCCGAGCATCGAGCCACTGCCGAGCTTCCGCATGGCCGAGCCCTACGAAGCGCTGCGTGAGGCGTCCGATGCCATGCTGAAGAAGACCGGCGTGCGGCCGAAGGTGTTCCTCGCCAATCGCGGCACACCCTCCGACTTCACCGCGCGCGCGACCTTCGCCAAGAATTTCTACGAGGCCGGCGGCATCGAGGCCGTCACCAATGACGGTTTCAAGGATCAGGCGGCGCTGGTCACAGCATTCAAGGCGTCCGGCGCCAAGCTCGCCTGCCTCTGCTCGTCCGACAAAATCTACGAGGCGCAGGCCGCCGAGGCCGCCAAGGCGCTGACCGCGGCGGGCGCTATCGTGCAGCTTGCCGGTCGTGGCGGCGACAACGAAACGGCTTGGCGGCAAGCCGGCGTCAAAACTTTCGTGTTCATGGGCTGCGACGCGCTTTCGACCTTGCGCGAGGCGCATGATATTCTGGGTGTGAGATGAGCCAGATTCCGAATTTCGCCAGCGTGGCTTTCGCCGACACGACTGTGCCGCCGTCGAATGATCGCGCCGCTCCTTGGCAGACGCCGGAAGGCATCGCGGTGAAGCCGTCCTACGGCGAGAAAGACCTCGCCGGGCTCGATTTCCTCGACACCTATCCCGGCAAGCCGCCTTATCTGCGCGGGCCCTACCCGGCGATGTACGCGGCGCAGCCCTGGACCATCCGGCAATATGCCGGCTTCTCCACGGCGGAAGACTCCAACGCCTTCTACCGGCGCAATCTCGCCGCCGGGCAGAAGGGCCTCTCCATCGCCTTCGATCTCGCCACCCACCGCGGCTATGACAGCGACCATCCGCGCGTGTCCGGCGACGTCGGCATGGCGGGCGTCGCCATCGACTCCATCTACGATATGCGCACGCTGTTCTCCGGCATCCCGCTCGACCAGATGAGCGTGTCGATGACCATGAACGGCGCGGTGCTGCCAGTGCTGGCGCTCTACATCGTCGCTGCCGAGGAACAGGGCGTGCCGCAGGCCAAGCTGTCGGGCACGATCCAGAACGACATCCTCAAAGAATTCATGGTGCGCAACACCTACATCTACCCGCCGGGTCCCTCGGTGCGCATCATCTCCGACATCTTCGCCTATACCGCCGAGCATATGCCGAAGTTCAATTCGATTTCGGTCAGCGGCTATCACATGCAGGAGGCCGGCGCGACCCAGGACCTCGAGCTCGCCTATACGCTCGCCGACGGCGTCGAATATGTCCGCGCCGGCATCAAGGCGGGGCTCACCGTCGACCGCTTCGCGCCGCGCATCTCGTTCTTCTGGGCAATCGGCATGAACTACTTCATGGAGATCGCCAAGCTGCGCGCCGCGCGCATGCTGTGGGCGAAGCTGATGAAGGAGTTCAAGCCGGCCGACGAGCGCTCGCTGTCGCTGCGCACGCATTCGCAGACTTCGGGCTGGTCCTTGGCGGCGCAGGACGTGTTCAACAACGTCGCCCGCACCATGATCGAGGCGATGGCGGCAACGCAAGGCCAGACCCAGTCGCTGCACACCAATGCGCTCGACGAGGCCCTCGCGCTTCCGACCGATTTCTCCGCCCGCATCGCGCGCAACACGCAGATCCTGCTGCAGCAGGAGGCGGGCGCCACCCGCATCGTCGACCCGTGGGGTGGCTCCTATTATGTCGAGCGCCTCACCTACGAACTGGCGCGCAAGGCCTGGGGTCACATCGAAGAAGTCGAGAGCCTCGGTGGAATGGCCAAGGCGATCGAGGCCGGCATCCCGAAGCTGCGCATCGAGGAAGCCGCCGCCAAGACGCAGGCGCGCATCGACAGCGGCCGCCAGTCGGTGATCGGCGTCAACAAATACCCGCCGGTTGAGGACACCCCGATCGAGGTGCTCAAGATCGACAATTCGGCGGTGCGCGCGATGCAGATCGACAAGCTCAAGCGCCTCAAGGCCGAGCGCGATCCGGCGGCGCTGAAGGAAGCGCTCGACGCGCTGACCCGCGCCGCGGACCGCGGCAATGGCAATCTGTTGGCGCTCGCCATTGACGCCGCCCGCGCCAAGGCTACGGTCGGCGAGATTTCCGCCGCGATGGAGCAGGTGTTCGGGCGCCACGTCGCCTCGATCAAGGCGATCACCGGCGTCTACAAGCGGGAGGTCGGCATGACCGGCGCGGTCGAGAGGGTGCGGAAGGCGGTCGAGGCCTTTGAGCAGGCCGAGGGCCGGCGGCCCCGCCTGCTGGTCGCCAAGATCGGCCAGGACGGCCATGACCGCGGCCAGAAGGTCATCGCTTCGGCCTTCGCCGATCTCGGCTTCGACGTCGATATCGGGCCGTTGTTTGCGACGCCTTCGGAAGCGGCGCGCCAGGCGGTGGAGAACGACGTCCATATTCTCGGCGTGTCGTCGCTTGCCGCCGCGCATCTGACGCTGGTGCCGGAATTGAAGGCCGAACTCGCCAAGCAAGGCCGCGGCGACATCATGATCGTGGTTGGCGGCGTGGTACCGCCGCAGGACTACGACGCGCTGATGAAATCCGGCTGCGAGGCCATCTTCCCGCCCGGCACGGTGATCGCGGACGCGGCGGAGAAGCTGCTCAAGACGCTGAACAAGCGGCTCGGGCACAAAGAGGCGGCGGAATAAGCCGATTGAACCTTCCGGACGGCGGTCGCGACAAAACGTGAGGCCGGTTCGGCCAAAAGGTTGAGGCATCGCGACGTGACCAGGTTCCTGAAAAGCGCCGCCCTGCTCGCGCTTGCGGGCTTTGCGCTCGCCGGCTGCATCGATTCATCCGACCCAATCCTGTCCGAGGCGCAGCCCGTGTTCGGGCCGAAGCTCAATCTGCAATTCTATTCGCTGAGCAAGGACGTCGCGACCGAGCCGACGCACGAGACCTTCGCCTGGAACGGCGCGCTCTATGCCCGCTCCGGCGGCGCGCGCGAGATCGAGGCGTTTTCCGCGTTCTCGTTCGAGGCCGGCGACTATATTATCCAAAGCATCTCGGCGAAGGATCCGCACAAGACCGAGTACGCACTGCTGCACAAGCTGGCCGAGGGCGTCTATCTCGCGCGCGTCATCGACGAGGACGACGCCGACGAGCAGACCCGCGCCACGCTGTGCACCAAGTCCGACAAATTCAGCTGCCGCATCCAGACCCGCGACCAGCTGTTCGCCTTCGCCCGCGCCACCGCCGCGCGCCAGCACCAATCAGGCGGACTGGTGATCCGGCTGCAGGACCTGCCCGAGATGCCGCGCCGCCACCGCAAAGCCCGATAGGCCAGACGATGAATGCCCTCAAACTGCTGGCCTGCGCCGCGCTCGCGGGAGCTCTCTGCGTGCAAGCTTTCGCCGACGAGGGCGAAGACAACGGCAATGACAAGCCCGCCTACAAATTCCGCGGCGGGCACATCAATGTCAGCGTCACCATCGACGAAGCGTTGAAGAAGTATCCCGGGCTGTACGACAACCTGCTCGCCGAGGCCAAGCACGACACCGCCAAGTGGAATACGCAGGCCGACCAGGACGTCAAGAAATACAAGGATCTGTACCGCGACGGCCACCGCGACGACTACGAGCGCGGCTACAGCGAGCGCTCCATCGTCGGCGATCGCTACGTCAGCATCCTTCGCGGCGATTACGTCGACGGCCACGGCGCTCATCCCAACCATTTCACCGATGCGATCCTGTGGGACACGCAGACCAAGAAGCCCATCAGCATCCGGCCGTTCTTCAAGGAGACGGCCGATAACGGCCCGACCATGACGGCGCTCGCCAAGGCGATCCGCTTAGCGCTCGCCGCGGAGAAAAGGACACGCGACATCGAGGTCAAGGACCCCCACACCGATGACGGGCTGTCGGCCGTCAAGGCTAGCCTGACCAAGATCGGCGGCGTCGTACTCGCGCCCTCGAGCGAGGCCGGCAAGAGCTCGGGCTTGATCTGCTATTTCTCGCCCTACGCCGTCGGCGCCTATGTCGAGGGCGACTACACCGTCTTCATCCCCTGGACCGCGTTCAAAGAGTATCTGTCGCCCGAGGGCACGGCGCTGTTCGGCGGCGAGCGGCCGCAAAGCGACGCCGACAAAGACTGACTTGGACTAATTTGTCCCCAAAGCGGCTGCCGACTCTGCCGGGGCCAAGCTAAACTGCCGGCATGGCCCCGCCTGCCTCCCCGAAATCGAGCCTTGCCGCCGGTATCCGCGCCGGCGACCGTGCCGTGCTGGCGCGCGCCATCACGCTGATCGAGAGCAAGCGCGCCGATCATCGCAACGAGGCGCACCAACTGGTGCAGGATCTCCTGCCGCTGACCGGCAAGGCGGTGCGGCTCGGCATCACCGGCGCGCCGGGCGCGGGCAAGTCCACCACCATCGACGCGCTCGGCAGCTATCTCACCGGCAAAGGCCACAAGGTGGCGGTGCTGGCGGTCGATCCGTCCTCGACGCGCACCGGCGGCTCGATCCTCGGCGACAAGACGCGCATGCCGAAATTGGCGATCGATCCGCATGCCTTCATCCGGCCCTCGCCCTCGTCCGGCACGCTCGGCGGCGTCGCGGCGAAAACGCGCGAGACTATGCTGATCTGCGAGGCGGCGGGCTACGACGTCGTCATGGTCGAGACCGTCGGCGTCGGCCAGTCGGAAACGACGGTCGCCGACATGACCGATTTCTTCTTGGTCCTGATGGTGGCAGGCGCGGGCGATGAATTGCAGGGCCTGAAGAAAGGCATCGTCGAACTCGCCGACATGATCGCCGTCAACAAGGCGGACGGCGACAACATCGAGCGCGCCAAGGTGGCGGCCGCCGATTATCGCGGCGCGCTCAATATTCTTGCGCCGCAGTCGGCGACCTGGTCGCCGCCGGTCGTGACCTATTCGGCGCTCACCGGCAGCGGCATCGCAGATCTGTGGGCGCGCGTGGTCGAGCACAAGGACAAGATGACGGCGTCCGGCGAGCTCACCGCGCGACGGTGCGAGCAGCAGGTGAAATGGATGTGGGCGATGCTGGAAGAGCGGCTCACCGCGCGGCTGCGCGGCGATGCCGCCGTGCGCAGCAAGCTCAAGTCGGCGGAAGCCGCGGTCGCCGCCGGCAAGCTTGCGCCGACCTTGGCGGTCGAGGAAATCGCGAAGCTGCTGGGGGTGTAGGCGACCCATACTCCGCAGTCTATCGATGGGACACGGCGTATGGGTCCCCGCCTTCGCGGGGACGACGGAAATAAGCACACATGACCACCATCCTCGTCACCGGCTTCGGCCCCTTTCCCGGCTCGCCGTTCAATCCGACCACACCGCTGGTGCAGCGGCTCGCGCGGCTGCGGCGGCCGACGCTCGCCGATATCGAGATCGTGCCGCACATCTTCGCGACGAGCTACGCCGCGGTCGACCGCGAGCTTGCCGCGCCTGATCGCCACGCACCGGCCGGACGCGCTGCTGATGTTCGGGCTGGCGCCCCGCGCGCGCTGGCTGCGGATCGAGACACGGGCGCAGAACACGCTGGCGCTCCTGCCGGACGCCGGCGGGGCGGCGCCGCGCACCCGCGTCATCGCCGAAGGCGAACCAGCGGCGCTGATCATGCCGATACCGGCGCGGCGCCTGCTCGCGGCCGCCCGGGCCGCGCACGTGCCGGCCGCGCTGTCGCGCGATGCCGGGCGCTACCTCTGCAATTACCTGTGCTGGCAGGCGGCGCGCGCCGCCCGCAAAAACACGAACTTGGGCCCGCGCATCGCCGCCTTTGTCCATGTGCCGAATATCGCCCGTACGCCGCGACGTCGCGGCAAAAAGCGGCGTTTCACGCTCGACGACCTGACCCGCGCCGGCGGGCGGCTGCTGGCCGAAGTCGCCGCGGCAGCACGGCGTTAACCCGTTGCGCGCAAGATGCGCGCCATGAAACGTCCGTTGGATCGTCGCCATTTCCTCTTTGCCTCGGCTGCCGGAACCGCAGGACTGGCCGTCCCCGCACAGGGTGCGCCGCTGTCGCACTACGGTCTCGACGCCGCGCAGTTCGGCGTGCGCCCCGGCGCACCGGACGACCAGAGCGGCAAGTTGCAACGCGCGCTCGACCAGGTTGCGCGCACGCGCGTGCCGCTGGTGCTCGCGCCCGGCATCTACCGCGCCGGCGATCTGCATTTGCAGGCGGGCACGCAGCTGCTCGGAGTTCGAGGCGCGACACCGGCTCGTGTTCACGCACGGCCCGTCGTTGATTTCCGCTGAACACGCCGACACCGTCACGCTCTCCGGCCTCGTGCTTGACGGCGGCGGCCAGCGCCTGCCCGACGGCCGCGCGCTGCTGCATCTCGACAACGTGCGCGCGCTGCGCGTGACCGACTGCGAGATTCGGGCAGCCGGCGGCAACGGCTTCACGCTCGAAGGCTGCGACGGCGCGGTCAACGGCACCACCATCGTCGATGCCGCCGACGCCGGACTCTACGCCAACAATTCGCGCGGCCTCGTCGTCTCGGGCAACGTCATCCGCGGCTCAGGCAACAACGGCATCCTCATCTGGCAGAGCGACAAGCGCGCCGACGGCAGCATCGTGTCGGATAATCGCATCGAGGAGACCCGCGCCCGCTCCGGCGGCGACGGCCAGAACGGCAACGCCATCAACGTCTTTCGCGCCGGCAACATCATCGTGCGCGGCAACGTCATCGCCCGCTCGGCCTTCAGCGCCATCCGCGGCAATTCGGCCTCCAACATCCAGATCGTCGCCAACAACTGCACGGCGCTCGACGAGGTCGCGATCTACTCCGAGTTCGGTTTCGAGGGCGCCGTGATCGCCGACAACATCGTCGACGGCGCCGAGACCGGCATTTCCGTCACCAATTTCAACGAAGGCGGCCGGCTCGCCAGCGTCCACGGCAACGTCGTGCGCAACCTCGCGCCGCGCCGGCCCGGCACGCGCGCCGAGGCCTGCACCGGCGTCGGCGTCGAGGCCGACACCGCCGTCACCGGCAACACCATCGACACCGCCACCGGCGCCGGCATCCGCGCCGGCTACGGGCAATACCTGCGCAACGTCGCCATCACCGGCAACGTGATCCGCAATGCGGCGGCGGGCGTCGAGATTTCGGTCGCCGGCGGCGCCGGCGGCGCCACCGTCACCGGCAACCTGATCGCCGGCGCAAGGCGCGGCACCATCGTCGGCATGGAGTGGGAAAAGCAGGTGACCGGCGATCTCGCCGAGGATGCCGCGCGCTATCCGCAGCTGACCATCGCCAATAACCGCACGCGCTGAGGCTTCATTACAAAGAGTTTAGCCGCGCGCGCCACGTTTCGGACCGGATCGGCCGCCATATATACTGCCCCAATGACCCCACGACGTTTCAGCCGCCGCACAACCATCATGCTCCTCGTCTTCGCCATTTTCCTCGTCCCCATCCTCGCCCGCGCCGCGTTCTACGCCGTCGGCAACGATCCGCGCTCATGGCGCGACGCCGATTGGTCCAGCACCGGGCTTCTGCCGCGCGCCGCCGATTATGGTCTGGCGCGGGTGGTCGTGTTCACCGGCACGACCGGGGCCTGGAAGGGCGTGTTCTCGGTGCACAGCTGGGTGGTGTTCAAGCGCGCCGGCGACAAGCGGTGGACCCGCTACGACGTCGTCGGCTGGGGCGAGCCGGTGCGTGCCAACAACTGGCCGCCGGACGGGCGCTGGTACGGCAATATGCCGGTCGCCATCGCCGACGTTTCCGGCGCCGAGGCCGAGACGCTGATCCCGCGCATCGAAGAGGTGGTGAAGGACTACGCCTATGCCCGCGCCGGCGACTACCGCATCTGGCCGGGCCCGAACAGCAACAGCTTCACCGCCGCAGTCCTGCGCGGCATGCCGGAGCTCGGCATCGCGCTGCCGCCGAACGCGGTCGGCCGCGACTATCGCGACGGCTTCTATGCCGGCCGCACCGACAGCGGCACCGGCGTCGAGATCAATCTCGGCGGCTATGCCGGCCTCAAGGTCGGCTGGGTCGAGGGCGTCGAGGTCAATCTGCTCGGCCTGGTCGCCGGGCTCGATCTGCGTCATCCCGGCGTTAAATTGCCCGGCTACGGCCGCATCGGCCTGCCCTCGCCGGTCGCGACCGCGAACGCGAGCTAGCTCACGTCATTTTGTAAAACTGTCATCAAGGGCGGGATGACGGCGAACGCCGCGCGCGTGGCAATTTGCGGACGCACGAGGCCCCATCCATGCGTGACATGCTGCCGCTGCTCGACGCTATCCCCTTTCCGCGCCTGCGGCGCGGCAAGCTCGAGACGTTGCAGATCAACGTCGGGTATCGCTGCAACCAGTCCTGCGTCCATTGCCACGTCAATGCCGGGCCGAACCGCACCGAGGAGATGTCCGGCACGGTGGCCGACACCGTGCTCGCGTTCCTTGCACGGCGGCGGCTCGCTAAGCTCGACATCACCGGCGGCGCGCCCGAACTCAACCCGCATTTCCGCAGGCTCGTCGTCGAGGCGCGCGGGCTTGGCATCCACGTCATGGACCGCTGTAACCTGACGATCCTCGAACAGACAGGGCAAGAAGGTCTTGCCGAGTTTCTCGCCGCGAACCGCGTCGAGGTCGTCGCTTCGATGCCGTGCTATTTGCAGGACAATGTCGAGAGCCAGCGCGGCAAGGGCGTGTTCGACGGTTCGATCCGCGGGCTCAAGACGTTGAACGCGCTCGGCTATGGCCGCGATCCCAAGCTGCCGCTCAATCTCGTCTACAATCCGCAAGGCCCATCGCTGCCGCCGGGCCAGGCCGCGCTCGAAGCCGATTACAAGCGCGTGCTCGGCGACACCTACGGCATTGTGTTCAACACGTTGTTCGTGCTCGCCAACATGCCGATCCAGCGCTTCGGCTCGGCGCTGGTGACGCGCGGCGAGTTCGACGGCTATCTCCAGCTTTTGCAGGACGCGCATCTCGACGCCAATCTGGACGGCGTCATGTGCCGCAATCTCATCTCGGTAGATTGGCAAGGCTACGTCTACGACTGCGATTTCAACCAGATGCTCGGGCTGCCGATGCAGCGCGGTGGCCGCGCGCGCGTGCTTCTCGCCGACCTCATCGACGACGACATCGCTGGCAATCCGGTGCGCGTCGCCGGCCACTGCTACGGCTGCACCGCCGGCCAGGGCTCGAGCTGCGGCGGCGCACTGAAGGAGGCGGCGGAATGAGCGCGCTGGCCCATGCCGCAGACGAAGGCGCCGCCGGCCGCGTCTGCCCGCTCGATTACACCTACGCGCCGTCGGCGCTGGCACACACGCCGGATTTTGTCTGCGATGTGGTCTACGCAGTCGGCGGACTCTACGGCAATCCCGCCGCGCTGCAGGTGGTCGAGGCCCTGGCAGCGAAAGAGCAGACGCCGCCGGCGCTGGTGTTCAACGGCGATTTCCATTGGCTCGACGCCGCGCCTGATTGGTTTGCCGAGATCGAAAGCGGCGTCAGTGCGCATCGCGCGCTGCGCGGCAATGTCGAGACCGAGATTTCACGCGTCGAGGACGTCGGCGCCGGCTGCGGCTGCGATTATCCCGAAACGGTAAGCGATGACGTGGTGCGTCGGTCCAATGAGACGCTGCTGGAGCTGCGCGCCGGGACGCCGGCCGCCGCGCGGGCGCGCCTGCGCGCCCTGCCGATGCATCTGATGGCGCAAGTCGGGCCGCTGCGGGTCGGCGTGGTGCATGGCGACGCGCAATCGCTCGCAGGCTGGCAATTCGCGCCGGATGCGCTCGACGACGTGGACAACCGGCCCTGGCTCGACAAGGTGCGGACGGCCTCGAATATCGATGTCTTTGCCTGCACCCACACCGGACAGGCGGCGCTGCGCGATTTCACGTTGCCCTCCGGACGCCTGACCGTCATCAACAACGGCGCGGCAGGCCTGCCGAACTTCAAGGGCTCGCGCTTCGGCGTCATCACGCGCATCGCGACGATGCGCTCGCCGCATCAGCCGCTCTACGGTCTGGTGCGCGATGGCGTTCATGTCGATGCCATCCCGGTCAGCTACGACCACGCCGCCTTTGTCGAGCGCTTCCTCAATCGCTGGCCGGAAGGTTCGCCGGCGCACGAGTCGTATTATGGACGCATCATGAATGGACCGGACTACACGCTGGCACAGGCGGCGCGGCGATGACGCTCTCGATCGTCATGCCGGTGCTGAATGAGGCGGCAGGCATCGAAGCGGCCTTGCGGGCGCTCGCGCCTTATCGCGCCCGCGGGACCGAGGTGGTCGTTGTCGATGGCGGAAGCCACGACGGCACCGCCGAGCTGGCGCGCCCCCTCGCCGACCGCGTGCTGGGCGCGCCGCGCGGGCGCGGCACTCAAATGAATGCCGGCGCCGCGGCAGCGGGTGGCGACACGTTGCTGTTCCTGCACGCCGACACGCGATTGCCGGATGCGGCCGACCAGCTTGTGCTCGATGGACTGTCGCGGCGCGCCTGGGGCCGCTTCGACGTTCGCTTCGATCAAGGGGGCTGGCTACGCCTCGTTGCGCCGACGATGAATGTTCGTTCGCGCCTGACCGGCATCGCCACCGGCGACCAGGCCATGTTCATGACGCGCGCCGCATTCGACCAGGCCGGCGGTTTTCCGGACATTGCACTGATGGAGGACATCGCGCTATCGGCGCGGCTCAAGCGGCTTGGCCGCCCGCTCTGCTTGTCCGCGCGCGTCACCACATCCTGCCGGCGCTGGCGATCGCAGGGAACACTGCGTACCATCCTGCTGATGTGGCGCTTGCGGCTTGCGTTTTTCCTTGGAAGTGACCCGGGTGAACTTGCCCGGCAGTACGGTTATGCCGGCGCCAAACACTAGTCCCGTCACCATCGCGGTTCTGGCGAAGGCGCCGATCCCCGGGCAGTGCAAGACCCGCCTTGTTCCGGCGATCGGCGCGCATGCCGCAGCCGCGCTGCAGGAGCGCCTCACCGCACGAGCGCTGGCGACGGCCTTCGCCGCCGATACCGGACCGATCACGCTGTGGTGCGACCCTGATTACATGCACCCCACTTTTCTGTCGGTGGTAGGGCAACGGCGCATCACGCTGAAAACGCAGCCGCGAGGCGACCTTGGGGCCCGCATGCTCGCCGCCATCGCCGACGCCGCTGGGCCGACGCTGGTGATCGGCACCGATTGCCCGGCTTTGACCGAGTTGCACTTGCGCGGCGCCGCGGACGCGCTGCGCGAGGGCAGCGATGTCGTCCTGATTCCGGCCGAAGACGGCGGCTATGTTCTCATCGGCGTACGCGCGCCCTACCCGAAGATTTTCGCCGGCATCGACTGGGGCAAGCCGACGGTGCTTGCCGATACGCTAGCGCGCATCATCGACCAGCGGCTCGTCCTGACGCAGCGCCCGCCGCTGTGGGACGTCGACACCGAAGCGGACCTTGCGCGCATGGAACGGGAAATCCCCGAACTCGCGCTTTAGAATCTGATCAAGATCAATCCGCAAACAATCAACACCGCCGCCGCGATGCGCGCGGCGCGCAGCGGCTCCTTGAGCACGACGATGGCGATTACAGCACCGAACAGCACGCTGGTCTCGCGCAGCGACGCGACAATGGCGATCGGCGCCAGCGTCATCGCCCACAACACCGTGGCATAGGACAAGACCTGCAAAGCGCCGCCGATGACGCCGCGCAGCCAGTAGCGACGCATCGCCGGGATGACGTCGCGGCCGTCGCGCCACAGCGCGTAAGGCGGCAGCACCAGCGCGATGCCGGCGAACAGCCATAGCGAATAGGACACCGGATTACGCGCGAGCCGCGCGCCGATGCCGTCGACCACCGAATAGGTGCAGATGGTGAGCGCCGTCAGCACCGCAAAGCCGATGGCGCGCTTGTCGATCTTGGCGAGATCGCGCCCACCATGGGCCGACAGCAGCAGCACACCGCACGCAAGCACGGCGACGCCGCTCCAACTCAGCAGGCTCAGCTGCTCGCCGACCAGGATGGCGCTGGCGCCGGCCGTCATCAGCGGCGCCGAACCGCGGGCGATCGGATAGACCTGGCCGAGATCGCCGGTGCGATAGGCTTCGACCAGCGCCGCGAAATAGAACAGATGGATCACCACCGAGACGATGAGCCACGGCCATGCCGTAAGCGCAGGCATGCCGGCGAATGGCAGCGCGGCGATCGCCACCGTCGCCGAACCGATTGCAATCAGGGTCGTGGTGGAGAGCGGGTCGAGCCCGACCTTGATCAGCGCGTTCCAGCCGGCGTGGCAGGCGGCGGCGAACAGGACGGCGAGGAAGACGACGTTGGTCAACTAGGCCTTCGCCGCGGCCGGCGCCCACAGCTTGGGACCGGCGCGCTCGTACTGCACCGGACGCTTGACGTCGGCGCCCAGCGCCTTGGCCGCGTGCCAGCCCCAATGCGGATCGTCGAGGAAGCCGCGCGCCAGCGACACCTGATCGGCCTTGCCCTGGGTCAGAATGTCTTCGGCCTGCTGCGGCGTCAGGATGAGGCCGACGGTGCGCGTCGGGACACCGGCTTCGTTCTTTACTCGCGCTGCGATCGGCACGTTGTAGCCGGGCTCGGTCGGATTGCGCGTGTCGGCGGTGACGCCGCCCGAAGACACGCAGATGAAGTCGATGCCCTCGTTCTTGAGCGCCTTGGCGATGGCGACGGCGTCGTCGGGCGTCAGGCCATCCGGCCGCCAGTCGCTGCCGGTGATACGGGCGCCAAGCGGAATATCCTTCGGCACGATCGGCCGCACCGCGCGCGCAATCGACAGCGGAAATTTCATGCGGTTCTCGAACGAGCCGCCATATTGGTCGGTGCGCTTGTTGGACACCGGCGACATGAAGCCGTGCGCCAGGTAGCCGTGCGCCATATGCAGCTCGATCGCGTCGAAGCCGATGCGCAGCGCGCGTTTGGTGGAGGAAACGAAGGCCTGACGCACCCGTTCCATGTCGTCTTCGGTGACCTCGCGCGGCGTATGCCAGTTCGGCCCCCACGGCAGCGGTGACGCGGCGATCGTCGGCCACGGATCGGCATCGGGCGGCAGCGGGCCGGCGCCTTCCCACGGCTTCTGCGCCGAGGCCTTGCGGCCGGCATGCGCGATCTGGATGCCGAACTTGGCCGAGCCCGCGCGGCGCGCCGACAGCATCACGCGCGCGAGCGCAGCCTCGTTGTCGTCGTTATAGAGCCCGAGGCAGCCATGGGTGATGCGGCCATGGCGCTCGACGTGGGTCGCCTCCACCACCACCAGCGCCGCGCCGGAATTGGCCAGCATGCCGAGATGCATCAGGTGCCAGTCGTTGGCGCAGCCGTCGTCGGCCGAATATTGGCACATCGGCGACACGACGAGGCGATTGGAGAGTTCGAGACCGGCAATTTTATAGGGCGAGAACAGAGCACTCATTAAACGCACTCATTTTTGGGGAGGCTGCTGGATGGACTTCAGATAAGCGATGATGTCACCAACTTCGTCGGCTTCAAAGGAGAATTCCGGCATGTCGGGATGGCCGGACATGATGCCCTCGCCGAGCAACTCTTCCAACGAGTTCAATCGGGTAGCGCTGGCCGAGCGTGCGGAAGGCCGGCGCATCCTTGTGCGGACTGTCGCCGGTCGTGCCAGTCGCATGGCAGGGTCCGCATTTCTGCTGGACCAACTGTTCGCCGTGCTTGATGTCATCGTCGGCAAAGGCCGGCCATGCCGCGGTCATGAGACAGGCGGCCGCCAGAGCTGCGATGGAGGGTTTCATGCCGCGAACAGGAAATCGTCGCGGTCGTCGTCGGCCCGCGGCGTTTCGCCGGCGAGCTTTGCCCAGATCTTTGTCGCCTTGATCACGTCGAGCATATGGCGCGCGAACTGCGGACGCGAGTCGTAGTACAGCGTCCAGCGGCCGCTGCGATAAAGCTCCTCGTAAAAGGCAAGCCGCCGTTCGGCGAGCGCATGCCATTTGCGCGCAATGAGGTCGAAGCGGGGAGCGCCGGGCACGTGCGGCATGGAGTTCTCGGTTGACGAAAACACATGGGGCTGACCGACGCAGACTGTGGATAAGTCCTGCGGCTTAAGCTGATTCGCGTGCGATTCAAAGGGGGTAGCGAAAGGGCCGTTTTACGCCTTTTCGGCCTCGCGTTTGGCCAGATTGGCGAGGATTTCGGCGCCGCGGTTGGCCGCCGGCAAGCCGCGGAACAGGAAGCAGAGGCTGACCACCGCCTGCATCTCCTCCCAGCTGGCGCCGGCGCGGCGGGCGGCGATGGCATGCAATTGCGAGGCGTCGCTCATGTCCATCAGCAGCATGCCGAACAGCATCAACTGCGCGGTCTTCACGTCGAAGCACTTCGGATACATCGCGTGCTCGCGCATCTTCTCCTGCAGATCGAGCAGCGTCGGGTCGAGCGCGCCGGTCACCGCCATGCGCGCCTCGATGCGCGGCGGCACGAAACCGATCAACTCGGCGTAAATCGCGTTGCGCTCCTCGAGCGACGTTTTCTTGTCGGCGTAGGCGCCGATGCGATCGCGCACCGCCTTGGCGTCGATCCTGGGAGGCAATGACATGGCTGTTCCTCAGAAGAAGACCGGGAATTCCGGCGCCTTGGCGCCCTCGCCCTCGATGTTCGGCGTGGCGTACTGGATGAAGCTCTCGGGCAATGTCGCGCCCCAATAGGTGCCGGTGCCGCGCTCCTCCTCGCTCCAGGTCACCGGCTCCCAATCGGGCGCCGTCACCAGGAAACTGCCAGTGTAGATTTCGACGCGGTTGCCGCCGGGCTCGTAGGTGTAGAGATAGAAGCCCTGCGAATTGTTGTGTTTCGAGGGGCCAGCCTCGATGAAGATGCCGTTCTCGGTGAGGATGTCGGCGGCGCGCAACACGTCGTCGCGATTGTCGACCCAGAGCGAGAAGTGATGCAGGCGGCCGTGCGCGCCCTTCACGTCGACGACATAAGCGAGCTGATGATGAATCGCGGTCGGGCTCATCCATGAGCCGATTTCGGTGTTGCCCTTGTCGTAGCGAACCTGCTCGCGCAACTGGAAGCCGAGCACCTCCTGCGAGAATTTGCGGTTGGCCTCGACGTCCTTGGCGAGCAGCGCCAGATGATCGACGCGGCGGACGCAAACACCGCGGCCGGTGTATTTCTGCGGCAGGTTCTTCAGGTTGGAATGCAGCTGCGGCGGCGCGACGAACTTCTGCTCCTCGTAATAGATTTCCATGACGTGACCGTCAGGATCGCGGAAGCGGAACGACCGCCCGCGGCCGAAATCGCCATTGGTCCAGCCGAGGCCGAGGCCTGCGTCCGCGATCGCCTTGGCGCGGCGCTCGAGCGCCTGCGGGCTCGTCGCGCGCCACGAGATGCAGCCAACACCGGCATCCGCCGCCTTGGTCAGCTTGAGCGTCGAGGTGGCGTAGTCGCCATAGCCGCGCAAGTAGACCGATTGCCCGGTTTCGTGCACCGGCTCCATACCGAGCAGGTCGCGGAAGTACCACAAGCTCTCGTCGGGCTTGGGCGTGAACAATTCCACGCTACCCAGATGCGCAATGTCGTGAATCGGCTCGCTTTGCGCCAGCATCCGTCGCCTCCGCTGGTTCCGGGCGCAACTATCGCCCGGATGCGGCGGCGCGTTTTGATCTAACGCAAAGCGGGCTCAGCTTTTGAACTTCTTCGCCAGCGCGTCGGCGTTCTTGGCGAGCAGGCCGACATCGGCACCGACCGCGACGAACAGGAAGCCCCACTCGATATAGCGGCGCGCCTCCTCCTCATTGCCGGTGAGGATGCCGGCGGGCTTGCCGAGCTTCTTCAGCCGCGTCACGGCGTCTTTCATCGCTGCCTGCACGTCGGCGTGCTGCGGATTGCCGAGATGGCCGAGCGAGGCGGCAAGGTCGGACGGGCCGATGAACACGCCGTCGACGCCCTCGACCTTGGCGATGGCCTCGAGCTGATCGAGCGCGGTGCGGGTCTCGACCTGCACCAGCACGCAGATTTCGCTGTTGGCTTTGCTCAGATAGCCGGGCGTGCGGCCGTAGCGGCTGGCGCGTGCGGCCACCGACACGCCGCGGATGCCGTCAGGCGGGTAACGCGTCGAAGCAACCGCGCGTTTGGCTTCTTCAACATTCTGCACATAGGGGAACAGCAGCGTCTGCGCGCCGATGTCGAGGCAGCGCTTGGCGAGCACCGCGTCGTTCCACGCCGGGCGGATGATCGGCGTCGCGGTCCCCGCTTGCACCGCCTGCAACTGCGTCACCAGATCGGGGATTTCGTTCGGCGAATGCTCGGTGTCGAGCAGGATCCAGTCGAAGCCTGAGTCCGAGATGATCTCGGCCGCGATGTTGCTGCACAGGCTCGACCACAGGCCGATCTGGAGCTTGCCGGCGGCGATGGCGTGCTTGAAGGCGTTGCGCTGGAATTCTGTTGCCATGAGCATTCCCCGTTTTTTGTCATCGTCCGCGAAAGTGGACGATCCAGTAAACACAACCGTTTCGATTCTAGCCGAAGCGCCGGCGATTACTGGGTCCCCGCATTCGCGGGGACGACGTAAGTAGTTAGACGAATTGGATGGCGATGCCGCCGAGCGGGCCGTAGTCGGCGTGAATGGTGTCGCCTTTGGCGGCAAACACCACGCGGGTGAAGGAGCCGGCGAGCACGATGTGGCCCGGCTCGAGCGCGTGGCCGTGCGGGCCGATCTTGTTGGCGAGCCAGGCGACGCCGAGCGCCGGATGGCCGAGCACGCCAGCGGCAAGCCCGGTCTCCTCGATCTCGGAGTTCTTGTACATGATGCCGCCGACCCAGCGCAGGTCGACGTCCATCGGGCCGACCGGACGGCCGCCCATCGCGATGCCAGCGGCGGCGCCGTTGTCGGCGACGGTGTCGACGATCTTGCGCTGATCCTGGATGCGCGCGTCGACGATCTCGATCGCGGGGATGACGTATTCGGTCGCGCGCAGCACCTCGGCGAGGCCGACGCCCGGGCCCTGCAGGCGCTTGCCCATGATGAAGGCGAGCTCGACCTCGACGCGCGGCTTGCAGAAGTCGGAATGCTTCACCTTGGCGCCGTCGCCGATCATCTGGTCGTCGAGGATGTAGCCGTAGTCCGGCTCGTCGATCATCGAGGAGCGCTGCATCGCCTTCGAGGTGAGGCCGACCTTGTGGCCGATGAGCTTGGCGCCGGCTTTGACCTTGCGCTTCATCACCTCGGTCGAGATCGCGTAGCTGTCATCGATGGTGATCGATGGAAAGGTGACGTGAAGCTGCGTCGCCTGCTTATGCTCCTTTTGAGCATTCATCAGGATGTCGGCGGCCTTCATGCGGTCGGCTTCGGAAAGCATCGATCCTCCCCCTTTTGGTCCGATGCTGTAGCGGCTCGCGCGGCAAATTCAAAGGGGACTAAGCGTCGCCGGTCTTGTTCTTTTTCCGCTTGTCGATTTGCCGATTGGCGAAATTCAGCATGCGCGCCAAGGGGTCCTGCATCACCGGCACGTCGACCGCGAGCAGCGCGAGGCCGACCGGCAGCATCCAAAGACCGAGGCCCGGCAGAACGCTCAAGACGCCGCCGGCGGCCAGTGCAATGCCCGCCGGTGCGCGTACCCAGACGGCCTCAGGCTGGCGCAGGCGGTCGAAATTGCGGCTCGCCCATTCCGGAAGATGGTCTTCCAGATGGTCCTGCAGCCGGTCCATTTCGCCGTGGAAATCGGGCTTGTCGCTCATGCTCAATCAAGAGCTATGCGCGAAATTTGGTTCCACAACCCCGCTCAGTGCTTCAACTTGCCGTCGATCTTGAACGAGGCTTCGGTCTTCTTGGTGATCTCGTCCACCGTGACGCCCGGCGCGAGCTCGATCAGCGTCATGCCGCCGCCCTTGCGGTCGATATTGAACACGCCGAGATCGGTGATGACCATGTCGACGACGCCGGCGCCGGTCAGCGGCAGATTGCACTTGTGCAGCAGCTTGGGCTCGTCCTTGGCGGTGTGCTCCATGATCACCACCACCTTCTTGACGCCGGCGACGAGGTCCATGGCGCCGCCCATGCCCTTCACCATCTTGCCGGGGATCATCCAGTTGGCGAGGTCGCCGTTTTCCGCGACCTGCATCGCGCCAAGCAGCGCGATATCGATGTGGCCGCCGCGGATCATCGCGAATGAATCCGCCGACGAGAAGAAGCTCGTGGTCGGCAGTTCGGTGACTGTCTGCTTGCCGGCATTGATGAGGTCGGGATCTTCCTCGCCCTCGTAGGGGAACGGCCCGAAGCCGAGCATGCCGTTCTCGCTCTGCAGCTGGACGGTCATGCCGTCGGGAATGTAGTTCGACACCAGCGTCGGGATGCCGATGCCGAGATTGACGTAGAAGCCGTCGCGCAGCTCTTTCGCGGCGCGTTCCGCCATCTGGTCACGGGTCCAGGGCATCTTAGACCTCCTCTCCGGTCGCGGCCGCAGCGACGCGCTTGCGCACGGTGCGCTGCTCGATGTGTTTCTTCGCGTTCGGCACGTGCACGATGCGCTTCACGTAGACGCCCGGCGTGATGATGTGGTCGGGATTGATCTCGCCCGGCCGCACCAGATGCTCGACTTCGGCGACCGTCACCTTGCCCGAGGTTGCCATCATCGGATTGAAGTTGCGCGCGGTCTTGCGGTAGACGAGGTTGCCTTCGTGGTCGCCCATCCAGGCGTGCACGATCGACAGGTCGGCGACGATGCCGCGCTCCATGATGTAGCGCTCGCCGTCGAAAGTCCGCTCTTCCTTGCCCTTGGCAATGTCGGTGCCGGCGCCGGTGCGCGTGAAGAAGGCCGGAATGCCTGCCCCGCCCGCGCGGATGCGCTCGGCCAGCGTACCCTGCGGATTGAATTCGATCTCCAGTTCGCCGCCGAGATATTGCTGGGCGAACAGCTTGTTCTCGCCGACGTAGGACGAGATCATCTTCTTGACCTGCTTGGTCTCCAGCAGCAGGCCGAGGCCTGCGCCATCGACGCCGGCATTGTTCGACACGAAGGTGAGATTTTTCACGCCGGAGTCGCGCACGGCCAGGATCAGCGTCTCAGGGATGCCGCAGAGGCCGAAACCGCCGCAACAGATCAACATGCCGTCCTTGAGCACGCCGGCGAGCGCCGCCCGGGCGTCGGGATACACTTTCTTCATGGGATTGACTGCTCCGCTCTCCGGCAAGGCTTCAATCAGAAAACATCATAACGATGGGCGTTTGCAAGCCTACCGCGGGTTCTCCGCCGGCGGCGTGACATCGGTGATCGGATTCTTCGGCGGCGTGATGTCGGTGAATGGGTTGCGCGGCTTCTGCGGCGACGCCGCGGGCGTGGCCGGGGCAGCCGCAGCTGCGGGCTTGTCGCCCTCGAGCCGCGTCGGCAGCGGCAAATGGTGCGGGTAATAGGTCCAGAACACGAAGGTGATCGCGAACAGCACCGCCGACAGCACCGCGCCCATCAGGCGGTGATGGAGCGAAATCAGGTTGCCGATAATGGTCGTCAGGAACACGAACACGGCGAGCACCGCGACGTAGAGCCAATCCACGGTCAGCCAATCAATCGGGATATCCGGCATCGCTCGTCCTCGGTCCGTCCTGGGAGCGTCCTCGCAAGCCACCTGCGCTATGTTAGCGCAGGCCCGCAATGCGGGCCACCCGCCCATATTTGCCACGCGGCGCTTTCCCTCTATACCTCTGCCCCCATGCCGCAAGTCCTCATTCTCACCGAAGTCCAGGAATCGATGAAGGCCAAGTACAAGGCCGTGCTGATGGAGCGGTTCCCGCAGCTCTCCATCAACGTGGTCGGCCACCACAGCCTTGTCGAACCTTTCATCGCCGACACCGAAATCCTGCTGTGCTTTTCGCCGCCGATGGCGGACCACGTGGTGCGCGACGCGCCCAAGCTCAGGTGGATCCAGGCGCTCGGCACCGGCGTCGACAACATCATCGACCTGCCCTCGCTGAACCCTGAGGTGCTCGTCACCAATATCCGCGGCATCCACGGTCCGCCGATGTCGGAGGCGACCATCGCCTACATGCTGTCGATGACGCGCGACATGCCGCGCGTCGTGCACGCGCAGGACAAGAGCACCTGGGACCGCTGGCCGGCGGCGCTGATGGACGGCAAGACCGTCGGCATTCTCGGCGTCGGCGCCATCGCCGAGCATCTCGCGCCGATGTGCAAGGCCTTCAACATGAACGTGGTCGGCATTTCGTCCGGCCCGCGCAAGGCGACGGGCTTCGACCGCATGGTGCCGCGCGATGACTTGCTGAAGGTCGCGAAGGAACTCGACTACCTGGTGGTGCTCATTCCGCTCGACAAGGACACGCGCAACATCATCGGCGCGGACCTGCTCGCCGCCATGAAGCCGACCGCGTTCGTGATCAACATGGCGCGCGGCGGCGTGGTCGATGAGCCTGCCTTGATGAAAGCGCTCGAGGCCGGCCAGATCGCCGGCGCAGCACTCGACGTCTACGCCAAGGAGCCGTTGCCGCCCGACAGCCCGCTGTGGAAGACGAAGAACCTGACCTGTTTTCCGCACCAGGGCGGCTATTCGGAAGGCTATGAAGACCGCGCCATGCCGACGATCGACACCAACATGCGCAAGTATTTCGCCGGCGATCTCAAAACCATGCTCAACATCGTGAAGCGCCCGGCGTCCTGGGGAGGCTGATATGGCTTTGTCCGAACGGCTCAACACGCCGATCTCCACCGCCGAACTCGAGCGCCGCTGGAAAGTGGTGCGCGCGGCAATGAGCGCCGCCAAGATCGACGTCCTGCTGATGCAGAACAACAACGACCACATGGGCGGCTACGTCCGCTACTTCACCGACATGCCGGCGACCAACGGCTATCCGAACACGGTGATCTTTCCGCGCGACGACGAGATGACGGTGGTGTGCCAGGGCCCGTTCGGCGGCAGCGAGACGACGGCGCAGGGCGACCTGAAGTGGCGCGGCGTGAAGCAGATCTTCACGACGCCGAGCTACGCCTCCGCGCACTACACCAAGGATTACGATCCCGAGCTTGCCGCCAAGGCGCTCAAGCCGTTCGCCGGCGGCACCATCGGTTATGTCGGCACCTACCAGATGTCGTTTGCGTTGCTCGACTACATCAAGCGCGCCTTCCCGAACGCGCGCTACGTCGATGCCTCCGACATGGTCGACCAGATCAAGGTCATCAAGAGCGCGGAGGAAATGGAATTGGTCAAGCGCGCGGCGCTGATGCAGGACGGCGCCATGCGCGCCGCCTTCGCCGCGGTGAAGCCCGGCATGCGCGACACCGAAGTCGCCGCGGTCGCGCAGCAGTACAGCGTGTCGCACGGCAGCGAGAACGGCATCTACCTCTGCGCCTCGATGCCGCTCGGCAAGCCGTCGAAATTCGCCAACAAGCATCTGCAGAACCGCGTCATCCAGAAGGGCGACCAGATCGCGCTGCTGGTCGAGGACAACGGCCCGGGCGGCATGTACACCGAACTCGGCCGCTCCTGCGTCGTCGGCGCCAAGGTGCCGCAGGCGATGAAGGACGAGCTCGAGTTCTGCAAGGCCTCGCGCAAGTTCACGCTCGACATGCTCAAGCCCGGCACGTCCTGCAAGGAGATCTGGGACGCCTTCAACGACTTCATGCGCAAGAACGGCCGCCCCGACGAGGCGCGGCTCTATTGCCACGGCCAGGGCTACGATCTGGTCGAGCGGCCGCTGATCCGCAACGACGAGCCGATGCCGATCGCCAAGGACATGAACATCGTCGTCCACCCGACCTACATTCACGCTGGCTATCTGAACTGGCTGTGCGACAATTACCTCATCGGCGGCAACGGACCGGGCGACCGGCTGCATCAGTTTCCGGAAGAGATCGTCGAAGCCGGCTAGGGAGCCACCTCATGGCGGAAATTAAAGTCGTCAACCCGGACGCGCTGGGAAAGCCGCTCGGGCAGTACTCGCACATGACGCGGGTGAAGGCGTCGGAATTCCTGTTCATCGCGGGCCAGGTGGGCGTCGATCCAGGTGGCAAGGTCGTCAGCGACGACTTCGATGCGCAATGCGTGCAGACCTTCGCCAACATCGGCGCGGCGCTGAAATCGCAGGGCGCCGGCTGGGGCAATATCGTGCAGTTCACCACCTACATGGTGCATTCGCAGGATATTCCGAAATTCATGAAATTCCGGCTGCGCGAATTTCCCAAGATGTTTCCGAACGGCGCCTATCCGCCCAATACGCTGCTGATGATCGACCGGCTGGTGCAGGAGCCGCTCTTGGTCGAGGTACAGGCGGTCGCGGCGCTTTAGTCCACGAAAGTGCCGTGCCGGCGCTCGCTGGCGTATTTCACGAGTGCGAGGAAGCGGTAGAGGCCGTGCACGAACTTGCCGTAAGGCAGGCTCACGAACAGCGCGAAGACGACGCCGAGGTGGATGGCGAGCAGAAGCCCCATCGCGCCGGTGTCGCGCAGCACCAGCAGCAGGAAACCGGTCAGACTGGTGAGGAACAGCATGGCGATGAAGGCCGTATCCATGCCCTTGCGCGCCGGATCGGTGAGCTTGGGATCGCGGCGCGACGACAGCGCGAACAGACCGGCAGGACCGATCAGCAGGCCTATGCCGCCGGCCATGCCGAGCAGCACCGGCAGGCTGTAGACCGCATAAGGCGCGTGCCAGGCAAAGGCATAGTGATAGACGGTCGCGACCGACGTGGCGGCGAAGCAGAGCAGGAAGCCGTAGAACGTAAGGTGATGATAGACGCGGCGGCGGCTCGAAGGCTGCTCGTTCTCGGATGAGCAGCCGCCGCCCCCGCCGCCGAGATAGCGCAGCGTGAACGTGTCGGTGACCGCCTGGCAAAAGGCGGCGAAGCCCACGGGCGGCGCGCCGGCGCCGATGTCGCGCCAGAAGGCGCGCAGGCTGAACACCAGCGCCACGATCGCATAGAGAAATGCGGCGCCGAACAGCGCCACCATCGCGCGGTGCGGCATCACTTTGTAGAAGTCGCCGGCGTTGCGCGACCACAGCGCCGCCGGATCGGCAAAGGCGACAAAGCCGATGATGAACAGGGCGACGCTCGCCGCGCACAGCAGCGCGACCAGCAGGCCGTTGCGGGCGAAGACGCCGGACAAGGCGCGCGGCCATACATAGTCGGCGTAGGTATCGTTGCGCAATCGTGCCAGCGCAGCCGGGATGTTCACGTCGAACTGATGCGGCGGCGAATACTGGCAGTCCGGGACGCACGCGCCGCACTGGTGGCAGAGATTGGCGAGGTAATTGAGGTCGCCGGCCGCGAAGGTGCGGCGCATCTCCATCGCCGGAAACATCGCGCACAGCCCTTCGCAATAGCGGCAGGCGTTGCAGATCGTCATCAGCCGGTCGGCTTCGCGGAGGTTGTCAGTTGCGAGCATGCTTGGCCGCCCCCTCGCCCGCGATGCGGCCGAACACCGCGCCGATCGTCATGCCGATGCCGGCGAGATAGCCCTTGCCGAGCACGTTGCCGGCCATGATCTCGCCCGCCGCGAACATGTTGCCGGACGGCTTGCCGTCCTTGAGCAGGATGCGCAACTCCTCGTTCACGCGCGTGCCGAGATAGGTGAAGGTGATGCCGGGCCGCAGCGGATAGGCATAGTACGGCGGCGTGTCGAGCTTGCGCGCCCAGTGGCTTTTTGGGACTTGCAGACCTTCGGTGCGGCAATCGTCGAGCACGATGTGATCGAAGGTGCCTGGCCGCACCGCGGCGTTGAATTCGTCGACGGTCTTGGTGAGCGCGGCCGGGTCGAGCGACAGTTTCGTCGCCAATTCGCCGATCGTCAGCGCTTCGATCGCCGGGAAGATCGACGGCATGAACATCCGGATCGATTTGGCGTCGATGATCGAATAGGCGATCTGGCCCGGCTGCTGCGCCACCAGCCGTCCCCAGATGGCATAGCGCTTCGGCCAGGTGTCCTCGCCTTCGTCATAGAACCGCTGCGCATCGCGATTGACCATGATACCGAACACGACGCTGTCGAGCCGCGTGGCGATGCCGCCGTCGAACTTCGGCGCGCGCGCATCGATGGCAACGGCGTGGCATTGCGTCGGATCGCCGACCGGCGCGACGCCGGCGTCGAGCAGAATCTTCAGCACATCACCTCTGTTGTAGGGCGTGCCGCGGATCAGGAAGTTGTCGGCCGCCTCGCCCCAGTATTGCTTGAGCCAGTCGATATTGGCTTCGAAGCCGCCGGCTGCCGCCACCAGCGCGCGGCCGCGCACGCTCTGCGCGCGGCCTTGATGCTTGACCGCGGCCGACATGAAGTAGCCGTTGTCGATGGTCAGCCCCGTCACCGGCGTGTCGTAGAGGCAGGTGACGCCGAGCGCCTGCGCGCGGCGATAGAGCGAATTGAGCATGCCGCGGCCGCCGCCGAGGAAAAATGCATTGGTCTTGCCGAGCGACAGCGTGCCGCCGAGCGGCGGCTGGAAGCGCACGCCCTGCTCGTCCATCCACGGCAGCAATTCACTCGAGCGGCCGATGGCGAGTTCGGCGAGCGTCTTGTCGGTCTGCCCGCCGGTGACGCGATAGAGATCGTCGAGAAATTCGTCCCGCGCGTAAGGCCCGGTCATGGTCGGCGCTGTGCCGTCATGCGCGCAGCGCAGATTGCGCGTGTGGCGCGTGTTGCCACCGCGATAGAATTCCGGCGCGCCTTCGAGCACGATGACGCGGCAGCCGGCGCGCGCCGCGGTGATCGCCGCGCAAAGCGCGGCGTTGCCGCCGCCGACCACCACCACGTCAAAGGGCTCGTTGAAATCCGCCACCGGCATCCCGCTACACGTCGCCGCGGTTCGCGGCAGGCGCATTGCTATAGCATGGCATGCGCGCTTGTGAACGATGCAGCGCCCGCCCTAGACTGCGGCCGCCGGGAGGATGCCGAATGATCGATGAAATCGTCGAGATTGCCGCGCGCGATGGCATCAAGCTCGGCTTGCGCGTCTACCGCCCCGACGGCGGCGGCAAATCTCCGGCGCTGTTCGGCGCCTCGCCCTACCGCTTCGACAACAACAGCCTGCCGGCGAGCCCGCAATTTTTATGGCGTGAAACCGGGCCGATCGATTTTTACATCGCCAACGGCTACGCCTTCGCGCATCTCGACGTGCGCGGCTCCGGCCGCTCCGGCGGCAAGTTCGAATTCCTCGGCCGCAACGAGCAGCAGGATCTCTACGACGCGATCGAATGGGTCGGGCATCAGCCGTGGTGCAACGGCAATGTCGGCGGCATCGGGCAGTCGTACTACTGCATGCTGCAATGGTTCATGGCGGCGCTTGCGCCTCCGTCGCTCAAATGCATCGGCGCGCATGATGGTTTGGCGGACGCCTATCGCGCCGGCTGCTATCACGGCGGCATCCCCTGCGATTTCTTCGGCGGCTACTGGTGGTACCAGAACCGCTTCATCAACCGCCATCCGGCGAGCGGACCGTCGCGCGAACAGGAAACCGACCTTGCCGCGCTGTTCGCCGCCCATCCAACCTATGACGATTTCTGGCGCGAGCGCAGTGCCTGGGAAGTGCTCGATAAGATCACGATCCCGGTGTTTTCGAGCGGTGTCTGGGCCAAGCACCAGCTGCACACGCGCGGCAATCTCGACGCCTTCGCCCGCGTCAAAGGGCCAAAAAAGCTGCGCATGTCGGGGGCGCCGAATGCCTGGGGCGCGGCCGCGGAATTCAACAATGTCGACTTCCACAAGCGCGTGATGCTGCCGTTCTACGACCACTATCTGAAGGGCATCAACACCGACTACCTAAAGCGACCGGCCGTCGAATATGCGGTGCGCGGCTCGACCGTGATGCGCAAGGGCGACACCTGGCCGCCTCTGAACGTGCGCTACGTGCCGCTCTATCTCAACGCACACCATACCCACAGCGTGACCTCGCTCAACGACGGCGGCCTCGGCCACACGGTCGCAACGGGCGCCGCCAAGACGAGCTACCAGTACCCGGATCGCGGCTGGGTCGCCGGCGTGGTCGGCTTCGGGCCGTCGGGCCCGCCGGCTTTCGATCCGGCGCGGCGCGTCCTCACCTTCACCACCGTCGAACTGCAAAACGATCTCGAGATCGCGGGGCCCACCAAGCTCGTCCTCTATGCGTCATCGACCGGCACCGACACCGATTTTTTCGTCAAACTCTCCGACCAGTTCGAGCAAGCCACGGCCGAGCGCAGCAGCGAGATCAATCCGGCGTTCGAGGTGGTGACGCGCGGCTGGCTGCGCGCCTCGCATCGCGCGCTCGATCCGGCGCGCAGCACCGAGACGGCGCCCTACCACACGCACAGCAATCCGCAGCCGCTGACGCCGAACGAGGTCATCAGGTTCGAGATCAGCCTCGAGCCGACGGCCTATCTGTTCAAGGCCGGCCATCGCATCCGCCTGGAGATCGTCAACGGCAATTCACCCGTCAGCGAACAGCTGTGGTCGCACTACTACCGGCCCGACAAGATCGGCACCGACACCATTTATCACAGCGCGCAATATCCCTCGCAGCTGGTGCTGCCGGTTGCGCCGGAGAGCTGAGATGAAATTCGCGCATTTCTCCCACATCTGGACCAAGCCCGGCTACACGCCACACCAGCGCTATGAAGAACTGTGGCGCGAGCTGCAATTGTGCGACGAGCTCGGCTACGACTACGGCTTCTGCGTCGAACATCATTTTCGGCCCGACGAAAGCTGGATTTCCTCACCCAGCCTGTATGCTGTCGGCGCCGGCGCCCGCACCGAGCGGCTGCGCGTTGGGCCGATGGGTTACATTGTGCCGCTCTATCATCCGCTGCGGCTCGCGGAAGAGATCGCGATCGTCGACCAAATGCTCGGGGGGCGCATGGAATGCGGCCTGGTGCCCGGCATCAACGCCGACTATTTCCGGCCCTTCGGCCTCGACTACGACCTGCGCAAGACGCCGACGCTGGAATTCGTCGCCTACATGCGCGCGGCCTACGGCGAGACGCAGCCGTTCGAATTTCACGGCGAGAATTTCAACACCGTCGAGCCGACGAAGCTCGCCGTGCAACCCGTGCAGAAGCCGCATCCACCGCTGTGGATGATGAGCCGCGATCCGCGCACGCTCGAATTCTGCGCACAGAACGGCATCAACCCCGGCTATTTCCTGATCTATCCGCGCGCCGATGCCGCGCCGCGCTATCGCACCTTCCTCGAGCAGTGGAAGAAAGCCGGCCACGCGCACAAGCCGAACATCGCCTACTGCACCCTCGTCTATGTCGATGAGAACGACGACAAGGCGCTCGACGTGGCGCTCGGCCGGGCAGCGCGGGCCTATGAAGGCTTCCTGCCGCCGCCAAAGCCCGGCGAGACCTTCGAGGAGCGCGTGCGCGAGCACGCCAAGAAATTCATCGGCCGCGGCGAGCCGGGCGCGTTTAACATCATGGCCAATGTGTTCGATCCCGATTTCCTGATGAACAACGACCTGGTGTTCATCGGCTCGCCCGACACGGTGACGAGGAAACTTCGCGCCGCGGCGGAGGCCGGACTGTTCAATGTCTTCCTCGGCGAATTCAACTTCTCCGACTTGCCGGCGGATGACGTGATGCGCTCCATCCGGTTGTTCGGCGAGAAAGTCATGCCGGCCTTGCGCAGTTACGAGCCATTTTAATATTGGGTTTGCATCCCCTTTCCCTGCTAACAGGGAAAATTACAGGGAATTTCAGAGAAACAGACGATTTCCAGTATCTGCTGTGGTCAAGTTAGGCCGACTAAACTGAGCCTTTGGCCACAATTCCCTAAGACACGGATCAGGGAATTCTTGTTCGACGAACAGGGGCAAATAACGGATGAACAGGGAATTTGCGTTGCGGTCCAGGAATTCGGGAAGGCCTGTCAGCAAATTGCGCGGCGTCCGGCCCCGAACAGGGTAAGCGCAATTGGCTTCGTTTCGCAGAAATTACCTTTTGGCGCGGTGCCGCGGTTTGGGCGTTAGCCGTACGCCGTGGCCGCCGCCGTCCTCCTCGATGAAGCGAATGCCCGCGCGCTCAAGCGCACCCTGGATGCGGATCATGGTGGCGACGTGACCCTGGGCGGGCCCGTCCTGCTGTTCGATGCGCGCAATTGTTGCAAGGCCGGTCTTTGCAGCCTTGGCGAGGTCCTCCTGGCGCCAGGACAGCATGGCGCGGGCGGCGCGGATTTGGGCGGATTGCAGCATGACGGGGAGTGTTCCGGATTCGGTCACGCTTGACAAGCACTCGTATTCGAGCGGTCATTGATCATTATCGAGTAACAGGGAGTAAAGCCATGGACCAGCTCGCTTTTTCCGCCGCTCGCTATCGTGTCATCCGAGAGCGGCTAAAAACCGAAGACCCCCAGATCGACGACCAGACTTTGGCCGACACTGTCGAGGGCCTGACCGACCTGCATGAGATCGTCACTGCCATTCTGCGGTCGGCGCTGGCCGATGAGGCGTTGGCCACAGGGCTCAAAGGCCGCATCGCCGAGATGGACGATCGGCTCAATCGCCTGCAGGACCGGGCCTCCAAGCGCCGCCAGATCGCCAAGGACGTGATGGTCGAGCTTGACCTGAAGAAGCTCACCGCGCCCGACTTTACCGCCTCTATACGGCCAGGGACGCCAGCCCTGATGGTGATCGATGCGGCCGCGGTGCCTAGCATCTACTGGGAGCCGAGGGAGCCTCGGCTGAACCGGCAAGGTTTGGTGGCTGACCTCAAGCAGGGGACCGAGATCACCGGCGTGACCCTGTCGAACCCTGAACCGGTCTTGAGTGTGAGGACACGGTGATGGGCTTCTCACGCAAACAGTTGGTGGCGCTTAGGCGCAATCTCGACCCCCGTGTCGTCAAACAACGGGAGAGCAATGGCCGGCAGTTCTCCTATCTTGAGGGCTGGTACATCATTTCGGAAGCCAACCGGATCTTTGGCCATGACGGCTGGAGCCGGGAGACGCTCGACACCCGCTGTGTCCTCGCTCGCGAAAACCGGGGCATGTTCCTGGCCATCTATGTGGCCCGGATCCGCATTACGGTCACGGCCAATGGCGCAAGCGTCATCCGAGAGGGTCACGGTTCGGGGGAAGGCAGGGGCACCTCGCCGGCGGAGGTTCATGACATTGCCCTTAAAGCCGCCGAGACCGATGCCACCAAGCGGGCATTGGCGACCTTTGGCAGACCGTTCGGCCTTGAGCTCTACCGCAACGACAAGGCAGCCTCGCCACTGCAGCCTGCAATGCCGCAGGCATCCCTGTCCTCGCGTCAACAGCCATCCGGCTCGACCGAGGGGCGCACCGGCTTCCATCCGGACGACACGACCCCCATCCCGCGGCCATCCCGATATTACGGTCGCCGACAATCCGCTCCGCCAGCGGCGCAATTTGCCGACAGCAACCGGGACGGGATCGGTGAGGCGTCCCCAGCCGCGCCGCCTTTGGCCCCAACCGCACCTGCCCTGCCTCTGGGCCGGATCGACAAGAGCGTCCTTGCCCTCGCCGAACCCAAGCGGCTGCGCGACAAGGGGCATCTCAAGTTCGTGGCCTCCCAGCCCTGCCTCGTCTGCGGCCGGCAGCCATCCGACCCGCACCACCTGCGCTTTGCCCAGCCGCGCGCCATCGGCATGAAGGTGAGCGACGAGTTCACCGTGCCGCTGTGCCGCGGCCATCACCGCCAGTTGCACCAAGCCGGCAACGAAGTGTCATGGTGGGAGAACCTCAAAATAAACGCGCTGGAGATCGCCCGCGGGCTCTGGGAGCAGACGCACCCCAATCTCGCGCCAGACTCTCAGCCCGCAGAACCACAAGCCGAAGTCAGCTTGAACCCCAGCCCGGTGGCCGAAGGCTAATGGCCACCGACAAGCAGATTGCCGCCAACCGTCTCAATGCCCGGGACAGCACCGGCCCCAAAACCGACCAGGGCAAGCGGCGCTCGCGGCGCAACGCCTTCCGCCACGGCCTGACCGCCGAGGGTGTCATAACCGTTGTGGAAGATGAGGCGGCCTATAGAAAGTTCGAGCGCATAGTCCTTCACGACTACGCTCCCGAAACGGCAGTCGAACGTGGCCTGGTGGTCCGGCTGGCATCATTGCTCTGGCGGCTGCGCCGGGCCGTCGCCATCGAAACGGGCCTCCTTCAAATCCAGGGCCAGATCGTCCGCGATCAGCACCAAAATGCCGATCATCACGATCCGAACGATCCGCTCAAGATTTTCTACGACCTCTTGCGGCCGCACCGAGACCGCGAGCTGGCCGATAATATTGATCTGCACACCAAAGATGCCGCGGGACACGGCTCGCCCCCGCAGCGCGGTGATCTTCGCGAATTGGCCGTCTGCTTTCTTCGCCTCGAGAACTTCAACAGCGGCATGCTCGATCTTGTCGGCCGCTACGAAACGCGGCTATGGCGCCAACTGGCACAGACCCTTCTCGTTCTCAACTCCATGCGGCAGCAGACAGCCAGAATCGGTAGACACAGAATTGGCGCGATCAAGGCAAGTCTGTTTTCGGCATGGCCTTGAAAGAAATCAGAAACAACGCTCGGGCCCATCACAGTCCGGCAATGTCTGCTTACTCCTCGAAAGCAGACATTCTGCGGTAGCTCTTCGATGTCCGCTTTGTGCCATTAGCGGACATGCCGGCCACTCAGCGCGATGTCCACTTTACCCCACAAGCGGACATTCGTCACAATCGCGGTCGACAGTGCCGCTTTTTATAGCGGGCCACCGGGATCGCGGCCTTCCGCGCGGAAGGTCTTGACCAATTCCTCATCGAGGTCGGCATAGACTTGACGCTCGATCACGCGGAAATCATCGGACGTCGGATCGCGGGGATGCGGCAGCGCGATCGGGATCACGGTCTTGATGCGGCCGGGCCGGGCCGTCATCAGCACGATCCGATCGGCGAGGTAAATTGCCTCCACCACCGAATGCGTGATGAACACCACGGTTTTGCGATGCTGCTGCCAGATGCGCAGCAATTCATGCTGCAAATAGCGGCGCGTGAGTGCATCGAGCGCGCCGAAGGGTTCATCCATGAAAATGATTGACGGCTCGGTTGCGAAGGTGCGAGCAATCGCCACCCGCTGCTTCATGCCTCCGGAAAGTTCGTGCGGGCGCTTTTCGGCGAAGCTGGCGAGCCCAACCATGTCCAGATAGCGCCTCGCGGTCTCGCGACGCTCGGGGCGCGGCACACCTTTGCGCTCGAGGCCGAATTCGACATTGCCGATAACACTCAACCATGGAAACAGCGCGTAGTCCTGGAAGACCATGCCGCGGTCGATATCCGGCCCAGTGACAAGCGTGTCGCCGACCCGCGCCTCGCCGGCCGACGGCTGCGTCAGGCCGGCGAGAATGCTGAGCAATGTGGACTTGCCGCAGCCGGACGGCCCGACCACCACCAGGAATTCTCCCGGCGCAATATTGAGATCGATCGGCAGCAGCGCCTCAACAATGCGGCCATCGGCCGTCGCATACTGCTTGGCGAGACCGCGCATCGATAATGGTTTGGCCATGCTCGGCGCGGCGACGTTCATTCAGGGACCCAATTGCATCGCCGGCCGAGCCAGCGGAAGACCGCGTCAAACAGCACGCCCACCACGCCGATGGTGACCATGCCGACCAAGACGAAATCGGAGCGCAGCACTTCCATGCCGTTGGAGATCAAGTAGCCAAGCCCGGATCGGGCGGCGACCAGTTCGGCGGCGATGATGGCGGCCCAGCCCGTGCCAAAGGAAATGCGTAAACCGACAATCACATCCGGCAATGAGGCCGGCAGCACGACCTTCCGGAATAGTGACGCCTCATCAGCGCAGCCCAAGACGCGGCCAGCGCGAATGAGCACCGGATCGATGGTTTTCGCCCCTGCAATGGTATTGAGCAAGATCGGAAAGAAGGTGCCGATGAATATCACGAATATCTTGCCGCCCTCGTCGATCCCGAACCAGAGAATCGCGAGCGGGATCCAGGCGAGTGGCGAGATCGGCCGGAACAGTTCGACGACTGGATCGAGCACGCGCTCCAGTTTGCGCCAGCGACCCATCGCGAAACCGAGCGGCACCGCCATAATGGCGGCGAGCGACCAGGCCGCGAGCACCCGACAGATGCTATAGGCGGCATCGCGCGGCAATTCGCCGCTCGCGATAAGCTGAATAAACGTCTGCGCGGTCAACAGCGGCGAGGGCAGCAGCGACATGTGCGGCTTGGCGATCAACACCACCGCCCACCACACCGCGATCACTCCGGTAGCGGCGTAGAGATACGGCAGCAGCTTCGCGACTGGACGAAGCAGATGCGCGCCGGCCCGCTCGGCTTGTCGCCTGCGGGCACGGAGCCGCCGGTCATCGCGACCGCCGGCTGCATCACTTGACGTCCTTCAGCGCCTGCTGCGCAAATTTGGTTTCGATACTTCGGATTGTCGGTATCCTTCAGCAGCTCCGCCTTCTTGAGGAACGCGGTATAGGCATCGACCGTGCTTTTTTCCGGAACGATATTGCGATCGAACACGGATATCTTCTGCTTGATCGCATATTCGATGACTGGGCGAGGGAAACCGTTCTCCTTGGTCCAGATATCGATGGCCTTGTCGGGATCCTTGAGAATCAGGTCGATTGCCTTCACCTGCACCGTGATCAGGTCCTGCACGATATCGGGATGCGCCTTCATGAAATCGTCGCGCACATAGGTGCCGTCGCCGACATAATGACCGTTCTTGATCGGCATGATCTGCGCCGAGTTTGCCAGAACCGTGGCCACGCCATCGGCAAGCGCACGCGAGACATGCGGGTCCCAGGTAATGCCGGCATCGACGCTCTTGTTAGCAAGCAGCGTTGCCACCTGAGAGCCGTCGGTCTTGAACAATTGCACGTCGTTGAGCGTGAGTTTGGCGTCGGCCAGCGCCTTGATCAGAAGCGGATATTGCTGCGAGCCTTCGCCGGGAAAGGCGATCTTGGCGCCCTTCAGGCCGGCGACCGTGGTGATCTTGGAACCTTTCGGCACCAAGATCGCGGTCTGATCGAGAATGTCGATCGCCACAAGAGTTGCCGGCAGACGCGCGGCCGCGAGCATTGCCGGGCCCATGCCGGCGGATGCAATCTGCAGTTCGCCGGCGGCAAGCGCCTGATTTTCCGGCGCGCCATAGGAGAAGGATCGAAGGACAATCTTGATTTTGTATTTTTCTTCGATCGGCTTGAGGTAGCCCGCGCCATGCGCAATCAGGATCGGCTGCGTCGAAGGCTGGACACCGAAGTTGACAACGTCTTCCGCAGTCGCAGGCGCAGCAAAGCCCTAATGTAATTAAGATCACGACGAGAAGTGATGTGCGGGTCATTGGCATGCTCTTTCCCCTCTGAACAAACTGCACGAGTCGCGAATTGCAGGGGTTTGCTCGGCCTAGCGTGCCCGGCTTTTCGGACCGATAGCTTAAAGGATCGCGTGTGCCTGGGTGACTGTCAACGGCACTAGTCCCACCGATTGGACCAGTTGGCAGGTTAGGAATGGGTGCCACCAAGTTTCCGGCGCGGTCGACCAAGGTCCGCTTTGGGTCATTAGCGGACATAGGCGCACGTCCGTCGGATGTCCGCTTTAACCCCGATGGCTGACATTCGTGAGCGCGCCGGGCATGTCCGCTCAGTGCCAATAGGCGACATCGGACCTCGGGCCTAGGATAAAAGAGGCCGCCAACTGAGGCGGCCTCTCTCCCCGGTTGGCTACTTCCAGCCAGCCTCCGTATCACAAGCTTCCCGCTCTTTCCGATGGGTCTTCTCCCATTGGGTGATGGATTGCGTCTCGTTGTCATCCATCTTCTCGTTCATGCAGATGCAATACTTGCGGGCGATCGCCGGTGTCGCACCGGGCTCGCCTTTGCTGTCCTCGATGCATTGATTGATCCACTTCACATCGTCCGCATTCATCTTTTGGGCCGATGCCGGAACGGCAGCAAAGCCCAGCATCAGTGCGGTAGTGACTAACAAGTATTTCATGGTGGAAACCCCCCTTCTAGGACCGCCCCGCGGGCAGGAGAACTCCGCAGCATAGCAGTGGCGAATATCCAAAACAGGCCACTGAGGGGCCAAAACCGGCCAGTAGGAAAAGATCAAGAATTTAGAAGATTGCCCGAACCGGCAGGCAGCGTGATCGGCTACGGTCGTGCGACCCGAATGTCCGCCATGTGGCATAAGCGGACTCATGAACCGCAGCAACCAGCACCCCATTAACGAAAATAAAAAGACCGCCAAGTGCGGCGGTCTTTTTCTTAGCGGCTATTCGATAGTCCTAAAACATCACGGCGACGGTGCCCGTTCCGAACTGCATGCCAAGGCCAGTCATCGCAATTGCAATGTATAAGGCCAAATAACGGATAGGCATTTCATACCCCCTGATCTGATTTCCACCCTGTCACACTAAACCAGCAACGTTAAACGCTTCGTTGGGATATGTGATTGCCAAAGAATTAATACTGGAGATTGCGCACGTTATCGGACATTTCCGGCCTGAATTTCTGGTGTCGGCTCGCAAGACCGGCATGTCCGCTCAGTGCCAATAGCGGACCCAGGACGACAGTTAGGCGGCTCGCATCTGTACCAGATAGCGTTCGACCTCACGACGCAACAACAGCGATTGTTCGGCGAGCTGCGCTGCAGCCGAAAGCACGGTGTTAGCAACTTCGCCGGTTTTGACCGCGCTAGTCGAGACGTCCGTGATGTTTGAGGAGACATCTCGCGTACCTTTGGCGGCGGCCGTGGCGTTGCTCGCGATCTCTTGCGTTACCGCGTCCTGTTGGCGGATGGAAGTCGCCACGTCATTCGCGAGTTCATTGAGTTGAACAATCGTTGCCGCAATCGTTTTCATCGTATTCGTGCAGCGTGTCGTCGTCTCCTCGATTGACACAATCTGGCGCGTAATTTCTTCGGTTGCTTTGCCTGTCTGCGCGGCGAGACCCTTTACCTCTTGTGCCACAACCGCAAAGCCCCGTCCTGCATCGCCTGCGCGCGCAGCCTCGATAGTTGCATTGAGCGCGAGTAAATTGGTCTGCGCCGCGATCGTCCGGATGAGCTTGCTGAACTGGCTGATTTCAGCCACCGAAGACGACAGACTTTCGACGGCGCCCGTTATGGCTTGGGCTTCTTTTGCCGCTTGGCTGGCGACGATCGCCGAATTTGCGACGCGTTCCGCGATGTGCTCGATTGATCGAGCCATTTCCTGGGCTCCGGCGGCCACATTCTCGGCATTGGCGGTTGCCTGCTGCGAAGCCGCCGCAGTGGAGAGAGCCTGCTGCTGATTTTCCGCTGCTGTATCGGCCATCGAATTTGCAGACGTATCCAGTTCGCGAGCGGCTCGATCGAGCGTCTGGACGACGCTAGATATCGCACCCTCGAAATTATGGGTGGCGGAATCGACCAGTTGACGCCGCGACTTCTAGTTTCTTGGCTTCCTGAACGTCTCTTTCTCGTGCGGAGGCGGCATCGGCCGTCGCCTGCCGGAAGAACAAAAGCGCTCGCGTCATATCTCCGATTTCATCTTCGCGATTGTCTTTAATTTCAATGCCAAACTCTCCGTCGGCGATGCGAAGCATGGCGCTGCTAAGCAAACCCAGGCGTCGGATGATGTTGCGGCCGACGTACTGCCAGCCTACTAAAGTGGCGACCAGAATTGCGACAAGCGAGAGAACAATCAAAATAAGCTGGCCAGACCGCAATTGTCTGCCCGCGTACTCAGAAACGTCTTTTGCGGTCTGGCTTTGGTCTGCAACAAGGTCGTCAACCAGACTTTTTAGCTTAGCGGCCTCGATTTGTGCTGACTCGAAAGAGACTTGTGCATCATGTTCTCTATCCAGTTCGTACTTGCGAAGCACAATAATACCATCATCGGCACCGATGACGCTGAGCTGTTTTGACAATTTGGCAATATTCGCCTGCTGAGCAGAATCGGCAATTGCGCTGAGATCCGTCCCAATTTTTCTCTGCGCGGCGTTGATTTGGTCTTTCAGCGGTTCAAGCCTGCTGGCATCGTTGACCAGGGACGCCTCGGTCAAAAGACCGGCAAGCAAATTGGTCTGCGATTTAATCTCGAGCAGCCGCCGAACTTTCTCGAGGATGCTGACGGAGGCGGCTCCCGTTTCATTGCTTTTTGTCATGAGATCGAAGTTTGCATCATCAATCGCCGGCGCCAATGCGTCGAGTACCGCATCTTGCGCGACCCGAATCGACGCTGACAAATCATGACGCTCGACCGTAATCTGCGAGCCGCTCTGTAACCGTTTCATCGAGCTCCTGCAGCCGTGCTAACAAGGCCCTCTGTGCATCGATAAGCTCGTTGGAAATTGTGATACCCGCGGCTTTCAGCCCTTCGATATCCTCCGAAAGTTTTCCTGCCTGCCGCGCAATGCGTTTCGAGATTTCAGACCGGGCCGCGTCATCTCGCGCAGCCATCAACCGAGGCGCGGAGGAAACCAGCGTGCTGGCCTCTTCGGCAAGCTCCAAGGAAAATATCGTTGCCGGCAAACTGCGAGAAACAAGCTTGTTGGTGGTGGCGCCAATGCGCACAAATTCATAATAGGAAATCGACGAGCCGACGATCGTTAAAGCGGCCGCAAAGCCAAAAGCCATATAAAGCCGGGCCCGAATGGTCACCAGCCACGTGAAGTTCTTTGAACCCTGAATCTCAAATCGAGGTAAGGACGGCCACCGAATTTTCACAGCTCGACCTCGGCCTCAGGGCGTCGCGGTTTTGACAAGTTTCGAAACCGGCTTGAAGCTGCCGTCTGACTGTAGCATCGTGAAATACACCTCGTTCGAGCCCTGGTTGTTTGATGCGCTGAAGCTGAGTGTCATGCCGCCAAGATCAAAGGGAGCCTTGGCAATCGCGTCGAGGAGTCCGTCACGCGTAGGTTCGCCTTGAATCCTCCTCAAAGCTTCGACGATCAGACGGCCGGCGAGATATCCTTCCATCGAGACAAAGCCAGGCTTGGCGGCTGGGTTCGCCACCGAAAGCGCAGCTTGATAGGCTGCAACGACCGGCAGCGACTTATCGCCAGGAAATGGGACGACCTGGGTGACGATGACGCCGGCGCCATCGCTGCCGAGCTCTAGGGCGAGCGAATCCGAACCCACGAATGAAATCGCGACAAAAACTGCATCCATCTTCAGTTGATGAGCGAGCTTAATAAACGTCGCAATCGGTTTGTAAGGACCCACAGTTACAACGGCCTGGGGCTGACCTTTTATGATGTCGAGCAGTGCGGTTTTGACCGCGGTCGTATTCCGTTTAAATGAACCGGAAGAGACCAACGTCATGTTGCGTTTTGCTAGCGCCATATTGACGCCGGTGAGGCCCGCGAGGCCAAACGCATCGTCTTGATAAAGGATCGCGATTTTCGTGATGCCGAGATCTTTCGTCAGATGCTCGATCCAAGCTTCGGTCTCCTGAAAATACGAACTACGAATATTGACGACATAGGGATTGTACGGACTGCGAAGGAAATTGGCGCCTGTGAATGGTGCTATAAACGGGACCTTGGCCGCGGTAGCAATCGGCTGCCCTGCGGCTGATGTTGGCGTGCCGACCGCACCCACCAGTGCGAAGACCTTATCTTCCTCAATGACCTTTTTCGTCGCGACGATAGTCTTTTCGGGCTCGTAACCATCATCGACTGAAATGAGCTCGAGTTTGCGGCCGTGAACGCCGCCGGCACGATTGATCTCACCGAACGCCGCCAGAATGCCCTCGCGCATTCCAAGGCCTAAGGCTTGGGCAGGCCCGCTCAATGCGGCTACCTGTCCAAAGCGGATTGTATCGCTGGAAACGCCGTTCTCCGCCCGCACCGGTGCAATAAGAAGAGCAAACAGCAGCGCGGCTAAAATGCTTGTGCGATGCATCTGCATCGGAATACCCCGTCCTAACAGTGCAAGCCCAGGTCCTGGTCCCCGCGGAGGCACGGTAATATTTGCATCCTGTACGGGCATGGTTAATGGCGCCTTACCAGCCATTTCCCCGCCTCTCCATTACGCAGAAAATTTCCGTAAATTTCGTAGTCCGTCCCGGGGCCCTAACGTAAAACCTAAAAGGCAGCCAAGGCGCCCACCTAGGCACTCTCGGGCAGCAGCGCATTGGCGACCGCGACATATAGGTCCGCAATCTCGGCGGCGAGCGAATACGTCCAGGTGCGATTGCAGGGACGGCAAACAAACGTCGTTTTTCGCATCTCGGGGGCCCTAGGATGCGGCAACGCGGTCACAAAAATCAGTGCACTTCGGCACTTAGGACAGAATGCCGTTTCTGGCATTCGAATAGCGTAGCTCGAATTGTTAAAGTTCCTGAAAAGGAGCTCCGGCGCGGAGTACTGGTTCGGGTCGCGCTCACTCTCTCCACACTCGCGCTGCCATTGGCGTCGGAAGAACCCTTTGCCGCGTCACCCGCAGGAGCGCTCTTGTAGGCTCTTAGGCGTTGCCGGCACGGCTTGCCCGATCGTTTCAGGCGCTTTGCGTCGGCCGGGCTTCAGGGCGGGCCCTCGACGACAGGCAAGGTTGCAACCGGCTTCGCGACTAGAGCTTGAAGCACCGCGGAGCGCGTGAGTTAGTGGCGCGCCGGCTGATTTTCCTGCGGTGCAGAAGTCGCGGGAGAGGCCATATTCGCTGCGATCCATTTTGCTTTGGCAACTTCGCTCTGCAGCATCAACAAAATGCGCTGCAACTCGGGAGGTGTCAGCGTTGCCGCGGCCCCCTCACCTGTTTCCCCAACCAGCTCCACGCGAAAGGTTTGACTCTGGTGGTTGACGACTATTTTTTCCAAGAGTTCTGCCGAGCCGCGAGTGTCCTTGACGACATTCGGCGGGGTTGGGCTCATTGCCTTCGCCGTATTCACAATTGCAGCGTCGCGTTCGAATGAAGCAAGTTCACTCCGAACATTCTCAGGTGCTCGCTGGACAAGCGTTGATGTGTTTGCGAGTACACCGGCGGCTCGGTCCAACAGAAGTAGCGCCAGTCTTCTCGTAATCCAACATGCCCAAGCTTCGGGCGCGGATGCATTAATGGCTGCAAGAATGCGGTCTTCTCGCGCTTGATAAACGAACGTAATTGTTTTCAGCGTTTTCACAGCACTTCCAGATTTCGCATTGCTCCGCTTTCAATTTCAACTGGCGGTGACAATGCTTCCTCAGATTCAAAAGTTTCGGCCGCACAGTCTTGAGCTGGCAAATGCTAGGCCGAGCCGAGGACCCACAACAAGATCCAACCGAATAAAGACGGCGTAATTTCGCAATGAGACTTGAGCTTCCTATCGGTTTTTCGATGCTGGAGGTTGCCAAAAAGGACGCTTACGCTCAAATTGTTAGGTCAGAGGGCTGCTCGGGGGACGCATCTTGTTTCGCAAATACAGAGCGTTCGTTGGCTTGCTGGTTATGGCTTTCGCCCTGCACTTGGCGACAGTCAGCATCGCCACCGCCGAGACCTATGGAGCCGCACTCCTCGCGTACAATGCAGGCGACTATGCCACCGCCTTTCGCATTTTTAGCACGCTCGCTGAACGAGGGCACATTAGAGCGCAGGAAGAACTCGGCCGCATGTACGCCAAGGGCGAGGGCGTCGAGCGTAATTCTGCCGAGGCCTAAAAATTATTCCGAAGCGCAAACAAACAAATAAAAGCATTGAAAGCCTATAACACCGGCGATTTTGCAACCGCGATGCGATTTTTTAGACCCCTCGCTGATCAGGGTCAGATCTTGGGTGAGTACATCGTTGGTCTGATGTATGCCAATGGCCAAGGCGTAACCGAAAACTACGATGACGCTTTAAAGTGGCTGCAGAAAGCTGCCGAACAGGGCGAGGCTAAAGCGCAGTTCAGCGTCGGGCTTATATATTTTAAAGGTCTTGGCGCGCCGCGAGATTATGCCGCGGCATCGAAGTGGTATAAGAGAGCGGCAGACCAGGGAAATGCGCCGGCACAATTCAATCTCGGTATGATGTATTCTAGAGGTCAAGGCGTGGCGCAAGATCCGGTTTCGTCGTATATGCTGCTCGACCTGGCGGCCGCAAAAGGTATTAAAGCCGCTGGCGAGGCCAGAGACAGCTTGGCCAGTCGATGAAGCCTGAACAGATCGTAGAGGCACAAAACGGGCACCGATTGGAAGCCGAAGCCGGAATTGTAGATTGCGCCCAACCTGACGCCGGTCATGGCGAGCGCTAATACTTGGTCGAATACAGTGAAACATCAGATGGCAACAAGATCGCAGCGACAGCGCTCCGGCCGAAGGACCGCGAAGACAAACCGGTTTGCGCGATCGCGCTCCTTCGCAGAAATAGATTAGTCTCGATTTCGGTGCTTGTGATGTCGCTAGCTGCGGCGGCCATCGCAATCCTGGCATTCCTTCAATGGGAAACCCTTCACACAATCCAAACGTTGGACCGCACACAGCGGCCATGGGTCGCCGCCGCTGTGGAACCGGTCGGGCTGAAGTTCGACGACAGGGGGCGAACTCACGCTCAAAACCACCCTGAAAAATCACGGGCCGACACCGGCTGTCGATATTTTGGCCGGGACCCTATTATTGTTAAAAACTCCTCAGCAGCCATACCGACGCGCCTGCGCCCAATATGGCGTCGGCGGCGGTGTCGGTCCGATGCTTTCGAACGGCGAAATCATTGAGAGGACGGCGACAACATCACTGTCGCGCGGCGACTTTGGGCAGAATTTTCCGCGCTTCTGGTCGTCTGCATCAAATATCGGTTCGCTGGCAGCTCGCGGACGGGCGAGACCGGTTATTTGTTCTCCTTGCAGTCACGATCCTCCCCGCCCCGATCTCTATTTTATTGAGTTCAAAAGCGGCACTCTCAGTCCGCCGGAATTGGCGTTGATGCCGATTGCGAGTTATCAGGATTAAGGAGGCAAACGTTGCGATGGACGTCGCCCACTCAATTGCCTTAGCGACCAATCTCTGCGATTGTAATATAGACCCAGTTACCATTGTCATTGCCGCCACGAAAAAGCATTATCTGGCAAGGGCCATGCCAGCGTCCGACCGAAGCACCTTGGAGAAGGCTCGCGCGCTGCTCGGCGAATGTGTGCTGTTTCGCGGCCTTAGCCCCGGAGAGCGTAGCGAGCTTGTCGGGTCGTGCCCGCATGCGTAATTTTCCAGCCGGCGAAACGATTTTCCTAATGGGAGCATCGGGCGACAGCATGATGGCGGTCCTCGACGGCAATGTGCGTATTAGCGTGCCGTCGCCGGAGGGCAAAGAAATCGTGCTGGCCATCATCCAGCCCGGCGAGGTTTTCGGCGAAATCGCCGTGCTCGACGGCAAGGAGCGCACCGCCGAGGCGACCACAATGACCGACTGCACGCTTGCAGTGCTCGAGCGACGCGACGTGATGGCCTTCCTCGAAGGCAACCCAACCGGCTGGCCGCGGCTGGTCGACCTTTTATGTGCGCGGCTGCGTCACAGCGACCGGCAGATCGCCGAGATGGCCTTCCTACAATTGCCGGTGCGGCTTGCCAAGGCGCTACTGCGCATGGCTGACATGGCGGCTGGTCTTGCTGGCGCCCGCGCCGGCGCACGGATCCGCCTCACGCAGCGCGAACTCGGAAATCTCGTTGGTATGACCCGTGAAAGCGTCAACAAATGCCTTCGCGAATGGCAGCGCAAAGGCTTGATCAGGGTCGACGACAACGAGATCGTCATCGTCAAGCGTGAACAGCTCGAAGACGTCGCCCACACCGGTTAGACACGACGCGACTGGCCCTGACCTACGCCACCAAGAGGTGATCCTGGTGCGCGCTAAGCTGCGCCGAAGTCACATTATTCAGCGTGATCGAGTTGTGCGCATCGACAGTAATGACGGCGCTTCCGGCAACGTCGTGCGTCGCGGCGAGCAACGCGGCAACGTTGGCGAAATTGCCGCCGCCCACGTCGAGGTAGTCCTGGAACACATTAAAATCGGTGATGTGGTCGGTGGAAGTGCCCGAACCAGCAAACTGCCGGAAAACGAAGCTGTCCGAACTCGCGCCTCCAGTGAACGTGTCGTTGTAGCCGGTGCCGTAGAGGACGTCCTTGCCCGCGGTTCCAGTGAGGCTGACGTTTGGTCCAGACCCTGCCTGGTTGAAGACGAAGTTGATTTCATCCATGGCGTGATTGGCGTCCTCGATGGTGACGCTAAAGTGATCGGTGCCCGGACTGCCCGTCGGCGTATAGATCAGCCCGTGGCTGAGCGCAGCGTTGATCTCGCTAAGCGTCCCAGTTCCAGACAGGCTATTGCCGCTGCTGGTCACATTGGGATCATCGGCCGGCGTCACCAAGCCAAGCGTGCCGCTGCCAACGGTCGCGGTAATGGTGAAGAGATCACTTGGACTGAGATCGAAGAAATCGCTGATCGACAGGCCGGTGAGCGTGGTACTGCCCGAGTTGGCAGAGACTTGCATATGCGTCGCCGAAATCACCGGTCCTTGATCGGTGATCGTCGTCGCGAAACCGTCGAACGGCGATGCAGTGAAGTTGGCGGTGCTGTAATCGCCGTCCAAGTGCAGCACGCTGCCGTCGCTCAAATCGAGCGTACCAGTGTGATCGCCGTTGTCATGTAGCTGGAAACCGTCACGTCGTTCGCAATGGCAATCGCCGGTGCGGTCGGGATAGCGCTGAGAGTTGTGACCGGCGCGAACCCTGAAATGGTTCCGTTGAAATCTGCGGGATCGCCGAGCAGCAACTCGCCTCTGCCGGCCGTCGAGAACTGCACGTCATTGGAAACGGCGCCGCTGATGTCGAAATCGCCGCCATCGAGTACCAGCACGCCCGCGCCGGTCACGGACCCGAAGCTGGTCTCGCTGTGCGCACCCGCGATGATCGTACCACTATTGTAAAGCGCGCCTGTCGAATGCCGAGCGAACTGATGAACCCCGACGTGCCGTGGACGTCGATCGTGCCGGTGTTAGTGCCACCGTCGGCGATGCTGAGCCCCGAGTCGAGCACGTCGATCAGGCCGTCATTGTGCAAATCGTCCGAGAAGAAGACGCTGCTGTGATGGGTAATATCGAACGTCACACCGGCGGCGACCGTGAGGCTGACGGCGCTGGCAATACCCGCCTGGCCATCGATCGCGCCGTTGAACGTGACTGTGTGACCAACCGGTGACGTCAGGGAGATGTCATCGGAGTAATCTGGACGGCGTTGTTCTGCCAATTGCTGGCCACGCCCCAATCGCCGCCTTGTGCATCGGTCCACACGCCGGCCCCGACCCCGCCATGTACGGGCGCCGGAATGGGATTGAAATAGAGCAAGGTATTGAGGCCATCGAACTGGGTCGTGAAGCTGCCGGTCGAGAGCCCGTCAAACGTCAGCGACAGATCGTGGTCGCCCAGACTGTCCAAGGAATGCAGATGCAGCTGAAGCACCCCGGTGACGCTGTCATAGTTGGTGACCGTGACCTGTTCGTCGATGAAGCTGACATTGTCGCTGGCATTGAAGCCGGAGATGTGTCCCGCAACCTGCCCCTGACCGTCAAGGATCAGCAAGCCGCCCGCTGCCGCAAACAGGATCTCGTTGGTGTCGACAGTTTGAGCGGAAGTGACATCGGCGCCGCCCAGCGTGATCACGCCACCGTCGACCTTGAGCAGACCGTTGCCGGTTGCGGAGTGAATTGTCGCCCAGCCACGGGCCTTGGCGTCCACGGTCCCGCTGTTGGCGAGCGCACCATTGTCCATATCGAATGTCGAACTGATGGCACCCGTAGTGCCTTCGACGGTGATAAGGTCGCTGTTGGTTCCGTCGCTGCCGAAGCTCAGCCCTGAATTGACCACATCGATGGTGCCGGCGTTGCTCAGTGCGCCGTTAGCGAATAGATCGCCGCGGTTCGTGATTTGGAAGGTAACATTGGCGCCGACTTCCAGGCTACCCGCCTGCGCAAACCTATAGCCGGGAAGACCATCGGTCGCACCGTTGAAAGTAACGGTATGACCCGTCGGCGTGTCGAGCACGATGGCGTCGGTGGCCCCCGGAACGACGTTGTTGTGCCAGTTGCTGGCGGTTCCCCAATCGCCGCCCGAGGATCGATCCAAACACCGTTTGTAGGCCTGCACGATGCCTTGCGGCTTCTCCACCAGAAACGCGTTCTCCCCGCCATGTACGACCAAGAAGTCGGCGCGGTCATAGCTGCCCTGGAGGTTCAGCGACAAATCGGTGTCGCCGCCGCCGTCGAGCGAGTGCACATGCAGCGTCAGGACGCCGTCAGTGCCGTCGTCGACGTAGCTCGTGATCGTGACCTGCTCGTTGAGGAAGCCGATGCTGTCGCTGACACCAAAGCCGGAAATACTGCCGGTGACCTGGCCCTCTCCGCCCAAGAGCAATGTGGAGTTCGAGCCGCTGAAAAAAATGCTGTTGGTATCGGCGGTGTCGCCGCTTGAGGCGTGACCAAGCGGATCGAATTCGAGGTCCCCCCGACGATCGAAAATCGCCCGTGCCGGTCACCACGCCGAATTGCGCGCTGCCGCCGGCGTTGAGGAAAACATCGCCCGTATTGTTAAACGTGCCGTTGAGGAAGATCGAGCCCGTCGCGCTATCGTCGCCGCTCAGCGTGATGGTGCCGGTGTTGGTCCCACCGCCCATGCCGGCGATTTCGCCGCGATCGGCGATAACCGCGCCGGCGTTCTCGAAGTCGCCCGACAGGAAAAGCGCGCCCTGGTTGAAGATGTCGAAGGTAACGTTCGCGCCGATCGATATCTCCCCGATCTGGGCGATGCCGACGTTCGGAAGGCCGTCAGTTGAACCGTCGAAGGTGACCGTGTGATTGACGGGCGAATTGATGAGCACCCCGTCGCCGGAGCTTGGAACGGCATTGCTACTCCAATTGCTCGCTATACCCCAATCGCCGCCTGCGACATTGGTAAAGCTAACGAAAGAAGACCCAACGATACCCGGCGGCTCGTCGTAGAGCAGCGTGTTGAGCCCGTCGAACTGCGTGACGAAATCGGCCAGCTCATAGGTGCCGGTCAACTGCAGATAGAGGTCGCTGTCGTCCGTTCCGTCCGTCGAGTGCAGGTGAAGGTGCAACACGCCGCTGCTGCCATGGTCCTGATAGCCGGCGACCGTGACCTGCTCGTCGATAAAGGCGATGGTATCGCCGGGGCCAAAACCGGAGATATTACCGGCGATCTGCCCATGCCCCGACAACAGGAGGGCGTCGTCCCCTAAACCAAACTGAATGTCATTGGTGTCGACGATCTGGGTCGAGGTCGTCGACGATGTGCCAAGCGCAAGCGCGCCGCCATCGATTGCGAGCAGTCCGGAGCCGGCCACCGCACCGAAGCTTGCCTCGCCATGAGCGCCGGCAATAACGGTGCCACTGTTGGCGAACGAGCGGCTGATGTCGAGCGTCGAACTGATAACACCGCCGGTACCCTCGACCGTCACCGCGCCGGTATTCACGCCATCCTGATCGACCGCGAGATGCGCGTCATTGATATCGATGACGCCGCCGTTGTTCAGGTCGTTATTGAGGAACAGGCTGCCGTTGTGGGTGACGTCGAACGTCACGACGTCGCCGATTGTTAAGTTCTTGACGGACGTGATGGCGTTCGAATTGCCATCGAACGTCACGGTCTGGCCTACCGGGTGTGCGATGAACACGTCGTCGGTGCTGCCGACCGGAACGTAATTGCCGTACCAGTTACTGGCGGTGCTCCAGTCTCCGCCCGCGCTGCTGATCCAGGTGCCGTTGCCGGCGACATCGACCGCGATGTGGTTGGTGGCCACGACGACGGACTGGTCGGTGCTGAGCGCTTCGAGGACGATGTCGAAATGCGCCGGGCCGGCAAAGCTGTTACTCGGACCATAGGCGCTAGTCAGATAGCTCTGGATAAAGTTGAACGCGTAGTTCTCGGAATTCTGCGCAACGTCGGAAGTGCCGCCGTCATCGGTGATGACGATCGGATGTCCGTTGAGGGTACCCGCCCCGTTCGCGGGCACGCTATCGTCGACCCAAACGTAGCCGGTCGAGCCAGTCCCGGTCGAAACCATCTCGAGCGTGTGATAGTCGGTATTCGCGCTCGGATCGACATCGACAAGGAGCTTGAAGTCGAAGTTCGAAAGCGACGTCGTCTGGCCATTCAATCCAGTCGCGACCGAATATTCGAAGCTCCAGGCCGCACGGTTTAAGTTGACCTGCGAGCCATTGGCCGTGGATTGCGTGCCGGGATTGACCTGGAAGTGCAGCACGCCGTCGTTATACGTGTCCGCCGTGGTGACCACCGGGCCCTGGCGATAGATCACCTGCAGCCCGAGCTCGAGGCCCACTTCAGGCCGATCGACCAAGCCGAAGCCGCTCGCCGGGATGCCGGTGCCCACCAGGAGGTGGGAATTGTTGCTCGCAGACGACGCAACACTGCCGGTCG
>CAVUKJ010000005.1:0-99420 GCA_963742095.1 uncultured Alphaproteobacteria bacterium
TAACGCATCGTGGACGGAGTTGTCGGCTGCAGCAGCACGCAGACGTCATAAGTGGTGCGGTCGATCTTGTTCATCGTGTCGATGGCATGGCCGACGATGTCGGGCGACGAGGCGTAATCCGTAGTGAGCGGTTCGGGCCGGCGGAACGGCGCTGTCGCACCGTTCGCTTCACACACCGCGGCGATCTCTTCGTCCTCGGTCGAAACCACCAGCCGGTCGATGCGAGAAGCTGCCGCCGCGCGCGCCATCCAACCGACTATAGGCAGTTCGCCGATCGGCAGCAGATTTTTGCCGGGCAGACGTTCGACGAGCGCCGCGCGACAATGACGCCGAGGCTGGTCATCGTCGCGCGCTCTCCGTTCCGATGCGGCCCTGACCGCGGGCGGCGAGATTACCGAGTTCGCTCGCGCTCAACCCGGCTAAGCTGGTCGCGCTGGGCGACGACTTTGCGAACGGCGCGGACGATGTCGTGCATGTCCGCTTCGGTCGAGGCATAGGCGATATGGTAAAACCACAGAAATTCCTCGTCGAGCAGCCGCTCGGCGACCGGGCAGAGGCCCCGCCCGTATGGCGCGTACTTTCCGCCTCGCCATCCCGGCGGCAGGTCCAAGGGCAGCCAGCCGAGCCGTAGGCGATGCGGTTGAGGAAAGTCGGGTTGGCGTACATCGGCCGCACATAGCCGGTGCCGACCGGCATGCCTTCGGCGCGCAACGCCGCGACGAAGACTTCGCGCGGCAAGCCCATCTTGGCGGCGTCATAGATCACCACGAAGAGATGCGGCACTTCTTCGCCGGGACCGTTGCCCATCCGCTGCGAGGCGCGACCCGCAGGCCCGGAATGTCGGCAAGCTCGCGCCGCAGCACATCGGCGTTACGCGTGCGCCATTCGTTGACGGTGTCGAGCTTGCGCAACTGCGCGCGGCCGACGGCGGCGCAGAGCTCGGGCATGCGGAAATTACCGCCGATGATGTTGTCGAGCTTTTCCGGCGGGTTTCTTCGGCGAATACCACCTCGCCGTGATTGATGATCAGCCGGCAGCGGCGGGCGATCTCGGGGTCGTGGGTGACGATCATGCCGCCCTCGCCGGTCATGATGTTCTTGGACTGCTGGAAGCTGAACACGCCGGCATTGCCCGAGCGTGCCGGCCTTGCGGCCGTTCCAGGTGGCGCCGGGCGCCTGCGCAGCATCTTCGATGACGACAAAGCCATGCTCCTTCGCGATGGCCAGCAACTCATCCATTCGGCGACATTGCCGGTAAGATGCACCGGCAAAAGTCGCCTTCGTGCGGGGGCCGATCAACGCGCGCACCGAATTCGGATCCATGCAGAACGTTCGGGGATCGACGTCGGCAAAGACCGGAATGGAATTGAACAGCAGCGACTGCGCTCGCGGTCGCGCTGAATGAGATCGCCGGTACGATGACTTCGTCGCCCGGACCGACGCCGGCCGCCGCCAGCGCGACGCTAAGGCCGGTCGTCGCCGCATTGACAGGGATCGCATAGGGCACGCCGAAAGCTCGGCAAATTCGGCGGCGAAGGCGCGCACATTAGTGCCGCCGAGGAAATGCCAGTAGTCGGCGACCGCCGCGGCGTCGGCGCTGGTCATGCGCAGTGTCTTCTCGATGTCGGGGGCGCTGCTTCCAATGTAGCGCGAAAAGATTCTTGTCGCGGATGGCGGCCAGCACCAGACGCTCTTCTTCCTCGTCGACCATCGGCTCGACCAAAAACGGCTCGAGTACGCACAGGCGCGCCGCCAAGAATGGCGAGTGTAGCTTCGTGCATGCTCATGCGGAGGCTGCACTCTTAAGCGCCGGTGAAACCGTGACTGCCGCGAGTTGTTCGAGCAGGCTCTGCGTCGCCAGCGCGGCCCGGCCGCTGCAATGTCGGGTAGCGAATCGCCGCGCGCAAGGCCGAGCAAGTTCGCGGGCGATGGCGACAAATGGCGAGAACATCGCGTCGGTCTCGATCTTCTCGACGACGCCGGCGCCCAGTTCGACGATAGCCGGAATAGCGCGCGCTCGGACGAAGACTCGGCCGCAATGAGTACCGGCGTCCTCGCGCAGCGTCAGCCGCCCGGCATCGCCGATGGCCTCGGCTTCGACGATCAGGCCCGACTCTGCACCAGTCACCTGGAGGATGCCCGGCAGCGCCAGATGTCGAAGCGTAGCAGCGCATTGACACAGCGGGCTCGCCGCGCTCGTCGAGCGCCGGGATTGGCATTGCCTTCACCGCCGCGACGGACCGCCAAGCCAAACCAGCAGATCGGCGGCATGGCTCCCAATGCTCCAAAGCCGGTTCGGCATTGCGACGCGCAGGCGCGCAAGGCACCGATCTCGCCGGACATCAGGCGCTGTCTTAAACTCTGCCAGAGCGGCGACCAGCGCCGAACATGGGAAACGACAACGGGACGTCTGCGCCTGCTCGCAGGCATTGACCATTGCATTGCCGTCGGCGAGCGAAACAGCAAGGGGCTTCTCGCACCAGATTGCGCGCGGCCGTCCGGCGGCGAGCACCGCATCGAGCGTCGCCCGATGCGCCGCATTGGGCGTGCAGACGCTCACGACGTCCGGCGCGGAGCTTTGAGCATCGCACCGATCTCGGCATAAACGGGCACGTTGGATGGCGAATGGAAAATGTATGACGCGCATTGGCCGAAAGATCGCAGGCACCAACCAAATCGAAGTTCTCACCTAACGCTTTGTAGGCGCCGGCATGCGTCCAGACCGAAACGCGGCCGGGCTCCTCATCAAAACGCCAACCAACTTGACCGAGACCGATGATCGCCGCGCGCAAACGCTTGCTCATGCGCTTTGCGCCTGCGCTGCCAGCGTCGGAACGGCCGCTATGTCGGTGCCGAGAAACTCGGCCAGGAGCGCGAGCCCGGCCGGCCCACTCTTCTCGGGGTGGAACTGGACGCCGATAATATTGTTGCGCTGGACGGCGACCGGCACGTCCTCGCCGTTGACGCAGATGGTCGCCGATATGTGGGCGGTGTTTTCCGGACGCGGCGCATAGGAATGTACGAAGTAGAACATCTGTTGCGGCGCGAGATTGCCGAGCATACGTGCGCCCCGGCGCACATTGAGCGGCCGCCATCCGACATTGGGAATGCGGATGGCAGTCGGATCGCCCGGGCGCGGCTCCGGCAGGCGCCGGACCGTTCCCGGGATCAATCCGAGACCCTGGTGAGCGCCGAACTCCTCGCCCCGCGCCAGCAATAACTGGCAACCGAGACAAATGCCGAGGATGGGCGTGCCGGCGGCGGCGGCGGCCAGCAACGGCTCTACCAAGCCGCGGTCGCGCAGGCCCTGCATCGCGTCGCCGAACGCACCGACGCCGGGAAAGACAATGCGGCCGGCGGCCGCGATATCGGCTGGCTTGTCCGAAATCTTGTGCTCCAGGCCGAGATGGCGCAGGGCCTGGCCGATGCTGAACAGGTTGCCGCGACCATAGTCGATGACGACGATCATTACGCAGCCTCGCGCACGGCGACACCGGCATCCGCCAGCGCCGCCTTGAGGTCCGGCAGCGAACAATGGCCGTAGTGGAACAGGCTTGCGCAAGCGATGGCGTCGAGCCCATCCTGCTCCACGGCCGCGACGACATCGGTCGGGCAGCCGGCACCGCCGCAGCCGATGACTGGGATGCTGACGCACTGGCGCACGCACCGAAAAAGTTCGTGATCGAAGCCTAGCCGCGTGCCCTCCATGTCGATGGAAGTGATCATGATCTCTCCCGCGCCCAGACGTTCGGCCTCAGCCACCCAAGCCAGCGCGTCGACGCCGGTGCGCTCGCGCCCATTATCGGTTAGCGCTTCCCATTTGCCGGGCCCGCGCTGCTTGGCTTCGACCGAAAGAACGATGCATTGACTGCCAAGGGCCTCCGCCGCCTCGCGGATGAACCCCGGACGGGCGATGGCAGCGGTGTTAATCGCTACTTTGTCGGCGCCTGAACGAAGCGCCGCTACAATGTCGTCGACGCTGCGGATGCCGCCGCCCACCGTGAGCGGGACGAAGATATCGCGCGCCGCCTCCTCGACCACGGGCAGGATGTTGTTGCGCCCGTATAGCGTAGCGACTGTGTCCATGTAGATGATCTCGTCGACGCCCTGCTCGTAGTAACGACGCGCCATCTCGCCCGGCTTGCCGACGATGCGGAGGCCTTCGAGATGGATGCCCTTGATAACGTTCGGCCCTTTGATATCGAGACGCGCGATCAGGCGCATCGGACATTTCCCGGCGCCATGCATTTTCAGTGTCGCACCCATTGCAGCCACGTCATGACACCTGATATTTCAGCCGCCATTCGTTGCCATCGCGCACCCAAATGTCCTTGTTGCGCCATTTCTCCACGCAGTCCCAGAATTCATCCTCCCCGAGCTGCATGTAGTCCAGCGCTTCTTGGAAGTGCTTCTTGGGGAACTCAGTGTCGTAGCGGCGCACCAGCGCGACGCCTTCTTCGCGGGTGAGGTGGCCGTCGCGAATTTCGTGGGCGGCATCCGAAGTCGCGCGACCAATTCCAAACTTCAGAAGCATAAAATAGAAATGCAAGCCGTCGATGCGATCATCCAGGCTAGCGTATTTCGAATAGGTGCCTTCCGAGCGCCCGTCCGGATTCGGTTTGAAGCCGGTATGCTTGGAGGCGTAATAAAAATGTTCCTGGGGAACCCATTTCTTATAGTAACTCCAGAAATGCCGTTCGATCTTCGTTTTGGCCACGTCCTCATAGGGCGGCAGCTGATAATAGTGGAGATCTTGCGGGGTAAACCCATATTTCAACCAATCGTTCACGCGCACGCCGGAGAACCACAGTTCCTCGGAGTCCTCGATTGTAAATCCAGGTTTTTCCTCGATGCCGCTGTCGCCGCCATATTCCGCCTCGGCATTCTCGCCGTCCATGATCAGCGAAATGCCGAACTTAGTTGCGATGCGCATCGGAAAGGCGACTTGACCGTAGATGAAGGGCTGAAACGGCTCGCCCATTTCGAGCAAAGCGAGCTTGGTCAGCTTGCGGTGCACCAGACCGTTTGGTGTGCCGAGGATGTTGTCCAGTCCGGCATGAATTAAGCCCTGGAAATTCTGCCAGCCGATGTCCGTGTAGATATGCGGCGCCCAGGTAACGGTCAGCGGGTTCATGCCGTATTCGTACTTCAGCTTGTGCGCAACAATAGCGCTGTCCTTACCGCCGCTGGAAGGAACGACAATGTCGAAGCTGCCGTCGTTGCGGCGAAACCGGTCGCACAAGGCCCGCAGCTCCTGGTCCCGCGCGTCCCAATCGATCGCGCCGTGCTTGCGTTCGGAAAACTTGCAGGCGTTGCAGACGCCGTCCGCATCGAAGGTGATCCGCGGACGCTGATTTGAGACCACGCATTTCGTGCAGTATTTGACTCTGCAGCGGAAGCTTGTACCGCTCGGTTACGTTGACATGTTCCATTGATACGGTCTGGTTCATTTCACTCACTTGTCGTTGTCTGCGCCACGCCGACGTGCTGCCTGATGGTTTTGTCCAGCTCTTTCGGAGAATTTGATTTGTACGGAATCCGATGCACCGCGCCTGAATTTGCCAGCACCGCCGCCACCCGCGGCCCGGCCTTGCCGTCGCCGTAAGGCGTCGTCGATGCGAGCCGCGCCGGCACCACGCCGAGATGGTTGAGCGCGCGACCAACGGCATCGCCGTCATTCGGCACGTCGATGACGTTGCCGCCGCGCTCACGCCCCTTCTGCCGGTCGCCGACATTGATCACCGGCAGGCCGAACAGGCCCGCTTCGATGATGCCGCTTGAGGAATTTCCGACCATCACGGCCGCATGGCGTAGCGCATTGGCGTAGAGCGCTATGCCGAGCGTGCCGCAAAACCGCGCCCAGGGATGAGCCGCGACGAAGGCTTCGATCTTTCGGCGGATGTCCGCGCCGCCCGGATCGCTGTTGGGCGCGGTGAACAGTGTCGGCGCCGGCCGCGCGTCAAGCGCCTGCAAGACCGCCACAAGCGGCGCCAGCGGATCAGCCGCAACGGTTTCCGGATGCACAGTTACCAGCCGCAGCGCGGCAAGATCGCCGGCGATGCCGTCTAGCCCCACCGCGCGTGCAAACTCGTCCTCGCGCATCGCCGGCGCGGCTTGCAAACTGTCGAGGCCGGGCGCGCCGGTCACATGGATCTGGGTATCCTGCTCACCCATGGCCAGCAGCCGGGCGCGCGCGCCTTGCGTCGACACGCAATGTACATGAGCCAATTTGGTGATGGCGTGGCGGATACGGTCATCGACCGCACCTTCCGTGATTTCGCCGCCATGCAGATGCGCGAGCGGCAGATTGAACGGCAGGGTGGCCGTCGCTGCCGGTAGCATGTCGAGCCGGTCGCCCATCACCAGCACAAGATCAGGCTGGATCTCGCCCAACAGCGCGCCGGTATCCGCCTCGATCCGCGCTATGGCTACGGCCGCTTTTGCGGGTGAACCGCCACCGAGATCGGCGCCGCCAGCATGAACGATCGCGCTAGCGGGCACGCTAGCGCGCGCCGCGGAGTCGTCGACCACGTGCATGCCGGTGAGAAAAATATGCAGTTCGATGTCCGGGCGTCGCGGCAAGCGCGCGCCACACCGGCGCCAGCCCACCGATATCGGCGCGACTCGACGACACACTCAAAAGCCTGTTCACGCCGCCTTGCCCTTCGACAAGTGCTGCTGCCGTACAGCATCATCGGCGCGCAATGCGACGACGAGCGTCCGCCCCACGGGGCAGGCGTCGGGGACCAGACCGTCGGCTGGCCGCTTCAACAACAGATCGGCAGCCTTCAGCACCGTGCCGGCGGGCAGGTCGCGCGCGGCATGCCAACTGCGCCGCACTAACGCCGCCGTCTCGACCTCGGCCGATACCGGCTTCTTGTCGCCATCGCCCAGCATCGCGGCGACCTCACGCAGCTTGCGGATCATGGCCGCGAGTTCATCCGGCTCGAGCGATGCCTTGTGGTCCGGCCCAGGCAGGGCGCGGTCCAAGCGTGAAATGTTTTTCGATGACGCAGGCGCCGAGAGCGACCGCGGCGATCGCTGCATGGTCGCCTAGACTGTGATCGGAATAACCGACCGGCAACCCGAGATGTTCGGCCATCGTCGTCATGGCGCGCAGGTTAAGGGCGTCGGGCGGCGCCGGGTAAAGCGACGTGCATTGCAGGAGCGTGATGTCCTCGGCGCCCGCGCATTCTGCAAAACGACGACCGCGGCCTCGACCTCCTCCAACGTAGCCATGCCGGTCGACAGCAACACAGGCAACCCGAGCCTGGCAAAACGTTGAACGCCGGCGTGTTAGTGATCTCACCCGACGCGACTTTAATGCGGTCCATGCCCATGCCGACCAGCGCCTCGACCATGCTCGACATCGAAAGCGGTGGCGAGGAAGCCGATGCATGACGCCGGCACTCCTCGGCGAGCATGGCGAAATCGTCACGAGAGAATTCAAGTCGCCGAACAAACCGCTTGATCGGCTTCTCCCGTATTGGCCGCCTGGTAGGCCGGCGGTCTGCGCGCCGCGCGCGACAAGCCGTCGGCGTGAAGGCCTGAAACTTGACGATGTCGGCACCAGCGGCTGCGGCTGCGGCGACCATGTCGCGCGCGCGGGCAAGATCGCCATTATGATTGACGCCAGCTTCGGCAATGACGGCGGTGTAGCTCATTTCGGGATAGCGAGCGCCTGCTTGAACAAGCGTTTGATTGGGCACGTCGGCGCCAGGCAGCACAAGTGCCCCGGCGCCGATCATGCAGGTCGCGCCGATCTTGCAGCTGCCCAGCACGATCGCGCCCGGCGCAACGTGAGTGCCGCGCCAATAATGCTGTCGTGCTCGACAATCGCGCCGGTGTTGACAATCACGGCGTCGCCGAGACGAGTCGCTGGCTGGACGACGTCCTCGCCAGAATAATGCAGCCTCCGCCGATATCCTGCCGCGCGCTTACTCACCACGGCACGCCGTGAATAACCGTGCGCGGCGTCCAGCCGCGCGAAAGGTACTCTGGAACAGCGACAAGACGCCGCGACAAGCTGCTCCGGCGACATTCCGCCGACGCCAAGAACAAACCGGCCCGTCTGCAATGGCCTCGGCTTCGGCATCGGAAGGTAAATGCTGTGCATCGAGCCAACGTATTACTTGGGGATCGACATAGATGTCGACTGGGCTATGCGCAGCCGTCAAGCATTTCGGCAATCGCCCGCGCATGGCCACCTGCGCCGACCAGAAGCAAAGTCATGCTGCGGCTTTCAGACGGTGCCGCGCCATGCTGCAAGTGCGTCGATCACGCGCGCCTGCTCGTCCGCAGTGAGATGGCTTGAACACGGTAGAGAAACGACCGTTCCGGACAGACCGTGCGGCGACGCCGGTGAGGTGGCGCGGCGCATCGCATATGGGCGCCTTGCTCGGACAAAACTTCCCAGAACACGCGCGCGTCGATGCCAGCACCATCCATATGACGCACCAAATCCGTGGCGTCGTCGGACGGCTCGCGCAACGCACGGAATAAAGCCAGCAGCCGCTTTCGGCCCAGGCGCAACGCGGCATCGCGACAAGATCGTCGCGAGCGGCCAAGCGCACTATCGTACCGCGCCGCGATTGCACGCTTGGCGGCCAGCATGGTGTCGAGCCGGCCGAGTTGGGCGAGCCCAAGCGCGGCGTTGAGGTTCGGCAGACGATAATTAAAGCCGACTTCGCGATAGCGATAGCGGTCGCCGTCGCGCGCCTGCGTCGACAAGAGCACGGATGCGCTCGGCCCAGGCGACGTTGTTCGATCACAATCATGCCGCCGCCGCCGGTCGTAACCGTCTTGTTGCCGTTGAAGCTGAATATCGCCGCGTCACCCAAGCCTGCCCACCGGACGACCACGATAGCGGGCGCCAATGGCACCGGCTGCGTCTTCAATAACGGCAACATTGGCTCCAGCGACAGATTGCATTGATGGCATCGATATCGGCTGGATGGCCGAGGACATGCACTGGCACGACCGCTTTCGGCCTATGCTACGGATCGCGTCGGCAAGCAACGCGGGGTCAAGTGTCCAGCTCTCCTCAGTGACATCGAGGAAAACGGGACTGGCGCCGGCTTGCAACACCGCATTGGCAGTCGCGGCGAAAGTGAAATCCGGCAGCACCACGCTATCGCCGGCTTCAACGCCGGCTGCACGCAAAGCGAGATAAAGCGCGGCCGTTCCGTTAACGATTGCCACGCCATGCGACGCGCCAGCAAGTGTCCGCCATGTGTTTTTCAAACGCAACGACATCGGGGCCTGCCGAGGACACCCAATTGTCGGTGATGCAACGCGCGACCGCGGCACTTTCCTGCGGCCCGAGATCGGGAACGCTGAGCGGAATGCGCGCCTGGATCATGTCGCGTTCAAAAGCCGCAATGGCGAAAACGACGGCGCCTCTTGCCAAGCTCGATCTCGCGAAGCTCAAGATAGGTCAAGCTTTGCGGACGGTAGCCGCTTGGCTTCTGGCGCCCGCCATCGCCCAGCAATCTGTTGATGTGCCGCGGTGAATCTCGCGGTGCGATGTCGTAACCGAGGCGCTGTGCGGTCCTCCCGCAAATTTCGGCGACGAGATCGGCAGCGTCATCCGGGATGAGACCTTACGCCATCGTTCAATCGGCTTTGGTGCTGAGACCGGCACCACGTTCTTTGCCATCGAGGCTGGCGCCGTAGATCACGCCATCGAGTCCGCTGCGAAGCTTCTCTTCATTTACCGGCGGAAGGTCGAGAAAATCATAAAGTCTGTGGAATGATAGCGAAGGGCGAAGTCACCAGATCTTCATAGCGGAAGAAGACTGTTTGTGACGGATAGCGGCGGGCAAAGCGAAGCTCTTTTTGCACGAGATTGCGCCAGTAAATCGAGCTAGCGATTACATCGCGCTGCTTCGACTCTCAACTCGGTATCGGGCCGCGCATCGGCAATACGTTTGGCGAGAGAAGCGACTGCGGCCCGCGGGTCGCGCACCACAAACACAAAGCGCGCACTGTGGGAAATGTCGTGGGAGCAGATCAACGCCCCAAAAGTCGTTGCCCTTATCAAGCCAAGCTTCAATGGTGCTAGGATCGCGCTGCTCGTGGGGATCGACCGCCTGGACGAGCGGATAGAGCTGGTAGAGATCGCGAAAGATTTTTCTGGTCCAGAACCTGATTGACGTGCTGGAGTATACGCTACTTTGCGATCATCGCTCGAGCGATTCGCGCGCCTCGTCACGGCGAACTGGCAGCCAGAAAATGACGCGCCAAAGACGATCCTCGACCCGATTGCGATGCCGCCAAGCGTGATTGAGGAAATGGGTGGGACCGGTGAACGAGATGACGTTGTCATGGAGGCCGATCACGTCCTTGGTCAGCGTCGTACCGCCACGCGCAGAGCCCACGACATAAATCAGGCGCTCAAGCGCCTGCTCGGATAGCGAGCCGATGCGATCGGCTGCGTGCATGAAGTTCACGGATGTCATGATGTAGGTGTAGTTGTACGTGACGGCGTCAGCCGGCATTTTGCGCGCCGGCCACGCTACCGCCATTAGGGTGAATGCGAAATCGCACCCCTTCAGCGTTGACAGGATTGGCCCGCGGCGCGATGGATAAACGGCTTTCCCCTTGTCCGCCGGGCCCGAACCCGCACAATGTTCATTAAGTGAACAGCGGGGTCAAGCTTAATGTTCACCGCGCGAACGTTGAGGTTAATCGTGGCTGGCTGGCCGAAACCGTCGATTTTAGCCCTTGGAACAGCCACTTTCGGCATGCCCTACGGCATCGCCAATCCAGGTGAAACACCAACATCCACAGATCGTGGAAGCCATGCTCGACTGGGCCTGGGAAGGCCGGGCGTTACCACCTTCGACACGGCCCCGGCCTATGGCGACGCCGAGCAGCGCCTCGGCGCCTGGATCGGGCGGCGGGGCGTTAACGCCCATGTCGCGACCAAGCTACCTGCCCTCGTCGCAGCGTGCGCGGACGCCGACGTGGCCAAAGCTGTGGACGATGCGATCCAGGCCTCGACCGGCCGCATCGGCAGCCGCCAGCGACCTACCTCGCCCATGACGCCGCCGATTATCTGAGGCCCGCGATCCGCGAACGTCTGCATGAACGCAGCGGAGCGCGGCACCGATCGGTGCGGCCGGCGTCTCGGTCTACACCACAGCCGAGGTATTTGCCGCGATCGCCGCGGGCCCGCCTGCCGCCATCCAGCTACCGATCAGCGCGTTCGACCAGCGCATGGTGAGCAGCGGCGTCCTCGCCGCCTGCGTCGTCCGCTGGCGTCACGGTTTTTGCGCGCAGCGTTTTCCTGCAGGGCGTCATTGTTGATGCCGTGCGGACCGACTCCCGGCCGACTTCGAAGCCTTGCGAAATGCCGCTTGCCGAATTCGAGATCCTTTTGCGTAAGAGCAAACACGACGCGCGCTAGCGTTGCGTTACGCTACGTACGCGACCTGCCGTGGCGTTACATCGACGATCGTCGGCGCCTATGCGCCGGAGCAACTTGCGGCCTTGATCGCGGCAGCAAAAGAGCCGCCGCTCAGCGAAGGAGCAACGGAGCTGCATTGCATACAATTGCTAAAAAGGTGCCGGAAAAACTCCTCGACCCGCGTAACTGGCGCGGCGTCGACGGCACTGGACGTTGAAGCTCAGACCGGCATCACCGCCCGGATCGGCACCTGCACCACGACTTCGCGGCCCATCAGCGACAGCAGCGCAATAACGCGGTCGGCATCGCGTTGGCTTCGAAGATCGCCTCGTAGGCCGCGAATGGCCCGCTGTCGATGCGGATCTTGGCTGCCGCGCTTGAGATCGAGATGACGCGCCAAGACCACGAAACCATCGGCATCGCGCCGGCGCTCCATTTCCTGATAACGGTTTCCGGCACCGGCACCGGCGTCTCGCCGTTGCTGACCAGATCGATCACGCCGCGCGTCGAGCGGATCGCGCGCCAGCGCTGCTGCGCGGCGTCGAACGACACGAACAGATAGCGCGGGAACAGCGGCGCCGGCGCAACGGTGACGCGCCGCGCATGGCTGCGCCGCTTGAGATAGCGCGGCAGGAAGACCTCGAAGCCCTGACGCGCCAGATGCTCCTGCGCCCGTTCTTCATTTCGCGGTTGCGTATAGACGGCGTACCAATGCTTCATTCGGCGGCCCGTCGCGCAGGATCGATCTCCACGGTTTTCGGCAACGCGATCTGCAGCAAGGCCGGCGCCAAGCGTCCGCTCGGCTGCCGATCTCCGCGGCGATCGCGCGATAAACCGCTTCCGGCTTGATCAGATCGGTAACGATCACGGCGTCGATCGGCCCACAATCGGCGAGCGAGGCCATGACCGGCAGCCCGCAGAATGTCTCGCCCGCGCGCGACCGGCTCAATGGCGCCGACCACTCGTGACCGGAAAGTCGAGCGCGCAGATCACGCCGACTTCGGCAAGATCCGAAACGCCGGCGAAAGCGATACGTTTCCAGCCGAGATTGTTGCAATCGTGCATGAGCTCGCGACATCTGCGCGCGCGCGCGGCGGAAAAACGTGAAAGACGCGGAGAAATACTCGCCCGCCAGCCGCGATTTTTCGACGAAACCATGTGGCGTCGAGATAATAGGCGTAGCGCCGGCGCGGCACCTGCTTGATCTTGATCAGGCCCTTGCGCACGCAGCGCTTCAGATAGGCGTTGGCAAGCCCGAGCGCGACGTCGAGCTCGCGCGAAATGCCCCGCTGCGAGGTGTTGGCGTCGCGCTCGACCGCGGTCAGCACGCCAAGCAGAATTTCGTCGTGATTGTCGAAGGAATCGGCCGGTCTTTTCGCTGTTTCGCGCGGTTTTGGCCACGATTTAACCCTGCCGATCGACAAACCGTTGCAATGTTCATAGCATGAACTTTATGCTACGTCACGCACGTTAAATGTACGGCCGTTTCGCATGGTTAAGGCCCGACGTAGGCTGGGAAATCGGCTCACGAGATGAAGTCTTTCGCCCTGATCGGTGCCGCCGGCTATGTCGCGCCCCGCCATATGCGCGCGATCAAGGACGTCGGCGGCGACCTGAGGGTCGCGCTCGACCCGAACGATTCCGTCGGCGTTCTCGACAGCTATTTTCCCGAACGCGCGATTTTTCGTCGAGTTCGAGCGGTTCGACCGCCACATCGACAAGCTGACGCGCTCCGGCCAGGGCGATCGATTATATTTCGATCTGTTCGCCGAATTATCTGCACGACGCGCATGTGCGTTTCGCGCATGCGCTCGGGCGCCGACGCCATCTGCGAAAAGCCGCTCGTCCTCAATCCGTGGAATCTGGACGGCTTCGCAGAACGTCGCTGCGCGCACCAACCGCAGCGTCAGCACGATCCTGCAACTGCGCCTGCATCCCGCGATCACGCGAAATGCGCGAGCTAGTCGCGGCCGAGCGCGATCACACGTTCGAAATCGATCTGACCTATATCACCTCGCGCGGCCGCTGGTATCACGTCTCCTGGAAAGGCAACGAAGGTAAGGCCGGCGGCATCGCAACCAATATCGGCGTGCACTTCTTCGACATGCTGGTGCATGTGTTCGGCGCGGTGCGCGCAAAACGTGCTGCATCTGCGCAGCGACGAGCGCGCGGCCGGATATCTCGAACTTGAGCGCGCGCGCGTGCGCTGGTTCCTGTCGATCGCGGCGCGAAGACTTGCCGAAAGGAGCGCCGCAACGGCCAGACGACCTGGCGGTCGCTCAAGCTCGACGGCTGCGAGATCGAGTTCTCGGACGGCTTCACCGACTTGCACACCGAAAGCTACAAGGAAATTCTCGCTGGCCATGGCTTCGGCATCGAAGACGTGCGGCCGTCGGTCGAGATCGTGTCGGCGTTGCGCAAGGCGCCGATCGAATGGACGCGCGGCGAGCGCCATCCGTCTGTGCGCGAGGACATGACATGACCGGCGGCCGGCGCGGGCTCACGATTTCCCGGCGTCAGCGTGCACGAAAGCGCCTATATCGACGACAACGTCGAGATCGGCGCCGGCACGCAAGATTTGGCATTTCAGCGCACGTTCTGCCCGGCACCGTGATCGGCCGCAACGTCAGTCGTCGGCCAAAACGTCATGGCGGGTCCCAATGTGCGGATCGGCGACAATTGCAAGATCCAGAACAACGTCTCTCTTTATGAAGGCGTCGAACTCGAGGCCGACGTCTTTTGCGGGCCGAGCTGCGTCTTCACGAACGTTTTTAATCCGCGCGCCGCATATCAGCCGCAAAAGCAGAGTTCCGCAAAACTTTGGTCAAGCGGGGCGCAACAATCGGCGCGAATGCGACGATCCTTTGTGGCGTCACGATCGGCGAATTTGCCTTTATCGGCGCAGGCTCTGTCGTCACGCGAGACGTGGTGCCGCACGCCCTTATGGTCGGCGCCCCGGCGCGTCGGACCGGCTGGATGAGCCGCGCCGGCGAAAAGCTCGGCACCGATCTCATATGTCCTCGCACGAACGAACGCTATCGCTTGATCGATCCAGATCGTCTCGCTCTCTGTGAGTGAACGCTGATGTGCGGCATTGCCGGCGTTTTCGATCTGCGCAATCGCTCGAACCAAGGCAGATCCCGCGGCGACCGCTGCGGCCATGGCGGACGCGCTCGCCCATCGCGGACCCGACGGCCGCGATTCCTGGGGCGACTCGGACGCCGGCATCGGTCTCGGTCATCGCCGCCTCGCCGTCATCGATCTATCGCCGACCGGCGCGCAGCCCATGCATTCGGCGGACGGCCGCTACGTCATCACCTACAACGGCGAAGTCTATAATTTCCTGGAGCTGCGGCGCGAGCTGGAGTCGCGCGGCCATAGTATTCCGTGGCACGTCCGACACCGAAGTCATGCTGGCTGCGATCAGCCAGTGGGGCATCGAAAAGGCCGTTCAACGATTTGTCGGTATATTTGCCTTCGCGGTTTTCGATCGCACGGACCGGGTCGCTGCATCTCGTGCGCGACCGGCTCGGCGTCAAGCCGCTCTATTGGTCTTTGAGCGACGGATTGCTGCTGTTCGGCTCGGAATTGCGCGCACTGATGGCGCATCCGGACTTTCGTGCCGAGATCGACCGCGAAGCCGTCTCCGCTTTCCTGCGCTACAGCTATGTACCAACGCCGGCGACCATCTTTCGCGGCGTGCAAAAGCTGCCGCCCGGCTGCATACTTTCGATCCGCCACGGCAGCGAGCCGATCATCAAGCCTTATTGGCGGATCGGCGACGTCGTCACGCAAACGCCGCGTGACGGCATATCCGCCGACGAAGCAGCAACCACACTCGATACCCTCCTCCGCGACGTCGTGCGCGGTGAAATGATTTCGGACGTGCCGATTGGCGCCTTCCTGTCCGGCGGAATTGACTCCTCAACAGTCGTCGCGCTGATGCAAGCCTGTTCCGACAAGCCGGTGCGCACATTCACGATCGGCTTTGGTGAAGCAGCCTATGACGAGGCGCCCCACGCGCGGGACATCGCGAAGCATCTTGGCACGGAACACACTGAAGTTTCGCTTGGCTCCGATTCCGCGCTCGCGCTGGTCGGAGACGTTGCCGAATGGTTCGACGAGCCCTTCGCGGATTCTTCGCAGCTTCCCACGTATCTCGTGTCGCGCATGACGCGCCAGCACGTGACCGTCGCGCTGTCCGGCGATGGCGGTGACGAACTGTTCGGCGGCTATCCGAAATACGGCATGCTGGAGACGGCCTGGCGCGGCGTCGGCAATATACCCCGGCCTCTGCGTTCGCTGGCCGGCCAATGCCTCGCCGGAATTCCGGAGCCAATCCTTGCTGCAGCGGCCGGCGCAATGCTCGATCCCGGCCGTGGCGAGCGCATCGGCGAGAAGACCCGCCGCTTTGCGGCAGCCTTGGCGGCCCCGAGCAGCGATGATGCCGCGGCAGCCCTGAATATCGTCGGCAGCGACCAGACCAATCTGGTGAAGGGCGCGACCGGATCGCTGCAGCTTGCGCGCATTCCGGGACTGGCGGCGACGTTGCCCGATCTCGTTTCACGCATGCAGGCCGAGGACACGGCCGGATATCTTCCCGACGATATCCTGACCAAAGTCGACCGATGCTCGATGGCGGTATCGCTTGAAGCGCGCGTGCCGCTGCTTGATCACCGCATCGTCGAGTTCGTCTGGTCTCTGCCGCGCGCGATCAGGCGCGGCCGCGAACCAAAAGCGTTGCTTAAATCGGTCTTGGCGCGCTATCTGCCTTTGACGCTGGTCGACCGGCCGAAGCGAGGTTTTTCTGTGCCGCTCGGCCAATGGTTGGCCGGCCCGCTGCGGGAATGGGCGGAGGAATTGCTGGCACCAGCCAAGCTCGCGAATGAGGGCCTTCTCAACGCTGACGCGGTGCAGACGCTGTGGCAGCGGCATGTGTCGAAACGGGAACAGAATGCGACGGCTCTCTGGAATATCCTCATGCTGCGCGCCTGGTCTGAGCGCTGGCTTAAACGCTGACCCATCGCCTCGATGACACCCCGTCCAGCGCCGCGCCTGCTCTATCTCGTCTCCGAGGATTGGTACTTTCTCTCGCACCGGCTTCCCATGGCGCGCGCCGCGCGCGACGCCGGCTACGAGGTTCATGTCGCCACCCGCGTGGTTGACGGCGGCGCCGCGATCAAGGCGGAGGGTTTTGCACTCCATCCGCTGAAATGGCGGCGCGGCAGTACCAATCCGATTGATTTCATCAACGCCATTGTCGAGGTGCGGCGCACCTATCGCGCAATCAAGCCTGATCTGGTTCATCAGGTGGCGTTCTGGCCCTCGATTGTCGGCTCGCTGGCGGCATCCGGCCTCGGCGTGCGGCGCGTGTCGGCGCTCGCCGGCATGGGCTACGCCTTCACGTCGAATGCGCCGAAGGCGCGAATGGTGCGCATGCTGGTTCGGCCGTTCCTCCGCCACTTGCTGAGCGGGCCGCGGGCCGCCGTGCTGGTGCAAAATCCGGACGACCTCGCCGGCATGACGGCGCTTGGGATCCCGCGCGAACGAATATTTGTCATCGCCGGCTCAGGCGTCGATACCGACCGTCTGCGCCCGCTCCCTGAACCGTCAGAGCCAATCACTATGGCCTATGTCGGCCGCCTGCTCGACGACAAAGGCTTGCGAGCGCTGATCGCCGCGCACGCAATTCTCGCTTCACGTGGCGAAAATATCCGGCTGCTGATCGCCGGCGAAACCGATCCAGCCAATCCCGCATCGATTCCACCGTCGGAGATCGACGCCTGGCGCAAGCAGCCGTCGGTCGAGCTGCTCGGCCACGTGCCCGACATCGAAACAGTCTGGGCGAAAGCTCATATCGCCGTTCTGCCATCGCGCCGCGAAGGCCTGCCGAAAAGCCTACTGGAAGCAGCTGCCTTTGGCCGTCCTCTTGTCGCGACCGACGTGCCCGGATGCCGGGAGATCGCGCGTCCAGGCATCAATGCACTGCTGGTGCCGGTTGACGATGCGCAGGCGCTCGCGGATGCTGTGCAACGGCTGGCGCGCGATCCGGCCTTGCGGGCAAAATATGGCGCGGCCGGGCGCACGCTTGTCGAAACCGAATTTTCCAGTGCGCGCGTGGGTGCCGAGACGGTAAAGTTGTATCGCGACATGCTATCGTCACGCGACTGACCGAACCAATTTACGAATTGCCCGCAACCGTGACGAATCCAATGGCCAGCACCCTTGACGCCTGGACACTCCATGTCGGACTGGCCGCCGCAGCCGCGATCATAAGCTTCGTGCTCATCGTGGTGCTGCGGCCGTTTCTCGCCCGATACGCGCTCGCGCGCCCAATGCGCGTTCGTCTCATCGCCAGCCGACGCCGCAGGGCGGCGGGATCGCGGTGATTGCCGCCACGACGATTGTCACCGCCGGCGCGCTTGTGTGGCTTCCCAGCCTGTTCAGCGATCCGCATCAGTTCGCCGGCGTCCTCGGCGCTGTGCTTGGACTTGCCATCGTCGGAATCACCGACGATGTCCGCCCGCTTGAAGCCGCACCGCGCCTTGTCCTGCAGGCCGCAGCGGTCGCCGTCGTGATCGCGATGTTGCCCTCTGACCTGCGTGTCGTGACTGCCCTGCCCTGGTGGCTGGAGCGCGCATGCTTGCTCGTTGGCGGCGTTTGGTTCGTCAATCTCGTCAACTTCATGGACGGCATCGACTGGATGACGGTCGCCGAAATCGTACCAATCACGGCCGCGCTCGCCGCCTTCGGAATGATGGGGGCGCTTCCACCGGGCGCTACTCTCGTTTCATTTGCCCTGTGCGGCGCCACGCTCGGCTTTGCGCCTTTCAACCGGCCAGTGGCGCGCCTGTTTCTCGGCGACGTCGGCAGCTTGCCGATCGGTCTGGCGACCGGCTGGTTGCTGGTCTTGCTCGCCGGCAATGGCCATCTGACCGCGGCTCTGCTGCTTCCGCTCTATTACCTCGCGGATGCGACCATCACGCTGTTCCGCCGGGTCGTAAACGGTGAGCCAATCACGCAAGCGCACCGCAGCCATTTCTATCAGCGGGCAATCGGCGGAGGGCTCAGCGTTTATCAGGTTGTCAGCCGCGTTTTCCTGATCAATGTCGGCTTAATCGTACTCGCTGCCACGACATTGCTCGTGCCGTCGCACCTTTTCCATGCCGCCGTTCTAGCGACAGGCTGCGCACTCGTTGCCCTGCTGCTTCGCAATCTTGCGCACGCGAAAAGCCAACAATGATTATTGCAAAGCCAAATAAAGATTGGATGAGAATGGTCCTAGGGACAGCCCAGTATAGCCGACCGTAGCCCTCATATTTGTGATGGCCGCGGTAAGCTGCCAAAGGCGTTTGCGTGTCATCAAAATCAGATTTTCAGATCGCGCCCATTCGGATTTTCCCGATATCCTGCATGCCGCCCAAAACAGCCGATCTTGAAAATGGACCAACGGCAGTGCCGTGTGGTGCTCGATCGGGAAATACCGATTTGGAACACTGATGAACACGCGCGCCGCGACGCGGCACAACTCTGCAACGAAACGTACCTGGCTGTCAGCGCTGCCAACATGCTCGAGGACGGCATTCGACGTCGCGATGGCAAAGCTTCGATCGCCGAACGGAAGACGGACATTCGGCCGAATGCGAACGTAGTCGACTTGGGGAAACGCCTCTCTGAATTCTTCGCCCTCCCCGATCCCGCAGGCGGTGATGTTTCCCGGATAGGGGTACATGCGTTCGAGAACATTGGCCGCATCGCCGACCACGTCGGACACGCCGACATCCAAAATTCGGTCCGTCGGCAGCGGCTGCATGTGCAAAAGGAGGTCAGCATATATGCGTGCCCGTGCTTTAATAACGAGCCGCTCAGCTAAGCTGTCGGGTGACGCAACTTGATAGTATTTTTGGTCAACAGCGCCCGTCACAACGTCCTGCCAAGTATAAGAGACTGCCTTTTGTTAGGACCAAACGAACACCCGGTCCCATTTAACCTTGTGCCCGCTTTCGACCCAATACAGACCTCACACTTAGGGCGATACGGAGCATGGCATAGGCGAAAAATAGCCAGACATGGGCCCATTTCGGCTCTCTCAGCGAACCTGCACGATTGTTGCGAAACGGACACACTCAAAGGAATTGGCCAGCAGTCCAAGGGAAATTTGGCCATACGCATGGACTTGCCCGGTCTTGTCGCGATCTAATGAAATTAAGTGGTCCGTAGTTTGGGGTAGGCGATGTCACGTTGCGCACGTGTAACGGTATTTGCTTTAGGATTATTGTCTCTGGGCATGAGCACGGCTTTTGCCGCCCCGCCCCCACCGCCTCCCGTCTGGAACTGGACCGGCTTCTATCTCGGCGGCAACGTTGGCTACGGCTGGGGAAGCTCCAAGGTAAATGTCGGTTTCACTGACATCGCGGGTCCGTTGTCAACGTTGGACGGCACCGTTCACCCCGACGGCGTGATCGGCGGTGGCCAGATTGGTTACAATTGGCAATTCGGAAATTGGGTTGCAGGTCTCGAAGCGGATTTCCAGGGCTCCGATCAGCGCGGAAGCACCAGTCTCGTTTGCCCGGCAACCTTGTGCAGTGTGCCTGCCGTAACGACCAATCTTACCGAGAAGCTCGAATGGTTCGGAACAGTCAGGCCACGACTTGGATGGACCGTGTGGCCGGATACAATGATTTATGCCACCGGCGGTCTGGCCTATGGCCGCGTCACCGAGAGCGGAAATATCACTGACGGGACCAACACAACGTCTTTCGGTTTCGGCAAGACGAGCACGGGGTGGACGGCAGGCGGCGGCGTCGAGAGCCACTTTTGGGATCGTTGGACGTGGAAAGTGGAATACCTGTTCCTTGAATTGGACGAGCCCTCCTCTTCCGGTGCAATCCAGACCTCCATTCCATGTCCCAACGGCTTTCGGGGTCGGGTCTGCAATAATAATATCACCGCAAACATCGACCCACGCTTTCAAGACAACATCGTCCGTCTCGGACTCAATTATAAATGGCCGTGAGAAAGATCTAGAAAAGATCTGGATGGACAGAGGCCGCCCACCTAGCGGCCTCTTTTCATTTTCGGGCGCGAGTTAACTTGCAACCACACCGTCTGCTATTGGCCATAGCGGATGTCGTACCACCGCTAACTGAAAGAGCCGAAAGGGAAAGGCATCTTGGGCCTTAGGGGACTTTTCTCTCATCGAAATGCGAAGGGACCAACGAGCCGCTCCTGATTGATCTGCGCTGATATCCTCTGATGCCCGATACTCTCCAGACAAATTCGAGGAGCAGGATTGTCTGAGCCAGTTGTCGCCACAGCCTGGTTTCGTAGCGCCCCACAAGTTCGAGTGCTCCTAAATTATACTTTCCCATGCGCAGGAATGTGATCGCTAGATCGCGAACGCTCATAGGCACGTGTGTCTGCTTAGAGTCGGCATTGCGGTCTGCAGGAATATCGCTCGAGTCGGATCGCGCATTCTTTAGAAGATCATAAAAAATCTTAAGTGGGCGAATGGGATCATACGCATCGGCACGTTCCCGACGCGGCTCACGAACGATACTGCCATGGATCTCGAAAAGGCCTGACTCGATTGCGACCGCGCGGCGCAGTCGCCACAGCAGGGAAGCAACGCGGGCAACGAGGGCCCGCTCGAGTGCAGTCTCAGGCCGATAGTCGTCGAGGACGATACGCTCGAACTTGCGGTATGCTGCTTCATCTTCGAGGACAGTAACAACGCTCTCGGCCGTCAGGCCATGCTTGCACGCATTGCGGCGCGACCGCCGTTTTCCGACATCGGTTGTGGGGCCAGTACTCTTTTGGGCATTGAGCCGGTTAGCCGCTGTCTGGCGGTCGCTTGGCATTAGCTTTGCGGTGTCCGGCTGTTGACGTCGGTAATGCCAATAGCCTCGCCGCTTTCGGCCACGGCTTGAATACCAGCATCGCCAGATGTGACCTCCATTGAGGTATGGCCGCCGGCCACCCTCGGATGCGTCTGCTCCCAAAGTCCACGGGCAATCTCCAGCGCGTTGATATCAAGATCATCCCACCAGGAGACTTCATTGCCAGCCTGATGCAGCTGACGGTGATGACCGCGGCACAGCGGCACGGTGAACTCATCGCTGACCTTCATGCCGATGGCGCGCGGCTGGGCAAAGCGCAGGTGATGCGGGTCGGATGGCTGCCGGCCACAGATGAGGCAGGGCTGCGAGGCAACGAACTTGAGATGCGCCTTGTCGCGAAGCCGCTTGGGCTCGCCAATGGTGAGGACGCTCTTGTCGATCCGGCCCGGAGGCAGCGCAGGCGCGCTCGGGGCCAGGGGCGCTTCGGCCGGAGACGCCTCGCCGATTTTACTCCGGCTGTTATCGCCAAGCTGTGCCGTCAGCGGGGGTGATTGTCGACGGCCGTAATATCGGGACGGCCGTGGGATGGGAGTCGTGTCATCCGGATGGAAGCCAAGACGATTGTCGCCGACTCTGGGTTGAGTTGGTGATTGTGGCGCCAGACTCGGCGAAGCTATGACTTTGTCACTGCGATAAAGCTCAAGGCCGAATGGCTTGCCGAATGTTGCCATGGCCCGCTTGGTGGCATCGGTTTCAGCAGCCTTGAGCGCGATATCATGGACCTCGGCAGGAGACGTGCCGCGGCCTTCACCAGAGCCATGCCCCTCGCGGATGGCCGTTGCCCCGTTGGCCTGCACGGTAATCCGTACCCGGGCGATGTAGATCGCGAGGAAGGAGCCCCGGTTCTCCCGGGCCAGCACACAGCGGGATTCAAGGGTCTCCCGACTCCAGCCGTCATGGCCAAAGATTCGGTTGGCTTCCGAGATGACGTACCAGCCCTCCAGGTAGGAAAGCTGCCGGCCATTGGCTTCGCGCGTGCGGACCGCATTGGCGTCGAGGTTGCGCTTAAGCGCGACCAGCTGTTTGCGTGAGAAACCCATCACCGTGTCCTCACGCTCAGAACCGGTTCCGGATTGGAGAGGCTGACGCCGGTGATCTCGGCACCATCCTTGAGATCGGCCACCAGGCCCTGTCGGTTCAGTCTGGGCTCGCGCGGCTCCCAGTAGATGCTGGGCACCGCAGCCTCATCGATCACCATCAGCGCCGGTGTCCCGGGCCGGATCGAGGCGGTAAAGTCGGGTGCGGTGAGCTTCTTAAGATCAAGCTCGATCATCACGTCCTTGGCGATCTGCCGACGTTTGGAGGCTCGGTCCTGCAACCGTCCGAGCCTGTCCTCCATCTCGGCGACGCGACCTTTGAGGCCCGTGGCCAGCGCCTCATCGGCAAGTGCCGATCGTAGAATGGCCATGACGATCTCGTGCAGGTCAGTCAGACCCTCAACCGTATCGGCCAACGTCTGGTCGTCGATCTCAGGGTCTTCGGTCCTTAGGCGGTCGCGGATGGCGCGATACCAATGGTCTCCATAAAGGGAAAGGCTGCAATCCGACGCCATTGCCATAAATGGGAATGTGAAGAAATCAGTCATCGAAATTCTGGTCTTGCGATTATCCAGGACAGCCTGAAAGCTATTGCAATCGGCGGATGTATGGTTGTGACCGAACTTTCCACTCGCGTTCGGCGATTTCTGCTCCTGGCCCCTAGCCGATAATGTCCGGTCTTGGGGGGGTAACCCTGACATCACAAATTCGGCGCGCCATACATTGCGCACCCGTGCCTGCATCGGGGAGAGGCTAATTGTAAAACCAAAATCCAATCACCAACCAGAGCACGATCACCGCAAAGATTACATAGGTCAGCGGGTTACGGCGCATACTAACATCGCTCCTAGGGAGTCGCTTTTGGCTGCAACAGCACATAGTGATTCCGCGTAACTATGACTTTCAGCTTTTGCTTCAAATCATCCGGCATACCCGGCCAAACATCGATCGGCACTACAAAGTAGGCATCAGCTTGGCCCAAGTTGGCTACGATGCCATCACTGTTAGGAACGAATTTTGCCATCCCCCCCGAGTAGAAATCGGCAGAAAAGGGTTTGTCGAATGCGTAGATGATCTCGGCTGGTCGCCCTGCCGTTAGGCCCTTATAGGCCGATATAATGCCCGCTTCACTGCGGAAGGAATCCATACCGGGGTTGATCAGCATCGCAATGACGGCGGCGACGAAAACAACAGGGACAAGTGCGGCAGCTATTATGAAGCCGTAGCGATGATCGAATGCGATGCCAAATCGCCGAAACGCATCGGCTGTTAGCAACGCAAACGCCGCCAGCCCTGGTGCTACGTAATCTACAAGAATATTCGCGGCCAGCGTGAACATAACTAACGGCGCTAACAGCCAAAAACACAAATAGCTCACCCAGCGATCAGCAAGAAGCGCTTTAATCGCGTCGCTTTTGAAAATCTGCTGGCGGGCATGTTTCCTCAGCAGAACAATTATTAGCGCAACCGACCATGGCAGACCGGCAATGAACGCAAAGGCCCAGATCATTCCGCGCGGCCGCGCTCGGCCCGAGCCATACAGATCCCCGCCCCAGTGCGGGAACAAGAACCGATCAAAATGTTCGCCGATGAGAAAATAATGCAAGAAACCCGGCGTTCGATATTCTGCCAACGCATACCAAGGAATAACCAGCAGAAGTGCCAAGGCAGTACCGCTTATCCATGGCAATCGACGCCATAAGCTCGGCCATTCGCGATGAAGCGTGAGCCACGCCACGATCGACATTCCCGGAAGAACTGCGCCGATCGGGCCTTTCGCAAGTACACCAATCGCGATGCCGACGAAAAACAAATAGCCCCAGACGTCGGCTCGATTGCTCGTCGGTTTGATAGGCACACTTCCAAAAACTAGTCATCGCCAGCGTTATGCCCAGCATCAAAGCTGGGTCAGTCAGCACCGTCCCGCCGAGGTAAAACGCCACAGCGTTACTAGCGAAAACGCAAGCCGCTGCGAGACCGAACACTGAGTTACGTTCGCCGCGCCCTAGAACGAACACGAGCCAACCTACGACCACATAAATCAAGAACGCGGGAAGTCGCGCAGCAAAGGCGTTGATGCCGAAGAGAGAGAGCGATGCCGCCGTCAGCCATATTGACAAAATGGGCTTTGCCCAAAATGGCACCCCGTGATCGACAAATGGAGTGATCCAATTATTCGTTTGGACCATAAGCTCGGCGATGTACGCATAGCGAGCTTCGCTCTTATCGAAGATTGGATATGCGGGTAGCGTCGCAAAGCGAACGATGACGATACCCACTAAAAGAATGCATATCGCCTTACGCGAAAAAACGCTTTGCTCCCCCGGCATGCATCTTTTGATACCGGCAATTCGGGCATGCCGATATAACCGCATCATAAATTTGCAATGTTCGTGTCGAAGTGCCGCAGTCCGTTATTGGCGGGCCGAGTGAAAGTACTGAATGTCTGCTAATCACCGAAACCGGACATCCGCATTCTTAAGACCTGCCCTAAACGAGAAGTGCGGCTGTAAAGCCGCACTTCGATGGATTGATGTACCATCAGTGTCCAACAGCAGTTGTGAGTCCGCGCTGGGCCCCAACTCTATGGGCGATTCGGTCAGTAAGCTCAAATCCGGTCGAGTATTCGCGACAAAGAATGTCCGCGCTGCAGCTCCGCGGGAGCAGCGGTGCCGCCTAACCAAACTTGCAGCGCCGCGCGCAGTCGCGCCAAAGACTTACCTGAAATAGGTCCCGGGACGCCAGCCGGCAACAATTCGCAGCCATGCCCTTGAAGCCCCATACCTGGGCGAAAGCCCTCGCGGCCATGAATTTTCGCCGCCACCGCCAATATTTACGTCGCCACCGTTCGATCCCGGATATGGTCTTGCGATCGATTTCGTGTCGATCGCCAATCACACTCAGCGCCATCAATTCCCGATTGATCAACTTCGTATCGTGCTCGACCACACCCGGACGCACCTCGAGAACGCGCAAGCCGTGCACGTGACAGTCATGAAACAGCACAAAGTCGATCGGTGCTCTGATTACGCCAACTTGCGACGCAATCTTGCGCGCACCCTCGCGGCTGAAGATCTGCCCCTGCAGCCCCCACCCTGGTCGTGACATCGCATAAATCCCATGGCCATGGCTCTGCGCAAGTTCCCAGGCTGGGAATTTCCATCGTGCTGGATCGCTGACCAGTCGCAATACGTCGAACAGCGGCAGTGACTGGAGCGTTTTGCTGTCCAGAAACTGGATGACATCATCCGTCAGGATTGCATCATCTTCCATGGTGCAAACGAAATCGGAGGGCCCGGCTGCAATCTCGCGGATAACCGCGAGGTGGGTCGCGGCACAACCGATTTCTGCCGCTATGAGTGGCTGGTCAAAGAGCAGAGCGGAAGACGGAGCCAGACGATTCAATTCATCCGGCGTGAGGGTAAGGCCGTCGATGGCATCGAAGAACCGATGCACGATGCCCAGACCGTCGAGCCGCGCCGCCATTTGCGCTCGCCGCGAACTGCTGCGCGCCAAGTTCAGTACGACGACAGGAATCATGTCAGAGCCACTCGGGACAAGAGCGCAAAATCAACGCCCGGTATTGTAGCAGCCCCAACTTCACACCGGACATTTGGTTTTATAAATTTAGCGCTCAGAACTCCCTAGAAAATTCACGGTGATTTTCCGAGCGCCTTCTCCATCACCGCGATAACCCCCGGCGGCAATTCATCAAGAGACGCGCTGTCACTGTCGGGCCGCACGCAAGATAAAGATGAGGCGATAATCCCCTCGCTATATGCGGCGCGATTCCGCTCCGCAGCAATCAGTAAGAACGCCGCCTCGTTATTCTTGGCGAGACCGATAAATTTACGCCGAAATTATTCGTTCCGACGCCGATTGACGATAGGGAAGCTTAAACGGAGGCGTCAAAAGAGAGGGTACGACTTTGGGTGAAAAGTCCGTGACGCTTCCAGTCCTGACGATCTTGCTGGCTGCAACAATTTTTATTGCGGACACCATTACCAATCTAGAGATCGCCGCACCTGTTTTGTACGTCGCTGTTGTGCTGATGGCGGCCCGCTTCTGCACAAGGCGCGGTGTTTTGCTCGTCACCGGAGGGTGCGCGATATTGACGACCGTGAGCTATTTGTTGACCGTGACCGGTTCAAAACTCAGTTATTTATTGCCAGCATCTGACGCAAAGCAATTGGGGCTGATCAATACCGCCATTAGTCTCTTGGCGCTTGGACTGACCGCTTATCTAACGCTCAAAATTGAATCAGTTAAATCTGCAGCCGATATCCTCGCCAACGCGGAAAAATTGCGTGACGCATTGATAGGCTCCGTCTCCCACGAATTGCGTACGCCACTGGCTTCGATTTTAGGTGGAGTGTCGATTCTCGCAGAAACGCCCGCAGTCACGACAGACCCGCGCTCTGCGTCCTTAGCCAATGATATACGGAATGAAGCAGAGCGACTGAACGCCGACATTCAAAATCTGCTCGACGCGGCACGAATTACGAGCCACGGTTTGTTGATTCGCCGCGACTGGACCGATCCAAGTGATATTTTGGATGCCAGCATTCAACGCATGAGGATTCGTTATCCGAACCGCCGTTTTGAAATAAGCTTTAGCGACGACCTTCCCCTTCTTGAAATCGACCCTGTATTGGTAGAGCAAGCGCTCAGCCAAATCATTTCTAACGCTGTAAAATTTTCGCCTTCAGGCTCGCCGATTAATATCGCCGCCTACACCGAAGAACGAAATTTCATCATATCGGTCCATGACTATGGCGTAGGCGTTACTATTGATGAGAAAAGTAAACTGACAGAACGCTTTTTCAGGGGCCCTCGTCACGTTGGTAAAATACCTGGGTCCGGATTGGGTCTGTGGATTGCGGACACCTTTGTAAAGAGCAGTGGTGGAGCGCTCACAATCGAAAGCGCGGGCGAAGGGCAAGGAACAACGATAAAATTTTCTTTTCCCATACCAGCGAGTAACGACGAAACAGGATCACAAGAATAAAAAACGCTACGCCAGCGCTCAAATCGCTTTTTCGTTCTTGCCGATCCATTTTTCTGAGGCGATTTTCGCGGCTAGATTCGAATTGTTAGGTCACTGCTTCGCCGCCTTGAGAATTTCCAAGACGTGGTCATGCGCAACCTGGTCTGTTTTTATAACCTGCAAAATATAAGATCGCGCGTCGTCTTTGCACCACTGTGCAGTCGGCTCGGCAGCCAGCTTCGGATAATCAGGGTTGATTTTCCGCACTGCTTCTCTTGCGGTGTCGCGGGCGTTGTTCGCCGCTATCAACGCGACGAATTGGGCATCCGCGTCCGAGAGGCCGTCGGTAATTTCCTGCTTCATCTCGTTGGCGAAGTCATCGATCATCTTTACGTCGCTTGGCCAGTCCGCCAAGAATTGCGGGTTATTGGCGCGGCAAATGACCGAAAAATTCTGAGCTATAAAGACCGGAATTAAATAGCGTATGAGTAGATCCAAATTCTTGGCAGAGGCTTCTTGAGGCGCAACAAACGACACAACCAACAACGCTCGTGCGGCCCATCGCGCCAGAAATGGAGCCAAAGCCTTTGATGCCGGTAAACGCATTGTGTGTCTCCACGGACCTGCCGTTACGGGAACCCGAACTAATCAATAGGTCGCGTTTGAGCGCGCCCTGTAAGCGACGCCTGTTCCGAGATCTCAACGCCCTTCGCGCGGCGAGAAAATATCGCTATCAACGCAGGCAATGTGAGCAAGATGATCACCGGTGCCAGCGTCATGCCGCCAACAACGACGACTGCGAGCGGCTTTTGGACTTGTGAGCCGATTCCGGTGGAAATTGCTGCGGGCAGCAGGCCGACTCCGGCAATAACACAGGTCATCAGCACGGGCCGGATTTGCAGCTCACCGGTGCGAAGAACAGCGCTCGTGCGATCCAAGCCGGCATCGACCAGCTGATTGAATTGGGAGAGGATAATAATTCCATCCATCACCGAAATTCCGAAAAGCGCAATGAACCCGATTGCCGCCGAGATGCTGAACGGAATTCCCATCACCAACAAGCCGAGTACGCCACCAATTGTCGCCATCGGAATGACGCTCATCGCCAACAGCATGTCCGAAATCGTTCCGAAATTTATCCACAATAGTAAACCGATAAGTCCAAGGCTGATCGGAACGACAATTTGAAGCCGGCCGATAGCGTCTTGCAGATTGCCAAATTCGCCAACCCATTCGAGACGGGATCCGGGTGGTAGCCGGCCCATCTTGGCGACCTTCTCCTGCGCCTCACGAATTGCGCTCCCGAGATCTCGATCGCGGACACTAAATTTGATCGGCAAATACCGCTGCTGCTGCTCCCGATAAATATATGCCGCTCCCGATACGAGTTCGATATTCGCAATTTCGCTTACGGGAACAGCCATGAAGCCTGACGGATTTGGCACACCCACGCGTAGGTCTTTAATCGATTCCAGATTTTGCCGAAACTGCGATGCCAACCTCACGACGATTGGAAAATGCTGGTCACTTCCTGGCTCGTAAAGGTCGCCGGCGGAGTCTCCTCCAATCGCCACTCGCACTGTTGCGTTGATGTCTCCCGGGGTCAGTCCGTAGCGCGCTGCGCGCTCTCGGTTGATGTCAATCTGGAGCGTGGGCTGCCCAAGCGAAGTAAAGACCGAAAGATCCGTGATGCCCGGCACCGTGGCGAGGACATCTTTGATCCTATTGGCGGTTTCCGTCAGGACATTGAGGTCGTTGCCAAAGAGCTTGATGGAATTCTCTCCCTTCACGCCCGAAACCGCCTCAGCCACATTGTCCTCAAGATACTGCGAGAAATTGAATTCGATGCCTGGAAACTGATCCTGCAGCTTTTGCAGGATTTCCGCCGTGAGAGTGTCTTTATCGACGCCCGAAGGCCATTTACTGATTGGCTTCAGTGGGGCAAAGAATTCGGCGTTGAAGAACCCAGTAGCATCGGTCCCATCGTCGGGCCTGCCATGCTGCGACACCACCAATTCCACTTCTGGAAAAGTCCGTAGCAGGGTTCTGATCCGATTGACGTAACCGTTACCCTCCTCCAACGAGATCGTGGACGGCATCGTTGCCCGTATCCAAAGATTGCCCTCTTCGAGCTTCGGCAAGAATTCGAGTCCGAGCATTGGCACAGAAAGCAGCGAGCCGATCATCAACACCGCAGCGCAGGCAGCCGTCAGCTTTTTATTGGCCACCGCCAAACGAAGTGCCGGCGTGTAAACTCGGTGCAATAGCCGCACCAAATAGGTTTCGGTGTCACGGGTGTGCTCCGGAAGAAGCAGCGCGCTGAGCGCGGGTGTCACTGTGAAAGTGGCTAACAGCCCACCCGCAAGCGCATAAGCATACGTTCGTGCCATCGGCCCGAAAATATGTCCTTCCACGCCGCCCAATGTGAAAAGTGGAATAAATGCCGCGATGATGATGCCGGCCGCAAAGACGATTGAGCGGCTGACGTAGGTGCCGGCCTGATGGATCGCCGCTGCCTTGCCGGTTAGCCTGTCATCTTTATCGGAACGAAGGCGTTTTGGCACAGAGGCTTCCCATGGCGTGCTCAGCCGCCTGAAAATGCTCTCGACCATGATTACGGTGGCATCGACGATTAGCCCGAAATCAATCGCCCCGACCGACAGCAAGTTCGCCGACTCTCCACGCAGGACGATGATGATAACGGCGAAGAACAGCGCAAAAGGAATTGTAGCACCGACAATCAGCGCGGTACGCAGGTTTCCAAGAAAACACCACTGCAGAATGAAAATGAGCGCGATTCCAAACACCATGTTATGCAGAACGGTGCTGGTCGTGATGTCTATTAAATCCTTGCGGTCATATATTCGCTCGATGCGCACTCCTCGCGGCAGGATATTTGAATTATTTATCCGCTCGATCTCGGCTTCGACACGATTGATCGTCGGCAGGCTCTTTTCGCCGCGTCGCATGAGCACAATGCCTTGAACGATATCATCCTGCTCGTCACGCCCCGCAATTCCGAGACGCGGCTTGTTGCCGACAACCACATTGGCGACATCGCGGATCAGCACCGGCGTGCCGCCCGACTGCGTTAACATCGTATTCTTGATGTCATCGATCGAACGAATAAGGCCGACGCCACGCACCACCGCTACCTGGGGGCCGATATCGAGCGTGTTACCGCCGACATTGATGTTGCTGTTGTTCAAGGTCTGCAGCAGCTGTGCCAGCGTGAGACCATAAGCGGTCAAGCGATTGGGATCGACTTGGATCTCGTAGGTCTTTGTTTTGCCGCCCCAAGCGGTGACGTCGATAACACCAGGCACGGCCCGGAAACGCCGCTGTAAAACCCAGTCTTGCAACGTCTTGAGGTCGCGGACTGAATAGGTCGGCGGGCCAACAAGCTGATAACGATATATTTCGCCGATTGGACTGACCGGGGAAATCTGCGGCTGGGCAGCATTGGGCAGTGGCGAAATTGTGCTTAGGCGATTGATGGCCTGCTGCAAGGCTTGGTCGTAGGTGAAGTCAAAAGTGAACTGCAATTTGACGTCGGACAAGCCATAGAGCGAAATCGTGCGGATCGATTTCAGATTGGGTAATCCCGACAGCTGTGTCTCAATCGGTATCGTGATGTAGCGCTCTATTTCCTCCGCCGACAGACCAGCGCTCTGGGTGACAATATCCACCATCGGTGGCGTCGGATCGGGATAGGCCTCGATATTCAGTTCTCGAAAAGCAAAGACGCCGCCAGTTAAGACAGTAATGAAGACGACGACCATCAGCGCGCGATGCTTGAGCGAAAAGGCAATGAGTGCACTCATGGAATTGCCTTTACGACGATCGTGATCAGCTGCCGGCAGCCGCGCGGTTGAGGAACAGGCTGCCTTTGGTCACAACCTTTTCGCCGACCTTTAGACCGTCGACCACCTCGACGTCATTACCGCTCGATAAGCCGGTCTTGATCGCGCGCTGCTCGACTGTTTGATCATCGTGCGCCACCCAAACGTGAGCCGCACTGCCATCGTAGATGATCGCAGCACGCGGCACGGCGGGAGAAATATCGCCCTCGCGGGTCATAATGGTAACGCTGGCAAACATTTCGGGACGTAGCAGCCCCTGCGAATTGTCTATGGCCGCACGCACCAGCAAGCGCCGCGTGCCTGGATCAAGCGCGGTCGCAACGTAACTGATATTTGCTGTGAACACCTGGTTTGGATATGCGAGGATGGTAAAACGCAACGGCTGTCCAACACGCACATTCGGCGCCTCGGATTTTCGCACATAGGCGACCAGCCACACAGTGGACAGATCGCCGATAACGAAAGTCGGGTCGCTCGCGCTGGCATTTTGCGATGAAGTATTGATGTATTGCCCTGGCCCGACTTTTCGCTGGATCACGGTCCCGGCGATGGGTGAATAAATCGTCGTCTGCGGATTAACATCGCCAGTCTGAGCAAACTTTGTGATTTCATCATCAGGAAGCCCAAGAATGCGCAACCGGTTGCGCGTCGCTTCGACTGAAATCCCTGCCGCCCGCACATCGTTTTCGGCGGCACGGGCCACGGTCTGTGATTGCTGAAGGTCACGCAGCGGGCCGGCGTGCGTGTCGTAGAGGGTTTTATTCTGTTGCTCGACAATGCGCGCCAGCTCAAGCGAGGATCGCGCCTTATTGAGTGTCGCGGTCGCATTGATGAAATCGTTCTGCGCCGCCACCATGTCCGGCGCTTCGACCACGAATAGCGGCTGGCCCGCGGCGACATGATCGCCGGGCTTGGCCATCAACTTGATGACGCGGCCAGAATACGGCGAGAACACCAGCGTCGCCCGGTCCTCGTCGACCGAGATTTTGCCCTCGGTGAGATGCTCGGCCCGGAACACTTGTTGGCGAACCGGCTCAACTAGGAGTGAGGCCCATTGTTTTGGGGTGAGATAGTATAGGTCGCCGACCTTGCGCGGCTGCGTTGACGGCCGCACCTCTGTCAACTTATCGGAGCGGCGCGCCAGAGTGGTCGCTGTCACCGCGATCGAGAGTCCGACAATCACTGCCGCTGCTATGGCCGTGGCATTGCGGACGCCCAATCTCGGTCGCAACTGTTTCAGCCGCGCCTTAATCGACCCAATCGATCTGTTGGACTTCAATTGTCCCCTCGGCAGCATCCCCGTCCCGCAGCCTTATAGGCGCGATCCCCAGACGGCAAAAATAATCATTGTGTAAACACCAGTTAACGGTAAAGCCTGACACCCCAACAGGATTACTGGCGATTTTCGCTTAGTTCCGCGTCGCACTCTTAAAATTGTTGCAAAAGCGATGTAATCCAGTCGCGGCGATAAGGACTAAACCCGACGGGCGCAAGGTGCGTGAGATGGTCGCAGTTTGGGTGCGCGCTGCCGGATGCGGCATTGGGTTCACAATTTTGCTCGGCGTCCATTCGGCCCTCGCGCAAACCTCTCCGTCGCCGGCTGCCATAGGCATCACCGAACCTTCAATCGCGACCAGCCTCCCTGCAGAACGGCGACCCGTTTGGAATTCGCAAGCGGCTCTATGATCACGGCGTCTCCTACAACCTGATCTACACCAACGATGTGCTGAGCAATCTGTCCGGCGGTGTCCGACGGGGCACTGTCGATCAGGGCAAGCTCGAAAATCAGCTCCTGATCGATCTTGAAAAACTTATGGGCTGGAAAGACACCACGTTCTACGCCAATGCCTTTGAGATTTATAACAATGGCCGTATCCGGCGCGATTATGTCGGCGGCATGAACACGATTGCCGCGATCGAAGCCACGCCTACCGTCCGCCTGTCGGAATTGTGGGGTGAACATTGGTTCGGGCCGATCAGTTTGAGAGCCGGCCAACTCGCTGCTGATGCCGAGTTCTTTTATAGCGATCTCAGTCAGATGTTTCTGCAGAGCGATTGGCCGACTATCGCGGCGGTTAATTTGCCTAGCGGTGGACCCGCATACCCGCTGGCCGCGCTGGGCGCGCGGGTGAAGTATGAGCTCCCGAAAGATGCCTCTTTATTATTTGCCGTCTTCGACGGTGACCCTGCTGGACCATGTCCGGGCGCCGATCCCGACACATGCAATCGCTACGGGCTAAATTTCCGCTCGAAAGACCCAGCTTTCATGATGGGCGAGTTTCAGGTCAGGCGAAACCGTGGCAAGGACGATACCGGGCTTGCAACAACGTTGAAGGTCGGCGGCTGGAGTCATCTCGGCCAGTTTGCCGATCAACGTTACGCCAACAACGGCGCGCTTCTGGCCAGTCCCGCAAGCAGCGGGGTGCCCCTTCTCCATCGCGGTGACTATGGATTCTACGAAGTCATCGATCAGCAGATTTATCGGCCGCCGGGCGGTGACCCCGACAGCGGCATTTCTATTTTTAATCGTTCGGCGATCAGTCCGTCGGATCGCAATCTCGTCAATCTCGAGATCGACGGTGGAATTGTATTCGCTGGCCTTATTCCGAAACGGCCGGATGATAAATTCGGCACAAGCGTTATCTATTCTCGTTTTTCCAACAGCGTTCGCGCCTTCGATCAGGACCAAATCAACTTCGGCACCATTTCAACGCCGCCGCGCGACATCGAGACTAATCTCGAACTCACGTACGTCGCCTCGATCGTTAAAGGGTGGACAGTGCAGCCAGTCTACACATACATCTGGCATCCGAGCGGCACAGGCATTCGTTATCCCGACGCGCAGGTCTTCGGCGTGCGCTCGGTGATTAATTTCTGAGAACGAAATAGCCGGCACGCGCCCGCCGCCAAAATTCCCTGTTATCGGCCTGGTGTTCCCTGTTCAGTGTCAAAATTTCCCTGTTATGTGCAGTAGCCCTAATCGGGGTTAGCTTCTTGAAAGAACTGGCAAACCGCCCTCGGACGCTCCCCAAACTGGCCTGTTCACGTAGTTCTTTCCCTGTAAAAATCCCTGTTATTTGCCGAGCGCCTGCTCTATCGCCGCAATGACTCGCTCTGCAGGCAATTCGTTGAGACAAACGCTATCGCTCTCGAGACGCCTCTCGCAACCTTCGAGCTGGCACGGCGTGCAGGGCAGCGGATTCTGCACGACCCAGACATTGCCGCGACGCTGCACGGCATCCGCGGCTAGCCCACATCGCATCAAGGCTGCCCGCCGGCCAAGGGCCCCACAGCCGCGGGTCGGTTGGTCCATAGATCGCAACAGTTGGGCAACCTGAAGCGGCAGCCAGATGAGTCACTGAAGTGTCAGGACCGATATAGATTCGTGCCTTGGACAACAACCCCGCGAGTTGCGGCCAATCGAGCTGCCCATCTAGCCGTCGTACCGTCGCGTCATTCCAAACTGCATCGAGATAATGTCGCTCGGCAACGTCCGGTCCGCCAGTCGCAACGACAGTTAGTCCGCGCCCCGAAAGCCATCGCGCGATAGCCCGCCATCCGTCGCCGTGCCACTGCTTGTACCGAAACATTGGCGCTGCATGGATGACCGCGTAATCGGCGGTTGGACTATCTTTTATCGCGCGCGGACGCGGACTTCACGACTTCCGCCACGCGCGCGATTCCAAGAACGTCGGCGAGCCGAAGGATATCCTCGACCCGATGAAGTCCGCGCCGGGAGACGACGCTGCGGTGAAGGAATGCGCGCTTGAAGCGCCCGCTCGCACTGTTTTCGGCTGGCGCCACGCGAAGGCGTCCCGCCACGATCGCAAAAACCGTGGGGCGGTCGCCGGTTTGCGTGGAAATCGCAAGGTCGTACTTGCGCCAAAGCCGTCTGGCGAGCGCGAAGCTTTGTGCTGCGCTCGGCCGCGCCAGCATGGCAATGACGGCATTCAGATCAGGATTGCCTTCAAGAATGCCGGCCGTATCGGCGAACACCAAGGCATCGATCGTCGCGTCCGGCCAGGCACGGCGCAGACTGCGAACGAGCGGCGTCGTCAGCAGCACGTCGCCGAGACGGCGCAGGGCGATGACGAGAATACGTGGCCGCGGTGGCAGTTCGATGCGGCTCATCGCAGTCATGGTGCAGCGTCACTCGAGCCTTTCGCAGCTTCCTGCTTGAGTACCATGCCGCCAGCAATGCCCACGCCAATTACATAGACCCAGCCTTGCGTAAAATCGAACAGGTGCGAGTTGAACAGCGAGCCGACAATGTTCTGGACGACGACAACCAATCCGACCCAGTCGGCCAGACTGCTGCCGCGGAACAAGAGCGCGTGGGCAACCCACATCGCCCAAAGCACGAAAGCACCGACCAGTCCCAGCTGAATTGCTACCGCGAACGTCTGATTATGCGGGTTGGTTGTTGCCGAGCCTTCAGCGCCGGTCTTTCCAATGACCGACTTTTTGAACAAATCGGTGATCGAACCTGTGCCGTGGCCAATGACGGGGGCCTCAAGTACAAAGACGCATCGATTTTTTCTGCAACTCGGCGCGTTCGCCGGATGAGTTCTGCTCGTCGCTCAGCTGATAATGGCGGAAATCGATCCACGCCGCCTCTGTGCGGTGGCGCAAATATGGCGACGAAACCCAACTGATAGAGCCAATCAGCGCCGCAGTTCCGAACAAGATGAAGGCGCTTCGATAATCGAGCCTTTTGACGGCGAAGAGCAGTAGCAGCACCGGAATAATGACCAGCGCTGTCCGCCCCGTCGATACGTAGAAGATGCTTGCCAGCATGCCGAGGATCGCGGTCACCGAAGCGAGCAGCCAAATCCATTGCCGTCGCTGGACGAATTCTTGCGCGAAGAAAAGCAGACCGAAAATGCAGGTAACGTATTCCCCACTTTGCGTCGCCGAATTCTTTACCAGCACGTTGTCGCCGCCCACACCGACAAAGAGCGTCGTGGTCCTATCAGCAGAGTAACGCAGGCCGCGAGGTAAGCGCCGAACACCCACATCCCGCGATCAGAGCCGCGGAATTGCGCGAAGAGCAGCGGAATCACCAAGAGCTTGAAAAATGAATCGAGCCCGTGCCAGCGCGCGAGCCCACGGCACGTTCGCCCACGTCATGCCGAGTACCCCTAGTGCAAAAAGCAATACCGGCAAATAGCCAGCCGGGTGCTGCCAACTCGCGTCGTACGTTGGCCCATTCGAGCGTCGGCACAAGCGCGAACAACCACAGCACTACCAATATCGCGGTCGCCGAAGTCGACCAAGGCAGCGAGGCAGCGACAGCAACCATCAGCCAGTCGGCGATCCGCGCCAGCGTCACACGATCAAGACCCGTGAATTCTACCCTGCGCTTGCGGCCCCACGCGACGCGCCTTTGATCGTGGACAGGCCGCTCTGCGCGACCACCGTATGGCCGGCGACAACATCCGTCAGCTTGCGTTCATTCTCGGAGAGCGCGCTGCGGTCGGCTTCGCGGTGCCAAAGATGAAGCACGCCCGTCGCGAAGACGCCGTCTTTGCGCCGCACACCGGCATGCAGCAGGCGCACGATGATATCGGAATCCTCCTTACCCCAGCCGCTATAGGCGGCGTCGAAGCCGTCGACGCGATCAAGATCGGAGCGCCAAACAGCCAGATTACACGAGCGAGCGCCCCGCCAGGCGCGTTGGCGCACCGCTCGCAAAGGACCAAGCGGCAGGCGCACCAGCGCTGAAAGACGATTGATGCCGCCGCGCAGGCGCTGGACGAGCCAGTCGGCGAACCGCCAGGTTTCAGGCGCGAGATTTTCGCGCAGAACTTTCGCGGTCAGGTCAGCGCGACAAGAGAATGCGGTTGCCGGTGACGAACCAGCCGCGCTCCGCCAGTGCGCGATGGGTCGCGACAAAATCCGGACGCGTGACGCAATCGCCATCGAGGAAGATCACATAGTCAGCATGAGAAGCAAGGATAGCGCGATTGCGAATTTCCGCGGCGCGGAAACCGCGGTCCTCGTGCCAAACATGCGCGAGCGGATGGCCAAGCTTGGTCTTCCACGCCTCGACGAGCGCCTCGGTCGTGGCCGCCGATCCATCGTCGGCCACGATGACCTCGAAATTTTTGTCGGTTTGGCGCGCGAGCGAGCGCAGCACGGTGTTTAGCGCGTCTTCGCGATTATACGTGGTCACGATAACGGAAATCAGTTCGGTCACGGGCATCCTCTAGGTATTGACTTGAGCCGCATCGCCGTAACTGAAGTATGTATCCGACAAGGTAGAGAATGTATTCGAACGTTACGGCCCAAGCGACCCAGCGGCATCGTCCTTTGGTTCGCAGGTGGCTACTCGTCGGCCAGGCGCTCATGCCGGCGTTGACCCGGCTTGTCGATATCAGGATATCACCGTTGCGCAGCGCCAATGTATCCATCGGCCACTCAAATCCCTACCGAATTTTCTGAAAGCTAGGGCGTGTACTCATAAAACCACAATGTCCGCTTTCAGGGATAAAGCAGACCTGTGTGAGTGCACTGCCAATGTCCGCTTTTGACCCAAAGCAGACGTGGCAAAATGTCCTATCAGATATGATTTTCTGTGCCTTCCATTTGCCAGCGGATGGGAGTCGAATGATGTTGTCGCCGAAAAATGAGTTTGCGGGAGGATTTGATGGACCAACGGGTAGCCCGTCTGAACATCGAACATTACCGCAAGGCGTTGGCCGACGAATCTGACGAAAAGAGCAGACAAACACTTTTTCGACTGCTGGCAGTCGAACAAGTAAAGCTAGCGGTAAATGAGCACTCGAGCGAACGGCAAAAGCCGGACGACGATACGGACCATTTTGTCTGTGACTGTGGTTTGTCCATCGATGATGTTCGAGCACTTGCAATGTTGGGGATCCACGGCGCTGATTTTTTGCTGTGCCGAATGCTAATTCTTCGTATTGATCCGGATCGGTTTGCCCATGCCGAACCCATAGGGTTCCGCGAATTACAAAAGTCGTGCAGCAGATGCGAGAGCCGGGAAGCTTGCGTTCGTGATCTTATGCTCGATAGTGATGATCACAACACGTGTAAATTGGCGGCAATATTGTCCAAACGCAGCGGTCCTCACCGTAATTAGCGCATTGGACTCTTACTATTAAAGATTACGTTTTCCGCTTCTGGCACGAAGCAGACATCGGCTAGTGCACCGCAAATGTCCGCTTTCGGGGGTAAAGCGGACTTGGCGGATTTATGAGTGCACGCCCTAGCAAACAGCTTTGAGAAGTTTTGTCGTCACGAGCGCGCATAGCGCCTTATTCCGTCGGCGCCAAGCCCGCCGCTCATAGTGGTCCAGCCGCTCGAGATCCCGTATACCTTCCTGTACCGCTTCATATTCGTCCCGATCCCTTAGGACCGTCGGCTTCCATGCGGACTTAAGAGGTTCAGGTAGAGGTTCTACGCATGGGTCTCGGCCTGCGGCCTCCGTCGCTTCCACCAATGCTTTAATCGTAACATAATGCGGAAAGGCAACGTCGACACGGCGCATTCGTGCCTTGACGAGACGCAACCACTTTTGACCTTTTGTCAAAGCGATTGCCGCACGGCTGCACAATCTTTCGATCATGGCCACCTTTTCAGCGCGCACGCAGCACACTAGCCATTCATTTTCCGCAATGACGACGGCATGCTCGCGCACAGCTGGCTCGTCATCGCCTTGGCAGATGGCTTGCACCATTTTCTGGATCTGCTCCGCATGGACCGGATGCTGGCCGTTAAAAACAGAAAGCCCGTGGCGAAGCGCATTACGACTGGAACGTGCCTTGCCAGCACGCGTGCGCGGCCCCCGGCTTTTGCGGCCGTTAATCCGATTTGCAGCAGCCCGCTCCGACGACGTCATTGCTCATCACCATCGGCGGCAACAAGGGGCGGCGCCTGTTGCCCTGTTTCGTGAAACTCAGCGTCAATGATCTCATCTGAAACATGACGCAGTTGGCGCCCCAAACCTTGGCGATAGAAATCAATTTGCTTAAGTGCGTCGTCACGCCGGCCCATGGAGATACTGATCAGGCGATCGAGACGTTCAAAATATTCGATACCACTTTCCAGCGCTTCCGCGTAATCGAGTTCCTCTGACGCCTCGATGATCTGATCAACGTCTGATACAGCCCCTATAACCTCATCTTCCAATTCGAACAGTTGATCGACCTGCGTTGGCGCAGTGCAGGCTGGCCCAGCCTCAGTGGACTCGTTGACGTCAGGCGCGTCCACGCGGGGAGAGCCTTCGTTTTCACATTCTGGCTCCTCCGCGTCGGCTTGCTGATCGTCCACGGCTTCATGGCGGCTATTTTCAGCTTCCATATGTGAAAGATACTGACGTTCAATCACCAAAGCCTTGTGACGCGAATAGCGACGTATGTCCCATGTCGTGTCAGCAAGATCCTTGACCAGCATCTGCTCGAGGAAATCATTGGGTTTGATGCAGGTCATCAGGCGCGCCACAATGTCATAATAGGATTTGGCGTCTTCACTGCTTAGGACTGGCGGTGGTCCAAACAGTTTCTTGAATTCGTTGAGATCTATTGATTTTGAGGTGGTCTGTAGTTCGTTGCTCATTGCATACTCCAAAGCTACTGCTACTGCAGGGCGCGGGTTGTTGCTCGGTAGCGCCGAATCAATGGCGCTCATCGCCGCATGCTAGATTTTCCTGCCCTCACGAAGAAGCTTGTGGATAACTCGGACGTGGGAATCGCCTTGAGACCGAGTTCTCGATCGCAACGACAGTCACGTGTCGTGCGAGGGCTCAGGCTCTCGGTGGCGATAAAGAGGAAGCTGATTGAATTGAGCCGGCCCGCAGAGTGAATGCTCACCGCCTAAGCTGTCGGGTTCAGCTCACCTCATACTACCATAAATCGATAATAAAATTTTAAATATATCAAAGATTGCAGGCGTGCAAAACGAACCCAGCTCTGGCGTATCCAACAATGAAGAGAGCACGGTTATGAACCGGACTTATGCGACCTAATCATAGTAATAATTCGGCCGCAGACGCGCTCACGAGACCGCTACCCGCCGCCAAGCGATGAACTACTGCGGGCCATGCAGAAAATATCAGCCTATATCCTGACCTATAACGAAGCGGAAAAGATCGAGGCCGCCGTTTCCAGCGTGCTCTGGGCTGACGAAGTCGTGGTGGTGGATTCGTTTTCCGCCGACCGCACCGCCGAGATCGCCACTTCGCTCGGCGCCCGCGTGGTCGAAGTACCGTTCAAAGGTTTCGGCGACCTGCGCAACCGCGCCATCGAAACCTGCAAATACGACTGGATCTTCAGCCTCGACGCCGATGAACGCTGCACCGAGGCCGTGCGCGACGAGATCCTGGCGCTCATCGCCGGCGAGCCCGCGCACGATGTCTATCGCGTGCCGCGCCGCAGCTACATGATGGGCCGCTGGATCAAAGGCTCCGGCTGGTACCCGAACTTCCGCCAGCCGCAGCTCTTTCGCAAAGGCGCATGCGCTACACGCTCGAGCCGGTGCACGAAGGCTACGAAAATTTGAGCGGCAAGCCGGTCGGCAGCTCAAGAACGCGGTCTGGCAATTCCCCTTCCGCAATCTCGAAGAAGTCATCAAGAAGATGAACCGCTATTCCTCGCTCGGCGTGCCGAAGCTCGCCGGCAAGCGCGTCTCGATGGCAAGCGCGCTCGGCCACGGCATCTGGTCGTTCCTCAAGCACTACATCTTCAAGCTCGGCTTCAAGGACGGCTGGGCGGGATTCGTCATCGCACTGGGCAATTTCGAAGGAACGTTCTATCGCTACGCCAAACGTTACGAGGAAACGCAAGCTTGGCAACCGCCGCCGTCGAAACCCATCCGCCGCGTTGCAGGGTAGATGCCGCTTGATCTTGTTCAAGGTATCGATGCCGTATTGGGAGCCGACCGATGACCGCTTGGGCCGTCATTCAGGTCAAACCAGGTATTGGCGATACCATTTGGCACCTGCCCTTCGTTCGCGCGATCGCGGCCGCGGCGCCGGAGTCCAAGGTCACTTTTCTTGCGCCGCCGAGCAGCCTCGCGCGTGAATTGTTCGCCGCCGAGCCGGCCATCAGCAAAGTTCTGTATTTCGCGCACGGCGGAAACGAGATCATGCGCGCGTTCAACCTGTTGCGGCTTGCGCGCTTGCTGCGGCAAAACAAGTTTCGCCGCGTTTACATTCTGGACCGCACGACCCGGGCCGCCGTCGCCGCTCGGCTTGCGGGAATTCCCGAGCGCATTGGCCTTGGCCTCGGCTTACAGCGCATCTGGATCACAAACTCCGGCATCGACCAAAAGTACTTTCACGAGCATCCGATCGGCTGGCTCACGCAGCTGATGGCGGCCGAAAACCTGCAGCTGACGTCAACCGAGCCCGACCTCGCGATCCCGCGCAACGCGTTGGCCGAGATCGACAAGCAGTTTGGAACACTGCCGCGGCCTTGGCTGGTGCTCGCACTCGGCGCTTCGCACCCGAGCAGAGATTGGCCGGATGGGCACTGGCGCAGGCTGATGTCGAAGCTCACCGAGACATCAAGGGGCAGCGTCATTCTGATCGGCGGGCCGCAGTCGCATGCCCGTGCCGAACGCCTCATCACGGAGGCCCGCGTGAACGCGGTCAATGCGTGCAACCTATCCATTATCCAATGTGCCGCACTGCTCAAGCGCGCGGATTTATTTGCGGGGCCCGATTCAGGACCGATGAACCTGGCTGCCGCAGTGGGCACGGAAACTTACGGGCTGTTCGGTCTTAATCCGTCGTTGGATTACAGCCGCCACATCCATGTCGTGCGTGCGGGCGATGACCCCTCGTTACGAAAGACCATTGACCAGATAACACCCGACCAATTGTTTTCGGTGCTCAAACCGCGGCTTGCCGCGCTCAGCTCGCTGACGCCGCGCTTGGGTTACGAAAATCCGCCTATTTCTTGCGCTTGCCGCTTCGCGATCGCTCCACCATGGCCGTCGTCGAGTGGCCCGGCACCAGATCGATCAGCACGACCTCGCCGCCGTGCGCTTCCACGATCTCGTGGCCGACGACTTCCTTGCGTGTGTAGTCGGCGCCCTTGACCAGCACCGTCGGCTTGACGCGGCGGATCAACTTCTCCGGAGTGTCCTCGTCGAACACGACGACGAGGTCGACAGCCTCGAGCGCGGCCAGCACCTCGGCTCGCGCCTGCACGTTCTGCACCGGCCGCCCCTTGCCCTTGAGCCGCGTCACCGAGGCATCGCCGTTGAGCCCGACAACCAGCCGGTCGCAAGCCGCGCGCGCGCCGGCGAGCAGCTTGACGTGGCCGGGATGCAGAAGATCGAAGCAACCATTGGTGAAGCCGATTCGCAGGCCTTGCTTGCGCCACGCGGCAATATGGTCGTCGAGCACGGCCCAATCGAACACAATCTTTTCCTCGGGCGCGAGGGTTGCGGCCGGCAGGATGCGCGCGCGCAATTCAGCGAGCGAAAGCGTCGCGGTGCCGCGCTTGCCGACGACGACGGCGGCGGCGGCGTTGGCGGCGCGCATCGCCGATTCGAAATCGGCGCGCATCGCCAGCATCACGGCGAGGACTGCAACGACCGTATCGCCGGCGCCGGAGACGTCGCGCACGCGCACCGGATAGGCCGGAACATGGATGGCCGGTGCCTTTGCTCACCAGCGTCATGCCCGCTTCGCTGCGCGTGACGAGCACGGCTTTGGCGGCGATATCGCGCGCGAGTTCCACTGCCGCCGCAGCAATTTCCTTGTCGGCCTTGACCACGCGATGCGTGGCGTCCGCCAGTTCCTGGCGGTTCGGCGTGATCAGGGTCGCACCGCGATAAATGCTGTAATCGCGGCCCTTTGGGTCGACGATGACGGGTTTGCCGGCCTTTCTGGCGAGTGCGATCACGGCGCGGATGACGCGCTTGGTCAACGTGCCCTTGGCGTAGTCCGACAGCACGACCGCGCCGGCCTTTTTGATCGCTTGCCGGACCTGACGGATGACGGCAGCTTCCGCTGCGCCGTTGACATGCGAGGCCGCTTCCCAGTCGGCCCGCAGCAAGTGCGTGGAATAGTGCTCCGAAACGAAACGCACCTTGCGCGTGGTCTGACGGGATTTATCGACGACCAAACGCGCGTCGATGCGCTTCTGGTTCTTCAGCGCTTTCCTGAGCGAGCGTCCGGCCTCGTCGTCGCCGACCACGCCGACGAAGATGCAGCGCGCGCCGAGCGAGGCGACGTTGCGCGCGACGTTGCCGGCGCCGCCGATCATCGTCTCGCTGCGCGTCGCGGCAATGACAAGCGCGGGCGCTTCCGGCGAAATCCGCGACACCTCGCCGTAGACGAATTCGTCCAGCATCAGATCGCCGATGCAGAGCACCGTCTGCTTCGATAGGTCGGCGGAGTGTTTTTCGAAATCGAACATGGCCTACCGGTAGCGATCCGTACGATCGAGATAGCCGGTGACGTATTGCCCGACCGCGCTCTCGAGCGGCGTGAAGTCGGCGTTATAGCCGGCCCGCCGCAGGTTCTCGATATTGCTCTGCGTGAAATACTGATACTGGCCGCGGATCGATTCCGGCATCTCGATATATTCGATGTTCGGCGCGCGGCCGAGCGCCTTGAACATGGCGCCGATCATGTCGCGGAAGCTTTCGGCCTTGCCGGTGCCGACATTGAAAATGCCGTTGACCGCGGTCGTGTCGAGCAGCCAGCGCAGCACGGCGATCGCATCGTCCACGTAGATGAAATCGCGGCGCTGATCGCCATCGGCGATGCCCAGCTTGTGCGACTTGAACAGCCTGACCGGCTTGCCGGCCTTTGCCTCGTCGAACACTTTCGCCAGTACGCTCATCATATGGCCCTTGTGGTACTCGTTCGGGCCATAGACGTTGAAAAATTTGAGGCCCGCCCAATGCGGCGGCAGGCTGTCGTTCTTGACGTAGCGGTCGACGAGCGCGGCGTCGAACAGATGCTTGCTCCAGCCGTACAGGTTCATCGGCTGCAGCTTGCGCAGCGCTTCGGGCGACCAGTCGTCGTCGAAGCCCTGGCTGCCGTCGCCATAGGTCGCCGCCGATGAGGCGTAGATGAAGGGCGTGCGCGTTCGCCGTGCACCAGTCGAGCAGACGCATCGACAGGCGGAAATTGTTCTCCATCACCAGATCGCCGTCAGTCGCGGTGGTGTCGGAGATCGCGCCCATGTGGATGACGGCATCGAGCTTGCGGCCGTCGAGCCAACTCATCAACTCAGCCGGCGGCACAAGGTCCGTGACCCGGTGCTTGGCGAGGTTGCGCCACTTGGCGTCGTCCTTGCCGAGCATGTCGTTGACGACGACGTCGCTCGCGCCCGCCTCGTTGAGGCTCGCGACCACGTTCGACCCGATGAAGCCCGCCCCGCCCGTGACCAGAAACATTATTTCTCCTCGCGCGGCCAACCATTGCCCCAGTCCGGGCATGGGTGCAAATGGGACCGCCGGATGCGAGGCAAATCGCTCAGGAAAAGGTAAAAATCGTGGCTGGACAGGCCGTAACCATGCAGGGTAACGCCTGCCGGGGGAGCCCGAATTCGGGGCAAACGGGGCGCCGATGAGCCTGGACCTGAACGAAACCGCCGCACCGGTCCTCATCGTCCCTTACGTTTGGATCGGCGATTTCGTCCGCGTGCATTCGGTCGTGAAGCTGTTGCGCGCGGAGAATCCCGAGCGCGCCGTCGACATGGTGTCGAGTACGCTGTGCGCACCTCTGGCCGACTACATGCCGGGCGTGCGGCAGGCGATCATCGCCGACCTGCCGCGCAAGCGCCTCGGCCTCGCGCAACAACGCGAACTCGCCGCCAAGCTCCGCGAGGGCCACTACGGCCAGGCGCTGGTGATGTCACGCAAATGGAAAGCGGCGCTCGCACCATGGCTCGCTGGGATTCCGGTGCGCACCGGCTTTATCGGCGAGATGCGCTTCGAACTGATCAACGACATGCGCTACGGCGAGCGCGCACTGCCGCGCATGATCGACCAGATGGGCGCGCTCGCCTTGCCGCCCGGCGCCATCCCGCCGAAGGACTGGCCGCTGCCGGAGCTGAAGGTGCCGGCACAGGACGTTGCCAACTGGCGGGCCGCCCGGAGCCTCGATCAAGAGGCGCGGCCCATCGTCACGCTGTCGCCCGGCGCTGTCGGCGAAGGCAAGGCCTGGCCGGCCGGCCATTATGCCGAGCTTGCCCGGGCGCTGACCCGTGACGGCATGTCGGTCTGGGTGCTGGGTGGGCCGAACGAAACGCCGATCGCAACGCAAATTGCGGCGGCCGCACGCGCGCGCGACCTGACCAGCAGCGATCTGCGCAACGCGATCCTCGCGCTCGCCGCCGCAGACCTGTCGGTGACCAACGACTCCGGCCTCATGCATGTCTCGGCGGCGATCGGCACGCCGACGGTCGCGATTTTCGGGCCGACCAGCCCGTGGCACTGGAAGCCGCTCAATCCCGTTGCCGCCATTCTCGAACCGCCGGGCGATGAAGTCGCACGCGCGCACGCCCGCACTGAAGGCAACACTGCGGTCGCCCATCGCCGCACCGCCGACGTGACCGTCGACATGGTGCTCAAGACCATGCGCGACGTCCTGAAGAAAAAAAAGCGATGAGCGCAAAGCCCGCAGCCTTCCTCGATCGCGACGGCGTCATTAATTTTGACGACGGATACGTCGGGACGCGCGAGCGCTTCCGCTGGATTCCAGGCGCCGCAGCCGCCATTCGGCGGCTCAATGAAGCGGGCTATTTCGTGTTCATTGCATCAAACCAGTCAGGGGTCGCGCGCGGGAAGTTCACGGAACAGCAGATGCGCGAACTTGATGCCTGGATGCGAGCCGAGCTGGCCTCGCAGGGCGCTCGCGTTGATGATGTGCGTTATTGTCCCTTCCATGTCGATGGCCCTGTTATCGAGTACCGAAGGGATTCGGATTGGCGCAAGCCCAAGCCCGGGATGATCCTCGACCTGATGAAGCACTGGCCCATCGACCGCGCCCGCAGCTTCTTCATCGGCGACAAGGACATCGACATGGAGGCGGCCCACGCTGCCGGCATTGCTGGCAAACTATTCCCCGGCGGCGACCTCGCCGCCTTCGTCGAGAAATGCGTGGAAAACCCCGGCAAATCCTGACATCAAGACCCGCGTTAACGAACGGAGCGCCGCGAACCTGACGCGCGTGCCGTTCCGTGCTATCAGAGCAATGTCCGAGGGATGATCGGGACAATGGCCAAACCGCAACCGAACGCATCAACCGACCGCGCGCAGTCGATCCTGGAATCGGGTTTGCGCACGCTCGAGCTCGAAGGCTCCGGCGTCGACGCGCTCGCAACCGCGCTGCGCGACGGGCTCGGCGCGACCTTCATCGCGGCAATTGACCTGATCCGCGCGACGCAAGGGCGCGTCATCGTCACCGGTATGGGCAAATCGGGCCATGTCGGCCAGAAGATCGCGTCGACTTTTGCCTCGACCGGCACGCCGGCGCTGTTCGTACATCCGGCCGAGGCGAGCCATGGCGATCTCGGCATGATCACCAAGAGCGACGTCATCCTGGCGCTGTCTTGGTCCGGCGAAACGGCCGAATTGAAGAACCTCACCGACTATTCGCAGCGGCACAATATTGGCCTGATCGCGATGACCGCGAGCGCGGATTCGACGCTGGCAAAAACCGCCGACGTCGTGCTGACGCTACCGCAGGCGCGCGAAGCCTGCCCGCACAATCTGGCGCCGACAACGTCGGCGCTGATGCAGCTGGCGCTCGGCGATGCGTTGGCGATCGCGCTTTTGGAAAGCCGTGGCTTCACGGCCATCGACTTCGGCCTGCTGCACCCGGGCGGCAAGCTTGGTGCGCTACTCAAGACGGTGCGCGACCTGATGCACAGCGGAGCGATGGTGCCGTTGCGGCCGCTCGGCACGCGCATGTCGGATGCCATCATCGAGATGACCACCAAGGGCTTCGGCTGCGTTGGTATCACCGACGCGCGCGGCCACCTGGTCGGCATCATCACCGACGGCGACTTGCGCCGCCACATGCGCAACGACCTGCTCGATCAGACCGTCGATGCCGTCATGACACGCGCGCCAAAGACCGTGCGCCCCGATCAGTTGATCAGCGAGACACTGGAAATCCTCAACGCGTTGAAAGTCACCGCACTGTTCGCGGTCGACAACGGCAAGCCGGTCGGCGTTATCCACGTGCACGACCTGCTGCGCGCCGGCGCTGCCTAAAGCGCAATCTTCTCGATCCCCGCCCTCACCTCATCGACCGACGGGCTCGCGCCTTCCGCACCGAGCACTTGAAGCGGCCCGTTGCTGACCGGTCCGGTCAGGCTCGTCCGGCTGCCGGTGAAGACCGCAACCAGCGGCACGCTCAACGCGGCCGCGAGATGCATCAGTCCGGTGTCGACGCCGACGACGAACTGCGCGCCGGCGATGAGGCGGGCGACGTCATCCAGCGGCATCCGCTCCGGCACGCGGGCGCGCGGAAGGCGTGCCGCGATCGCGTGCGCTGCGCTCGCGTTCGGCCTCGTTGCCCCAGGGCAGCACGAGGTCGAGCCCACGCGTCGGCGAGCGCCTCGCCCAGCGCGATCCAGTTCTGCTCCGGCCATTGTTTTGATAGTCGCGCCGTCGCGTGCAGCAGCACGGCATAGCGATCGGCGGGGACGAGGAAAGCGCGCGCGATCGAGCCCATAATCCGGCGCACCCTGCGGCTTGTAGCCGAGCGCAAGCCCGCTGAGCATGCGGTTGCGCGTGATCGCATGCAGGTCGCGGCTGACGCGGTAGCGCACGTCATAGAACATCGACGCGACCGGCTCGCGAATGCTGTCGCGGTCGTAGCCGTGGCGGCGGCCCTGCGCGAGGCGCGCGATGACGCCCGAGCGCAACAGGCCTTGGCTGTCGATGATCTCGTCGTACTTGCGCGCGCGGATCGCACTCAGGTTTCCGGAAATTTCGGCGAGCGTGCCCGGCGAATAAAGCGATTTGCGCCAGCGCCGCCACGCGACCGGGATGACCTCGTCGACCGCAGGGTGCAGCCGCACCAGCGGGGCGAAGGCCTCCTCGACGAGCCAGGACAGGCGTGCATCGGGGCGCGCGCGCCGCGCCTCGGTGACCGCGGGCATATTGTGAATGACGTCGCCGAGGGAGGACGTCTTGATGAAAAGAATGTCGGTCATGGCGCGTTTTATGGCCTCATATACCGGGCATGCGCGCCTGCCGCCATAACGATTAGCAATTCATTAACGCTGGTCGCCGACTCTCGCGGGGTTCTAACCGGCCATTTGCCGATGGCCGGTTAGAAGCACGGACACGACCCGAGGGCGGGAATGACGATCCTGGTGACTGGCGGCGCCGGCTATATCGGCAGCCACATGGTGCATAACCTCGTCGACGCCGGCGAGAGCGTCGTCGTGCTCGACAACCTGTCGACCGGCTTTCGTTTCCTGATCCCGGGCACGGTCCCCTTCGTCGCCGGCTCGACCGGCGACCGCCAGCTTGTGACCAAGACCATCGATCAGCACGGCGTCACCGCCATCATCCACTTCGCCGCCTCGATCGTCGTGCCGGAATCGGTCGCCGATCCGCTCGCCTATTACCGCAACAACACGATGAATACCTGCACGCTGCTCGACATCGCGGTCGAGGCGGGCGTCAAGCAGTTCATCTTCTCGTCGACCGCCGCCGTCTACGGCAATCCGCAGCACGTGCCGGTGCGCGAGGACGCGCCGACGCCGCCGATCTCTCCCTACGGCTCCTCGAAGCTGATGAGTGAGATCATGCTGCACGATGCCGGCCGCGCCTACGGGCTGCGCTTCGTTGTGTTGCGCTACTTCAACGTCGCCGGCGCCGATCCGAAGCAGCGCACGGGGCAATCGACCGCCGGCGCCACGCACCTGATCAAGGTCGCGTGCGAGACGGCGCTCGGCAAGCGTCCGAAGATCGCCGTCTACGGCACCGACTATCCGACGGCGGACGGCACCTGCATCCGCGACTACATCCACGTCAGCGATCTTGCGCGCGCGCATTCGGCGGCGCTCGCCTATCTGCGCCGTGGCGGCGAGAGCACGACGCTTAACTGCGGCTACGGCCGCGGCGCCTCGGTGTTCGAGGTCATCGACTCGGTCAAGCGCGTGAGCCGCCGCGACTTCCCGGTCGAGATCACCGGCCGCCGCCCCGGCGATCCGGCCTCTTTGACCGCCGACGTCTCGCGCATTCGCTCGACACTCGACTGGCGCCCGCAATTCGAGGATCTCGACACCATCGTGTCGCACGCGCTTGCCTGGGAGCAGCTCTTAAGCAAGCGCAAGACCGCGGCGGCTTAACCGGAACCGCAAGCTTTTCCGGTTTTTACCTCGTTTTGGCTTGAAAATTGTGTCCTGCGAAGGCAAGGAAGCCTCGCGCATCCATGTCATAATCGGGCCCGACAGAGGGCGAATGAACGACCACATCCTGCCAGCATCCGGCGACGAGAAATATGGCGCCTTCGTCATGGTGAAGCGCCTGCTCACCGAGCAGGGCATGCGGCATTGGCGCAAATATCTGATCGCCTTCACGCTGATGGGGGTCGCTGCCGGCGCTACCGCGGCAAGCGCCTATCTGATCGGCACCGTGATCAACGAAGCCTACATCAGCCGAAATTTCCCCGGCATCGTGCTGCTCGGCGGCGTCACGGTCGCACTGTTCGCCAGCAAGGGCCTTGCGACCTACGGCTTCAGCCTGGTGCTGTCGCGCATCGGCAACCGCATTATCGCCGACAACCAGCGCGCCATGTTCGGCAAGCTGTTGAACGAAGGTCTCGGCTTCTTTTCAGACCGGCATTCGACCGAATTCATCTCGCGCCTGACCACCGGGTCCGCCGCCGCGACTCAGGTGATGAACCTGCTGATCACGTCGTTTGGACGCGATCTGCTGTCCCTGATCGGCCTCGTCGCCGTGATGGTGTGGCAGGACCCGCTGATGTCGTTCTTCAGCTTCGTGGTCGCGCCGCCCGCGTTCCTCGTCTTGCGCAAGCTGATCCGCCGCATCTACTCGATCGCGCGCAGCCAATTCCACGGCAACACGCGCGTCGTCGAGACCTTGCAGGAGACCTTGCAGGGCATCCGCATCGTCAAGGCCTTCACCCTCGAAGGCATTATGCGCGAGCGCTTCGATCAGAACGTCGCGGCGGTCGAGCACGAGGCCAACAAGATGGCGCGCGTCGCTAACCGCGCCAGCCCGCTGATGGAGACGCTCGGCGGCTGTGCCATTGCAATCGCCCTCATCTACGCGGGCTATCGAGTGGTGGTTGTCGGCGCAACGCCCGGTCAATTCTTCTCCTTCATCACCGCGTTCCTGCTCGCCTATGAGCCGGCCAAACGGCTGGCGCGTCTCAACATCGAGCTCAATAGCGGCCTTGTCGGCGTGCGCATCCTGTTCGAGATCATCGACAGCGTCCCCAGCGAACCGAGTGACGACGACAAGCCCGCCTTGCAGGTCAAGACGTCGCGGCTCGAATTCGATGACGTGCACTTTGCCTATCGCGGCGACGAATCCGTGCTGCGCGGTATGAGCTTCGTCGCCGAAGCGGGCAAGCTGACCGCGCTGGTCGGGCCGTCGGGCGGCGGCAAATCGACGATCTTCAACCTGATCCTGCGTTTCTACGAGTTCGACCACGGCAAGATCGTCATCGACGAGCAGGACATAACGCAAGTGTCGCGCCAGTCGCTGCGCCAGCACATTGCCTATGTCGGCCAGGACGTGTTCCTGTTCCGCGGCACCATCCGTGAGAACATTGCCTTTGGCAAACCGGGCGCCAGCGAGGACGAGATCGTGGCGGCCGCCAATGGCGCCTATGCGCACGACTTCATCATGGCATTCCCGCGCGGCTACGACACGCCGGTCGGCGAGCACGGCTTGCAACTGTCGGGCGGCCAGCGCCAGCGCATCGCAATTGCCCGCGCCCTGATCAAGAACGCGCCGATCATCCTGCTCGACGAGGCGACCGCCGCCCTCGATTCCGAATCCGAGCTACAGGTGCGCGAGGCGATGGACCACCTTTTCCAAGGCCGCACCACGCTCGCGATTGCGCACCGGCTGCACACGGTGTCGCACGCCGACCGCATCCTCGTCGTGGAGGACGGTCGGGTGGTCGAATCCGGCCGTCACGACGAGCTGCTGCGCAAGAGCGGACGCTATGCCTCGTTCTACCGGCTGCAGCTCAAGGAGCAGGAGCCACGGCCCTCGATCGCGGCCGTGAGCCGTTGACGGCGGCGCGTTCCTCCGATACCCGAAAGCCGCCTTTCGTCTTCTCCAGCCATATCCAACGGCCCATCCATCATGACCGACTACGTCATTCCGCCTGCCCCGCAAGCCGTCATCGCTGTCGCGGGCTCCGATCAGAAATTTCCGGTTCGCCGCATCTGGTGCGTCGGCCGCAATTACATCGAACACATCCGTGAGATGGGCCAGGACGAGCGCCTGCCGCCGTTCTATTTCGCCAAGCCCGCCGACGCCATCGTGGCCGACGGCGGTACCGTGCCTTATCCGTCGCTGACCAAGGACATGCACCACGAGGTCGAATTCGTGGTCGCGCTCAAGAGCGGCGGCCGCAAAATTCCGGTCGCCAAGGCCAACGACTGCATCTGGGGCTACGCCGTCGGCATCGATCTCACCCGCCGCGACCTGCAGATCGCCTCGCGCGACCTCAAGCGCCCGTGGGAAGTCGGCAAGGCTTTCGATCATTCGGCGCCGTGCGGTCCGTTGGTGCCGGCGAGCAAGATCGGCCATCCGACCAAGGGCAAGATCACGCTCAAGTGCAACGGCAAGATCCGCCAGGACGGCGACCTCAACCAGCTGATCTGGAACGTACCGGAAATCATCTCCAACCTGTCGGAGATGGTCGATCTGGTGGCCGGCGATATCATCATGACCGGCACGCCTTCGGGTGTCGCGGCGACGGTCGCCGGCGACAAGCTCGAATGCGAGGTCGAGGGCGTCGGCAAGCTGACCGTCACGATCGGCCCGCCGCTGAAATAATCTCAGTCTGCGAACACGCGCTCCACCGCCGCTGCAATGCGCAGCAGGCGGTGGTCCTGCCCATTGCGCGCGACCAGCATCAGTCCTGTCGGCAAGCCGCTTTCGCGCGGCAGCGGCAGCGAAATGGCGCAGCAGTCGAAGAAATTCCACATCGAGGTGTTGCGCAGCAGCATGGCATTGCGGCGGGCAAACTCGTCCGCTGCCGCCACCTCGCTCAGGAGCGGCGCAACGACCGGCGTCGTTGGCATGGCCAGCACGTCGAGATCGGCGAGCCGTGCATCCATCGCGCGGACGAGCGCAGCGCGCTCCCGTTTCATGTCGATATAGTCAGCGGCGGCAATCTTTTGCGCGCGCTCGAGCCGCACGCGCACATTGGGGTCGATCATCATCGCCGCGGCGCGCGAGACGGTCACGATGGATCGACAGCGCTTCCGCCGGCAACACGCCGCCTTTGGCATTCACCTCGGCCATCTGGTCGAGCAGCGCAAATTTCTCGTCCGACAGCCGCGCGCCGCTCTTGTTCAGCCAATCGAGCGCGGCGGCGAAGCGCTTGCCGACGGTGTCATCGAGGCGGTCGATCGGCAGGCCTTGAGCGATGCCGATGCGGAGGTTCGCAAGCGGCGCAGGCTCGATCGCCTGAGGCGTCTCGCCGGCCATCACGGCGTCAGCGTAAGCGCAGTCCTGCACCGAACGCGCCATCGGGCCGATTGAATCGAGCGTAAACGACAGCGGAAATGCGCCGGTAGTCGGTACGCGTTGGCGGCTCGGCTTGAGGCCGACGATGCCGCACAGCGCGGCCGGGATGCGCGTCGAGCCGCCGGTGTCGCTGCCGATCGAGATGTCACACATCGCATCGGCCGCCGCGACCGCGCCGCCGGACGATGAGCCGCCGGGCACGCGCTTGCGGTCAGCCGGATTGCCGGGCGTGCCGAAATGCGGATTGGCACCGACGCCGGAATAGGCGAACTCGGTCATGTTGGTCTTGGCGACGATGACCGCACCGGCCGCGCGCAGGCGCTGCACGATCGGTGCATCGCGCTCGGCGGGCTTGCCTTCATCGGCAAGGATTTTCGATCCGGCGCGGGTTACTTCGCCGGCGACGTCGAACAGATCCTTGATGCTGACGATTGCGCCATCGAGCGGGCCGAGCGAGATGCCGGACTTGGCACGCGCATCGGCAGCGCCGGCCGCGGCGCGCGCCGCCTCGCGATAGACCGTCAGGCAGGCGCGACCGCCCTCGCCCTTCGGATCATCGATGCGGGCGAAAGCGGCGTCGAGGCGTTCGGAAGCGGAAAAATGGTTCATGGCAACTACTTCCGCAATGGCCCAGGACGAGTAGTCATTCTTACTTACCCTTGTCCCGGCCGCACATTTCGGCCATTCCGCGCCGGCACGCAAGCCGACGCGCCCGTGCCCTGCCCCCAGATCGCGCGGGGCCGTTGACTTGCCGTGCCGGACAACGGATTGGGATTGCGGCCAAGGAGGGGATGGCCGGCGATGTCGGATACGGCTGCAATTCAGCGAACAGGCCGAGGGGTTGCGCTTTGTCGCAGGCTCGCCGCGCTTGCGCTTCTGACAGCGCTTGTCGGCCTTCCGATCAATCACTTGTTCGCCTACGCCCTGCTCTTCGTCGCGGCGGGTCTGCTCTTCACTGGCGAGGTAACGGCGCGGCCGCGCGCCTGGCTGGCGGCAGCGGCAATCTTCGTCGTCGCCATGGTCGGAAAATGGCTGGTCGCGCCGCCATGGATTGAGGAAGGTCACAACGTCTTCCTTGCCGAGCACGCGGACGCGCTCAAGGCGGGCCTGCCGGACGACGTCTACACGTTCATGGCGAAGGAGTTCGATGCGCAGTACCCGCCCGCGCAACGCTGCAACCCGGACACGCTGTGGTGCTGGCGCGGCACCAGCATGCTCTATTATTTGCGGCTGCGCGAAGCCGACGGCGCCTTTCCGACCTATCGCCGCTGCGTCCTGAACGCCTCGAATTGCCTGCGAGGCTTCCCGCAGCAGGCTTTTGCGTTTTCCGCCGACGGAATTTTTCAGTCGCCGCGATATTCGCGCCGCGTGACGTCGATCGATTTTTCGGATCCGGCGTGGCTGCGGCTCGGATTTCTCAATGACGGCGCTTACAACTGGTGGAACCAGGTGAGCGACGTCAAACGCGCCGTGCAGGAGCGATGGACTCACGGCATCCACCGCTGGCGCGTCACCATGCCGTGGTTCGTCATGTACCAATTCCCGGCGGCCTACTCCGGAAGCCGGCTGTGCTGGCGCGGCGACGTGCTGTGGGAAAAAGCAGGCGGCGGATTCGAGGCGCTGCACCACGACCGCGATGAATGCCGGGTGCTGACACCGGCCGATACCGGACGGCGCATTTTCGGAGTGGCGATCAAGCCGGACACGCTCGCGATGCATCTCGATGCAGCATGGCGCATCAAGCTCGCACATTGGGCGCGCGCGGCGTTCGACCTCGCCGGCGTCTTCGCAGTCCTCGTGCTGCTGGTACGGCCACACTGGCGGCGCATGGTGTTTCCGCTCGTGCTCATCGCAATCGCGGCCGCGATCATCGCCGCCTTCGACCTCACCACCTTCGGCGGCTTGCGCGCGCAGGAGGGCGGCAATGACGGCCTGTTCTATGACGCGGCCGGGCGCGTCATCGTACAGCATCTCGTCGCCGGCGACGTCGCGTCGGCGCTCGAAGGCACCGAGCCGGTCTACTATTACGGCGGACCAGGCCTGCGCTATCTGCGCGCTCTGGAGATGATCGTTTTCGGCGACACCAACCTCGGCTATCTCTCGCTATTGCTCGTCTATCCGCTAGTCATCTGGCGCGTGTTCCGCCGCTTTCTCCCGACGGACTGGGCGTTCGTTCTGCTCATCATGTTCGTGGCGACGCCGATCGGCGCCTATTTCGGGTCGACGTTCTTCCTCTACGTCAAATACGCGTTGCAAGGCTTCGGTGATCCGGTGTCGTATCTGTTCTACCTCGCGGGCCTCGCCATCATTGTCGGCTGGCCGCCGGCCGGGCCCGGCAACCGGTTCGGCCCCGCCTGCGCGGGCGCGGCTCTGCTGTTTCTCGCGACATTCGTTCGGCCGATCGTCGCGCCTGGGGTCGCCGTCCTGCTCGGCGGCGCGGGCCTCGCCGCGCTGTGGCAGCGGCAATGGTCTCGCCTTGCGGGCCTGTGCGCGGGCTTCGTGCCGGTGCTCGCGATGCCGCTGCACAATTGGTATTTCGGCGATCGACTGGTGTTATTCAGCGCCAATGCCAGCGGCAACAACCTGCACGTCACGCCAGCGGACTATGTCGCGGCACTTGCGGAAATGTCGCGTCTGAATTTCGCCGGGCCGCATGTTCATGCTGATCGCGATCCAGCTGATCGACTGGCCGACCGGATTCATCGGGCAACGCGACCTCGGCGGACTTGCGGCCTACGTGGCGTCGGTGCCGGTGCATCTCGCCGCGGTCGCCATCCTTGTTTACGTCGCGGGTTGGGGGCGCCGATACGACCCCTGGCTCCGCCTCATCGCCGGTGCGGCGCTCGCGCAACATACCGTCGCGTTCTTTTACGGCGGTGCGGCGCGCTACTTTTTCCTCACTTGGCTGCTCACGATGCTAGTGGCGGCGGTGTGGTGCGAACGCGACGGCATCGGCCTGTTCCGCGGCCTGGCGCCGAACGTTGCCAAGCGCATCGCAAATTCACGCCTGGTGGCGGGCCTAGGTGCAGCGCTCGCTTATGTCGAAGCCGGCCTGCAGCTACGCGTGACCTAAGTGTTGGCCCAGCCGGAATCCGCGCGATCAACTGCGGAACCCGCCTGCCCGCTTGATTTGTGACACTCGCCACATGGTTTGTTCCGACTTCACAGCCGCCCCGAGACTATGCCATGAAGGCCGCGCCATAAGACGTTGCCGGGAGATCCAATGTTTATATTCCGCACGGCTGCCGCGCTGGCCGCCATCGTTTTCACGCTCGGCAGCGCCTATGCGGCCGATCCGGCGGGCACATGGGTCACTCAGAAGGGCGATGCGCGCATCCGCGTTGCCCATTGCGGCAAGGAACTGTGCGCCTCGGTCGCCTGGATTAAGGACAATGTCGACCCGAAAACCGGCAAAGCCCCGCTTGATGAGAGAAACCCGGATCCCGCCAAACGCGGCCGCAAAATTCTGGGCTTGCGCATTTTCTCGATGGAGGCGAACGACCAGGGCGGCTGGTCTGGGCCGATCTACAATTCCGACGACGGCCAAACCTATCGAGGCGGGGTCGCGCTGCGCGGGGACCTGCTCGACGTACAGGGCTGCATCGTCGCTGTTTGCGGCACCCAAACCTGGACCCGCTACGGCAAGTAAATCAAAACAGCGCCACGTCTTCTGCCGGCGCGCAGCTTGCTGTTCTGAAGTCGCCGGCGATCAGGATCTTGCCTTCGCTGCCGTGCGAGAACCATCAACAATGGTGTCGGCATAGACCGCGTGCCTGATTATGACCGCCATATTTCATCCTCACACTTATCAACAGCCGATTTAACGCTCTTGCCAGTGCAACTCAGCGGCGTAGGCTTTCGGGCAGGTCATCCGTCTCTGGCTACGCCGGACACAGATGAACCGCCATGACCGGAACGGCCATGGGACGTGGGTGCAGCTTGCTGCATTTGTGGTCCATGACTGCCGGCCCTGGCTCTCAGTAACTGGTACTCGCACCGCGGGCCCACGCTCGCGACGAGAATGGATCCGAGAGCTTGTGACGGGCGAACGACGGTTCGCCCGTTATGGCTTTTGGGGCCCAAAATCCTTTCAGCTCATCAGAGTTCATCCCCGCCGACCGGCTTTGAAATCGCGCGCCGCGCGCTTCCTTTCCCGCAGCTATCCCGTTAAAAACCCTCCGCAATTAGGGGGAGTTCTTTTATGGCGGAGCAAAAAACCGGGCTTGTGATCACGGCGCACCCGGGCGATTTCGTCTGGCGCGCGGGCGGCGCCGTCGCGCTGCACGCCAAGCGCGGCTATCGGATGAAGATCGTGTGCATGTCCTACGGCGAACGGGGCGAAAGCCAGTTCGCGTGGAAAGAACCCGGCGCGACGCTCGAGAAGGTCAAAGCCGGCCGCAAGGACGAAGCCGAGCGCGCGGCGAAGCTTCTGGGCGCCGAGATCGAATTCTTCGACTGCGGCGACTATCCGCTCAAGCTCAACGACCAGCACTTCGACCGCATGGTCGACATCTACCGCGAGGAAAATCCGGCCTTCGTGCTGACGCATGCGCTGGAGGACCCGTACAATTTCGATCATCCCAACGCCGCGCATTTCGCGCCAGGAGACGCGCGTCGTCGCGCAGGCGATGGGGCACAAGCCGGGCGCCAAGTACAAATACTCCGCGCCGCCGGTCTATCTGTTCGAGCCGCACCAGCCCGAGCAGTGCAACTACAAGCCCGATCTGATCCTGAAGATCGACGACGTCTGGGAGCAGAAATACAAGGCGTTTCAGATCCTTGCCGCGCAGAAGCACCTCTGGGGCTACTACGAGCGCGTCGCGCTCAATCGCGGCATCCAGGGCTCGCGCAATACCGGCGTACCGATGACTTACGGCGAGGCCTACCAGACCCTGTTTCCGCGGGTGGCCGAGATCCTCGGCTAAGCCGTCACTTCGCTTCGCAGCGGTGGAAGAGCATGTAGCCGCCGGTGCTCGACGGGTTCGTGAAGGTCAAGGCCCCCGACTTGCGGTCGAGATCGTAGAGCCCGCCGCTTGACGGGTCGCGCCAGTTGATGCGGTCGGCCGTGATCTTGGCCGGCGCACCGTCGACCGTGTTCTTGTCGCTGTCGATCGTGAGCGCCCATTTCGCGCCGCTTGCCGCATTCATGCACTGGAAGTTGAGCGCGGCCGCCGGCGCCGCGGTCCCGACCCCAAAGGCACTGATGGCGGTGACGATCGCGATGCAGATCGTCGCACGGCTTGGCATCATCGCATTCCCCTGAATGTTGGCTGCTCATAATTGCAAATGACCGCGGCAGGCGGGTGCCAAAAATTTAGGCGTTGCGACTGAATTTTTAGCCACGACCTTGGCCGCGCGTCGAGTGGTGAGACTGCACCAGAGGCTAAGGCTTGGGCAATGACGTTCGAATCCGGAAGCCGCTGTTTTGAATTGCCATTTCAAAGCCGATTCAGGCGGTGCGCCATTTTGGCGCACTTCTTGCTTGAAAATTAACCCGCTGGCGAGGGCTGAGGTCAAAAGCAAATTTCTGATTGCCAGCAAGAACTAAGAACTAGGGATCACAGGGGGTCTGAAGATGTTGCTTCCTTCACCACAATGGCTGAACACCGGAAATAACGCTTGGCAGCTTGCCGCCGCCACCTTCGTCGGACTGCAGAGCATTCCAGGCCTCGTCGTCCTCTACGGCGGTATCGTCAAGAAAAAGTGGGCGATCAACTCGGCCTTCATGGCCATGTACGCATTTGCGGCCGTTCTGATCGTCTGGCTGCTGTGGGCGTACAACATGGGCTTCGGCGAGCAATGGTTCCCCTTCCTGGGTAAGCCCGGGCCCGCTGGAGCCGCAGGCTTCATGCTCGGGCAGGCGACCGTACCCGCCGCTGCCTCCGGCATGCCGGCCATGACCTTCCCGATGGCGACACTCGTCTACTTCCAGTTCGTGTTCGCAGCCATCACCGTGATCATCCTCGCCGGCTCGGTGCTCGGACGCATGAGCTTCAAGGCCTGGATGATCTTCGTCCCCCTGTGGATGACCTTGGTCTACACGGTCGGCGCATTCAGCATCTGGGGCGGCGGCTGGCTTGCTGCCGCAGGCGCGGTCGACTTCTCGGGCGGCTACGTCATCCATCTCGCGGCCGGCACGTCCGGCTTCGTGGCGGCTTGGGTGATCGGCCCGCGCTTGCAGGCGGATCGTGATCACTGCCCGCCGAACAACCTGCTGGCGGCGCTGACCGGCGCCGGCATCCTGTGGATCGGCTGGAACGGCTTCAACGGCGGCGACCCCTACTTCGCCAACGCCAACGCCGGCGCGGCCGTGCTCAACACCAACGTCGCCACCGCGACGGGCCTCCTGGTGTGGACGATCCTCGACTACATGTCCTACGGCAAGCCGTCGGTCGTCGGCGCCGTCAACGGCATGATCGCCGGTCTCGTCGCGATCACGCCCGGCGCGGGCTATGTCGATGCGTACGGCGCCATCGCGATCGGCGTCTGCGCGGGCATCATCCCGTGGTGGAGCATGAACAAGTTCCAGAAGACCAAGATGATGATGAAGGTCGACGATACGCTGAGCGTGTTCTCGACCCACGGCGTCGCTGGTCTGATGGGCGGCTTGTTGACCGGCGTCTTCGCCAACCCGGCGATGCTGATGTACATCGGCACCGAGAAAGATGCGCCCGGCGTCAGCGCGACCGGCTGGCTGTATGGCAACTTCCAGCAGCTCGTCCTTCAGGCTGAAGCGGCGGTGTTCATCATCGTGTTCAACGCCATCGCCACCTTCATCATCTTGAGGGCGATTGCGATCTTCGTGCCGCTGCGTATGCCCGACAAGATGCTGCAAGTCGGCGACGACGCGGTGCACGGCGAAACTGCTTACGCGATGGAATAAGCCGAGCGTTCTCTCAACAACTCAATAGGGTCCGCGGATCGACTCCTGTCCCCGCGGACCCTAACGGCCCCAAGGCCGATCCCCGCTGGGGCCGTTCTTTTTGTGCCTCACGGGTTGCTTCTTGCCCAAATTCAAATCCTGCCCATCCGACAAATTGCCGTCGTCGTCGATCGGCATCGCGAAGTCGTCCGGCACCATGATTGCCGCGATGGCAAACAGGCAAAGTCCGATAACGACAATCGACAGATCGTGAGCCATGTCCCTCTCTTCCGGTGATCTCGGGCCTTGTAAGCGCTAAAAGGCCTCGATCTCGGCCATTGGCGGCCGTTCGCCAACGCCCGCAGGTTCAAATCGTTCCTGATCGGTAGCTTTGGGCCGAAGTGCCTAATGGCGCAGCAGTGACCAAATGAGTGCAATCGCGAGCAACGCCGCCACGCCCTGCCAGAAGCGCACCGGCGAGCGTTCGTAGAGCGTCCGGGGCCTGCGCTCCTCCGCGGGCGCCCGCGACGGCCCCGCCTCGAGCTCGACGGCGAATTCGACCACGTCGCCGAAGCGATCGGCCGGGTCGATCGCAATGGCGCGCGCGAGCGCAGCCTCGAGCCAGCCGGGCAGATCCGGGCGCAGGTTGGACAGCGCCTTCGGCCGCCCATGCGGCGGGCCCGCCTCCGGCACGCCGTACGGAAATTCGCCGGCGAAGGCGCGAAAGATCGTGACGCCAAGCGCGAAGATGTCGGTCGCCTCGTTGCCGGGTTCGCCGTCGTACATCTCGGGCGCCATGTAGCCGGCGGTGCCCGGGATGGGCCCCGGGGCGCCTTCCTCCAGCGCCGGCACGCGCACCACGCCCAGATCGATCAGCTTGAGCGAGCCGTCGCGCTCGAGAATGACGTTGTCCGGCTTGATGTCGCGATGAATGATGTCGGCGCGGTGCAACGCATCGACCGCGCGCGCGAGCTTGATGGCGATGTTGCGGCCCTCTTCGAGGCCCAGCATCGGCGCGTGCCCCATCCGCGTCTGCAACAGCTCGCCCACGTAGTAGGGCATCACGGTATAGAGGCAGGTTTGACGCCCCGGCGGCAGGGCGATGATGCGGCCGACCCAGGGACTGTTGACGCGCGCGCCGACCCAGGCTTCGCGCGCGAAGGCCGTGCGAAAGGTGGCGACGGATTCGGCCTCCCTCTTCGGGAATTTGACAACGACTTCGCCGCCTTCGGCTTCATCCACGGCCAGGAACAGGCGCGTATAGCGGCCGTCGGAAATCAAGGCGTTGAGCACGAACCCATCGACGGTCTCGCCGACCTGTGGCGCGGCAATGATAGGCAATGCCATCATGGTGGCGGTGACGTCGGCCGAGCCCGCCTCCGGCAGATCGACCACATCGATCACCATCGCCGTGCTGTTGTCGGTGCCGCCGTTCTGCAGCGCCGCCCGCACCAGCGCCCGCGCCGCGTCCGAGGCCGCGGGATTCTCGCGCATGACGTCCGCGATAACCTCCGAGCTCAGGAAGCCATGCACGCCGTCGCTGCACAGCAGGAAGCGGTCGTGCCGCGCCATCGGCTGGCTTGAGTAGTCGAGCCGGACCTCGGTCTCGACGCCGAGCGCGCGGTAGAGGACGCCCGATCGGCCGGGCTCGCCCCCGCGCACGTGGTCGGTGGTCATGACGGTCAGGCGGTCGCCACTCAGCCGGTAGGCGCGCGTGTCGCCGATATGCAGCACGTGCGCGGTGCGCCCGCGCAGCACCAGCGCCGTGAAGGTGCAGCCCATGCCGGCCAGGGTGGTGTCGCGGCGGCCCTGGCCGTGGATCCAGCTGTTGAGCGGCGCGAGGACACGCGGGCCGGCGTTGCGCACTTCCATCGTTTCGGGCAACTGGGTGAAGCCGTCGAGGAAGCCGCGCACCGCGGTTTCCGCCGCCACGCGGCCGCCCTTGGCGCTGCCGATGCCGTCGGCGACGGCGGCAACAACATCATGCCGCGGCTCGGCCAGCTCGTACCCGAGCACCGCGCCGGCAAAATCCTCGTTGCGGTCGCGGGGACCTGCGTCCGAGAAGAACCCGACGCTCACCTTGACGCCGGAAAACCGCTCGGTCATCCAGTCGCTCCGAATTCCGCCGCAACGACGCGGCGATTCCACCAATCATTGGCCGCCGGGCGCATTTGCGCAACATACCCTCTTCGCGCCGCGCGGGGGGTGCGATAAGAAACAGGCCCGTTCAAGTCAGGAGTGCCGATCATGAAGCCCGTCGTTGTCCGCAACATCAAACGCGCCGACACCAACGCCATCGGCACGCTCGCCGCCGTCGGCGTGGCGACGGCGCACGAGGCGCTGGGACGCTTCGGACTGATGAAGCCTTACCTGCGGCCGATCTACGCCGGCGCGCAGATCGGCGGACCGGCGGTGACGGTGCTGGCGCAGCCGGGCGACAACTGGATGCTCCATGTTGCGGTCGAGCAGTGCCAGAAGGGCGACGTGCTCGTGGTCGGCTGCACCGCGGACAACACCGACGGCATGTTCGGCGAATTGCTGGCGAGTTCGCTGCGGGCGCGCGGCGTGCTGGGTCTGGTGATCGACGCCGGCTGCCGCGACATCAAGGCGCTCAAGGACATGGATTTCCCGGTGTGGTCGAAGGCGGTCTCCGCCAAGGGTACGGTGAAGGCGACGCTCGGCGCGGTCAACGTTCCGGTGGTGTGTGCCGGTGTTAACGTTGAGCCTGGTGATGTTGTTGTTGCCGACGACGACGGCGTTGTCGTTGTCCCGAAGGCGCTGGCGGTCGACACCGCGCAGAAGGCGCAGAAGCGCAAGGACGACGAGGACGGCAAGCGCAAGCAGCTCGAAGCCGGTATCCTCGGCCTCGACATGTACAAGATGCGCGAGCCGCTGGCGAAAGCGGGTCTGCGCTACGTCGACAATCCGGAAGACGTGTGATCGGGAACTTTAGCCGCGCACATGCACGCACGACGGTAACGACGTAACGAAGTTCCGGCTCGCGACAACTTTCGCAGAATGCGAACGCTTCGATTGACGCGCTCTTTATGCGCGGCCGCTAGCGTGACCCCATTTGAAACCGTGCGTCACGCACATGACGGGGAGTCACACGTGTCGAAGCTCAAAACATTTCTGAAGGACGAGTCCGGAGCCACCGCCATCGAATACGGCCTGATTGCCGCCGGCATCGCCGTCGTCATCATCGGCGTCGTCAATACCTTGGGCGGCAAGGTCAACACCGCTTTCAGCACCATTTCGACCCAGCTCAAATAGGTCCCACACGTGGGCTGGTCTTTGGAAGCCGCCGGGCAACGGCGGCTTCCATTTTTTAAGGTGCTGCCAAGAATCGCGACGGGCGAAACCTGACGAACGCGGCGATCCCTAGGATCACGAACAGAGCGAGCACGATCGCCTGCGTGATCACAAAGTGGTTGTTCACCGGCTCGGCGAAGGGCGGCCCGACGACGGGCGCGGCGGGATTGAGAAACGAAACCTTCTGAAACGACTGAATGACCAGCACCGCTACGTTGAAATAGAGCGCGGTGATCACCGTCAGGACGTAAATCCAGCGCCAGCGCCCGTAGAAATTTTTGGCGTACCGCGCGAGCAGCGCCACCGCCAGGATAATGAGCGAAACGATGCCAACGCCAATCGCCGGCGTAAAACCATTAAATGGAAACAGAAAGCCGCCGACGCTGGTCAGGATTGTCGTGGTGAGAAACAGCGCGGTCCAACCCGGCAACGGGCGCGAACCAATCATGCCGAACAGGACGATCAGACCGCTGATGATGCCGATGAGGCTGATGATGACGTGCACCAAAGTGTAGGTGGCGATCGACAGACCGAGGATCATGGCTACCCTCCCGATACGCGTACACCACAAGCCTGACGCCGCTTGATGACAATGTCGATACACAGCGCGGGATGGATGTCAGCTATGCCGGCGCGTGCCCGAACCAGATGCCGATCAGGGAGGCGATCGCCGCCAAGGCGAGGAAGCCATTCAAAACGACGAGCCAGGCCGCATGGATGGGCTTGGCATCGGGCTTGGGCGGCGGTGGGCCGGGATAGAGTTGCCGCCAGACGGCCGCGATGAAGCAGAATACGCTGAACAAGACCAGCATCGTGCCGGTCAAACCGATCAGCCAGTCCGGAAGGTGGCCTGACAGCGCGGGCTTGGCGCCGACGCCGCTAGCCATCGCCACCAGGCCCGTCCTCACCCAGGCGGCGTAAGTCCGCTCGGCCGCGAAGATCGTGCGATTGGCGGCGAGCTCGGTGCGCCGGTAGGCCGAGAACTCCATATGCGCGGTGTCGCGCGCCATGCGTTCGGTGCCGCGCTCGACCTTCTGCGCGGTATCTTCCAGCTTTTCCGCTTTACGGACGAGCTTTGCTTCCGCCATGACTTGATAAAACGCGGAAGAGGCCTTGGTTCCGCGCCTATTTGGCGTACTTGGATTGACGCAGTAAGCGCCGAACGAGCTCCGGACGGACTTGGCTAACCGGCCGACCCCATAGGGCAATCAAGGTTCTTGCCGCATGCGTCTGTTCTTTCTTGCTGCGCTTGGGATCCTCGACGCGATTGGCGATGCCTTCGATCGCGCGTGACTTCTGCGTTGACAGAAAGCGAACGACGCGGTTGCGCTCGGACGTATATTTCTGATCCACCTTGTCGGGTGACGAGATCACCACTTTATGGTCGCCTGTCTCGTAAAGAGATGCCATCCCATGCTCACACCAGCCGCGTAGCCAATCCAAAAAGCCAGCGAGCGGCGCTTTGATGAATTCGGTGGCGCGCGCGAACGAGGCAAAAATCCTCGGCGCTGTTTCGACAGCGACTTTGGTCGCGGTAGTTTTGGTTGTCTCCCACAGCGCCGACGGCAGAAACTCGGTCAGTTTCCTGAGCGCCGTCTGGTGGTCGCTCTCGGTTTCGACCGCCTGGTTCTCCATTTCCTGCTTCGCCGGCTTGAGCTCATCGGCCGAAAGCACAATGCGGTCGAGGACCAGGCGTGGCGAATTCTGCGTGAGCGCGGATCCGATGCTCTTAGCGTTCTTGAGGCGCTCGCTGTCGAGTTCACGCAGCCGCCATTTGTCGGTGACGTAGCGCAATAGCGACGTGTGATCAAATTGCGTGTTTAACACACCGGCCTTGACCCAAGGCGAAGCCAAGATAGCCGGCACGCGCAGGCCCAGCCGCTCGAATCCGAAGACATTCGGCCCGTCGCGGCCGGGGTAGTGTGCCACCTGAGCATCCGGCGGGATGGTGCATGGCGGCACGACGTGATCGTAGAAGCCCCCGTGCTCGTCAAAGAACACGACGAACAACGTCGAGCGCCATAGGGCCTCGTTTCCACGCAACGCGTTATAGACATCAGCGACCAACTTTTCGCCTCGCATGATATCGTGTGGCGGATGGTCATCGTTCTGGATAAAGCCCATGTAGTCCGGCTCTATCAGACAGAACTGCGGGAAATTCTCGGGGTGGCTCCGTGCATCCTCGTAGAAACGCCGGATGTAGAAGTATCGCGCGGCATTGTGCGGCGCGCGCAGCTGTTTCATCGTCCAGCTTTGCGGGATGTCGTGGAAATAGACTTTCCAGTTGATCTGCTTTTCGTTGAGCCGGTCGAAAATCGTGTCCTGGGTCTGGGCGAAAAAGCCTGGCAGGTCGGCGCCACTCGTGCCGTCGCCCGGCATGTCGACGCGGCCAAGGCATGTGCCGCTGAAGGCGAAAAAGCGGTTTGGCCAAGTCGGCCCGGGCAACGATGAAAACCAGCGATCGCACACTGTGTAATTTCGCGCGAGGGCATGCAGCGACGGCAAAGTACCGAGCCGGTAGTAGCTCATCACGTCCTGCCGCTCCTGCCGCGGCGCATCCGGATACGCGCCGACGAAGTCGAGAACGAAGCCGCTGTTATCTTTGTCACCGAGCTGGGTACGGACATGCTCGACCTCGTGATGGGGGTCGAGCGTCATTTGCCGCCGCGCATTAGCGGTTTGAAAGAAACGACGGCCTTTGTCGTCGGCATTGAACCGGCGGGCGGCGGGGTCAACGCCATCGAGACGGTCGCGGCCGTTCTTGCCATCGTAGACCGCGCTCATGCAGCCGAGCATCTGATCGAACGATCGGTTCTCCAGAATCAGCGCGACGATATGGTCAATCTTGTCCTTTGCTGGCATGTCAGCCCCCGTGCCGCGGTCAATAGCTCGGTCCACCGGCAAACGCCGGCGCCCAATCCTAAGCTGCAGCTCTCAAGAGATGCAATCTTCCGGGGAGCCGCCAATCAGCGGTTGGCGGCGCTCCAGGGCGCGATGCGACGGCCGATCCATTTGAGGAGGGTCGTCAACGACACCCCGAGCACCATCAGCACAATGACCGGCACGAACGTCTTATCCATCTCGAAGACATTGGCGTATTTGGTGATCATGAAGCCGAGGCCGGAGATCGTCGTGTAGAATTCGGCGATGATCATGCCGATGAGGCCGCGGCCGATGGCGAGACGGACGCCGGCAATGATGTAAGGCAGCGCGAAGGGCAAGAGCACGTCCTGCCAAGTACGCAATTCGCTGGAGCGGAACGACTGCGCCACCTCCAGCATGTTCTTGTCGCATTCGCGCACGCCCTGGTACGTGTTGATCAGGACCGGGAACACGGCGAACAGGAAGACGACGATAATCTTCGCCTTGAGATAGATGCCGAACCACAGCACCAGCAGCGGCACCACGGCGACCAGCGGCATCGCGTAGAGCGCGTTGATCGGCAGGTCGAGCGCCCAATCGAGCCAGCGGATGCGCGCCATGGCGATGCCCAGCGGAATGCCGACCGCGATCGCGGTCAACAGGCCGTAGACCATCACCTCCAGGCTTTGACCGAGAAAATAGGGCAACTCGCCATTGGCGGTGGTCTCGTAGAAGGCCTGTGCGATCGCGCTCGGCGAGGTGAAAAAGATCGGGCTGATGAACGGAGCGACGAGTTGCCAGACGATCAGAATGATGACGACGAAGCCGTACCGAAACAGCGCACGGCTTTCCCACCACGGCTTGTGGACCATGGCCTGCGGCTCAGCCTGTGCGGCGAGAGCAGCATTCTGGACATTAGCGAGGCTCATCGCGGCCTTTCCTTATGTGATGCGACGGCGGCCGATCGCCGCCGCCGCAAGCTTGAACGACAGCGTCAGAACGCCGCCGTCGGGCAAACCGGCCCTTTCCATTCGCCGAGCTTCTCGATCGCCTTCTTGGCGAAGCTCGTATCGACGACATCCTCGTATTTCGGCGTCTTGCCGGGTTTGATATTGCCAACCTTGGTCATCAGCTCGGCGGTGAAGTTGATGCGCTCGGGGCTGAGGCCGCTGTTGGCGTCCCAAATACACTGCTGCACCAGATAATCGAAGGCGTCGGCCAGGATCTTCTCCGGATAACCGGTGCGTTTCACCAGGATCGGGATGATCTTGGCGCGATCCGTGTACATGATGCGCGTCGCCTCGATATTGGCTTCGACCACGGCCTGGACGACCTGGGGCTTTGCCTTGATGGTGTTCTCGGTCGCCGCGAGGAACGTATAAAGAGTCTTCGGTTGCAGCTCCCACAGGCGCGCAACGGCGTGCAGGCTCGGCACCTTGCTCTTGGCGAACGTCTCCTGCTCGACGTGCAGAATTGCGGTGTCGACCTGGTTGGCGACAAGCGCCGGCACGTCTTCGCTGGCGATGCTGACGAAGTTGACCTCCTTGGGATCGATCTTGGCGAAGCGCAGCACGCTGCGGCTCAGGATATCGGCAAAGCCGCCCGGCTCCTGGATGCCGATGCGCTTGCCCTTGAGGTCGGCGAGCGTCTTGATGTCCTCGCGAACGACCATCGAGGCTTCGAACTTCGGCAGGTTGGCGGATAGCGCCTTCACGTTGGCGCCGTTCGAGGTTCCGATAATGGTCGGCGCGCCCGGGGTGAGACCGAAGTCGATATTGCCGGCCAGCAGCGCGCGATAAACCTTGGTGCCATCGCCGAGCGAGACGATCTCGACGTCGAGGCCGGCCTTCTTATAGAGACCGAGTTCGGCGGCAACGATCGGCGGCATGTGCACGATATTGGGCGGCGACGTCGGTATGCCGATCACGATCTTGGTTTGCGCCTGGGCAGCTCCCGATAGCGCGAGTGCAGCGCCAGCCGCCGCCAGCGTCGTCAACAGTTTGCGCATGATTATCCTCCCTTGGATCTTCGTTTTTTGCTTGCAGCACGCCTTGGTGGGATTCTGCCCTATCTACCCTCTAAAAACAACGAACCGCGGCGCTAAGTTCGCTGACGGAAAAACAATTCGGCTTTGACCGCTCCTGGCCATCATGGCTAGGTGCGGCATCAACTCATGAAAAGCGCATATCGCAATGCCTGAATTCGTCGTCGATTTTGGCAAGCTCGGCAAGGTGCCGGATGAGGGCCGGCTCGATGCCCCGGCCTTCCACCGCAATCACGAGGCCATTTGGGCGGCTATCGCCGGCTACCTGGCAAGCGCACAAGGCGACGTGCTGGAGGTCGGCAGCGGCACCGGCCAGCATGCCGCGACCTATGCCGCACGTACGCCGCATCTGACGTGGTGGCCGAGCGATGTTCTCCCCTCGCATCTCGCCAGCATCGAAGGCTGGCGGCGTCAGGCGGGACAGGCCAATCTGCGCGCGCCGCAACGTATCGATTTGTCCGACCCGGCATGGACCTGGAGCGGCCGCAGAGCCGACGCGCTCGCCGCCATCCTCTGCATCAACACGCTGCATATCTCGCCGTGGCGCGTGTCGGAGAATCTCTTCGCCGGCGCCGGACGGCTGTTGCGTCCGGACGGCCGGCTGTTCATCTATGGTCCGTTCAAACGCGACGGCGAGCACACGGCGCCCAGCAATGCCGCCTTCGACGCCAAGCTCCGGGCGGAGAACCCCGACTGGGGCGTTCGCGACGTCGCCGACCTTCGCGCCCTTGCGGAGAACTGCGGCCTTATGCTCGTTGAGGCGGCGCCGATGCCGGCCAATAATCTGGAGCTAGTCTTCGCGCGCGCGTAACGGCAGAATTAAGCGAATAACCTCAAGGACGCCATGCAGGAAGAACCGATCTACGACATCGCCCATCTCGGCCACCTCGAAATGCTGACGCCGAAATTCGAGGAAAGCCGCAAGTTCTTCATCGACGTCATGGGCATGACCCAGAGTGGCGAGAAAGGCGACAGCGTCTTTCTGCGCGGCTGGGACGACTACGAGCGCTATTCGCTCAAGCTGACCGCCTCGAAGACTTCCGGCATGGGCCATGTCGCATTTCGCACGCGCTCGCCTCAAGCGCTGGAGCGCCGTGCGGCCGCACTCAAAGGCTCCGGCTTCGACATCGGCTGGACCAACGGCGATCTCGGCCACGGCAAGACCTTCGTCTGCAAGGATCCGGACGGCCACGTCATTGAACTCTACTACGAAACTGAATGGTACGATCCGCCGCCGGACCAGAAGCCGGCGTTGAAGAACCAGGCGCAGCGCTACCCGGCGCGCGGCTGCAACGTCCGGCGCATCGATCACTTCAATGGCCTCGCCGCCGACGTCAAAGCGAACCGCGAGTTCTTCGAAAAGTATCTCGGCTTCCGCCTGACCGAGCAGATCGTGCTCGACGACGGCACCGAAGCCGGCATGTGGCTCACCGCCACCAACAAGTCCTACGACTTCGCCTATACGCGCGACCACACCGGCACCAAAGGCCGCTTCCACCACGTGACGTATGCGCTTGACTCGCGCGAGGACATTCTCCGCGCCGCCGATATTTTCCTGGAGAACGGCGTATTCATCGAAACCGGTCCGCACAAGCACGCGGTCCAGCAGACTTTCTTCCTCTATGTCTACGAGCCGGGCGGCAACCGCGTCGAAGTGGCCTGCGCCGGTGCGCGGCTGGTGCTCGCGCCGGACTGGAAGCCGATCACCTGGACCGAAGCCGAGCGCAAGAAGGGCCAAGCCTGGGGCCTGCAGACGATCAAGTCGTTCCACACCCACGGCACGCCGCCGGTTCCGGGCGTTGCCGAGTTGTGACATGAACCGTCGCAACACGCCGCGCGTCGCCTTCATCGGCTTCGGTGAGGCCGGCCAGGCAATTGCGTCCGGCCTGCGCGAAAGCGGCATCGAGCGCGTCGCCGCCTGGGACATTTTGTTTCCGAAGCCGGAAGGCGCACGACTTAAGGCGGCTGGCGAGAAATTTGGAGTGCGGCTCGCCTCCTCGGCCGCCGATGCGGTTGCGCAAACCGACATGATCATCTCGGCGGTGACCGCCGCGTCGAGCGTCGATGCTGCGCGCTCTGTCGCGCCGCATCTCTCAGGCAATCCCTATTACCTCGACATCAACTCGGTATCGCCGGGCCGCAAGCAGGAGACCGCGACGCTGCTGGGCGAGAAAGCGCGCTACGTCGACGTCGCGGTGATCGCGCCGATCCATCCCAAGCGCCACCGCACGCCGTTGCTGACCGCCGGCCCTCACGCCGAGACCATCGCGCCGCTGCTGCGCGACATGGAGATGGAGCTCAAAGTGGTTGGCGACAGGATCGGCGGTGCGGCGGCGATCAAGATGATCCGCTCGGTGATGATCAAGGGCATCGAAGCGCTGACGCTCGAATGCTTCCTCGCCGCCGAGCGCGCAGGCTTGCTCGACGAGGTGACGGCCTCGCTGAAGAACAATTATCCCGGCCTCGATTGGACGAAGGTCTCCGAATACAACATCGAACGCATGGCGAGCCACGGCGAACGGCGCGCGGCCGAGATGGAAGAGTCCGCGGCGACGTTGCGCGAGCTCGGCCTCGACCCGTTGATGGTCGAGGCAACGGTTATGCGGCAGCGCGAAATGGGCGCCGTCGGCATGGACAACAGCGTGCGCCAATCGCTCGACAAGGGCCCCGCTGCGATGCTGGCCGCGATCAGCGCCGCCACAAAACCCTAGCGTTTTCAGGCTTTCTGAACGCTCGTTCAGAATCGGCGCTGCGTAAATCTGTTGTCATCGTCGCGTGTCACCACCTAGTATTCGTCCGCTTAACAACGATGCTGGGAGGATAAACGATGCAGCTCAAGACAATTGGATATGCGTTGCTAGTCGGCGCCGCCGCCGTCGCTCTGTCGATCGGTTCGGCCGACGCGAAACATCATCACAAGAAGAAGGCCGCGGCTCCGCCGCCGGTACAGCCGCAGATCTGCCTGTACGAAGCCGCGTCACCGGTCTGCGGCTCGCTGAAGGGCCACAAGTTCACGTACGCCAATCAGTGCGCGGCGTGGAAGGACGGCGCGACGATCGTGGCGAACCATGCCTGCCCGGTGAAGAAGGCCGTGAAGCATCACAAGAAGAAATATCACGCCAAGAAAAAGGCTGCGAAGAAGAAGTAATAAATTCTCGCGACAACTGTGAACAACGGGCCGCTGTCACCAGCGGCCCGTTTGCATTGTGGCATGCGCGCGCTTCTCCTGTTGTAACGGCCGTGGCGAGGGCCCTAGTATCCCGGCGTTAAAAAGCCTGGGAGGGAAAACAATGAAATTCCGTATTCTCGTTTATGCCGCGGTCGTCGCCGCGGCCGCCTTCGGACTAGGTTCGGCCACGACGGCATTCGCCAAGAAAGAGGCGATGGTGGCGCCCGAGCCGTTCCCGTGCTGGGAGTATGTCCCGGTCTGCGGCTCGAAGAGCGGACATCGCTTCACGTATGCGAACGCGTGTTCGGCACGCCGGGACGGCGCCAAGCTGGTGTCGCACCGCGCTTGCGCGGTGACGAAGGCGCACAAAGCGCGCCGGCACCACCACAAGGCCAAAAAGCCGATGAGCAAGCCGGCCAAGCCGGCGGCGAAGAAGAGCGAAGCCAAGCCGATGCCGAAGAGCGAGATGAAGCCTGCGCCGAAGGCCGCGAGCGCGCCGGCGCAGCCGATGCAGGCCAAGCCCGCACCGGAGGCCTCTTCGCCGCCGCCGATGCAGAAGTCGGAAGCAAAGCCCGCGGAGAAGGCCCCGACGGCACCCGCCCCCGCAGCGGAAAACAAATCCGCGCCGATGGCGGCTCCGGCGCAGAGCACGCCGACGAACTCAGACGACAAATCCAGCAAATAGCTCGCGCTACCGCTGCAAAAAAAACGGGCCGCTGTCACCAGCGGCCCGTTTGCATTGAATGCCGCTCCGGCGCTACTTCCGCGGCGGAATCTGGATCAACTCGGTGAGCTGTTCCTTCGTCAGCGGCTTGTCGATGAATTTCAACGCCACGGCATCGCGCACCGCGCCGTCGAGATCGGCCATCTTGTCGGTCTGCAACGCCGCCTTGGGCTGGAACTTGTTCATCGATTCCTTGAGCAGATCGACCGGTAGCTTCATCTTTTCCGAATACATCTCAACCGCCTTCGGATCGGAGTACATCCAATCGACGGCTTCACGATAAGCCTGCATGAAGCGCATGATGGCGTCGTGCTTGTTCTTGAGCGAGTCCGCGTTGACGATCAGCACGCGTACGGTCTGGCCGCGCAATGAGGGCACGTCGCTGCCGTGCGCGACGATGCGGATCTTGCCTTCCTTGAGCTCCTTGAGGCCGAACGGCGGTGCCGCCCAGCCGATATCGACCTGTCCCGACATCACGGCAGTCAATGTGCCCGCTGGGCTGCCGGTCGCGGTCGGCTTGGCCTTGCAGCCGAGCTCGCTGCCGAAGGCCACCACGATGTTATTCGAGCTCGAGCCGTTTGTGGAATACGCGAGGGTCGTCGACGGCGTCGCATCCTTCAGGCTCTTGATCGGCGAATCCGCCTTCACGTACCAGTACAGATCGCCGGTGCCGGTAAACATCGGCGCCAGAATGCGCACCGGCGCGCCCTTGGAATAGGCGCGCAGCACGCCGGCGACGCCGACGCCCGCGCCGATGTCGGCGCTGCCGGCAATGATCGGCTGCATGGTTTCGCCGGCGCCGCGGGTGCCGACGTTCTCAAGCACCAACCCGTGTTTCTTGAAGAACCCGGCATCCTGGCCGAGCGTCGGGGCCTGGTTTTCCCAGTTGTTGATCTGCCCGATGGCGACCTTGAGCTGATCCTCAGCCGAAGCCGGCGCCGCCGCCAGCGCCAGCGGAACGACAAGGCCGGCCGCGGCGGCAATGGTTGTAAAAATTCTCATTCGTTTTTCCTCCCTGAGCTTTTGTTATCAGTATGACGCGCGCCCCGCGTGGGCGGCATTCAACACCGGGACCGCTCCCGGTGCCAAGCCTAAAAGGTCAGCGCCGCCGGGCTTTGCCGCGTTTGGCGGGCCTGGCTTGCTTTTTGGCTTGCTTGGCCGGCGATTTGGCCGCGCCCGGCAGGCCGCCTGCGCGCGCGATCCGCAACGTCCAGGAGTCCCAGGAGCGCGTTACGCCGGTGGTCTTGCCGATGACGTCGCCGCAGCGCTCGGTTTCGCCGGGAGACAGGCAGGCAGGCGTGCCGATGGCCATGGCGCGCACCTGATATTCGGCATTGCGGCAAGTCTGCACGGCCCGGTAGACGCATTCGCGCACGTTCGCGCCGATGACGGTGACGCCATGGCGGCGCATCAGCACCATCGGATGGGGGCCGAGCGCGCGGGCGAGCGAGGCGCCCTCCTCGGGCTTCATGACCAGCATGTTGGTATCGCCGAATTCGTCGTGCTGATCCCAATAAGGCGGCTTGATGCCGCCGGCCGATCCGAGGTGAAAGATCGGGATATAGTCGGCGCCGACGGCGATCAGCGGCATGAACGACGGCGAATGGTGGTGGCAGACGGACATGACGTCCGGCCGCGCCTTGTAGATCTCGCCGTGGATGACGCGCTCGGAATATTGCGGCACACCCGGCTCGCGCACCGGGTGCGAGTCGAGGTCGTATTCGATCAGGCCATCGGGCCGGACCATGTCGGGCGAGCTCGATCGCGACAGGAAGTAGCGCTTCGGATTGACAGGATGGCGCATGCTGACATGGCCGAAAGTATCGACAACGCCTTCATTGGCGGCGATGCGGTTCGCGAGCGCGAGTTCGGTAAGCAATTCGGCAAGCTTTGGCACTGACATTGTCCTCGCTGGATAATGGCTCTCGGCGTCCCGCATAATAGGACAAGCCGCGCGGCGCAACAGCGTTGCTTCCGCTTGACTTCGTGCCGCCTTTAGCGAGGCTTCACCCCGTCATGAGCGCACCCGCCCAAATTGTCTTCGATGGCGTCAGCCACCTCTATCGCCCGCCGCGCGGGCGTGAGGTGCTGGCGCTCGATCAGGTTTCGCTCGAGGTGGCCAATCGTGAATTCGTGGCGTTGCTCGGACCTTCCGGCTGCGGCAAGTCGACTTTGCTTTATCTGCTCGGCGGCTTCCTTCCGGTCGAGACCGGCACGATCAGCGTCGACGGCAAGCCGGTCGCCGGGCCGGGGCCCGACCGCGGCATCGTGTTCCAGCATTTCGCGTTGTTTCCGTGGAAGACCGTGCGCGGCAACATCCTCTATGGGCTCGAGCGGCAGGGCATGCCGAAGGACGAGCGCGAAAAACGCGCCATGGATTTCATCGAACTCGTCGGCTTGCACGGCTTCGAGGACAGCTACCCGTCGCAGCTGTCTGGTGGCATGAAACAGCGCGCGGCGATCGCGCGTACCCTCGCCTTCGATCCGAAAATCCTGTTGATGGACGAGCCGTTCGGCGCGCTCGATGCGCAGACGCGCGGGCTGATGCAGAGCGAGTTGCTGCGCATCTGGCAACGCACGCCGAAGACGGTGATCTTCGTGACCCACGACGTGCAGGAGGCCGTTTTTCTCGCCGACCGCGTGGCGGTGATGTCGGCGCGGCCGGGGCGCATCAAGACCATCGTCAATACCAAGTTCGACAAGAACGCCGACGACATCTTCAAGGAAAAATCCTTCGTCGAGAAAGTCGACGAGATCTGGCACCTGGTGCGCGAGGAAGCGATCAAGGCACAGGGCAAGCGGACATGAAGACGCTCATCCGCTATTCGCCCTTGCTGCTGCTGGCAATCCTTTGGGAGGGCACGGCGCGCCTCGGCATGGTCTCGACCACGGCGCTGCCGCCGTTGTCCGACGTGATCGCCTCCTGGTTCGACATGATCAGGGACGGCGACCTGCTGAGCAACGGCATCTCCTCGCTCTACCGCGCTTTCGCCGGGCTCGCCCTGGCGATCATCGTCGGCGGCACGCTCGGCATTGTGATGGCGTGGTGGAAGCCGGCCAACGTGCTGCTTTCGCCGCTGGTGGAGGTTTTCTACCCGCTGCCGAAGTCGGCGCTGATCCCGGTAACCGTGATCTGGCTCGGTTTCGGCGATGGCTCGAAAATCCTGCTGATCTTCCTCGGCTGCATGCTGCCGGTCACAATGGGCGCGTTCAACGGCGCGCGTTCGAGCGAACAGGCCTTGGTCTGGTCGGCGCGCAGCATGGGGGCGAGCCGCTTGCGCATGCTGTGGGACGTGGTCCTTCCGAGCGCGATGCCGGAATTGCTCAACGGCGCGCGCACGGCGTTGGCGCTGTCCTTCATCCTGCTGGTGTCCTCCGAATTGATCGTCGCGCAAAAGGGCTTCGGCTTTCTCATCGGATCTTTCGGCGCCAACGGCTCCTATGACGCGATGTATGCGGTGGTGCTGACCGTCGCATTCCTCGGCTTCGCCGCCGACCGGGTGTATCTCGTCATCACCAAGCGGGCTCTGGCATGGCGCGACTAGTCCCCATCGCCGGCGCGGCGCCGGACGGCTGGCCCGAGAAGGCGGCGCGCGTCGCGGTGATGGTGTTCTGGGCGGGCACGCGCGTGTTTTCCATCGTCGCCCTGCTCGTCGCTTGGGAGCTCCTGGCGCGCAGCGGCGTCTTCACACATTTCCAGCTGCCGGCATTCAGCGACGTCGTCCAGCGCATCTGGAAGGACGGGGTGTCTGGCGATCTCTGGGTCAACACCGGCCTCACGCTCTACCGCGCGCTCGTCTCCTTCTTCATTTGTGTCGTCGGCGGGGTGCTGATCGGCATGGCCATGTCGCGGAGCACGATCGCCAACTGGTTCTTCGATCCGATCGTGTCGATCGGTTTTCCGATGCCGAAGATCGCCTTCCTGCCGGTCGTGATCCTGTGGCTTGGCGTCTTCGACGTCTCCAAGATCACCATCACCGTGATCGACGCCATCTTCCCGGTCATCGCGGCGACTGTGCTTGCCATCCAGGGCGTCGACCGCCATTTGATCTGGTCGGCGCGCAACATGGGCGCGAGCAACCGCGAATTGGTTACGCAGATCGTGCTGCCTGCCGCCTCGCCGCAGATCATGACCGGCTTGCAGGTTGCGCTGCCGCTGTCGCTGATCGTGACCGTGGTCGCCGAAATGCTGATGGGCGGCTACGGCCTTGGCGGCGCCATGATGACGGCTTCGCGTTTCGCCAATTCCACCGGCGTATTCGCCGGCATCGTGGAGATCGCCATCGTCGGCTACATCCTCGTCAAGGCGATGGCGATTGCGCGCCGCCGCCTGTTGATCTGGCATCAGGAAGCCAGCGCACCGGGCACGGCGTAACGCCCAAATTTGCGGCTTTGCGCCCGCTATACGGTACAAACCGCGCCGTTTCTGCCTTGCCAAAAACGGTTGGAGCCCCGACAATCTGGCCCATTCGCATCGCGAAGCTTGCCGCAGCTCAAGAGCAAGCCAGCAAAATCTGGGAGGACACAATGCGCTTATTGAAATTCGCACTGGCCGGCGTGTGCGCGCTCGGCCTGACCGCCGGAGCCGCGAGCGCGGAGCCGGTGAAAATCCGGATGTCCTGGGTCGTGCCGGTCGCCAACTGGGGCTCGGTCGTTCTCGAAAAGAAGGATCTGCTCACTCACATGGGCAAATCCTACACGCTCGAGGTGGCCCGCTATCCAGGCACGCCACAGACGATCACGGCTATCGCCAACAATGAGCTGGAGGTGGCGAGCCTCGCCTATTCGTCGTTCGCGATCGCGATCGACAATGCCGGTCTCGACGACCTGCGCGTCATCGCCGATGAATTCCAGGACGGCGTGCCGGGCTACTACACCGACCAGTACTATGTCCGCAAAGACAGCGGCATCAACAAGGTTGAAGACCTCAAGGGCAAGGTGATCGGCACCAATGGCGGCGGCAGCGCCGTCGATGTCGCCATTCGCGCCATGCTGCACAAGCACGGTCTTGAAGAGAAGCGCGACTACACCATGCTGGAAGGCCCGCTGCCCGCCATGCCGGCAATGCTGTTGGAGAAGAAGGCCGATCTTATCCCCGCCGTGCTGCCCTTCTCGTTCAATCCGAAGCTGAAGGAAGACGGCAAGGTGCTATTCAATCAAACCGAGGCGCTGGGGGTGACGCAGATGATCATCCTGGTCGCGCGCAAGCCGTTCATCGACAAGAACCGCGCGGCGATGGTCGATTTCATGGAGGATCTGGTGCGCGTCGTGCACTGGTATCTCGACCCGAAGAATCACGACGAGGTGGCCAAAATCGCGTCGTCGTTGACGAAAGTGCCGCCAGAGCGGTTCGGCTGGCTGTTCACCAAGCAGGACACCTACCGCGATCCGGACCTGCTACCGAACCTCGACGCGCTTCAGCGCAACGTCGACACCACGAAGGAGCTCGGCTTCGTGAAGAACAAAATCGACGTCGCCAAGCACGCCGACTTGAGCCTGGTGAAGGAAGCTGCCGCGCGCCTGAAGAAATAGCGCACCAGGCAAAAGCAACGCGATCCTTCGAGGGCGGCGACATCAGATGTCGCCGCCCTCGAACTTTTCTTCACGCTCATCATCGAGCGGCGATTCCAAAACTTTTTTTGGTGCGATGACGGATGAAAACGATGCAAACAGCAGCGCGATCAAAAAAATATTCGCGTAAGACTTGATGCAGAATTAAATAAAATTTTCTCGATCGTCTACATCTTGCGACGAAGCTCCTCGCGTGAAGCGTCGTCGTCTAACTGTTGCGTGCGTGTCGTCGCAGCCACAAATTGGAACAGAGCGGCAATGCAAAACATTTGTCACTTTACAAAGATGGTTAACGACTAAAAGATACGGCGGCTACAACACTTACTTGGTTAACGGGGCGTTGAACAATGAAACATCTGTACAAGGCGATCTACGGTGCCCTGCTCGTCTTCGGGCTGGCGGGCGTCACTCCGGTCCCAGCGATTGCGGGCGGTCACTGGGATTCCGTCTGTAACTGCATGCGCCCGGACCATGAGTACGACACGAAACATGTTGAACGTGCTCCGGCGACCGTCATCAATCACGAGCGGGTCGTCAATCAGACGCGAGTTGTCCGCGGGAATACGCGGCTCATTCAGGAAAATCGTCTGATCGTGCACGTCAAGCCGATCGTGCACCGCGACGTCATCGTCCATCGTGTCAACACGATCGTTCGGGACGTCGAGCTGCATCGGGTGAACACCACCAACAAGACACGGATCGTCACCGCCCACGTGGTGGTCAATCGCGAAGTGCCTGGTGAGGTTCGCCATGTGCTCGAACACCGCGAAGTACGCGGGGTGAACTGTAACTGCGGTCCTGGCTATGGTCCGCGTCCGACGCCGTATCAGGGCGACGTAGTCTCCTACCGCGACTGATCGCGGCGACTTTAGAGTCTCTCGACCGCCTCGCCGGGAAACCGGCGAGGCGGTTTTTCTTTTCTCAGCTGCGGCGGATCGGAATGGCGCCGAGGAAGTCGCGCTTGCCGACGTCGACGCCAGCGTGGCGGGCAACCGCGTAGGCCGCGGTCAGATGGAAATAGAAGTTCGGCAGCACGAAATGATTGAGGTAATCGCTGCCCTTCATGTGGCCTTTGTTGGTCGGACCGAGCGGAAACGTGATCTCGCGCTCCAATGAGCCGTCGATTGCTTTGGCATCGAGGCCTTTCAGAAACGCCACGGTCTTGGCGATGCGCTCCTTGAGCTGCTCGATCGTGGTCTCGTTGTCCTCGAACTTCGGCGGCTCGACGCCGGCAAGCCGCGCCGTGCCGTTCTTGGCCTGATCGCAGGCGACCTGCACCTGACGTCCGAGCGCAAACATGTCGGGCGCCAGCCGGTAATTGACCAGCACGGTGGGCTCGATCTTCTTGGCAGCGGCATAGGCGGCCGTCTTGTCGAGCACGCCGGACAGGGCGTTGAGACCGATCTCGAATACGGGAAGCGACGCGGAAGACAGGCTAAATGACATGGGAAACCCTTGAGAATTTCGACTGGCTTGGCGCCAGCGCGCGGACAATGCCTGCGAGGCCCCCGTGGTGCAATTCACGAGGGCGTATAATGGGCCACAATGCTAGGCTACGCGCCTGAAAGGCCAGAAACCCGCGAAATGACCCGAATTTGCGCCATTGCGAACCTGCGCCGGCCGCTGACGGCAGCCGTCACCCTGTTGCCCAGCGCTGCCTGGGCGCAGGCCGCCCAGGATCCCGCAATCATCCTCAATTTGCCGCGGGACCTCTCGCCGTGGGGCATGTTCATGGAGGCCGATATCGTGGTCAAAGCCGTCATGGTCGGCCTTGCGTTTGCCTCGGTGCTGACCTGGACGATCTGGCTCGCCAAAGCGATCGAACTGATCAATGCGCGCCGGCGCCTGCGCGCCGCCATCGCCGCGCTTGGCGAGGCGCGCAGCTTCGATGACGCGGCTAAGGTCTTGCAGGGCCGCTCCGACAGCGTCGGCGCGCTGGTGCGGGCGACGGGCGACGAATTGCGGCTGTCCGCGGGCGCTTTGACCGACGTCAAGGAGCGCATTGCCTCGCGGCTCGAGCGCATCGAGGCGGCCGCCGGCCGCCGCATGATCCGCGGCACGGGCCTCCTGGCCACCATCGGCGCGACCGCGCCATTTGTCGGCCTGTTCGGCACCGTCTGGGGCATCATGAACAGCTTCATCGGCATCTCGAAGCAGCACACCACCAACCTCGCCGTGGTGGCGCCGGGCATCGCCGAAGCGCTGCTGGCGACGGCGCTGGGCCTTGTCGCCGCAATCCCCGCGGTGGTCATGTACAACATGTTTTCGCGCTGGGTCGCCGGCTATCGCGCGCTGCATGCGGACGCCTCGGCCGAGATCATGCGGTTGGTCAGCCGCGACCTCGACCGCGGCGTCTTCGACCGCCGCCGCGCGGCGGCCGCCGAGTAACGGCCATGGCGGCGCGTCTCGACCATGGCGACGAAGAGCTCGGCGAGCTGCACGAGATCAACGTCACGCCGTTCATCGATGTCATGCTTGTGCTTCTCATCATCTTCATGATCGCCGCGCCGCTGGCGACCGTGGATATGTCGGTCAACTTGCCCGCCGCCAACGCCGAGCCGTCGCCGCCGCCCGACAAGCCGCTCACCCTGACGCTGAAGGCGGACCTCAGCGTCGACGTCGACACCGACGCGGTCAGCCGCGCACAGCTCGCCACCGCGCTCGACAAGGCCGCAGGAGGCGACAAGGAGCAACGCGTGTTTCTGCGCGCCGACAAGACCGTCTCTTACGGAGACCTGATGGCGCTGATGAACGAACTGCGCGATGCCGGCTATCTGCACATCGCACTGGTCGGACTGGAAGCCGGCAAGGTGGCACGATGAGCACGGGCCGCCGGATGCCGGAGGTCGCGCGCTGGACGCTTTGCTTCGCGCTGGTCTTGTTCTTCCACGTTGCCGGCGCCGCGGCGCTGCTGGCGCGCTGGAACGAAGAGCCCGATCAGGTCGCGAACGCGCCCGTAATCACAATCGAACTCGCGCCGCTGCCGGTCGCGCCGCAGACAGAGCCGACTCCCGCACCGCCCGGACCGCAGCAGTCCGAAGCGCAGCCGGAGCCGCAGCAAACGCCGGTCGAGCAGCCTGACATGACGTCGGCAATCGCCAGAGACGCGGAGTTGCTGGTCATGCCGCTCCCAAAGCCCGTCGAAAAAAGGCCCGAGAAGAAGCGGCCGCATAAACTGGCGAGCCTCGCCAGCACGCCGAGCTCCGCCGAACAAAAGGCGGAGCGCGCGGCCGCATCAGCGGCCGGCCGGATATCGAGCGACCCCAATGCGCTGCCGAACTGGAAGTCCGAGCTGGTCGCGCGGCTCGAGCGCTACAAGCGCTACCCGTCGGACGCCCAGGCGCGCAACGAATACGGCGTGGTGCAGCTCGCCTTCGGCGTCGATCGCGGCGGCGGCGTACACAATGCGCGTATTGTGCGCAGTTCGGGCTCGGCCGCGCTCGACCGCGCCACGCTCGATCTCATCGCGCGCGCCCAGCCCTTGCCGCCCCCGCCGCCGGACATCCACGGCGCGCGGATCGCGATCGTGGTGCCGATCCGCTACAGCATGCGCTGAACCCGCGATTTCTCGCGCGCGGCGCGATCATTAAACTTTTACGGATTAACTATAGCGCCAACGACTTCGCCTCTGTGGCGCCGGTTCGCTTGCGGTAACCGTGACACATTGGAAAGGATGTCACACACGCGACGTAGCAATCCGCCGCGCGACCAAGAAACGTAACGAGGGGGTCCCGACAGGGGCGACGGGGACTAGACGTCCAATGCGAAACATGACGCGACCACTCGCGGTTTTGATCACTTTGATCACTTGCACTTTCGCGCTCGGCATCGCGGCGCCCGCTCATGCCACGGCGGCGAAGCCCGCCGAGCGTTTTGCCAATACCGAGCCGCTCGAGCCCATCACCCGTAGCCGCACTGACGCGATCGAGGCGGCGGCGCAGGTGCCGGGCGCGGCCGGCGTGCTGCTCGAGGCGCTGCGCTGGCAAGGCCGCAGCGCGAACCAGATCGGCTTGCCGACCAAGCTGTGGTGCGCCGACTTCATGAACTTCGTGCTCCGCCGCGCCGGCGGAAAAGGCACGCAGTCGCGCGCGGCGCGCTCCTTCCTGCAATACGGCACCAAGCTCGACGGCCCGCGCGTCGGCGCGATCGCCATCATGTACCGCAAGGGCCCGAACAACGGCCATGTTGGTGTCGTGCGCGGCACCGACGGCCAGGGCAATCCGATCATCGTGTCGGGCAACCACGGCAACGCGGTGCGCCAGGCGGTCTACTCGAAGAGCCGGGTGCTCGCCTACGTGATGCCGCCGCAATATGTCCTCGACGACATGGCGGCTGCGGCGCGCGCGGCGGCGGCGAAGGCTGCCGACAACGGCAAATAACCGCGTTAGCGAACTCACTCCCAGCACGCGTCCGGCCGCAAGATCGGACGCGTTTTTCTTTGGCTGTGACTCTCAAAGCCGAGCGCCGGTAAGCTTAATGCCCCCGCGAAACGTGCGCGCGCCGGATTAATGTTAACCCGGTCTAATCCGCGAAGTTCTTAATCGACGCGCTAAATTCGCCGCCACGTCGGGACTTCCTGACCGCGCATGGAGTGCGACGAGGCGCATGAGCTGGGGAGCACAACGCTTCATCTTCGGCATGACGGCGGCGGCATTGCTCGCCGCACCGAACGCGTTCGCGGCCACTATTGTCTCGCGCGAAGAGATCAGGCTGTGCTCGGCAAAGGCGGACGAGCAGCCCGACGTCCGCATCGCCAACTGCACGGCGGTGATCGAGAAGTCGAAAGTCAAAAAGCAGAAGGCCGATGCCTACGCCGAGCGCGGCAAGGCTAATCGCGCGAAGGGCGACGCCGATGGCGCGCTCGCCGACTTCGGCGAAGCGATCAAGCTCGATCCCAAGAACGGCGACGCCTATTTCAACCGCGCGCTCGCCTACCGCGACCGCGGCGATGCGGACCACGCCGCACAGGATCTCGAAGAGGCGGTCAAATACGACAAGCGCAATTCGGTCGCGCTCAGCACGCTCAGCCACCTCTATTACGACAAGCGCGATTATGCCCACGCGATCGAATCGCTCAACCTGGCGATCAAGCTCAATCCGAACGACGCCGTCGCGTTCTATAATCGCGGCATGGCCTACCGGGCCAAGGGCGAGCCGGACCGCGCCATTCCCGACTATGACCGCGCGATCAAGCTCAATCCGAGCGACGCGGTGGCGTTCGAGAGCCGCGGCCTCGCCTATCGCGATATCCGCGATTACGAGCATGCGATCTCGGATTTTGATCAGGCAGTCAAGCTCAATCCGAAATACATCCTGGCGCTCAACGACCGCGGCATCGCTTATGCGTCGCGCGGCAATGTCGACCGCGCCATTCAGGATTTCGACGAAGCAATCCTGACCGATCCGCGCGACGGGCTCGGCTACAACAACCGTGGGCTCGCCTACCGCAACCGCGGCGAGATCGACCGCGCCATCAAGGACTACGACCAGGCCATCCTGCTCAACCCGAATTACGTGCTGGCCTATTACAATCGCGGCAATGCCTACTACGGCAAGCACGACTACGAGCGCGCGATCCAGAACTACGACCGCGCCATCCAGCTCGACGGCAGCTACGCGCTCGCCTATTACGACCGCGGTGTCGCCTATTTCGACAAGCACGACTACGACAAGGCGCTGAGCGACCTCAGCCAGGCTGTGAAGCTCGATCCGAAGGATGCGCTGTCGCGTTACAATCGCGGCGTCGTGCTGTCCGCGCGCGGCGAGTACGACAAGGCGGTCGCCGATTTCGACCTGGCCATCAAGCTCGATCCGAAGAACGCACTTGCCTTCTACAATCGCGGCCTGGCGTTGCACGGCAAGGGCGACGACGACCGCGCCATTGCGGATTTCACGCAGGCGATCCGTTTTGATCCGAAGAACGCCAGCGCCTACTACAACCGCGGCCGTGCCTATCGCGGCCACGGCGACATCGACCGCGCCATTGCCGACTACGACCAGGCGATCACGCTCGATCCCAAGAATGCGGAAGCCTTTTACGAGCGCGGCAACACGTTCTACGGCAAGCGCGACTACGACCGCGCCATCGCCGACCTCAACCAGTCGATCAATATCCGGCCGGATTACACCGCGGCCTTTGCCGTGCGTGGCCTCGCCTATGAGGCCAAGGGCAACGCCGACCGCGCCATCGCCGACTTCGACCAGGCTATCCGGATCGATCCGAAGAATGCGGCCGCGTTGAGCAACCGCGGCGATGCCTACCGCCGCAAAGGCGATTACGCGCGCGCGGTCGCCGATTTTGGCGAGGCGATCAAGGCGAACCCGAACTACGCCGGCGCCTATTACGAGCGTGGCCTGTCCTATGAGGATCAGCACGACGACGAAAAGGCGATTGCGGACTTCGCCAAAGCGATCAAGCTCGACCCGAAGAATGCCGCGGCCTTCAACGCGCGCGGCGCCGCCTATCAGCACCGGGACGACGACGAACGCGCCTTCCAGGACTTCGACCAGGCCGTCAAGCTCGATCCGAATTTCGCCGCTGCTTACTTCAACCGCGGCATGGCGCACTACGAACGGCGTGAATTCGACGCGGCCGTCTCCGACCTGAGCCAGGCCGTCCGGCTCGACCCGCGCGACGCGATGGCCGCGCACGGCCGCGGCCTCGCCTATCGCGAGCGCGGCGACTACGACCGCGCTATCGCCGATTTCGACCAGACGCTGCGGCTCAATCCGAAATTCACCGCCGGCTACGTCGATCGCGGCAATGCCTATCAGAAGAAGGGCGACTACGATCACGCCATCAGCAACTACGATGCCGCGATCAAGCTCGATCCGAAATATGCCGCGGCCTTCACCGAGCGCGGCAACACCTATGCCCTGCGTGGCCGCGTCGACCGCGCGTTGCAGGATTTCGAGCAGGCCATCAAGTTCAACCCGACTTACGCCGGCGTCTTCAACAGCCGCGCCATGCTCTATGAGCGCAAGGGCGACTCGGCGCACGCGCTCGCCGACCTCGATCAGGCGATCAAGCTCGAGCCCCATTTCGCGACCGCGCTCAACAATCGCGGCACGATCTACCAGCGCAAGGGAGATCTCGACCACGCCGCCGCCGACTTCGAGACGGCCATCAAGGCCGATCCGCGCAACGAAGTCGCGCTCAACAATCGCGGCATGATCTACCGCAGCAAAGGCAAGCTCGAACTCGCGGTGAAGGATTTCGACCGCGCGCTGTCGATCAATTCAGGCTTCGTGGTGGCGCTGTTCAATCGCGGCGAGACGCTCGAGACCATCGGTTATCATGACCGCGCGCTCAAGGATCTCGACCAGGTCCTCAAGCTCAATCCGGCCAACGCGGAAGCCTATGACGCGCGCGGCCAGGCCTGGAACGGCAAGCGCGACTACGATCGCGCCATCGCCGATTTCAATCAGGCGCTCAAGATCAACTCCAAGCTCGCCTCGGCCTACAACAGCCGTGGCATCGCCTATCGCGCCAAAGGCGACGGCAATCGCGCCATCGACGATTTCAGCACCGCCGCGCGCATCGACCCGAACTATGCGATGGCCTACTCCAACCGCGGCAATGCCTATTTCGACCGGCACGACTACGACCGCGCCATTGCCGACCTGAATCAGGCGATCAAGCTCAATCCGAATTATGTGCGGGCCTACTACGACCGCGGCATCGCCTACGGCACCAAGGGCGACGCCGACCACGCCATCGCCGACTTCGACCACGCCATCAAGCTCGATCCGCAGAACGCCATCGCGCTCAACAATCGCGGGCTCGCCTATCGCACCAAGGGCAAGCCCGACCGCGCCGTCGCCGATTTCAGCGACGCCATCAAGATCAATCCGAATTACGCCTTCGCCTACTACAACCGTGCCGACGCCTATCTCGATCAGGGCGACACCGACAAGGCGATTGCCGACTTCGACGGCGCGATCAAGATCGACGCCAAGGACGCCTACGCCTTGCACGACCGCGGTGTCGCCTATTACCAGAAGCACGACATCGATCACGCGATTGCCGACTTCGAGGCCGCGACCAAGATCAACCCGAACTTTACCGTCGCGGCGCGGCCGCGCGGCCAGGATACGCATGCCGACCGCGGCTTCGACCGTGACGCCAGCGACGGCGTGCAGACGCTCCAGGTCAGCCCGATCTTCGCGCTCGCTTACAACACCCGCGGCATCAATTTCGCGTCCAAGAACGACTTCGGCCGCGCGATCGACGACTTCGACCACGCCATCAAGATCAATCCGAACCTGTCGGCTGCCTATTACAATCGTGGCAACGCCTTCTTCCAGAAGCGCGACTACGCCCACGCCGTCGCCAACTTCGACGCCGCCATCCGCCTCAATCCGAAGGATGCCATGGCCTATTACGACCGTGGTGTCGCGCGCTACGAGCGTGAGGATTACGACCAGGCCGTCGCCGATTTCGACCAAGCAGTGAAACTCGACCCGAAGAACGCCGCCGCGGTCTACAACCGCGGCATCGCCTACCACGAGAAGCGTGATTACGAGCGCGCGGTCGCCGATTTCAGCCAGGCGATCAGGCTCAATCCGAAGCTCGCGGTCGCCTTCGGCGCACGCGGCTCATCGCTGGTCGGCCTCGGCGACTATGACAAGGCGATCACCGACCTGTCACAGTCGATCAAGCTCGATGATGCGCAAGCCATGCCCTACGACGACCGCGGCATCGCCTACGGGCTCAAGGGCGAGACCGACCGGGCGATTGCCGATTTCGACAAGGCCGCGCAGATCGACCCGAAATACGCGCCGACGTTCAACAATCGCGCCATCATCTATGCGTCGAAGCGCGACCTCGATCACGCCATTGCCGACTACGGCCAGGCGCTCAAGATCAACGGTAACTACGCCGCCGCCTACTACAATCGCGGCAATGCCGAATACGACAAAGGCGACTATGCGCGCGCCATCGCCGATTACGACAGCGTGATCAAGGTCAATCCGGCTAACTCGCTGGCGCTCAACAACCGCGGCAATGCCTACGCCAACCGGCGCGAGTTCGATCGCGCCATCGCCGACCTGAGCCAGGCGATCCGGCTCAACGCCGGCTACGCGCAGGCTTACACCGACCGCGGCGTCGCCTACGCCGCCCGCGGCGACGCCGATCACGCGGTCGCGGACTTCGAGCAGGCGGTCAAGCTGGCGCCGCAGAGCGCCATCGCCCACTACAACCGCGGCCTCGCCTATCGCGACAAGCACGACCTCGACCGCGCGATCGCGAGTTTCGATGATGCGATCAGGAACAATTCGAGCTACGCGGCGGCCTACTACAATCGCGGCGACGCGCTCGCGTCCAAGCACGACTACGACCGCGCCATTGCCGACTTCGACCAAGCCATCAAGCTGACGCCCGATCTGGCAGTCGCCTATTACGGCCGGGCGCTGAGCTACGGCGCCAAGGGCGATGCCGACCGCGCCATTGCCGATCTCAACGAGGCGATCAAGCGCGATCCCAAGGACGCGATGGCCTTCTACAACCGCGGTATCGCCTTTCGGCTCAAGGGCGACGGCGAACGCGCCGTTGCCGATTTCGGGCAGGCGGTGACGCTCGATCCGCATCTCGCGCTCGGCTTCTATCAGCGCGGCATTGCCAACTACGAAAAGCACGACCTCGACCGCGCCATCGCCGATTTCGGCACCGCGATCCGCTTCAATGGCAGCTACGCCCTCGCCTACGAAGCCCGCGGCCTCGCCTATCGCGACAAGGGGGACTACGACCACGCGATGGCGGATTTCAGCCAGGTCGTGCGGCTCGATCCCAAGGATGCCGCCGCCTACGGCAATCGTGGCCTCGCCTACCGCATGAAAGGCGACCTCGACCACGCCATTGCCGACCTCAGCCAGATGGTCCGGCTCGACGCCAAGTCGGCGGCTGCGCTCATCGACCGCGGCACTACCTACGGCATGCGCGGCGAAACCGAGCGCGCCGTCGCCGACTTCGACGCCGCGCTCAAGCTCGACCCCAAGAACGCGGTCGCGTTCAGCAATCGCGGCTTTGCCCTGTCGAACAAGGGTGACGCCGATCGCGCCATCGCCGACTACGGCGAGGCGATCAAGCTCAAGCCCGATTATGTCGCCGCGCTCTACAATCGCGCCACGGCCTATGTCGACAAGCGTGACTTCGACCAGGCAATCAAGGACTTCAACGCCGCGATCAAGCTCAATGCCAACTACGCGGCGGCCTATAACGGCCGCGGCATGGCCTACGACGCCAAGGGCCAGTTCGACCAAGCGGTTCAGGACTACAGCCAGACCATCAAGCTCGATCCGAAGAACGCGCGCGCCTACAACAACCGCGGCTTTGCCTATCGCAATCGCGGCGATCTCGACCACGCCATTGCCGACTACGATCAGGCGCTCGGCGTCGACCCGAAATACGCGCTCGCGCTCTACAATCGCGGCATGGCCTACTACGACAAGCGCGACTTCGAGCACGCCACGCGCGACATGAACGACGCGATCAAGCTCAATCCGAATTTCCAGACCGCGTTCCACGACCGCGGCACGGCCTATGCCGACCGGCGCGAGTACGACACGACGGTCGCCATGACCGACGCGCCGAAAGCCAAGCCCGCTTTTGCGGCGACGCTCGCCTACCACAGCAGCTACGAGAACCGGCGCGAAGGCGACCGCATCATTCAGGATGCCAATCCGCCGATCCGCAACAATCAGTACAATGCCTTCGCCTACTCGCCGGACACGTTCCCGGCGGCGAGCCCGGCGCTGATCGGACAGCCCGAGGCGGCCAAGGTCGTGGCGCCGGTGCCGGCGCCGCAGGCAAAGGCCGCACCTGCTCCCGCGCCGGAGCAAATGAGCGTGCCGATGCCGGAGCCGCGCCCGCATGCGCAACAGCAGCCGCGGCCTGTCCAGCCGCAGGCGCACCCGCCGGCGCAGCGCCGGCCGAACGTTCAGGTGCAAACGCCGCCGCGCCCGCCGCTCCATCCTGCGCGCCGCATCGATCCGCGCGACAAGATTTCCCAGTACATTCGCTAAGCGCGCTCAAGCTCTATAGCGCCGCATGCTCGCGAATCGGGCCTGCGGCGGCTAAAAGACGCGCATGACGACGCGGACCTATCGCAACGCGCTGCGGGCGCTGCTGACGCCGGCCGAGAAGCGCGTATTCGCGCGACTGAACACGCCGCAAAAGCTCCAGGCCTTTCTCGAAAAGCTGCCGCCCAATTTCGAGCTCGAGGGCGAGACCTATATGTCGCCGCGCCGCGCGCTGAAGGCGCGCACCGTGCATTGCGCGGAAGCCGCCGTGCTCGCCGCGGCCATTCTGATCTATCACGGCAAGCCGGCCTGGCTGATGGACATTCGCGCGCTGCCGAGCGACCAGGACCACATCATCACGCTATTCAAGGAACGCGGCCTGTGGGGCGCGATCAGCAAGACCAACCACGCCGTGCTGCGCTGGCGCGATCCGATCTATCGCAGCCCGCGCGAATTGGCGATGACATACGCGCACGAGTACAATCTGGATTTCGGCAAGAAATCGATGCTGGCCTATTCGCGGCCGTTCTCGCTGATGCGCTACGCGCCGGCGCGATGGGTGACCGCGGATGAAGATCTCGACTGGCTGATGGACGCGATCGACACATCACCGCACGAGCCGGTGGCGCCGAAGCACGCGCTCGACCGCCGCCGCAAATCAACGCGTGTCGAGCTCAAATCGCAGGACGTGACCGAACACCCCGTTCCCGCCTCGCGCCGCGTGGCCAAAACGAAATAAATGTTATAGTCGAGCGGCAAAAGAGGCAGCGCGTGGCGTCATTAATTTTCCGCAGGCAGTTGACCATCGAATGGGGCCACTGCGATCCGGCCGGCATCGTGTTCAATCCACGGTTCTTCGAGTTCTTCGACGCCAGCACCTGGCTGTTGTTCGAAGCGGCGCTCGGCGTCAAAGCGCAGGATCTGGCGAGCGTCTACAATATCGTCGGCATCGCGCTCGTCGATGCACGCGCCAATTTCCTCAAGCCGGCAAAATTCGGCGACGTGGTTGAACTCGCCTCCCGCATTTCCGAGTTTCGTCGTTCGAGTTTCGACGTCGAACACAAGCTGTCGGTGAACGGCGCCCTGGCTGTCGAGGGGTCGGAGTCGCGCGTCTGGGCGGTGCGCGACAAGACCGACCCGGACAAGATCGCCACCGCGGCGATCCCGCCGGAAGTCATCGCGCGCTTTGGCTAGGCGTCGGCGATCTTCACGTATTCGAAGTCGCCCGGCTTGTTGTCGATGCCGACCTTGGGCGGCGCGATCCAGCTGGCGAACTTGGCCGGCTCGAACTGCGGCTGCATCAGGCTTTCGATGAAGTCCTTATCGGATTCCGACGGCAGATACGCGGTCCGGCGCTCCGTCCATTCGGCGGGCGACAGAATGTTGCCGTCGACGTCGACATTGGTGCGCGAGAACTCGCCGATATGGCGATGGAAGGCAACGTGCGGCAGCTTGATCTCGAACGGAATGCCAATATCCGCGATCACCTTGTTCCAGCGGCCGACGCCGACATTGCAATCGACGACATAGTCGTCACGCAGCCGCATGTTGAGCGCGGACAGAGCCGGCGCGTCCTCGTTCTTGATCTGGCCGTCGATGAGGCGGAGCACCGGATAGGTGCCGCTCTCGAGCTGGTGGTCGTCCTTGAGCCGGTCTTCGCGGAAGCGGCCTTTGAGCCCGGCGTGGAAGGCGTTCGCCGCGTTGGTCGATATCTCGTTGCCGAACAGGTCGAGCGTCAGGGAGAAGTGCAGGTTCGCTTTCTTCTGGATGGTCGGCAGGTCGATGACGCCAAGCTTGCGAACCCTCGCGATGTCGTAGGGATCGTCGATGCCGGCCTGTTTCATCGCCTCGCAGGTGCGCTGCACGACGCGGGTGACGCCCGTCTCACCGACGAACATGTGGTGCGCTTCTTCGGTGAGCATGAAGCGGCAGGTGCGCGACAAGGGGTCGAAGCCGGATTGCGCCAGCGCCTCGAGCTGCATCTTGCCGTCGCGGTCGGTGAAATAGGTGAACATGAAGAACGACAGCCAGTCCGGCGTCTTCTCGTTGAAGGCCCCTAACATGCGCGGCGTGTCCGGATCGCCGGAGCGGCGCTCGAGCAACGCCTCGGCCTCTTCGCGGCCGTCGGTGCCGAAATATTTCTGCAGCAGGTAGACCATCGCCCAGAGGTGACGACCCTCCTCGACGTTGACCTGGAACAGGTTGCGCATGTCATAGAGCGAGGGCGCGGTCTTGCCGAGATGGCGCTGTTGCTCGACCGAGGCCGGCTCGGTGTCACCCTGGATCACGACCAGGCGGCGTAGCATCGCGCGGTATTCACCTGGCACTTCCTGCCAGGCGTCTTCACCCTTGTGGGTGCCAAACGGAATCTTGCGGCCCTCGTGCTGTGGCGCCAGCAGCACGCCCCAGCGGTATTCGGGCATCCTCACATAGTCGAACTTGGCCCAGCCTTTCGGGTCGACGCTGACCGCGGTGCGCAGATAGACCAGCGATTCCTGAAAGCCTTCCGGCCCCATGTCCTTCCACCAGTTGATGTAGCCGGGGTGCCATTTCTCCAGCGCGCGCTTGACGCGCACGTCTTGGCCGAGCGCAACGTTGTTGGGGATCAAGCCGTCATAGTCGACCGCTGCGATATTCATGGCTACACCCTTTCCTTATTGAAGGTCGGCGAAACGCCGCTGCCGTAGAGCTTGAGCGCGCCCTGCTCGCCAATGGCGTTCGGCCGCTGGAAGATCCAGTTCTGCCAAGCGGTCAAACGTCCGAAAATCTTGGTTTCCATGGTCTCCGGTCCGGCGAAGCGCAGGTTCGCTTCCATGCCGGTCATGGCGTCGGGCGAGAAGCTCGCGCGCTCCTCAAGCAGAATGCGCAGCTCGTCGTCCCAGTCGAAGTCTTCGTAGGCCACGGTGACGAGGCCGAGCTCGGCGGCTTCCTCGCCTTCGATCGGTTGGCCGATTTTGCCTTTGACCGTATCGAGTGTTTTCGGCTCGCCGAGGAACCGCGTCTCAAGCCGTGTCAGCCCGTTGCCCATCGGATAGGCGCCGAAATTGGCCTGACTGAGCGTGATCGCGGCCGGCTTGCGGTTGTCGCCTTCGCGCGTACCGATCAGCATCAGGGAGCGGTCGGCGGCGAAAGCCAGCTCGGCGAGCGTGCCGGCAAAGCAAGAGCCCGGCTCGATCAGCGCGATGAAGCTCTTGGCCGTGACGTCGACGCGCTTGAGCACCCGCTTCAGGTAGTGCCGGATTTCGCGCATCAGCCAGTCGCCATTGGCCTTGGCGAGGAAATCGTCGTGGTCGAGGACGGCCTGCGCGTTGCCGTCGGTCTTGAACAGCACGACGCCGATCGCCCCTTCGTTGGTGCGCAGGTGGAGGATTGCGTCTTCAAGTTCGCGCGCAACCGTCAGCGGCCAGAACTTATCGCCCAGCGCGTGCGCAGCCTCGACCGATGACGGCACGCTGCCCGAAGGCCCGCGCACGGAGACGGTGGCAAGGCCGCGTGGGCGGTCGATCTCGATGTCGACGTGCGAATAGGAAACGCGGTCGCCGTCGATCTTGCGCAACAGCGGGGTGAACTTGATCCCCTTGGCGTCCTTCGGCCGGTCGGAACGCGCCGCGATTTCGTGCGCCCGCGCGGCGACCACGTCTTTCCATTTCGAGTTCGGTACGACCTCGTCGACCAGGCGCCAATCGACGGCCTTGCTGCCGCGCACGCCCTCCTCGATCGAGCAGAATACATCGGCGCGGTCGCGCCGCACCTTGCGCTTGTCGGTGACGCGCGTCAGGCCGCCGGTTCCGGGCAGCACTGCGAGCAGCGGCGTCTCCGGCAGCGCCACCGCGGAGCGGCGGTCGTCGACCAGCATGATGTGATCTGCGGCAAGCGCGAGCTCGTACCCGCCGCCAGCCGCATTGCCGTTGATGGCGCAGATGTAGATCTGCTTGGAATTCTCGCTGGCATCCTCGATGCCGAGCCGCGTCTCGTTGGTGAACTTGCAGAAGTTCACCTTGGCGCCGTGCGTCGACTTGCCGAGCATGCGGATATTGGCGCCGGCGCAGAACACGTTGTCCTTGCCGGACTTGATGACGACGGCGCGCACTTCCGGGTGTTCGAAGCGCAGGCGCTGCACGGCGTCATTGAGCTCGATGTCGACGCCGAGGTCGTAGGAGTTGAGCTTCAACTCGTAGTCGCCAAGCCCGCCATCCTGGTCGACATCCATGACCAGGTAGGCGACGTCGCCGTCATATTCGACGCGCCAATGACGGTAGCGCGAAGGCTCGGTCTGATAATCGATGATCGCCATGCGCCTGCCTCGCCGCCTCCATTATGCATTATTTTGCAGGAGAAATAACACCTCTTTGGCTAAGCAACAACGGCCTTAATTGGTCGCTCTCGCAACCGGTTGTTCTCTGCGCTCCTTGCGTTGGAATTATAATACATGTTAGGCAAGATGCCATGAAACTGGTTCGCGCCAAGCCGGGTCCCGTCCGCGACAGCGACGTCTATTTGCGCCGCCTTGGCGAGCGCGTGCGCATGTTGCGCAACCAGCGTGGCATGTCGCGCAAGGTGTTGGCCCAGCACGCGAAAGTTTCGGAGCGCTATCTCGCCCAACTCGAGGTCGGCAAAGGCAATTGCTCGATAGTGCTGCTGAGGCGGATCGCCCGCGCCATCGGGCTTCCGGTCACCCAACTGGTGCAGGAAGCGGCCGACCCGCCGCTCGATTTCGTGCTGCTGTCGCAGTTCCTCGAGCGGCTGTCCGCACCGGCGCTCGGCGAAGCGCGCAACCTGCTGACGCGCCATTTCGGCGAGCCGCAGGAGAACCTGCGCCAGCGGCGCATCGCGCTCATCGGCCTGCGCGGCGGCGGCAAGTCGACGCTGGGCCGGCTGCTGGCGGAGAAGCTCGCGGTCCCTTTCATCGAGCTTGACCGCGAGATCGAGCGCCGCAGCGGTGCGTCCCTCAGCGAAATCTTCGACATGTTCGGCCAGGAGACGTTCCGGCGCGCCGAGCGCGAGGCCCTGGATGACGTTCTGCGCCAGCACCGCGCCTTCGTCATGGCCACCAGCGGCTCGATCGTCACCGATCCCGGCACACTGGAACTTTTGCTGTCGTCATGCTTCACAGTCTGGGTGCGTGCGGAACCGGAAGACCATATGCGGCGGGTGATCGAACAGGGCGACATGCGGCCGATGGCCAACAGCGCCCGCGCGATGGAAGACCTGATCGCCATCCTCAAAAGCCGCGAACCGCTTTACGCCAAGGCCGAAGCATCGCTCATCACCACCGGCAAGACACCCGAGCAAAACCTCAACGAACTGATGCGCGCGATCCCGGCCGCCGAAACCCGAATTGCCCGCCAGCCAGCATAATTAGAAGGAGCCGGCCCGAGCCGGGGATAAGTGAATGAGCGAGACGATCAAGACCGACATTGTCATCATCGGCGCTGGGCCTGTCGGCCTGTTCGCGGTGTTCGAGCTCGGACTGCTCGACATCAAGGCACATCTCATCGACATCCTGGACAAGGTTGGCGGGCAATGCGCCGAGCTGTATCCGGAAAAGCCGATCTACGACATTCCCGGCATTCCCTACATCACCGGGCATGGCCTGACCGAAGCGCTGATGGAGCAGATCAAGCCGTTCAATCCGAACTTTCATCTCGGCGAGATGGTGACAAAGGTCGAGAAACTCGGCGACGCGCAATTCCGCGTCAGCACCGACGGCGACAAAATTTTCGAGTGCAAATGCGTGGCGATTGCGGCGGGCGGCGGCTCGTTCCAGCCCAAGCGGCCGCCGATCCAGGGCATCGAGCCCTACGAGGACAAGTCGGTCTTCTACGCCGTGCGCAAGATGGAAAATTTCCGCGGCAAGAACCTGCTGATCGTCGGCGGCGGCGATAGCGCGCTCGACTGGACGCTCAACCTCCAACCACTCGCCAAGCGGTTGACGCTGGTGCACCGGCGCGACGAATTTCGCGGCGCGCCCGACAGCGTCAACAAGATGCGCGCGCTGGTCGCGGCCGGACACATGGACCTCAAGATCGGCCAGGTGACGGGTCTCGAGGGCGGCAACGGCCAGCTCACGGCCGCCTCGATCAAGGGCAAGGACGCGGTCGAGCGCGTCGAATGCGACGCCATGCTGCCGTTCTTCGGCCTCACCATGAAGCTCGGTCCGGTCGCCGAGTGGGGCATCAAGATGGAAGAAGAACTTATCCCGGTCGACACCGGCACCTTCGAGACCAATATCCCGGGCCTGTTCGCCATCGGCGACATCAACACCTATCCGGGCAAGCTCAAGCTCATCCTCTCCGGCTTCCACGAGGCCGCGCTGATGTCGCAGAAGGCCTACCACTACGTCTATCCGGACAAGCGGCTGGTGTTCCAATACACCACCTCCTCCACCAGCCTGCAGAAGAAGCTCGGTGTCGCATGAGCGACGTTCAAGACGTTTCACCGTCCCCCGGCGCCAGAGCGAACCAAAGATAAGCGATGCCGAAGATCACCTTCATCGAACATGATGGCACCGTGCATACCGTCGAGGCCGAGCTCGGCTCGACCGTCATGGAAACCGCGATGAAGGGCGGCGTCACGAGCATCGTGGCCGAATGCGGCGGCGCCTGCAGCTGCGCGACCTGCCTGGTGCACGTGGACGAAAAGTGGTTCCCGATTGTCGGCCCGCCGTCTGAGCAGGAAGAAGACATGCTCGATTTCGCCTATGAGGTGAAACCGACCTCGCGGCTGTCGTGCCAGATCAAGGTGACCGAAGCGCTCGACGGCCTGGTCGTGCGCACGCCGTCCTATCAGGGGCGCTAAATCGAGCGGAGGCCGAGGATCGCGCGCGCCTCCTTCGGGCTCGCGGCGTGGCGGCCAAACTGCCCGCACATGTCGCGCAGCCGGCCGACCAGTTCGGCATTGCTTTTGGCCAGGCGGTCCTTGTCGAACTTGATGTTGTCCTCGAGCCCGGTGCGCAGGTGGCCGCCGAGCTCCAGCGTCCATTGGTTGACGTCGAGCTGATGGCGGCCGATGCCGGCCGCGGCCCAAGTGGCGTCCGGCATGATGTCGTTGAGCTCCGACACCAGGAATTCCAGCACCTTGCGCCGGAACGGCAGCGCGTTCGGAATCCCCAGGACGAACTGCACGTGCAGCGGTTTCTTTATCAGCCCACGCTCGGCGAGATCGCGCGCGTTGTAGAGCATCGCCAGATCGAACACTTCGATCTCCGGCTTGACGTCGAACTCCAGCATCGAGCGAGCAAGGTCTTCGACCAGGTCGGGCGGGTTCTCGTAGATCTGCTTGGGGAAATTCACCGAGCCGGTCGCAAGCGACGCCATGTCGGGCTTGAGATTGAGCGCGCGGCCGCGCTCGTTCTGGCTGCGGCCTCGGCCGCCGGTCGAAAACTGGATGATCATGCCGGGGCAGTGCTTCCTCACGCCCTCCTGCACCTGCGCGAACAACTCCGGAGCCGATGACGGGCTTTCGTCCTTGTTGCGCACATGGATGTGCACCAGCGAGGCGCCGGCTTCGTAGGCCTCGTGCGTCAACTCGATCTGCTCGGCTGGCGTGACCGGCACGGCCGGCGTCTGCGCCTTGCGCGGCAGCGCGCCGGTGATGGCGACGGTGATGATCGTAGGCTGCGTCATTTTCTAAACCGCTTCGATTTCCGCCAACAAGGCGTCGGTCACTGTAACACCTTCGCGCTTGGCTTTTTCCCGTGCCGCGAGACGCCGAGCGCCGGGAAGGCGCGCGCCCGGCTGCGCCTCGATGGAGGCGGCAAGCGCCGCGAAATGATCGGACGAGCCGCCGAACGCCGCCGGGTCGAAGGCGATCAGCAACTGCCCGGTGCCGGGTGGCGGCCCCTTTGCGTCGAGGAAGGACGACGCATCGGCGGCGAAATTCGCGCCGGTGAGGCCGGCGGCCAGCAATTCGACCATCAGCGCCAACGCCGTGCCTTTGGCGTCGCCAAGCGGCAGCATCGTGCCGGCAAGCGCGGTGGCCGGATCGGTGGTCGGCTGGCCTTGCGCGTCGAGCGCCCAGCCTTCCGGAATTTTTTCGCCCTTCTGTTTGGCGGCGAGGATATTGCCGCGCGCGACCTTGGACAGCGACAGGTCGACGACGATCGGCGGCTTGCCCGGCAGAGGACAGGCAAACGCAATCGGGTTGGTGCCGAACACAGCTTTGGCGCCGCCCCAGGGCGCGATCGCGCCCGGCGTATTTGCGAACATCAGCGCCAGCAGGCCCTCACCCGCCAGCCGCTCGACCGGATGGCCGACGACGCCACAATGATGCGAGCGCGTGATGCCGGCCGACGCGATACCGTTGGCCCGCGCCACCTTGGGCAGAGCGTCCAGCGCCAGGTCGATTGCCGGATAGGCAAAGCCGTGCTTCGCATCGACGACGGCCGCCGCCGGACGCCGCCATTCGAGCGAAGGCTTGGCCGCACCGTCGACTTTTCCTACTTTGGCCTGCGCCGCATAAGTCGGCACGCGCGACAGGCCGTGGCCTTTCTGGCCTTCCGCCTCGGCGCCGACCAGGGCGCGCGCCACGCACGTGGCGTTGGCCTCGCTGGTGCGGCAACGCATCAGCGTGCGCACGACCAGCGCCTCGGCCTCGGCGAGCGTCAGTGTCGGCATAAGCGGCCTCCGGCCGCGGGCATCAGGCGCTGCGGTAAAGCTTGGTGAGCACGAATTCGCGGTGGCCGAGCGCCTCCGCCGCGGTCAGGCGGCCATTGGCGGTGCGCAGGATCATCTTGATCAGCGCGTCGCCCGCCTGCGGGATCGTCATCTCCCGGCGCAAGATGCCGGACACATCGAGATCGACGTGCTCGGACATCGTGCGCACCGTGCGCGGATTCCCGGTGATCTTGATCACCGGCACGATGGGATTGCCGATGATGTTGCCCTGCCCGGTCGGGAAGGTGTGCACCACGTAGCCGCCTGCTGCCATCAACGTCACGCATTCGGCAGCAGCAGACGAGGTGTCCATGTAATAGAGACCAGGCCCCGCGGCCGGCGTTTCGGCGGGTGCAAGCACGTCGATGTACTTCGACTTGTGGCCCATCTTCTCGAGATTGCCGAGCGCCTTCTCTTCGATGGTGGTCAGGCCGCCGGCGATATTGCCCTTGGTCGGCTGCGACTTCGGAGAGGTCGTCCGTCTTGTGCGCCTGAATGACCTCGTCCTCGTAGGCCTGCCAGGTTTTCATCCATTTCTCGCCGATCTTGTCGTTGATCGCGCGCGCCTTGGCGAGATGCTCGCCGCCGGTGATCTCCGAGGTTTCGCCGAAGACGCCGTAAATGCCCTTCGGGATCAGCTTGTCGTACATGTTGCCGACGGTCGGGCAGGACGCGAGGCCGGTCGTGGTGTCGCTCTCACCGCACTTGGTCGACACCCACAGCTCGGAAATATCGCACTCTTCGCGCTTGAGCTCGGAGGCCCACTGCACGTAGTCCTTGGCGACGCGCGATGCCTTCGCGATCGTGTTGATGTCGCCGTTGAGCTCGATGCCGAAGCCGGTCACCGGCTTGCCGGTCTTCTTGATGCCCTCGACGACGCGGGCGGTCCAGCCGTCCTCAATGCCGATGACGACGACCGCGGCGACGTTTGGATTGGAGCCGGTGCCGATCAGCGTGCGGAAATGCAATTCGAGGTCCTCGCCGAACTGCAGACGTCCATAGGCGTGAGGAATCGCCATCGTACCTTTGACGTTGTTGGCGACCGCCTCGCACGCGGCATTCGAGAGATCGTCGAGCGGCAAAATGATGACGTGGTTTCGCACACCGACGCGGTCGTTCTCCCGCCGCCAGCCCATGAACGTCATATTCGATTTGCCGTTGCGCTTCGCGGCCTTGGTTCTGCGTTTTGCCATTTCACCACCGCTTGGTCTTGAGATTGTGCACGTGCACGTGTTCGCCCTTGCCGATATCGGCAACCGCCTTGCCGATGTCCTGGCCGTACTTCCAGACCGTGTCGCCCTTCTTGATGTCGACGAGCGCGACCTTATGGCCAATCGGAATGTTCATCTTCGATTTCAGCCTGAGCGAGGAATTGTTCGCCGTGACCACCCCGGACATCTGCGTGTTGGCCTTGAGGCCTTCGACGACGACCACGCCGACGGTGTCCTTTTTATTGTGTACGAGAAACTGCGGAATGCCCATCTCGGCGCTCCTCCCATTCTTGTTTGCGTCTTCTATAAAATGGCTTCAGTCGAGATGAAAGCCCTGCGCGCGGACGAACGCCCCGAAGTCGGCGCGCAGCGGCACGGCATACTGCCGCGCCTTGTCCTCCGACCAGCCATAGAAGTCCGCGCGGCCAAAGCGCGCCGGATCGCGCTGGTTCCGGTAAGGCCGCGATGCGGCACGGCGGCGGTCATAGGCGTCGATCTGAGAGGCCACATCGCCTTCATCGAAGCGCTCGTGATGGACCGTCGATGTGAGCGACAGCCTTGGCGAAATACCGCCTTCGTCCGCGGGCCAGCCCACGCACATGCCGGCAATCGGCACGACTTTCTCCGGCAATTCCAGCAGTTCGCTCACCTCGCGGACGCGGTCGCGGATGACGCTGATCGGGCAGCAGCCGAGCCCGACCGCCTCCGCCGCGCGCAGGAACGTCGCGAGCACGATCGCGGCATCCACCGTCGCGTTGAAAAACAGGTCGAGGTGGTCGTTGGGAAACGGCTTGCCGCGCAGCCGTGCCACCTCAGGAACGCGCCGGCCATTGGCAAGAAAGACCAGAAACACGGGCGCCTCGCGGACCCACGGCATCTCGGGAAGCAACGCCGCAATCGTCTCGCGCCTGTCATTTTCTCGCACGATGAGAATATCGCCCTGCTGCAGGTCGCTCTTGGACGGCGCACTCAACGCGCAGGCGCAGAGCAGGCGCAGCAAGTCCGCCGGAACATCGCGCGGAAGAAATCGCCGCCGCACGCTGCGCCCGGCAAGCCGGGCCAATTCCTCGAGCCCGGGCAGGTTTCCATCCACAGCGACGCGCTCAC